>NZ_CP058406.1:0-1683235 GCF_049262845.1 Gardnerella sp. DNF00109
ACCATGCAAAATACAAATCTCAATGTGCAATCTATTAATCAAAAGCAGACAAATATACCTGCATCAGTTAATAGAGATCCAACAACTCATTTGAATACTTATGCCACTTTTGACACGTTTGTTCCTGGCGATTCCAATCGTTTTGCTCGCACAGTAGCATTGGCAGTTGCAGAAGGCTCAGGACGCGATTTTAATCCTTTGTGTATTTACGGTGGATCTGGTCTTGGCAAAACACATTTGCTTAACGCAATTGGAAATTATGCGCTTGTTAAAGATTCTTCCCTTAAAGTTCGATATATTACAAGCGAAGAGTTTACTAATGAATTTATTGAGGCTTTACAAAATACAAGTCAAAATCAAGGTCAGATTGCTAACTTTAATAGAAGATACCGCGAAGTTGACGTTCTACTAATCGATGATATTCAATTTTTAGGTGGTAAAGAAGCAACTCTTGAACAATTTTTCCATACTTTTAACGCTTTATATCAGGCTAATAAAAGAATCGTAATAGCTTCTGATGTTGCTCCTAAAAATCTTAGAGGATTTGAATCTAGACTTATTTCTAGATTTGAATCTGGTTTAACAGTAGATATTAAACCGCCTGATTTAGAAACTCGTATTGCTATTTTACGAATGATGGCTTCTATGAATGGGTCCAATGTTCCTAGTGATGTTTTGGATCTTATTGCGGAACGTTTTACTGAAAATATTCGCGAACTTGAAGGCGCTTTAACTCGTGTTACGGCGGTTGCTTCTCTTAGTAACCAACCAGTTAGTAAGGCTTTAGCTGAGCAAGCTTTACAGGACTTTTTTGCATCCGATATTGAAGTTAGACCAACAGATATTATCGGTCAGGTTGCTCAATATTTCCATATGACTTTTGATGAGATGGTTGGAAGATCAAGAACTAAAAATGTTGCTTTAGCTCGTCAAATTGCAATGTATTTAGCTAGAGAAATGACTAGCATGAGCTTGGTTGATATTGGAGAAGTTTTTGGTGGAAGAGATCATACCACTGTTATGCATGCTTATACCAGAATTAGTGGCGAAATGCAGGAAAAGCAAGAAATTTATAACTATGTTATGGAATTGACTGTTCGTTTGAAACAAAATCCTTCCAAAAAATAGAGTTTTGCACAAGTTTATTCATAATTTGTTTATTAAAGTAAATAAAGTTATCCACATAGTTAGTAACAAATGTGGGCAAAAACTGCGAATAACTGGTGGAAAACGCCGTTTAAAAAGTGAATAAAATGTTTTTAACTACGATAAAAATGTTAATAAGATAAAAACTAGAAAATTATGTGGATAACTTCAGCATTTATGCACATACTTCTCTTTGTGTTGTCAACATTTTTAAATTGTGGATAAAGGCTCTAAATCAGCAGTTCTTTAACTTTATCCACATGTTAACAACCTTTATTACTTTTACTATTTTATTTTTATCTAATATTCATACTTAATTACTTACTCAACTAACTTTCATAAAATATGATTTTTAATTGGCAGCATGATATAGAATAAAACACAGATTTAAACAGAAATGAGGAAAAATGAAAGTTGAAGTTAATTCCGCTTCTTTTGCTGATGCAGTAGCTTGGACAACTAGAGTCATAGATTCTAGACCAGCTAATCCTATTCTTGCAGGACTAAAACTAGAAGCAAAAGATGGAATTCTTCAACTTTCTGCTTTTAACTATCAGCTCTCTAGCAGACATCATGTTGAAGCTGGAATAGATGAGCAGGGTAGTGTACTCGTATTAGGCAAATTGATGGCAGATATAACTAAATCTTTACCATCAGAAAAAACCTATTTATCCTCTAATGAAACTACTCTTACTATTTCTTCTGGAAAATCAACTTTCACACTCCAACTAATGCCTGAAGGAGAATATCCTGATTTACCACAAATTCCTGAAAAACTTGGTCAGGTAGATGCTCCTACTTTTGTTCAGGCAGTAGTACAAGCTTCTGTGGCTGTTTCAAGAGAAGAAGATAGACCTGTTTTGACTGGAATTCATGCTCATTTTGAAGATGATTCTGTTACTTTCACTGCTACAGACAGATATCGCCTTGCAAGATCAACTTTTAAGTGGACACCAGAACATTCTGACATAAATACTTCTACCCTAATCAAAGGAAGCATTCTTAGAGATATTTCTCGATCAATAGATGAACATCAAAATGTTATTGTAAACCTAAATGATAAAGAACCATCTATTCTTGGTTTTGAAAATTCTGGTAGAGTAAGTACTTCTCAACTAATTGATGGAGAATTTCCTTCTGTAGATCGACTTTTTGTTGATGAATATCCTATTCATGCAATTATTAATCGAACAATGCTTATTAATGCTATTAAGCGAGTTGCACTTGTTGCAGAAAAAGATGCTCCTATTTACATGTCTTTCTCTGGGGATGAATTAACTTTAAGTGCTGGAAATGATTCAGAATCTCAAGCAAAAGAACTTATCGATATAGACATGGACGGTCAAGATATTATAGTTGCTTTTAATCCTAATTATTTAATTGAAGGTTTAAGCGCTATAAGCGAGCCATTTGTTCATGCAAAAATCACATCTGCAGTTAAGCCTGTTGAATTTAATGGTCAGCAGGAAGCTGATGGCGATGAGTCTATGAATTACAGATATCTTGTTGTTCCAATGCATCCTTAAAGATAAATAAATGTATGTTTCAAGACTTGTACTAGATCATTTTCGTTCTTGGAGTAGTTGTGTATTAGACTTTTCTCCAAAAATTAATGTTCTATTTGGCTCAAATGGTTTAGGTAAAACTAATATTGTTGAAGCTATAGAAGTTATATCTACTGGAACAAGTCATAGAATATCATCTTTGATGCCACTGATAGAGTGCAATAACAGTTGTGCTACCATACGACTTAATACTAAAAATTTTGATAATAATGATTTAGATGAAACTACATATGAGCTTACGATTAATTCAAAAGGAGCTAACAGAGCAAGAATTAATAGTGGAAAATCATTGTATATGAAGGACATAATTGGATTAGTTAAATCCATTTCTTTCACTCCAAGAGATCAAAATTTGATTTTTTCAGATCCTAATATTCGTAGGACTTTTATAGATCAAGCTGGAGCACTATTAATACCAAATTATTTACAAGTTTTACAAGAATATAATCATATTGCAAAACAACGTGCATATCTTCTTAAAAGTCTATCTAATAATAATTTAGCTAGTTCAACAAATGGATATAATCCTATATCTGATTTGGAAATATGGACGGGTAAATTCATTGAATCAGGAATAATTCTTACAAAAAATCGAAAAAAAATAATAAATTTGTTAAATGAAATTTTTCCTAAAATAGTAGATAAACTTTCCCGATCTTCTAATTTTGCTTCGATACAATATAATCCGTCTTTTGAAGAGTTAGAAGTTGAATCAAAAGAAGATTATTTTCCGCAAAAAGCTATAAGCGAGCATTTTCAACGAATTTATGCTGGGGAAGTTGCTAGAGGATACAACCTAATAGGTCCTCATAGAGATGATTTTACAATATTAATAAATAATCATCCTGCAAAAGAATTTGCTTCTAATGGTGAAGCATGGACTCTAGCATTAGCTTTAAAAATGGCTTTATTTAAGACTTTAGAAGAAAAAAATAATCAAAAACCAATAGTTATTTTGGATGATGTTTTTTCACAATTGGATGAATCTAGAAGAAAACAAATTTTAGAGTTTGCAAAAGAACAAGAACAAGTTTTTATTACAGTTGCATCCTTAAGTGATATACCAAAAGATGAGAATCTTTCAGAAGAATCATTTATTGATATATCTAAAATAGTAGAAAAAAATAATAATCAAGATGAAAATTTCTTTAATAATAATCTTGACTCTAATCATAAAGATCTACTAAAAGATATTATTAATAATCGAAAAAATAATATCGAGAATAATTCTAATAGTTAAGGGGAAAATAATGAAAATTCCCGTAAATAAATTATTAAAATTAGACACTAGAAAGCTTCCTGAGATTGTTTTTTCTCCTATAGAAAAAAGGGGAGAAAAGAAAACAATAAACGAGCAAAACGCTTATAAAGCTTGGGAAAGTTTTGGAAAACCTGGTAGGGATCCACAAAATCTTTATTCGTTGCTAGGTAATTTTGCTAATAAAAAACATTGGAATGAGCCGCTTGCTATAGCAAGAATGCGAGAAGATTGGTGGAAAATAGTTGGTAAAAGTGCATCTTTAAATTGTTATATAGATCAAATAAAAGACGGTATTTTAATAGTTAGAACAAAATCAAACGTTTGGTATACACAACTTAGCTACTGCAAACCTATGCTTGAGAAAAAAATATTTGAATATTCAAAAAATATTAATATTAAAGAAGTCAAAATAGTTGGTCCATCTTTGCAAAAAACAGGCAAAAAATCAATAAATAGTAGGTTTAATATTAAGAATCACTAATAACGGCTCTTAATAAAGAGCGGTCATTATGCATGTGTAGAATGTTATGTAATATAGTTAAATCGCTAGAAACCCCTTTTTTGTGCTTTCTAGCGTGTATCGACCTCGTAAATGCCTCTTGGCATGAGGTAATACGGGAAGGGATCTAAAGTGTTAAACACTGAAGATAATTCAATGGAAAATTCTGTTGAAGAACATAAACTCGATGACGCTCAGCTTGATGATTCACTTTCTCCTGAACATTATGATGCTAGCGATCTTCGCGTTCTCGAAGGATTAGAAGCAGTCCGAATCAGACCAGGTATGTACATTGGTTCAACTGGTCCAAGAGGCTTACACCACCTTGTATACGAGATTGTAGATAATTCGGTTGATGAGGCTTTGGCTGGTTATGCTTCTCACATTGAAGTGACAATATTGCCAGACAATGCAATAAAAGTTGTAGATGATGGTAGAGGCATTCCAGTTGACGAAGTACCAGGAGAAGGCGTTTCTGGTGTTGAAACGGTTATGACTAAGCTTCACGCTGGTGGAAAGTTTGGCGGCGGCGGATACGCCGTTTCTGGTGGTTTGCATGGCGTTGGTATATCCGTTGTTAACGCACTTTCTACACGCGTAGAAATTGAAGTTCGTCGTCAAGGGTTCCATTGGACTCAAACGTATGTAGATCAGCATCCAACAGCACCATTGGAAAAAGGAAAGCCAATGGAAGAAGGTGAATCTACTGGTACATCCGTAACATTCTGGCCAGATGGTGCTATTTTTGAAACAACTACATACGATTTTGAAACTTTGCGATCTAGATTCCAGCAGATGGCTTTCTTAAACAAAGGATTGAAGATTTCTTTAACTGATTTGCGCAAGCCTGATGAAGCAGGGGACGAAGTCACAGGAGAAAATGAATCAACTAGTGAAGAAAAGCATCAAAGCGTTAGCTACAAGTATGATCACGGAATTAAAGATTACGTTGACTACTTGGTTAAATCTCGAAAAGCTGTTCCTGTAGAGCCAGATGTTATTGATTTTGAGGCTGAAGATCTTGAAATTGGTATTTCTGCCGAAATTGCTATGCAATGGACTGTTGCATATTCGGAAGCAGTTCACACTTTTGCTAACACTATTTCAACTACTGAAGGTGGTACTCACGAAGAAGGATTCCGAGCTGCACTTACATCTCTTGTAAATCGTTATGCTCGAGAAAAGAATATCTTAAAAGAAAAAGATACTAATCTTTCTGGTGACGATGTTCGAGAAGGATTAACAGCAGTTGTTTCAGTAAAGCTTACAACTCCACAGTTTGAAGGTCAGACTAAAACCAAGCTTGGCAATTCTGAAGCTAAAACCTTTGTTCAGCGAGTAATGACTGAAAAGCTTGGAGATTGGTTCGACGCTCATCCAAGTGAAGCAAAGAACATTATTCAAAAAGCAATTGAAGCTTCTCGTGCACGTATTGCAGCTAAGAAAGCTCGCGAAAATACGCGTAGAAAGTCAATCTTTGAAACTGCTGGAATGCCAGATAAATTGAAGGATTGCCAGTCTAATAATCCAGAAGAATGCGAGCTGTTTATAGTTGAGGGTGATTCCGCAGGTGGCTCCGCAATTCAAGGACGAGATCCTATTACTCAAGCGATTTTGCCTTTGCGCGGTAAGATTTTGAATACTGAGCGCGCTTCAATTGATCGAATGATGAAGTCGGAAACTATTGAATCCTTAATAACTGCTGTTGGAGGCGGTTATGGTGAAGACTTCGATTTAAGTAAGGTTCGATATCACAAAGTCATTATTATGGCTGATGCTGATGTTGACGGCGCTCATATTGCTACATTGAATTTAACACTGTTCTTCCGCTATATGCGTCCAATGATTACAGCAGGATACGTTTATGTTGCTATGCCGCCTCTTTACCGTTTGAAGTGGAGCAAGGGAGCACATGACTTTGTTTATACCGATGCTGAGCGTGATCGAGTTCTTGCAGAAGGTAAAGCTGCAGGCAGACAACTTCCTAAAGGCGAAGGTATTCAGCGATACAAGGGCTTGGGTGAGATGAGCTATCAGGAGCTGTGGGAAACAACGATGGACCCTGAACACAGAATCTTAAAGCAAATTCATATTGAAGATGCTGCTCGAGCTGATGAGACATTCTCAATGCTTATGGGAGACGAAGTGGAACCTCGTAGGCTCTTTATTCAACGTAATGCTCATGATGCAAGATTTATTGATGCTTAAAAATAGTTAATAAATCAACGTAAAAATAAAGCAAAATAAACTTTAAAATATAAATAAGAAGGAATAGCAGTGGTAGACGAAATAAACGCCGCTAATGATGGTGAATATAGAGATCAGTTGCCTGATGGGTCTATGGAACCACAAAGTCCGCAAGAATCAGATAATACTGATTACGGCTTAATGAAAGGTGCTCGCGTAAAGCACATGGATTTGCAGCAGGAAATGCGCGAATCATATCTTGCTTATGCACTTTCTGTTATTGTTGAGCGCGCTTTACCAGATGTTCGAGATGGCTTAAAACCAGTGCATCGTCGTGTTATTTACGCTATGTATGATGGCGGCTATAGGCCAGATAGAGGGTACAACAAGTGCTCTCGCGTTGTTGGCGACGTTATGGGTAAGTATCATCCTCATGGTGATTCTGCTATCTATGACACTTTGGTTCGTATGGCTCAATCTTGGTCAATGAGATACATGCTTGTTGATGGTCAAGGAAACTTTGGTTCCCCAGGTGATGATCCTGCAGCAGCAATGCGTTATACGGAATGCCGTATGGCGCCTCTTGCTATGGAAATGGTTCGAGATATTGACAAAGATACTGTTGATTTCTTGCCAAACTACGATGGTAAAACTCAAGAACCAACAGTTTTGCCAGCTCGTTTCCCGAATCTTTTAGTTAATGGTTCTGCTGGTATTGCTGTTGGTATGGCAACAAATATTCCGCCTCATAATATGCGTGAGGTTGCAGATGGCGTACATTGGGCTTTGGACCACCCAGATGCTAGCAATTCCGAACTTCTAGAAGCTTTAATTCAGAGAATTAAAGGACCTGATTTCCCTACTGGAGCAACTATCTTAGGTCACAAGGGAATTGAGCAAGCTTACCGTACAGGCCGCGGATTAATTACAATGCGAGCAGTAGTTAATACCGAGGAAATTAAGGGACGTATGTGCTTGGTTGTCACCGAGCTTCCATACCAAGTTAATCCTGATCGCTTAGCTGCTTCTATTAGGGAAGCTGTGCGAGATGGAAAGATTCAAGGCATTGCAGATATGCGCGATGAAACGTCTGGCCGTACTGGTCAGCGTTTAGTGCTTGTTCTTAAGCGAGATGCTGTTCCAAAAGTTGTTTTGAACAACTTGTATAAGCATTCGCAGCTTCAGCAAACTTTCGGCGCTAACATGCTTGCTTTGGTTGATGGTGTGCCGCGCACTTTGAGTTTAGACGCGTTTATTCGTCATTGGGTAAGTCATCAGCTTGAAGTTATTGATAGGCGTACACGCTACTTAAAGCGTGAGGCAGAAGAGCGAGATCATATTTTGCAAGGCTATTTGAAAGCTTTGGATATGATCGATGAAGTTGTGGCTTTAATTAGATCTTCTAAAGATGTTGATTCTGCTCGTACTGGTTTGATGAATTTGCTTGATGTTGATGATGTTCAAGCAGATGCTATTCTTGCAATGCAACTTCGTAGACTTGCAGCTTTGGAACGTCAAAAGATTCTTGACGAGCATGAAGAATTAATGCGCAAGATTGAAGATTACAACGATATTCTTGCAAGCCCAGAGCGCCAGCGCAAAATTGTTGGCGATGAGCTTGATGAAATTGTTGCTAAGTATGGTGATGAGCGTAGAACTAAGATTCTTCCATTCTCGGGAGAAATGAATGTTGAAGATCTTATTGCCGAAGAAAATGTTGTTGTTACAGTAACTCGTGCAGGCTATATTAAGCGCACAAAAGCAGACGAGTATCGTGCTCAGCACCGCGGAGGCAAAGGCATTAAGGGTGCAAAGCTTCGTGAAGATGATGTTGTAGATCACTTCTTCTTAACTTCTACACACAATTGGTTGTTGTTCTTTACTAATCGCGGACGCGTTTATCGCATTAAAGCATATGAGCTTCCAGAAGGATCAAGAGATTCTAAAGGACAGCATGTTGCTAATTTGCTTCAATTTACTCCTGGAGAAACAATTCAAGCAGTGTTATCAATTCCAAATTATGATGTAGCGAAGTATTTGGTTTTGGCAACTCGTTCTGGAAAAGTTAAGAAAACTGCTTTACAAGAATATGATTCTCCACGTCAAGGTGGTTTGATTGCTGTTCGACTAATGACTAATGAAGAAACAGGCGAACCTGCTGATGAGTTGATTGGTGCAGCTTTGTGCAATTCAGAAGATGACATTATTCTTGTTTCTAAGCTTGGAATGAGCTTGAAGTTTAGAGCAGATGATGAGCAACTTCGACCAATGGGCCGCCAAACTGCAGGCGTTCAAGGCATGCGATTTAGAGAAGGCGACGAATTACTTGATATGGATGTTGTATCTGTAGAAACAAGTAAAGATCTTCTCGTTGTTACTAATGAAGGTTTTGCTAAGAGAACCGCTATTGAAGAGTATCGTTTGCAAGGAAGAAACGGATACGGTGTTAAAGCTGTTCAACTTGCAGAAGGTCGCGGTTCTTTGGTTGGTGCCTTGATCGTTGAAGAAACAGATCAAGTAATGGCAATTATGAAGTCTGGTAAGGTAATTCGCTCTGATGTTAACGAAGTTAAGCGCACTGGTAGAACAACTCAGGGTGTGACTTTAGCTAAGCCAGATAAGGGTGACGAAATCATCTCTATAGCTCGTAATGAGGAAAGAGATGATGAAAGTGAAAATAAGAATGAAGAAGTAGAAGAAAATACTAGCAGAAGGAACTTAGATGAGTGAGGATTTTGAAACGTCCAATAGCAAAGTTAATGGCGAACCTAACACTAATTCTCCAAGAACAATTGGTGGAACAGCTAGTTTTGAATCTAATGGTTATACCAAGAGAAAAACTAGTCAGCCGCGTGCTAGAAGAATGAGTCTTTCCTTAGTTAGGGTAGATGCGTGGTCTGTTGCAAAAGTTACTTTTCTTCTTAGCGTAGCTGGAGGAATAATTCAAGTAATTGCAGCAGGATTAGTTTGGCTATTTCTAAACATGGTTGGTGTTTTTGATCAAGTAACTCAGATTGTTTCATCAACAGGTTTGAATAGCAACGGTTTTAATCTTGCTGATGTATTCTCTCTTCCAACAATTTTAAGTGCTGTAACAATTCTTTCTGTTGTGGAAATAGTTATTTTAACACTACTTTCTGCAATTGGTGCTTTGCTATATAACGTTGTTGGTTCATTAGTTGGTGGAATCCATCTAACTCTTGGCGATGATTAAAATAAGTGAGTTAAAATAAAATAATCAAAAATTCCCCCGTTAATCTTATTTAGACTAGCGGGGGAATTTTTAAATTAAAATCAAAGCATTTTTACTTAGAAACAGAATCTCTAATATCTTCCAATACTTTAATCATTTTTTCTTCACGTTCCTTGCGTTTTTCTTCATCTGTTTTTTCTTTTTCAATATTTAAGAAATTAACACCCATTTCTCTCAATTTATTAATAGGCAAAACTATGAAAAAGTAAACAGCTACAGCAATAATAAGGAAATTTAATACAGATCCAATAACAGCACCAAACGAAATAGTTGCACCATTTATTGTTATTGTTAGAACACCATCTAAATCTGGTTTTCCAAAAATTATTGCTATAAGAGGATTAATAATATTTTTAACTATTGAATTAACAACTGCTGTAACAGCACCGCCCATAACAACACCGACTGCCATGTCGATAACGCTGCCACGAGCAATAAATTTTTTAAAACCATTAAACATTGTTTATTTACCTTTATCTTTTTAATATTTTTCTATTAATAAAACTACTGTTTTTAAAGAAATCAAGATTATACATAACTAATATTGGATACATTATTGCAGAAGTTATAACGTCAGTAGGGAAGTGAGCTGCAACAACAAGCCTAGAAAGAGCCACTATTACAACAACAACAATGCTTATTATCAAGCCAAGTTTTAACAATGATTTATTAGATACATAAAGAATCATAAGAATCATAGCGCAAATCGCAACAGCTGCTGCAGTATGACCACTTGGAAAACTTGGATCTGGTGGAAGTTTAACCTTTACTCCAATAAAAGGCCTAGGTCTATGAACTATGAATTTAATTGCAAAAATATAAACCATAGGCAAAAGAGAAATAACAAGTTGTGTAAGAGTTATACGCCAATTTCTTTTAATAAAGTAAGAAATAATAGATAAAACAAGAAGTATGACTATGCAACATTTTGTAGAAAAAATTATTGCGAGAATCTTTGAAATAGACATTATGAAAGATGGGGAATAATTGTGGAAAAATGCAACTATGCCTGTTTCTAAAGATCTTTCCTCACTCATAACAAGCACCCCTTTACCAATGCAAGGGATTAAAATGGCAAGAAGTAAAACAATAGAAGACTTTTTATTATCTACTATTTTTTGCCAAAAGTCATAAAACTGATTTTTTTGATTCATAGTTAAAGATTACACTTAGAAATATATATGATAAATATGTATTATGAGTATGCGTGTTTATTTATTTAAATGGATGATTTGATGGATGATTTTGTAATATAAAAGAATATTGATTAAAACAAGTATTAATATACGAATGTAATAAGTTGAACACCGTACGAGGTGACGAGTAATATGAGGAAAAGATAGAAAGGGTTTACAATGAGCATGCTTGACCGACTTGAGAAGAGCGTTGAAGGTGCAATGAACGGGGTCTTCGCAAAATTCGGCTCTAAAGACTTGCAGCCTGTTGATCTTTCCAGTGCATTAGAGCGAGAGATTGATAATCAATCTATGCCAATTGATCGCGATCGTACAGTTGCTCCGAATGAATATCATTTTAAACTTAGTACGCCAGATTTTGATCAGCTTGGTAGTGAAGCTTTAGCTAACGAGCTTGCAGATAATCTTACACAATATGCAAAAAGCCAGCATTATGCATTTGTTGGGCCTGTTGCAGTTATTTTTGAAGAAGACACAGATCTTGCTAAAGGTAATTTCAATTTGATTTCTGACTCTGTTCCAGGAAATGCTGTTCCTGTAACAACTCAAGAGCAGTCAGAAAATCATCCAATGCTTGAAATTAATGGAAATAGATATTTGTTAACAAAGGATCGCACTATATTAGGCAGAGGATCTGGCTGCGATATTGTTATTGACGATCCTGGTATTTCTCGTCGACATCTTGGAATAGATATTACGCCTGATGGTGTTATTGCTAGAGATCTTGGTTCTACTAATGGAACTTATGTTGAAGGACATCAAACTCCAGCAGCAACACTTTTAGATGGAAATACTATAACTATCGGACGTACTCGTATTTTCTATTGGGCTTCATCACAAGATCAGGAGTAATAGACGAATATATAAAGAGATACGAGTACGCGCATGATATTAACCGAGTTAACTTTTGCTATACTTAAGTACAGTTTCTTAGTACTTTTGTGGGTATTCGTGTGGTTTGCTGTTCGTTCTCTTCGTAGAGATATTGAGATTTTTAGTCCTAAAAAGTCTCGTTCTTTTAAGAATAAGTATCGTCGTAAGCCAAGTAATTCAAGTAGTGAAAATAATCAAAATAATATAGTTTCTAGGAATGAAGAATCTAATAAACTTTCAGAAAATCCTACTTTACTTGTTATTATTGATGGTCCTTTGGCTGGATCATCCTTCCCTCTTGAACCATCTGGTGTAACTCTTGGAAGATCAGCAAACAATACTGTAGTTTTAAATGACGAATTTGTATCGTCTCATCATGCTCGTGTTTATTTTAATCAATCTGTAAAATCTTGGGTACTTGAAGATTTGGGCAGTACTAATGGAACTATGATTGGTCATAATAGAGTTAATGAACCAGTCGTTTTGCAACCACGCACTTCTGTGCGAATTGGCGCAACAATGTTTGAATTGAGGTGATTATATGACACAATTAGATTCAGACATTGATAGTAGAAATTCCGATACTGTATATAATTCTTTAAATAATAAAAACACTAATCGAGATAAAGAAAATAATTTTAATAAAGCTTCATTTATTGATAAAGCGTTGTTTATGTATTCCACGGCTGTTAGTGATGTTGGTACAGTTCGTAGTAATAATCAAGACTCAGCGTTCGCAGGAGAGCGTTTAGCATCTATTTGTGACGGTATGGGTGGCCATGCTGGTGGAGATACGGCGTCCACTATTGCAATAAGATCTTTAGCTCATATTGAGCAGGATTCAAGACCAAATGATGTAAAAGCTGTTTCTTCTATGATGGAAACGTCAATTATGGCAGCTCACGACGCGATTGTTGGAAAAGCTAAGCGTGAAAGACGTCTTGCTGGCATGGGAACGACAGTAACAGCTGTTTCTTTAGTAAACGGATACTGGGTTCTTGCGCATTTAGGTGATTCTAGAGCCTACTTGTTGCGAGATAATCATCTTATAAGAATGACTTGTGACCATAGTTATGTTCAACATTTAATTGATACTGGTCATATTACTCCAGAAGAAGCAAGAAATCATCCGCAACGCAATGTTGTTATGCGAGTATTGGGTGATTTTGATATTGATCCACGCCCAGATATGGCAATTCGATTAGCTCATCCTTCAGATCGCTGGTTGCTTTGTTCAGATGGAGTATGTGGAGTATTAGAAGATTCCACTATTCAAGAAGTTATGAGCAGTGTATCTAATCAAGAAGAATGTGCTCAAAAACTTGTTTCAATGGCTCTTAAAGCTGGAAGTACTGATAATGCCACAGCTGTTATTGCAGATGCGACTTTGGCACTAGACGCAGATGCTTTTGATTTACCTCACCAAACACCATTGATTGGCGGTGCTGCAAGTAAGGATTTGGAATCGATAGCAGATATTGTTAATAAGGCAGTATCTTCCACACCAGTGTTGCGAGAAGGTAAAAATTCACCTGCTCAAAGAGCCGCTGCTCTTATACAAGATGGTGAAAAGTCGAGTGAAAAAGATGTTGAAAAAGTTGAAACAACTCGTTTAGTTCAGCCTTCTCACTTAAGAAATGAAGAAGAACTTAGGTCTACAGATACAAATGAGATTCCTATTGTAAAAAAGAAGAATGGAAGAATCTCAACTGATCCTAGAGATCCAGATGTTGCTAGAGCTGTAAAAAGAGAACAAGCTGAAGCACATAAAGCAAATAAGATTAGAAAAAGATGGATGAGAATAGGAGTTGCTTTCGCAATACTTGTAATATGCTCTATTGTTGCTTCTGGGGCATATCTTGTATATTCGTGGACTCAAAAGCAGTATTACATTGGTAAAGGTAACGATAGAGTAGTTATTTACCAAGGTGTTCCTACAAATATTTTTGGTTTAGAACTTTCTCATCAGATCGAAGAAACAGATATTAGAGTAAAAAAACTAGATAAATCTTGGCAAGATCAACTCGATGAAGGAATAAGTTTTAGCAGTCTTAAAGAAGCTAGAGGACACGCAAAATTAATAAGACGTGAAATGCGTGCTAGAGAAATTGAAAAACACAGTAATAAACAAAAAAGCGCTAAATCTAGTTTAGACGATAAAGATGGCAATAATAGTGGAGTTGTAAATTCAGACTCTGATTCAGGGGGTAAAACCTCATGAATATGTTGAGTATTAGAATTAAACAAATTTCTCTACTTCTGTTTTCCATAATTATATCTTCATTAGCATTTTTGCAGATGTTTTTGAGGATTAATGGATATATTCCAGCAGATTATATTGGAATGCTTACTTTTACAACAGCCTTATACTTGGTTCTATGGGGAGTTTTAATAGTAAAAAAACCTTATTGTAGTCAAGTTATATTGCCATGTATGCTTCTGCTTACAACTATCGGCACAGTAATGATTGCTAGGATAGATAAACAGCACAATACAGATATTGCTATGAAACAGCTTATATGGGTTTGTGTTGCTCTTGTTTTGTCAATAATTTTTGTGCTTGTTCTTGAAGATTACAGAATACTTAGACGTTTTTCGTATGTAAGCATGATAATAGGTTTTATATTGTTACTATCTCCAATGCTTCCTATAGTTGGTAAGGAAATTGGCGGAGCAAGAATATGGATTGGTTTTGGTAACCACACTCTTCAACCTGGAGAATTTGCAAAGTTATTCTTAGCATTCTTCTTTGCAGCATATTTGTTTGACCATAGAGACAGGCTTGCTGTTGGCGGAAAAAAGATTTTAGGCGTGCATCTTCCGCGATTTAAAGACATGGGTCCTATTGCACTTGTTTGGGCTGCATCAATGTGCGTTCTTGTTGTACAACATGATTTAGGAACATCTTTAATGTTCTTTGCAATGTTTGTTTCTATGTTGTATGTTGCTACAGGCAGAAAAGGTTGGCTTGCAATTGGATTTATAGCATTCATGATTGGATGCTTTGTAGCTGTTAAATTATTTGCTCACGTGCAGTATAGAGTAGATGCTTGGCTTAATCCGTATGACCCAGTTATTTACAATAGATTCCCAGGTGGTTCTGCTCAGATTGTTACAGGATTATTTGGATTGGCAGCTGGTGGTGTTACAGGAACAGGATTAGGGCAAGGTCACCCATCTTTGACACCTCTTGCTAATTCTGATTTTATTTACGCTTCAGTGGGTGAAGAATTAGGATTGACTGGGTTGTTCATAGTATTAATGCTTTACTTGATTATTATTGCTTCGGGTATGATAACGGCAATGAAAATCAAGGATGGTTTTGGAAAACTCCTTGCATCTGGTTTAGTTTTTACAATGGCTTTCCAAGTTTTTACTGTTGTTGGAGGTATTACTCTTGTAATTCCTTTAACTGGTTTAACAATGCCATATATGGCTGCTGGAGGATCATCATTAATGGCAAATTATTTGCTTGCTGCTATTTTGATTGTTATCTCTAATGCTGCAAATAAGCCTGAAACTGCTGTTATGTCTGATACTTTCCAATACGAAGCTTTAGCTGCCTTAAGAGAACGAGAACTTAGGGAGAGAGAAAATAAAGCCTCTGATCTTAAAGAAGATGGAGGTGAAAGCTATGAATAAATGTTTAAAAGAGATTTTTACTGCAGTAATAATATTATTCGTAATACTTTGTGTTTCTAGTACTTATATAACTTCTATAAAAGCAAACGAGTTAAATTCAGATCCTAGAAATAGGCGAGCACTATACCATGAATTTGGGTCTCCTAGAGGAGCAATACTTGCGTCTGATGGAACAGTATTAGCAAAATCTGATCCATCTAAAGATGCTTTTGTTTATCAGCGCTCATATTTCAATGGTGAAGTTTATGCTCCGATTACAGGATATTATTCAATAAGTCAAAGAGCTGATAGAGGAATAGAAGCGTCAAGGAATGAGCTTTTAAGTGGACAGTCAGATGCTTTATTCCTTCAAAAGTTTAAGTCATTGTTTACTGGAGCAGAAAATAGGGGTGCTTCAATAGAAACATCTATTAACACTAAGCTTCAGACTCTTGCATATAATCTACTAAAAAATAAAGAAGGCGCTTTAGTTGCTATAGAGCCAAAAACTGGACGAATACTAGCAATGGTTAGCACTCCAAGTTACAATCCTTCCCTTCTTGCTTCTCACAATATTTCTTCTGTAAATAGGTCTTACAAGGATCTTATATCTAATATTTATAATCCGATGCTTAATCGTTCCATTTCTGAACTGTATGCACCGGGATCTACTTTAAAAACACTTATTGCTGCTGCAGCGTTAGAATCTGGAAAATATGATTTAAATACTCAGATTCCAGCTGGATCAAGCTACACTCTTCCTGGAACTCGAACACATTTAACAAATGTTGTTGTTCCTGCAAATGGAGTTAACGGACAAATATCATTTGAAGATGCCTTAGCTTATTCTTCAAATACTGCTTTTGCACAGTTAGGAATATCGTTAGGGTCTGACGCAATAATAAAGCAAGCTAAGAAATTTGGATTCTTTAGCTCATTTACTTTAGATGGATCAGATTCAACTGGTTTCCCTATGAGAGTAGTAACATCATTACTTTCTACTAAACCATCTCAAGATAAATTAGCTCTAGAATCTATAGGTCAAGGAGATGCAAAGATTACTACGCTTCAAAATGCTATGATTGCGTCGGCTATAGCTAATAATGGAACTCTTATGAAACCAACTTTGGTTGATTGCGTAAGATCTAGTGATTTGTCTGTTATATCGCAAACAAGTCCTACTGTTATGAGCCAAGCTATTAGTGCACAGACAGCTGCAAAACTTAATAGTATGATGCAAAGTGTAGTAGTTAAAGAAAATTCAAATCTTTCTCTACCAAATATTCATGTTGCAGCAAAAACTGGAACAGCGCAGATTGGTGTAAAAAATCAGTCTGCAAATGGGTGGGTAATTGGATTTGCCCCAGCAGAAGACCCTAAAATAGCTATAGCAGTAGTAGTTCATAATGCGAACACATATGGAACTTATACTGCAGGACCTATTATGAAGCAGGTGATGAAGGAGGCTCTTAAGCAATGAAACTTGTTGAAGGACAGTTAGTTCATCATCGATATAGGTTAGATAGACGTCTTGCACAAGGCGGTATGGGCGAAGTATGGAAAGGTTTTGACATACAGCTTGGCAGAATTGTAGCAATTAAAGCTCTTAGAACAGACACTAACAATGTTGAAGCTAAGTTGCGTAGACTTCGCGCAGAAGCACATAATTCAGCCAATTTAGCACATCCTAATATTGCGGCATTATTTGATTATTATGAGCATGATGGTATTGGCTTCCTGATTATGGAGTATGTGCCTAGTAAATCTTTAGCAGATTTGTATCATAAAGAAAAAACTGTGGAACCAACTCGTTTGCTTCCTATTCTTATTCAAACAGCTAGAGGTCTTTTTGTAGCTCATTCTCATGGTGTTATACACAGAGACGTTAAACCAGCAAACATTATGGTTTCTGATACTGGAAGTGTAAAAATAACAGATTTTGGTGTTTCTTATTCTAGTGATCAAGAACAAATAACTCAGGATGGAATGGTAGTAGGAACGGCTCAATATATTTCTCCAGAACAAGCTCAAGGAGAACAAGCTACTGCTCAATCTGACATATATTCTCTCGGAGTTGTTGCTTACGAAGGACTTTGTGGACACAGACCATTTACTGGAGCTACTCCTGTAGATATTGCAGCAGCTCATGTTAACGATCCTGTTCCACCTCTTCCAGATAGTGTTGATATCCAATTAAGACAGTTTGTAATGTCAATGCTTTCTAAAAATCCAAAAGACAGACCTAAAGATGCTCTAGTGGTGTCAAAAGTTCTTTCGAAAATAGAAAGAAGACTTTTAGATCAACAAACAGCATTTAATAATAAAAACTCAGTACCTTCTTCCGCTGTTCAGCGTCCTGCTCGTAGCGTGAGAAGTGTTCCAAAAACTCAAGTGAATATTATTAACATTTTAAACAATAACAACCGCAAGGAGCAGCAATGAGTAACACAATGCCTACCTCATTAGCGAATGGACGGTATCAATTAGGTGAATTAATTGGTCGTGGCGGAATGGCCGAGGTGAGAATCGCAGAAGATAAACGTCTTGGTCGTACTGTTGCGGTTAAAATTATGCGTTCTGATCTGGCAAATGATGAGATTTTCTTATCTAGATTCCGCAGAGAGGCACATTCAATTGCTCAGATGAACAATCCTAACATAGTTAATATTTATGATTCTGGAGAAGAATCTGTAGAAGATGACAATGGTGTAGAAGAGCATCTGCCATATCTTGTTATGGAATATGTTAAGGGTAAAACTTTACGCGATATTCTTAAAATGAATGGTGCTTTGAGTCAAAGAGATTCTGAACAAGTTATGCTCGGAGTTCTTAATGCTCTTGAGTATTCGCACAGAATGGGTGTGATTCATAGGGATATTAAGCCTGGAAATATTATGATTTCCGAGCAGGGCATCGTCAAAGTTATGGATTTTGGAATCGCTAGGGCATTGGACGATTCTGCAACAACAATGACACAATCACAGGGTGTGGTTGGAACTGCTCAATACTTGTCTCCTGAACAGGCTCGTGGAGAACAAGTAGATATGAGATCTGACTTATATTCTGCTGGCTGTGTTTTATATGAGATGCTAACTGGTAGACCTCCTTTTACAGGTGATTCAGCTGTTGCAATTGCGTATCAGCATGTGTCTGAGGTTGCAACGCCATTAAGTACGCTTGTTCCTGGTCTTCCTGTTATGTGGGATAAGATTTGTGCCAAAGCAATGGCGAAGGACCGTCAGAATAGGTATGCAACTGCCGCAGAATTTAAAAATGACATATTGGCTTTTATGAATGGTGGTGTTCCTGTTGCTGCAGCATTTAATCCTCTGACGGATTTGGCTAATATGCGTGCTAGAAAGCAGGCTGAGCAGAATGCTGCAACACAAGCAATGAACAATGCTGATACCGCATCAACTCAAAGCTTTGGTGCTATTACAGGTCAATTTGAGCCTTATACTCAAAATACTGGTTATAACACTAGAGCAGCGCAGCTTGCAGCTAATAGAGCAAAAAGAAGCAAGAGAATTGTTATTACTTCCGTTATATCTGCTGTAGTTTGCGCAATTATTGTTGCTGGAATTTTATTTGTTTTGAATCGCAGTAAACTTGCTGGAGAAGTTGTAGTTCCTACATTTACAGAAACAACAACGCAGGATGCCGCTCGCGAAAAGTTGCGAGCTCTTGGTCTTATCCCAGATATTTTGGAAGATGATAAATCTTCTCAACCAGAAGGAACTTTTACAAAACAGCTTCCTAAAGGTGGAGCTAAAGTTTCTTCAGGATCTAGAGTAAGCGTATGGTTCTCTGTAGGTCCACAGTCTACTAAGATTCCAGATGTTACTGGTAAATCGCAAGATGTAGCACGTAAAGCTCTTGAACGTGCTGGATTTAAGATATCTAATGTTCGTGTAGAAGATAGCACGGAAGTTAAGAAGAATCATGTTACTCGTACAGATCCTTCTGCAGATTCGTTTGCAGACAAGGGGTCTATGGTTACCTTATACATTTCTTCTGGTCTTACAAAGATCCCTGATGGTTTAGTTGGACAATCTAAGGATGTTGTAACAAGCGAATTGCAAAATCTTGGTTTTACTGTAAATGTTGTTGAGGAAGAATCTGATACTGCATCTGAAGGAACTGTGACCAAGATGAACCCATCTTCTGGTGCTGCAGTAAAGCCTCATAGCTCTGTAACAGTATATGTTTCTAAAGGAAAGCCTAAAGTTGAAGTTCCTCGTTTGGCTGTTGGCACTGTAACTTTCAAGCAGGCTAAACAAGTATTGGAAGCAAAAGGCTTTAAGGTTGTTGCATCTGATGCATCAGCTAAAGATGATGACATAGTTACTGGAATGTCTGAAAAAGAAGGAGCAAAGATTGACAAAGGTTCAACAATCACTTTGACTGTGAAATCTGCTACTCCTTCATCGGACCTTACAAAGCCAGGTACGGGATTAGATTTGAATAAACCTTCTACTGAAGCCCCATCTACATCTACTACAACAACAGATACAGGTTTGTAAAAAGCAAAGCATAAAGCCAGTAAGTTTAATAAGCTTACTGGCTTTTTATATTAATTAAATGCATATGTTAATTAAGTGCATGCTTAATGTCCACGTGTTTTAGTTAGTTCTTGTACATAAACCAAAAGTAGATTATCTAATCTTATACGAAAAAATCAGGGTTAAGAAATCATCCTAACCCTGATTTTTATTATTTATTAATCTTATCTACTTACTTATTATCTACTTACCCTTTAGTAAGGCGTTGCTGTGTATGCAGACATTTCTCTTAAGAATGGTATATTTGCCGAAACAAACGGGTATACCCATTGCATAAGTATCATAATGCATATTAGGTAGATAATTAAGGAGAGAATTAATCTCACTGGAAGAATTCCAGGCTGTAGCCTCATGAGTCCGCCAAAGATGCTGAATTCAGGCTTTGGCTTTAGACCTGCTTTAATCTCGCGTCTTAATGGCCACTGCCATGCAATAGCTCCAGCAGCAAAGATAATCAAATAAACTATCAGCGCGCCAATCATAAGCGGAACAAGCGAATCGAGATGAGAGATCAAAGATTGTTGCTCGTTATTAACAAACTTAACTTTTCCGTTTTCATCTAAAGTAGAAAGCTCTTTTGGAATACCGTCAGAAACTTTAGCCCAATAGTCAAGCTCTCCAAAGCTAACAAAGCGGAACTTAGGTGTAGAGAACTTAGGTTCGCATGTAATAATGGTGATCATGCGTTTCTTTGGCTCTTTACTATGGTTTATTGGATCTGGGTCAAGAACCTCAACCTGTTCTGGTCTAACAATCTTGTGAGTAATGTATTTGTAAACGAACCAATAATCTTTAGTTCGAAGAATAATAGAATCTCCCTTTTGGAACCTATCAACATCCGCAAGAGGCTGACCATAACCATTGCGGTGACCAATAATTGTAATGTTTCCGATTTCTCCAGGCAACTCAGTTTTAGGATAATGACCTAATCCTCGACGATTAAGTATCTCCATATCTACACCTTCAATAACATTACGCTCCCATTGATCACCGAAGCGTGGAATATAGATTCGCGCTAGAAGATCTCCGTGTTTGACGCCCTGTAATTTAGGAGGATTGTCTACTTGAGGAAGAGCAATTTTTGTTTTAGGACCAGCAGCAGGGTTTGTCCAAGAAACAGATTGACGTGTTTCAACTTGTATATGTTCAGCTTGTGCACCCGTCCACCACATCTGCCAGACAATATACAGTGCACAAATAACAGCGAAAGAAATAAGAAGTTCTCCTACAACACCAACTGCTTGCCAGATAATACTGGTTTTGCCGTGTTTAGTTTCGCTACGTTCGTGCATATTGTTAGAACGCTTCATGTTACTCCTTTATTGCCTGTTGGAATGGTGTTGTGGCGAAATATTACTACTAATAAAATCGGCATCTTTTGGAACCGAAGCATATCGTAGCGGCTGTAAAAGTGCAGAAGATTCTGCGAATTTTAGATTACTCTTTTTTTCCACTTTCCATCCCAACCCAAAACCGCTGACATAGTCTTTATATGTTCGAATTGCTGGAGAGTCATCCAGCGCATCTACCATGTCTTCGATTGAGCCAATAGCAGATATTCTATACGGTGGCGAGTACTGATGACCTTGTAGCATAAGCACATTTCCGATACAAACAACAGCAGAATTGAATAGTATGCGTTGGTCTTGGATTGTTATTGCCTCTGCTCCACCTCTCCAAAGGGCATTTACCACCGCTTCTATGTCTTGTTGGTGTATTACGTAGTCATTTATGTTTGCGGAGCTTCCAGACCCGTTTACGGCTGTTTTCCACAGTGGTGAATCGTTTAGTGTAACACTAATTCCAGGTCCCTGTATTGCTGGGAGTATTGTGCTAGCACCAGTGTCGTCGGAAGAATCTGCATCATTTGTATTATTCGTTAAAGTTTTGTTTAGAAGATTTACCTGTGAATCTAGCTCTTTAACATCTTCTCTTAAGCTTTTTGCTCTTTGAGAATTTCTTTCTACCATCTGACCGGTGTCTGATGTAACAAACGCTGTACGATTAATACGCAAGTTAGTAATAAATAAATATCCTGTAAAAGAGATAGCTAATGCCACAGCAATGCTTCCCAACAGCGATTTTTTAGCGCTGTGTTTACCTGTTTGTCTAGCCATAGCATCCAGTCTTCTTATTGCGTTCGAGTGTAACTATTATTATAGCGTGTAGCCGATTGATTGGAGAGTTACTGTTATGGCTGACGAAGAATTAAACACATTGAATGCTGCTTCATCTGCCGATGCTGGCGAAGCAAAAGAATCTTCTAAAGAAGATTTGTATGGCGTGCCTATGGAGCAGGTTGAAGCTGTGCTGAATGCGACTGCGGACAAAGATTCTTTGTCTCCGCAGATACAGCGAATGATGAAGCGTCAAGAAGAAAATACTCGTAGAGTTGAAGAGTCAATTAAAGGAACAAAGGCTAATGCTGGTTGGTTTGTTCCGCTTTTCTGCACGCTTATGATTGTTGGTTTGTTCTGGGCGGTTGTTTACTACCTGAATCCTTCTCTACCAATTCCTGGAATTGGAGCATTTAATCTTTTGATTGCAGCATGCTTGGTTATGGCTGGATTCTTAATGACAATGTGCTGGAGATAAAAAGTTAATAGAACTTTTTAAATCTTGATTAATGGCTGCGTGCATGAGTGCGCAGCCATTAATTTATTTATTGTATATTATCTGTTTATCTGTTACTTGACTTGCTCTAATAATTACGTGCTGGTTTTTACTATCCGTAGTAGCCAGAATTCTAGTTGTACCACCATCTTTTAATTTAAGTTTTTTCTTCAAATCATTAACACTAATTGGAAAATTGTACGTGGCTATATTCGCGTACTCTAAGTCTGAAATAATTTGCTTGATTTCTTTTTTATTCATGCTGCAGACTCCTTCTATTTTCCAAATTTTTCCAGGAAAATCAGAGTTACAATTTTCTGAAATAAAAATGTGGCTGTTGCTTGCGATTTGATAAACACCATATTTTTGTATTAAGAGATTGAAACATCCTGCTTTCATAATAGATGCGTTTGGCTCATAAACATATTTAGCTAAATTTCTCCAATTTTCCATAACATTTGTGACATTATTTGAAATCTCGTAAGATTCTTCAACCTTGTGTAAAGACGAATCATATTTTGCGCAAAAAACAGTAATATTTTCATTGTTAACGCAATGAATCTCAATAATGTTATGTAAATTTGCGTCCAATACTAAAAGTAATTCTTTGCATTCATTGTTGTGAGAAATTATGTGTACCTGACTAACGTTTCCGTTAAAATCACATATAGCTTTTCTCCAATCAAGCATTGGGGATAGTTTTATAATCACAAATTTTGAAGCATCTAGCATCTGTGACTTTAGGTTTATAACATTCGGAGTGCAATCTTCTATAGCGTATGTTCTAGATCCTTTTTTGTCGCGTCTTGCGGGATCAATGTAAATAATGGTAGCTGAATTTACGTTATTTAATACTTCAGAGCTTGTGCAATTTACGCAATGAACATTTTTTAATCCCATTACAATCATATTGTGCTGGCTAATAGCAGATAATTCTTCTTGTTTTTCTGCGCAAATAGATTCACTGAATTCTTTGCTCATTATTGCGCAATCTACGCCAAATCCGCCAGTTAAATCAATTAGTGTAGTGTTAGACTTGTTTAAGTTATTATCTTTTATAAGATTATGAACTATCTGCGCCTTATATTGTGCGGTTGCTTGCGATGAACATTGTTCCATCGAAATGTGAGATGGATATATTACTTGTTTATTCATATACCAATTAGGCAGTTTTGTTTTTGCAATCTGTTTTCCGCTTATTTGATTAACGGCAAATAAAACATTGATTTTGGGATTATTAGATGCTTTTAAAGCAGCATCTTTAGGGTTAGCAGCTTGATTTTCCTTAATAAAATCAAGTGTTTCTTGGCTTTGTGGATCTAGATGTTTTGGATGATTGAATTTAGATTGCATAATTTTATTTCTTATTAAGATTGGAGAAAATCACAATTTATAAAAAATGTGGATAACTTTTATGCACTTGTTAACAGGTTTTAAAAGACTGAGTTATCAACGTTTGTGTACAACATTGTGGATAACATGAGCAGATATTCCCATGTTATACCCAAGTTATCCACTTTTGTGTCCACAATTGTGGAGAACTACATACGTGTAATTTAAAGTTGATTAGCATATGCATAACATGCAAATAGATAGGAGCACAATAAGAATCAGTAAAGAATATATAGCAAAACGCTCATTAAAAGATGCTTTTTTAAGAATCGGATTATTAACTCCAAGCAAAGTAGCCAAAATTGTTCCAGTGATAAGACCACCAACATGAGCCTGCCAAGCAATATTTGGAATAATAATAGGCATAGCTAGAGTTAAAGCAATCCATATCAAAGTTCCTCGAGTATTTTCACCGAGTCTCCATTGAGCTACAAGAAGTGCCCCTATAAGCCCCATAATTGCACCTGATGCACCATAAGCCGACAAGAACCAGTTTCCCGTCATTCTGCAGTAAAGTAGGGTTGCAACGCATCCTCCTAGTCCTGAAATGGCATATAGGAAGAAGAACTTCCACCTGCCAAAGAATTTCTCTAATTCTATTCCGAGAGAATATAAGCAGAGCATGTTGAAAAATATGTGGCTAAATCCAGGAGAATGAACAAACATAGATGTAAACCAAGTCCAAATAGATTTTTTAATCAAAAATGGAGAAAATGCTGTATTCTCAATAAGTACTTGATACAAGTTTGGCGAAAAAGTATGAAGAATAATTTCAACAAGCCAAACAAACACACAAATATAAATGAGTGAATATGTAGCGCTTTTGCAATTAATCTTAAAACGCCTAATAATATTTTTTACATCAAAATTGTTCATAAAATAACATTATCTAATCGCATACACAAAGTTTAAATATTTGTAACCAATCTATATGATAAAAAAGATGCGAGTATTGAAAAAAATCACTATGATAGTGAGTACGCGAGTGAAACTCGATATAAATTGTTGACTTGGACGAGCAGGTCAGCTTGACGAAAGGAGCCATCATGGAGAACAGGTCCTCTGGCGGTTGGAAGTTCTTTGCACTGCTCTTTGGAGCACTGCTCGCAGGTATTGCAGCATTGTATGTATACAAGCAGCATAATCCTGATTATGATCCATGGGAGCAGCCATGGGAGAACAGCTCTTCACCAATCGATTTAGGTGCTGAAAAAACAGATAAGGAAGAATCTGAAGTAGCTAAGCCAGTTGAGGCTTAGATAGAATTAAAATTCTTATACTCAGATTTTTAGCTATATAAGGTGTGAAGTTCTGCACTTATAGTGCATAGTTTCACACCTTATTTTTTTTTATTTTGATATTTATTTTTAATTATTTTTATAAATAAAAAAGGCTGTGACCAACAAACGCTAGTCACAGCCTTTTTTATTAAAGCAATTTTTAAAATGCTTTTACATAATTATTCAGCAGTTGGAAGAGCGCCAGTGTGCCAAATGCGATCGAGGTAATCTTCGATAGAGCGATCAGAAGAGAAGTAACCAGAGTTGGCTACGTTCAAAACTGCCATGCGAGCCCACTTCATAGGATCGCGGTAAGTTTCCTCAATTTGAGCTTGAATATCCATGTAAGAGCTAAAGTCAGCCATTGCCATGAAGTAATCGTGAGTAAGCCAATCATTAACGAGTGGCTCATACGCGCTCTTGTCACCATTGGAGAATGTGCCGTCAGCAACCATGTCTACAGCAGTCTTCAATCGAGGATCAGACTCGTAGTACTTGCGGGAGTCGCCGTGATCGTAGCCTTCAGCATAGAGCTTCTCAACCTCGTCAACAGTCATACCAAAGAGGAAGAAGTTCTCAGCGCCAACGCGTTCACGAATCTCAACGTTTGCACCGTCGAGAGTACCAACAGTCAAAGCACCGTTCAAAGCGAACTTCATGTTACCAGTACCGGAAGCTTCCTTACCGGCCTGAGAAATCTGCTCATCCAAATCGGTTGCAGGAATCAAGTTCATAGCAAGTTCAATGTTGTAGTTCTCTGGGAAGAACACTGCGAGCTTGCCCTTGCATGCTGGATCGTTGTTCACAACGCGAGCAACATTGTTAATGAGCTGAATCGTAAGCTTTGCCATAGCATAGCCTGGAGCGGACTTAGCGCCGAAGAACACGGTGCGTGGAAGCATCTTGTCTACGTCGATTGTGCCATTCTTGATTCCAGCGTATGTGGAGATAACCTGGAGGATCTTCATGGACTGGCGCTTGTACTCGTGCAAACGCTTAACAATGGTGTTAAACATAGTATCTGGGTTGATTTCAAAGCCATACTTGTGCTTTGCAAAATCAACAAAGGCAAGCTTGTTCTGCTTCTTAACTTCAGCAAACTTCTTAACGAATGCTGGATCGTCAGCCAATGGCTTCAAACCTTCAAGAAGCTCCAAATCACCCTGCCATGCGTCGGTGCCCAAGCCCTCAGTAATAAGGGCAGACATGCGTGGGTTGCTCAAGCGCACGAAGCGACGAGGAGTTACGCCGTTAGTAACGTTCTTGAACTTATCTGGGTAAACGCTGGAGAAGTCCTTCAAAGTGACATCCTTCAACAACTCAGAGTGAAGCTCAGCAACACCGTTAACATAAGAACCACCGTAAGTAGCCAAGTAAGCCATGCGAACTACAGCACCTTCGCCATTTTCGTCAGCGTCGGTAGCGATACGCATGCGCTCAACCTGATCCTCAGCAACGCCTTTACCGCGAAGCTCATTGCGGAACTGCTCGCTGATACCCTGAATAATCTCAAGGTGGCGTGGCAAAAGTTCGCCAATAAGCTTTGCTGGCCAAACTTCCAAAGCTTCTGGAAGAAGCGTGTGGCAAGTGTAGTTGAAGGTCTTGGTGGTAATGCCCCAAGCGGTGTTCCAATCGTAGCCGTACTCGTCCATAAGAACGCGCATAAGCTCTGGAATACCGATAACTGGGTGAGTATCGTTCAACTGGAAGTTGATTTTGCTTGGGAAGGTGGTGAGATCCGGCTTATCCTGACCTGGATAGAATACGCGGATAGCATCATGAATAGAAGCAGCTACGAAGAAGTACTGCTGCTCAAGACGCAAAGCCTTGCCTTCTGGAGTGGAATCTTCTGGGTAAAGAATCTTAGAAATGTTTTCTGCTGCAACCTGTGGCTTAACAGCATCCAAGTACTCAGAC
The DNA here is from genome assembly GCF_049262845.1 of Gardnerella sp. DNF00109. Classification (NCBI taxonomy): domain Bacteria; kingdom Bacillati; phylum Actinomycetota; class Actinomycetes; order Bifidobacteriales; family Bifidobacteriaceae; genus Gardnerella; species Gardnerella sp. DNF00109. The sequence continues at coordinate 27,366 of NZ_CP058406.1, forward strand.
TTGTTGAAGGTGAGCAAATCAAATTCGTCGTAAGACTTTGCAGTCCACAAGCGAAGAGTGTTTACGCGACCAGAGTTGTATCCTGGAACCATGTAATCAACTGGAACTGCGCGAACAGACCAAGCTGGTTTCCAAACGCGCTTACCGTTTTCTTCAACAACTTCGCCGCCGAAGTTAACGCGCTGATCTCGACCGTAATCGATGTGACCCCATGGCTCTTCGTTGCTAAGCCAGTAATCAGGGGTTTCTACCTGCTTACCATCTTCGTCGAAGCGCTGCTTAAAAATTCCGTAACGATACTGGATGCCGTAGCCAAATGCTGGCACGCCGATAGAGGCGAGCGAATCGATGAAGCAGGCTGCGAGACGACCCAAACCGCCGTTACCTAAACCTGGCTCATACTCAGCATCGATAACAGCTTTTGGATCGAAACCAAGCTTAGTTACAGCCTTGTTGAACTGGTCAGTAAGACCAGCGTTAAGCAAAGCGTTCTCAAGCTGCTTGCCCATCAAGAACTCTGCGCTCAAATAGCCCACAGCCTTGGTGTTGCCGTTAATCATGTCATGCTGGGTCTGCATCCAAGAGTCCATCAAGTGGCGACGGACCGCGGTAGCAGCGGCAACATACACATCAGCCGTAGTGGCCTGTTCTGGCGTGACACCTTGAGTGTACTTCAGATGTTCTTGAAGTTCTTTGGCAAATGTCGCCGCAGTTGTCTTGGCTTTCGGCGCGACGTGTTTAGTCATATTTGACTCCTTGTGCCGTGAATAATATATTTACCTAAAATGTGCGAATAGCAACCCTTGATTATGTTGGTTGTAGCCGCGCCAAATTGCACTTAACAAGACGGTACGCGGCAATGCACACGTTTTCATTGTTGATGATATCACAACCCCAAACACTTATTAAGAATTATTCACAATATGACTTTTATTAAACTTTTATCAGACTTTGATAAAACGCTACCAAAATCACAAACAATAGTCATGTAATTCATGAGATAATTCAAATATGACAGTTATAAGAGAAAAAGATATAAATCGCGCTAAAGAATCATTTAAATTATGGGAAAATAAGGCGAAGGCGTATGTGAAATCTTTGCAAGATAAGGAAAATTTCACATGTATTAACAGCAAAATTCTTGAAGTTAGTAGAGATGATGAAGCAATGGCTGTTAGGTATTCTCTTTATGTTTTGGAATCAATAGCGCCTGGATTTGCTGTAGAGGTAAGAGTAGCGCCCTGGGGAGCTATAAAAATCCTAGAAGGTCCACAATCAGATCCACACAATCTAACGCCGCCTGATGTTATAGAACTAGACCCAGATGTTTGGTTGCGGCTTTCCTGTGGAATAACAAAATGGAATTACGAGCAGCAAATTGGCAATATAAGTGCAATTGGAGAGCGAGATAACCTAAGCAATCTGCTGCCCGAACTCACAAAATCTCTTGCACGAGAATAATTTAATTCAACAATTTAATTCAACAATTACTTGTTTATTATTTTTAAATTACTTCTTATGCATAAAATTCGGCATAGGCATAGGAATATGGTGGTGGACCGTGCCAGAATTGCCGGACGATTTATCTTTATTAGCTGCAGACGCAGCTGCTTCAGCAGCCCACTTAGCGTAATCGTCTAAATCGTCATCGTTGCAAGGAACAGAATCGCACGAGTCTTGCTCTTCATTAGCGTCTTTAGAATCGCTATCATCAGCAAAATCAGACGAATCTTCTTCCTTATCAAGATAATCTTTAGATTCATCATAATTATCAGATTCAAACGGATCGAAGGATCCCTGACCAGGCTCGTGAGTATTAAGCTCCTTAGCAAGCTCGTCATAATCCGTATCGGTCGTCAGGTATTTGAGCTTACGGGCAATTTTCTGTTGCTTTGCCTTCTGTCGTCCGCGGCCCATCTGACCCCCTCTAATTTACCGAAACAATCAATTCATCACACAAGAGCGTACCACTGTGCCGCAACCGAGTATATTGTCTGAGTGGACTTTTACGATAAAAGCCATATTTTTAGGCTTAAAAATCGCAAGAAAAATCGCGTGCGTAAGGAGTTAGAAATGTCAGAAGAAGCACAAGTTACGGCTGCTGGAAATGAAATAAGTGCAAGCTTTGTAGCAGCTCAAAAACGTTCAGACGCAACGCTTGAGAAGCTAAAAGCAAATCCTAGCTCCTTTACTATGCTTACAGGAGATAGACCAACAGGAAGACTTCATTTAGGACACTACTTCGGTTCGATACGTGAGCGTGTCGCAATGCAAAATCTTGGCGTAAACACAAACGTGATTATTGCAGACTATCAGGTGATTACAGATAGAGACACTGTTGAACACGTAGAAGATAATGTACTAAATCTTGTTCTTGATTATATGGCTGCTGGAATTGATCCTAAGAAAACAATGATTTTTACACACTCCGCTGTTCCTGCAGAAAATCAGCTTATGCTGCCATTTTTGTCTTTAGTTACAGAAGCCGAATTGCATAGAAATCCTACTGTTAAAGCAGAAATGGAGGCTTCGGGTCATGCTTTAACAGGACTTTTGCTTACGTACCCAGTGCATCAAGCTTGCGATATTTTGTTCTGCAAAGCAAATGTTGTGCCAATTGGAAAAGATAATTTGCCACACATTGAGATTACGCGTACGATTGCTCGCAGATTTAACGAGCGTTATGCAAAGAAGAATCCTGTTTTCCCAGAGCCAGCTGCGATTCTTTCGGATACGCCAGAAATCCCAGGATTAGACGGACGCAAAATGAGCAAGTCTTACGGAAACTCGATTATGCTAGGCGCAACCGCAGAAGACACAGCGAAGCTGATTAAGAAAAGCCCAACTGATTCTGAGCGCACAATTACATTCGACCCAGTGGCTCGCCCACAGGTTTCTGCTCTTTTGACTACTGCTGGATTGGTTACTGGCAGAGATCCAAAAGATATTGCGCAAGAAATTGGTGACGCAGGTGCAGGAGCACTAAAAGCGTACGTTATTGAATCTGTAAACAACTTCCTTGCTCCACACCGCGAGCGTCGTGCGGAATTGGCAAAAGATATGGACGCTGTGAGAGATATTTTGCACGATGGAAATGCAAGAGCTGCTGCGATTGCGCAAGAAACACTTGATCAAGTACGCGAAGCAATGAACATGAAGTATTGATTAACAATGTTGATTAGCAATAATTAAATCTGATTAATTCTTGCTTGATTGCATACAAATAAAACGCCCAGTAGTCGCTGGGCGTTTTTGTTTAGGTTTATACTATTCGTTTTATCTTTTTATTTTCGATATAACTAAATGTCGTATCGCCAGCTTTTATCTGTTATAACTCGCGCAACAGCAAGTCCTAATGGCAAGCAAATAATCACCATAAAAGCGCGGAAAGTCCAATCTAAAGCAGGAAGAGTATTAAACTGTCCAAGATAAAACATTGCACGATACATATAAAGTCCAGGAACCATAATCACAATAGATGGAACAGTAAGACCAATACGCGGATAGCCCAAATATTGAGGCGCCCAACCTCTATGAACTACAGATCGCCAAGCGGAAGCCAAAAGACCAGCAAGCAAAGCGCCAGTAAATGCTGCGATTTCTGCAGCAATACCAAAATCAGCCATAGTTAAGCGCAAAGTATCGGTAATCGCGCCGATTATTCCAGCAACGAAACACATTCTTTGAGGAGAATTAAACAGAACGGAGAATCCCCACACGCCTGCAAACGCTGTAATCATTCTAAGAACAGCATTAAGCCAAGGATTTAAGCCCAGTGGAGTAAAGCCTTGGGGATTAAGTTGAACAAGGCTTGCAACCATCCAGCCAGCAAGAGTACCCATTAGAATAATCGCCATTGTGTAGCAAAGTCGCTGAATGCCAGAAGGAAAATCAATCTTAGCAATATCTAAGCCGCCTGTAATAAGAGGAAAACCTGGAATTACAAACAAAACAGAACCGATATAAGCTGTATTGTGGTGTAAGGCAGCAGGATCAAAACATCCAACAAGTCGAAGAGAAGCAATGCAACTCAAAGCGCCAACAGCAACAGCAATAAACGTTACAACAAATTGGTTTAGATGATGCATAAACATGCGTCTTCTAACATAATGACCAATGCCAGCTCCAATAAAAGCACCAAGCATATCGTAAGCGCCGCCGCCGAGCAAAAATGCGAAGGACGCGCACGCCACAGCAGACGCAAGACCTGCAAACCAAGGCTTATAAAGAGGCTTACGATTTTTAATTAAATCGAGACGGTCGTGAACTTGACGAACAGTAAGCGGCGCGGAAGAATCGCAAGCGGGATTTTGATTAGATAAAGCGGCGGAATTGTTTTTAAGATCTAAATTCAAATTATTTTGAGAATTTTGAACATTTTTGACATTTTGAACGTGAGAAAAATGCTCAGCATACGTTCTTTCTGGTTGAAGCGCAAAAATCCCGCGAGGTTTTTCTTTGCGAATCGCCTCTTGAATTGCCATTTTTTCTTCGACTTTTGCAGCGTGCTCCTCCGACTGCTTAGCTGTTTGAACAATCGCATTCTCATTGCTGCTAGCTTGAAGAGTGTCCACCAACTCCTTAGAAACAGCTGCCTTTGAATGATATAAGGAATCATTTCCAAGTTTAACGTTAAACCAATCTGCAAAATGTTCGAGAAGCCAAATTCTCTCCGTATTTACGCCAGTAGTAGGCAGATCAACAACTTCGGTAATGCGCTCATGCTTATCTGTGCAAGTAGCCTCAATATCGGTTAAATTAACGTCTGCACGAACATTTACACCCATAGGTTCGCCAACGCGGTGCATAAGCTCGCGAACGCGGTAGCTTCCAGTTCCTGCGCCTAAACCTAAAGCGCCAACTCGAATAATAATGCTGGATTTTGCTGCAATCCCAGCTTCCGTAACTGGTTTATCCCAATCGCGCTCAACATCTTCCATATCTAGCGGAATCGCGTGCGTTTGAAAGCGCCCAGAAGGCTTTCCTACTATATGACCAGTCGAAAGTATTTGTGGAGTATTGCCTATATTACTGTTTGAATTACTATCAGCGTTATTCTCTTCTATGCTCACAATTTTTAGTATACGCAGCGCGTAGCCTATAAGAAATTTATAGAAAAAATCAGTCCTAAGGTCGGTTCACAATTATTTTGGAATCTCGCTGGGAACAAAGGCTGTGGGCTTGCAACTTTTGACCTAAATAACCGCGGAGGAGCCGCGGAAGTCAAATGACCAAGCAACCTTATGACTAGCACAAGGAGGTCTGATGACAACTCAAAATCAACAGGTTACTCCAGCAGACGCAACAATAGTTACGTCTGGACTAGGAAGAAAAGGACCTGAAGAGCGCGAACTGCCAGCATCGCTTAAGCAAGACATGGATTTATGCTTACATATTCTGCGCGATGTATTAGGCGAATTTGATGAAAAACTATTAACCGTATTCGACGAAGTGCGATTAAACGCAGTAAACGCAAGCACAGCACACTTCGCACAAATGGTTGATGCACAAGGAACAGAAGACGACGGGCTAAACAAAGCTGTAGAAAAAATCAACGGCATGGATTTGCCAGATATGCAGCTTCTTGCGCGTGCGTTTGCTACATACTTCCACTTAGCAAACCTGTGCGAAGAAAACTACAGGGTCTCCGTGCTGCACCAACGCGAATGCGAAGTAGAAGAATCTAATCCCGTAGACCCAGTTAACGAGCTAACATGCGCATACCACAAGTTGCTCACGGAAATGAGCCCTGCGCAAGCTAAGGAACTGCTAAATAAACTTGAATTCCATCCAGTTTTCACAGCGCATCCAACCGAAGCGAGACGAAAAGCTGTAGCTGGTAAAATCCGCAGAATATCAAAGCTTCTAAGCAAACACAATAGGCTAGGAGGATCAGACAAGCGCGAAAACTACAGGCGTCTATACAACGAGATAGACGCATTGCTCCGCACCTCGCCTATTGCTCTTAAAAAACCAACACCAGTTGAAGAAGCAGACACAATACTCGATATATTCGACGCAACATTATTCAACACAATTCCGTTGGTTTATCGCAGATTTGACGATTGGCTTTTGGGCAAAAAAGCTGGATTAGTGCCACCGCGATGCCCAGCATTCTTCCACCCAGGAAGCTGGATTGGATCCGATAGAGACGGAAATCCAAACGTTACAGCAAAGGTAAGTAGGCAGGTTGCGAGCAAGTTTAGCAACCACGTTTTGAAAGCGCTGGAAGAACGCACGCGCGAAGTTGGCAAATGCCTGACTATGGAAACACGCACAACGCCTCCAAGCGTTGAGCTGCTGGAACTTTGGAACCGCCAGAGGGAAATGAGCGAGCAGCTCACTGAAAACGCGTCCGACGTATCTAACAGCGAGCCGCATAGAGCCGTTATGCTTGTGATGGCAGATCGACTACACCACACGATTAGCCGCAATACAGACTTGATGTATCATTCTTGCGAAGAGTTCATTGAAGATTTGCGGATAGTGCAACGTTCGCTTGCTGAGGCTGGAGATGCTCGAGCAGCATATGGACCATTGCAGGATTTGATCTGGCAGGCGCAAACCTTTGGATTCCACATGGTGGAAATGGAGTTCCGTCAGCATTCGCTCGTGCATTCGCGCGCTTTGGAAGATATTCGCGAACATGGTTTGCACGGGGAGCGTGGACCGCTTCAGCCAATGACTCGCGAAGTTCTAGACACATTCCGCGCGCTTGGAGCAATTCAAAAGCGAAATGGAATGCGAGCGGCTCGCCGTTACATTATTTCGTTTGCAAAGTCTGCTCAGCATGTTCGCGATGTATTTGAGCTTAATCGCCTTGCGTTTGCGCATCCACAGGATGCTCCAACAATTGACGTAATACCACTTTTTGAGCAGCTAGAAGATTTGCAGAATTCGGTTAATGTTCTTGAGGAAATCATTAAGATTCCAGAAGTTCAGGCTAGACTGAAGGCTACTGGTCGCAAGATGGAAGTTATGCTCGGCTACTCCGATTCTTCCAAAGACGCAGGTCCTACTTCTGCAACACTTGCATTACATTCTGCTCAAGAACGTATTGCACAGTGGGCTAAAGATCATGACATTGATTTGACACTATTCCACGGCAGAGGAGGAGCTGTTGGACGAGGCGGTGGTCCTGCAAACCGTGCTGTTCTTGCTCAACCAGTTGGTTCAGTAAATTGCCGATTTAAGCTTACTGAACAAGGTGAGGTTATTTTTGCTCGCTACGGAAACCCAATTCTTGCCATTCGTCACTTGGAATCAGTAGCTGCAGCAACTTTGCTTCAATCTGCTCCAAGCGTTGAGAAAACCAACACGGAAATGACTCATAAGTATGCGGATATGGCTCAAAAGCTTGATGTTGCAGCGCATAATCGTTTTATTGATTTGCTTCAAACAGATGACTTTACGCCTTGGTTCTCAACCGTTACTCCGCTTAGTGAGATTGGTTTGCTCCCAATCGGATCTCGCCCTGCAAAGCGCGGTCTTGGTGCAAAGTCTTTGGACGATTTGCGCACAATCCCGTGGGTTTTCTCTTGGGCGCAAGCTCGAATCAACTTGGCAGCGTGGTACGGCTTGGGTACAGCTTGCGAAAAGTTTGGCAATTTGGAAATTCTGCGCAGAGCTTACGAAGAATGGCCGCTGTTTAGTACTTTTATTGACAACATTGAGATGTCTTTGGCTAAAACAGACGAGCGAATTGCTCGCATGTATCTAAGCCTTGGAGATCGCGAAGATTTAAGCGATAAAGTGCTTTCGGAAATGCAGCTTACGCGCAAGTGGGTTTTGCAAATTGTTGGTGACAAGTGGCCGCTGCAACATCGTCATGTGCTTGGTCAAGCGATTCGCGTGCGCTCGCCTTACGTGGACGCGCTTTCTGTAATTCAGTCACTTGCTTTGCATAAGCTTCGCAACAAGGTGGATAAGGAAGAATTGAGCGAAAGCCAGCAAGCAGAGTTCATCTACCTGATTCTCTGCACTGTTTCCGGTGTTGCTGCAGGCTTGCAAAACACTGGATGATTTTAATAAATTACTGAATCAAGAAGGCTCTCGTATTTGCGAATTGCAATACGGGAGCTTTTTTGATAATAGGCTTATATTCTTAAACAAAATTCTTATTTACTACGAAAGATACAATATATTCTAAGTCAAAAATTTTAAACTTTAAGCAACTGAAAATATTGCCAATGCCAGTGTAGGAGATAATAATGCAAGAAGAAGTCAGCGAAGATTTTGCTAATGAAGATTCAGTTTTAGCTACATCGGTATTAAGCGCAATGCTTGCAGGGAATCGCAAATTTGCAGACGGCAATTCAGCGCATGCAGGCGTAAATTCAGAATCGCGCATGAAACTTATTGACGGTCAGCATCCTGGAGCTGTTGTGCTTTCGTGCGCAGATTCGCGAGTTGCTCCAGAATTTATATTCGATGCCGGTTTGGGCGATATTTTTTCTGTTCGCACAGCTGGAGAAGTGTTGGATGATGCCGTAATAGCTTCGCTAGAATACGCTGTAAGTGATTTGGGAGTAAAAGTGTTGGTTGTGCTTGGGCATGAGCATTGCGGCGCCGTAAAGGCTGTTTTGCCGAACGTGCAAAAGCTGGTTTCTGAATACGGCGAAGATAAAACAAGCAAAATAATTGAGTCGAGTGAGTCAATATTGCTGCGTTCTTTAGGGTCTGCTGCGCTCGCAGGTGTTGAGGAAAATTTAGATACAGATGATATTGAACGTATTCACGTGTCTAATATTTTGGCTGAAATTTGCGAAAAATCACAAATAATTCGCGAAGCTGTTTTCAAAGACGCTTTGATGCTTGTTGGAGCAAGGTATCGAATGAGTGACGGCTTGGTGGAAGTGTTGTCATGCTAAAAACAGAAACTGAAGCAAAAACAGCGAGCCAAGTAGAAAAAGCAAGTAAAGCAAGTAAAGCAAAACAAGCAAATTCTGCAAACTATCTTTTTTTGATTGCAGGAGTGCCTCTTGTAGCTCTTATTATTGCAATGTTTCCAGCGTTGCAAGCGCGCAACCCTTGGATGCCTGTAAACACTATTATTATGGGTGTTGCTGGGCTGCTTTTACAAGCTGTTCCTTTTACGCTAATTGGCGTGCTTGTTTCTGCTGCTGTAGAAACGTGGATTACGGCAGATTTTATTGAAAAACACGCTCCAAAGTCTATTGCAAACGGCTTTTTGGCTGCAATTCTTGCTGGAGTCTGTGTGCCAGTATGTGATTGTGTTGTTGTTCCAACGTTTTCTCGTCTTGTTGCGCGAAAGCTGCCATTGCCTTGTGCTGTGACATTTCTATGCGCTGTGCCAGTGGTAAATCCTGTTTCTATTTGGGCTACTTGGTACGCATTTGCGGACGTTCCAGCAGTTGCTGTGACTCGAGTGGCTTTGGGTGTTGGTGTGGCTCTTTTAGTGGGAATTAGTTTTGTGATTTTTCCTGTAAAATCACAAGTTTTAAGGGAAAAATTTTTCATAAAATCATGTGGATCAACATGTGATTCATGTGATTTTGACAATAATGATGGGCCTTTAATAAGTTTTAAAGATCATTTAAAAATTTATGCTCATCACGTCTATGCGGATTTTATGCGATTAATGCCAATAATATTGTTTGGAACAACTGTAGCTTCGATTATTCGCGTTTGGCTTGGCGCAGATCCTGCATCAAAAATAAACACAACAACAGTTTTTGTGGCGATTCCAGCAATGATGCTAATAGCATACGCAAGCTCCTTATGTTCAAGCTCCGACGCAGTAATTGCGCGCTCTTTGGCTGCTTCTCTTCCAATGAGTTCAGTAATTGTTTTTCTGCTTTTTGGGCCAATGCTAGACATAAAAAACACTCTTATGCTTATTGAAGATTTTAAAGGGAAATTTGTGATACGTCTAACAGCAACTATTGTTGTTATTTGCTTACTCGCAGCGCTTCTTGTTCACCTTGCATGGGGTGTGATGCTATGAGTAGTGTAAATGTTGTATGCAATGTTGATTGTAATAATGCAGATTGCAAGCAAACTAAGCATAAAATTACTTTTGCTCATATTGCGCAATCGTTGTGTTTGATTTGCTTTTCAGCCACACTAATGTGGAGCGCATTAAGCGGATGCTACACAATCCTTACCACTCCGCGCGCATTCGTATACCTTATTTTTGCTGCGATTTTGCTTTTTGTTTTGGGAATTTGCTCGCTTTTTGGTATTATTCCAGTTTTTGCAAAAGATTCTAAACGCATTCTTGTTTCCCTAATAATTCCAATGCTCGTGATTTTAATTCCACTTCAAATGTCAAAATCAGCATTAGATCAAGGTTTTACAAAGTCTGCAGGTTTTGACGAGTACGCCTCTGGGCGCGCAATAGCAATCGCGTCTAATCGTAAAAATAATAAAAAAACTTTAAGAGAACTAGACGTAGCTAATAAAAAAATTATTATTTCAGACGATGATTTTGGAAATTGGTATGACGAAATTGACCATAATTTAGAGAAATACCAGGGATATGAAATTGTGGTAAAAGGTTTTATAAGTCGAGAAAACACGCTTTCTAAAAATCAGGTTCGCATATCTAGACAATTTATGTCTTGCTGCATTCTAGATATGTCTCCGTTTGGGTTTGTTGCAGATTTTTCTAAAAACTTACGATTTAAAAATCACCAATGGGTGATTGTAAAAGCTAATATCTCACTTGGGAATATTGGTGTTAGTGGATATTCACACAAAGGTGTGGTTCTTAAAGTTGAATCCATTAAAGAGATAAGTAAAGCTCCATCCGGTTATTTTTATAGAACCTGATTGTGTATATTATTCCGATATTAAGCACAAAGCTTTTTATATATGTTAAATTCAACTAAGATAGCAAGTATGTCGTTGGGTTTTAACATTGCACTCATTGTTGTGTTCCTTTTGTTTGGTTCCATATTTGCAGCAACCGAACTTGCGCTTGTTAATTTGCGATCGTCGCAATTAGACCGCATGGAAACGCAGGATGCTCGTGGGAAAAGAGTTGCAAAAATAGCTCGAGATCCAAACACTTTTCTTTCCACTCTTCAAATCGGAGTTACGCTTTCGGGATTTCTTTCGGCGTCTTTTGGCGAATCTGCAATCGCGCCTCATATTGTGCCAATTGTAAAGTCTTGGGGAGTTCCAGATCATGTTGCTGGACCATTAACGACTATTGTTTTAACGCTTATAATATCGTATTTTTCAATAGTAATTTCTGAACTTGTGCCAAAGAGAATAGCAATGCAGCGCTCTGAGCAAATCGCTCGAGCAGTTGTTCCAGCAGTAGATATATTCTCCAAAATATGCAAGCCGTTAATATGGTTGATTGCTAAGAACACCAACGGTTTTGTGAGACTTCTTGGATTCGATCCAAACGAAAAGGAAAGTGAAGTTTCCGACGAAGAGCTACGTGTTTTAGTTAACTCGAATAAAAAGCTTAGCCAAGATGAGCGAACAATTTTAGACGATGTTTTTGATGCTTCTGAAACGATTGTTGCCGAAGTTATGCGTCCTCGTGCAGACGTTGAGTTTTTGGACGGATCTTTAAGTCTTGAAGAAGCTGCTGCAAAAATTAGAGAATTGCCATATTCTAGATATCCTGTAACAGGCAAAGATTTTGACGATGTTATTGGATTTGTGCATGTACGCGATTTGTTAGATGTTAGAGATCCTAATGCTAAAACAGTTGCAGATGTAACTCGAGAAGGAATAAGTCTTCCTGGAACGTCTAAATTGCTTCCAAGCTTGGAGATGCTTAGAAAACGCGGAATACATCTTGCTGTTGTTATTGACGAGTATGGCGGAACGGATGGCATCGTAACTCTTGAAGACATGACCGAGGAATTGGTTGGAGATATCAGAGATGAATACGATTTGCCAGACGAGTCAGATTTGAAGCGTGACAGTAAAGCTACTGTGTTTGTAAACGGGGTTGCTACGGTTGACGGTGGAATGACTATAGAAGATTTCGCAGATGTGACTGGAATTGAGCTAGAGGATGGACCTTATGAAACTGTTGCAGGCTATTTCCTTGCTCACACTGGCTCAATGGGCAAGGTTGGAGCTATTTTGCACGATGCGGATGGCTACGATATGACAGTTACGGAGGTTGATGGGCGTAGAATAGCTACGATTGAAGTCAGAAAAACCGAAGTAAATTAAAGATTTGAATAAAATTAAACAAAAATAAACAAAAAATGGAGGATACTAATATGGCTTTAACTCATATTGTGCCAGGTCTTGACGAATCGGCTAGTGAGAAAGCAATCGATATTTTGCAGAATCGCTTAAGCCATGAGCAGGAAGCTGCTTTAGTCTTAAAGCATGCACATTGGAATGTTACGGGTCCAGACTTTATTGCAGTTCATGAAATGCTTGATCCTCAGGTTGCAGAAGTTTTAGCTCAAGCCGATGAAACAGCTGAGCGAATTGCAACGCTTGGTGGATCCCCACTTGGTCGCGCAGATGATGTTGTAGCTTCGCGCACTTGGAAGCGTTTTGCTCTTAGTGGTAGAAAGTCCACCAAAGAGTATTTGCAAGCATTAATTGAGTATTACAACGATATGATTGCAGATGATCGTAAGGCAATTTCTCAGCTTGATAATCTCGATATTGTTAGCTCAAACATTATTCAAGACCATGTTCAGCAGCTTGAAAAGTTCCAGTGGTTTATGCGCAGTCATTTAGAGTAATTTTGTAGAATAATTTTGCGACACGCTTAGATTTGCTATTTGACATTTTTGTTTCATGTGCTAATCTAACTACTTGTATGTTTTCGACATACAAGTTGGGCCCGTAGCTCAGGTGGTTAGAGCGCATCCCTGATAAGGATGAGGTCGGAGGTTCAAGTCCTCCCGGGCCCACGAAATTGAGCATTTTGTTCTTTTTCTCCAATGGGGCTATGGCGCAGCTGGTAGCGCATCTGCTTTGCAAGCAGAGGGTCAGGAGTTCGAGTCTCCTTAGCTCCACAAACAGGGTTTCTAGCCAATCGCTAGAAACCTTTTTCATATATTCGTATTATCGTCTTCTTTCGTGTGTTTCTTGTTCTTACGCGCATTTTGTTATATGAGAATGTTTCTCATCAAGGTGTTTTGCTAAACTGAACACCAATAAATGAATATAGATATCTTTACGCCGTGTATTGCGCATGCTTAAGTGGATGCTCAATGGGTTAACAAGGCGTGAAATCGTGTGTTAGCAGCGTCTTAAGCGGTTAACCTGATCAGCGTAAGGAAAGTGTATGCGTAAACTTTTATCGTATTGCAGTCGTGCTCCTCAATTAGTAATAGTTTTAGTTTTGTTCCCGTTTATTGCGGCGTTTTATTCTAGCAATCTGACTTTTATACTCGATTTTTGCAAAGTTATAAGCAAGACGTTTACTTTCCTACTTTCGTTAATAAACGTTGATTTTAATGTGCAAATAAGCCTTACAATCGGGCAAAGTATAATAACATGTTTAGTTTTATACACATGTGTTAAGTCTCTTTTAAGTATGATTGATGATTTGGCGCATGGCACACTTGGAATTGACTTGCTTGCGTTTGTTGCATTGCTTGCAACGCTTTGTATAGGCGAATTTTGGGCAAGTTATTTGATTGTTGTAATGGTGTTTACAGGCGAAGCAATCGAAGACTTTGCGCAAGATGCAGCGCAAAAAAATCTATCTCTTTTAGTAAACGCATCTCCGCAAACCGCGCATTTAATGACACTTCCTGGAATAGTGTGCGGTGAATCTTGTGAGCAATGTGCTCTGCTCGATCATAGTCATTTTAGAAAAGTAAGCAATGAATCTTCGCTAGAGGCATTGCAAGAACATAAAGATTTTACTAGTTGTGAATCGTGTAAAAAATGTCACAATAACTCTAAAGAATGCCCAATATTGCAAGATGTAAAGTCTTCTAGCCAATTACAAAGATTCAAAACAGTTTCAGTTGAAGATCTAAAAATCGGCAATGTAATAGTTGTTCTTCCAGGAGAAACAGTTCCTGTAGACGGTCAGCTTTTAAGCGGTTCTGCTGTTCTAGACACAAGCGCAATAAACGGCGAATCTCTTCCGCGTGAAGTGTTTGCTGGCGCGCAAGTGTTGTCTGGATGCGTAAATGGCGGCGTTGTGTTGATTATGCGCGTAACTAAGTTATCGCAAAATTCGCAATATCAAAAAATCATGAAGTTGGTGGAATCTGCAAGAAGTTCCAAGGCTGCTGTAGTTCGATTTGCGGATATGCTTTCCGTTCCTTTTACGGTGATTTCTTTTGTGATTGCAGGCGTTGCTTGGGCTGCATCTGGTCAGGCTTTAAGATTTGCGCAAGTTTTGGTGTTAGCTACTCCTTGCCCGCTCTTGATAGCTGTTCCAGTGGCGTTTATGGCAGGAACAGGAAGACTTGCAAAACTTGGTATTGTGGTAAAAAGCCAAGATGTTTTAGAGCAGCTAAGCCGAGTAACAGATGTGTTCTTTGACAAAACGGGAACGCTTACTGTTAAACAGCCTCAAGTTGTTAGAGTGGATTTAGCGAATCATCAAAATAGCGAAAATCAGGAAAATCAAGAAAATAGTGGGTTGCAAAATAGGATACTAATGTTTGCTGGTGTTCTGGAAACATACTCACAGCACATTCTTGCAGGAGGAATTGCAAAAGCTGGATCGGATCTTTGGCAAAACACTCATCCATCTGCCGTTCCGCAGCTTCCAAGCGTGAGAGAATATCCTGTTGTGCAGAATGTCAAAGAAACAGCAGGTCAGGGCATACGCGGAGTTGTGGATGGCGTAAACGTTAGAGTTGGGCGAAAAAGCTACGTTTTGCAAGCGTCAGCTGGCAATCCCGAGGATGAGTTGCAAGCAACCGAAGATAAAGCCAAACGTGCAAATGTAGAAAATATATCAAAAATAGAAAGCAATTTTGAAGAGCTTTCTGCCGACGAAATGGCGACATACGTTTCTTTTGATGGCAAACTTGTTGGGCGAATCGTTCTAAAAGACGTGCCTAGAGAAAATGCAAAATCTACGATTCAAAAACTCAGAAAACTTGGTGTTCGTTCAATAAGCATGCTTACTGGAGATGGTCTGCAAGCTGCTCAAACAATAGCAAAAAGCGTTGGTATTGAGCGAGTAAATGCTAATTTGCTGCCACAAGACAAGCTTGAGTGCATAAAACAGCACTATAGTGATTACAAAAGCGAAGAAGATTGCGGCAGATTTGGCAGTTTTGGCATCTTTGGCAGCTTTATGGATAAGAAAAAAGATAAGCGCGTAACAATGATGGTTGGAGATGGCGTAAACGATGCACCAGTTTTGGCTGCAGCAAACATTGGAGTGGCTTTGACTGATGGAACGGATACAGCGGCTTCGGAGTGCGCGCAAGTTGTGATTATGAACAACAACATTTATGCTGTAGCAAACGCAGTTAGTGTAGCCAAACGCACAAAGCGTGTTATGGTTCAGGCTGTTATGTTGGGAATCGGTTTAGCTGTTATAAGCATGATTGCGGCGGCTTTTGGGCTGATTCCTGCAGTTCTTGGAGCTATGATGCAAGAGATGATTGATGTTGTGTCAATTTTATGGGCGCTTACAGCGTTGAAAGGAAAGCGCGCGTAAGAGTAAATGTGCATATGTGCATAAGTCACAAGTTACAAGCACGCATAAGCAAAAATGTATATAAGTGACAATATTCACTTTGGTCTTTTCTTGAATGAGTCAAGGCGCTAGTCTAAGTAGTGGAGCATTTAAGGAAGCGACTTATAAAACAGTTTACAAAAAGAGTTCAAAATGCTTAAGAATGCTCGAAACACGCAAAATGTAATGTTTTAAATAACAACATTGAATAACAAAATTTGAATAACAACATGGGAAAATTTATGGAAACGAATTATGATGCGGATTCGCACGAATTGCGAATCGCAGTTATTGGTGCGGGGCCTGCCGGAATATACTCGTCAGATATTTTTCTTCGTCAGCTTAAAAAATTGGGTGACGAAATGGGATTAGGTACGAGCGCTAGAATCGATTTATTTGAAAAACTACCAGTTCCATTCGGGCTGGTTCGATATGGAGTTGCGCCAGACCATCCGAGCATAAAATTCATTGCAGATGCTTTGGCTAAAACGCTTGATAATCCAAATATTCACTTGTATGCGAATGTTGAATTTGGCAAAGATATTACGCTAGAAGATTTGTTGCCGCGCTATGACGCAATTCTGTTTGCTACGGGCGCTGTAGAAGATAAGCTGCTTAGTATTCCAGGAGCATCGTTAAACGGCGTTTATGGCGCTGCAAAATTTGTGGAATGGTACGACGGGTATCCTACCAGTGAGCGCGCTTGGCCGCTTGATGCAAGCCAAGTGGCTGTTATTGGTGGCGGAAACGTTGCTATGGATGTTGCGCGCGAGCTTTTGCGAGATGCGGATTATCTCCGCGAGCACACAGATATTTCTGACGACGTTTACGATGGTTTGCTTAAAAACCGGGCTAAAATATTGCACTTGTTTATTAGACGAGGCGTTGCTCAAGCTAAATTCTCTGTGCAAGAATTGCGCGAGATGGAAAAGCTTTCTGGCGTGCAAGTAGTTGTAAACGAAAACGATTTTGACTTGGACGATGAAACTATTGATGTTGCTGGAAAAGACAAATTGACTCGTCAAATGGTAGAAGAGCTTTTTGCTATACGCGATTTGAGCGAAGATATGGAAGATAGTGGAAACGTTGATTTTGAAGGCAATCCTGCAAATCGACGATATATTATTCACTTCAATTCTGATCCAGTTGAGATTCTAGGAGAAGATGGGCGAGTGCGTGCTATTCGAGTAGAGCGCACAGTTACAAGCGCGGACGGAAAAATGACTCGTACTGGAGAGTTTGAAGAATACCCTGTTCAAGCGGTTTACCATGCGATTGGATATAAGCCTGCTAAGGTTTCTGGCGTTGCTTACGATGAGAGCAAAACTCTTCTTGCGAATAAAGATGGTCGCATAGTAACTGATCCAGATGGTGATGTTGTGCGTCCACGCTTGTATGCAACTGGCTGGGCTAAGCGAGGACCTGTTGGATTAATTGGTTCTACAAAGTCAGACGCTTTGCAAATAGTTGCAAATATGTTGGAAGATTTAGCTGCAGGCGATGGTGATAATTTCGATGGTGATAATTCTAAATCCAATTCTTTGAGAGGAAGATTTGCTGAAGATAGAGAGCCTAAATCTATCGAAGAGCTTCTCGCTTCCAGAGGTGTGGATGTAGTTGATTTTGATGGTTGGAAAAGAGTTGATGCCTTCGAAGTCGAATCTGGTGTGGCAGAAAATCGCGCTCGCAAAAAGGTTGTATCTAAGCAAATGCTTATAGATATAGCAAATCATCAACAATAGTTTGTTAATTTTTAGTGGTCGCTTACGTTATGCACATTTGCAAAACGTTTAGTGACCACTTGTTAACAGATTATAAATCTTAAATACACTAATTAGCATTAATCTTAAACATATTAATTATAAATATACAGTTTTCATTCAGCAAAATTACAGTTCCGATTATTAGAATCGTAAACATGTTCAGCAATATAGGAATGCGATGCCGCAATTATCTGAAAACAGCAGCACTGTTCTCAGTAATCTGGTTGATTCTTGCCTTAATTTGGGCTGCCTGTGGATTGCGCTTGCCTATGCTGATTTGGTTTGTAGTTTTAGGAATAATTCTCAGTGTGTGTACGTATTGGCTTTCTAGCAAGCTCGCAATTCGCATGGTGAATGCTATAGAAGTCAGTGAAGATGAAGAGCCAGTCTTGTATGGTATTGTTCGCGAGATTTCTGCGAGAATCGAAAGACCGATGCCGCATCTTTACGTTGCTCCAATGGATAGTCCTAATGTTTTTGCAATTGGTCGCAGTGAAAGACATGCTGTTATTTGTTGTACGCGTGGACTCTTAAACATTCTGAATGAGCGTGAGTTGCGTGGAGTTGTAAGTCATGAGCTGATTCATATTTATAATCATGATATTTTGAATTCCACTATTGCTTCAGCTATTGCGACAATTATGACTTATGTTGGCTATGTTCTTACGTATTCCAAAAAGAAGCATACTGCTGATAGTGAGTTTGCTGTTAGATCAGAATCTTCTAAAAGCCGTTGCCCAGTGTTAAAGATTGTTGGTCAAGTTTTAAATGTGATTTTTGTGCCAGTTGGAGCATTGATGATTAAGCTGGTGGTTTCTAGAAGACGCGAATTTGACGCAGATAAAAGCGCTGGAATGCTTACGGGAGATCCTGCAGCTTTGGCTTCTGCTCTGAATAAAATTTCTTACGGTGCAAAAATACATGAGATGAGTAGAGCCGATGGATTGCAGGCAATGTCTTCGCTGATGATTGTAAATCCATTTGAAGATGATAAATCAAAATTATTGAAGATGTTTTCTCATCAGTCAGCTGTTAAAGAGCGAGTTAACTTCTTGAGACTAATGGCTAAGTCGCAAGAGGATAATGCTGAGTATTCTGGGTATGCGGAAATGTCTTATGAAAATGAAGCTGCTGCAAGACCAGATGAATTTGATAAGTCTGAATCTGTATTCAACATCCGATATGGGAGAAGATTTCCTAGTGTAGTTGTAGCCGTAAGCGGAGCATGATATCCTTATATGGTTTGTTGTCTAGATTGATTAATCGAGTCATTTGAAGGTATTAATCGCCAGCAGCCGAACATGCGGACATAGTTCATCGGTAGAATGGAAGCTTCCCAAGCTTCAGAGGCGGGTTCGATTCCCGTTGTCCGCTCCATGTGGGGAGATCTGATATATCAACGTTCTTCGCCTGTTATTGCACCTTAAAAATAGTCTAAATGTGAAAATAATGTGCGAAATTCTGTGATTTTTTTTTAATATTGACACGAAAATCTTAGTTAAATTAGAATTATATTGAATCCGCTATGGAAGAGGATTTAATTGGTCAGGAGGGTTTTTATGTTAGATATGTTGTTTGCACTTGTTGCTGTTGCATCAATGTTAATAGGCTTGGTTCTATCTGTAATTTTATGGGTTAAAAGCAGCAAATCAGCTAAAGAGTTGTATAAAGATGCGTACTCATATGCAATTATTGATGTTGTATTAGGCGTATTGTCGTATATTTCTTATGCTGCGACTATCAATTCCGTAGATGTTGATGTGCGTGAATTCTACACAAATTATTTCACGGCGCCATTGATTGTTCTTGCTGTTCTTGTTGTAAGTATTGCTGCTATAACTATTTTTAAGAGTAAAAAAATAGCTATGTAAAATAACTAGATTAAACAGTTTATCAAATAATAATAGCCTTCTGAGTTTAATTAAAATTCAGAAGGCTATGTTTGTTATATGTTGTGTTTGGTTTGATTGTGATTTGTTGATTTCAGTCTGAAGTGTGTGTGATATTTAGACAAAAGATGCATAAATTGTATTTTTTGCACATTGAATGTATAAAAAATTGTACATTGAATGTACAAAAAATACGTTTTTTGTGTATACAAATTTTATAATCGCGCGCTTACAACGCAATGCATTTGAGTTATAGGTCAAACAGAATCTGTGACCAAGTCGGAGATTCGACTACAGTACTGTCAATAATTCAGTCAACTATCTGAGAGAATAACAGTAAAGACAATTGCGCGTAGCTTTAATTAAAAATGACCATTACTCTAAAATAGACAAATACAAATCAAGTCTTTGATTTAAATATCTTGCAAACAAGTTTGCCATGGCAGACACGTTATGCTTTGCGTGATACTCATCAAAAGCTTCATAATATTTCAAGCGATCAGTAAATTTTATATCTATTGGTGGGTACCCTGCTTTCATCAACTCCAAATTGACCAGCAGTCTTCCTGTTCTTCCATTTCCATCAATAAAAGGATGAATGCTTTCGAATTCTATATGAAAACGAGCAAGTTTAGTAACAATATCTTCATTGCTGTTTTTGTATTTTTTCAGTAATTCTTCCATTTTTGAAGCGATTAAATATGGTTGTGGTGGCTCATGTGTAGATCCCATAATTCGAACGGGAACTCTTCTATAAACGCCTCTATCTTCTCTCTTGTTAGCTAAAACTAAATAATGTATGTCTTTTATAACTTTTTCATTTATCTGCTTATTTTCGCTAACAAGCTGCTTTACGTAATCAAAGGCTTCTTTGTGTCCAATAACTTCTAGGTGCTCTTTTAATGATTTTTGATCAACAGTAAGCCCTCTAAGAACCATGTCTGTTTCGCGCAGTGTTAAAGTGTTTCCTTCAATTGCATTTGAGTTATATGTATATTCTATTAGAAATTCTTCATTAAGTCTTTCTAATTCTCCTTCAGTTAAGGGTCTTCTTGTTTTAAGGGTTTCTAATTTAGTTTTTATGATTGGAATTAGAGATTCACTAATTTTATATCTTCCGTCGGTTGGCTTTGATGCGTCATGTGGTATTTTCCAGGATCTTCCTTCCCGATATGCTCCTGGAATTTTCCCTTCGTAGCATAGAATTCTTACTCTTCTATCTGATATGCCCCATTTTTCAGCAGCTTGCTTTACTGTTATATACATAAAATACCCTTAATCATTGTTGCATTTTATTATATTTTAACGTTTTATCGGAATAATATAAACGGTATCGGAATAACATATTTAATTTATCGGAACAATAGTGATTGATAAAACCAGTAACGTGAAGCTGTGTTAAATATTGGGATATCTTTGTTTAGAATGATTTTGCAAGTAAAGAATAAGCACATTTGATACGCTATAAGCCTCACTGCAACAAGGGCTATGAGTTTATTTTTTTTACACACTTTTGGCGTTTTGGACCCTTGATTTCAGTCTGAATTCTGTGTGTGATATTTAGACAAAAGATGTGTAAGTCGTATTTTTTGTACATTGGATGTATAAAAAATTGTACATTGAATGTACAAAAAATACGTTTTTGTGTATACAAGTTCTTATAAGCACGCTATGGGAATGCGATGCGTTTGAGTGAATATTGCATAAGTTTTATATTGAAGAAAGTTTTAGTCTGGTCTTATCTGGATGCTGGAATACTAGACAATAGTTCAGCTCGCCTGAGTCTTCTCGGTGTGGGATGATTTTCTTTCTCCACTAGGATGTTCTTGTGCCAGATAAAATCTTTGTGAAATAACCCAGAATAGTTGGATTAATCAACATAAAAAGCGCTGACTTATTTATGCGTTAATACACATTTTGTAAGTCAGCGCTTAGTTTATTGTTAGTAAATTACACGCACCAGTTGCCTATTGCTAATTACAAATCACTAATTAACAATTAGCAATAAATTAGAACGTGCGAACATTGTAGAAATTATTAAGCTCTTCCATCCAACGCCCAGTACCAGATATATCTCCTCTAGTTCCTACGGTAAACCCTGGGAAATTGTTCATTCGTGGTTCAAAGTAGCTTCGAGAGCCATGCCCTTCTGCAGAATTGCCAACACTTATAGCTCCTGCAAAATTGCCGACAGAACGAATAACTCTGTCGTTGTCTACTTTGTAATGAACAGCATAACCTTCGCGAGTCAGACGATTCCCTGCGTTTGCTGCAGTGCGAAGCCAACGGTTGAAGATATTTCCCCAAATTTGAGGAGCGTTGAAAGTGTAGATTTTCTTAAGCCAAGAATATCCTTTACCGTCTGCACGAATCAAAGCTCGTTGAGCTAAATAGCCTCCAAGAGAATGACCAGTAATATATAGATTATTTACAGTGTGTTCTCTGCCATAACGCTCAATAAGTTGTTCAACATCGTAAGCCTGATCTGGATTGCGACCTACAGCTATTGCAAGATCATCGTCATAATCATTGAATTGAGAAGTTCCACGAATTGCAAGAACTTGAACAGTTCCTTGCTCTAAGAACGGATAAGGACTTACATTTTCAAACAAGACAGCGTCAAAACCACCCCTATTGTGGTAGGTTTCTTTAACTTTCCAGAACGGGGCTATCTCATTGTGCATAAGACGATATTCATTGCGGTTCTTATAAATGTCATGAAGTGGTTTAGTGTAATCAAGAACCTTGTTTATATAACTATCATCGCGATAAGAAAGTTCAGAAAATAGCGTCATATCTCGTGGGCTTATATCCCATCTGCGAGGATTGCTGTCTTGATTATCTGGAATACCATCGCCATCAGTGTCATTCATCATAGGGTGAGAATTGTACCCATAATAAGTTTTACCGTTTTTAGTATAAGTGTAAATTTCTTGTCTATTAGTTAAGCCGTCGCCATCTAAATCAGCATTTGGGTCTAAAGGCTTTTTGTGATACAAAGCCATGTCTAAAGCTCCGGGAAGCTCCAGCTTTATATCTCCATTTGAAATCTGTTTAGCTGTTTTCTCTGTAAGAGGAGTGTGTCTTTCTGTAAGCTGCTCGTTTTGAGTATATGCCATCGCTGGTGTAGTGATGCTTAACATGCTTAGCATAAGACACAGGCTTGCAGATAAGCCTATTAGTTTGAAGCTTTTCTTCATGATTCCTCCTACTTTTGTCATTTATTTTGGGAATTAACCCGAACTAACTCGTTTTGGGAATTAATCCTTTGTTTTTTACTATCTTGTTAGCGCGTTTTACGCTTAAAAGCTACAAATAGCAAGTTATGTAAACTGCACCTTCGCTTAATTACAATTACAGTAATGCTTAATTTTCTTCAATAACTCTCTGCAATCAACTTTGACGATATGAGTTCGATTAAGAAAATCCTAGATGCTGCTAAGTGTTCTTATATGCTCAAATCCGCGCTTGATGTGCACAAATCTACGCTTGTATTGGTGTAGCTTATATGACCATGCTACAGCATTAATCAATTAAATACATCATTAACTAGCATAAAATAAGTGAAAATTGTTGTGTTAATGACATTATGACTTTATGACATTAATCTGCTTTAGTTTGAAAACAATTTAGTCGCAAGTACAAAGATTTATCAGACGTCTGACGAATTGTAGTGATATTGGTGTAATCTACAAATCAAAAGACGAATCAAAAGACGAGTCGAGATACAAGTCGAAAGATAAGTCAAAAGATAAATCAGCTACGATTTCAAGGAGGATATCATGCTGAAAGCTAAATTTGTTGTAGGCGCATACGCATCGTTACCAAAAACTCGCGAAGATCAAGAAAAATACTACGATTTGCTGGGTAAACAAAGCTGGATTGCTGGAACAGAGATTCCGTACCCAGGAGATTTAGCAGATCCACAAAATCGCACGTGGCTAGCATCTGCAATACCAGCGCATTGGCATGCAAACACTATAACCGCAATACCTGGGACAATGAGGCACATAAACTTTGACCCAGATCCAGAATTTGGACTAGCAAGCCCAAGCGAAGAGGGCAGACATCGTGCGCTCGCATTCTTTAAGGATATTCGCGAAGCCATAGCTGATGTTGCAGATAAACGAGATAGTTGTGATATATCGCACGTGGAAATACACACAGCGCCAACTCGAATAGCACAAGCAGACGCAATGAAAAAGTCGTTGGAAGAACTAGCACAACTAGATTGGTGTGGAGCAAAACTGGTTATAGAACACTGCGATCGATATATCGAAGGACAGAATCCGGAAAAAGGATTCCTACCTCTAGAAGAAGAGATTCAAATTGCTAAAGATGCTGGGGTTGGAATCACAATAAACTGGGGAAGAAGCGTTGTAGAAGAGCGAAATGCTCAAGCTGCTATAGAACATGTGCGCGAAGCAAGGCAAGCAGGAGTATTGCAGGGATTAATGTTTTCGGGAGCTGGACCAGAAGCAACGCAATACGGATATGAGTGGATTGATGGTCATTTGCCAATGAACCCAGATGAGCCAACGTCATTAATGACGTCTAAAGAAATTCAAGAAACTACTCGCGAGGCACTAAAAGACGATTATGCAATCGACTATTTGGGTGCAAAAGTGTGCGTTCCGCAAGACGCGAGCGTTGAAGAGCGCTTGGGGTATTTATCGCGTATTCATGACGCTGTGAGCGCTGCGCAGGGCGAGTAAATAGGCAAAGTCGCAAACGCAAGAAAGAAAACGGAAACTACTTATGAATGAAACAAAAGATTCTCGCCCTACATATCTTGCTTTTGACATAGGCGGAACAAAAATCGCCTATGGATTGGTGACTTTGCCAGATTCTAATATTCGCCAAGAAAATGCAGATTACGTATCTCCAACAGTGCAAGAGCATGGTTCAATGCCAACAGAAGCTGCAAAAGGTGGAGAAAATATAAAGAATCGCCTAGTGGAAAAAGCGTCGCAAATCATAGAAGAAGCGCAGAAAAATGGCAAAACTATTAGCGGAATTGGAATAGCAGCTGCAGGAGTGCCAAATAGTAAAACTGGCGAAATTGTAGCTGCTACAGACATTCTGCCAGGTTGGCGAGGGCAGCGAATTTATGACGCATTTAAGAGCGTAACTGACTTGCCAGTTTATATGATTGGCGATGTTGGTGGACATGGTTTAGGCGAAGCCATTTACGGCGCGGGTCGCGGAAAGTCGATTGTATTTTCTGTTGGCATAGGCACTGGAATTGGTGGGGCGATTATTATAAACGGCAAGCTGTTTACAGGAGCGCACGGAGTTGCTGGGCATGCGGGTCACGTTGTTAGTGACTTGGGAGTAGGTTTTGACTGCTCGTGCGGAGCGCGTGCGGGCCACATTGAGCCAGTGGCTTCTGGAACGGGGCTTGCCACTCTTTACAATAGCAATCTTCCAGCTGGTACTCAAGAAGCCCAAAATGGTTATGATGTTTGCGTAAGAGCAAATTCTGGTGAGGAATATGCAAAAGAAATTCTTGCTAGAAGCGGTAAGGCTTTGGGTGAGTGCGTAGCTGGAATGGCTAATCTTATAGATCCAGATGTGATTGTGCTTTCTGGGTCTGTTGTAGAAGCTGGTGATATTTGGTGGAATGCTATGCGAAGTGGATTTGAAGATTCTGCTTTGACATTGATTAAGAACACCCCAATTTTAAAGGGTCAACTTGGAGGATCTGCTCCTCTGATTGGCGCTGCTTGGGCTGTTCATTTAAGTTTGAACCATTTTTAATCATTTTAAAAAGGAGGAATCTATATGAATCCTGTAATTGAAAAAATTAAAGGTGGCTTAGTCGTTAGCTGCCAAGCTTATCCTGGAGAGCCGCTAAGACACCCAGAAACAATGGCACAAATGGCAATGGCTGCCGTAGAAGGTGGTGCTGTTGGCATTAGATGCCAAGGATTGTCGGATATTTCAGCGATTAAAGGGCAGGTAGATGTGCCTGTAATCGGAATCTGGAAAGACGGTCATGAAGGAGTTTATATTACGCCAACTTTGCGCCATGCACGCTGCTGTGCTGCTGCTGGGGCAGATATTATTGCGATTGATGCTACGGATAGACCGCGTCCAGATGGTTTGACTTACGAGCAAACTGTTCGCGCTTTGCATGACGAAGGCATAGTGGTTATGGCTGATTGCGGAAACTTTGATGACGCTAAGCGCGCGGCGGATTGTGGAACAGATATTATATCTACCACTTTGGCTGGCACTTCT
Organism: Gardnerella sp. DNF00109; assembly: GCF_049262845.1. Taxonomy (NCBI): domain Bacteria; kingdom Bacillati; phylum Actinomycetota; class Actinomycetes; order Bifidobacteriales; family Bifidobacteriaceae; genus Gardnerella; species Gardnerella sp. DNF00109. The sequence goes on from NZ_CP058406.1 coordinate 52,874, forward strand.
CCCGGAAGGCCAAAGACTGATGGTCCTGATTTTGAGCTTTTAGGTCAGATTTTGCAAGCTTTCCCAAACTATCCGATTATTTGCGAAGGTCGTATCCACACTCCTGATCAGTTGCATAAGGTTATGCAAATGGGAGCTTGGGCTGCGGTGGTTGGAACTGCAATTACACATCCAACGTCGATTACGCGCTGGTTTGCGGCAAAGTTGTAGGCGGTGCATTGTAGGCGGATTGGTCGCCAGTAACCGTACTGGATAAAGTAAACAAATAAATAAAAGTATTGATTATATGTGTGTTGATTTTGTGCGATTTTGTGCTAATTTAATGACTTCAAAAATTAAATCAAAATTTTCACAAATTCGACACACTTATAACTTGACATCAGACATCAGACCTCTTATGTTTAAAGTAACGCGAAAATAACGCACGCGCTATAATTTAAAACGTTTTCGCATTCGAGGATGAAATGCGAAGAAAACAACTCAATGGTGAGGAGAAAATATGGCACGAATTAACTCAAAGCTAACCGCGGTAATCGCTGCAGGTGTAGCCGCATTAATGATGCTTTCTGGCTGTGGTGGAGCAAAATCCCACAAGGCAGCAAAAGCAAAGACTGCTGTTAAAGATACAATCACAGCTCAAGTCGCATACGCAAGCCGTGACTTTGCGCCATCCACTACTTCGGGCGCATTGCCAATGGCAGCAAACTGGCATGTGACAGAGCCGCTCTATGCTCTTGATTACAGCAATTTTAAAGTCTTCAATGCTCTTGCAAAAGGTGAGCCAAAGAAGATTTCCGACACCGAATATGAGGTAACAATTCGCGATGCTGCAAAGTTCTCTGATGGAACTGAAGTAACAGCAGGAGACGTAGTATCTTCCTTCAAGCGCACAACTGCAAAAGGCAGCCTCTATATATCTATGCTCGACTTTATTGATTCAGTTGAAGCAAAAGACAATCGTCATGTAATCTTCAAGCTAAAGAAAGCATTCCCACTGTTCAAGCAGCGTCTTGCTTTAATCCAGATTGTTCCAACAGCAAAGTCTGACGCAGATCTTAAGAACATGCCAATCGGCTCTGGTCCATGGAAGTATGTGTCCATTACAGATAACCAAGTAAAGTTTGAGCGCAACGATCTTTATAACGGCAAGTACAAGGCACAGACCAAGAAGATGGTTTGGAACGTAACCGTTGACGATACTGCTCGCGTAACAGCAATGCAAGGTGGAAAGACAGACGTAATGGAAATGGTTCCAGCACAAGCATTCAACACTTTGAAGGCGTCTGGTTCCGAGCTTAAGACCGCACAGGGCTTCACGCTTCCATTCGTTATGTTCAACACAAAGCAAAAGCCATTTGATGATAAGCGAGTTCGCCAAGCAGCTCTCTACGCGATTGATGTGAACAAGCTCATCACCAACCAAATGAGCGGTCAGGGCGAGCCAGCAACAAGCTTCTTGCCAAAGAACTATGCAAACTACCACAAGGCAAAGAACGTTTACACCAAGAACATTGCTAAGGCAAAGAGCTTGCTTAAGGAAGCTGGTGTAAGCGGTCCACTAAAGTTCACTCTTTACACAACAGACCACACTTGGATTACTCAGCTTGCTCCACAAATCAAGAACGATCTTGCGGAGATTGGTATGGATGTAGAAATCAAGTCTATGAAGTCTTCTGCTCTCTACCCACAGATTACCGACCGCGACGACGCAAACTACTCCATGGTTCTTGCTCCAGGCGACCCATCTGTGTTCGGCAACGATCCAGATTTGCTTATGAGCTGGTGGTACGGCGACAATGCTTGGACTCGTCAGCGCACATTCTGGAAGAACTCCGAAGGATACGCAAAGCTCCACAAGCTTATGGATGAAGCTCTTGAAGCGTCCAAGCCAGCAGATCGCCAGAAGTATTGGAACCAGTGCTTCGATTTAATTAGCGACGAAGTTCCTCTGTACCCACTCTTCCATCGTAAGACTACGACTGCTGTAAAGAAGGGCGCATTGGCTGAGTGGAACGCAATCGGCTCCACTGGCATCAACCTTGTAAAAGCAAAGCTAACAAAGTAGGTGCAAGCTAAAAAATAACAAACTTCATTTTCCCTAACCTCTAACCGCAAAACCGGCCCGGCTGTTTACCTTTCTCGCCTTTGTGCAGATGGGCCGGTTTTGTTATGCCTTAATAACAAATTTCTTCAATGGATGTGTGGATGTCTTATGAGTAATTTTCTTAGACTTTTAGGTAGGCGATTAATCGCACTGCCATTCATGGCATTCGGTGTTACGTTCCTCGTATTCTTCCTTATGTCATTTTCAAAATATGATCCAGCAGTTGCAGCATTAGGTGAAAACTCATCGCCAGCAGCACTTGCCGCATTCCGCCATGAAATGGGTTACGATCGTCCGTGGTGGGAGCAGTTTGGATCTTACATAGTTGGACTATTCCAAGGAAACATGGGTGTTTACGGCGTAAACAAGGATTCTGTAGCTCAGAGAGTGGCAGATGCCTTCCCAATCACCTTGCAGCTAACCTTCATTGGTTTGTTGATAGCAATAATCTTTGCAGTAATCTTCGGCGTTTTTGCAGCTCTTTACCGCGACACTTGGGTTGACCAAACAGTCCGCGTGCTTTCGATTATTGCAATCGCAACTCCATCCTTCTGGCTCGGCGTTCTTTTGATTTACGTCTTGCAAATCAAGCTTGCATGGCTCCCAGGATCTGGCGATTTTGTGCCGTTCTTTGAAGATCCAGAAGCTTACATCGCTAGAATGGCAATGCCTTGCTTTGCATTAGGTCTCCCAGTAGCAGGTCAACTTACGCGAATCATACGAACCTCGATGGTAGAAGAATTGGATAAGGATTATGTGCGAACCGCAATCGGCGCAGGTATTCCAAAGAGTGTGGTGGTTGCTAGAAACGTGTTCCGCAACGCTCTGATTACACCAATCACGACTCTTGGTATGAAGATCGGTTACCTTATGGGTGGTGCAATCGTTATCGAAGTTATTTTTGCACTCCCAGGAATGGGCACTGCAATGTTCGATGGCATTAATGGCAACCAACCAATGCTTGTTCAAGGTGTTGTTTTGGTTGTTGCAATTGCATTCATCTTCATAAACATTATTGTTGATTTGCTTTACGTGTTAATCAACCCAAGAATTAGGACGGTGTGACATGCTATTCGGAAAGAATCAGGTAGTAGATGCCGCATCTAAGCCAGGTATCAAATTTAACAGATTTAAAAGCATGAGCTTAGGTTCTAAAATATCGCTTATTGTGATTGCAATACTGGCATTCTGCGCAGTATTCGCGCGATTCCTAGCTCCATGCGACCCAGTAAAGATTACGCAAAACTATCAGCCTCCAACAGGAGCGCACTGGTTTGGTACCGATAACCTTGGTAGAGACGTGTTCTCGCGCGTTATGTACGGCGCTCGCTACTCGTTGGTAATCGGCTTGTCGTCTGTGCTCTTTGCATTAGTGATGGGCGCAATAATCGGCGCAATCGCAGCTGTAAGCCGCACTTGGATATCTGAGCTTATAATGCGACTGATTGATATAGTAATGTCAATCCCAGGAATCGCATTAGCGGCTGTGTGCCTTGCAATTCTTGGACAATCCATGATTGGTATCATCATTTCCATTGGTGTGCTTTACGTTCCACAAATCGCAAGAATTGTGCGAGCAAACATAATAAGCGAATATGGAAAAGACTACGTTCGTGCAGTAATCGTTTCTGGTGCTCGCGCACCTTGGATTTTACTCAAGCACGTAACGCGTAATATTGCAGCTCCAGTTATGGTGTTCACAACGCTTTCTGTTGCAGACGCAATCGTGTTCGAAGCTTCTCTTAGCTTCATCAACGCTGGTATTCCAGAGCCAACGCCAACATGGGGCAACATTTTGTCTTCCGCTAAAGCAGGCGTTATCTTCGGATACTGGTGGCAGGCATTGTTCCCAGGCTTAGCAATCATGATTACTGTTTTGTGCCTAAACATTCTTTCTGAAGGCATTACGGACGCAATGGTTGCTGCTCCAACTGCTCCAGTAGCTAAGAGCGCTGCAGATGCGGATGCAGCTCGCAAGGAAGATAGGATTCTCACCGACCCAGTGGCAGCTTACAAGGAGCAGCACGACGCTTTGGTTGAGTCTTTGGCAAAGCTTCGCGAGGCTGAGTTAAAGCGCACGGATCGCTTGCAGCCAACGTCTACGGAGCCTCCAGTTATTGAAGTTAAAGACTTGTGCATTCAGTTCCCACGCTACGGCAGCGTAAATGTTGTAGACCACTTGAGCTTCTCTGTTCGTCCAGGCGAAACAATGGGCTTGGTTGGCGAATCTGGTTGCGGTAAGTCAATCACTTCGCTTGCGATTATGGGCTTGCTCGATCCAAAAGCTAAGATTAGCGGACAAATCCTCTTTAATGGCAAGGATCTTGTAAAGCTTAGTCCAAAGGAGCACAATGCTTTGCGCGGACACGAAATCGCAATGGTATACCAAGACGCGTTGTCTTCCTTAAACCCATCAATGCTGATTAAAGCGCAGATGAAGCAGCTAACTTCTAGAGGTGGAACTCGTAGCGCCGAAGAGTTATTGGAGCTTGTAGGCTTGGATCCAAAGCGCACGCTTGAATCCTACCCACACGAGCTTTCTGGTGGTCAGCGTCAACGCGTGTTGATTGCAATGGCACTTACGCGAGATCCAAAGTTGATAATCGCAGATGAGCCAACAACCGCTTTGGATGTTACTGTTCAAAAGCAAGTGATTGACCTTCTTAACGAATTGCGCGAAAAGCTTGGATTCGCAATGGTGTTTGTAAGCCACGATTTGGCTCTTGTTGCTAAGGTTGCACACTCGATTACCGTAATGTACGCAGGCCAGGTTGTTGAGCAAGGCTCCACTAAGGAAATCCTCACTGATCCGCATCATGAGTACACGCGTGGCTTGCTTGGCTCCGTAACTTCCATTGAGGCTGGTGCTCCAAGATTGCATCAGGTTCCAGGAACTGTTCCAAGCCCATCCGACTTCCCTAAGGGAGATCGATTCGCACCACGTTCTTCTCATCCAGATCAAGGACTTGACGTGCGCCCAGTAATGAAGCGCATTCCAGGAACGTGGCACTTCTACGCTGCGCCTCCAGAGCCAGAATCGGATGTGCCTTCCGCAATTTTGACCAACTCCGATAAAGGAGATGTGCGATGAACATGAATGTTAACGAAACAAACAAAACTCAAAGCGAAAATGGCGATGTTCCAATCATCGAGTTGCGCGACGCCGAAGTGGTGTTCACTACTCGAGCAGGATCTGGCTTATTCCACAAGAACAAGATTACAGCCGTAAACAAGGTGAATCTTAAGCTTATGCCAGGCAAGACGATTGGTATTGTTGGCGAATCTGGTTGCGGAAAGTCTACTACTGCAAACATTATGTGCGGTCTTCAGCAAGTAACAAGCGGCAAGGTTTTGTTCAAAGGTCAAGACGTTACGCATAGAACTGCAAAAGAGCGCATGGATATTGGACGTGTGGTTTCCGTTGTGTTCCAGGATCCAGCAATGGCTTTGAATGCGCGCATGAGTGTGATTGACCAGTTGATTGACCCGCTTGTTGTGCACAAGATTGGAAGCAAAGCTGAGCGCGATGCTAGAGCCAAGGAGCTAATCCGAATGGTTGGTTTGCCTCACTCTGTTCTTGGCGCTTTGCCAGGTCAGCTTTCTGGCGGCCAGCGTCAGCGCGTGGCAATCGCTCGTGCGCTTTCGCTTAACCCAGATGCAATAATCGCAGATGAGCCAACTTCCGCTTTGGATGTTTCTGTGCGTGCTCAGATTTTGAATCTTCTTTCCGACTTAAAGAAGAAGCTGAATCTTTCCATGGTGTTTATTAGCCACGATATTCAAACAATTAGATACATATCCGACGAGGTTGTTGTTATGAATCATGGAACGATTGTTGAGCGTGGCGAAACTCACCAGGTGATTAACAATCCGCAAGATGAGTACACAAAGATTTTGATGGGCGCGGCGCCTTCGCTGTTGCACCCAACGGAAGAAGAGTGCAAGTAGTGCAAGCAGTGCGAGCAAGCGCTAGTCGTTAGTCGCTAGCTTGAATGCGAGGGCGGTCTGTTAAGACCTTGCAGTAAATCCATGCAGGCCGCCCATTAATTCCAAAATCTAAAGTCATAAATCAATAAGTCATAAATAATAAAAAATACGAAAGAAGTTTAATCATGGCAGAAAAATTCCACGGCGTTATCCCACCAGTAGTTACGCCATTAACGGCAGACGGCGAAGTAGACGTTGTTAGCTTTGAGCGTTCGCTTAACCGAATGATTGAAGCAGGCGTAGACGGCCTGTTTACGCTTGGATCTTCTGGCGAAGTTGCGTTTAGCACAGATAAGCGCCGTCGTGAAATCATTGAAACCGTAATGCGCATTGTTGACGGCCGCGTGCCAGTGTTGGTTGGGTGCATCGATACGGAAACAAACCGTGTTATTGAGCATGCAAAGGAAGCTAAGGAGCTTGGAGCGGCTGCAATCGTTGCAACAGCGCCATTCTACGCACTCGGCGGCATGGCAGAAGTTGAGCGCCACTTCCGTCTTATTCACGAAGCTGTTCCAGATTTGCCACTGTTCGCTTACGATATTCCAGTTTGCGTACACACAAAGCTACCAGGCGCTTTGCTTGTAAAGCTTGGTAAAGATGGCGTACTTGCAGGCGTTAAGGATTCTTCCAACGATGACGTGTCGTTCAGGTTCCTTGTAGACGACAACAATAAGGCTGGCCACCCATTGACTTTGCTTACGGGTCAAGAGGTTGTTGTTGACGGCGCATACATGGCTGGCGCAGACGGTTCTGTTCCAGGACTTGCAAACGTTGAGGCCACTGGATACGTGCGCATGTGGAAGGCTGCTCAGGCTGGCGATTGGGCAACGGTTAAGAAGGAGCAGGATTGGCTTGCTGCTTTGATGCGAATCGTTACTGTTCCTAGCGGAGTGGCAGGCTTCGGCGCTGGCGTTGGAGCATTTAAGACCGCAATGGCGTTGCTTGGCGTGTTTGACACAAATCAGATGCCAGACCCAGTTTGCCCACTTAAGGGAGAAAATGTTGAAGCCGTGGCTCGCGTTCTTAAGGAAGTTGGCTTGACTTTGGCAAAGACCCCAGAAGAAGTAAGCGATTCTACTAAGTGAGTATTTTTATCAGATAATTTAAGCAAATAATTTAAGCAAATAATTTAAACAAAATCGTTTATTCATGGTGCATAGTAAATAAATGGTATTGCGGCGTACGCTTAAACGTATGCCGCAATGCTAATATTTGCTTGGAGTATTTGCAGAATCAAAAATCACCAAAGCTTTAAAGGAGAAGCTAAAGATGGCTGAAGTTATTATTGTAAAAGATCAGGATGAGGCAGGCGAGCTATACGCCGAATCTGTTGTAGATTTGATTAGTCGCAAGCCAGATGCAGTACTAGGGTTGGCAACAGGATCAAGCCCATTAAAAGCCTACGAGCATCTTGCAAAGCTTGTAAAAGACAAGAATGTTGACGTGAGCCGCGTACGTGGATTTGCGCTTGACGAATACATTGGATTGCCATTAGAGCACGAACAATCTTACCACAGCACAATCCGCAGAACTGTAACAGATCTAATAGGCCTAAACCCAGATTTAGTTCATGTTCCAGGAGATGTTCTTAATGGAGCGCCATTAAGCGAAGGTGATAAGATTGCGCACGCTGGAGCAGACTACGACGCTGCTATTGCTGCCGCTGGCGGAATCGACGTGCAAATCTTGGGAATCGGCTCCGACGGTCACGTTGGATTCAACGAGCCAGGATCTTCTCTTGCATCTGGTACTCGCGTTAAAACACTAACCGAGCAGACTCGCGTAGACAACCGCAGATTCTTTGACGGTGATATTAACCAAGTTCCAACTCACTGCATAACACAAGGAATTGGAACGATTTTGCGCGCTCGTCATCTCGTGCTTCTTGCGTTTGGTGAAAATAAGGCAGATGCGGTAGCTGCAACAGTAGAAGGTGGAGTAAGCTCGCTATGCCCGGCTTCTGCGCTTCAAATGCATCCTCATGCAACAGTGATTATAGATGAGGCTGCTGCAAGCAAACTTAAGCTTGCTGACTACTATCGTTGGGTGTATGCAAATAAGCCATCTTGGCAGGGGATCTGATACACAAGTCTGAAATTTAAGATAATAAATTTAAGATAATAAGATATCAAATAAGCACAAGCATAGGTGAATGAAATGTCAAAAGATGTGTATTTAGATGCCGTAAAGAAGATTGATGATTCACTAAAATCAAACGAAGAGCGCAATTTTGTAGTGCGCAACGTGAACGTTGTAGACGCTCGAGGAATTGTACCCAATTCGTGGATTTTGGTTAGTGACGGCGTAATTCTAGAGACTGGCATTTTAGACGAAGACCTTGCTTTAGCTATTAGCACTCGCGGCTTAAGCGCATCTGATTTAAGTGTTGTGGATGGGTGTGGCTGTTTTGCTACGCCAGGGTATATTGATCTGCACGCTCATGGAGCCTGGGAGCATTCGTTTGACGATGGTGCCGAAGGTATTGCTATAGCGCGCGCGTATCACATGCTTCATGGAACAACTAGGCAAGTTCTTAGCTTGATTACAAACCCTCTTGACGTAATGCAAGAGAATTTGCGTACTGTTAAGCGTGTTATGCAAACGCGTCCAGATGTGCTTGGGTCGCATTTAGAGGGTCCGTTCTTGGCGTTGTCTAGAAAAGGCGCGCACGACCCTAATTGCCTAGTGGACCCGACTCCAGAGCGCGTTGAGGCGTTGCTTGAGGCGGCAGATGGAACTTTGCGCCAAATTACTTTGGCTCCAGAGCGCGAGCATGGCATGGAAGCGGTTAAGCGTTTTGTAGAAGCTGGCGTGATCCCAGCAGTGGGGCATTGTGATGCAGATTATAAAACCGCGCGCGCGGCTTTTAATGCTGGCTCTACGCTTATGACTCACATGTTTAACGCCATGAACGGCATTCATCACCGTAAGCCAGGTCCAATCCCTGCAGCCTTGGAGGATTCACGCGTAACTATTGAGCTTATTAACGATGGTTTCCACGTTGAAAATCCAGTTTTGAGAATGGCTTTTGATGCTGCTCCTAATCGCATTGCGTTTGTAACAGATGCTATGGCGGCAACAGGTTGTGCGGATGGCGCTTATAAGCTTGGCGCTCTAGACGTTACGGTTACGGGCGGCCATGCAAGGCTTGTTTCTAATGGTGCTATTGCGGGATCTACCCTGATCTTGGAAGTGGCAGTTGAGCGCGCTGTTAAGGAACTTGGCATTGGTTTGCCGGCAGCTATTGCGGCTGCAACTCTTATTCCTGCCCGCGCACTTGGAGTAGATAAGCCGAATGCTATAACTAGCGCTCCTTTGGGCTTAGTTGAAAAGGGGTACGCAGCCGATTTGCTTTTGCTTAATCCAGGAACTTTGGCAGTTGAGCACATTTGGTGCGACGGTCATAAAATTTCGTAACGTAAATCGTATCGTTGCGATTAATCGTGATGCTGTAGTACTCAGGCATCACCATTGAAGATGAAAGAACCGCTCCCTAAACTAGAGCGGTTCTTTCATCTTATGCACACCAAGCTAGGTAGAGATTCGAGATTTTTCGCAGCGAATGAAGCGAACCTCAGCATCTTTGATGGTGATTCGCTGAAGTAGCAAGAAAAATCGAGAATCTCAGCGATTAAGCAATACGCAATTGTTCAAGAATGTAAGAGGGCTGGGTGATTCTTGGTCGAACAGTATAAGAGCGGCAGCCGATACCAAATAATCCAAATGATCAACCACTACAAATAAACTTCAACCCAAAAAACGAAATCAAAGCCAAATCGGAACAACCGCAACTCTAGACTACACGTAATAGGCAGAGCGTTGTGAGACAAGAAACACCCAGCCCTCGCGCAACGCTAAATAGGAAAATCGCGCAACACCAAGCTAAGTCACAGCGCTCATGCAAGTCGATTCGTAAGAAAATTATGCGATTTAGTGCTTATGCAGTCTATTAAGCAAAATCGACTGAATTGGCTCGTAATGGTCGTTTACCGCCTGTCTATATCCATCTGCGTCTCCCGCAATAGCCGTTTTTAGCATAAGCTCGTGCGCTCTAGCGGTTTTTTCAAGCTCGTCCGAAACTTCCAACCCCAATTGTGGCAAAACCGCCATATGCACAAGCCACAAGCATCGCACGAATTGCTCTGCAATCGTATTGTTTACCGCGCGCAAAATACCAGTGTGGAAAGCAATGTCTTGTTCCAAGAACGTTTTTCCAGCATGTGCTTCTTTGGTCATTATTTCAGAAAGCGCCTCCAATTCTGGCTGCTGTGTTCCTTTAAGTGACTCAACCACCTTATCCGCGCATCCAAGGTCTAGGAATTTTCGCATTTCTACAACATCGCTTAAATCTTCAAAATTCTTATTTATTGAGATTAAGGAGCGAAAAGCGAGTGTTTCCACCATTGGGTCAAGCGATAATGAGCCAACAAACATGCCTTTCCCTTGCTTAACTTCCACAATATTAAGCGCTTCCAGCTTGCGAATCGCCTCGCGCACAGATGACCTTGATGCACCAATCAAGTTGCAAAGCATTGGTTCTGTTGGCAGCATATCTTTTGGCTGCAAGCGTTCTCTTAAGATAAGCGACCTGATTGCATCCATTGTTTCATCGCAGCGTTTTCTGGCTGTGATTGGAGCGGAGTTTGAGTTTGAGCTTGCCTGTAAGAAAGATAAACGATCTAGTGTTGTCATCTCGTCGTCTTCATGGCTGCTAAATGTCTCTTCCATGTTGGCTCCTTTCAGTTCGCGTAAGGCTTCCTTCTTCTAAATCTTTCATTTTTTCACTTGTGTTTATTTTATTTTTTATACAATCTAAGTCTGTATTGTTTAAACTTTTTGCATTGCTTTTAAAATCTATTTGTAAATTATCCTGCTTCCAAAGATTGGAATCTATTGCCGTTATATAAATTCCAGTAGTCTCTCTTTCCCACAGTAGTTGCAAAGTTCGTTTATTGCTAGAGCTAAGGCATTGATAAACGTGGTGGAATGGGTTTATGCACACGTTTTTTGCCCATGTTTTTCCGCCGTCGTAGCTAAATCTCACAACTCCGCGACCGCGATAAGGCATCATTTGGCTTGCGTTTGCAAACGCTATACAGTCTGCGTTTTCTGCATTTTCGCTGTTAAAACAGGTTGCGCTCGGCTGGCTGAATATCTCTGGCAAACTTGTGTCAAAAATTAGCTCGCTCCAAGTTTCTCCGCAATCATGACTAATGGCTTTGCCTACACATCCCGAGCGATTTTGATTTCGGAAGAAAGCCAGAATATCGCCATTTTTGCGTTCAACAAACACAGTTTCGGAGCTTGTGGCATCGTCGTCTTGCATTGTTATAGGATCTACGATTTTTCCGTTGATTAATCGCCCTTCGTTAATCATTTTGCCTCGGCTCCATGTTTTGCCGTCGTCGTCCGAAATAAGCGCTCCCGAAGAATAGTGCGATTTGCTTTGGCCGCTGCAATAGAATGGCACAAGTATTCTGCCGTAATGTTTCTCGCTTTGTCTAATAACTATTCCGTTCCCTGGGCATACTCCAGCGAAGCTCATCCATGGCTCCTTAACCATGTGGTCGATTAAGCGTGGCGCGCTCCATGTTTTTCCGTCATCGTCCGAGTAGATTTGAGCTATATAACACGTTTTTTCGGCAAATAATGGCTGACTTTCGCTTGCAATTTCTTGCGATTTCCATATGTTCCACGTGGAACTGTCGCAAGTTTGATTACTGTGCGAGTTATTGCGTAAGTCATTGTGCGAATCGCAATTTTTTATACTTCCGTCTGGGAAAACTAGCCACTTTGTTGCGCATTCTTTTTCGCTAGAATCGCATGGCAATTTTACGGCTGCGCTTCCGTCCATTTCCGCCGCGTAGTTGCCGCCTAAGCGGTCTATAAGCTTGATTCTTCCGCACGCGTCTACGCCTACAGCAGTTTTGCAATTTGTTAGCCCAATTCCGCTAGGATTAAGGTCTATTAATACGTTAATTCTTTCGCTTTTTCCCGCTGGATCTAAAATGGGGCAGGAGTCGATTGCGCTCGCGCCCAGTTTTCCAAGGTTTTTGCCAGGCATGTTGATTACGGTTTGCAAAGGCTTCCACGTTTTTCCGCCATCTGTGGATCTGCGAATCACAAAGTTTATGTGGTTTGGAGCGTCGTTTGAAACGCTTGTTCGCTGGTCTGCTCCTGCGATTAGCGTTCCCATGCGCGTTTTTACAAGAGACGGTATTCTGTAGCTGCGAGAGCCCGCATATCCCGTATCGAATAATGCGGTTGTTACAAGCGGCTTTACTCTTGATATTCTTTGGATTTGTCCTTCGGTTAGTGCGCTAAAGTAGATTCCGCCTGTTCTAGCTTCGCCCATTAGTCGCACTCCGCGCAAGTCTTCGCCAATGCTTACGGCGTTTAATTCTGGTATGTTTGCAAACCAGAATTGTCCTATGTTGTGCGACTGGCTGTATCCGTCTACGTAAATGTCAATTGCTCCGCGATTTGCGCGAATAATCAAGTCGTGCCATTCGCCGTCGTCAACGCTTGCGGCTGTTTCGATTACGCTTTTTACGCACGTTTCGCTGTCGATTAGCGTGATTTTTATGCCTTCTGGTCCTGCGTACACGCTTATTTTTTCGCTAGATTCTAGATTAGTGTTTGCTCCAACAGTTCCAGCAGCAAAAAGCACTCCATGTTGGCCAGGGCCTCGCAATCTAAATTGAATGTGCAAAGTTCCGCTTGACTTGCAAGATACGCGTTTTATGTCTCTTGCGCAAATCGTAGGTCCTGCAAACCATATGTCTGGCTGTGCTTGAGTGGACGAATTTGCGATTTCTTCTGGATTTGGCAAGTGGTTTGAGTAGTAAAAGTCGTAGATTTGCGAAGATTCTGCCTGCGCTGCACACACTTCGGCCGCTTTTTCGCTCACTCTTTGCGGCCCAAGATTCGTTGCGCTCGCAAAGCATTGGTATCCGTCTAAATAGAATCGGCTTCCAAAACTTCCGTACGTTATTGCAAAATCGTGTTCGCGCCCGTCGCATGCGCCTGGCGCATCTTCCATTTGTAGTGCAATTTCTTTCGCACCGTTTGCGTCGGCGCTATCTTCTAAAAGATTTTGTGCACTAAGCAGGGGAGCGTCTTCTTTAATACTTATTTTTATTATTGGAGTTGTGTGCTCTTGTTGTGCAGAAGCTTCCGACTTTTGCGCGGGCTTAATATCTAATAAATCACAATCCGAATTTGCTACAAATTTAAACCTTATTATTCCTTCGTTCTGATTTATTTCCTCGTTTTTATCTTTGCGATTGATTCCCGATTCGTTTTCGCTATATTTTTTGATTTCACTAGATGGTGTAATTTTTATTGTGGCATGGTTGAATCGCGTGTGCTCCGAACCTTTGATATCCGCGATATCTTCAATAAGGCTCGTCGTCTTCGTTGAACGACGTTCCATTTTAGTCCTCCATGACCAGAAAAATTAAAACCACTATGTTTTAACACGTCTGACGTCTTACGACATCTACTTATTTAGTCTATCACATATTTTTAAGCAAACGCGCAACTGTTGTAAGATGATGTCGCAAAATAAAAAAGAACGTTGAAAAATCAACGTTCTTAAAGAGTGCGAACGGCGGGACTTGAACCCGCACGAGTATACACTCACTGCCACCTGAAGACAGCGCGTCTACCATTCCGCCACGTTCGCATACAGACCACAAAGCTACCATATTTGCAGCCGTTTAGCAAATATTGACACTTGTGTGTTTATGCAAAACTCGTCAACTTTTCCGCTTTTTGTTGCTCTAATTGCTGTTTTGAGCTACAAAGTGCGTAATCATGTAGTGCGTTTGTATCAAAAAACGTCGAAATTCAGTACAATCGCACTACATGATTACGCAAAGCAAGGTAGAGATTCGAGATTTTTCGCAGCGTATGAAGCGTTTCGTTCGCGCGGTCTAAGCGCGCGAACGTCTTCGCCGCGCAGAAGCAATGCTTCTGCTCTAAGCGGCTCAGCGAATCGAAGTGCATTCGCGCGCTACGCTTTAAGCGCTCATGCAAGTCGATTCGCAGTCCTCCGATGGTGATTCGCTGAAGCAGCAAGAAAAATCGAGAATCTCGGTGATTAAGCTATACGCAATTGCTCAAGCATGTAAGAGGGCTGGGTGATTCTTGGTCGAACAGTATAAGAGCGGCAGCCGATACCAAATAATCCAATGATCAACCACTACAAATAAACTTCAACCAAAAAACAAAATCAAAGCCAAAACGGAACAACCGCAACTCTAGACTACACGTAATAGGCGGAGCGTTGTGAGACAAGAATTACCCAGCCCTTGTGCAACGTTAAGTAGGAAATTGCACAACAACAAGCAAGGATCGCGCAACGTCAGACAAATTATCCGCGCGAGCCATTTTCGTAGTAGTGCGCAAGCGATTCATCGCGGAACTCTTCAAAATATCCGCCGTCAATCGACGCGCGAATGTCGTCTAGAAGCTTAACAAAGAATCGCTCGTTGTGAATCGTAGCAAGCGTGTATCCGTTCATCTCTTTAGCGCGCAGTAAATGGCTAACATACATGCGCGAATAATGCGTGCAAGTGTAGCAATCGCATCCAGCTTCAAGCGGTCCCTGATCGTGCTTAAATTCGGCGCGCTTTACGTTGTATCGTCCGTGGCGAGTAAAAATCGCGCCGTTTCGGCCGCATCGCGCAGGCGCCACGCAATCAAACGTATCTCCGCCGTTTTCTACGCAAGCAAAAATGTCGTCAACTGCAGCAATTCCAAGCACGTGGCGAGGGCGATTTTCTGGCATAGCATCGCAGATCCAAGCGCAAGTGTCTCCAATAATGCGCTTTTCAATTGCTCCACCAATTCCGACGCCATCAAAGTCGAGCGAAGCAATCTGCTCTGCCGCATGTCTACGCAAATCCTCGTAATTCG
Source organism: Gardnerella sp. DNF00109 (assembly GCF_049262845.1). Taxonomy (NCBI): domain Bacteria; kingdom Bacillati; phylum Actinomycetota; class Actinomycetes; order Bifidobacteriales; family Bifidobacteriaceae; genus Gardnerella; species Gardnerella sp. DNF00109. The sequence continues at coordinate 67,887 of NZ_CP058406.1, forward strand.
CTCCTTGAACAACGCCATACAACGCCTGATACGGCTTTCCTAATCGCGCCTCGGTTAATCGCTTGTGTTCGGCAACACAACGCTTAGCCCAGCGGAAAGTGCGCTCAACGGACTCTTCTTGATATCGACGAGTATTCATCAAAGTTGTAAGCTCATCGAAAGCAAACATAATATCTGCGCCAAGCTTGTGTTGAATACCCATTGAGATTTCTGCGCTAAATCGGTGAATTGAGCCGTTTAGAGGGGACTTAAACGTTACGCCATCCTCGTCAACGAATGCCATACGCTCTTTACCTTCTGCAATAACATCGTCGGACTTCATGCCTGTAACGTCCATTGCAAGAGTTTTCTTAAAACCAGCGCCAAGCGAAAGCACTTGGAATCCGCCAGAATCCGTAAAAGTTGGGCCATCCCAGTTCATAAACTTTGCAAGACCGCCAGCTTCGTCTAAAATGTCTTCGCCAGGGCGCTCATATAAGTGGAATGCGTTAGAAAGCATGCATTGGCCGCCCAAGTCTTTTATTGACTCTGGCAGCACGGCCTTCATTGCGGCTTGAGTTGCAACAGGCACAAAAGCAGGCGTGTGAATATCTCCGTGAGGCGTGCGAATCACGCCAGTTCGCCCGTATCTTGCGCCGTCACGCCCCTTGCCGTCCGCCGTATTTTCCAAACGCGTTTTTGTTGTAAACGAGAATTCGCTGCGATCTCCAGGCTTACCAGGCTCTGCTCCGCGTGGGTGTTCAATAAGATTAGTCATACCTTTTACTCTATTAGAAGGCATGACGATATGCGCATAAGTTGTGGCATTGTACGCGGAAAAGTCGTCAGCAACCGTTCGTTAAATTTTACGTGTTTATGTATTTTCTATAAAAACCGCTAGCTAATTTTACGGTATTCATACGGTAACTATATGGTATTTATACGGCATTATATGGCTAAATATTCAGGTAATTTTAAGAGCAAAACGTTTAACTCATATTGTAAGAAAATTAAATCTTAGATTTTAACTTACGCTTTATTTGCGTGTAGAAAGATTAAAGCGCGTAAAAATCTCATATTAACTTGTATGAATGCGTGTAATCAGATTAGAGTATGTTGTGTTAAAAGATTTAAGGAGGATTAATGGCTGACGATATTTATGATTCTAAGGCCTATGATTCTAGTGAAGTGCAATCTGAGCAGTCTTCACAAGGACAGTCGCAGACGGAGAATGCTAAGCAGACTGGTCAGGGTGAACCTCAGATTTATCGTCCTGCTCCGGAATATGGTGCATATGGTCCTGTTAATACTGGCGACGGAAGTGATGAAAATAATTCTGCAAACTCTTCGGTTGCTGGCGACTCTTCTGCTAATGATGGTGAAGAATCGTCAAGAAACACAGTTAACGGAGATTATGCGCGTTCGGATGACAATTTGGATAATCCATTCTTGCCTTATGGTGATCCCTATAGCGGCAATATTAAAAATTCTAGATTTGGGAATCCTTATGATTTGAGTGATGATGCTGCTGATGGCGATGCTGGCGATAATCAGGATGATGCAGTTCATGGCGAAGTACAGGTCGTAAATCAGGGTTCAAATCAGAATCCAAATCAGGGTCCACATGTAGTGTACAAAAAGCGTGGCGCTAGAAAAGAGTCCAGAGAAAACTCAAATATAACAGTGGCGATTGTATCGTCAATTATTTCTGCAGTGGTATGCGTTGTTGTAATGTCATTCGCTATTACTCAAGGACTAATTTCTATTCCAGGTTCGGGAACGCTTGCAGATGTAGGCACACAATCATCTTCAAAAGGAACAGCAGTAGTAAAAGGTGGTCAATCTCCAGATTGGCGTTCGGTTGCTAAAAACGTTTCTGGCGGCGTTGTGTCTATTCAGGCGCGCAATGACAAGAATATGAGCAAAGGCTCTGGGGCAATAATCGACAAGCAAGGTCATGTTGTTACAAACAATCACGTTATTGCTGGAATGCAACAGTTGCAAGTAACGCTATCTAATGGCCAGATTTACAAGGCAAAGCTTGTTGGAACCGATAAAACTACCGATTTGGCTGTGCTTAAAGTAGACGGTTTACCAAGTAACGTAAAGCCAGTTGAGTTTGCTGATTCTGATGCTCTTGCTGTTGGAGAACCTGTGATGGCAATTGGAAATCCTCTTGGTTACGACGATACTGCTACAACAGGCATTGTTTCCGCGCTTAATCGCCCAGTTTCCGTTATGGATGATCAGAGTCGTTCGGAAATCGTAACAAATGCTGTGCAAATTGACGCTGCAATCAATCCTGGTAATTCTGGCGGACCAACTTTTGATGCTGCTGGAAAAGTAATCGGTATTAATTCTTCTATTGCCGCAACTTCTGCTAGAGGTGGCACAGCAGGGTCTATTGGAATTGGATTTGCTATTCCGTCTAATCTTGTTAAGCGCGTAGTAAACGAGATTATTAAGAATGGTTCTGTAAAACACGTTGCTCTTGGAATTATGGTTAAAAGCGTGAACGTAACGCAAAATAACATTACGCGCGGCGGCGCTCAAGTGGCGTCTGTAACTCCTGGCGCTCCTGCAGCAAAAGGCGGAATGCGTGCTGGAGATACAATCGTGGCGTTTAATGGAAAGCCTGTGACAAGCAATTATTCGCTTTTGGGATTTGTGCGCGCTACCGCTTTGGGAGATAAGGCAACAATAACAGTTGTTCGTGGTAACGGAACTGTCAATCTAACAGTCAAGTTTAACCAAGAAGAAGCTGCTGTTAATGGCGCAACTCGTCAAGACCCTCGATCCTTGAGGAAGCGCGGAAGTAAAAAGCCTGATTCTTCCGATAAGAAGAGCCAGAACAACAATGGAGGCGATTCTTCAGATGGAGATGATGATCCTTTGGATCAACTCCCTCGAGGCGGAGACGACGATTCTGACGATGGTGGCATTTTTGACCCATTCGGTTTCTGGTAAACTGATAGCATGACTTACAAAGATTTTGGCCAACTTGCATCGGAGCGGTTTTCTGCACGCGACTTTTTAAACAAGCCGATTGAGCAAAACGTTTTAGAGTCAATATTGCACACCGCTTCTCTTGCGCCAAGCTGGAGCAACACAAGAGCTTATGCGCTTGCGATTGCACAAGGTGGCAAAAAAGATCGCATTGTGAAAGCTTATTTAGATAAGTGCAATGCAATGCTTAAAGCCAAAGATAAGAGTTTGAGCGAATCTGAGCGCGCTCAGTTTGCTCAAGAGTCAGCGCCTAATGGCGACGTTCCTGTTGCAAAGCCGTACCCCGACGATTTAAAGCAGCGAAGCGCTAAACTCGGTCTAGCGTTATATTCGCATTTAGGAATCGAAAGGCACGATTTTGCAGCCAGGAACGCCCATACGCGCAGAAATTTCGAAGCTTTTGGAGCACCCGTTATTGGCTTTGTTTTAGCTAGACGCGATTTTATGCCATTTGCTGCAATGGATGCAGGTCTTATGCTACAAACGCTGTTTCTTGCTGCTAAAGATTTAGGCGTTGACTCTTGTCCGCTTGGAGTTTTGGCGACCTGGCGAGATCCGCTAGACGCGGAGTTTGATGTTCCAGAAAACATGGAGCTTTTAACTGGATTTGCGCTTGGGTATGCTAGCGATTCGCACACAAACGAGTTTAGAGCCGAGCATCCAAAGATTGAGCTGCTTTAGCGATTGCGAAACAATCGTTTTTGCCTATTTTATGTGTGCTTTGCGCTCGTAAATAGTGGCAGTGCTTTCCCAAACAAGAGCCTTCCAAGACGTTTTAACGTTGGAAACAGCGTGCGCATTGTAATGCGAAATGTTGTAGTTTAAAGCCAAGAAGTAGTACCACGGCTGGCTGGATTCGCTAACAAAAAATTCTGGCTCGCCCTTTGCAGCGCAATCCGTCAACTCTTGTGCTTGCTGGCTTGCAGTAGGGCTTTCATTCGTTATAAAAGTCTTGTTTTTGTAAGCGCAATCTATAAGATTTTTAGAAAAATAAGGGTTTGCGCCTATTAAAAGCCACGAATATTGGTGAGTGTCGTTTTCTTCGTGAGAAATAACTTTTCCACTTTCGTCAACCTGCTCGTCGTTATGAAGCCAAGATGCTACAAAACGCTTATTTTGCAAGTGATTACTAGATATGTATTGTGCTACAGCTCTAGAAGGCGAATAGTCAAACAGAATGTCGTTTACGCAAGCAAACGCGTTCCAAATTAGGCTTGGTGCAAGGATTATTGATATTAGTAGGTTGATTTTAAAAGCTTTGTTTTTTATAAATCTGAATTTAGTAGGGGCGACTTTAACAAAAATCGCAGGAATATCTTTTGTACTAAGCGGCTCTTTGATGTGACTAATCCAAAGCACACTAAGCAAAAACACAAATATTAGACCTGCGTGGTGAAGTGTAAAATAGCGAACGGCTACGATTGTAAGGACAAGATAAGGGATTACAAGAGCTGTAAGGAGTTTTCTGCGCTTGGCGATTCTAATGGCAAACGCCCAAATCGCAAGGCTAAACAGTGTGCATATTGTAATCGGCAAAAAGTCAAAAGGCATTCTTCGCATTGAAATATCGCCATAAAAGCTTGTAAACATGCTTTCGGAAGGCATTACGAATATAAAAGCGAAGCATTTTGCAATTGTTGAATTGCCATCAATCGTTGCGCGAGTGGCGAATGCGTTTTTTGCTGGCCATGCAAGAGCAAGGTTTGCAATGCCAAAAATGGCGATTAATCCCCAAGATATAAGTCGCGCCCAATTTGATGCGATTGTTGCTTTAATCGCGTGAAGAATGGAGCTAAAATTAAGAGTTTTGCTAATATTCTTGCTAAAAACTCGCCAAATCCAAGCAATTGTAAAGCCTGCAGCAAATGCAATCCCGTACACGCTAAGCAAGCACATAAACATAAGACTAATCGCAAGTTTCCAAGCGCTAGAAGTCTTAGAATCCGCACTATTCCAGTAATGTGCCGCTACTAGCAAGCTTAAGCAAAGCAAAGCGTATGGTCGCGATGTAACACCGTACTGGAAGCAAGCAAAATAAGTAAACGGAATAAGAAAAGTTGCAAGGCTGCTTGCGTGTTTAAAAGGCGACTTAAAAATAAGCCACGCACCCAGTAGGCTTGCGCAAACCAGTTGAATACCCTTAATTCCAAACTCGTATGGAACGCTATTTTTAGCTGCAATCGCAAGTAAAAGATTCCAAAAAGGAGGGTGACCCTCGTAATGGGGTCTAACGCTAATAATGTCTGCAAGCGACGAGTCGCGCGCAATCAGCCAGCTTTGAGCCTCGTCAAACCAAGGTTCGTGGAAACACATTACGATTGCAATAATCGCAATGTATAAAACAAAAGCTAATAATAAAGCCAATGTGCGCGCGTTATGTGAATCTTGTAAATTGCGTGGCTTAAAAATCCGCATGAGTGTTAATTCTTAATTCGCAATGCTAATTACTAATTTTGACTCAAGGCGGCAAGCCTGCGAGCGTTAGCAACAGCATACAAGCTGATTCCAGCTGCAACGGATGCGTTAAGCGATTCGACAGCGCTAGAAATTGGGATTCCAGCAATAGCATCGCAAGCTTCACGCGTTAGGCGACTCATGCCCTTGCCCTCGCTTCCAAGAACTACGACAAGCGGATCGGTTTCAAAACCAGTTTCGCCAACAAGCTTGTCGCCGCCACCGTCAAGACCAATCGCATACCATCCGCGCTCGCGCAAACCTTGAATCGCCTTGTTTAAATTCACAACTCTAGCAACAGGCAAATGTGCTGCTGCGCCTGCAGAAACCTTCCAAGCGGCAGCTGTAACAGATGCGCTTCTGCGCTCAGGCAAGATTACGCCATTTGCGCCAAAAGCGGCTGCGGATCGAATAACAGCACCAAGATTTTGTGGATCGGTAACTCCATCTAGTGCTATAAACAATGGGCGTGCGTTAATGCGAGCGGCTGCAGAATCCGCCGCCTCCATAGCGCGAGACTTCTTTTCTGCGCGGTCAACAAGCTCTTGCAGCGAATAATATTGATAAGGCTGCACTTTTAATATAATGCCTTGATGATTGGTGCTGTGAGCAATGCGATCCATTTCCAAGCGATCCGCTTCCAAAAGTCGCAAGCCTTGCATGCCAGCAAGCTTAACGATTTCGCGCGTGCGATCGTCATGCTCAATGCGATTTGCAACATAAAGCTGCGTGCTAGGAACGCCTACGCGCAAAGCTTCAAGAGCTGCATTTCGCCCAATTACCAACTCGTCGCTATCTGTGCCCAACTTATCTACTCTGCGTCTAGCTGCCAAACGCGGATCTGCAAACGTGCGCTTAATCGCAGCTTTTTTGGCGAAATAAGCTTTATGATACACGCGGTCTTCTGCTTTAGGAGTAGGTCCCTTGCCGCGCAATGCATTACGATGTTTTCCACCCGACCCCTTGGTCGGTCCTTTTTTCATAGCCATATTCTTATTTTCACATGCCCCCGAGGCATTGACGATGCTTTGGTGCTGCATTAGCGAGGCATTAGTATTTGGCGCTTTATGTGGCATAATAGAACGGTACTTAATTATTGTTATTGCAATAATCCACAACCGCGCAATAATCAAGATTTTGAGTCAACTTTGCGTAAAAATTTTGATTATTGACTACTCCGCGGCGCTCCCAAGGGGGGAAATATGGTTGATCAAAGCGATCAATCCAAAGATCCGTCATTGCAAGACGTGCAAAATGTTGCAAATTCGCTTAATGTAAACGTTTCTACTGGTTTAAGTAGTGATGAGGCGGCTAAAAGGCTCGCGCAATTTGGCTCGAACGTTTTAGCTAGCGCTCCTAAAACACCAGCGTGGAAGAGGTTCCTCGAACAGTTTAAAGATCCGCTTGTTTACTTGCTTATAGCGGCTACTATTATTTCCGCAATCGCATGGTTTGTTGAGCGCGCACAACATGGTGGTGAAAGTGGCGGCGAAGTTTTGCCGTTTGACTCAATAGTTATAATCGTGATTCTTATAGCAAACGCAGTTTTGGGCTATATTCAAGAGTCGCGCGCGCAAGAAGCGGTTGAGGCGTTGGCAAAAATGAGCGCTCCGCAAACGTCCGTTCTTAGAGATGGGCGAGTTATGCGCATAGATACGGCGGATGTTGTGCCTGGAGATATTTTGGTTCTTGGCGAAGGTGATGCCGTTTCTGCGGATGCAAGGCTTATTGCAGCCGCTTCTTTGCGCGTTGCGGAAGCAAGCCTTACGGGAGAATCTGTTGCTGTTAGCAAGCGCCCAGAAACTCTAGCTTCGCCAAAATCTTTGGCAGACCGCACAAATATGGTGTTTAATGGCACTGCCGTAACGCAGGGCACTGGTCGCGCAATAGTCACGTCTACTGGCATGAAAACTCAGGTTGGAAAAATCGCAGATATGCTTTCTAGTGCGCAAGAAGAAGCTACTCCTCTCGAGAAGGAGATGGTTCGCGTATCTAAGGTTCTTGGAATCGCAGTGTGTATTATTGCAGCCGTTGTGCTTGCGTCTATGTGGGCGCTTGAAGGATTCCGCACTATTGAAGATGTTATAGATTCTTTGCTTCTTTCGGTATCTCTTGCTGTTGCTGCTGTTCCAGAAGGCTTAGCGGCGATTTTGACAGTAGTTCTTGCGCTTGGCGTGCAGCGCATGGTAAAGCATCATGCTGTTGTAAAAAAGCTTTCGTCTGTAGAAACGCTTGGCTCCGCATCTGTTATTTGCTCCGACAAAACGGGTACTTTAACTCGAAACGAGATGACTGTTGAGCGTGTTATAACGCCTAGTGGCCAGGTGCAGCTTACAGGTAGCGGATATAAGCCAGAGGGACGAATGGTTTTGCTTGATTCTTTAGATGCTGATTTGGCGGTTCCTCCAGCTCTAGCAACAGAGGTGATTGGCGCGCTCGGATCAGGGTATTTAGCAAACGATGGAGATTTGCACCATAATGAATCATCTGGCGCATGGCAGCCAGTTGGCGATCCTACCGAGGTTTCGCTTATTGTTGCAGCGCGCAAAACCAAGGCGGACAAGCGTTACGCGCATCTTAGTCGCGTTGCGGAAGTGCCGTTTACTTCTGAGCGCAAACGCATGTCTGTTGTTGTTAAAGACGATTCGGATTCTGGAAATCTTATTGTTTGCGCTAAAGGCGCTCCAGATGTTTTGCTTTCTTATTGCACGCGAATCGCAGTTGCTGGCGCTGTTCGTCATCTTACAGACGGAGATCGCGAAGAGATTCTTGCAAACGTGGAAAAGCTCTCTGGCGAAGCGTATCGCACTCTTGCAATGGCGTATAGGCCGCTTGGCGTAGATAGTTTAGCTAAAGTTGACGGCATGGTTTCTAACGCTGCCGGCCAAATCGCAGACGTTGCTGAACAAAGTGATGTTTTGGAGTCTGATTTGATTTGGAACGGCATGGTCGCGATTATTGATCCTCCTAGAATCGAAGTTCGAGATAGCGTTGCTCAAGCGCATCGTGCTGGAATCAGAACTGTTATGATTACTGGCGATCATCCACTTACTGCCGCTCGAATCGCTCGTGACCTTGGCATTATTGGAAAAGATGAGCATGCGCTTACAGGCGATGAGCTTGACGAGTTGCTTTCTAGGGATGACGACAACATTGCTTTCGACGATGCGATTAGCAAAGTGAGCGTGTACGCGCGCGTTGCTCCAGAACACAAGCTTGCTATTGTTTCCTCGCTACAAAGGCAAGGCAATATTGTTGCTATGACTGGCGACGGCGTAAACGATGCTCCTGCCGTAAAGTCGGCAGATATTGGCGTTGCAATGGGCATTACGGGTACGGAAGTCACTAAAGAATCTGCCAAGATGATTTTGGCAGACGATAACTTCTCTACAATCGTTGCAGCAGTGCGCGAAGGTCGCGGAATTTTCGACAATATTCGTAAATTCTTGAGATATTTGCTTAGTTCCAATGTTGGCGAAGTGTTCACTGTTTTTGGTGGCGTAGTGTTTGCTGGCGCTTTGGGAATTACGCAGCCAAACTCTGTTGGCGTGACTTTACCTCTTCTTGCAACGCAGCTTTTGTGGATTAATTTGCTTACGGACGCTGCTCCTGCGCTCGCAATGGGTGTTGATCCGCAAACGGATGATGTTATGAATAGGCGTCCGCGAAGGCTTACGGATAGCGTTATTGATAAGCCAATGTGGGGAGACATTGTGTTTATTGGTGTGATTATGGCAGCTATAACGCTGATTGGCATGGACATGCATTTGGCTGGCGGATTGTTTACAGACCGCTCCACAACTGTTTTAACTCATGCTTCTCAAATGACTCACGCGCGCACAATGGGCTTCACTATTCTTGTGTTTGCTCAAATGCTTAATGCTCTTGCATCTCGCTCGCATTTGCAAAGCGTGTTTGTTGGCTTGTTCGCAAATCGTTGGCTTTGGGGTGCAATCGCAGTTTCCGTAGTGTTGCAGCTTGCTGTAATTTATATACCATTCCTTAATGGCCCGTTTGGCACAGTTCCGCTCGACTTTATGGAGTGGGTGGAGTGCCTTGGGCTTTCAATGGTTGTGCTTATTGCTTCGGAGCTAAGAAAGTGCGTTTTGCGCTTTATGGCTCACAAGAAGTCTGCAGCTGCTGTTGCGATTTCTGCCTAATATTTTCGACCGCGGCACGCGCTACACTTGGCATATTAGTGTATTTAAGTGTTTGTTTTATGAAGTTTTATCGCAAGGAGATTTGACGTTATGCTGTTGTCTGATCGCGACATCCTCAAAGCTCATGACGAGGGTCATATTGATTTGACCCCATGGACCCCAGAAATGGTACAGCCTGCGTCGATTGATGTGCGGCTCGACCGATTCTTCCGATTGTTTAATAATCACGCTTACACCTACGTGGATCCTGCAGAAAATCAGGGGGAGTTGACTGAGCAGTTTGCGGTTGCCCCTGATGAACCTTGGATTTTGCATCCTGGCGAGTTTGCTCTTGGTTCCACTTGGGAGTATGTGAAGTTGGATTCTACGATTGCGGCGCGCTTAGAAGGTAAAAGCTCTCTTGGTCGTCTTGGAATTTTAACTCATTCTACGGCTGGCTTTATTGATCCAGGTTTTGAAGGTCATATCACCTTGGAGCTTTCAAATGTTAGTACTTTGCCGGTTAAATTGTGGCCAGGTATGAAGATTGGTCAAATGTGCTTCTTCAAGCTGAGTTCTCCTTGCGAAAATCCTTACGGATCTTCTGTTAACGGATCTCACTATCAAGGTCAGCGTGGTCCAACACCGTCTAGGTCTTATGAGAACTTCTATCGCGCAAATTTGGAAGATTAGTCTTGATTAAGATTTGATTAGTCTTGATTTTTAAGAAAAATCAGGGGAAAAGTAGTAAACTTTCAGGAACTTATCAGCTAACGTACTAGCAGCACTAAGGATTATGTGTTTTCATAATATTAGTGAAAAACTTAAAAAGTAATTCACGAAAGCTTATTCATATTTTTTCCTTTAATTTAAACCCCGACTTAAACGGTCGGGGTTAAATTTTTATGTAGCGTTTAGGCGTTTAGCGCAGTGTTCGGATTACAAGGGTTATAAATGCCAAAGCTGTGCCGTATGCTGTAGATATGACTAATCATAACGGTGTGATCTCAGATGAGTTCGACAACGGCGAGTTTGACAATAACGACAATAATGGCGATTTTGGCAGTGAGGATTCTGCTGCAAGCGCTTCAAATGGTCTACATGCTGGTCGCGAATCTAGTGTTGTTCCAGGCAGATTCGGCGAAGATTTACATGTAAACGCTGCTAAGTATTCTCGCGGAGAAGCGTCGGCTTACGCTACAAGACCTCTTCTTTTGCTTCTGCACGGGTGGGGTTCCAATGAGGATGATTTGCTTGATTTGCTGCGAGTTGTTGCCCCCTATAATGATGCGATTTCTTTGCGTGCTCCGCTTCGATTAGATCAAGGCGCTTACAGCTGGTTCCATGATGCTGTTCCTCAGGGAGATGACTTAGATCGAGATATGTATGCTGCAGCTGCTGCAATTGACGAGTGGGTTGCAGCGAACGTTCCCGAAGATCGCGCTGTTGTGCCATTTGGTTTTTCGCAGGGTGCGGCGCTTGCTGTTCATATTCTCAGGCTTAACCCTGAACGTTATCGTGCAGCCGTTGCGCTTTCTGGCTTTGTAGCTCCTAATATTGCCAAGGATATTTCTCTTAATGATGATGTTCTTGCAGATCTTAATACGCCTGTTTTCTTTGGTTATGGTTTGGATGATGCTGTTATTCCTCCTTACGAGTTTTCGGCGGCTGCAGCCTGGCTTGAGGAACATACGTGGTTGGAAGAGAAGCGTTACCGCGGACTTGACCATGCCGTTCATATGGAAGAACTTGGCGATATTCGCTCTTGGTTTGCTTTGCACAATATTTCTTCGGGGTTAATGTGACTTTGTGCGCGCGCGAATATGTTCCGCTAATGCAAGAGGCATTGCGACTTGCGCAAGTTGCTTCCGATTGTGGAGAGGTTCCAGTTGGCGCTGTTGTTGTAGATGGTTCTGGTGTGATTATTGGCCGCGGCTCTAATCTTCGTGAGCGAGACTCTGACCCTCTTTCTCACGCAGAAGTTCTTGCGATTAAGCAAGCAGCAGAGGGTAAAAAGTCTTGGAATCTTAGTGATTGCACGCTTGTTGTTACTTTAGAACCTTGTCCTATGTGCGCTGGTGCGATTTTACAAACACATATAAAGCGTGTTGTTTTTGGCGCATGGGATTCAAAACTTGGCGCATGTGGATCTGTTTGGGATATTCTGCGAGATCCTCATGTTGGCTCGCATCCGCAAGTTTTTGGTTCTGTTTGTGAATCGGAGTGTGTTCAGATTCTAAGCGATTTTTTTAAGAATTGCAGGTAGGTTTGATTTACTCAAGTCTTTTCTAGCTTTGTTTAGCCTTGTTCAATATAGTCTAGTTTTGTCTTCTTTTATTGTGTCTTATTTAATCTTATCTACTCGTATTTTTAAATTATTTTATTTTACTAATAATTATTTTAATAATATAAATTTCTTAATATTTTTATCTTGCAATTGCGCTTTTTAAATGTTATAGTTGCGGTAACGTTACCGCACAAGGTTTGCTACGGAAGCGAGAAGAGTGTGAAAACGTTATCTCATAGGTGACTTTGGTCAGCGCTGATGAAGCTACTTAGTGAGATTGAGGTTAGTAAAAACATCATATGCATAGATGCATAGTGTGATTCTCTCAAAAGAGAGGAGTATATGAAAAAACGTAATTTAGAATATAGAATACAAGAGAAAATCAGAGCATATAAATTGCAATGTAAATAATCTTAAATGCTGTACTTGTATAGTTTTGTATAGTGTTACCGATGGGAGGTGCTATGACGTATATTACGATTCGCGATGTTGCACAACATGCTGGAATATCAGTGTCAACTGTGTCTCGTGCATTAAACAACACGGGTCGTATATCGGCAAACACCAAGGCAAAAGTTGAGCGTGCGGTTGCTCAATTAGGTTATATCCCAGATTCGCGCGCGCAAGCAATGCGATCGTTACGCACAAAAACAGTAGGACTGCTTGTGCCAGACATTCGTAACGCATATTTTGCCGAACTCGCTTACACTGTTCAAGACTCATTGTTTGAGGCAGGCTATTGTGCATTTATAGGAACATCATCTGAAAGTGCATCTCGTCAAGATTCATTTATAACCAGTATTCTTTCGCAACGTATTGATGGGGCGATTATAGTTCCTCAAGGTGAAGTTACTGAAGCTATGAGAAAGCTGATTGAGCAGCGACTCCCTATGCTGTTTATGGATCGCCACGTAGAACCGCAAGCTGGCGGCTTAGAACACGTACCAGTAGTTGATTCAGACCCAACAAAGGGCATTCGTGATGCGCTGTTAGATGTTCTGCAACATGGTTTTCACTCAGTTGGCTATATTTCTGGCCCAATTATTGCTTCGCCCTCGTTGCAAGAACGTGAGCAAGCATTTAGAACCGTGGCTTCAGAGATATTTGGCGAAGAGCATGTATTCGTAGAATCAACAGGATTTGACCAGTCGTCGTGTGCAAGCGTAATGCATCGCATGATTAATGTTGGAGTGAAAGCTCTTATTATTGGCTATTCGCCAGATGCGTTGCGAGTAATGCAAGTGATGGCTCAAGAAGGATTAGTAATAGGCAAAGATATATCATTGATTTCTTTCGATGATGTAGAAGTGTTTCGCCTAGCAACTCCACGTATTTCTGTGATTTCACAGCAAGTTCAACGTATTGGCCACATAAGTGCTGCACTGTTTTTAGATATGCTTGAGAATAATGGTGACGTTAAATCGCAGCGTGTAGAAACTGTGTATATCCCTCGCGAATCGCTAGGGCGAGCATAGATTCGTAAAAAGCTGCAAAATATCGTCATTCTTTAATGGTTTATCTATCAGTATTTCAACTGATTATTGCACTGTAACTTTGTTGTACGTGTATTAATTGTTTGAGTGAACATTGTTCGTACTCTGTACTTTGCACATTGTACTTAATGTTTTATTCGCAATTCGCAAGTCAATATAAACGTAACTAAACAAACAATAACTTGACGTAATCAATGGTAATTTCGCGAGCGCATTGATGCTATAGCGAAGGAAGAGGCTAAACATGACGGAGCTGTCATTAGTAGGAGTATCGAAAATATTCGGTAATTCTACTGTAGTTGACAATGTGTCAGTAAAAGTAAAGCCAGGTGAAGTTCATGTTCTACTTGGTGAAAATGGTGCTGGCAAGTCAACTGTTATTAAAATGATGAGTGGCATTTATCAGCCAGATAAAGGTCATATTGAGATTAACGGTAAAACGGTGCGTATTCCTAATGTAGATGCTGCGCGCAAATTAGGTATTGCTGTAATACACCAAGAGTTAAATTTAGTGCCTGAACTTTCCATTATGGAAAATCTGTTTCTTGGCATGCTACCGACCAAAGCTGGTTTTGTTGATCGCGCAACTATGCGATCTAAAGCAAAAGAGGCATTGCAAGTTATTGGCTTAGAAGAAGATGTAGATAAGCCAATGGGAGAGCTTGGAGTGGCTCGTCAGCAAATGGTAGAAATTGCTAAAGCGCTTATGCAACATGCATCTATTCTTATTCTTGACGAACCAACGGCAGCACTTACAAAGCGTGAGTGTGAACAATTATTCAGCATTATTGCAGATCTGAAATCTAAAAATGTTGGAATGGTATTTATTTCTCACCATTTGGACGAGATTGCGCGAGTTGGAGATGTAGTAACCGTACTTCGAGATGGAAAATACGTTGACACTGTTAGTGCAGATGTTCCAGAAAAAGAACTTGTAAGGTTAATGGTTGGACGCGATATAACTAATCAGTTCCCGCATGGGAATAGGCATCAAGGCAAGGAACTGCTAAAAGTAGAAGGATTAACGCGAAAAGGTGCTATTGAGGATGTGTCTTTTAGCGTTCATGCTGGAGAAGTCGTTGGACTTGCAGGCTTGGTTGGTGCTGGTAGGACTGAGGTTCTTCGTGCAATATTTGGAGCGGATACTTACGATTCGGGATCTGTTTCAGTAGACGGAAAAGCGATTCCTAAAGCAAATATTGCTGGCAGCATTGCTGCAGGTCTTGGATTAGTGCCAGAAGATCGTCGCGTGCAAGGTCTTATTTTGGAGGCATCTGTTGCAGATAATCTTGGAATCTCTACGTTAATTCCTACATCTCATGCTGGTTTTGCAGATTTGAAAGGTCAGCGTGCGCATGAAGAAGAAACTGCAGAGAAATTGCGTATTCGCATGGCAAATATTGATCAGCTTGCTGGTTCGCTTTCTGGTGGAAATCAACAGAAAATCGTATTTGGCAAGTGGTCTATGGCAAACGTAAAAGTGCTGCTTTTGGATGAGCCTACTCGTGGCGTTGATGTTGGCGCTCGCGTTGAAATCTATGAGCTTATTAACAATATCGTTGAAAACGGTGGAGCAGTACTTATGGCTTCGTCAGATTTACCTGAAGTTCTAGGAATGTCTGATCGTATTCTCGTAATGTCAAACGGCAAGATCAGTGGAGAACTTGCTGCTAGCGAGGCTACGCAGGAAAAGGTTATGGAACTTGCTGTAACGCATCTTAGTGAATCAGATAAATAGGAATAAATAGCAATAAATAACGATAAACAACAATAAACAACATGGCGTGAAGTCATATTGAAAAATTAAAAATTGAAAGATTACTTGTAAAACGTAAAACTTGCGTTCTGCAGTTTGTAAAGCGCAAATAGGTGCTGTGAACTGTTGGAAACTCGTTAAAGGAGTATTTGTTATGGGTGCTACAAAGAGCGAAAAATCTCACCGTTTAGGGTATGGTGCAGACGACAAAGGCTTTTTGCCAACGTTAAAAAAGTTTGCATCTCGTAATGGTGCACTTATTGGTTTGATTATTTTGTGTGCAGCGCTTTCTTGTGCTACGCCTGCATTTTTAACAAGTGTAAATATTCTCAACGTTGGAATTCAAGCAGCTACGGTAGCAATTTTGGCATTTGGTCAAACTTTCGTAATCGTTTCAGCTGGAATTGATTTGTCGGTTGGTGCAGTTGCTGCAATTTCTAGCATGCTTGTTGCTTACACCGGCGCTTCTATGGGCTTGCCTCCAATATTGACTATTATTATTGGCATTGCTACAGGCGCAGTTTTTGGCTTAATTTCTGGCGTTGCTAATGCTTTTCTTAAGCTGCCGTCGTTTATTGCCACGTTGGCAATGATGTCTGTGGCTCGTGGACTTACGCTGGTTGTTTCGGATGGTCGTCCTATTTCCACTTCGGGCATGGTGAATTTCTTCGGAGCAACAATATGCGGAATCCCTATGCCAATAGTGATGATGATTATTATGGGCGTTATTTCCGCAATAATCTTGAACTTCACCACTACAGGTCGTTCAATGTATGCTGTTGGCGGAAATATGGAAGCATCTCGTCTTTCTGGCATAAACATTCATAAAACTCAAATTATGGTGTTTATTCTTTCTGGCGTTTTTGCTGCTGTAGCTGGTTTAGTGATTGCAGGGCGTTTGCATTCTGCTCAGCCTCAAGCAGCTACCGGTTACGAGATGGATGCTATAGCGTCTGTGGTTATTGGTGGCGCATCGCTTTCTGGAGGCAAAGGTAAGATTTCAGGCACATTCGTAGGCGCAATACTTTTGGCTGTTATTCGTAATGGCTTGAACATTTTGAACGTTTCTTCCTTCTGGCAGCAAGTTGTTATTGGCTTGGTGATTGCGTTTGCTGTAAGCCTCGATACTTTGCGACGCAAGGAAGATACTCACTGAAATAAAGCATATTAAGCATATTAATAGACATATTAATAATCCGTAGAAACTTGATCTCCTTGCTTAGAAGGGGGGTGTTTATAAAGGTATTGACTTAATGGTGGCAAGCATCAATGCCTAAATGCAGCAAAATATAATAAGAAATCTAACAAAAATCTAATAAAAATAATTTAAATTATAACTGAAAACAATTTAACAATATGGTAAATAAATGGCAAAAACATCAGCCTTATTTATGCAAATAATGTTTTAAATATTGTGATTTGCGATTAATAAGGCAATAGTCAAAGGAGATATGATGAATTATCTAGTTATGCGCCGTGGTATGAAGCTCGCTTGTGCTGTTGCAGCAGCATCGGCTCTTGTTTTCAGCATGAGTGCGTGTGGAAATGCAAGCTCTAGCGACAAGGTTGCGCTGTTAGTGTCTACGCTAAATAATCCATTCTTTGTGGATTTGCGTGATGGTGCGCAAGCGGAAGCCAAGAAGCTGGGAGTTGATTTACAGGTTTCAGATGCTCAGAACGATTCTTCTAAGCAGCAAGATCAGGCTCAAAACGCGCAATCTCAAGGTGCTAAAGCAGTAATTATAAATCCTGTGGATTCCGATGCTGCTGGCCCAGCCGTTGCGCCACTTCTTAGTTCTGGTATGCCTGTGATTTCTGTGGATCGTTCCGTAACTGGCGAAAAAGTTACTTCTCACATTGCCTCCGATAACGTTGCAGGAGGTGCTCAAGCTGCCGATGCGCTCGCTAAGAGCATGGGAGAAAAGGGCGAAGTTCTAATTTTGCAAGGCATCCCAGGTGCTGCTTCTACGCGAGATCGTGGCAAAGGTTTTAAGGATCGCATTAAGAAGTATCCAAATATTAAGGTTGTTGCGGAGCAGACTGCTAACTTTGATCGTGCTGAGGCGTTGAACGTTGCAACCAACTTGTTGCAATCTCATCCGAACGCAGCTGGCATTTACGCCGAGAATGACGAGATGGCATTAGGTGCAATCCAATCATTAGGTGCTAAAGCTGGTAAAGACGTTAAAGTAGTTGGCTTCGATGGTACTGCCGATGGCATGAAGGCTATTAAGGCTGGAACAATGGCTGGCACTATTGCTCAGCAACCAAAGGAGCTTGGGCGTTCTGCCGTTGCTGCAGCTGTAAAGGCTATTAAGAAGCAAACTGTTCCAAAGACTGAGCCAATTACTGTGAAAACAGTTACATCAAAGAATGTAGCTGATTTCGAGTAATAGTAAATCAAGTAGTACAAAAAAGTAGTAAACCAAATAGTGTGAAAAGTGTACAAAAAGTAGTACAACGTTTATATGGCGTTGAAATCGTTGACTTGTATGCTAAGCGTAACAATTAATACGATTTTATTGCATATGCAACGTGTATGTTGTCATCGTTTTCAACGCCGCACTATTTGTTGTTTTTAATATCACATTATTTTTGATGCATTATTTGTAAATATATAAAAGTAAATATTTAAAATAAAGTAAATACAAATAAGTAGATATTTAGTCTTACATCAATCATTACAGCAAGCATTTAAGCTTGATGAGCATTTGCTATTATGCGATTATCACTGTTGATAGTCACTAACGCAAAGTAAAAATTTAATATCATAAGGAGAAAAAATGTTAACTCATGGCATCTTGAACTCGCAATTAGCGGCTGCTCTTGCAAAGCTTAGGCATAAGGATCAATTTGTTATTTCTGATTGCGGATTACCGGTTCCTCAAGGCGTAGAAGTAATAGATTTAGCTTTAGTGTTTGGGATTCCGCGATTTAGCGATGTGCTGGATGCAATCAAAGCTGATTTGGTACTTGAATCAGGCATAATGGCTAAAGAAGCATGCAATAAAAAGCCAGAAGAGTGGGTAAAAGAATCCTTAGGCGTGCCGCTAACATACGTTCCACACGATGGCGATGAAGGTTTTAAAGCTTTAGTTTCACAAGCAAAATTTGTGATTCGTACAGGCGAAACTACGCCATATTCCAACGTTTTATTGCGCTGTGGCGTTCCTTTCTAAATTTCTAAATTGTGGTGTTCTTTTATAAATTTTTAATATTAAAGATTAGTTGCTGATTTAGGAGAAAAATGCATTGTTATAGTAAGCTTGATTCGTTAAGTGGATTAGAAAATATTGCGTCGCTCCGCTTAAACGATTTAAAAGTTACGCAAGAGAATATGCAAGAATCACATAAAGCGGATTCAAACTCTATTGCAATAGTCGGCTCTATGAATGCGGATTACACTATTGTGGCAGATCGTCTTCCTAACCCAGGAGAAACCATTAATGGAAACGAGATTCGCGTGTTGCCAGGTGGAAAATCTGGTAATCAAGCTGTATCGGCTGCAAAACTCGGTGCACACGTTAAAATGTTTGGTGCAGTTGGCAATGATTCCAATGCTGATTTTCTCCTAAATTCTTTGCAATCTTCCGGAGTTGATACAACTTGTGTTCGTCGCGTAGAAAATAAAAAGAGTGGCGCAACTGTGATTACTGTAGATGCGCATAGTGGGGAAAATACTATTGTGTATGCTCCAGGATCTAATTCTTTAGTAGATTGTGAGTATATTCAATCGCCGTTAGTAAAATCCGCTCTTACTAGCGCAAAAGTTCTTGGTCTTTGTTTAGAAAGTCCTTTAGAAACTGTAACTATGTGCGCACAACTAGCGCATGAAAATGGCGTAAAAGTGCTTCTTAACGATTCGCCATTTTTAAACAAGTTGCCTAAAGATTTGATTGATTCTGCGGATATTTTGCTTGTTAACGAGCATGAGATGGCGCAACTTTTGAATATTGAAGAGCCAGATGATGGAGATTGGTATTCTTTTGATTGGAATCGTGTAGCTCACGCTATGCATGATTTTGGCTTTGATGAAGCTGTAGTTACTCTTGGCTCTAAAGGCTCTGTAGTGTTGGATTATTCAAAAGAGGATTGCGTATGCATGATTTCCCCTCAGAGCGTTAAAGCTGTTGATACAACTGGCTGCGGTGATGCTTTTATGGGCACAATATTAGCTTGTTTGTCTGTAGATATGCGTTTAGACGAAGCTGCCGCGTTAGCGTCTTATGTTTCTGCGTATGCAGCTACTGGTTTTGGCGCTCAAGCTTCTTATGGCACAGTTGAACAAATTCGTCAATTTTTTAATGTTTAAGTGACTGAGTTGTAGGTGATTGCGATATACGCATATTTGTGAGCATTATTAGTTGGTAATTGCATTTTAAATAATACAAAATTTTGACATTCTCAAAAAACTGTGTAATATGCTATAAAAACCAAAAAGCAGTTGGCTGATTTTAGTCACTACAATCAGCTTTACTGCTTTTTACTATATTCATAGTCGCTTCGACGAATTTCCATGTATGTACGAATTTCGCCTAAGCACATTTTTACCTAAAAGGAGGTGTCACTATGAGTGGCATGAAATATGCAATGATCGGTTCTGGAGCTATGGGGTATCGCTATGGCGTTTTGTTGCAGGAAACGGCTGGCATTCATGTTGATTTCATTGATGCCTGGGATGAAAATGTGAATAAAGTTCGCGAGCAAGGCGGCGTAATGGTGAGCCGAGATCATGAAAATCGTCATCTTGTGCCAATCAATATGTATACCCCTGAGGATTATGACGGCGATCCAGATGTGTGGATTGTGTTTATGAAGCAGATGCAACTTGCTCAAATGTTGGAGCGATGCAAGCATTTGTTTAAGGATCATCAGGTTGTGTTCGCGGCAATGAATGGTTGGGGTCATTTTGAGAAGCTTCAGCAATATTTCTCGGATGATCGTATTTATGGCGGCACTGCAATGATTGCAACCGTGCTGAATGGCCCGGGCGACGTTGATTTTATTGGTAAAGTCGGCGTTGGTACGATGAATATGTGCGCGTTGAACGAGCAGGTGAGTGATGTTGAGCTTGCTATGCGAGATGATTTTAAAGCTGCTGGCTTGAATCCTACTATTACGGAAGATTTCAAGGGTACTTGCATGGCGAAGGTAGTTTTTAATTCCGTAGTTAACACTTTGTGCACAATGTATCAGATTCAGATGGGTCAGTTTATTTCGTACCAAGGGGCTATGGATATGGCTCGCCAACTTATTGACGAGGCATACGATGTGTGCGATCGTGCAGGAATTCGTATGGTTAATACGCGTCAGCAGGAGTTGGAGGCTATTGATTACGTGAGCCGAGTGGCAAATCCTTTGCACTATCCTTCTATGTATCAAGATATGAGTCGTGGACGAAAAACAGAGGTTGATTATATCAACGGTTATATTGCGAAGCTTGGTCGCGAAAATGATTATGTATGCCGCACTCACGAGTTCTTAACGCACGGAGTGCATTTGGCGGAGCTTGCATTCAAATTGCATAATCAGCAGTGATTTGGAGAGCATTCTACAATTCGTACAATGAATGAGAAGGAGACACGGCTCGTGGTTTTTACTACGGGCCGCTTTTTATTATCCGCGCGTAACATCTAATATGCTGATAAAATTTAGAGTCTAAAATCATAAATACTATTAAATAAATAAAATTATTTGTAATAAATAAAACTGTAATAAAAATACTTATTGACGTAAATTAATGGGGAATGTATGACTACTTTTGACAGAGCGAATTTGCCAGAATCCGTGCGCACAAACGGTGCTACGCCAAACCCTTGGTGGGCGAATGCAGTTGTGTATCAGATTTATCCGCGAAGCTTCCAAGATACTAACGGCGACGGAATCGGTGATTTGAAGGGCATTACTTCGCGTCTTGATTATTTGGCTGATTTAGGTGTTGACGTGCTTTGGCTTAGCCCTGTTTACAAGTCTCCGCAAGACGATAACGGCTACGATATTTCCGATTATCAAGATATTGATCCGCTTTTTGGCACTCTAGAAGATATGGATGAGCTTTTGGCACAAGCGCATAAACGCGGTCTTAAAGTTGTGATGGATTTGGTAGTAAATCACACTTCCGACGAGCATGCTTGGTTCCAGGCTTCAAGAGATGCTTCTAGCGATTACGCAGACTGGTATTGGTGGAGGCCAGCGCGCAAAGGTTGCGTTCCTGGGGCTCCGGGTGCTGAGCCAAATAAGTGGGGTTCGTATTTCGGCGGTTCCGCGTGGACTTACGATCCAAAGCGCGGCGAATATTACTTCCACCAGTATTCGCCAAAGCAGCCAGATTTGAATTGGGAAAATCCTGCGGTTCGCGCTGCCGTGTACAAGATGATGAATTGGTGGATGGATCGCGGAATTGACGGCTTCCGCATGGATGTGATTACGCAAATTTCTAAGCGCGTAGATAGCGAAGGGCGTTTACCTGGAGAATACGGTTCGCAGATTGAAGATGCGCCAGCAGGCGATGACGGCTACTCTTCTCCGTATTTCTTCTGCTCCGACGGCCCTCGTTTAGACGAGTTTTTGCGCGAGATGCGCGAAGCGGTTTTCAAGGGTCGCGAAGGTTTCTTAACCGTTGGCGAGGCTCCTGGAATTTCCGCGCATCGAAACACTTATATTACAAATCCTGCTAATGGTGAGCTAGACATGCTCTTCTTGTTCGATCAAGTTAATGTTGATTGCGCAAATGGCACTAAGTGGAATCCTATTCCTCTTAAGTTGACGGCATTAAAGCGCGCAATGGCAGATCAGCAGCAGGCAGTTAGCGAGGCTGGTTGGGCGAGCCTGTTCTTTAATAATCACGATCAGCCGCGTGCGCTTTCTCGCTGGGGTAGTGAGGCTAGCGATGAGATGCGCGTGCTTTCCGCTAAGTCTATTGCAATGCTCTTGCACATGCACCGCGGCACTCCGTACGTGTATCAGGGTGAAGAAATTGGCATGACAAACGCGCACTTTACGAGTCTCGAGCAGTATCGCGATTTGGAAGCGTTAAATATGTTTAAGCAGCGCGTAGAAGAAGCGCATATTCAGTCGGCTGAGTCGATGATGGATGCGCTCGCAAAGCGCGGTCGCGATAATTCTCGAACGCCTATGCAATGGAATGCGTCTCAATATGCGGGATTCATGCCTTTTAATGTTCCGTCGCAAAATAATGCACAGCCGTGGATTAGCGTGAATCCTAATTATGTAGATATTAACGCTGCTGAGCAAATGGAAGATTCGGATTCTGTTTATTCGTTCTACAAGCGTTTGATTGAGTTGCGTCATTTGCAGCCTGCTGTTTCGGCTGGTTCTTGGAATTTGATTGATGCGGATGATGAGTGTGTTTACGCGTTTATTAGGAAGGTTGAGCAGACTTGTGAGAATGCTAAGGCGAATGAGGCAGGTCTTGAGAATGGTGTGCGTTCTTCAAGCGCGGTTGCTGGCGATTCTTCCTCTGTTTCGATAAAGAAGCTGCTCGTAATGGTAAATATGACGGATTCGTCTGTGGCAATACCTGCTCAAAGTGCCGAATTGTTGCGTAATGTCGTCTCTAATGGCGTATCGTATGATGATGTGATGATTTCTACCTACAGAGCGGATCATGCTCTTAAATCACTTAAAAATGGCACGCTTGCGCCTTGGGAGGGAATCGCTGTTAGCTTGCAATAATTATTTTGAAATAGTCACTTTGTAATATTCACTTTGCAATAGTTTCGTCTACTAACTTTGGCAGAGCTTTCGCAATATCTTCGCGTATTATGCGCTCTGCCAAATAATCGTATTGCGTAGCGCCCAGGTTCATTATTGTAATCGGCACTCCTGCGCGAGCGGCTAGCGGCACAAGGCTTGCAGCTGGAAACACTTCTAGCGTGGAGCCAATAACCCACAACTCGCTTGCGTGCATAATCGCCTGCGCGCTGCGTTCCATTGCGCCTTCGGGAAGTGCTTCTGCAAAATATACAACGTCTGTTTTTATAAGACCGTTGCAAGGCATGTTTCCGCGGTATGGCAGCGCGCGCCTGCAATGTGGGTCTGGGTGTGCGTCTAAGTTGCGCATAATGTCGGCTGTATTGTAGCTAGCGTGGCAGCTCATGCAATGCGATGTTCCAATGCTTCCGTGCAAGTTCACTACAATATCTGGGCTGTTTCCAGCTTTTTCGTGAAGCGCATCAAAGTTTTGAGTGGCGATTAAGTCCAGCATCCCAGCTTTCTCAAGTTTTACTAGCGATTTGTGTGCTGTTCCTGGCTGAGCGTTCCAAACTGGCGACTCTTTTTGCCAGCGCCAAGAGTAAATGCGTTCCTCTTCACTGCTTAAAAACGCGTCTATATCGTAAACACTCATTTGCTCTGGGTGTTTAGTCCAAACTCCATCTGGACCTCGAAAGTCTGGAATGCCAGCGCTTGTAGATATTCCGGCGCCTGTTAGAGCCACAATGTGATTGTGTGAGTTGTTCTTGCTGTTTTTCTCGCTATTTCTCATATACCTATATATAGCACGCGAACGCATAGCACGTACACATGTTGTATGCATATATTTTGTTTACGTTGTTTGCGTTGTGTATTTTGATTATTTTGCTCGATTGCTTTGCGCGACACTCCCGGGTTTTGTGTTTTTTATGGTTTTTTGTTTGTTTTTTTGTTTGTTTTTTGGGTTGTTTTTGGTTTTGTGTTGGTGGTTGTGGTGGTTTGTTGTGGTTTTTTGCGTGTTTTCGACACGCCGATGTTTTGGCTTGTTTTCAATGGTTTTGTGGTGTTTGTTTGGTGTTGGTTTGCGTTTTGGTGGGGTTTGGTGTAAGTTTATCTCTTGCTGCTCAGCGCGGCTGGTTCTCCTCGGTTGAGGTTGATGAGCCGGCTGGTGTGGTGGTGGTTTGAGAACTCAAGAGCGTGTCTGTACTACTTATTTAGTTAATTATTGCCAGTTCATTGTCAGCCTCACGGATTGTGGGGTGCCTGAGAGATGGTTAAATGATGGTGAGGTTTTTTGTTGGGATGTTCTTTCCTTAAAGAATGTCTCGTCTTTTTCTTTTATATTGGAGCCTTTTGTTGGCTCTTCATTGAAGTTTTTCGTGGAGGGTTCGATTCTGGCTCAGGATGAACGCTGGCGGCGTGCTTAACACATGCAAGTCGAACGGGATCTGACCAGCTTGCTGGTTGGTGAGAGTGGCGAACGGGTGAGTAATGCGTGACCAACCTGCCCCATGCTCCAGAATAGCTCTTGGAAACGGGTGGTAATGCTGGATGCTCCAACTTGACGCATGTCTTGTTGGGAAAGTGTTTAGTGGCATGGGATGGGGTCGCGTCCTATCAGCTTGTAGGCGGGGTAATGGCCCACCTAGGCTTCGACGGGTAGCCGGCCTGAGAGGGCGGACGGCCACATTGGGACTGAGATACGGCCCAGACTCCTACGGGAGGCAGCAGTGGGGAATATTGCGCAATGGGGGGAACCCTGACGCAGCGACGCCGCGTGCGGGATGAAGGCCTTCGGGTTGTAAACCGCTTTTGATTGGGAGCAAGCCTTTTGGGTGAGTGTACCTTTCGAATAAGCGCCGGCTAACTACGTGCCAGCAGCCGCGGTAATACGTAGGGCGCAAGCGTTATCCGGAATTATTGGGCGTAAAGAGCTTGTAGGCGGTTCGTCGCGTCTGGTGTGAAAGCCCATCGCTTAACGGTGGGTTTGCGCCGGGTACGGGCGGGCTAGAGTGCAGTAGGGGAGACTGGAATTCTCGGTGTAACGGTGGAATGTGTAGATATCGGGAAGAACACCAATGGCGAAGGCAGGTCTCTGGGCTGTTACTGACGCTGAGAAGCGAAAGCGTGGGGAGCGAACAGGATTAGATACCCTGGTAGTCCACGCCGTAAACGGTGGACGCTGGATGTGGGGCCCATTCCACGGGTTCTGTGTCGGAGCTAACGCGTTAAGCGTCCCGCCTGGGGAGTACGGCCGCAAGGCTAAAACTCAAAGAAATTGACGGGGGCCCGCACAAGCGGCGGAGCATGCGGATTAATTCGATGCAACGCGAAGAACCTTACCTGGGCTTGACATGTGCCTGACGACTGCAGAGATGTGGTTTCCTTTCGGGGCAGGTTCACAGGTGGTGCATGGTCGTCGTCAGCTCGTGTCGTGAGATGTTGGGTTAAGTCCCGCAACGAGCGCAACCCTCGCCCTGTGTTGCCAGCGGGTTATGCCGGGAACTCACGGGGGACCGCCGGGGTTAACTCGGAGGAAGGTGGGGATGACGTCAGATCATCATGCCCCTTACGTCCAGGGCTTCACGCATGCTACAATGGCCAGTACAACGGGTTGCTTCATGGTGACATGGTGCTAATCCCTTAAAACTGGTCTCAGTTCGGATCGTAGTCTGCAACTCGACTACGTGAAGGCGGAGTCGCTAGTAATCGCGAATCAGCAACGTCGCGGTGAATGCGTTCCCGGGCCTTGTACACACCGCCCGTCAAGTCATGAAAGTGGGCAGCACCCGAAGCCGGTGGCCTAACCCTTTTGGGATGGAGCCGTCTAAGGTGAGGCTCGTGATTGGGACTAAGTCGTAACAAGGTAGCCGTACCGGAAGGTGCGGCTGGATCACCTCCTTTCTACGGAGTTTTTGTGCACGCTCGGTTGAGTGTGGTTACTGGTGTGGAAAACAATAGTTAATGTTTTTAGATGAGTTTGTTGGGCATGCTTTTGGGTTCCCGGATTGCCACCCCCCCTTGTTTTGGGGTTGCGGTCCTGGCCCTTGGATTACAGGTTGAGGCTTTTTGGTTTTTGGCTTGTGTTCTTGGTGTTTGGTGGTTTGAGAACTGGATAGTGGACGCGAGTAAGAATAGTGAGACTGTTTTTTGGTTTTGCTTGTTTTTACTTTTATCAATTTCAACCGGCTCCATTTTGGTGGAGTCGCTTGATCGTTTTGTGATCGTTTAGTGTGATGATTTATTGTCTAGAGAGTTAAGCGATAGGCTTTTTACTGGTGTATCACTGGTAAGGGCGTATGGTGGATGCCTTGGTAGACAGGACCGATGAAGGACGTGACGGGCTGCGATATGCCTCGGGGAGCTGCCGAGTGGGCTTTGATCCGAGGATTTCCGAATGGGGAGACCCGGCCACTGTTATGGGTGGTCACCACAGTTTTTGTGGGGGGTACGCAGGGAAGTGAAACATCTCAGTACCTGCAGGAAAGGATACTCCGTGAGTAGTGGCGAGCGAAAGCGGATCAGGCTAAACCGAGTACGTGTGATAATCGTCAGGTGTTGCGTATTCGGGGTCGTGGGATTGACTGTTCAGCCTCTGACGGGGTTGAGAAGAGTGATAAAATGTCGTGTTATGTGAATGGGATTGAATTCCCAGCCGTAGAGGGTGATGGCCCCGTAGCAGGTTGCGCGATGTCTTTTTATGTTTATTCCCAAGTAGCGCGGGCCTCGTGGAATCCCGCGTGAATCTGCCCAGACCGTTGGGTAAGCCTAAGTATTCCTGTCTGACCGATAGTGTACTAGTACCGTGAGGGAAAGGTGAAAAGCACCCCGGGAGGGGAGTGAAATAGTTCCTGAAACCGTGCGCTTACAATCCGTCGGAGCCTTCTTTGTGGGGTGACGGCGTGCCTATCGAAAAATGAGTCTGCGAGTCAGTGGTATGTGGCGAGGCTAACCCGGGTGGGGGAGCCGTAGCGAAAGCGAGTTTTAAAAGGCGTTTTAGTCGCATGTCCTGGACCCGAAGCGGGATGATCTAGCCCTGAGCAGGTTGAAGCGCGGGTAAGACCGTGTGGAGGACCGAACCCACCTAGGTTGAAAACTGGGGGGATGACTTGGGGTTAGGGGTGAAAGGCCAATCAAATTCCGTGATAGCTGGTTCTCTCCGAAATGCATTTAGGTGCAGCGTCATGTTATTGCTTGCAGGGGGTAGAGCTACTGGATGCTTGCGGGCCCATACCGGGTACTAATAGCAGCCAAACTCCGAATACCTGTTAGGTTTATCATGGCAGTGAGTCGGCGGGGGATAAGCTCCGTCGTCAAAAGGGAAACAGCCCTGATCGTCGTCTAAGGTCCCGAAGCGCGTGCTAAGTGGGAAAGGATGTGGAGTCGCATAGACAGCCAGGAGGTTGGCTCAGAAGCAGCCATCCTTGAAAGAGTGCGTAACAGCTCACTGGTCTAGTGGTTCCGCGCCGACAATGTAGCGGGGCTTAAGCACGCCACCGAAGACGCGACTGCATGATTTAGTTCATGTGGGGTAGGAGAGCGTCCTGTATGGGGTGAAGCGGCAGTGTGAACTTGTCGTGGACTATACGGGAGTGAGAATGCAGACATGAGTAGCGAGAGACAGGTGTGAATCCTGTCCGCTGAATGACTAAGGGTTCCGGGGCCACGTTCGTCGTCCCCGGGTGAGTCGAGTCCTAAGGCGAGGCCGACAGGCGTAGTCGAATGGATGAACGGGTTGATATTCCCGTACCGGTGTTACACCGTTCGAACTGAATCTGAGAGTACTAACCTTCGTTATTCTGGTTGATTATCTTTCGGGGTTTTCTTCTGGTTTAGTGTTGGGAGCGTATCGGTAGTAGGTTAGCGTGGGAGTGACGCGGGTAGGTAGCCGGCTGCGGAGGTGGTTTTCCGTGGCTAAGCGTGTGGGCTGTCCTCTAGGTAAATCCGGGGGATGTTAAGCTGAGGCGTGATGGGTAGGCTGTAAGGCTGATTCCGGTGATCCTGCTTGCCGAGAAAAGCTTCAACGTGAGGTGTGATTCCGCTCGTACCCTAAACCGACACTGGTGGTCTGGTAGAGTATACCAAAGCGATCGGGCGAATCCTGGCCAAGGAACTCGGCAAATCACTCCCGTGCCTTCGGCATAAGGGAGACCCCTGATGGTGATGTTTTTTACAAGCGGAGCTGTTGGGGGTGGCACAAGCTAGGGGGTAGCGACTGTTTACCAAAAACACAGGAGCGTGCGAAGGCGTAAGCCGCTGTATACGCTCTGACGCCTGCCCGGTGCCGGAAGGTTAAGAGGATCCGTTAGCTTCGGTGAAGCGGTGAATTTAAGCCCCGGTAAACGGCGGTGGTAACTATAACCATCCTAAGGTAGCGAAATTCCTTGTCGGGTAAGTTCCGACCTGCACGAATGGCGTAACGACTTCCCCACTGTCTCGGCCAGGAGCCCGGCGAAATTGCAGTACGAGTAAAGATGCTCGTTAAGCGCAGAAGGACGAAAAGACCCCGGGACCTTTACTATACCTTGGTATTGTCGTTAGGTGTGGATCGTGTAGCATAGGCGGGAGGCTGTGAAGCGTGGGCGCTAGCTTGCGTGGAGTCGATCAGTGAAATACCGCTCTTTCCATATCTGGCGTCTAACCTCGACACGTTATCCGTGTTAGGGACAGTGCCTGGCGGGTAGTTTAACTGGGGCGGTTGCCTCCTAAAGAGTAACGGAGGCGCTCAATGGTCCGCTCAGCCCGGTTGGCAATCGGGTGTTGAGTGTAATCGCACAAGCGGGCTTGACTGTGAGACTGACGGGTCGAGCAGGGACGAAAGTCGGAGATAGTGATCCGGTGCCGGCGTACGGACGTGGCATCGCTCAACGGATAAAAGGTACCCCGGGGATAACAGGCTGATCATTCCCAAGAGTCCATATCGACGGGATGGTTTGGCACCTCGATGTCGGCTCGTCGCATCCTGGGGCTGGAGCAGGTCCCAAGGGTTCGGCTGTTCGCCGATTAAAGCGGCACGCGAGCTGGGTTCAGAACGTCGTGAGACAGTTTGGTCTCTATCCTCTGCGCTCGTTGGAATGTTGAGGAGACCTGCCCATAGTACGAGAGGACCTGGGTGGACGAACCTCTGGTATGCCGGTCGTCACGCCAGTGGCGCTGCCGGTTAGCTACGTTTGGAAGGGATAACCGCTGAAAGCATCTAAGCGGGAAGCCTGCTCCAAGATTAGCATTCCTTGCACTTTGTGTGTGAGCCCCCATGTAGAACACGTGGTTGATAGGCTGGATGTGGAAGCCCTGTAAGGGGTGGAGCTGACCAGTACTAATGGGCGATTGTGATACTACTTGTATTGCTTATCGTTTAATTCTCTTAACTTTGAGGAGTGTTAGACGGTCATTTTATGGTTAAGTTGTTGATTTTGATGATTGTTTTTCTGTTGCTCGCGTTCATGTCCGGTTCCCAAACCGCCAATTTGCCGCTCGTTTAAAGCGAGTGTATAATCTAGTTTTGCGGTGGTCATGGCTCAGGTGAGACGCCCGGTCCCATTCCGAACCCGGAAGCTAAGGCCTGACACGGTGAGGGTACTGCACTCGATAGGGTGTGGGAGACTAGCACGCTGCCGCATTATTCTTTGATAAGCGGGGAACTTGATTGTTCCCCGCTTTTTTATTATTTAAAACAGGTCGTCGCGCAAAGTCGGAAAGCTTGCCATAAGAACGCTGTTAGCGCGAATAACGTCATAACGAACATATATAGTCAAACATAGGTTCGGGGTGCGCATAAGCGCTGAGATTATACCCGTTGAACCTGATCTAGTTAGTACTAGCGAAGGGAAAATCATGACTACTGTGTCGTGTTCTAAAAATAATGAATTCTCAACTAATGCTCGTTGCAAGCAATTCATGCAAGATGTGCGAGAATGCATTGAAACTTTACGCGCAAAAAATCCGTTAACACATTGCGTAACGAATAATGTTGTTCAAGAAATAACAGCAAACGTTCTGCTGGCTGCTGGAGCATCGCCAGCAATGGTCGTAGATGCAGAAGAAGCTGAAGTATTTGCTCAAATCGCATCTGGTGTATTAGTAAACATTGGAACGTACAGGCCAGTAGACAAAGAATCTATGGATGCTGCGATTCGCGGAGCTGTAAAAGCACACACTCCATGGGTTCTTGACCCAGTTGCAGTTGGCGGTTTAGCTCCACGCACGCAATACGCGCGCGAAATTGTTAAAAGTCATCCTGCTGTAATTCGTGCCAACGCTTCCGAAATCTTAGGCTTAGCTGGAGAAGAAAGCGGCGGTAAAGGCGTAGACGCTGGAGATTCCGTTGATTCGGCAGTTGCAGCAGCTAAGAAGCTAGTTAAACGCTACGGCTCGGTAGTGGCTATTTCTGGCGAAAAAGACGCTATTTATGGTCATGGATGCTCGGCACGAGTTTCTGGCGGCCACGAAATAATGACGAAAGTAGTCGGCACGGGCTGCTCTCTTGGCGCGTTGGTGGCAGCATACGTTGGAGCAAATCGAAATCGACCTTTTGCAGCAACAGTTGCCGCGCACGTACACGCTGCTGCAGCAGGAACTTGGGCAGCGCAACGCTCAACATTGCCAGGGTCATTTAGAAAATTATGGATGGATGCGCTTATGGATTTGAGCGCAGACGAGATGCTGAAATTAGCGAATATTGAATTTGAACTCGATCCTGTTGATTGGTCTTTATACTTTATAACAGACCCAAAGATGAGTGATCGAGCCGAAGAAGATATTGCAGTTGATTGCGTTAAAGGCGGAGCAAGCGTAGTCCAATTGCGCGATAAGTACGCAAATAGCGAAACTTTTAACAATAAAGCTCAAAGCCTGCGAGACAAAATGCTTGCTAATGGTTGCGGAGACGTGCCGATTTTTGTTGACGATCGTATAGATTGCGCTAAAAGCTTAGGGTTCAACTTGCATGTTGGTCAAACAGACACGCCTTATATTGAAGCGCGTAAGTCTATTCCTGCAGAGTGGATGGTTGGACTTTCTATAGAAAAGTTAGAACAGTTAGATTACGTTTATAACGAATGTGCTAAAGAAAATGTGGCATTGCCTGATGTTATTGGAATAGGCCCAATTTGGCCTACTGCCACTAAGCCAGACGCTGCTCCTGCTTTAGGAGTTGAAGGAGTAGAAAAGATTGCTAAACGCGCTAAAGAACTCGGCATTAGCACTCTAGGAATCGGCGGAGTTAATGAAAATACCGTGTTTCCTATTAAAAGCACTTCAATAGATGGTTTATGCGTAGTATCTGCTCTAATGCTTGCGCAAAATCCTTGCGAAGAAGCACACAAATTACGCGATGCCATTACAAAGGAATAAAAATAATGAATAATCAATTTTCGCAAACTCAAGCACCTTTGCAATCAATTTCTAAATTATATGATTCAAGTCTAAGGCCATCTTCCCTACCTTCTTTAGAAGAGCCAATTATTCCGCGAGTGCTAAGCATTGCTGGAACTGATCCAACAGGCGGAGCTGGAATTCAAGCTGATTTAAAATCAATCACAGCATCTCATGGATTTGCAATGTGTGTAACAACTAATTTGGTTGCTCAAAACACTTGCGGTGTGCGCGAAGTTTATACTCCTCCAACCGACTTTTTGCAAGCGCAACTAGAAGCAGTATTTGATGACGTAACTATTGATGCTGTAAAAATCGGCATGCTTGGAGACAAATCATATATTAGCCTAGTTCAAGATTGGCTTAAGAATCATCCTGTTCCTGTTGTTGTGTTAGACCCAGTGATGGTAGCAACTTCGGGAGATAGGTTGCTTGAAAAGTCTGCAGAAGATGCAATGCGTGAGTTTGCACCTCTTGCGGATGTGATTACGCCAAACATACCTGAACTCGCAGTATTATGCGATAAACAGCCTGCATCTAATTTTGAAGAAGCTTATGCTCAAGCAAGCGAGTGGTGTGCAAAAAACAATACTATTGTTATTGTTAAAGGCGGCCACTTAACAAGCGAAGATGCTGGTAATACTGTTGTGTTCCCAGATGGCCACAGAGTGCACGTTCCTTGCCCTAGGGTTGATACAACAACAACGCATGGCACAGGCTGCTCGCTATCTTCCTCGCTTGCTACGCGCATAGGATTAGCGTTGCGAGAAGGCAAGAAGCTAAGCGATTACAGTACAGTAGCGGATGCTCTAGCATGGTCGTCAAGATGGCTTAACGAAGCTATTGCTTGCGGTAAAGATTTGCATGTTGGCAAAGGTCATGGGCCTGTGAACCATGCTGCTCGTAATTATCGTTTGGAATTAGATTCTTCGTCAACTCCTTGGGAACATATGCAAACTAGTGGCTTAGACGGATTAACTGCGCAAAGCGTAGTCGTAAAAGCTCATAGCAAGGCTAGAAAGCCAAATGTGGAGCCTTGTGGCCCTTGGACTCAAGCTTTATGGGATGCTAGTGCAGATGTCGATAACAACATTATGAAAATGCCATTTATTAAGGCTTTAGGTAATGGAACGCTTGACTCCGACTTGTTTGCTTTCTACATAAGTCAAGATTCTGAATACTTGAAGCGTTACTCGCGCGCGCTAGCTGCTGTTGGAGCTAAAACGCCAGATAATGAAGCTAGAGTGCATTGGGCTACGGGCGCAGCTATGTGCATAGAAGCGGAATCGCAGTTGCACAGAGATTGGCTTGGAAGCAGAAATATAAGCATTGATGCGTCTTGCTCGCCAGTAACGTTAGCTTACGTAAATCACTTACTTGCTTCTACAATGGCAGAAGATTACGTGATTGGAGCTGCATCCATATTGCCATGCTATTGGCTTTATGAAGAAGTGGGACAAATTTTAGTCAAAAATAATACTCCTGAAAACCCATATCATGATTGGATTTCAATGTATTCTTCTAATGATTTTGAGTCAGGAGTAAGAATGGCAGTTAAATTTGTTGAGAGAGCTTTTGAAGAAGCTGGCCCACAGGCTCGAATTCTTGCTGCTCAAGCATATATGACTTCATGCATTTACGAGTATGAGTTCTTTAATCAAGCTCATAGAGCATTGAGGTAGATGGTTTGATAGCTTGATAGCGCTGATGCATTGACTTCGTCTTTATTAACAAAATCTAGAAGATTTGAAGATGAGTAAAAGCGTCAGCGCATTTTTATAATACGCATGTCTCTTATTTATTGTTGATTTTCTGAGCAGCGCAGATGCACAAGTGACTTGCTTAAGACCTTGCTTAAGACTTAAATCGTGAGTAGTAAAAGTTACCTAAATTCGCTAGTCAATTTTCCTATCTGCATATTTTCCCATTTTCATATCTCCCTATCTTCCTATCTTGCAAAACTCAAAGTACTTTGGAAAATATCAAATAGAATTGCATTCAATGACGGTTATGCATTTGCGATGATTTTGTATGCAATGCCTATTTACTGAATTGATAAATAGGCATATACTTATATGTGTGAAGCGAAAAGAGTTGGAGAAAAAACTCAATCAGCTTGCAAGAAGTACTAATAGACAAATAACTTGGTCTGAGGGTGGTAATCATAGCAAAGTTTGCATTGGCGAATTGGCTACTACTGTTCCGAGGCATAATGAAATAAATGAGCTTACTGCTAGAAGCATTATTAGATATTTTGAAAGGAACCTGCAGGCATGATAGGAGCAATGAGTGTTACTGAGCATGATAATGCAACAAATTGTTTGCAAAAGGTGACTGCTATAGCTCGCAGATGCGATGACTGGTGGGCTATAGAAGTGCCAGAAATACCAGGATTATTTACTCAAGTACGTAGGCTTGATAAGGTTGCAGCAATGGTAAAAGATGCTGCTGCAACTTTAAATGTTAAAGTCAATTGCGTGGAAGTAACTCCGAAACTTAGTGAGCAAGATGAGCTTATGCTTCAGCGCATGTTAGATGCAAAATCTGCAGCTATAAAAACTCAAGAAGAAGCGTCTATACTTATGCGTGAAACAGTTCGTATACTAAGGAATCAGGGATTGACGGTTCGTGATGTTGCAGAGCTTACGGGGGTTACTCCGCAGCGAATAAGCTCGCTTAAATCTTAGTGATTTAATGCAATGCGGTTGGGGCTATGCACAAGCAAGTTGCTCAGTAGTGTATAAACTCTATGCAAAACAAATCAATAGCGGATAAATAAGTAAAGGTCAAGTCGTAGGATGTGTGGCTACAACTTGACCTTTGAAAATTGCGATATGTTTTTAAGTTAAAATCGCAGTCTAATGCTTTTATTTATTCTTGGCAATTCCAAGAGCTTTTGAACTTTCATCCTTGTCAAGGCCTATAAATAAAAGCACGATTATGCCAATAATCAGCGGAACATAACCGTATCCAGATCCGTGGATTATGCCGAATATTTCCATAAGTCCATTTGCTATTACGGCTAGTGAAGATACTATAAAATATAGTTGAGCGCACCACGGTTTTTTAATGAGAAACATGGTTGCAAGACCAAATAATCCAGCGATAATTTGAGGCACTCCCCATAGATAATCATTACGCATTACAATCAGCGCAATTCCGCTAGCAAGAAATACACCATTGGCTATTGTCCAAAATACGGATGGAATTTGTGCTTTTGTATCTTCTAAATTACTCATATTCTTCTCCTTCTAATACAAGAAAATAATTGTGTATATCAAACCTTTACAACTTATAAATTAATGGCGTGCTAAAAGGTAAACAATATCTTGTCTAGGAAAACCTTTACAAATAATTACTATCTAAAACTGCTTAAGATTCATTAATCTTTTAAACTGAATCAGTAAGCCATACTATCTATACAGTTATGTTCATTTTTGAAAGGAATAACTGCATTACATTCCCAATACTTACCAAAGGCTCGAAAATAGAGTGAACCGCCTAAATGCTTTATGGTATCGCGATGAAGCAAAAGTCCTTTTTGAGATACTGAGCGAATTGCATCTTTACTTTTCCCGCCCAAAAATCGAACATTGAACTGTTTTATAACAATTTGTTTTTCGCGTATCGAAATTCTGATGTAATAAACTAAAGAAGCATATTTTCGCATGTTCAAATATAGTTCTTCGATTAATTCAATAACTTCACAGATGATTTCATTGCTAATGTCTTCAGGAATATCGTTACTAGATATGTTGCATATTGATCTTCCTTTTAATCCACAAGATGTATTGATTGAGTCGTTCATTTGTAGTGTATCTTCAATGTGCTGAATGAACTCGCTTCGAGCATCTTGCTTAGCAGTATTTCCACGTAGAATGTCGATAATATTATGTCCTTCTTCAAAAGCCTGATCTGCCAAATCATTTATTGCCTCAATAGCACTTCGCTGTTTTTTAGAAATAGACTTGTCAAGTAATGCTATTTTACTTTGTAGTGCAATATCTGCAATCTTATTAGTTAATCTATCGTGCATTCGCACAGCCAGATGAAGATTATTAATTGTTTGCTTATCTTTTTCATAAAGAACCATTTTTTGGTGAGAAATGCGCAAAATAATACCAGTGCAAACGCAAAATATATTTATTAAAAGGTAAGCAATAAGATACTTGAAAGACAAAGTTGATAGGTATCGGTATGCAACGTAGTGTAATGCATCTATTACTAAGAATAAAGGTAGTGTAAATTGAATCGGATATAAATACGAAATAAAAACAAATGATATGATGAGCCCGAAAGTTACTGGTGGAAGATTCAGACTAGGAATAACAAGAATGCTGAGATGTACAAAAATATAGCACATGCTCATAAAATGCGGGAGCAAGCAAAGAAACAGATTTATAGCAGCAAGAATCATGTAAACTATGACAAGTTGTATTGTGCTATTGTCGCTATTTGAGTAAATATATGCATCCATTGCGCTCGACAAACATCCCAATAGTAAAAATGTTTTATTGTCAATAAGCTTTTCTCGTAAACGACGCATTAAGAAAATAATCATTGTGTATCATTTCCTAAATATTCATCATGCAGCCATGTAGTAATAAGTTGTGAACGATTTGTCACATTCAATTTTTTGAACACGCGACGAAGGATAGTTTCCACAGTACAAGTTTCAACAAATAAACGTTTGGCGATTTGCGCATTAGTCATGCCTTTACTGCACAACTTTATAATTTCAGTCTCATGATTCGTTAAAGCAAGGCGTCCATTTTTTGGCTTATTTTGCAAACGCTGAAATGCTGTCGTCGTGTCGTCAAAATGAAGATCTCCTATTATTTGTGGCTTGAACGTGCCATTGGCAATACTGCTAAGCATGGCGCAAATAGTTTCTGGGTGGTTCTTTCCAACAATGCCTTGCGCGCCTGCTGTTGATGCTTTTAAAGCATAATCGTTTATAGGGAATGAAGTTATAGCAATTATTATTGGGAGTGAGTATCTTCTTCGCAATTCGTATAATATTTTAATTCCCGAAACCCCAGACATATACATGTCAATTAGCAGCACGTCTGGGCATTGATTTTGACAAAATTGAATTGCTTGATCGGCGTACGCGGATAACCAGCAAATACTGCAGGACGGAACAACCTGTTCAATATATGTTTTTAGGCCGTGTAGACAAAAACAATCATCATCAACAATGCCAACAGTAATATGCTTTGCTATCATATTGCTCCTTCAGAAAAGCATTATTTAAGTAATAATAGTACTTGAATTTGTATGATGAATATCTTGTCTAGGAAAACCTTTACAAAGGTAATCTTATAAAGGTAGGCACTGAGAGCTTACGGGGGTTACTCCGCAGCGAATAAGTTCGCTTAAAGTTTAGTGATTCAATCACAATGTGGTTGAGGTTATAAGCAAATAAATTGTTCAGTAACATATAAACTCTATGCAAAACAAATCATTCTCTGGTATTACGCAAGCTCCAAAAATCATAAATAAAATCATCATTTAGTGTGATGCAAACTCTTTACGGCGATTATAGGCTATT
This sequence comes from Gardnerella sp. DNF00109, assembly GCF_049262845.1. NCBI lineage: Bacteria > Bacillati > Actinomycetota > Actinomycetes > Bifidobacteriales > Bifidobacteriaceae > Gardnerella > Gardnerella sp. DNF00109. Next base: position 104,641 of record NZ_CP058406.1, read on the forward strand.
AAGCAAAAGCTGAAATCCTCAATAAAGTGTCAATCATAAAAGCATTAATTGTAGCATTATCAAGCACTTTATTTATTTTGGATCAGTTTGAGAGGCTTGTTTCGACGCATACTATGTGTCTACGAGTTTGGCGAGTAAGGAGATTTGTGTTATGAGTAAGTTTACGAAAGTACTCTTGCTTTCTGCTATGCCAGTGTGTTTGCTTACTGCATGCTCTGGTAGCGCAGTTGATAATAGTCAACAGCAAGCACAACATGATTCAGTTCCACTTGTTTCAGTCAAAAAACAGCCTTTAACACAAATTGTGTCGGGTAAAGCAGCAATAGAACAATCATCTACCTTTGTTATCACTGCTGTAAGTAGAGGGAATTTTTCTCCATCGGTAAAAGCAGGAAGTGCTGTAAAAGCTGGAAGTATTTTAGGCTACAATGCTGGTAACAAAGTTATTGCTCCAGTAAACGCTAAAGTTGTGTCAGTGGCTGAATCATCTGCGGACGTGCCTAAATCTTTCCCGCTATTTACTCTTAAATATGAAGGTTTTTCAATAAGCCTTAACGCAAAAGCTTTACTTCGTTCTGCGGATATTGCAGATGTTAAAGGTCGCTTCCAAGTTGAAGACGGTGTTGGACCAACAAATTGTTTGCAAATAGTACAAAGCGGTGGAACTTCTACCGATGTTGCAGCCTCGGGTAGTAGCAAGAATGATAATGCTGATTCAACTCAAACAGATGAGTCGAGTGCGCAAAGTAAACCCAGTGTATCGTCAAAAGTTTTAACGTGTTTAATAGATAAAAGCACAGAAGTAGAATCAGGTCAAAATGCGACGCTTGTTTTTAATGGCAAGCATAAACAATCGGTTCTAACTCTGCCTGTTAGTGCGGTTGCTGGAAGAGTCCAAAAAGGCTTAGTATCATACAAGAAAGGCGATAATTGGGAGCGTAAAGAAGTTGGTCTTGGAATCAGTGACGGCGCTAATATTGAAATTACGTCTGGTTTGCATGAGGGTGATGTTGTAGCAGGTGTTTCTCCTAATCTCATTCCAGGAGTGCAATGATTATGGAGAACAATACTGTTCCGCTGGTTGAACTACAAGACGTGTCAGCGCGTGTAAAACTAGGCAATGGCGAATGGCTTACCACTGTCAACTCTGCTTCTATGTTACTTAATCAAGGTGAAACATACGCGGTAGTTGGCAGGTCTGGCTCCGGCAAAACAAGTCTTATTTCTATTATTGGATTTTTGAATAAAAATTTTACTGGAAAATACTATTATTTTGGCAAATCAATCCAAAAGTGTAGTGATGCTACAGTATCGCATATGCGCGCTCGAAATATTGGTTTTGTTTTTCAAAACTATTCGCTTATTAAGCATTTAAGCATTAGAGAAAATGTTGAGTTGCCGCTTTTATACGCAGGACTACAACAAAGCAAGCAGAAAAGAAGAAAAACTATAGAAGAAGCATTATGTGATGTTGGATTGCAAGATAAACTAAACGAATACCCTGGAAGGCTATCAGGCGGTGAACAGCAGAGAGTCGCGATAGCGCGTGCTCTCGTCACTAATCCCGAATTACTTATTTGCGATGAGCCAACTGGTGCGCTCGATAGTAGTACGGGAGAAAAAGTGCTTCAAGTGTTGCATGATCGTGTTCAAGAATCTGGAACAACATTACTATTAGTCACTCATGATATGAAAGTGGCTCGTTCTTGCTCTCACATTTTTACTATGGAAGGCGGTGTTCTTTATGATCATGCTGCTTAAAGATTTGCGCCTGTCTCCTATGAGATCCTTCCTCACAGGTTTTTCAATGTTTATCGGCATCATTGCCGTTATTGCGTCAGTGCTTATCGGCACGGTTGGTAAGGACTATCTTATTGCAACTAACGAACAGCTAAACGGTCGTAGACCAACATACGAGATTACTTTTTCAGCACAAAATTTTGACGAATATTCAGTATTTAACAAATTCTTAAATCGCATTGAATCCGCAAACCGTAACGCTAACGTTATGCTACAAACAAACACTGGACTACTGTTTAGCGCTTCTATGCCAGCCTCGAAGAGTGTAAAAATAAGCAAAGAATATAAGACTGGCAATCTTCAATATGCTGACGCTGTTTACACTACGGCAGGATACAACAAAGTTTATAACTTACCTATTGTAAGTGGAAGATGGTTTAGTAATAGCGCTAAAAGCAACGCATTAGAAATGGTAGTAAACCAATCTGCTAGCAAAAGATACAAGATTGGTGAAGTAGCATTTATTACTTCTCGCAAAACAACACAAATGAGTCCTATAAGGATTGTTGGAGTTGTGAACGATGGCGTAGACTCAGCAAAAGTATACGTGAATATTCTAGGATTATTACGTTATGCTCCAACTCTTTGGGAATATTCTGGAAAAGAAGCTCAAGGCTCAATCTACTGGTTGAATAAAGAAAATCGTTCTCAAAAATCAATTAAATCTTATGTTTCAGATGCTCTTTACGACTGTTGTGGTGGACAAGTAAACGAAATTAGAAGACATGATAATAGTGATGATTACGAGAATGTTATAACAGTATTGCAATTAAGTTTTGCTATCGTAGCAGCATTATTGCTTTTTGTTTCCGCGCTAGGTTTAATCAATATTGGTTTAGCATCGTTGGAGCAGCGCACACATGAACTGCTTATACGCAGAGCCTTGGGTGCTACTAGATGGTCTATTGCTTCACTCGTGTTAGGAAGTGCGATTATTTTAGCGCTGATAGTTTCGATTGCTGCTGTCGCTGTTTCTTTTGGACTTGTGTCTATAGCATCAAGTTTTTGGGATGCAGCAAGCCCAGTTAGTCCGCCAGTTTACCCATATGAAGCCGCTATTGGAGCTGTTATTGCGGCTTTTATTACAGCGCTTGCTGGAAGTGTGGTGCCGGCAATAAAAGCATCACGTTTACAACCAGCATTAGCATTGCGTTAATTTTCAAAAAATAAGAAAGAAGGAATAATGAATAATCATACTATTGGTAAAGCAACTCTTATTGTTGGTGTGCTTAGTGCGCTTCTTATGTTTAATGCGTGTGGAGGAATAGGCAACAATAATGCGAGTGGTATGGGTGGCGCGCGCTCGCAAAATAGTTCGCCGAGAGAGATTGTTGATTTTGCTCATATAGAGAAGGAATATCAGGAATCTGTGGCAAAGCTTAGTTGGCCTGAAAAATATAAAGCTCCTGCAAACTTGGTTGGAGAAGAAAAAGACGCTCAGTTCCAGAGTGGATATGGTGATACGCAAGCATCTAATTATTATCAGTGTGCTTGGGAACGGCAATGGTTAGACACGTATGCTAGTGATGAACAAGCGGCAAGTAAAGCTTTGCATGAGCTTGAAAAAGTGCCTAGCATGCCGTTTATGGGTCCAGATCGTTGTGATGATGCAACGCGAAACTTTTTCAAAGAGCACATGCGTAAAGCAAAACTAGGAGATCCGTCAGGATTCCAACAGGATGTGCAAACTAATTGTCCTGTGATGTAATTGCATTTGTATAGCTTTATTGTGCTTACGCGCTAAATAGCTTGTTATATGCTTCTTTTTACCCATGTTGATGGTGTCCAATAATCTTTGGTAAGCATTGATGGGTATGTTTGTTTACGAGCTTGAATAATCCATAAGGCTATACCTGTTGAAACAAGTATTACGCCAGCTGCAATCATTATGAATAATGATGAATTTAGATTTCCCCATGCTAGTACGCTTGCATACCCTACGATAATGCCGCATTGCTCCATAATAGAAGTAAAAGTAGTAGTCGCGCCGAGAATGTGTGTCGGTATGCCATCGAGAAGAGCTGTTTGCCCATAGACAATAGTTGCGTCAAAAATAATACCTGCAATGAAAGCAGAGCAAAGAAAAAGAGCAATCCAATTATTAAGTGCGAAAATAAGTAAAGGAATAGAAAGGAATCCAGGTAATAAAATAGAGTATAAAATCTCATAATGCAGCACAATATATTTGCATAATAGCGAACCTACAATCATGCCAATGTTAAATATGCTGACTATTGATCCCCACGTGGATGCCGAATGAAAAAGCGTGAGACAATGGTGTGCTCCCATTAGTCTGAATGCAGCAAGCCATGAGCCTGATTGTAATGCTGATACTACTCCTAAGACTATTAACCATGGTGTAGATTTCATATAGTGTAAAGAAGCTGCAAAACCAGCAGTTTTATTGCTTCCTGTCTTCGTATTGTTTGAGCTATTTTGTGCTTGCTGGTTTAGATTAACTAACAGTAGAGGTAACGCCGCTAATATCATCACAATAGCAATGCTCGTAAAGAAAATGAGCGGATTACATATATCAACAAATATGCCAGTAATCGCTGGTGCAGCAAGCCTGCTGAGATTAATCAACATACGCATGCTTGCTAAAAATTTGGTTTTTTCGCCAGTTGGCGCGCTATATGCCATTAATACTTTTTGATTAGGCGAAGAAAATGCAGTAAAGAATCCGAATATTATGCCGAGTAGTGTAACCGTAATAGCAATAAGATTATGCTGTGCTACTAAAGCGAAACCGTATCCAGTACACAACAAGGCAAAACAAAACGTTAGCGCTATAAACAATCTAGTTGGTGGATATTTATCTGCGATAATGCCGCCAAGCGGTGCTGCTATGCAGGTCATAAGTGCTACGGACACCGCGTTAAGTGCTGCGTGAGATAAGTCGACATGTATTAAAAGATATAGGCTTACGCCAAATCTACAGCTCGTTAAAAGAAAAGCATTAAGCGATAAAACGGCAATAATAAGAGTCGTGCGAATCCGTGCCGCAGCGTTCATTTCCTTCTCTTTTTTCTTTCTTTCATGTTATGAATGTCTTTCATATTCTGAATGATATATGCCTCTTGATATACACCTTTTTCTGGACTGTGAGTGAAATGAGTGTTTTATTGCAGTGTTTTACTCTTAACTACTCTTAACTGTGCTGAGCCCTACTCTCGTATGGCTTTGTTGGGTTTTCTTTGTGTTTATTGTGGTGTTTTACTCCGAAATGCTCCGAAATGTATTTACTTTTGCGCTTTGTTGTTTGTGTCGTGATTCGAATTGCTGCAGTTTGCAAACAAGATATATAACTACTGGCGATGGTAGGAGAGGAAGCTGGAGAGTTTGCTCATTGCGTCGCGAAGCGTTTGCAAGCGCGGCAAGTAGATAACGTGTAATTATTTTAAGGGATTGACGTTTGTTTAACAATGTAGTAAATTGATTTACAAGAGTTTAGCATTGCAGTTCAAAGGAGACTGAAATGGAAAGAATACCTAAAGGTAAAAAGTTCCAATTTAAGGCATTGCTTGATGACAAACAGTGGGTATCTAAAGATAATGTCTTCGGAGTTGGAGGGGAGGAGGTAGAAACAAGCGTGCATTTTTGATTTGGTGTCTGTGTGAACATGACATGTAGATTTATATGAGCCAGTGTTTGCGGCAATTAAAAAACTGTTTGCTTGTTATGTAGTCATACAACAAAGAATAAAAAAATTACTAGTTTGTTTTCTGATGCTTTAGAGAATAGTTCGTCACCCATTTTCTAAATGCAAAATGAGTGCAAGTTAACATATGCAGATAAAAAGAAGGTTACAATGAAGAAACTTACAAAAATATGTGCATTAATCGGTGCTGCTGCAATGATTATTAGCGCAGGTGCGTGTGGTAGTGCAAAATCATCCGACGCTAATGGCTCAACACAGCTTACCATTTGGCATTATTGGGATGGCGCTAATGCCGATACCTTTGATGCAATGGTGAAGGATTTTAATGCTTCGCATAAAAATATTAAGATTAAGACTGCGAGCGTCCCGAACTCTGATTTTATGACGAAGCTTCGTGCATCGGCTTCGTCGAAGAGCTTGCCAGATATTTCTATAAGTGATTTGGTATGGGTGCCACAGATTGCAAAAATGGGCAATTTGACTGATCTTTCTAAGGTTATTAGCTCGAAAACGCTCGATGATGTGACTCCTGCATTGATTGACTATGGTCATATTGACGGCAAACAAGTTTCTGTGCCAGTTACTGCCAATAATCTTGCGTACATGTACAACAAGGACGTTTATAAAGCAGCTGGGTTAGATCCTAACAAACCACCACAAACATGGGATGAGTTGAAGAAAGTTGCAAAGACGATCAAGGAAAAGACAGGCAAGCCAGGGTATGATTTGCTTACTCAAGCAGGAGATAACGGCGAAGGTTTAACTTGGAACTTCCAGGTCAACTTGTGGCAAGCTGGCGGCGAATTCTTGACAAAGGATAATTCTAAGGCTGCATTCAATACGCCAGAAGGCAAGAAGGCTATGAACTTCTGGGTGGATCTTATCAAGAGCGGCGTGAGCCCATATGCTAAGTGGGGCGAATTTGAAAAGGGCAAGGGTGGTTCTGCTCAGGAAGGTAGCTGGATGGTTGGCATCTGGGCGCCAGATCCACCATTTGATTTCGGTGTAGCAAAAGCCCCTCATCCAAAGGATGGCAAGGAAGCAACTAATCTCGGTGGTGAACAAGCAATCGTCTTCCATAATTCTGACGCTCGTGCTAAAGCTGCTGGCGAATTCTTGAACTGGTTCTTGCAGCCAGAACAGGTGATCAAGTGGTCGCAAAAGACTGGCATGCTTCCTGTAACGAAGAGTGTTGCAAAGTCTGATAAGTATTTGGATTGGGTTAAGAAGGAACAGCCTCGTTTAATTCCGTTTGTGGAACAAATGGAGATTGCTCATACACGTCCAAATACGCCATTGTATCCAAAAATTTCCTTTGAATTTGCAAAGGCTGTGGAGAAGGCTTTCGCTGGAGAGCAGAGTGTTGACGAAGCGCTTGCGAATGCTGAAAAGGCAGTTAACGACGTGATTGCCAAAGGCTGATTGCATAAATACTGCGCCGATAGCTGGGTCAAAGGAAATGAAGTTGACTCAGCTATCGGGGTTCTTTGCATCAAGGAGTATGTAATGAAAAAACGTCATTTTCTCAAGTCTGCGCACAGGCACTACCAGAAAGATCAAGTAATATGTGCTGCGGTATTCTTGTTGCCAGCAGTGCTTATTATTGGTGGTTTCGTGCTGTACCCTGTGTTGTCTGCTGTATATATTTCACTAACATCGTGGGATGGATTCTCTCCAGAAAAGAAATTTATTGGCTTGGGAAACTATGTTCGTCTTTTCCAAGATCCTGAGTTTTTCAATAGCTTAATGGTAACGGTTATTTATGCTGCTGGTGTATGTGTATTAAGTGTGCTGACTGGATTGTTGCTCGCGCTTTTGCTTGATGCGCCTATACGAGGTAGGAGTATTTATCGTAGTATTTACTTCCTTCCAGTGGTTACATCTTCTGTGGCTGCAGCCATTGTGTGGAAATATATGCTCGATCCTTCTGGATTCGTGAACAGTGTGTTGATGAAATTCAATATACACGGACCAGATTGGTTACAAAATCGTTGGCTTGCGCTTATTGCATTAATTCTTTTGACCGTGTGGAAAAATATTGGTTTTAACGCTATTTTGTATTTAACTGCGTTACAAGCATTGCCAAAAAGCGTGTATGAAGCAGCTGCATTAGATGGAGCTACTGGGTGGCAAAAATTATGGAAGATTACTTTCCCATTGCTATCTCCAATGACGTTTTTTGTAGTAGTTCAGGCATTAGTAACGAGCTTCCAATCCTTCGACCTTGCATACATGCTCACTGGTGGCGGTCCTCGCGGAGGCACGGAAGTGCTTGGCATGATGATGTATCGTGATGCGTTCAAGCTCGGTGATTTTGGCTATGGAACAGCAATAGCGTTCATTACGCTTGCGCTAGTGCTAGGCGTGACGATGATTCAATGGAAAGTTTCTGGAGCACAAGGAGAAGAATAATGAAGTCATCATTATGGTCGCGTTTGGCGCGTCATGCGATTCTGATTTTAGGTTCAGCAACAGTAATCATTCCATTTTTGTGGATGTTCACTACTTCTTTGCAAATGCGTGCTGAAACATACACGAATACTTCAATTTTTCCTACATCATGGCATTGGGAAAACTATATTCACGCTTGGCAAGCGGCGCCGTTTGCGCAATATTATTGGAATACGCTATTGATGACGGTAGGAATTGTTGTAGGACATTTAATATTTGATGCCTTTGCCGCCTACGCTTTTGCGCGATTAGAATTTCCTTTGAAGAAAACAATATTCATTCTGCTGCTTTCTGCATTGATGATTCCTAATTTTGTGATTGTTATTCCGTCTTATGAGATAGTCGCTAATTTGGGATGGGTTGATACGCTGTATGCTTTGATTGTTCCTAGACTTGCAGATGTGTTTGGCATTATTTTACTTCGCCAATATTTTGCAACAATTCCTCGAGAGCTTGATGAGGCAGCGCGCATTGACGGTTGTGGCAGGTTTGGAATATTCTTCAAAGTAATCGTTCCATTGTCGTCCCCAGCGTTTGCGACGCTTGGTATTTTTAGTTTTCTCTTTGCGTGGAATGATTTCCTTTGGCCGTTATTGGTTACGAATACGGATGAAACTCGTACAATTCAGATTGGTTTAGCATCCTTCGTAGGGCGTTACGGAACCTCTTGGAATTATTTGATGGCAGGAACTTTGACTGCAACAATACCAAGTATTATTGTGTTCCTTTTCTTCCAACGTGCGCTTGTTAGAGGAATTGCCAATACTGGTATGAAAGATTAGAAATTGTAGAAAAATTAAGGATGGGGTTTATTATGTCTATACCACAGTGGTTGCCTGATGCAAGATTTTATCAGATTTTTCCTGATCGTTTCTATCGTTGTGAAGGCTACGGTATGCTAACTGAAGGTCATGTGCCGCTTGATCCATGGGATGCTGAGCCTACGCGTGAGAATTTCTTAGGTGGTAATATTGCTGGAATTACAGAAAAACTTGATTATATTCATGATTTAGGTTGCAATGCGCTCTATTTGAATCCAATTTTTTCTGCTGCAACAAATCATCGTTATGACGCAAACGATTATTTTAAAATCGATCCACTTTTAGGAACTCTTGAAGATTTCCATACATTGGTAGATGAAGCGCATAAGCGGAATATACGTATAGTACTTGATGCAGTTTTAAATCATTGTGGTAAAACTCATTGGATGTTTCAAGATGTTGTTAAAAATGAAGAGAATTCAGAATATGTTAATTATTTTTCAGTGAAAAACTTTCCAGTTAAGTCATTGCCTGTGCCTAATTATAAAACCTGTTCTGGTTGTGAATATCTACCGAAGTGGAATGTGTTTAATCCAAAGGTGCGTGAGCATCATTTTAATGTTGCGAGATATTGGATTGATCAAGGTATCGACGGTTATCGTCTTGATGTTCCATATTTTATTTATCCAGAATTTTGGCAGGATTTTAGGCAAGTTGTTAAATCAAAAAATTCAGAATTATGTTTGATAGCTGAAGAATGGAGAGACCCTGCTCAATGGTTGCAAGGAGACACTACCGATAGCACAATGAATTATACTCTGCGTGATTTAGTTTTAGGTTTTACTGCAACAAAGCGATTCAATGCATACGATTTTGTTAACGGTATTAACCGTCTGCAGGAGCGCATACCGTATGGATATCACCATGGGATGATGAATTTGTTGGGTAGTCACGATACTGAGCGTGTTTTAACTGCGCATCAAAATAATACTGAGGATTGCATAACTGCCTACTGTTGCATGTTTGCCTGCGAAGGTGCTCCGATGATTTATTACGGTGATGAACTTGGTATGGTTGGCGATAATGATCCAGGGTGCCGTTCTGGCATGCAGTGGGATAGTCTTGATACAAATGCTGAAATATTCCGTACAATTGTTCAATTAAATGCATTGCGACGTGATCATATTGCGTTGCGAAGGGGTACGCAAAGTTGTTACGCTGTTGATGGAGATACTGTCATTATTTCGCGAGAGCATAAGGAAGAATCTCTTTTGATGATTATTTCACGTAGTAGTTTATTAGAGTATAATTCATCGAAGCTACCTCAACAATTGCAAAATCATAATTGGCGAATTATAAATGGTGTAACTGTTGGAGATAGTTGGCGCCCTAATAAAGATAATTCTATGATCGTATTGCAGGCTCAACAGTAAAAATAATGTAGAAGTAAGAAGTGTGAAGCATGGGAAAGAAAATTACAATGCAGGATATTGCTGATGCAGCGCGTGTCTCTAAATCTGCTGTCTCCTTTGCGTATAATACTCCTGATCGCTTATCGTCAGAAACTGTAGAACACATATTTTCAGTTGCAAAGGAACTAGGATATGTGCGTAATCCTGTTGCTTATATGCTGCGAACTCAAAAGACAAATAGTTTGGGATTGTTACTACCACAGCAATTAGGGCGAGTGCTAGAAAACCCATACTATTCGGAATTTATTCAGGGTATTGGGCAAATCTGTGAGCGAGAGGGATTGACGCTTCTTTTAGTGCCTCCACTTCGTAATTCTATGTTAAAAGCAATTCCTTATGCTGCCGTTGACGGTTTTATAGTAACTGGTTTAGAAGAAGATCGTGGTGAAGTTGAAGCGCTTATGCAGCAAGGAAAGCCATTTGTGATTGTTGACAGTGAAGTACATAGCCAGGCTCCGAGTATCAATATTGATGAGACGCGCGCTATGAAAGAATTAACTGAGCATCTTATTTCATTAGGTCATCGCAATTTTGTGGTGATTTCTCCAGAATCAGGCAATGATGATGGGTATCTTTCTTGGCATGGAACAATTCGTCGCCGTATTGATGGTGTGGTTTCTGCTTTAGAAGAGAATGGAATAGCTCCACTGGTCGATAAGAAAAATGTTATTGAAGTGCCATGTACTCGTACTGGAGGAGAAGAAGCTTTTGCACAAATAAAACAAAATAATTCTGTATTACCAACTGCATTCATCTGTTTTAGTGATGTTATTGCGTTTGGAGTAATGGACGCTGCTAGACAGTCTGGTTTACAAATTCCACGCGATATTTCTGTTACAGGATTTGATGATATAGATGAGTCTGCATGTAGTAACCCACCGTTGACAACAGTTAAACAGCCTGTCACAACTAAAGGACGTTTAGCTGCTGAATATATAGTAGAGACTTTGAATGCTGGGTATGAACGAGCATCATCCCGTCACGTATGCCTACCTATTACTGTGCTGCTGCGTGAGTCAATTGGCCCAGCAGCATCTATACGAGAATAGGCTGTGTAGTAAATACTTTGATTCCTTCCTCCTATGAAAAATATAGTGCCACGTTAAGTTTTTTTTAGCGTGGCACTATATGCATAATTTCTTGAATAGGGTCAGAATTAATCGTAATTTTTTGTTTATGCAAAAATTATGATTTCTACTGGCGATAGTAGGAGAGGAAGCTGGAGAGTTTGCCCATTGCATCGCGAAGCGTTTGCAAGCGCGGCAAGTAGACTACGCGGAAGTAGCCTGGAGTCTGCCAATTAAAGCCTTTGCCGTGCACAATCAGCAACTTTTGGTCGCGCAGCAAATCAAGCGCAAACTGTTCGTCGTCGTGAATGTTGTAGCGAGCAGAATCGAGTTTTACAAACATGTAGAAAGCAGCATCTGGTCGCTCGACGCTTACGCCATCCATCTCCTGAAGTGCGTTATAGCAATACTCGCGCTGCTCATACACGCGTCCGCCCGGCTCCAAATACTTCTCAACGCTTTGGTATCCGCCTAAAGCAGTCTGAATAATAGATTGCGCAGGAACGTTCGAGCACAAGCGCATATTAGACAGCATGTTAAGCCCCATAATGTAGTCGCGAGCTTTGGATTTATCTCCCGAAAGGCTCATCCAACCAATACGGAAGCCAGCAATCATATGCGACTTAGAAAGTCCGCTAAAAGTTACGCAGAACACGTCTGGAGCAAGAGAAGCAATCGAAACATGTTTTTTGCCGTCCATAACAAGACGATCGTAAATCTCGTCCGCAAAAATAATCAGATTAAACTCGCGCGCAATCTTAACAATCTCTTCCAAAACTTCGCGACTATACAGCACGCCTGTAGGATTATTCGGGTTAATAATCACGATTGCTTTAGTACGAGGTGTGATTTTAGAGCGAATATCGGCAATATCTGGGTACCAATGCGACTTTTCGTCACACATGTAGTGCACAGGAGTGCCGCCAGCCAAGCTCGCGCACGCAGTCCACAACGGGTAGTCTGGGCTTGGTATAAGAATCTCGTCGCCGCAATCAAGCAACGCTTGCATAGAAAGATTAATCAGCTCGGAAACGCCGTTTCCAGTGTAAATATCTTCCATTTGCACGCCTGGAATGCCCTTAAGTTGATCGTATTGCATAATCGCCTTGCGTGCGGAGAAAAGTCCACGACTATCCGAGTAGCCTTCGCAGTCAATAAGCTGCTGTTGCATGTCGTAAATCACTTCGTCTGGAGCGCGGAATCCAAAAGGCGCAGGATTTCCAATGTTGAGCTTTAAAATATGCGTTCCGTTTGCTTCCATGCGGTTTGCTTCTTCTACAACAGGGCCGCGAACGTCGTAGAGCACGTGCTCAAGTTTGGTGGATTTGTTGAAGTTTCTATGTTTGAGTGTTTCGGAAAGCTCATCTTCTGTTAATGGGTGATTTTCCTCGTGCTGCTCGCTGCAGTCTGCTTGCGCCTTTTGCGCGGTTTTTGCGCAAGAATGCCCACCTTTGATTCCGTAGTCGCTAATTTCAAGAATTTGTGCAAGCATATCTCGCACGTCTTTGCGTGGCTCAGTTTTACCGCTTAAATACTGGCTTAACTGGCTTTTGCCAAGCTTATGGCCGCTTTTTGCTGCAAGATCGATTACATCAATCTGCTTATATCCTTTGATTTTCATGGCCTTTTTAAGGTCGTTTGCAAAATTCTGTGCCATAATCCGTCTTTCTTATAGAAGCTTATAAAATCAGCATTCTTAAATTGAACAAACTTACAACAAAGTTCAAAATAGAAGCTATAAATTGAACTTTGAGGCGATTAAAAGACAATTTTACGCATAAAAAAGCATTTTGCAAGCCTAGAATTGAATTTATTTTGAATTTTGACAGAACCGTGCGAACAATTATGAACTTTTTGAATCTATGTTGAACTTTTGAATAAATAGACAATTTTTTAGATTTATTTTAGATTACTTTGAATTACTCAAATTGTTTTACCATTTTCTTATATTTCGCGCGGTTGCCATGTTTCGATAAGCTGGAAAAATATGGCAAATAAGCAAGGGGAGTTATAGCAGTATGCCAATTTTTGAGCTAATTCTGTACATAATGGCAGTTGTGGTTCTGTCATCATTCTTGGAGCGTTTTATACCAAGAGTTTCAGTGCCGCTCGTACAGATAGCTATGGGTATTATTGCTGCAGAATTGCCATTTTTTCCAAACGCATCTTTAGATCCAAATATGTTTATGGTCGTTATAGTTGCGCCACTTATATACTTTGAGTCTAGAGAAATCAATAAGCTAGCTCTGCTGTCTTCCTTCAAATATTCAGCCACGCTAGCTATTGGATTAGTTTTAGCCACAATGATTGTTGTTGGCATTCTATTGCCTGCAATATGGCCGTTTGTGCCAATTACGGCAGCTCTTGTGTTGGGTGCTGCATTAGGTCCAACGGATGCCGTGGCAGTAAGCGCTTTAAGTCACGAAGTGTCGCTTACGCGCAAACAATTTAGCGTTCTTCAAGGCGAATCATTATTTAATGACGCATCTGGAATAGTAGGATTCCAATTTGCAGTGTTGGTAGCATCCTCAGGAGTTTTCGACATTGTTCCAGCATTAAGCAGTTTTACAACAAAATTCTTTGGTGGAATAGCAGTAGGCGCGTTAGTAGGTTTTGCTGCAAACTGGCTTTTTGAAAAAATCAGGTCACTAGGTTGGGAAACTACGAAAACTAGAATATTAATGGAATTATTCCTACCATTTTTGCTATACATGGGTGCAGAAGACCTTGAAACTTCGGGAATGCTTGCGCTAGTTACTGCAGGATTGCTTACAAAATTCGATCGTTCTGGAGTAGGTCCTAATGTTTCGCGAACGAATATAGTGGCAAACAGTGTTTGGAGCGTTCTATCTTTTGGGCTTAATGGTGCTGTTTTTGTACTTTTGGGAATCGCGCTTCCAAAAGTAGTAAGTTCAAGTTGGAATGATCGTGGAATTAACAATCTTATTCTAGTGGCGATTATTTGCGTAACTTTAGTTGCCATTATAGGCGTTCGATTCTTGTGGATGGTTATTATGATTCGCCTTGCAAGGCGATCTAAAGCAAATAGGCAAGATGTAGATTGGCTAAAGTCAGCCATAATAATGACATTAGGTGGAGCAAAAGGAACTTTAACATTAGCGCTGATGTTTACGCTTCCAATTAGCTTCTCGCTTAGAAATGAATTGATTTTTATTGCTGGAGTGGTGATAGTAGTAACGCTTTTGCTAGCTAACTTTATTCTTCCCTTAATATCTCCTAAAGATAACAATCATGAGCTAGAAGCGGTTACGCCAATAATCATAGAAGTTTTGCGGAGAACCGTTGAAGAGCTTACGCTTAACGTTACGCAGGACAGCACTAAAAGTGATGATTATGAAGCGCGAGGCGCTGTGTTATCTGTGATTGATTCCTACACGGAACGAATCAATAGGCTAAAACAAAATGTAAATAAGAGTGATTCAAAAGACTACTTGTTATTACGTGTAGATGCTCTAAATTGGGAAAAGGACTATATAAAACAAAGGCTTAAAGAACTTAAACAAGATAGTATAAATAAATCTCATAATTTAGAGACAGAAGCATGCGAGAGGCTTTTGGATCAGATAATGAATTCTTTAAGACATATTCACACAGGGGAACAATCACAATCTATAATGTGGCATTTGCGTGGACGATTTAGGGCTGCTCAGCGAAGAGTAGTAACAGTTGTAAGACGAACAAGTAATATGATTCGCCGAACGACTCCGCTTCTTAGAGAAGACATGATTTTTGTGCGCGTTCGGCAGATTCATATTGACGTTATACATAGCGTTGTTAAACGCTTGTATCAGGAAATGCATAAGGAAACATATAATACGGAGCATTGTTCAACGCTTTTGCGTGAATATAGGGCTAATGAGGCGCTTCTTAGATCTAGGCCAAATGTTGCTATGAGCGTAAAAATGATTGAGAGAATTGATGATGTTAAGCGTGAAAGCTATGCGATTGAGCTTAGGATTATTCACGAGATGTATGAGGCGGGTGACATTACGCGTGCACAAGAGCGGCAGTTGCGAAACAACGTTTATGTTATGAATGTTGATGCTAATGCAGATGTGTAAGTTTTGTGTTAAATGCAGCTTTGTATTGCGTTTGTATTAACTTTACGGCGTGCTGTGTCGTTCGCGCGGTCTAAGCGCGCGAACGACTTCGCCGCGCAGAAGCAGTGCTTCTGCTTTGAGCGGCTCAGCGAATCGAGGTGATTTCTCGCGCATTATGCAGCTCGAAATCGTCGATTCGCACGCGGTCTAAGCGCGCTATTCCTCGCGGCTATTAGTAGCCGCTCGGCTGATTTGGCACATAAAGTCCACCGGACTTTATGTTTGAGCCAAATCACGCTTTGAAGGAGCTTGAAATGCGTTATGCAATTTCAAGCTCAGTCAAAGCGCAATCGAACTACATAAAGTTGCGAATCAACGCAGTTTGTTGCGGTGATACTATGGGTTACATGTATTTCTTTACTCCGCGCAGATGTGAATCTACCCAAAAAATAATGTATGCCAATAAAGGGCAGGCTCTTATGGCAGCGGATAAAAGCCTTAGAGAGCGCGGAGCAAGATTATGGGTTTATAAATGCGATTATTGCGGAAGTTGGCATTTAACGCATTCAAATCCTGCAATTCGTAAGTATTGCGATATGCGCTCGCGATTTGAAACAACCAAACCTAAGTCTAGAAAACGCGGATATAAGCCGCGTTTTCGTTAAATAATTAATGCTAAATAATTAACACTAAAAATCAGCAAATCAATAAATCAATACTTAAAAGTAAATCCTTGCGCATTAAGCTGCGATTCGCAACTATGGTTTTTGGCGCCAGAATCTACAGCAAGCTTTGCGATTTGTGCGCTGAACGCGTCTACTGGTTTGCTAGCATTTCGCAAATCGTAGTATTTATGCACTCTTTCATCGAATTCTGCAAGTTTTTCAAGCAAAACATCATCGCTGATAGGGTATTCATTTTCAAAGAATTGCATGCTCGAGTCCATGCGCGGCTTTAGCTCTGGGCTTTGGTCTGGCTCGCCAATCGCAAGCCCAAGTACTGGATACGTGTATTTTGGCAACTTCAAAAGTTCAATTAAATCGGGAATGTTGTTCAAAATTGAACCAAGGATTACGTATCCGAGCCCAAGTGATTCTGCAGCTGTTTCCATAGCGTGCAGTGCAAGAATTGCATCGTTCTGCGACTGTGAGAACCTGTATCCTGTTTTAAGCGTAAAATCGTTTCCGTCTGCATCAATGCCATTTTTGCGCGCTATAGCAGCATTTCTGTGCTGATCAATAATAAAAACATACAAAAGTGGCGCTGTGGCTATATAAGTTTGATTTCCAAGTTCGGAAAGCTTTTTCTTAAGGCTTACGCTTGTGATTTTAATCGCGGACCAGTCGTTTAAAAACTGACTACAAGCTGCGCGCTGTGCTGCTGCTTCCAACGTTTTTACAATATTTTCGCTAATCGGCTCGTTTTTAAAAGCGCGTATAGATCTGCGATTTAGAAGTGTCTGAATTGTTTTATTTTCTTCAATCTGTTTATTGTTGTTTTGATCGTTATTTTGTTGCAACTCTGTCATTTTATTTCCTTAAAATTATGCTATTTAAAAATATTTATGCTATTTGGGCTACTTAAAATACTTGTTTTTCTTGTTATTTTCTGCGACTTTGCCTTTTCTTAATTGCAGATAGTACCGCGCGATTTGTGTATCTACCTGCAACTGTTGTTAAGATTGCGCTAAAAATCGCAAGCCCGATGTTCATGAGCAAAGAATCTTCTTGTTTATTTTGCGCGATTTTGTGCATTTTATTGTTTTTTACGTAATGCTTCCATACGATTTCTGCGACTTTACCTACGACCATTGTAACGATTGCAGGGATTGCAGATTTTGCAATCATATCTAACAAAGTGTCAGGATTTTTAAGTCTTTTTTGTCTTAATGCAATAGCTTTATCGTTAACCTTGTTTAAACGCTTAATTGTAAGATTTGAAGCGCTGCGGGTTGCGCTGCGAGACGCATTATGAGTCGCACTATAATCTGCATGCGCGTTGGAAGATTCGGTATAAAATTGACCAGAAGAGTCTTGTCGTGAATCGTGCTGCGAATCATATCGTGAATCATATCGTGAATCATTTTGGGTTAACGTCATATTTTTATGTTAATGGTAGCGAAATACCAATTAGTAATTGACATGTAAAAGTGTTATAAAAGTGTTATAAAAGCGAGCGAACATGGCAGTGGAGCCAGTTTGTATGTAATGGGTTTAGATTTGCGCTAAGGCACCAAGCGCAGATTTTCGACTTGTTGGCGGTGCTTAAGGCGGAGTGGATTTATGCTGAACAGTATTGACGTTGACGTTAATGGTGGTTCATTTAGCGGAGATTCGTATGAGATTCAAGATGTTCCAGCAACTTGTGGCGGAGCTCCAGAGGGAAGACTTGTTCTTTTGCGTCACGGACAAACTGTTTGGAGCGAATCAGGTCAGCATACAGGTAGAACGGATATACCGCTTACTCAAATTGGTTGTTCGCAAGCAGTTTATGCTGGTGAGCGCATTCGACAAGCATTTCCTAAGGGTTTTGATGCAGACTGCCAGTTTGTAAGCCCTCTTGTTCGCGCTCGGCAAACAGCTCAACTAGCAGGTTTTACACATTGCACGCCGCTAGAATACGCAGCTGAATGGGATTATGGGTGTGCAGAAGGGCGAACTAGAAAAGATGTCTCCGCGTTAAGCGGAGTAGAATCATGGGATGTTTGGCGAGATGGTCCTAAGGCTCTTCCAGAGTTTATGTCGGATTCTTGTGAAGAGTCTCTTCCGAGTGGTGAAACGGTGAAAGTAGTACGCTGCAATGGGGAAAGTCTGCAGGATGTTTCTGATAGAACGCAAAAAATAATCGACTCTGTTTTGCCAAAGCTTAAAAGCGGCAAGGATGTGATTATTGTTGCGCACGCGCATGTTCTTAGAATTTTAGCTATGAGATGGTTAGGCGTTGATGCGTCTCAAGCGCGGTTGCTGCGACTAGACACCGCCCACTACAGCGCTCTTGGAACTTATAAGGGAGATCGTGTAATCGTTCGCTGGAATTGTTGATTTGTGATTGTTGCAGATTGTGCGACACGCCATCATATCAACACTGCTATCGTTTGCAATATCTTTGCATTTGAGGCATAATAAAAATTGTCGAAAAGGGCACCTAGGGGTGCGGCGGCTCATAGTAGGGTCGACGGCATAGGAGAAAGGTTCGATGATGAATCGTACAATTAAGTCAACAATTGCACTTGTAGCTTGCTCCGCGATGGCATTCGGTGCGCTCGCTGCATGTGGTTCCAGCTCTTCGGATTCTTCCGATAAGGGTAAGGTTTACTTCCTTAACTTCAAGCCAGAATCTGCTGATCAGTGGAAGGAAGTTGCTAAGGAATATACCAAGAAGACTGGTATTCCTGTAAAGGTCCAGAACGCTGCTTCTGGCACATATGAGCAGTCTCTTAAGAGTGAAATCAGCAAGGGTGATGAAGCCCCTACACTCTTCCAGGTGAATGGTCCTGTTGGATATGCATCTTGGAAGGATTACACTGCAGATCTTAAGGATACGGAGCTTTACAAGCAGCTTCAGAACAAGGATATTGCTCTTAAGGACGGAGATAAGGTTGTTGGTGTTCCATACGCAATGGAAACTTACGGCTTGATTTACAACAAGTCTTTGTTAAAGAAGTACACTGAGCTTAAGGATGCAAAGGTAAAGTCTGCTGAAGAGATTAATTCCTTCGATAAGCTTAAGGCTGTTGCTGACGACATTCAGGCTCGTAAGAGTGAACTTGGTGTTGATGGTGCTTTCACTTCTGCTGGTTTCGATTCCAGCTCTGATTGGCGCTTTAAGACTCACCTTGCAAACATTCCTCTGTACTATGAGTTCAAGGCAGACAAGGTAACTAAGCAGCCAGCAAAGATCAAGGGCACGTTCCTTGACGGATACAAGAAGATCTTTGATCTTTACATTACTGATTCCACCACTCCTGCAACTCAGCTCAGCTCTAAGACTGGTGAGGATGCAAACTCTGAGTTCTCGCTTGGCAAGGCTGTGTTCTATCAGAATGGTACTTGGGCTTGGACCGACCTGCAGAAGGCTGGCATGAAGGCTGAAGACCTTGGCATGCTCCCAATCTACATTGGTGCTAAGGGCGAAGAAAAGCAGGGCTTGGCTACTGGCTCCGAGAACTACTGGTGCATTAACGATAAGACTTCGGATGCAAACAAGAAGGCAACTAAGGACTTCTTGAAGTGGGTTCTTACCTCTGATTATGGCAAGGAAGCTATGTCTAAGAAGATGGGCTTCACCACTCCATTCAAGAGCTTTGCTGATATGAAGTCTGAGAATCCTTTGACTGCTGCTGCTGTTGAAGATGCTCAGTCTGGTAAGACTCCTGTAAGCTGGAACTTCACTATGATGCCATCTGACAACTGGAAGAACGATCTTGGCTCCGCTTTGCTTGAGTATGCTCAGGGCACTGGCAAGTGGGATAAGGTTAAGAGCGCCTTCGTTGACAATTGGGCTAAGGAAGTTGCTCAGACTCACGAAGATCAGGATTAATCTGAATATTGATTATTTGGCTTAAACTTGATTACAAATTAAAGTCATAATTTAAGGACATAATTTAAAACGATAATTTAAGATTGGGCTGTTGATGTAATTGCATTAGCACAGTGCATTAATAGCCTACTAAAAGAGCTTCAAGCCTTATCGGTTTGAAGCTCTTTTGTTTGAATTTAGGCTGAATTTTGTTTGAATCTATTCTGATATTTAAATAGTATTTTAAGATTGTATTTAAGATGGTACTTGAACTAAGCTACGTCAAGTTGAGATGTACTAGAGCGCACAATTAACTGTGCTGGAATCGTAATGTATCGGCGACTTTCATCTAAATAATCTCCATTAATTAAAGATAAAGTCATTTTTGCAGCATCCACTGCCATGCTTACAGGGTCTTGTCTGATAGTTGTAAGTCCTGTTTCTCTAGCGTAGAAGCTGTCGTCAAAACCGATAATTGAAAGATTACCTGGTGTGCTGTATCCGCTTCTAGAAAGCTGGAACATTAAAGGTATTGCTATTCCGTCTTCTTGGCATGCGATTGCGGTAGGCATACTACTGTTGCTTAAAAGCGATGAAACTATTGAACTTATGCGGTCTAAACCTTCTGGAGCTACGATTTCTGTAGGAGTAATATTGTTAATCTTGCATTCGTCAATAAACGAATGATAACGTTGTAAAACGCTGAAATGAAGGGAAACATCGCGATTTGTGCGAATATAAGCTATGTTTTTATGACCTAATCCAATAAGGTGGCGAGCCATAAGCCTCGCGCCCTGATCGTCATCAATATTAATTGTTGCGTCAAAATCGCAATCCATAGGATATAAGCAGTTTATGCCTAAAACTGGTACGCCAGTTGCCTTTAATGAAGCAACTTCCGACTTATTTACGTCAAATGAGCAAACTATTACAGCATCCGCATTTCTTCGAGTTGGTAGCATATCAAAGAATTCTGCGCGCTCTTGGCTGCTTGATATTTGGAAAATTGATAGATCGTAGCCTGCTGGGTGAAGAACCTGATTCAATCCTTGCATTATGGATGCGCTAAACCACAGGCGAATGCTGTCGCTCATTAGTAGTGCGACTCTTAGAGTTCTGCCAGATTTTAAAGCGGCTGCAGAACGAGATATTGAGAAGTTTAGTTTTTCTGCAATAGCCAACACTTTGTCGCGAGTTATTGCGGAAACTAAGTTTGGTCGTGTAAATGAGCGTGAAACAGTAGATACTGATACGTGAGCTTCGTTGGCAACATCTTGAATATTAGCCGGCATGTGAACTCCTTTATTCGCACAACATCAATATCTTCATCAATATTTTTATTAATGTCTTCATTAATATCATTCAATCATCTTCAACGATAGTATATGAGCAGCGCATACATCAATGTTCATTGCGCCTCTTATACACAAACGTTTGCAATAAAAATAATAATAGCAGATTTTGCTGCAAAATCGCCAAAAATAGGGATTTTCTTCACATTTAATTTTGATTTCATCGCGTAACGACATGCAAAAAATGACAACGTTTGACATTGCTGTTGCATGTAGTAATATAAAAGTATTGGTTCGGGCGTCGACGCTCGTACAAGCGTTGTACTCAAGGAGGAGAAAGTGACGAGTCATGATTAATATGAGTGGAAAAGCAATACGCAAATGGTGGGCGTTATTCGCTTTGCCAACGTTTGCTGCTTTTGTAATCGGCTTTTTAGTGCCATTCGTAATGGGTGTGTATCTTAGCTTTACTAAGTTCCATACTGTTACGGATGGAAAGTTTGTGGGTATTCGCAATTATCGCAAGGCTTTGCGTGATCCTCATTTTATTCATTCGTTGATTTTCACAACTGCTTTTACTGTTGTAACAACAGTTGTTATTAACGTTATTGCTTTTGCAATTGCGTATATGCTTACAAAGAAGTTCAAAGGTTCAAACTTATTCCGTACAGTGTTCTTTATGCCAAATCTTATTGGTGGCATTGTTTTGGGCTATGTTTGGCAAGTAGTGCTTAATGGTATTTTAGGCTACTTTGGTCGTGCTATTACGTATTCTGCGACGTACGGATTCTGGGGCATGGTTCTTTTGATATGCTGGCAGCAAATCGGTTATATGATGATTATTTACATTGCTGGTTTGCAGGCGCTTCCAGGAGATGTTATTGAGGCGGCAGCTGTTGATGGCGCAAGCCCAACGCAAACGCTGTTTAAGATTACGATTCCTCTTATGATGCCGTCTATTACAGTGTGCACATTCTTGACTGTTACAAACGGATTCAAGCTGTTCGATCAGAACTTGGCGTTGACTAATGGTGCTCCTTCCAGAAAGTCGGAGATGTTGGCATTGAACATTTTCAACACGTTCTACGGAAGAATCAATGGTGAAGGCGTCGGTCAGGCAAAGGCAGTCATATTCTTCATCATTGTGGCTGTAATTGCTTTGATTCAGAACAGGTTGACAACGTCTAAGGAGGTGGCAGCATGAACGAGAAGACTAAGCATCCTGTGCTTTGGACCACGCTTTTTGCTGTAGTGAGTTTGTTGTGGATTTTCCCAATTGCGTTAGTGTTTATGAACTCCTTTAAGTCAAAGGTGTATATTGCTAGCGAACCATTTTCACTTACTCCAAAGTCGTTTATTGGTTTTGACAACTACGTTCTTGGCATTAATCGCACCAACTTGCTTATGAGCTTCTGGTGGACAATTGTTGTAACAGTTGGCTCCGTAATTTTGATTCTGCTTTGCACTTCTATGTGTGCTTGGTGGATTGTGCGAGTAAACAATTGGGCTGCAAAGTCGCTTTACGTGTTGTTCTTGTTCAACATGATTGTGCCATTCCAGATGGTTATGTTCACTCTTTCCAACATCACTACAAAGCTTGGATTGAACACCCCTTGGGGATTGTGGATTATCTACCTTGGTTTCGGCGCAGGTTTGGCTGTGTTTATTTTCACGGGCGTTGTGAAGGGTATTCCTCAGGAATTGGAAGAGTCCGCAATGATTGATGGTGCTTCAGTGCCTCGCATATTCTTCCAGATTATTGTTCCAATTATGAGACCTGCAATTATATCAGTTTCTATCTTGCAAACAATGTGGATTTGGAATGACTTCCTTCTTCCTTACCTCACTTTGGATTTGAACAAGTATAAGACTGTTTCGATTGCAGTTCAATATTTGAAGGGTGGTTATGGTTCCGTTGAAATGGGTGCCATGATGGGCTGCTTGGTTCTTGCCATTCTTCCAATTATTATCTTCTACCTCATCTGCCAGAAGTATATTATCAAAGGCGTTATGGCTGGTGCGGTAAAAGGCTGAGGTCCTTTCTCCTTCGGACCTCGGTTGCATGATGATGGTGGTTGCAAAACTTTGCTTCCACCATCATTTGTGTTTAAGTGTATTTTTTAGTGTATTGTTATTTTAGATTTGTTTTAGATTGCGTTTAACTATGCGGGAGTGGTTGTAATGATTTCTTTTGGCAGCCCCGATTCAAAGTTTGCTCAAGGAATGGAATCATTTGCAGATGCAGTATGGCTTACCATTTTAATGATTATTACGAGTATTCCGATTATAACGATTGGCGCCTCTATTACAGCTGCTCATGAAACTGCTAGAAGGATTGAACGCGGAGAAGCGCACACAACTTCAATCTATTTTAAGTCTTTTAAAAATAATTTTGTTAAATCTACTATTATTTGGATAATTTTGCTTCCGATTCTTGTGGCAATTGTAGGGTCTTGGATTTTTCTGCAACTTACGCCACTTTTAATAATAAAGTTTGCGATCAGTATTTTATGGGTTTTGGTTGCTCAATGGGTGTTTGCTCTTCAAGCAAGATTTGAAAATTCTGTTGGTAGAACCTTGATTAATTCGTTGATTTTTAGCGTATCTTACATTGCAACTACTTTTATGATGGTTTTGCTTGACTTTGTATTTTTTGCGCTTGTCTATTTATCTTTAAAGTATTTTTTGCAGGGATTGCCATTGTTGATTTTGTTAGGATGGGGGTCTTTGATTATGCTCCACACTCCGCTGCTTGAACGCGTGTTTGCAAAATACGTTAAAACAAGTGGTAAGTGATTTGTGAATTGACATTAGTAACCCGAGAATTAGATGTAACCAAGTAATCGGGTATTCGGATAACTGGGTAATCAGGGGTAACTAGGTATCCGTGTATTCTGCAAAATAATTAATGAGGCGAACACCATCACGGATGCTCGCCTCATTTGGGACATCATTACAAGGTGCTTTAAATGTGCAACTATGCGCAAATCCTAACACCATGTCGGGGAGGGAAACAAGTTACTCTTAACAGATAACCATGCCCTTTCATTATACTCTAAATAGCTTTATTTATAAAGGTTTTCACCCTTTCTTTTTTGTTGTTTTTATTATTGTTTTTATTGTTATTTTGGCTTAAATTCTAATTATTTTTTGCCGTTCATAACAGCTGCCATAGAAAGCACTCTAGGTGACTTAAACACTTCGTCGGTATGAACAACATTGCCATCTTTGTCAGCCAAAGGAATGCGCCAATTTGGATATTCTGTACTGGTTCCAGGCTGATTCTGCGAACGCTTTTCTCCAACTGCGTCAACGAGCGCCACTTGCAAAAGCAAAGATGGGGAAGTGCGCATAATCGCATGCATAGCCTCCACAATCTCTTGCACATGGTCTTCTACATGTTCGGCAGCATCCTTGCTAATCCATCCGCCTTCCAAAAGCATCTTCATCATGGCGTCTCGCTCGGCGCTAGCAGCCTTCTGGAAGCTTTCTACAGAATCGGTAAGCAAATGAAGCTCCTCGCGAAGCTTAACATGCTCAAAAGCAAGGTATCCAGCTGTAGGCGGCATGTCGTGAGTTGTAACAGATGCCAAAGCGTATTCGCGGTATGTAGAAGGGTTTGCAAATATAATCTGCTTTTTACCAGCCTTCTTAGCGGCTTTTTCTGCATCGTCGTTGTGAGTGAACCATTCAACAACAGTTCCAAGAATTCCGTGCGAGGCAAGAACCTTAGAAACATATGCTGGAACAGTGCCCAAATCTTCGCCAATCACCAATCCGCCTGCGCGAGTTGCCTCAATACTAAGAACAGCAAGCATAGCATCCACGTTGTAGTACACGTAAGCACCGTTTTTAGCTCCTTGACCTTGCGGAATCCACCATAAGCGGAAAAGACCGAGCACGTGGTCAATGCGAACCGCGCCAGCATGCAAGAACACGTTGTGAACCATGTCTCGGTATGCAATGTATCCAGTTTCGTCTAGATAATTAGGGTCAAATGGAGGCTGACCCCAATCTTGACCTTGCTGGTTGTAGAAGTCTGGAGGTGCACCAACGCTAACGCCGTTAGCAAATCGTTCTGGGCTCCACCACACATCTGCACCATAACCGTGAACACCAACAGCCATGTCTTGCATAAGACCAATCGCCATTCCAGCGGCTTTAGCTTCGGCATGGGCAGCTGCAACCTGCTCGTCTGCAATCCACTGCAGCCAGCGGTGGAACTCCAACAAGTCGGCGTGCTCGCGCTTAAGCGCGTCAATCTGAGGAGTGCCCTTGCCAGTGGTATCAAACCAAAGGTTATCTCCCCAAGGAGCGCCCCAAACTTCAAAGGCTACGCACCAAGTCGCAAAAGCGTCTAAGTCTTCTCCAGAACGCGCCTTAAAGTCTGCGAAATCCTGCTCGCGTTCTGCGCTTCTAGGCTGCTCAAAAATCATCTTTAATGCTGGTAGTTTTGCACTCCAAGCAGCGTTAATATCCATAGGATTTGGATCGTTGTTTTGCGCTTCAACCGACTCGTGCAGAGCTTCCACTTGTTCTCTCTGGCTATCGCTTAATTGCGCGTATTCTGGAATATCCTGTGGGCGAATATAAGTTACGTTTAAGAATCTGCGCGACTCAGGCAAATAAGGCGAAGGCTCTAGAGGCGCTACTGGTGCGCAAGCGTGAATTGGGTTTATAAGCATGAAGTCGGCTTTGCCAATGCTACCCGCGTCTTTAAGCAGCCTACGCAAGTCGCCATAATCGCCAACTCCCCAAGATTCCTTTGATCGCACGGAGTAGAGCTGAGTCATGTAGCCCCAGCGATGGCGTTCCTGAACGCTTTGTGGAAGAGGGATTCTTGCTGGAGCAGAAATCAGTGTAACCTGAGCATGCAAGGCACATTCGTCATCTACAGTTGCTTTCAGAGTGTGGTAGCCCATTGGCAAATCTTCTGGAAGCTCCAGCAACAAATCGCCATCTTTGCTTGTCTTAAAGTTATTAAGAGGCTTATCAGGCGTATCCTCGTATTCTGTTCCGTCTTCTAAAGTCAGCGTTACATGAATCTTGCTTGGGTCGATTGCACTGCCGCCAGTGTGCACAGGCACTATTGTTTTTGTGCCATTAAAGCATACAACGGTTGGTGGCAGAAGTTCGTTATCTCGCTTTTCTTGCACTAGTTTTAGTGAGTTTGCAATATTTTCCTCTGTATCTGCTTGCCAACCTAGTGCATCTAGCACGCCAACAAGAGCTTCATCGGTAATTTCCGTATAGTCGCCTAGTTGGTCGATGTAGAAAGTTGCAACTCCGCAGGCTTTTGCTAGCTGAATTAGTGGACGATTGAGTCGTTCTGCGCTTTCTTCTACGGGCACAGGCGTGGCAGCCTTTGTTTTGGCGTTGTCTGTTGTGCTCATGATGCTCCTTTGTTAATCAGTGGCACATGTAATCTCGTCGCATCGATGTTTGTTTGCAAACGATGTCGAAGAGTGCGATTTCTCAACACATCACTGGATTGAGGCACGCTCTAGCTAACCATTATATTAAGTATTGATATCGTTTGCAATATTGGCGATTTTAGTGGGATTTAACAAAAACCGCATTAACAAAAACCGCAGAAAGCTAAATGCCAACTGCGGTTTTGTTATTTGTTATTTGCGATTATTTGCGCATGTTCACTACTTGCGACTACTTGCGACGGATGCGCATAAAGTGCCATCCTGCTCCGATTGCTGCGATTCCAGCAGTTATGCTGCCAGCAACAGCTGCGATTAGCGTTGTGTTGTTGCCAGCGGCGTGCTCACCGTTGTTTGCGCCAGATGCCTGAGCGCTCTTATCGCTGCTATTGTCTTCGCTCTTTGAGTCTTCGTTCTTGGAGTCTTCGTTCTTGGAGTCTTCGGATTCCTTCTGATTTTCATCTTTTGCGGAATCTTTAGATGTGTTCTTGGACTCTTCGCTCTTTGTTGTGCTTGCGGAGTTTGCTGTAGGAGCAGCAGGAGCAGCAGATGCAGGAGCTGCAGCAGATGCTGCAGCACGAGGCGTGCGTGCAGGAGTCTCTGCGGTTGCTTGCGACTTATCGGTAGCATTTTCTACGAGCTCTTCTGCAGCTTTTGCTGTATGCGCAGGCTCCGTTTGGTTCGCTGGAACAGCACTGTGCTTAGGGGCAGCCTGTGGTGCAGACTGTGGAGCAGAAGGAGCCGAAGCCTGTGGAGTGCTTGGTGCAGCGTTGTTCTGTGGCGCATTCTGTGGAGTGCTTGGAGCTGGAGCAGGAGCTGGTGTAGAAGGAGCTGGCTTCTGAACCTGTGGATTCAAAGATTCCTCAGCCTGCTGCTTTGCTGCAGTGAGACTCTTTTCCACATTGTTCAACGTTTGTGTTGATTTATCAAGTTCTTTAGATCGATTAGCAACCTCTTTTATCATTAAATCAAAAGCGAATTCGATGGTTTGGGAGCTTGCAGCATACTTTGAAATAAGTGTACGCTTGGTCTCTTCAATTGAAGCTTTTAGCTCTAAGATCTTTGCTTTAGTTGCTTCAACATTAGTTTTCGCTTCATTTAGTTTTTGCTTTGCTGTTTCAGCAAGTTGTTTAGTCGCCTCGACATTAGTTTTAGCTTCGGATATTTCTTTATCGATTCGCTTCAAGTCTTCTTTCAGTTGATTAAGATTCTTTTCGGCGGTATCCTTATCCATTTTAGCGTTTTCAAAATTAGCTTTTTCATCTTGAACTTTTTTCTCTGCTTTTTGTGCTTCTTCTGTTATTGCCAGTAAGTTTTGAGCAGCATTTTCTGCCGCCTCTTTAGCTTTTTCTGCATCTCTGCTAGCGACGTTTAGATCTTTTTCAGCATCTTGTTTAGATTCTTTTAGCTCTTTTATAGTATTCTCAAGCTCAGCTAGTTCGGATTCTTTATCTGAAACTTTTTTAGCTAAAGAATTAGATTCAGACTTCTTCTCATTGGCAGCTTTTCGAGCATCTTTTGCATTATCAGAAATTCTTGTTAAAGAATTTATCTCAGAAGTCAATTCAGAAATTGTATCTAATAGATCTCTTATTTGACTACTTTTATCTGCTTCGGCAAGTTCTTTTTGAGCGGTTTCAGCCTCTTTTCTTAGTTTTTCACTTCTTCGATTAGCTTCTTCAACTATTGGCTTAAGATTTTCAACTTCGTCTCTGGCAGATTCATATTCTGTTTTAGCTTTGTGCAGTTTATCAACATATCCAGGAGTACTATATTTTGAAGTATCTTTTTCTAAAGATGTATATTCTTTAGATGCGCGTTTATATTCAGCGTCTTTTCCTTCATATTCTTTTTGTTTTTGGGCAGCAGTTTTTTCTGCTTCTTCAGCTTGTTTTTTAGTCGAAGCAACTTTTTCTTTTAACTGATTAATTTTGTTTTGATCATTGTCAGCATCAAGAGTTTTTAGATTTTCTTCTGCAGTTTTAATTTGCTTAGTAATGTTCTCAATCTTATTATCGACGCCTTCAGCAGCTGCTTCCTTTTGCTGTGCTTCTTTTTCAATCTTTTCAGCTTCTGCCTTAGCAGATTCAGACTTTTGCTTGGCTTCAGCTAACTCTGCTTCAAGCTTAGATTTAGCCTTTTCTTCATTTGCTAAATCTTCTGTAGTTTCTTCGTTGTCATCTTTTGCGTCCTCAGCAAGTTCATCTTTTGCAGCTTTTTCTTCAGACCTAATTTTGTTCACTTGATCAGCATTTTGTCTAGCCTCGTCAGTCACTTTCTTGGCTTTTTCTGCCTCTTCTACGGCTTTATTCTTCTCTTCAATGCGCTGCTTGGCATTTGCTATATTCTGAGTCTCTGTTTCTATTTTCTTATTGGTCTCAGCAATGCTATTTTCTGCATTATTTTTCTTTTCTACAGCTTCATTAATTTTTCTTGCAGTATCTTCAGCTTCTTGTTTTGCTTCTTCTACAGCTTTATTTGCTTCATCATGCTTATTCTTAGCTTCTATTTGTAACTTCTTTGATTCTTCGACTTTTTGGAGTATTTCTGCATTTGCTGGAGTGTTATTCTTAGGTGTGCCTGAACCTTGAACCGTTCCAGGATTTTCTTTCTCTTGCTTGCCGGCAGCAGCGTCGCCAGTAACAGGCGAGTTAACGGTTTGTGGTTTAAAATCTTCTGGACCATAAGAAACAACATTGCTAACAGCATCAAAACCAGTGTCGGATATGGTCTTAACCTGTGCTGCTGGATGATTGGACGTATCTGTTGTAGTCGCGTCTGCTGCGTTGGCAGCGTTTGCAATGCTTATGCTTCCAATAAGAGCCAAAGAGCTTGCGCCCAAAGAGATAGCGGCTGCAATCTTAGCGTTCATATTTACCTCATTCTTCAAATCATTTAGGTTTGGGTGTGGGGGTATTTGTTTAATTATCAAGTTGTAAGATCAAAGCGCTGGCATACAATCCGTGTCTGTATTGCGTCTCTGTCTTGTTTCTAGACTTTCTACTCTTCTCTACTCTGCATATTTCTCCACTTTGCATATACACAATAGGGGTATAAAGTATAAAAGTTATTCTAACAGAATCACAGGAATAATTCGCTCACTTTGGCAAGTTATAAGGAACAATTAAGGAAATTACAAGGATTCGCCTTGAAATATTAGTATCCGACTCAGTATTCGAAAATATTGGGTTATTCCCCAAAATATTAATATTCAATCATAAGCCAAAAAATAATCCCGACTTTGTTCCCAAATCACAGGAATAAGAGAACAAAATCGGGATAAATTGCGAGCCGAGCGCGCTCAAGAACTCAAGCAATCAAGCGCGCTTGCGACTCAACACAACGAATGTACGCGGCGGCACATGAACCGCACGCTGAGAGCCATTATCATCGCACAGCATAGAAACGCAGCTGCCAGAGTCGTGCCCCGTCCACTTAGCAAAATACTCAGTGGAATCCAACACGCAGCGCCACAGGCTTGCAGATTTAGCAGGCAAATCAATCGTTGCAGACGCATCATTCATAGGGTTCACACACACAATCAAGTCGCTTCCAATCTGCTCCGCAAGAACAGTATTATCAGACGCAGTAAGGTGAGTGCGCTTAGCATCATAAAACTCAGCATTCTTAGCGCGAAGTTTTATAAGCGCACTATACCATTCTACAAGCGGTTGGAATCGCTCAGCTCTAGACCAATCAAGCTGGTTCATAAGAACGCCGCGATTATAAGAATTATCGCAACCATGCTTAGTGCGACCAAACTCCTCGCCTCCAAGCATAAACGGCATACCAGCAGAACACAAAATCAATCCAGCACTGAGAATATTAGCGCTAAAAATGTCTGCAACGCTGTTTGGATCGCTTGCGTCAAAATCGCAGCTAGACGCGTTATCGCGCATAGAAATACACAGCTTATCCCACAAAGTCAAATCGTCGTGAGCAGAAACATACTGCACAATTTGACCAACACTTTTACCAGCACAAGGCATACCACGCCAGCCATTAAACGCGTTTCGCACAGGATCCGCCGTCCAAAACTCATTGCCATTTACATATCCGCGGTCATGATGATCCATAACATTGCCCTTAAGCGTGTCACGAGACTCATCGCTAAACCACCCGATTCTAGAATCAAGGAATCCTCGCCCATCTTTATCTCCCATAGGGCAATCATCAGGTACAGCTGCAGCATCCGCGCCCCACGGCTCGCCATACATAAGAATATCTTTGCCGCCATCAAGCTTATCTAATTCTGCGCGAATCATGTTCAACGTTTCCGCATCCGTTAATCCCATAAGGTCAAATCTAAAACCATCCACATGGTAGCAGCGCGCCCAATGCAAAATAGACTCAATCATAAAACGCCTAAACATTGGGTGATCGGAAGCCATTTCGTTACCGCAGCCAGAACCGTTTGCAAAAGACCCATCAGACTTACGTCTGCAGAAATAGCCTGGGGCGACACTTTCAAACACATTTGACGCAGCCTCAAACATGTGGTTATAAACAACATCCATAACTACGCGCATGCCATTCTTGTGCAAAGCGCCAATCATCGCCTTGCACTCGCGTATTCTTGCCGTACCGTCGTATGGATTGCTAGAGTAAGCACCCTCCGGCACATTGTACGCATGTGGATCGTAGCCCCAATTGTAAAGCGAATCCACGCTATCACCGTTTTTGCGAGCAGACGAAATCGCAACCTCATCCACAGTCGCAAAATCGTAGATTGGCATTAGTTGAACGTGAGTTACGCCAAGTTTTTTAAGATAGTCGATTCCAGTAGGGAAGTTGTTATCTGAATCTAAAGTCGTATGCGAATCTGTAAAAGCAAGATACTGACCACTATGTTCTGGCTTAAATCCGCCATTAGGATTGCTGCTAAAGTCTTCAACATGCGTTTCCCAAACAACCGTCGCATGGCGTACAAACTCTGGCGACTTATCTTTGTGCCAGTCAGCTGGGCTAACGCGTTCCTCACTTACAACCATGCTGCGCTCGCCATTTACGCCACTAGCAACACCCCAAGGGTCACTTGTACGATTCACTTTTCCATCAGCAAAAGTCACCAGAAAATCGTAATAAACGCCATCTAGCCTTTGCAATATTGAAGTTCTCCATGCGCCGTCGCGCAATGGCTTTAAATTACGTGTTTTGAAAGGTTCGCTGTTGTTTCCTGTTTCAAAAAGTCTTAGCGTCACGCATGATGCGGTTGGCGCCCAAACTGTGAATGTTGTTGATTTTTCATTAAGCGAGCATCCAAGCTGACCCGAGTACACTGGCCATTGTGTTGAAGACGTGAACGTCATGTAATATATCCTTCTTTTAATTATTCAGAAGAAAATGAAGGTCGAAACGCTTTAAAACGCTCGACCCCCATTTTCAATTAAACCCCACAATTGATGTAGAGGTTACTATCCCTTAACAGAGCCAGACATCGACTCTTCATAGAATCGCTGCATGACAATAAACAGGATTGCAATCGGAATGGAAACGCACACAGCTCCAGCGGAGAATCGTGCGAACCAGTGATTGATGTATTCTCTCTGCAACATCTGGTACAAGCCCAAAGCCACAGTGTAATTATCTTGAGTACGGGCAATAGTCTTAACCAAAACGAAGTCAAGCCATGGACCCAAGAAGCTAACAATAGCCTGGAACACAATCATAGGCTTGCAGATTGGAAGAATAATTTTCCAGAATACTTGCCAAGTTGTGCATCCATCCAAATAAGCGGCTTCATCCAAAGACTTTGGAATCGTGTCCATATAGCCCTTCATAACGTAGAAGCCCATGCCGCTACCAGCAGAGTAAACGATTATAAGGGAAATAAGAACAACAGAACCATTCGTCAAGCCAAAAGCCTTCAAAATGAAGTAGATAGCAATAACTGCCATGATGCCTGGGAACATACCAAGAATCAAAGCAATGTTCATAAATGTCTTACGACCGCGGAAACGCAAACGAGACATGCAGAACGCTACTACAAGCACGAAGAACAGAGAGATAATGCACACGAAAATAGACACAATCAAGGTGTTTAAGAACATTCGTGGGAAGTCAAGAACTTCTCGCTCAGTAAACAGCTGAATGTAATTATTAAACGTGTACTTAGTTGGGAAGAACGTTGTCTGATATGGTGCAGTGTTCTGGTTAAAGCTTTCCAAGAACACCCAAACGATTGGCGCAAGCCAAATCACAGCCATAACAATCAGGAACAGATGAGCTACAATGTCTCCGAATATGCGGCGTATACGCTGATCGCGCCAGAACGGGACGCTACGTACACTATGCACAGTCTGTTCGCCTTGCATAAGATCCTTCTTATTACTCACCGGAATCCCTCCTCATTCTTGTAGGAGCCAGAGTTGCGGTATGTTATCAAAGCAACAATCGCAAGCACAATGAATGTCATAATGCCGATTACCGCGCCCATGCTGTAGTTATCTTTATCAACCGTAAGCTTGTACAGCCAGGTGATGAGCAAATCAGTCTTACCTGCAGAAGAACCAATTGGTGTTGGCTCGCCGCCAGACAACAGGTAAATAACGTTGAAGTTATTAACGTTTCCAGTGAAGGTGGTGATCAGGTATGGAGTCATAACAAAGAAGATGTATGGCATAGTGACGTTCATGAAACGCTGCCACCAGCTTGCACCGTCAAGCTCTGCGGCTTCGTAAAGTTCAGCTGGAACGTTCTGCAAAATACCAGTGATCTGCATGATGGTGTAAGGAATACCAACCCAAAGGTTGATGAGAATAACCGTAACCCTTGCCCAAGTAGCATCCTGGAAGAACGGTAGTGGAGAATGGATCCAGCCAGAAGATATAAGAAGACGGTTAATAGCGCCATCTCTTTGCAACATGCTGTGCATAACAAGCAAGGACACAAACTGTGGGACAGCAATGGTCAAAGAGAAGCAGATACGCCACAAGCTCTTAAGACGAGTGGTGCGCCTGTTAATAATCATTGCCATAAACATGCCGAAGAAGAAGTTCAAGAATGTAGCGAAGAAAGCCCAAACAAGGGTCCAAATCAAAACATCAAAGAAGATTCCAGCATTAATGGTTCCAGTTGTATTTCCAAGAATCTTAAAGAAGTTGTTTAAACCAACCCAATGGAACAGCAATGTGTGGTCACGATCATAGTTTGTGAATGCCATCGAAATCATGAACACCAATGGCAAAACCGTGAACAAAACAATTCCAGCGGTTGGAAGAGTCATAAAACCAACGTGCGCATGGCGGTCGAGCAAAGACTCAACATCTTTAACAAAAGTAATAGGCTTTTCTCCGCGTGCTGCAAAAGCCTGAGCTTTGTATGCGCTACGCAAAGACAAAGTAGCTAAATAAATTAAAACAACAATTGCTGCAATGCTCATAACGCCATACAGCAAAATTTCAACAGAATTATCTCCAGCCACATAGTGCCAGAAGCCGTTAATCTTTACTCTACCCTGCTTCTTAGTACCAAGAGTACCGAATTTTGGTAGATATTCAGCGCCAGTTGTGGCCAAGAAGGCAAGAACTCCAGCCTCGCATAGAATGAATACGAGACCTTTCACGTACTGTTTGCGAACGAAGTTACCAAAACCGAAGATAATTATCGAAACCCAAGACAGTACGTCTGCGTGCTTTGCAGCCTCCTGTAATGAGTATTGCGAAGGGGCAATGTATTCATCGGCAGCAGGTGCCTTCTTACGCTTCCCTCGCTTGGTGGATGTCGTGCCAGTCATGACATGCCTTTCGTAAAATTGTGGGGCTTTTTACAAGCAAAAGACGCCCCGCCCCGATTTTAAAATCCTTAGGGGAGCGGGGCGTCCTTGCCGTGTGTTCTCTAAATATTATTTTCTTTTAAAAGAATTTAATATTTAGAGAACAGTCGTAAGTCAATACTTACTTCTTGAGAGCTTCCTCGAAGCCCTTCTGGAAGTCTGCAATCTTTGCAGCAGCGTTACCATCATTGACTTCCTTATTTGCCAATGCAGTACCGAAGGTCTTCATTGGATCCCAGAAGGCACCCATTTCTGGAACGGTTGGCTGCAAGACAGAAGTCTTAGCAATGGTGTTCATCTGAGCCACAGCGGCTGGGTTGTCCTTAACGAGATCAGCCAAAGACTTAGCAACTGGGATATCGCCGTGAAGCTTGTACATCTGCTCCTGGGATTCCTTAGAACCGAGGAATGCAGCGAACTTAGCGGCCATCTCTGGAGCCTTGGAGTTAGGGTTGTAAGCAATAGCCTTAGAGCCAGCGAAGGACTTCATCTGATGTTCGCCATCTTCAGACTTGAACTTTGGAAGCTGAGCAGCAGCGTAGTTGTCGCCCAAAGCCTTCTTTACATCGCCAGCATCCCAAGAGCCAGAGAAGTAAGCGTCAACGGTGTGGTTCTTAATGCCAGCTAAGCCAGCGCCATCGCCATCCATTACGAAGTTCTTGTTCTGAATGAACTTTGCAACATACTTGGTGATTTCGGCAGCCTTATCACCAATCTTGATGCCAGCCTTGCCATCGTTGCTCTTCTCGCCGAAGAGGGTCATGTTGCCATCGAGGTAGAAGCCTGGAAGGTACCAAGCGTTGCTGATATCGAAAGCAACCTTGCCCTTTTCGAGCATCTTATCGAGGGACTTAACGTCTTCGTCGGAGAACTTGGACTTATCGTAGTACATGAACCAAGTGTTGCCCATGTATGGAACGCCATAAAGCTTGCCATCCTGAGCGGTTACAGACTGGATGATGGTATCATCGTTGTCTTCCTTAACCTGCTTGGCAGCGTCGTCGCTCAACTCGCCAATTGCATTTGCCTTTACCAAGTCGCCGAGCTGATCGTTAGGGAACAGGTAAACGTCGGCAGCAGCCTTAGCGTCCTGCTTAACGGTCTTAGCAGCATCTGGTGGAGCAACAACAGCGTTCTTAAAAGTAACCTCTGGGTGATCCTTCTTGAAGGCTTTCTCCATAGCCTGAATCCAGCCGCCAGCCTTCTGATCTTCGGAAGAAGACCACACGGTGAGCTTTACTGGGTTTGCCTTGTTGCTGGAGCCAGCGTTGGTGCTAGAACCGCATGCAGCAAATCCAAACATTGTAGCGATTGCGAGGCCTGCGCCCAGCACTTTCTTCATATTCGTCATCCTTGACCTCCTATATCATGCCAGCTTGGCATGTTCTTTGGTGGCATAGTAACAGATTCCATGCGACGCAACATCGCATTTTGCTGCGTTGAGCAGTGTCGCATTTTTATTGAAATCCGTATATAAGCAATGTGTAGTATACACGGATATAAAAGTGTTAGCAAATCATGTCGCAAGTGATTAGAAAAATTGTTTGTAAAGTGACTTTTTAGCTTTAGAAAATCGTATTTTATTCCATAACTCAGTAAATTTAACGGAATTTTATTTTGATTGCGCTCCAACCTGTCTTCGCGCTTGTAGCGTAGCGCGAAGACAATTTGGAGCGCTGAGCTTGCTCAAAGTTGAAAGCACAGTGTGCTTTCAACGCAAGCGAAGACGTTCGCGCGCTTAGACCGCGCGAACGATGTGACGCATTTTGTAGCTCAAAACGGCGCGTCGAGCAACAAAAAGCGGAAAAGTAAGAAAGTGAATAGTAAAATAAAGTCGGACAAGTCAAAAGTTAATATACGCAAAAGTTAATATACGCCAACAAAACGGGGGAAATATGCAAAACGAACATGCACAATGGCTGCGCGACGCCGTGTTCTACGAAATCTATCCACAAAGCTTCTACGATTCAAACGGCGACGGAATCGGCGATATTCCAGGCATAATCGAAAAACTCGACTACGTAAAATCGCTTGGATGCAATGCGATCTGGCTAAATCCTTGCTACGATTCGCCATTTAAAGACGCGGGTTACGATGTGCGCGACTACAAAAAAGTGGCAGCGCGCTACGGCACGAATGAGGATTTGCAACGTCTTTTTAGCGAAGCACACAATCGCGGAATGCACATTTTGCTAGACCTTGTTCCAGGGCACACAAGCGAAGAGCACGAGTGGTTTAAGCAAAGCTCGCGCGCGCAAGAAAACGAGTTTAGCAAGCGATATATATGGACCGACAGCGCGTTTAGCGGCTATTCCATGCCGTTTATTGGCGGCGAAAGCGAGCGAGATGCCACGTATATTCTGAACTTCTTTAAATGCCAGCCAGCGCTAAATTACGGCTTTGCGCATAGGGATCGCGCGTGGCAATCCGCGCCAGATTCTAATGAGGCTGCGCAAACGCGTGCCGCGATGGTTGATGTTATGCGATTCTGGCTTGCGCTCGGTGCGGACGGATTCCGCGTAGACATGGCGGATTCGCTTGTAAAAAACGACGACAACAATGGCGAGGGAAGCCTTGGCAAAGACAACACGATTCGCGCATGGCAAGAGATGCTGGGTGCTGTAAAGGCCGAGTATCCGCAGGCTGCTTTCGTTTCGGAGTGGGGCAGGCCTCGTCAGGCGCTGGCTGCTGGATTCGACATGGACTTCTATTTGAATTGGTGCTGGGATGGGAATCCGAACGGTTACGCGCGCTTGGCTCGCGATGTGGATAATGCGCTAGACAGCAATCCCGAGCACGACCACAGCTACTTTAATGCGCGCGGCGGCGGCAGCATTTGCCCATTTTTAGACGATTATTGCCCACAGTATGAGGCCACTTGCAACGAGGGTTATTTTAGCTTTATAACGTGCAATCATGATACTCCACGCCTGGCTCCGCGATTAAGCGAGCGCGAAAGGCGGATTGCGTTTGGCATGATTCTTACAATGCCAGGTGTGCCGTTTGTGTATTACGGCGACGAAATCGGCATGAAATATCGCGATATTCCTACAAAAGAGGGCGGTTATGCGCGCACGGGCACGCGTACGCCAATGCAGTGGGATGATTCTAAGAATTTTGGATTCTCCACGGCTGCAAAGTCGAAGTTGTACTTGCCTGTTGAGGCGCGCGCGGATGGAAGGACTTGCGCAAACTCGCGTAAGCAGGCCGTGCAAAGTGGCGAGATTCCAACGGTTTTGGGTCAGGAGCAGGATGGCGATTCGCTGCTTAACTGGGTGCGCGCGCTGATTGCTTTGCGTCACGAGTGCGCGGCATTGCACGCGGATGCCACTTGGCGAGTGTTGCACGCTCCTGTGGATGGTCGCAGTTTTGCGTACGAGCGATGTGCGGCTGAGTCGAATGGTGAATGCTCTACAAATCGATGCGTTGTGGTTATGAATCCTGGATTAAACGAGGAGACGATTTCGCTTAGTGCGCTTGCAGGGCTTACAACAGAGGCGATTTTGCAGCCGCGGATTTCGGTTGGAGCGGTTGCTTGCGATTCTTCCGCGCTTAAACTCGGCGCGCAGTCCTTCGCAGCGTTTGCTTTGTAATCCGTTTTATTATTTGGTATTGCGCGCCTTCCTTGCTTGGTATTGCGCGGGCGAATCGAGGTGACTTCTCGCGCATTCTTGCGCGAGGGCTGGGTGTTTCTTGTCTCACAACGCTCCGCCTATTACGTGTAGTCTGTCGTTGCGGTTGTTCCGATTTGGCTTTGATTTTGTTTTTAGGTTGAAGTTTGTTTGTAGGGTGATTCATTGGATTATTGGGTATCGGCTGCCGCTCTTATACTGTTCGACCAAGAATCACCCAGCCCTCTTACGTGCTTGAGCAATTGCGTATAGCTTAAACACTGAGATTCTCGATTTTTCTTGCTCTCTCGTCGAGTCACCATCGTAGGACTGCGAATCGACTTGCATGAGCGCTTAAAGCGTAGCGCGCGAATGCACTTCGATTCGCTGAGCTTGCTCAAAGTTGAAAGCACAGTGTGCTTTCAATGCAAGCGAAGACGTGAGCGCGGCTAATCCGCGCGAGCGATACGCCTCTTTCGCTGCGAAAAATCTCGAATCTCTACCCAGCTTGGCGTAGTATACGTATTTATATACGCACTTAACGCCACGCGTGCGAGCAAGAGGTGAATTATGGACGCGCTAAAACTCAAAATCCGCGCAGACAAGAACATAAAAATGGGGATTACTCTCAAAAAGTTCAAGCTGCTCGGCGCTGTAATGATGATGCTCAGCGCGTTCGGCACAACCGTGATTCCGCACCTTTTTGGCGGCCTTTCCAGCACTAATATGTGGAGCCTCACCGCTGCCGTAGTGTGCGAAGTTGTAAGCTGGTCGGCCCTGCCATGGTATGCGTGGCTGCTCGTTCGCGGATATCAAAACACGCATAACCTCAACCTTTACACGCTTCGTCTGCTTGTGCTGGCTCTTATTTGCGAGGTTCCATACGACTTTACAACCTTTGGCTGCGCTTTCGATATGCGCTCGCAAAATCCAGTGTTTGGGCTTGTTATTGCGCTGTTTGTGCTTTCGGGAATCGACATGGTTCGCGCGCGTTTTAGTGGCGCGCAAAAAGTGGCGTCAATCGCAGTGATTTTGGTTGCAGGAATATTGTGGAATCTTTTCGGAAGAGTCGGCTTTAGGCAGAATATTTTTTGGGGCGGAGCTTTACTTTTAGGATTTGTTCTTATCTTTAGATTCCTAGAAAACCACGAGATTCGCATGGAGCTGATTGCTGGCGCTTTCGGCGCTATGTCGCTTTTGGCGCCTGGCGTTGGCGTGGCTGTGTTGCATTACCGCAGTCCGTATGGCGACGGCCCTAAGCAAACTAAGCAATTCCGCTGGCTTATGTATGCGTGGTATCCGCTTATGCTTGTAATCGCAAGCGTGTTCACGATTCTGCTTTAGGCGCTATCTTAAGCCTTTATCTTTAGCCTTTATATATACGTTGTAATTTTTTATTTAGTCTTGAGAAGAGTGGCGTAATTTTTACGGCTCGGTTGCTGGCGACTTTTCCGCGGCGCGTATCGTTTTGTAAATGCAAACGTTTGCTGTATGATTTTGGAAGATGCAACGCAGCAACATAATTAATGCAGCACAAGCAAAAGCAATGCAGCACAAGCAAAAGCAAAAAGCAAAGAAACAAAGCAAAGAGGCGTAAAATGACTTTGAATCCGCAAGAATCGCAAAATATTCAAGACGCGCAAAATATTCAAGACGCGCACATTTTTTACGATTACGCTAAAAATCCGCTAGCTAAGGCAAAAGAATCGCAGGTTATAAGCGGCAAAAATTGGCGAATTACGTTAATCACGGATTCGCTTGTGCGCCTTGAGTGGAGCGAAAATGGCGGATTTGTAGACGCGCCTACGCAAACAGTTGTAAGGCGAAACTTTGAGGGCAACGCGCAGTTTGCCGCGGAAAAATCGCCAGCAACCGAAGATGAAGCATCGCGCGCTTTTAATCCAAAATCTGTTAATCCAAAATATAGTGTAAAAAACTTGGAAAATGGCTGGATAGAAGTCGAAACCGAAAAACTGCTGATCACGTACAACCAGCAGCCGTTTAGCAAAGAGGGCTTGAGCATTGTTGTGCGCGGAGTGCCAGGCTCGCAATTCAACACGTGGCATTACGGCGACGAGTGCCACGGCAATTTGCTTGGCACAGCGCGAACAGTGGACGAGGCGGATGGAGCCGTAAAGCTTGGAACGGGCGTAATATCTCGCGACGGGTGGGCCGTGTTAGACGATTCGCGCTCGGCAAAAATCTCGTATGCGGCTGCTGTTGATGGAAAAGAAAACCCATACGGGGCATGGGTGGAGCCGCGCGCAAAGGCGGATGGCAGTGTGCCTGGCGAATCCTCTAAAGACTTATACTTCTTTGGCTACGGTCACAACTATATAGGCGCAATTCGCGACTTTTACAAGCTTACGGGCGCGCAGCCGCTTCTTCCGCGATTCGCGCTAAGCAACTGGTGGAGCAGGTACTACAGGTACAGTCAAGACGAATATTTGCAGCTGATGAGCCGATTTAAGCGCGAAGGCATACCGTTCTCCACGGCAGTAATCGACATGGATTGGCACGTAACGGATGTTGACCCAAAGTATGGTTCGGGATGGACGGGCTACACGTGGAACCGCGATCTATTCCCAAATCACCGCGCGTTTTTGCGCAGCCTTGCCAGCGAAGGGCTTTCTGCAACGCTTAATTTGCACCCGAGAGACGGCGTGCGCGCGTTTGAAGAAGACTATGCGCAAGTTGCGCGCGATATGGGGATTGACCCACAAAGCGGCAAGGCAGTTGAGTTTGACCTTACAAATCCGCGCTTTTTGAACGCGTACCTAAACTTGCATCGGCGCATGGAGAGCGAGGGCGTTAGGTTCTGGTGGATTGACTGGCAGCAGGGCGGAGTTACAAAGCAGGCTGGGCTTGATCCGCTTTGGATGCTTAACCACGTGCATTACCAGGATTCGGGGCGCGGCGGCGCGTGGCCGCTAACATTCTCGCGCTACGCGGGGCCTGGTTCGCACCGCTACCCAGTGGGATTCTCGGGAGATAGCGTAACAACGTGGGATTCGCTGGCTTTCCAAACCTACTTTACGGCCACAGCTTCCAACATTGGATACGGTTGGTGGAGTCACGATATTGGCGGTCACATGCTTGGCGTGCGATGCGATGAGTTGGAGGCGCGCTGGTACGCTTTCGGCGCGTTTAGCCCGATTAATCGCCTTCACTCCAGCTGCTCGCCGTTTGCTGGCAAAGAGCCGTGGAACTTCCCTGCCGAGACGCGAAATGCGATGGTTAAAATGCTGCGACTTCGCGCGCAATTGATGCCTTATTTGTATACGATGAATTATCGCGCGGCGGTTTGCGGCAGGCCGATCGTAGAGCCAATGTATTGGCAATCGCCAGAAACACCTGCAGCATACGAGATGCCGAACGAGTACCGTTTTGGCAGCCAGCTTGTTGTTGCGCCAATCGTTAGCAAGGGGTGCGCGCAAGTTGAGCGCGGGTGCACTGCCGTTTGGCTTCCAGAAGGCGATTGGTACGATTTCTTTGATGGAAGGCGCTATGTTTCGCGCGGCGGTGCTGGGCGCAGATTTGAGGTTTGGCGAGGAATCGACCGCGTGCCGGCGTTTGCGCGCGCTGGTGCCATTATTCCAATGCAAGTTTTGCCAAGTGAGGCGTCTTGTGCAAGTAGCGAGCAGGCGGCGGCTGCGGTTAATAGCATTGAAAATCCGCGATCTTTGCGCGTTCTCGCATTCCCGGGGGATTGCGGCGAGTTTGTGATGCGCGAAGATAACGGACGATTTGAAGACGCGTGCGCTGGGAAAACTGCCGATACACGCATGGAGTTGATTTGGCGCGACTCCTGCGATGGTGACAGCAACGCGTCTACACAATTTGTGATCAACTCTGCAAAGGGTTGCGATAATGCTGTTGCTTCGCTGCCTTCTGAGCGCGATTGGAGCGTGGTGTTTAGAGGCGTGGCTCGCCCGGACTTTTCGCGCGTTCGCGTTTTTGTTGGGGAAAATCAGCTTGAATCTAAGGCTGTAGAAGTTTCATATGAAGGCGAAGAGGGCGACTTAAGCCTTACTGTTTCCGTGCGCAACGTGCCTGTTGGCGATTGCGTGCGCATAATTGTTGACGGCGGTTTGCAAATTACGCAAGACCCTAAGGTTGGCGATTGCTACAGACTGCTTCTTAAAGCGCAAGTGCCATACCGCGGCAAGGAGATTGCTTTTGACGCGATTCGCCAAGCTGGTGGCAGTGCGAGTGCTATAAGTGAGCTTTGCGCGCTTGAGTACACTAGTGAGAGCGAGTTTGAGCGCCATCAGCAAAGCGTTGACTTGACTAACGCACATGCTCCGCAGCACCCAGAGGTTGCTAAGTGGGCACAATGGAAGTGCACGTTGCCTGATTCGGTTAAGCGCGCACTTGAGGAGATTTTACTTCGTAGCGCTGAGCTTGCTTAAGGTTGAAAGCACAGTGTGCTTTCAACGCAAGCGAAGACGTGAGCGCAGCTAATCTGCGCGAACGATATTTCCTACTTAACGTTGCTGAGGGCTGGGTGCTTCTACGTTCGCGCGGATTAGCTGCGCTCACGCCTTCGCCGCATGTAAAGTCCACTGGACTTTACATTTAAGCGGCTCAGCGAATCGAGGTGACTTCTCGCGCGCTATGCAGCTCGAAGTCGTCGATTCGCACAACGCTCCGCCTCTTACGTGTTTTCTGGTGTTGCGGTTGTTCCGATTTGGCTTTGATTTTGTTTTTGGGTTGAAGTTTGTTTGTAGTGGTTGATCATTGGATTATTTTGTATCGGCTGCCGCTCTTATACTGTTCGACCAAGAATCACCCAGCCCTCTTACGTACTAAAACAATTGCGTAGCGTTTATCACCGAGATTCTCGATTTTTCTTGCTCTCTCGGCGAGTCACCATCTAGCGACGCTGAGGCTCGCTTCGATAGCTGCGAAAAATCTCGAATCTCTACCGCGCTGCAGAGGGTCTAAAAATGTGATTTGTATCATATACAAATGTTTAGATGAGTGAGCTAAAAATGGCGGTTGACTTGCCAGAACTGCAAGAATTTTTGAAAAAATTATTTCGCAAAAACCCTTGAAATAAAAGGCTTGGGGGGGGGGGGGTATGTATCCCCCAAAGCTATAAACATTTGTTAGTTATCTTCAAAATTTTTTCTAAAATGTTATAATGACTTCTCAAAGGATGGTTACATCATTATAGATGTACGCTATAAGACTTTGTAAAACTATTGTTAAAAACTATAGGGCTTTGAGAGTCACGGTCGGTGCGCAAAGCAATATCAAGTAAATTTAATTAATCTCACGGAAAGAGGAGAACATGACTACAAAATCTGCTAAACACGCCAACAAGACATTTGGTTCTGCAAAAGATGAGTCTGCAAAGGCTGTTGATATGCGCAAAGTGGCTGCTCTTTCGGCTGGAGCTGCTAGCGTAATTGCCGGCGCGGCGATTGCTTTTGGCGCAACTCCTGCAATGGCGGCGGAGACTCCTGCTTCTGCGCCTGTTAATACGAATGATCCTGCAAAAGAACAGAGTGTAATTGCTAATAAGAATAAGACTGAGGGTGAGGATTCTAAGAAGACTGCGACCGAGACTAATAAGAAGGAAGAATCTAAGAAGGAGCAGCCTGAGCAGACTAAACCAACTGAGCAGACTGTAGTAAAAACCGAAGGTAAGGCTGACGCTACTAAGACTGAGTCTGGGTCGAAGGTTGAGAGCGCTACGGCTGTAGATAATAAGGTTACGAATAGCACTTCTGCTACTGATAAGACTAATGCAGACAGTAGCACCACTGAGGAAACTAGCACTCCTGCGGAAAATGTCGTAAAGAAGCGTACAAGGCGTGCGGCGGTTGAGAATAAGCAACCTGAGGCTACTAATTATGCTAAGGATGAAAATCAGAAGCAGGGCGAACCTGTTGTTGGTGCAGATCGCGAAGCTAATCCTGCACCTGCTCCACAAGTTAATAGTGAGATAACACTTTCAAAAGAAACAAAAGACACACTCCCTAACATGTATGCGTGGGGATCTTCTGACAATACGTATATTGAAAAAGGCCAAAACCAATCCGTTACCTTTAAATTTGCTGCACCAACTGACGGAAG
The DNA here is from genome assembly GCF_049262845.1 of Gardnerella sp. DNF00109. Taxonomy (NCBI): domain Bacteria; kingdom Bacillati; phylum Actinomycetota; class Actinomycetes; order Bifidobacteriales; family Bifidobacteriaceae; genus Gardnerella; species Gardnerella sp. DNF00109. The sequence goes on from NZ_CP058406.1 coordinate 148,625, forward strand.
TACCATTACCAAAGTAGCTATTTTCCCATCTGATGGTAATACTGTTGATAATGCTAAAAGTAGAAAGTTCCTTGAATATTATTCCGATGCTGCTGCTGTAAACGAGCATCAGCCATATTCAGGTACATACGAATTTAAAGTAGACAATGATGGTACAGCTACGCTTACCATGACCAAGCTTTATAGAAATGGCAATCTTAAGAGTGGAGAAAGCTACTCTGCAAACCGTTGCATTTATGTGTACGGTACAGATAAAAACGGTAAAACAGTAGTGCTGTACAAGACGAATATTGTGCGTGCGGCAACACTTATTCCGCCTAAAACAGCTGGCTCAATTGTGCTGAAATATAACGAAGCGCTTACTGAAAAACAAATTCAAGATAAGCTAAAGGCTGCTTTGGATGCTCCTACCGAAGCCACTGGTAAAAAATCAATTCGCGCACAAATTGATGCTGCAAGTAGATCTAACGGCGTTGGTGGACGCACTGGAGTAAACGGCGCATTTGTTCAGACGCCAGATGACCCTGAGAAAAAGGTGGTTATTACTGACAAGCAGGCGTATGACCCTTCCCAGGTTACTAGAATCAACACGGTTACGTCAAAGAAAGACCAGCCAACAACATATGTTGCTGGCGCTCAAACGCTCAAAACCTACCTGGTCTCCGACCTTGGCTACAAGTCTGAGGCGCTCGCTCTTACTGTTGCGCGCTACGATACGCGTATTGATAAGCCGATTGTGGACGACCTGTCCAAGGTTTCCGATGATGTAAAAACCGAAATTAAACGCAAGCTTGCGCATCTTAATCACGTAAGCCAAGATCAGGTGACCATTAACGACCAGGGTGAAGTCACTATCAACTTTGCTGGCGTGGATGAAAACGACGCTCCTAAGATTGCACTCAGCGACCTTGTGTTGAAGAAGATTGCAGAGAAGGATGTCGTCGTTCCAGCTGGCGAGAAAGCAGTCTTTGTTGCTAACCCACTGGGTTACTCCAATGCCGAACTTGACCGAATTAAAACAGCTATTTTCGAAGCTAACAAAGACAACGAAGAGCTTGGCCTTACCAGCAAAGATCAAATTTCACTCTCGTACCTTACAGGTGACCTTACTGGCGCAGGCGATGCTAATAAAGGTCGTTCAAACGGCTTACAAGAAAATAATATTAGTGTAACCATTAAGACTGATAAAGCACTTGCAGAGTTTACATCAGACATAACCAAAGATAAACTCACGCGTCTCCCAGATATTCGTAAGGATTATAACGTTGAACTGGTAAAGAATAAGCTTGATGGTCGCGATAGCGATGAGGGCTTCTCGTGGAGTGACGATAAACACACTACACTCATCTATCGTTATGACCCAACCAAAGCTCAAGCGTTTACCGCTCCTGAGATTGTGAAACTTATCAAAGCCACGCCTAAGGATCAGAATACAGGTTTGCGTCCGCTTACGGGTGGTGAAGTGCTCGATCACGAAGGTGCGAACGGCAAGCCGACCAAATCTCATATGCATTATTCAATTGATAAAAATGGTGAACCTACTACCGAGCTGACCCTTGGTATGATGAATGGCGCATATTGGATAGGCGATCCACAAGTTGCTAACTCAGATGCGAATATGGGTGATGAAGAGTCGAAGGTGGGTCAGTATACCTGGGATGAAGAGGCTGGTCCTGTAACTGTTGCTGCTAAGCAGAACAAAGTTTTTAAGACACGTCTTTTTGTTGCGCCGTATGCTTTGACATATTATCGCGGTGTATACACAGATCCGTATAAAAAGAATCCAAACAACACGCCTAAGGCAATTAACGTTATCTTTGTGCCGCAGACGAATCATAAGAAGAGTGATTTGAAGAAGTCGGTTGAGGATCACAAGACTGTTGCTGTTGAAGGCAAAGACGTTCCAACGCAGCCAGCATATTACAACGCGTCTGACAAAGTGAAGAAAGACTACGAAGATGCATTGAAGGTTGCTAAGCAAACGCTTGAAAAAGTTGGAACTACACCAGATGATCAGTTAACTGAACAGCTTAAAGCTGAGGTTGATAATGCAACCATTAAGCTGGATAAAGCTCGCAAAGCTCTTGATGGTGCTAAGACCGACAAGGAGAAGCTAAAGTCCTCGATTGAAGAGAACGGCAAGGCTCAAGAAGGTCAAACCGCAGCAACTGGCACGCAAGCAACGAACCAGTTCAAGAACGTGAGCGACCCTGACTTTAAGACAGCTGATGGCAAAGCTGATGACGCTAAGAATAAGGCTGCTAAAGAAGCAAAGAAGGCTTATGATGAAGCACTTCAAGCTGCTGAGTCTGCAAGGGACGACGCTAACGCTACGCAAAAGGCTGTTGATGATGCCAAGGCTAAGCTTGACGCAGCGCGCGAAAAGCTTAACGAATTTACCACTAACAAAGATAAGCTTAACGCCGCTATTGCTGAGCATGGTAAGGTGAAGACTGGCGACGCTGATAAGCAAGGCGACGCAAAACTTAAGACCGCTGACCCAGCTTATCAAAACGCAACTAAAGAAGAGCGTAAAGCCTACGATGATGCTGTAAAGAAGGCAAACGAACTTTCAGCAGATCCAAACGCTTCTCAAAAGGACGTTAACGCAGCTATTGACGCGCTTCAAAAAGCTAAGAAGGATCTTGATGCTAAAGCAACAGATAAGTCAAAGCTTATAACTGCTGAAAAGCTCACCTTTGATAATCCTGATAAGGATGATGCAAACAAGCAAAGCACCTTCTACAAGAATGCGCTTAATAAGCAGACTAACGGTGCAAGCGAGCAAGAAAAACAAGCTGCTAAAACTGCTGTTGAAAACTATGACAATGCGTTAGCTAAGGCACGTGAGGTTCTTAAGAACGATAAGGCAACTCAAAAAGAAGTGGATGCTGCTAAAGATGCATTAACTAAGGCTGAAGATGCACTTCATAAAGATTATGCAACTGACGCTAATGAACTTACGAAAGTTCTTGCAGATAACTTTAGCGGTTACCTGATGCCTGCATACTTTAACGCTTTCGATAAGGCGCAAGCTGGCGATGCTGACGCCAAGAAAGCATTTAAAGATTACAACGATGCTTATCAAAAAGCTAAGGCGCTTAAGGAAGATCTAGAAAAGGCTAAAAATGGTGGAACTGCTCCAGGTCAAAAACAGATTGATGAAGCCAAGAAAGCTCTTGAAGAAGCACGTAAAGTTATCGACAAGTATGCAACTAATACCAGCAGGCTTTCTGCGGCTGTGTTTAATGATATTGCCATACAACACAGCCCAGCGTATGCGAATGTATCCGCAGATGATGCAAGTGCAGAGGCAAAGGCTGCTAAGACTAAGTATGAAAAAGCTGTAAAGAAGCTAAACCAGGCGCTTAATAAACAGATGCCTAAGGATAAAGCAAATGGTAAGGAGATTCCTGATACAAATACTCCTGATAAGGACGGCAACCCTGAAGATAGTACGTACTTGGATAATATTCAGGCACATGCACAAGGCGAGCCTCTGGATAGGGATATTACCTCAATCCTTAAGGAAATGAACGATGCTATTGCAGATTTGAACAAGTTTGCAACCAAGACCGACGATTTGCTTAAGTCTGTTAACGAGCATGACAATACTCAGAAGACGCCTGCGTATAAGAATGCTTCGCATCCTGATTTCAAGAATGATGATGGAACAACTGCTGATAAGACTAAGAATGATGCAGCCCAGAAGGCTGTAGATGAGTATGGCGAAGCTCTTAACGTGGCAAAGGAATTGCTCAAGAATCCTGCTGCAACGCAGAAGCAAGTAAATGACGCTAAGGATAAGCTTGACAAAGCTCGCAAAGAGCTTGAAAAGTACAACACCGACACCACCAAGCTGGAAAAGAGTGTTGGCGAACACGGTAAAGAGAAGCAGGGTGACACAGCTGCTACCGAAGGTACTGTTACATCTGATGCGTATCGCAATGCGTCTGATCCTCACTTCATGAAAGAAGAGGGCGGCAAGCTTGTTCCCGATACGGATAAGAACAACCAGGCAGCCGCAGACAAAAAGGCGTATGATGAAGCTTTGACAAAAGCTCAGGAGCTTTTGAAGAAGCATAATGATAAAGATACGCCGCAAGACGCAAAGCCAACACAAACAGACATCAACAAGGCACTTAAGGCTCTTGACGATGCTCGTACCGAGGTTGAGAAGTATAAGACTGACATCACTGCTTTGAACACAGAAGCTGAGAAGTCTCAGTCTGATGCTGAAGGCTCAGTTGCAACTGGCAAGTTCGAGGACACTCCAGAGTTCAAGAACGCTAAAGCTAAGACAAGCGATGGTAATGAAAATGCAGACATTACTGCTTACAAGACAGCCCTTGCAAATGCTCGTAAGTTAGTAAGTGACGCAAACGATGCAAGCAAGAAGAACAGTGAGCGTCCAACGCAGCAGCAGGTTGACGAGGCGCTTGAGGCTTTGAAGAACGCCAAGAAGCAAATCACCGACAATTACAAGACCAATGCAGCTGCGCTTAAGGCTGCAAAAGACTTTGCAGCTGGCGACTTTAAGAAGACGCCTGAGTATGAGAATGCTGTGGCGATTAAGGATGACACTTCTGCAACCGCGGATCCAACTAAGAAGAACGCGGCTAAGGATGCTGTTGATGCTCTTGATAAGAACACTAACGGCGGCGCTCTGAATAACGCCATCGGTATTCTTCAGGCATTCGACGATGACGGCAAGCCAAAGCAGGGGGGAACAACGGGAGCCAGAATCCCAACTCAGGCGGAGGTCGATGCAGCGCTTAAGACTTTGCAAGAAGCCATGAAGACTGTTACCGATGGCTACAAGACTAACGCCGACAAGCTTAAGAACGAAGTTGGTGATAAGGATCAAGACGGCAAGCCTGTAACTCCTCCGTTTGAAGCGTCTGTGCCATACAAGAACGCGCTTGCGAAGCAAAATTCAGGTGACGCTGACGCAACTACAAAGCTCAATGCCTACAACGAAAAGCTCAAGGCTGCTCAGGAACTCATCAACAAGGTGAATAATCCTGATCTGAACGCAAAGCACGAAGAGCGTCCATCTCAAGATGACGTTGACAAGGCTCTTGAAGCTTTGAAGAAAGCAAAGAAAGACATCGATGATGCCTTTGCAACTAAGGCTACGGATTTGAAGGATGAGTCTGCGAAGTCTACTGCTGACGGTGCAACTGCTGTTGGTGAAAATGACTTTGAGAACACTACCGAGTTCAAAAATGCGGATGCTAAGAAGGGTGATGATGGCAAGTCGGATAATGCTGATGTCACTGCTTATAGGGATTCGTTGAAGAAAGCTAGAACTTTGCTTAAAAAGTTCGGTGATGACGGTAAACCAAAGTCTGGTGAAAAGGATATCCCAACTCAGCAAGAAGTTGACGAGGCTCTTAATAATCTGAAAGAAATTAAGGATAAGATTCTTGCTAACTACAAGACCAATCCGCATGACTTGCAAGAAGAATTCGACAAGTCTAAGGACGGCGACGACGACACCAGAACCGACGTGTTCGAGAACACTCCAGAGTTCAAGAACGCTACTGATAAGGGTGATGACGCTGCTAAGAAGGCACTAGATGCCTACACAGAAAAGCTCAAGGCTGCCAAGAAGCTCCTCGATGCCTTTGACCGCACTACTGGCAAGCCAAAGACCAAGCTTCCAGAAGGCATGGATAAGGCTCCAACTCAGCAGGAACTTGACGCTGCTTTGAAGGATCTTCAGGATGCCAAGAACAAGATCACTAACGGCTACAAGACTAATAAGTCTGATTTGAACACTGAAGCTGGTAAGGATTCTGACTTTACTAAGACACCTGAGTATCAAAATGCTCAAGCTAAGGGTGATGACGCGTCTAAGCAAGCTCTTGAGGACTACAAGAAGGCTCTTGAGGATGCGAATAAGGTTCTTGGTGATAAGGATGCAACTCAGGTTCAGGTTGACGAGGCTTTGAAGAAGCTTCAGGATGCTAAGAAGAAGCTTTCGGACGGCTACAAGACTAATAAGTCTGATTTGCGCCAAGAGGCTGGTAAGGATTCTGACTTCACTAAGTCTCCTGAGTATCAAAATGCTGCAGGAAGCCCAGAGGCAGACGATTACAAGCGTGCATTGGATGAAGCTAATGCAGTTCTTAAGAACCCTAATGCAACTCAGGCTGAGGTTGACGAGGCTTTGAAGAAGCTCCAGGATGCTAAGCAGAAGCTTACTGATTCACACAAGACCGATAAGTCTGATTTGAACACTGAAGCTGGTAAGGATCCTGACTTCCGTAAGTCGATTCCGTTCATTATTGGTAAGGCTGCTGATTTGGCGGAGTATCAGCAGGCGTTGAATGATGCTGATAGTGTGCTTAAGGATCTTAATGCTACTCAGGATCAGGTTGATCAGGCTCTTCGTAGGCTTCGTGATGCTAAGCAAAAGTTGATTGATTCTTATAACAGACTTATTAATAGTGGCAGTGGTGTTGGTGACAATACTGGTGTTGGTGTTAATGATTCGAATACTACTAGTGTTAATAATGTTGTTGATAAGGGTGCTTTGCAGGCTGAGGTTGATCAAGCTCTTGGTGATGTTTCGGCTAATGCTAATGGCGTGGTGGCTGATTCTAACTTGGTGAGTGAGTTTAATGCGGCTTTGAATTATGCTCGTTTAGTGTTAGCGGACGCGAATGCTACTCAGGGGCAGGTTGATTCGGCTTTGGCTCGTTTGCGTGCTGCGCGTGCAGCTTTGCGTGCGGGAATGCTCGCGGCGCGTGATTCTGCTGGAGTGAATCTTAAGCGTGGTGACGTGAGTGGTGTTAATACTGGCGCTAGTTCCTCGGTGTTTGCTGCTTTGGCTGCGGTGTTTGCTGGGCTTGGAGTGGTTGGTGCTGCGTCTAAGCGTAGGAAGCATTCGGCTCGTTAGTTTAATCTGTAGTAGTGTGTGATGCTGCTACGATTGGAGTAATGTGAATTAATGGCTTGGAGATAATCTCTTCAAGCCATTAATTGTTTTCTTCTTTTCCACATTTTGTTTGCTCATGTACAGAAGAAGACGCGGAAGAAGACGCGGAAGAATTCGCAGAAGGAATCTCCGAATAACATAGCAAAGAAAACGACAAATAACATTTTGGAGAATATTGCGAAGAACATACCAGTGAATTTAGTAATTTTTCACAAAAGTGTTAAAATCCATAACTGTGACTTATGCAAAGCAAAATTGCAAATCACCCGTATGGGGACGTTTGCAGGATTGCACTATCGCGAATAATCGCCAGTAGTTGTGATTGCAAAAGCCAAAAAGAGAAAATAGTCTAAAAAATAATCTAAAAACAGTCTAAAAGGTCTGAAATTAACCAAAATAGACGAAACACGGGAGCTTGTTCTATACAGGCTGAGAGGGCGAAAGCCGACCGTAAACCTGATGCGGGTAATGCCGCCGTAGGGAAGGAGTATTATGCGAAATATTCGTATTATTGGTGCAGGTATCATTGGTTTAGCAACAGCATGGAGACTTACGGAAGCTGGCGTAAAAGTTAGCATAATTGATCCAGATCCAGTCTCTGGCGCTTCTCATCATGCTGCCGGCATGTTAGCTCCTACCGCAGAAATGCAATATCAGCAGGATGCTTTGTATCCACTCATGTTTGAGTCTGCAACTATGTATAAGGAATTGGTTGATTCGGTTGCAAAATACACCGATAAGCCAACTGGCTACTTAGAGTGCGGATCTTACGTAATTGGCGGTGACGCTGCAGATAACGAGCACGTAAACGAGTTGCTAAACTTGCAGCACCGTTACGGACGTAGAGCTGAGCATATTTCTGTGAGTAAGCTTCGTGAAATTGAGCCTGCGCTTTCGCCGACGATTGCAGGCGCTGTAAGCGTTCCGGATGATCATCAGATTAATCCTCGTCAGTTTACTGCAGCAATGATTGATGCACTTGAAAAGCGTGGTGTTGTTATTGAGCGTCGCGCAAGCACTCCAGACGATTTGGGTCCAGACACGGTTTTGGCATCTGGTTTGGGTGCTAAGGAAATGCTTCCTCAGCTTAAACTTCGCGCTGTGTGGGGCGACATGATTCGTATGACTATTCCAGAGCCTTTGCGTCCAATTTTGAGCTCTGTGGTTCGTGGATTTGTGCATGACCGCCCAGTGTATTTGGTGCCTCGCGCTAAGGAAACAGGCGAGCTTGTGCTCGGCGCTACTTCTCGTGAAGACGACCGCGATATTCCAAAGGTTGGCGGTGTGCTCGACTTGCTTCGTGATGCTGCAAGCGTACTTCCCGGCATTCAGGAATGCTCGATTACTGAGGTTACCGCTGGTGGTCGCCCAGGAACTCCAGACGATTTACCATTCATTGGTATTGATCCTAAGACGCACACCACAATTTCTACTGGTTACTTCCGTCACGGCATTTTGCTCACAGCTTTGGGTTCTTCTTTGACTACAAAGCTTGTGCTTGAGCAAGAGTTGACTGAGAAGGAAAAGGGCTTCTTGGAAAGCTGCAATCCTGCTCGTTTCTAGTTACTAAAGTTTTTAGTGATGAAAGTTCCTAGTGACACTCGTTTCTAGTGACGCAAGTTTTAATAGACGCTAATAAAGGTTGAATTATGCAAATCGTCGTCAATGGTGAAACCACTCAAGTGAAGGATAACTTGACTATTGCCCAACTTGTTGCACAACTCTACGGATCTGACTCTGGTTTTGGCATTGCGGTCGCCATTGGCGACGATGTGCTTAAGCGCGCCCAATGGGAATCAACCATCATCTGCGATGGGGATAAGATCGAAATTCTCAGCGCGGTTCAGGGCGGATGACCCTCAATAGGCGACTGATCCACAATAGCGGTTGATTTCAAATAATTTGAGTATAGTTTCAAAAAATTTATATAAAAGGCTTAAAATGACAGAAAATATAGAAAATAATGAAGAAAATGTCGATACTTGGCAGCTTTGCGGTAAGACCTTGCACTCAAGGCTTTTGCTTGGCACGGGTGGAATGACAAGCATTGACATTATGGAAAAGTCACTTGTTGCTTCAGGCGCGGAAGTAGCAACTGTTGCTTTGCGTCGTCACGCAAAAACTGGAGTTGATATTTACGGTATGTTGCAGCGCCATAACATTAACGTTTTGCCAAATACTGCTGGTTGCAAAACTGCTCATGATGCTGTTCTTACAGCAAAAATGGCTCGTGAATCACTTGGAACTGATTGGATTAAGCTCGAAGTGATTGCAGACGACGATACTTTGCTCCCAGACACTCGCGAAGTTTTGCTTGCTGCAGAAAAGCTAGTTGAAGAAGGATTTAGCGTGCTCTGCTACACTAATGACGATCCGATTGTGGCTCGTCGCCTTGTGTCGCTTGGTGTGAAGGCTGTTATGCCAGGGGGTGCTCCAATTGGAACTGGACTTGGTATTTTGAATCCTCGAAACATTGAGCTGATTGTTCAAGAAAGCAAAGAATCTGGCGTTCCTGTGATTTTGGATGCTGGCGTTGGCACCGCTTCAGATGTTGTTAAAGCTTTCGAAATCGGTTGCTCGGGCGTGCTTCTTGCAAGCGCTGTAACTCGCTGCCCAGATCCTGTAAAGATGGGTCGTGCAATGGCTGCTGCTGTAACTGCTGGTAAGCTTGCTCACGATGCTGGCCGTATTCCTAAGCGTGAGCATGCGCTCGCGTCTTCGCCTGTTGAAGGTCGCGCTTGGGCTGACGCGGTACTGTAAATTCTGTAAATTTTGTACTGTAATTGATTCAGCATATTCAGTATGACGATTAATAAGATTTATGATAACCTGCAGGAGCTTGAGGCGGAACGCACTTGCCGCCACTTGCTCCTGCCAGGCTTTACGCATGAACATCAGCAGTTACTTCGCGATGCGAAAATCTGCATGGTTGGGGCAGGTGGACTTGGCTCGCCGTGCTTGCTTTCGCTTGCTGCTGCAGGAGTTGGTGAAATCACTATTTGCGACGACGATGTTGTAGAGCTTTCTAATTTGCAAAGGCAGACTTTATACACTGTGGATCAGTGTGGCAAGTCGAAAGCTCAACTTGCAGCTAAGCGCTTGCAGGCATTATCTCCAGGTTTAAAAATCAACCTTGTAAATAGATTTAATGAAGACAACGCAAAACAACTTGTAGAAAATCACGACTTAATAATTGATGGTTGTGATAATTTTGCTACGCGTTTTTTGATTGCGGATGCTGCTTGGAATGCTGGCACGCCAGAAGTTTATGGCTCAGTTCTTTATTATGAAGGTCAAGTAAGCGTTTTTGTGCCAGGAAAAGGACCTACTTTGCGTGACTTGTATGCTTGCCCTCCGCCTAAAGAAAAAGTACCAAAATCGGCTGTATTAGGCGCAACTGCAGCTATTGTTGGCGCAATGATGGCAACTGAAGCAATCAAGATTATAACTGGTATAGGAAAGCCGCTTATTGGGGTTTTGGCTCGATATAACGCCATTGATAACTCGCTTCGACATTTTAGATTTGCGTGAACTTTGCGTAATGCAAAAGTTGAGTGTGGGAGTATTAAGTTTTTGCGAATCGCGTGCGAAAATGCTTGACTTTAATAACTTGAGTGTGTTAGACTCAAGTTTTGTAAAAAGAAAAAGCGGTTAGTCGCAAGGCTGGCTGCCAAGAATTTGAGTACATAGATTAAAAGGTACATAGATAAGATAGCTAGGAGATATTATGGGACGCGCAGTAGGTATTGATTTAGGAACAACGAACTCCTGCATTGCAACGCTTGAAGGCGGCAGCCCAACAGTTATTGTTAACGCAGAAGGTGCGCGTACAACACCATCCGTGGTGGCATTCAGCAAGTCGGGAGAAATCTTGGTTGGCGAAGTCGCTAAGCGTCAGGCAGTTACAAACGTTGATCGCACGATTAGCTCTGTAAAGCGCCATATGGGTACGGATTGGTCTGTTGAGATTGATGGCAAGAAGTGGACTCCGCAAGAGATTTCCGCACAGGTTTTAATGAAGTTGAAGCGCGATGCTGAAGCCTACCTTGGTGAGCCAGTAACCGATGCCGTTATTACATGCCCAGCTTACTTCAACGATGCACAGCGTCAGGCAACTAAGGATGCAGGTAAGATTGCAGGCTTGAACGTGCTGCGTATTATTAACGAACCAACTGCTGCAGCTTTGGCTTACGGCCTCGAAAAAGGCAAGGAAGACGAGCGCATTTTGGTATTCGATTTGGGTGGCGGTACTTTCGATGTGTCGCTTCTTGAGATTGGTAAGGATGACGACGGCTTCTCTACAATCCAGGTGCAGGCAACTAATGGCGATAACCACTTGGGTGGCGATGACTGGGATCAGAAGATTATCGACTGGCTTGTTGGCGAAGTTAAGAACAAGTACGGCGTTGATTTGAGCAAGGATAAGATTGCTTTGCAGCGTTTGAAGGAAGCTGCTGAGCAGGCAAAGAAGGAGCTTAGCTCTTCTACTTCTGCTTCAATTTCTATGCAGTACTTGGCAATGACTCAAGACGGAACTCCAGTGCATTTGGATGAGACTTTGACTCGCGCTCACTTTGAGGAGATGACTTCCGACTTGCTCGGTCGCTGCCGTACGCCATTTAACAACGTGCTTTCCGATGCTGGCATCTCCGTAAGCCAGATTGATCACGTGGTGCTTGTTGGTGGTTCAACTCGTATGCCAGCCGTCAAGGAGCTTGTAAAGGAGCTTACGGGCGGTAAGGAAGCGAATCAGTCCGTGAACCCAGATGAGGTTGTGGCTGTTGGTGCAGCCGTGCAATCGGGCGTTATTAAGGGAGACCGAAAAGACGTTCTGCTTATTGATGTAACTCCACTTTCCTTGGGCATTGAAACCAAGGGTGGAATTATGACGAAGCTTATTGAGCGTAATACCGCAATCCCAACTAAGCGATCTGAAGTGTTCTCTACTGCAGAAGACAATCAGCCATCCGTGTTGATTCAGGTTTACCAAGGTGAACGTGAGTTTGCTCGCGATAACAAGCCTCTTGGCACCTTTGAGTTGACTGGTATTGCTCCAGCCCCTCGTGGCGTTCCTCAGATTGAAGTTACTTTCGATATTGATGCTAACGGCATTGTGCACGTTTCCGCTAAGGATAAGGGCACTGGCAAGGAACAGTCCATGACGATTACGGGCGGTTCTGGCTTGCCAAAGGACGAGATTGACCGCATGGTTAAGGAAGCTGAAGCTCACGAAGCTGAAGATAAGAAGCGCAAGGAAGAAGCTGATACTCGCAACCAGGCAGAATCCTTCGCTTACCAGACTGAAAAGCTAGTAAACGATAATAAGGATAAGCTTTCTGACGAAATCTCCAAGGAAGTTACCGAAAAGGTTAATGCTTTGAAGGAAGCTTTGAAGGGCGATGATATTGAGAAGATTAAGTCTGCTCAGAGCGAGCTTATGACTTCTGCTCAAAAGATTGGTCAGCAGCTTTACGCTCAGCAGGGTGCGGCTGGTGCACAGGCTGGCGCTGCTGGTGCTGCATCTGATGCAAATGCTGGCGCTGGATCTTCTGCAAAGGATGACGACGTGGTTGACGCCGAAGTGGTGGACGACGACAAGGACGATAAGGACAACAAGTAATGTCCGAGTTTAACGCCAACGACTACTTGAGCGGATTGGAAGATGTGCCTTCGGATGCTGGCGATTTGGAAGAATCGTCAAATCCAGCTGATTCTGCTAGTGCAGCCTCGTCTAGTGAGCATGTGGATGCATCACAAAACGAAGCACAAGACGCAGCTGCTCATGAGGCAAAGCATGCGGCGACGCAAGATACGTCAACACAAGATGTGGATGCTAATGCAAGTGCCGATGCGGAAAAGTCGCCAGCAACCGACGATAAAGCCAACGCTAGTAAGTCTCAAGAAAATAATGATTCTTCAGACACGCAAAGCAACGAAGAAGAAGATTCTTTAACACCGCTTGGCAAAGCCAAAAAAGAGGCGGCGGAGTATTTGGAAGCGTTGCAACGCGAGCGAGCAGAGTTCATAAACTTCCGCAACCGTGCTTCTAAAGAGCAAGATCGATTCCGTCAACATGGAATTATCGATGTTTTAACAGCTTTGCTACCTGCTTTAGATGATATTGATCGTATTCGTGAACATAGCGATATGGACGATTCATTTAAAGCCGTTGCTGCAAAGTTAGACAAAGCATTTGAGAAATTCGGCGTTGAAAAGTTCGGCGAAAAGGGCGAAGAATTTGACCCGACTAAGCACGATGCGATTCTGCATAAGCCAGATCCAGATGCTACAAAAGACACAGTAGATGTTGTTGTAGAAGCAGGATACAGGATCGGAGATCGAGTGATTCGCGCAGCTAGAGTGGTTGTTGCGTCGCCAGCAAGCTCGTGAAACACGCTGTGAAACATTCGTATGGTTTGTATGTAACGCAATAAAACGCAGTTACCGACTTGCGAAGAATCCCATAAAAACTTACTCGTGCTGGTTTAAAACGTTTAAAACACTGTTTAAAAACGCAAAACCAACACGAGTAGGTTTGTATTTAAGGTTTATATATAAATGTTATGCCAATGTGCTCGAAACATAAGAAGGAGGCACAAATGGCTGAAAATGAATGGTTAGCCAAAGATTTCTACAAAGTGCTCGGTGTCTCCAAAGATGCCGACGAAGACACAATCACAAAAGCATACAGAAAACTAGCTAGAAAATATCATCCTGATTTAAACAAAACAAAAGAAGCGGAAGAAAAATTCAAAGACGTGTCCGAAGCGTATGACGTTTTGAAAGATAAGCAAACACGTCAGCGTTACGATGCGATACGCCAATTTGGAGCGGGCGGAGCAAGATTCGCTGGAGGCTCTGGAGCAGGCGGATTCGACGCAAGTGGATTCAGCGATATATTCTCATCGATGTTCGGAGGCTCAAATGGGTCTCGCGTGCGATTCTCCACAAGCGGAGCTGGACCAGACATGGGAAACATATTCTCCATGTTCACGGGAGGTGCAGGAGCGCAATCTTCGCAAGGATTTGGAGGAAGTGGCTTTAATGGCGGTGCAGAATATGGTCAATATGGTCAGTATGGTCAATCTGCTCCACAAAATTCGCCTGAACGCGGTGAAGACATTACAACTTCAATCAAACTAACATTTAAACAAGCGTTCAAAGGTGCTACGGTTTCGCTTCGATCGGGCGGAGAGTCGTTCAAAACTCATATTCCAGCAGGAGTAAAAGATGGGCAAAAAATCCGCTTAAAGTCCAAGGGCAAGCCAGGGAAGTTTGGTGGAGAAGCTGGAGATATGTACTTACAGGTTCAGGTAGAAAAAACTGATAATTTTTCTCTACGCGGCTGTGATTTAGTGGCAAATCTTCCGCTTACACTAGATGAGGCTGTTCGCGGAGCAAAAGTCACGCTTAAAAACCTAGATGGTAAGCCAGTAGTGTTTAAAGTGCCAGCTGGAACATCTAGCGGTAGCGAAGTACGTGTAGAAGGCGAAGGCGTGCCAGGTAAAAATGGAGCCTTTGTAGGAATCGTACAAATACAAATACCAAAGCGATCTGGCGTGATGATAAAGCGTGCTGCAAAAGAATTCAACAAGGCATGCGGAGAATCATATGAGCAAGAAGTGCACGATTTGCGCGCATAGCAACAAATCGCTTAGTGTGTGCGTGTAGAAAGGAAAAGTCATGGTTAGGTTGGAGCGCCAAACTAAAGCATTGTACGAAATGTGTGCAGTGGCGTTAGTGCGTGGAAGCGCAACTCTTGACGGCGCAGATGAAGTCGGCTTTAAAATCGACATGCCGATTTTTACAGTAAGCCACGTAGCCAACCTAACCGACACTCATCCACAAACACTAAGACAGTACGACAGGCTGCGCTTGATTATGCCACAGCGTACAGAAGGTGGAGCTAGAAGATACTCTCTTAGAGACATAGATAGGCTTGTGCAAACACAAAAACTAAGCCAAGAGGATGGAGTAAATCTTGCTGGAATAATGCGTATTTTGGCTTTGCAAGAAGAAAATCGCCAGCTTAAAAGACAAGTAAGACATTTGATTGAAGAAGCCAATTGCGCTGAACGAAATATTTTTACTGCGACTGTAGATGGGAATATTGTAGAAGTTCAAAGGTCACAAAGCGCAAAGGATTGGCGACGCGACATTCGTGTTCAGCAGCGAGCATTGCCATCATCGTATAATAAACATTCTCACTCGCAAAACGATGCTCAATACAACAATTGTGATTATGATGATTTAAACGACGATAAGTCTGTTGTTTTGTGGCGAGCATTCAGAATATAGCAATGTAGCAGTCTAACATTAGTTTAGATATTATTAAATACTAATCAAATGTTTAAATATAAAATGTAAATATAAAATATAAATATTGATAAATATCGCATACGTAAAGCGACAAAACAAAGGGTATTGATGGCAATAAACACAACAGCAGCGCAAAACACCACAAATCACAAGCTTTCCGCAGTCTTTTGGGATATGGACGGCACGTTAATTGATTCGGAACCGTATTGGCATGATGCTGAAATCCAAATCGCAAAAGAACATGGTGGCGAATGGAACGAAGAATTAGCTTGGCAGTATTCTGGTGGATCTTTAAAAGATGTTGCTGAAGCCATGATTGCTCGCGGAACAAAAATGGGCGTTGAAGAAATCGGCAACGCGATGGTGGACTATGTAGCGCAAAAAGAGCAGATAGAGGTTCCATGGGTACCAGACGTTCTGAATCTTTTGCAAAAATTAGCGGATGCAGGAATCCCTTCGATTCTAGTGAGCAATTCACCAAGGCGACTTGTTGAAAACATTGTGAACCATGCGCCAAAAGGTGCGTTTGCAGGATACATTTGCGGAGACGATGGATATGCTACAAAGCCAAGCTCCGAGCCATATTTAGCAGCAGGGAAACTGCTTGGTATTAGTGCGCAAAACATGAAGTATTGCATCGCTATTGAGGATTCGTTTGCAGGGTTAAAGTCGGCTGCAGCTTCGGGGGCGACGACTCTTGCACAAACAGCGTACTCGAATCTAGACGTAAGTAACGGACCGCAATTCGCTGATATACATGGATACGAAGATGTTACGCCTCAAACGCTTGAGCGCTACATTATTGCGCGAATTGCGCAGTAACATACAATCGCACTACATGGCAGGTCGTCGTTCGCGCGTTACAGCGCGCTCACGTCTTCGCTTGCGTTGAAAGCACACTGTGCTTTCAACTTTGAGCAAGCTCAGCGCTCCGAATTGCATTCGCGCGCTACGCTTTAAGCGCTCATGCAAGTCGATTCGCAGTCCTCCGATGGTGACTCGCCGAGAGAGCAAGAAAAATCGAGAATCTCGGTGATGAAGCAATACGCAATTGTTCAAGCACGTAAGAGGGCTGGGTGATTCTTGGTCGAACAGTATAAGAGCGGCAGCCGATACTAAATAATCCAATGAATCATCCTACAAACAAACTTCAACCAAAAAACAAAATCAAAGCCAAATCGGAACAACCGCAACAACAGACTACACGTAAGAGGCGGAGCGTTGTGAGACAAGAAACACCCAGCCCTCGCGCAACGATAAATAGGAAAATCACTCGCGCGTCCTAAGCGTACAAGCGCACTACATGATTACAGAATCACGTAGATTAATCGCCGCCAGCAGCGCCTTCTTGAGTATCTGATCCAGTGTATCCATATTGCGACCCTGCAGAACCAGATACTCCAGACGAATTGCGTTCAGACTGACCAGATTGACCAGACTCTCCCGAACCAAGCCCAGATCCATAAGATCCTTCGGACGCACGAGAAGAGTCGCCAGCAGCCGCGCCTGCAGAATCTGAAGGCTTATTTTCTGTCCTATCTACTTTATCCTTATTTTCCTTATAAGGCTCTTTATCGTCAGAAGCTCTATCCGAGTAGTCGTATTCCGAAGTACGCCTATTGCCTCCAAGTCCCCACTTGCCATCTTCACCACCAATTTTGCCGTTATCCTTAGCTTCTGGGAACTTCTCGGTAGGCATTCCAGTAAGCGCGTGACGCATATACTTTGTAAACAAATGTGCAGAATACCCAACACCGCCTGGATAACCGCGGAAAGACGGAACAGGCTGAGGATTTCCCTGCGCATTCGGATACCATATAGCAAACACGGTTACAACACTAGGAGTAAAACCAACAAAGCTGCATGCAGTCTCATCGTTTGCGGTACCAGACTTTCCAGCTATAGGTTTGCCAACACCCCTAGCTTCCGTAGAAGTACCATATTGCACAACGCCTTGCAGAGCTTTAGTGGTAAGAGCCATGTCTGCTGGAGAAAACACTTGTCGTCCAGATGTTGGAGCTCTATAAAATTCTTTACCATCTGGATTCTTAACGCTAGCAACAATATGAATATCTGGCCTGCGCCCCTGACTTGCTATCGTAGAATAGGCTCGCGCAATTTCGCTAACATGCACAGGGTCGTTACCCAACACTGTGAACGGATTTTCGCCATTAATCCTCTTAGGATCCAAGCCAGCCGTAACAGCAGTATGAGCCACAGCCCTACGCCCAAGCTTTTGCTGCAAAGACATAAACGGCGTGTTCACGGAGTTTGCTGTTGCTTTATAAAGGTTGATTGTTCCCCAATTAGTGTTTGCATAGTTGTTAACAGGCTTATCTATGCCTTCAAACTTTAGGTTAGAATTTCCATTAAACAGAGTATTAAGACTTGTTCCAGCCTGAATAGCACCGATTAAAGCGAATGGCTTCATGGTACTTCCAGGCTCATAAAGGGCTTGAGTAGCATTATTAAGCGGTTTAGAAAGATAGTCATCTCCAGCATAAACAGATATGATTGATCCGTCTTTAGGATTTACACTCATTCCACCTACTTGCAACCCAGCTGGAGCGATTCCGCGACCACCCATAGCAGGGCTTGCCACACTAAACATTAAATCCTGCTTAGCTTTGTCGATTGTTGTAACAATACGATATCCGCCAGTATCAAGGTCTTCCTTCGTAAAAGCTCCGCTTTGAGTAAGCTCGCTGCGAACCATGTGAAGCAAATAACCTTGAGGTCCTGAATAAACGTTTTGCTTAGTCTGATTAATGGTTTGTGGCATTTTAGCGCTTTTATATTCTGCGTCAGTAATGTACTTGTCTTCACGCATAATCCTAAGAACGCGCTTGAATCGCATATTCGCTTCTTTAGGCATGATTGCAGGATCCCAGCTGCTTGGTGCAGGGATTATTCCAGCCAGCATTGCTGCTTGAGATAGTGTAAGATCTTTTGCTTCTACACCAAAGTACGCTTTTGCTGCCGCTTGTATTCCATACGCTCCGCGACCAAGATAAATAGTGTTCATATAGTTACATAGCACAGTGTTTTTATCTTGTGTTTGCGCGATTTTTAGAGCTAGAATCGCCTCGTGAAGCTTGCCTAAATACGTTTTTGTTTCACCAAGATAGTAGCGTTCTGCATACTGTTGTGTGATTGTGGACCCGCCCCAGCGTCCTTTAGAAGTTATGTTGTGAATTATTGCGCGTCCAATTCCTTTAAAATCAATTCCACCGTCTTTGTAGAACGATCTGTTTTCGCTTGCGACTATCGCGTTGCCAACATATGGTTTTAGCGCAGAGCAACTTATGATTTCTCGATTTTGTTCCGCAAAACTACCGATTTCTGTTTTTCCATCTGCGTAGTACACCTTGGTTTTGTCTGCCATCGCAATCTTATCTGGCTGCGGAATGTCGGTGTTCACATACATAACCGCAAATACGAGTGTGCCAAGGATTATTGGCGTAAAAATTATGATTAATGCCCAAAATAGGATTGGATGTTTTGTTCGCCACGTGTCGCGGATTCTTTTGTGTTTTCTTCTTTGACGCCTCTGCCTTGTTGCGCTTGGTCTGGCTGTTCCAGTTCTGGCGTTTGCGCGTCGTTTTTCCTCTGCAGAAGTCGCGCTTCTTACAGTGCGTCCTGTATTAGAAGAGTGCGAATTTTGTCCATTACTATTTGCAACCATATAATCCAAGTTAGCGCTTGGCGAGGAATTTTAATCATATGTAATATCATGTGTAATATTTGTAAAAGCTAGTATTATAAAAGTGTGTTAGTGCAGCATGATTATATGCTGCTGTTTTTGGGCAAGGAGTTTATATGAGTATCCGCGTTGCCATTGCCGGTGTTGGCAATTGTGCTTCGTCGTTGGTTCAAGGCGTTGAATACTACAAAAATGCCAATGATGGCGATAAAATTCCAGGATTAATGCATGCTGTTTTTGGGCAATATCGCGTGCGAGATATTGAGTTTGTAGCAGCTTTTGACGTTGACGCTTTAAAAGTGGGTCATGATTTAAGCGAGGCGATTTATGCTTCGCAAAACAACACGATTCGCTTTGCAGACGTGCCTAATCTTGGCGTTAAAGTGCAGCGTGGACCTACTTACGATGGTTTGGGCGACTATTATAAGCAGATGATTGACGAATCCGAAGAAGAACCTGTGGATGTTGCCGCGGTTTTGCGCGATTTGCATGTAGACGTGCTTGTGTCTTACTTGCCAGTAGGCTCCGAGCAGGCAGACAAGGCTTATGCGACTGCGGCTATGGAAGCTGGATGCGCGTTTGTGAATTGCCTTCCTGTTTTTATTGCTTCCGACCCAGTTTGGGCGCAAAAGTTCCGTGACGCAGGCGTTCCGATTATTGGCGACGATATTAAAAGCCAGGTTGGAGCTACGATTACGCATCGCGTTATGGCGCGACTTTTTGAAGATAGAGGAGTGCGTTTGGATCGCACTTACCAGCTGAATGTTGGCGGAAACATGGACTTTATGAACATGTTGCAGCGCTCTAGGCTTGAGTCGAAGAAGATTTCTAAGACGCGCGCGGTTACTTCGATTGTTCCGCACGATATGGATGATCACAACGTGCACATCGGTCCTTCGGATTATGTTGCTTGGCTTGACGACCGCAAGTTTGCGTTTGTGCGCTTAGAGGGCACCACTTTTGGAGATGTTCCGCTTAGCTTAGAGTACAAGCTCGAAGTGTGGGATTCGCCTAATTCTGCAGGCATTGTTATAGACGCTGTGCGCGCAGCGAAGATTGCGTTGGATCGCAAGCTTTCGGGTCCGATTTTGGCTCCTAGCTCCTACTTTATGAAGTCGCCAGCTGTTCAGCATGAAGATAGCGAGGCGCGCGAACTCGTTGAGCGCTATATTGCTGGAGATGTTGAGGCAGATGAGTCGCAGCTTAATGCAGATGTTGAGGCTGCAAAAGAACATGGTAAAAGCGTGTGGCGCGCCTAGCAATGCGCCTAATGGTGCGGAAGCTTGCGACTTGCGCTCGACTTGTAGCCAAAATCGTGTAATATAGGTAGAGCCTCCGCGTGGCACTACGTCACCCAATCCCCCCAGGGCAGGAATGCAGCAAGGGTAAGTGGCCTCTGGTGGGTGCGCGGGGGTTTCTTATATTTTTGTAGCGCAAGTGCTCTGTAGTGCAGAGTGTTGTTTGATAAAATGCTTGGTATGAGTCTATTTGAAGGCAGCAAGATTAGCGATGGCAGCGACGACAGTGATAATAGTCAAATTAGCGGCATTGGTGAAAATATCAAAAATAGTCAAAATTCTCAAAGCAGCGAGGCTAATCAAGATATTTCTAAGCTCGATCCGCTGATGAATCGTCCTAGAATATCAACAATAGCTTTGTGTGCGCTGTGTGCTGTTCTTTTTGCATCTTTTGCATCAATCATGTGGATTCTAGCCGTTAGAACCGCAATAGGTCAGTCGTATGAAGAAATGGTGATTAGTACTTTTGGATATAGTGCCATTCCGTCGTGGCTATCTGTTGTACTAACTCCGCTTAGAAGTTCCATACTCGTTATAGTCTTATCTGCCTTGATTTGCGCTGCGGCAGCAATAATATCAATCATAAGAAAACGCTGGTGGCTTATTGCGCAATGCGCTGTAATACTAGTTTTATCTCTAGCTGCAGAGCCTCTAAAACGTGTGCTTCCGCGTCCGATCCTAGTAAATGTAGCAACGCTTGCAAAAAATTCCGCTCCGTCTGGTCACATGCTACTAATGGCAGCTGCGTGCGCGCTGCTTGTTTGCGCTGTAAGTCGCGCTTTTAGAGCATGGGTTGCGCTTGGATCAGCAATAATCACATTTCTGCTTGCCATAGCTCTTTTGGGAGGCAGATGGCACAGGCCGGCAGACGTTATGATATCCGTACTCATAGTTGGTGCTGTAACGTCAACAGTGTTGATTTTTACAAGATCATCCGCAATGGACGTGCCAGGTTCAAGAAGATCATCTATAAGCGTGCAAATCGTTGGAAGCGCAATGATCACAATGGGAATAATCTGCCTAACTTACTGTTCGTACATGATTTACCAGATTATGCCAGGAATAGATTTAGGTGCAAAATGGGCTATAGGGGTATCGCACTCTTGTGCATATTGGGCTGTAGCAGGAGTGTGTAGCTTGACTTTCGGCGTTTTGATGGTTCTTAGACAATCCAGTGCAGCTCCTTTAAGTAGGCTAGGATTAGTTGGTGCTCCGCCTACTCCTCCTTCAAAAAGCGAAGTTCCAAAACGTCAAGATGAGGACGATTTATTGTTAAGATTATCGTCTAATTGAATAAAAAATAAGTAAAGTGGTATATATAGGAGTATATGCTGATATTTCGCAAAGTTTGATTTTGTTGATTTTGTTGAATATGAAACGCGTATTGCGTTAGAGTTTGCGTGGATTGAGTAGTAAAAGCGCGGAATATGCATACAAAATGCATCTGTACGAAAGGAGAGCGTATGACAGAGCAGAACAAGCTTGTCATTGTGGAGTCTCCCACTAAAGCGCGTAAAATAGGCGGATATCTTGGAAGCGGATACACTGTTATGGCATCCGTGGGTCATATTCGTGATTTAGCACAGCCAAGTCAGGTGCCAGCTGCTAAAAAGGCAGAATTTGGCAAGTTTGGCGTAGATGTAAACAATGGTTTTGAGCCATACTATGTTGTTGGCGCGGATAAAAAGAAAACAGTTTCGGATTTAAAGGCTGCGCTCACAAAGTCGGGCGAATTGTTCCTCGCAACTGATGAGGACCGCGAAGGAGAAGCGATTGCGTGGCATCTTGTGCAAGCACTTAAGCCAAAAGTGCCAGTAAAGCGCATGGTGTTTCACGAGATTACAAAAGATGCGATTCAAGCTTCGCTTGCTAACACTCGAAACGTTGATGACCATATGGTTGATGCGCAAGAGACTCGCCGCGTGTTGGATAGATTGTACGGATACGAACTTTCGCCAGTTTTGTGGCGCAAAGTGGGACCAGGTCTTTCGGCTGGTCGAGTGCAATCTGTTGCAACGCGTTTGATTGTTGAGCGCGAGCGCGAGCGAATGGCGTTTAAAAAGGCGAGCTATTGGGATGTTTGCGCGGATCTGAGCGCAAATGGCGTTGATTTCCAAGCGCGAATGACGGCTCTAAATGGCAATCGTTTGGCTGCTTCTAAAGATTTTAATTCGCTTGGAGAGCTTCAAAAAGCCAAGGGCGAATCTGCTTTAGCGCACTATTTGAACGAGGCGGATGCTTGTGCGATTGCGCAGAGTCTTGGTACAGCTGATTTTGTTGTTAGCTCAATGGACACTAAGCCGTATCGTCGCCGACCATTGCCTCCGTTTACAACTTCTACTCTTCAACAGACTGCTGGAAACCGCTTGTCTATGAGCTCTCGCCAAACTATGCGCGCGGCTCAATCTTTGTACGAAAACGGTTACATAACCTACATGCGTACGGATTCTGTAACGCTTTCTAAAGAGGCGATTTTTGCGGCTCGAGATTGCGTTAAGTCTAATTTTGGAGACGAGTATTTAGCGGATTCTCCAAAACAGTATGCTACGACTTCTGCAGGCGCTCAGGAAGCGCACGAATGTATTCGTCCTGCTGGATCTACTTTTAGGAATCCTGCGGATTTGGCTGACGCTCTCCCTTCTGATCAGCTTAAGCTTTATACGCTTATTTGGCAGCGAACTCTTGCTTCTCAAATGGCGGATGCTACTGGTTTTACAGCTACAGTTAAGCTAGACGCTTCGGCTGGCAGCTTTGGAACGGCTAATTTCCAAGCTTCTGGAACCGTGATTGAGTTTGCTGGATTTATGAAGGTGTTTGGCGGATTTAGCGAAGACGAGCAGTCTAAGGCTTTGCCGCCTATGGCTAATGGCGATGTTCTTAAAGCTTTGCGAGTTAGCGCGGATGGTCATGAAACTCAGCCGCCAGCTCGCTACACGGAAGCGTCTTTAGTTAAAACGCTTGAAGCTAAGGAGATTGGTAGGCCGTCTACTTACGCTAGCATTATTTCCACGATTATCGACCGCGGATACGTGTATGAGCGTGGGCGCGCGTTGATTCCAAGCTGGCTTGCTTTTGCGGTTATTAAGCTTTTGGAATCTAATTTCCCAACTTACGTTGACTATGCGTTTACGGCGGACATGGAAAATGGTTTGGACCGCATCGCACATGGCGAGGAAGCTGGTAAAGATTGGCTTTACAAGTTTTACTTTGGAGATAACGGGGCGGTTGCTGGCGACTTTGCAATGCATGAAGGTTTGCAAAAACAAGTTGATCAGCTTGGCGAGATTGACGCTCGAGAAATCAACACGATTGATATTGGCGGCGGATTGCACGTGCGCGTAGGCAGATACGGCCCGTATTTGGAAGATACGAAGAATCTAGACGAAGATGGCAATGCGCGCAGAGCTTCGATTCCAAGTACTTTGGCTCCAGACGAGTTGACTGAGCAAGTTGCACGAGATTTGATTGAGAACAACTCCGACGGTCCGCGCGTTTTGGGTACGGATCCGCAAACTGGAGGCAGTGTAGAAGTTAGGAACGGGCGTTTTGGAGCGTACGTTGCTCTTGTTGAAGCCTCGGATGAGGATGGGTCGCAAGCATCCGACGATTCTGCTAAAACTGGCGCAAAGTCTTCTGCAAAATCTAAAAAGTCTGCTAAAGCTAAGCCAAAAATGGCGTCTTTGTTTAAAACAATGGACCCTGCAACAATAACTTTGCAAGATGCTTTGCGACTTTTGAATTTGCCTCGATTGGTTGGCGTTGTGGAAGAAGTTGATGAGCAAGGCGAAGTGAAGCGCGCGAAGATTGAGGCGAATAATGGTCGATACGGACCTTATTTGACTAAGACTTACGAGCGCGCGGATGCTGGCGATTCGGTTGTGGATGCCAAGCCAGACAATCGTTCGCTTGCAAGCGAAGACGCGATTTTTAGTGTGACTTTAGACGAGGCCAAGGAGCTTTTTGCTCAACCGAAGTATGCAAAGCGCACTCGTGGAGCCGCAAAACCGCCGCTTAGGGAGCTTGGAGAAGATCCAGAAAGCGGCAAGCCAGTGGTAATTAAAGACGGCTTCTATGGAGCTTATATTACAGACGGCGTTACGAATCGCACGCTTCCAAAGCAGTACACGCCTGAGTCGATTGAGCCACAGGTTGCGTTTGAGCTTTTGGCGCAAAAGCGCGCGGCAGGGCCTGTAAAGCGCAAGAGAACTGCTGCAAAGAAGACGGCAACAAAGAAGACGGCCGCTAAAAAGCCTGCTGCAAAAAAGAGCACAGCAAAAAAGTCCACATCTAAAGGCGAGTAAACCTGGTAGAGGTATGCAAAAATGGCTATAGGTCTTAAAAACAGCGGGCTTAGCGGTTTAAACAAAGGTCTTTTTATATCTTTTGAAGGTATAGACGGCGTTGGGAAAACCACGCAAGTTGAGGCTTTGCGTGATTTTTTGCAAGCACGCGGACTTGAGGTTGTTGTAACGAGAGAGCCTGGCGGAACACCGTTGGGCGAACAGTTGCGCAACATTCTTCTACACGGCGGAGCGATTTCTGCGCGCACCGAGGCGCTTCTGTTTGCTGCAGATCGCGCTCAACATGCTGCGCAAATCATCATCCCAGCCTTGCGGCGCGGTGCTGTGGTTATAACGGACCGTTACATTGACTCATCGCTAGCGTATCAGTCTGGGGGGCGTGAGCTCACTATGCAAGACGTGCGTGATTTAAGCGAGTGGGCGTCTAATTGCCTTTGGCCAAATCGCACGTATTTGCTAGATATGAGCGAGAAAGATGCTGCTGTGCGATTGCATGGGCAGGCGGATCGCATGGAAAGTGCAGGGCTTGATTTTGCACGCCGAACGCGTGAAGCGTTTTTGGATCTTTCTAAACAAAACGCGCAAAGATTTTGCGTTTTAGACGCCACTTTGCCAGCTTGCGACTTATCGAAGTTGATTGCTAAAGACGTGTGCAAGTTGATGGATAATGCTGGAATAGGTGGCGAAAAATCGCCAGAATCGCCAGAAAATCAAGGATTTTAGGATTTTAGGACTATAGGATTTTAGCAATGGACGTTTGGGAATCGGTAGTTGGTCAAGCGCAAGTTGTTGAACGCCTTAAAAAAGTAGCGCAAGGCGATTCAAGCAAAATCGCGCAATCATGGCTTATTTGCGGATCTACTGGATTCGGGTGTGCAAAAGTGGCAAGAGCGTTTGCAGCGGCATTGCAATCGAGTGGAAAAATCGCAAGCAACCGCGCCGCCGAAAACTCCGCCACTCAAATAAACACTCAAATAAACACAGATAAAATCGCAAGTGAAGTATTAGCTGGAACAAGCCCAGACGTAAACATTTTAAGCACGGACAAAGTTACAGTAAGCATTGACGAAGTGCGCGAACTCGTATCAATATCCGAGCAAATGCCAAGTGTTGCACCGTGGCGAATCATAATAATCGAAGACGTTGGGCGCATGCTTGAGCGCACAACAAACGTTTTGCTAAAAGAAATCGAAGAGCCAGCACCTCGCACAATATGGATTCTTTGCGCGGCAAGCGCGGCAGATGTTTTGCCAACAATTCGTTCTAGGTCTCAAATAGTGAATTTGGCTCAACCAAGCGACCAAGATGTGCAAGAATACGTGCAACAAAGCGCACACATTGATGCAAAAACGGCGGCAAACGTGGCTCGCATAGCTCAAGGAAACGTTGATTTAGCAATGCTTTACGCTACAAGCGAGAGTGCTAGAAGCAGAAGAGAAGAGCTTGTTGCAGGCGTTTTGCGTCTTAGCAGCGCAATAGATGCTATTATGCTTGCGCAAACGCTAATCGAAGATGCTAAAAGTCAGGCAGAAGACGAAGTGCAAAAGTCTGTTGAAGCTGAGCAAAGCGAGTTTTTGCGCATAAATGGCATTAAGCCAACAGATAAAATCCCACCTAAAATTCGTAGCGCATACAATGCGATTGGCAAAAAAGACGATGTTAAGCGCAAAGTCACTCGCGTAAGCAGAGACGTTTTAAACCGCGCAATAGATGCGATTTGCAGCGTGTACAGAGATGTGCTTGTTGTGCTAAACAATGCGCAATCGCAAACACCACTTGTGAATCAAGAATTTAAAGCAGAAATTATGCAGCTTTCTAAAAAAAATACAGCAGAGCGCGCGCTTAAATGCCTGGACGCGCTTGCGGTTGCTAAAAAGCGGCTTGCTGGCAATGGAAACGCAACGCTTGTTTTTGAAGCACTTTTATGTGCGCTTTCTTAACGCATAGTCACATTTTTATAGTCTTATTTTTATAGTCACAGCGGTAGTAGATACTTAAATTATGAATATTTCTACAGATTTCACCACTATTCCAGACAACTTTGCAAAAGCTGCGCCGGAAGAAAACAAGATTAACGGCGTTCCAGTCGTGTCTTTTCCATTTTATGTAGACAAGTTGCCGGATTTTGTGCACTACTTGCATTGGCGATTTGTAGACGATGACGCTATACCAGTGTGCGGATTCCAGTGGATTCATTGGGTTGTGGCAAATGTTCCGGTGGAAGCGCTTATGTTTGACTTTAATGACTCGCGCGCTTTGCAAATTCCGCAAGACTTTTCGCGCACAATGCCAACTATGATTCCAGAAGTTGTACAAGGGCGAAACTCGCAAGCTAGCCGATTTGTGGGTTGCACAGACCCTGCAATTACAATGCGCTACAATGGCCCGCAGCCGCCAGACAAGGATCACGACTACATGCTAGAAGTGTTCGGCACGCAAAAGCCTCTTCCAAATCTTAAAGAAGGCTTCTATCTTAACGAAATGATGAATGAAATCAGGCATTACGATTCGTATGTAGACGTTAACGGATTATATTTGCGAGGAAAAGCTTAGAATTTAGGATTTAGGCTTTATATGACTTCGTGCGGATTAGTCGCAAGCAGCTTACGACTATATATGCCTGCGTAAAATAGTCAAAAATAAGCAAAACCAATCAAACTAATCTAAACAAACAAAATAATCAAAAATAATCAAATAACCAAAATAATCAAAAATTAGAAAAATGAGGATGCAAATATGGCATGCACAACAATTTTAGTAGGACGCAAAGCGAGCTACGACGGATCCACGCTTATCGCGCGTAACGAAGACTCAGCAAATGGCGAGTTTAATCCAAAGCGTTTAGTAGTAGTAAAGCCGCAAGACCAGCCTCGCGTTTATAAGTCTGTGCTTAGCCACGTAACAGTAGAGCTTCCAGATAATCCAATGCAATACACAAGCGTTCCAAACGCAGACTTGCGCGAAGGAATTTGGGGAGAAGCTGGCGTTAACGAAGCAAACGTGGCAATGAGCGCAACCGAAACGCTTACATCCAACGAGCGCGTGCTGGGTGCTGACCCAATGGTGGAGCTTAAAAAAGCGCAAGGTAAGGAAGGCGACGCTGACTACAAGCCAGAAGTGCCAGGCGGAATTGGCGAAGAAGACTTCTTAACGCTTGTTTTGCCTTATATTCGTAGCGCTCGCGAAGGCGTGGAGCGTTTGGGCGCGTTGCTAGAAAAGTACGGAACTTACGAGATGAACGGCGTTGCGTTCTCGGATGTAAACGAGATTTGGTGGATGGAAACTGTTGGCGGACACCACTGGATTGCTAAGCGCGTGCCAGACGAGGCGTATGTTGTTATGCCAAACCAGCTTGGAATCGACGAGTTCGATTTGGAAGACGCTTTGGGAGACCAAGAAGAGCACATGTGCTCTGCTGATTTGCTTGAGTTTATTGAAGAAAATCACTTAGATTTGTCGGTAGAAAACGCTTCGCCGTTCAACCCTCGCGATGCTTTCGGTTCTCATTCGGATGCCGACCACGTGTACAACACTCCTCGCGCATGGTTTATGGAGCGTTTCTTGAATCCTTATGACGAAGTGTGGGATGGCAAAGACGCAGATCACAAGCCAGATAGCAACGATATTCCGTGGGCGCGTCAGCCTGAACGCAAAGTGACGATTGAGGATATTAAGTACGTTTTAAGCTCTCACTATCAGGGCACTGAATATGATCCTTACGGCAAGCTTGGCGATGAGCATACTCGTCATCTTTTCCGTCCAATCGGCATCAATCGTCAAAGTCAGCTGGCTGTTATGCAAATCCGCCCTTACGTGCCAGAAGCGTTCCGCACAATTCAGTGGATGGCGTACGGCTCTAACCCATTTAATGCGCTTGTGCCGTTCTATCCAAATGTAAACGAAACTCCAAAGTATTTGGAAGATACGACTACTCGCGTAACAAGCGAAAACTTCTATTGGGAGAATCGCATTATTGCAGCTCTTGCGGATGCTGCATTTAACGACACTGCAAACGCGATTGAGCGTTACCAGGAAGTTGTCGGTTCCCTTGGTCACGCAATGGTTAAGTCTACGGATGCTGCCGTGGCAAAGATTCTTGGCGTTTCTTTGAGAGGTTACGAGCCAGAACGTGAAGGTGATGAAGGCGAAGATTACGATGATTTAGTTCGCGATCCTGAAGCAATTATTGCAGAGCTTCGTAACGACAAAGTGCGTGAAGCTTTGGCTGAAGCGAACGACGATATGGCAGCAAAGTTGAAGAAAGAAACAGATTCTTTGCTTGACACAGTGCTGTACATAACTAGCATGCGTATGAAGAATGGTTTTAATCGTTCCGATCACTGATCGCAAGCTGTTATAGACATTAGTGATAACGCGCATAGTTTTAATGTAATATTGCTATACCACGCCCATGCAATCGTATAGTATAAAAATTGTTCATTTACATTAGCTATGCGCGTTTACTATTGAGCGTTTATTGGGCATCTGTTATTGAACGTTTGTTATTGAACACTATTGGGCATCTACTAGGCTTTTTGCTTATGAAAGTGGGGAATATGAGCATTCTTGATTCGTTTACTACGCAATTTGGATTAGTTAAAAAAATAGACGCCTTCGGATTTATGGATTATTTAAAGAAGAATCCAAGTGAGCAAAAAAAGCACGGTAAAGTGCTACTCGTTACAGCTGATACTCCTCTTAAGGCTTCTAGAGGAGAAGGCAAAACAACTACCACTATTGCGCTGGTAGACGCGTTGCGCGAACGCGGGGTAGATGCGGCGGCTGTTTTGCGCCAGCCAAGCATGGGCATTACTGCAGCGGGTTCAAAAGGCGGCGCTAGCGGTGGCGGAAAGTCCTCACTTTCGCACCCTGAGCTAATCGATTGGGGATTGTGCGGAGAAATGGCTGCCATTGAATGTGCGCAGAATTTGCTTGTTTCTTTTGCAGAAAAAGCGATTGACGAGGGTATTTTAGACACGATTTTAGTGCCGCGCGTAAGTGAAGTGCCTTCAAGATCTTTGCGTAGTATTGCTGTTGACTTTGGCAAGGGCACGGTTGCTGAGCGCGTTGTGTTAACGCCAACTTGTGAGCTTATGCAAATTGTAGTGCTTTCGAGAAGCATGGAAGAGATTGCAAATCGCGTTGCTGCCATGATTGCTGGCACAAAGGACGGAAATCCTGTTAAATTTGGCGATTTTGTTGACTTGTGGCGAATCACAAATATTCTTGCCGATGCTGTAAAGCCTGCAAAAACTGAGACGATTAATGGTTCTCCGATTTATGTTCATTGTGGTCCGTTTGCCAACGTTTCGCTTGGTATTCCAAGCCTTGTGAGTGTTGAAATGGCTTGTGCACTACACGATGTTGTTGTTGTGGAGGCAGGCTATGGCACGGACGCTGGTGCGCAAAAGTGGCTAGATATTGCTGCTCGCGAGTTTGGCGCAAAGTGGCCTGCTGCTGCGGTTGTTGTTACTCGAGCCACTACTTGGCGAGATGACGAAACGCTTGCGTGGCGATACCCATTCCACGTTTCGCGCCTTGAGTCGCTTAATATTCCTACGTTCCCTCTTATCAATTTGTGGGAAGGTGAAGATGGGCAGGTTCCAGATTTGCTTGAGCAAGCTAAGACTTTGGGATTCCGTAAGCCGATTGTTGGCAATTTGTTCCGAGATGGCGGAGATGGATTGGCAGATCAGCTAGACGATTTTGTGTCTGTGATTACCGCTGATGCTGAAACGAAAGTTCCGCAAAGCCGCCGAGGAAAGTCGCTTCGCGAGCGCATTAATTTGCTTTGCGCCGAGGCATATGGAGTTCCTGAAAGTCGAGTGATTGAAAAGGATGGTTTTGCTGATTCGTTGCAGGAAGCGCAGGATTTGTGCAATAAGGCTGGTGTTGATTTTGATAGCTTGGCTCTTGTTGCTGTAAAGTCGCCAGCAACCATGACTGATGACGATCACGCGCCTGAAGATTCTCGCACTGTAACTTTAAAGAAAGTAGAAGTTCACGCTGGAGCTGGGGTTGTTCAAGTCAACCTTACATCTTCACTAACAACGCCAATGCCAAAAATCGTGTGATTGCTTTTAAATATTACTTATTAATAACAAATAACAAATAACAAAACGTCGTCAACACATCAATCACGGTGTGAGGACGACGTTTCTGTTTTATAAACGTTGTTTATAAACGTCTTTTAATCTTTTACATAGGATCCATGTTGTATTTGTCGTAAAGATATTTGTGTATTGAACTTGTAGAATATTGTGTAATGTGAAAAACCTCACATATATCATTTAATCATCATATTGTTATAACAACAGAACATATTACGATTTAGCTTTATTATAAGAGAGTTAACATGTATATTTTTCGTATTTTATCTTAATTAATTTAAATTTTTCTTCAGACTCGCCGAAGGTGTTTTTTTTTTATTCGGCGATTCCATAAATATAAAAAGGGTTTTAGTTGTCGGAAAATTTACGACAATTTTCAGTTTGAAAAATAAATTTTTTAGTGTTTTACTCGTGGATTGTCTCATAACTATTTTCATGAGCGAAGGGAGAAAATACTTAATGAAAATGAAAATAGTGACAGCTAGCTTATTAACAGCCACGTTATTAACAGCAAGTTTATCTTCTTCGGCGTTAGCTCAGTCTAGCAATGATAACGCTTTTACTAATCGTGAGAACATTCCAACGAATAAATCCAGTATTAACAACATTGATTTAATTCCTGCTCCTACCCAGCATTTCGGCAAGCCAGATGGGAAACTTCCAGAAATAAGAACTTCAATCAGCTATGTTGATGGAGATTCTACTGACAATCATGCGAATACGAATAAAACTAATAAAATTCTGCGTCCAGGTAGCAAGCTTACGCTCCGGGCTACAGCCAAATTTATTGTTCCTGAAGCTGGCGATGTTTTTAGACCATATCTTCGACTAGCCATTCCGAAAATTCTTACAGTAAACGCAAATGATTTTGTTGTTGATGCTGGCAGTGTTGCAAATAAAGTAGTACAGATTTCAGATTCTAAGTCGTTTGGTAACCACAATCTCGGTAACTACAATCTTTTTGACGTCTACTTTAACTACAACGAGTGGTCCTCTGATTTTGCAAACGAAATGCCATACCTTGCTGCCATAAAAGGCGTGAACCACTCTGGCAATGTATTATCCAATGATGATGTAATAAAAAATAATCAAACAGTTTCCATTGAAATCCATACAGTAATCGACAGTAATGCAAAAACTTCTGATCTAGTTGATTTGCAAAATTACAAAAAAGGTGTGAAACCGTTAATCCAAGGCAGAGTTTCGTATATGCCTTTCCCAACACCTATGGAATATACGTCTACAATCGGCGGATTAAGAGATTTTCCAAACGATAGGATACTGCAAAAAAATCCATGCCTAGTGCGTTCTGATTTGGTAACTGGATGGGACGGCAGAGATAATTATGGATTCTGGTTCACTGGGTTATCTATGGAAACAAGCGGCGTCGATTATGACAGTAGAAGCACTATGGTTGAGTCGCAGAATGGTGTTTGGTTACCACAATTAATACCTGCAAATATTGAGCATAACCAATTCGTAACTATTTATCGCAATGGGAACGACAATAATCCGATTAAGTTGAGATTTAAAATTCCATTTGGTTCTAAGAACTATGCTTTAAATGGAACTAAGCAAGCTCTTAAAAATCATCATTTAACAGTTTTCCGTTCGCCTAACAACAATGCTGAAGCTCGTAAAATTATGGGCAATATCGGAATAGAAAAAGTTGCTTATGAGAATACTGAAGTTTTCGGCGATATTTTGGATTCTAAATATTTCGATGGTTGGGGAACTGTTCCAGAACAAAGCAGACCTTCTGAATTGCTAATATCTGGAGAATTTAACCCAGATTCAACTGTGTTTGGTCCTGATAATATTAGCAACGGTATTTGGATGAGTGGAAAAGCAAGCGCATCTATAAAATCGTATTATCGTGCGTTAGATTGTAATGATAATTATCCAGATAGTACTTTGAAATATCCGCCAATTATTAACAAGATTCAGGAGACTGTTGCAACGTATGCGCGCAGCAATCGCAGCAAAGTTAGCACAGTTCCTATTGAAATCGTTATTCCTGCATCTTTGAGTGGACGCGTGTGGTTTGATGCTAACCATAATGGTATTCAAGATAAGGGGGAGTCGAGCATAATTGGTGCAAAAGTACAGCTTGTTAAACAGTATGGAGATAGTACAGTAATCGACATAAATGGCAATGAAGTTAAGCCTATTACCACTACTTCGCCTGATGGATACTACGAATTTACTAATTTGCTGCCAGGAAGCTATGTTGTTAAATTCACACTTCCAGAAGGTAGTGAATATTTTGGTTTTACATATACGCATAAAGGGTCAGATTCCTCTGTAGATTCTGACGCGATTCCTGGAGAGCCTGTAACGGATAGGTCTGTTACAGAAAAAGGATCTGCAGAAACCGATAATTCGGCTTCAAAAAACTCATATGTTGGCAATATAAGTCTTTCTGCTGGCGAAGATAAAAAGCATATTGATGCTGGAGCTTTTAAGAAGGATGAGCCTAAGAAGGATGAGCCTAAGAAGGATGAACCGAAGGATCCTAAGCCAAATCCTGATCCTAATCCTGATCCTAAGAAGAATGATCCGAAGGATCCTGATCATAAGCCGAAGCCTAAGAATCCTCAGCCTAAACCTGAAAATCCCAAGGATCCTAAGCCTAAGGACCCTAAGCCGAAAGATCCGCAGACTAAGCCAAAGACTGATCCTAAGAATGACAATCCTGTAAAGCCTGATACTCCTAAGTCTTCTGATCCTAAGAAGGATGAGCCTAAGCAAAATCCTAAGCAAAATCCTAAGGATAAGCCTAATAATCCAAATTGTCAGGATAGGGATGTACCTGATCCTAAATCTGAGGATCATAAGAAGCCTGATAATCCTACGAAACCTAAGGATGATAAGCCTGATAATCCTAAGGAACCTGAGTCGAAGGAGCCTAAGCAAGATCCTGATCCTAAGAAGGATGATCCTGAAGATCCTGATCCAAAGGATACTAATCCTAAGTCTGATACTCCGAAGGATCCTGATACTGATGACACAGAGTCTAATGATTCCCCTCAGTATGAGGATCCCCAGCCTAAGGAGGATTCTTCAGAACCTAATCACTCTGAGATTCGTGAATTAGATAATCCGATACCAAACATTAATAATGATTTAGATAGCAATAATAGTCAGCCTAATGAAAGTTCGTTTGACAATAATAATGCTGATTCTAAGCAAGAGCATGTAAGGGATAAGCTTGTAAACACTGGCGTAAGCACAGTTTTCACAGCTGTTGCGTCTGTTGCTATGCTCGCTCTGGGGGCTACGAATAAAATAAAGCGTTATTTCTGCAAGGGTAAGCACAGACAATAATTGTAGAAAATTCAGGTGAATAATATAAAACGTCGACTTGCAATTTTGTGTAGTGCGTTTGCGCGACGACCTGCCTGAGCGCACTACATGGCAGGTCATCGTTCGCGCAGATTAGCTGCGCTCACGTCTTCGCCGCCGTAGAAGCACACCGTGCTTCTACGCTAAGCGGCTCAGCGCTCCGAATTGCCTTTCGCGCTACGCTTTAAGCGAAAAGGCAGGTCGGAGCGCAAGTGAGGTAGAGATTCGAGATTTTTCGCAGCGAAAGAGGTGTATCGCTCGCGCGTTACAGCGCGCTCACGTCTTCGCTTGCGTTGAAAGCACACTGTGCTTTCAACTTTGAGCAAGCTCAGCGAATCGAAGTGCATTCGCGCGCTACGCTTTAAGCGCTCATGCAGATCGATTCGCAGCATGAAATGGTGATTCGCTGAAGCAGCAAGAAAAATCAAGAATCTCGGTGATAAAAGATACGCAAAAGTGTTAGATATTCAGAAGGTTTGATGTATTTCTATACGAGCAATAAAAGAGGAGCGCAGCGACGGGACTTGCGAGGAGAGAAATACTCAAACCTCGCGCAATACCAAGCAATGGAACCGCGCTACGCTCTAAGCTCGAAGGCAGGTCGATTAGCACGCAAAAATGCGATTCAGCCAATCGCAAGCAAGGTCAATCCACTGCTGAACCTCTGGCTGTACAAACTCAGGAATCACTGCGCCATTCTCATCGCGCTTAGCAGTTTCTTTAACAGCCAAAGCCAAGCCGTGCGGACCCTTAGGGAACAAATGTGCTTCCACGCTTACGCCAGCTTTAACACAAGCATTAATAAACATAATAGAGTTTTGAACTGGAACCGTTTGGTCTGTAATCGTTTGCCAAACGAACACAGGTGGAGTCTTAGAATCCACGTGGTTTTCCAACGAAAGCTGTTCAACGAGTTGCGCGCGAGTACTAGAATCTACGTCTCCAAAAAGACGGTCGAAAGTTGGCTTATGCGCGTATTCGCCAGCGGAAATCACTGGGTAAGCAAGCATAAGAGCGTTTGGTCGAACGCCATTTGCGTTGTATCCATTTGCTTCTTCAACATCGTCGCTAACGCTAGTCGCAAGATTTGCGGCTACATGACCTCCTGCAGAGAATCCAATAATCGCCACTTTTTGCGCATCTACATGCCATTCTTTTGCATTATTGCGAATCAATTGCATAGCTTGTGCTGCTTCCAAAAGCTGAGTCGGGTGTGCACTAGGCACAAGAGAATAGCGCAGAACAAATGCGTGGAATCCAGCAGCAGCAAACTTCATAGCAACAGGTTCTGCTTCGCGATTAGAAACGCGCAAGAATCCGCCGCCTGGCAAAATCAGCACTGCTGGGCGTGTTTGATCCCCTTCGCTATCTAAGTTGTCATCTAAAACATATCCAGTAAGAAGCGCGTTGCTACCGTCAATGCCTTTAATTTGGCGTTCTATAATCTTCATGGTATCTCTTTTCGTTTTGCTTATTTGCAATTTATGTTAAGCATAATTACTAAGCATAATTACTAAGCGCAATTACTAAGCATAATTCTAATCAAATATCTTATTTTTTAAGTGCGTTATTTTATAAATTCGTGTAGAGTCTTAAGAAGTTTCATAAGGAGATTTAAGATGCGTAATGAAGAAGATAATTTAGGTAAAGTTGTTCTTGCAGCCACTCCTATTGGCAATATGGGAGATGCTTCATCGCGCTTGATTAATCTTCTAGCAACCGCGGATATTGTTGCAGCGGAAGACACGCGCAGGCTTTACGATCTTGCAAATCGCCTTGGCGTGCATGTTTCTGGGCAAGTTATTGCATATCATGATCACAATGAGCACAACAAGGCAGATGGCTTGCTGGATAAGGTTGAGCAAGGCAATACCGTTCTTGTTGTTTCCGACGCTGGTATGCCTACGATTAACGACCCAGGGCTTGCGATCGTTCGCCGTGCAATAGAGCGCGATTTGCCTGTTACTTGCGCTCCTGGACCGAGTGCCGTACTAGATGCTCTAGCGCTTTCTGGCTTGCCAACAGACCGCTTCTGTTATGAGGGTTTTTTGCCGCGTAAATCTGGAGACAGGCAGCAGCATTTGCGCTCGCTTCTTTCAGAGCGGCGAACAATCGTTTTTTATGAGGCGCCGCACAGAATTGCGGAGTCAATGGAAGATCTTCTTGCAGTTTTTGGCGCAGATCGCAAAATGGCGTTATGTCGCGAGCTTACAAAGGATTTTGAGGAAATAAGGCGAGGAACAATCTCTCAAATATGCAAAAGCGTAGAAAACGACCCTCCGCGCGGAGAAATTGTTCTTGTGATTGCGGGAGCTAGCGATGAAGAAATCAAGCAGCGAAACATTGATTTGAGCGTTGAACAGCTTGCGCAAATGTCTTACGATCTTTCGCAAAATGAGGGTTTGCGTATTAAAGATGCTATAACGCGTATTGTTTCACAAAATCCTCTTTCAGACGGTTCTTTTGCGAATCGTAAAGAAGTTTATGCTGCTTGTTTAAACATCAAGTCATGAAATCTGTTTCGCGTAATCATAGCTTTCTAAAAGTACGTCTAAGCTATGCTTAACATCTGGACCTCCTTTCTGTGAAATATACTCCAGTATTTTTGCGTCAGCGTCTGGGTTTGCTATAACCCATTTTCGTAAGTGCGGAATGTTTCTCGCTATGTGCCAAAGTATTTCTTTGTCTGTATTTTCACAGCATGCTACTTGTTCTGTGAGAATAATTGGCGGTTTTGGTGGTAGATCTTTTGTTTGTGTTTTATGGAAATTTTCTGTATTTTCTTGTACTTGATTTAAATGTTCAATATTAATATTCATAAAAAATATCTTCCTGTTCTATAACGTTTTTTAGCCAATCTTTTGCTTTTTGCGCTCCTGGAAAATGTGGGTTGCTATTTATGATTTTTTCGCATTCTTTAAAGCTTGTGCCATATTCTTGAATCAGATTGAAAATTGTGTCTTTTTTGCGTATCTCGTCGTAAATATTTTTAGATGGTGTTAATGCTATGTCGCAGATTGTTCGAGCAGGAGATGTTATGCGCAAATCTTTAATCACCTTTTGTTCTCTCTTCAACAATTTTCGTCTGAATACTCGTAATGGATGATCATGTGGTACTACGCGATAATGGCTGCCAGAGATAACGTCTAATATGTTTGGAATTGTTCCTCCAAGCCAAATCCATGATGCTGTAAACATGCATGCTGCAGAGTCTCGTGGTATTAGTTTTTTGAGTATTTTGCACCGCCCCTCAATGGACTTTGCAGTGGAATGTGCAAATCCGCTTCTTATTGACAATCGTTCAAAAGCTCCGAATTTAGATAATTTCTTCATGCACAATGGTCCTGGCAGATGCGTTGTGTCTAGTAAGGTTGGAAGATTTTTACTAATGTCAATGTGTTGATTTTTATTGTCGTAATTTTCAAGAATTATTTTTGTTTCTTGAGCTATATCTTTAGTCGTACTGTATTTATTCGCATCATAGTTTCTGCTTTTTGAAGTCTGTCTTGAAGTCTTTTTTAAATTTTTAGCGATTGGCTTGATTGTGGGTTTATCTGTTCTTTTATTTGTTCGCTTATCGGTTGTTTTGCATGTGTATTTACTTGTAGTATTAGTCGAATTGTTAATAGTTTTGTTTGCAATAATTTCTGCTTCGTTATTCATAATCCCTCCTTTCTTGTTAGACATAATGATTGGGAATAATTTTTTAGACATATGGTTTTAGACAGAATAGATACGTTTGTTCATGTTGTCCATAAGATTTTTGCGAAATGTGTAAAAGTGGATTTTTAAGCATTTTTACATTAAAAAATGTGCATATGTGTATATGTTTTTTATTAAGGTGTCCTCGCTGAACAAGATAATATTTGGCTATGAGTCATATTTTGGTGAATGTTGCATGGCCTTACGCAAATGGCCCTCGTCATATTGGTCACGTTGCAGGATTTGGTGTTCCTTCAGACGTGTATGCGCGTTATGAGCGTATGAAGGGCAATGACGTGCTTATGGTTTCTGGTACAGACGAACATGGCACGCCGATTTTAGTTGAGGCAGATAAAGAAGGCGTTAGTGCTCAGGAGCTTGCTAACCGCTATAATCGCGTGATTACTAAAGATTTGTGCGATTTGGGTTTAAGCTACGATTTGTTTACGCGCACGACTACAGCAAATCATGAGCACGTTGTTCAAGAGATGTTCCGTCAGTGCTTAAAGAACGGCTACATTTATAAGGGTACTCAAAAGGTTGCGATTTCGCCTTCTACAGGTCGTACTCTTCCAGATCGCTACATTGAGGGCACATGCCCACTTTGCGGCGCGGATGGAGCTAGAGGCGACCAGTGCGATGCTTGCGGTAATGAGCTTGATCCAGATGAGCTTATTAATCCTGTATCCAAGATTAACGGCGAAACTCCGCGATTTGAAGAAACAGAGCATTACTTCCTCGATTTGCCTGCTTTAGCTGATGCTAATTTAAGCTGGCTTAATTCAAGGGATGGTTGGCGTACAAATGTTATTAACTTCTCGATTGGATTATTTAAGGAAGTTAAGCCTCGAGCTATAACTCGTGATATTGACTGGGGTATTCCTGTTCCTGTAGAAGGATGGGTTGATAACCCGAATAAGCGCCTGTACGTGTGGTTTGACGCTGTTATTGGCTACTTGTCTGCATCTATTGAATGGGCACGCCGTCAAGGTAAGCCGGATGCTTGGCGCGATTGGTGGTGTGACCCTAAGTCTCCTGGCTATTACTTTATGGGCAAAGATAACATCACCTTCCATTCTCAGATTTGGCCTTCAGAAATGCTTGCATATAATGGCGCTGGCTCTAAGGGTGGCGAGGCTGGAGTTTATGGCCCGTTGAATATGCCTGAGCAAGTTGTTGCTTCTGAGTTTATGACTATGGAAGGCAAGAAGTTCAGTTCTTCGCGTGGAATTGTGATTTACGTGAAGGATATTTTGGCGCGTTATCCTGTGGATGCTGTG
This sequence comes from Gardnerella sp. DNF00109, assembly GCF_049262845.1. Lineage (NCBI taxonomy): Bacteria > Bacillati > Actinomycetota > Actinomycetes > Bifidobacteriales > Bifidobacteriaceae > Gardnerella > Gardnerella sp. DNF00109. Next base: position 187,629 of record NZ_CP058406.1, read on the forward strand.
CGTTACTACATTTCTATTGCTGGTCCTGAAAATTCTGATGCCGACTTTACTTGGGCAGAATTTGTTCGTCATAATAACGAAGAGCTTGCTGCCAGCTGGGGTAATTTGGTAAATCGTGTCGCTAATTTGATTCATAAGAATTTCGGAGAGATTCCTGCTCTGGATGAAAATTCAATGACAGATATGGATCGCGCTTTGCTCGATCAAACCTCTAATGCTTTTGAGATTGTTGGTGGTTTGATTGAACGTCATCATCAGAAGAATGCGCTTAACGAGGCAATGCGTGTTGTGTCGGATATCAACAAGTACATTTCTGCAACTGAGCCTTGGAAGATTAAAGATGATGAAGCACGTCTTGGTACTGTTTTGCACGTTGCAGCTCAAGCTGTCTCTGATGCTAATCATTTACTTGCTCCATTCTTGCCACATTCTGCGCAAAAAGTGTGGGAAGCTCTTGGTGGTACGGGTGTGTTCTCTCCTCTGCCAAGAATTGAAGAGGTGACTGACTTAGATAATCCAGATTTTAAGTATCCGATTATTACTGGCGACTATCGTCTTGGAGAAACTGTTCACCCGTGGGAGAGTGAGGAATTAGTGACTGGTACGCCTGTCGCTAAGCCAACTCCGATTTTTGCCAAAATTCCTAAAGAGGCTATTGATGAGGAGCTTGAGCGTTTTGAATCTGCGCTTGCCGCTCGTCGTAAAGCTGACGAAGAAAGATTGGCTGCAGCTAAAAAATCACTAGAATCTAAGTGATTAAACGAAAAATTTTAAGTTATAGTGATGCATGTAACAAAAAATAGGTTGACTATCAGGATTTAAAAAATTTTTTAAGGAAATTTTTAGGTTATATGCGTGTTTTGCGAGAAAAGTGTGGTTATAATGAGTATTGCTGATGGTTATCCATCAGTGAGGTTCGTTCGCGAACCCCATAACTGAAACCTTCTTCTCTCTTTCTCTCTGCCCCGGTGGGTCTTCTCTTTCCCACCGGGCTTCTTTTTATCTTTTTTAACTGTTCGCCGCTTACCCTACCATTTGTTCCTTTATTTCTGCCAAGTGTGGTGGAGATTCGAGATTTTTCGCAGCGAAAGAGGCGAGCCTCAGCGCCGAAGGTGGTGACTCGCCGAGAGAGTAAGAAAAATCGAGAATCTCAGCGATGAAAACCACGTAAAAGTTCCAGATATTCAGAAGGTTTGATGTATTTCTATACGAGCAATAAAAGAGGAGCGTAGCGACGGGACTTGCGAGGAGAGAAATACATCAAACCTCGCGCAATACCAAGTAAGGAGCGCGCAACCCCAAATAGGAAAGCGCAATAAAATAAAAAACGCAGATTGCATTTGTAATTTGCGTTTGCAATCTGCGTTTATAAATCAGTTACACTCTATATCAAGTTTAGCGGCAGCGCTTTGTAAGTGGAATCCACGGATCAAGCATTACAGGCTCCTGATCCAATATTGCTCGCGTTGCTTCATCAAGATACTTCTTGTTAATAATGATTTCTGTAACGTAGCGGTCAAACCACTGCGCGGATCCAACGTAGTATCCGTCTTCGCCGTTATCTTTACCCCAGCTGTTTTCAATCTTCCAGCGGTCTGGCTCGCCATCTTTGTTAAGGTTTACGCCAGTAAAGGTCATTGCGTGGTTGCCTGGGCAATCCATATATTCCAAACCTTTAGCTTTGTCGAATGTAAACTCTACATCGAATAGCTCGTCTACGCGCACAACTGCTGGGTCAAAGAACCCATCTTGCCTTAGCGAGAATTGCGTGCAATCGCAAGCAAACCAAATTGGGTGTCCGTCTTTTAGCTGATCGACAGCTGCTTTTCGGAATACTTCTAGCGCAACGTTTGCAAACTCCATTTCCTTCGTCTCAGCAACGTTTGTGGTGTATTTAAGCTGGTAGAGCTTGTTGAACGGAGTGTGTTCCATTGGGGAGTTGCACAAGCTCACAAAGTCGTTTACGTCAATTGGAACGTATTTCTTTGCGAATTCTAGTGGTGTTATTCCATATTCGCGAATCATTGGACGATCGTCTTTGCCAGTCTTTGGCTTATCGTCCTTCTTATCGTCTTCTTTGGCTTCGTTCTTTTTGTCGTCCTTTTCGTCTTTCTTATCGTCGTCATCTTTAGTACGTGCAATGAAGTCGAAACGCTCTGGTGGCTCGCCAAGTGCGATAGCTGTCATACGGTATACGGTTTCAAGGTCGCGGATTTTCATTTCGCGCAACTCTTCTATGGAAGTACCGTTCTTGTGTGCTTCGCGCAATTCAGCCGCGAATTCACGCAACTTGGTATTTATGTATTGTACGAATGCATCTGAGTCAATAGCATTCTGTGAATCTGGGTATGCGCTTTTTGGTACGAGTCCGTACTTGTTTACCAAGTTAACGAACATTTGCCACCATCCGCCGTCGTCGATCGGACCGTAGTTAATGTTTTCAAAGACTCGACTATCTAGGGTTTCGTCTAATGTTGCCAACACGTTTTCCAAGTACGCATTTGCCTTTTCAATCTTGTCCCAGAAGAACAGGTAGCTTTCGGAAAACTCGAAGTCGTCTAAATTCCACTTGTGCATTAATTCGTAACGCAAAGTGTTAAGGGAAGCGAACATCCAGCAACGTCCAGAGTGCTGTTGGTTTGTTATTGATCCTTGTTTTAATTCTATGGAGAAGTTGCGTGGTAAAGCGCGTTGTCCTTGATAGCTTGTTGCAGCTTTAAGAACGCCGCTTGCTACAGAAGCGTTTGCGGCTACTCGATTTGCTCGCTGTTCGTTAAAATGCTTGGAATATTCGCGCACGTTGTCTATGGTAACGGCTTTTACGTTTTCAGACATATATCTCCTTTTGTTGTTAGGTTGAAAATAGGCGAATAAGCGTTATTGTAGCGTGTTCAATGCACGAGTAGCGTTTTGCGTGATTTGTGCTTTTTAGTAGGATGCTAGTAAAACTAATTGCAATGTGTTTTGTTAGTACGAAATGTTATTGTATTTACACTTTTATTACGATTTACGAAACTAATTTTCGTAAAATTTAAATAATTCCGTTAAATATTCTGATGTTTTGTTGATTTTGTGTATTAATTTTTGTGATAATTGATATTTATTCCGTATTATTGCATGTTTATTTTAAGCAATGTACATAGGTTAGCTAAAAATATACTAATTACATGTCCCATTTATGAGGGCTTACTTAAGTGTGCCTTGAGTATGCTTTTGATTTGCTTTTGCAACTGGGTATAGCAAACGATGGCAGTGTGCAAGCTTTAGGCTTGCAGTTACCAGATGGAGGTAACAATGGTTAGACGTAGAAAAGAGTCACAATGATACGATACATCGTTAAACGATGCCTGAATTATGTTGTGATGCTGTTTGTCTCCGTATCCATGACGTATTTCTTGGCAAGTGCTTTTATGGATCCGCGATCGAATTATATGTCTAGGCATCCGCATCCACCAATTCCTTCGATTAACCGTTCTTTGGATTTGGCGAACATTAACGACCAAACTCCAGTTATTACGAGATATTTGCGTTGGATTACTGGCGTTCTTACTCGTTGGGATTGGGGATTAAGCCCAGAGCAGGCTCCTGTTGGTCCTGCGATTGCGGCTCGTATTGGTGCGTCTGTCCAATTAGTTACTTGCGCAACTGTTCTTGGTATTGTTTTCGGTGTTAGTGTTGGCGTTTATACTGCTATTCGTCAGTACAAGTGGCAGGATCGAGTTCTTAACTCTATTGCTACGTTCTTGCTTGTTGTTCCAGCTGCTGTGTTTGGATTGCTTATTGTGTTAGCTGCAATTAGCGTTAACAATGCTGCTGGCTCTCGTTTATTCTTTGTTACGGGATTGCATTCTTATCAAGGTTCTAACCCTATTGCTTTTGTTCTTGACTTCTTACAGCATTTGATTTTGCCGACAATTGTTATGACTGTTCCTGGCATGGTTGGATACCATCTTACGCAGCGCACTTATTTGCTTGACACTATGAATGCTGATTATGTTCGCACTGCTCGTGCTAAGGGCTTGCCTTTGAACATTGCTATTCGCCGCCACGCTTTGCGTACTTCGTTGATTCCTACAGCCGTAGATGTTGCCTTCTCAATTGCAGGTGTGTTTACGGGCGCCGTTATTACTGAAACCGTGTTTGCAATTAACGGTTTGGGTAGCTATTTTGTGCAGACGATTTCTAATAACGACATTAATGGTTCTGTTGCTATTGCTGCATTCGGAGCTGTGTGTACTTTGGCTGGAGCTTTGCTGGCAGATATCTTCTCTGCTTGGCTTGATCCACGTATTCGCTTGAACTAATTGCAGAACAGTGTAGGTGTTATTGATATGAGTAAAAAAGATGTATCTTCAAACCTTCAAGAGTCTGCTGCAGACAAGAAGGCGACTGCTAATTCTTGGGGTAATTTTAAGCGCACTGGCAAGATTACGCTTTATACGCGTCGTTTCTTTAGGCGACCATCTGCCGTCGTTGGCTTGGTTTTGCTTGTGTTCTTGATTCTTCTTGCGTTGTTTGGATCTAAGATTAGTAAGTGGGGCTACGATGAGCCTGATTTTACGGCTCTTGCAACTCCTCCTAGCGCAGAGCATTGGCTTGGCACAACTCCTGGCGGATCAGACATGTATGCAATGGTTGTTCGCGGACTTGGTCGCTCACTTTCTATTGGCATTGTAAGCTCCATTTCTATTACAATTATTGCTGCTTTGGTTGGTACTGCTATTTCTTACTTTGAGGGTTGGTTTGAGCAAGTTGGCATGTGGGTTTTGGACATGCTTTTGATTGTTCCATCCTTCTTGCTTATTGCTTTGATTGTTAGCTCCGCGACCGGTGGCAATGATTGGCTTTGGCTTGCGTTTGGTATGACTTCCTTTGGTTGGATTGGTTATGCTCGTACGCTTCGCACTTTGACTTTGAGTTTGCGTGAGCGTGAATATGTGCGCGCAGCCAAGTTTGAAGGTGTTTCTTCATTCCGCATTATTGTTCGCCACCTTGTTCCAAATCTTGGTTCTGTGCTGATTATTAACACGGTTCTCGGTGTTATTGGCGCAATCAACGGCGAAACCGCATTGAGCTTCTTGGGTCTTGGTATTAAGGCTCCAGATACTTCTTTGGGTACTCTTCTTAATGTTGGTCAAAGTAGCGTTATGACCTCTCCTTGGGTTCTTTTGGTTCCTTCTGCGGTTTTGGTTATTTTGACTTTCTCTGTTCAGCTTATTGGCGATGGTCTTCGCGATGCGATTGATCCATATTCTAGGTCTGTTGGTAAGGCCGAGTAAGGCTCGTTGGAGGTTTAAACATGACTGATATGGTGAATGACGCAATTAAGGAAGATTCTGTGATGGAAAATCAGAACAACGAACCACTTCTTTCTGTACGCAACTTGCAAATTAGCTTTGCTTCGGAAGCTGGTACGGTTCATGCAGTACGCAATATGAATTTTGATTTGTACCGCGGAAAAACCATTGGTATTGTAGGTGAATCTGGATCTGGTAAGTCTGTTACTTCTCTTGCTGTTATGGGCTTGCTGGATAAGAACGCGTCTGTTAAGGGTTCTGTTGTTTATAAGGGCGAAGAGCTGTTAACGAAGTCTGATGCAGAGATGAGTAAGATTCGTGGCAAGAATATTGCTATGGTGTTCCAGGATCCTCTTTCTGCTTTAACTCCAGTGTTTTCTATTGGAGATCAGCTTAAGGAAGCTTTGGTTATTCATAATCCAGATATGACCGAAGATCAGATTCGTGAGCGCTCTATTGAATTGCTTAACTTGGTTGGTATCACTAAGCCAGCTGAGCGTTTAAAGTCTTTCCCTCACGAGTTTTCTGGCGGTATGCGTCAGCGCGTTATGATTGCTATGGCAATCGCGAATAACCCAGATATTATTATTGCTGATGAGCCAACCACAGCTTTGGATGTTACTATTCAGGCTCAGGTTTTGGATGTTTTGAAGAAGGCTCAGCGTGAAACTGGCGCAGCAATGATCTTCATTACTCACGATTTGGGTGTTATTGCTGGCGTTGCAGACGAAGTTATTGTTATGTATGCGGGTCATTTGGTTGAGCATAATAGCGTTGAGGAGATTTTTGCTAACCCAACTCAGCCATACACAATCGGCTTGCTTGGCGCTGTTCCGCGCGTTGACCAAAAGCGTACTCGCCGCTTAACTCCAATCTCTAAGCCAACAATGGATATGTTGATGGCAGAAGAAAAGAGTGGAGATACTAGCGATATGATGGGTCTTGAGGCAGAAAGCGAAACCGTTCGCGCGCTGCTTCATGCAGAAACCGAAAAAACTATTAAGCCAATGTTTGAGGGCATTCCTCGCGAGGATCGCAAGGTTGTTTTGGATGTTAAGGGCTTAGTTAAGACATTCCCAATTACTGGTGGCGGTTTCTTGCGACGCAAGGTTGGCGAAGTTCGCGCTGTTGATGGCATTGACCTTGAGATTCGCGAAGGCGAAACTGTGGCACTTGTTGGCGAATCTGGTTCTGGTAAGTCAACTACTTTGATGGAAATCATGAGTTTAAAGAAGCCAGAAGCTGGCTCTATTACAGTTTTTGGCACCGATCTTAACGATAAGTTGACTAAAGAGCAGCGTCGCGAGCTTCGTTCTAAGATCCAATACGTGTTCCAGGATCCTATGAGCTCTCTTGATCCTCGTATGCTTGTTTACGATATTTTGGCAGAGCCTCTTCATGTTCAAAAGAAGTCTAAAGAAGAGATTCGTCAGCGTATTGCGGAGCTTATGCAGCTTGTTGAGCTGAATCCAGATCAGGTTGATCGATTCCCAACTCAGTTCTCTGGTGGTCAGCGTCAGCGTATTGCTATTGCTCGTGCTTTGGCTGTGAATCCTAAGCTTTTGCTTCTTGATGAGCCTGTTTCTGCTTTGGATGTTTCTATTCAGGCTGGCATTATCAACTTGCTTGAAGACTTGCAGGATAAGTTGGGAGTTGCATACTTGTTCGTGGCTCACAATATGGCAGTTGTTCGTCACATTTCTAGCAGAATTGCTGTTATGTACCATGGACGCATTGTTGAATCTGGAGAAACGGATGAGGTGTTTGATAATCCTAAGCATCCGTACACTAAGGCTTTGATTAGTGCTGTGCCAATTCCAGATCCTACGATTGAGAAGAATCGTAAGCGTATTATTCTCAACGAAGAAGATTCGTTTGATGACGTTGCAAGCGTCTGATTCTAATCTTTTGTGAATACGCCTAAACTTTTTGTTTAGGGCAATTTTGATCGCGTGTGTTATGCAAGACACACGCGATTTTTTGTTACAGGCATATAAATTCTAAAAAAAGTAATATATTTTGTTTTTTAATTAAAATAAACTAAAAAATTTTCTGTTTGACTGTTTTATGTATTTAATTTTCTTTTTTATGGATTAAATCTTAAGTAACAAAAGCTTAAATTCAGTATTTGTTAAAAAAGTCGTAACACAAAATGTCAAAAGATTAGATATACTCTACACACATACCAGAAAGCGGACATCATTTCTGGGGAATGAGAGGAATCATGAAAAAAACTAATGCAGGCAAATTAACTGTATTCGCCGCAGCTGCACTTTCTGTTGCAATGCTGCTCGGCGCTTGCGGTGGCACAACTGCTACTACAGCAGATAAGGCCAAGGGCGGTATGACCGAAGAGCCAGCCGCAGGTGTGGATACTTCCTACGCTGGCGCTCTTCCAATGCCTAAGGTTGACAAGCGTTATGACAATCCACAGCCTCGTGACAATGTTAAGGATGGCGGTACTTACACGTTCTCGCTTTCTGACATGGGTCCAAACTGGAACTACGCTTCTAACGACGGTAACACCGCGTATATGAGCACTTTGTGGGGCTTCTACCAGCCATCGCTTCCTTATTACGATACCGTTAAGGGCGAGAAGGTTAAGTACAACCCTGATTACATTACTTCTGTTAAGAAGGTTAGCGACAAGCCACTCGTAGTTCAGTACGATTTGAACCCAAAGGCTAAGTGGAACGATGGTACAGACATCGATTACACTGCTTTCAAGGCTACTTGGGAAGTTATGAATGGCCAGAACGAAGCCTACTCTGTACCATCTCACGAGGGCTATGACTGCATTGAGTCCGTTGAGCAGGGCGCAAATCCTAAGCAAGTAATCGTTAAGTACAATAAGCCATGCGCAACTTGGGAATTGCTTTTCGCTCCATTGGTTCATCCAAAGGCAACCGATCCAACCGTATTCAACCAGGGTTGGGTAAATAATCCTCACAACGAGTGGGGTGCAGGTCCATTCGAGATTCAGTCCGCAACCGAAGATCAGGTTGTTTTCGTGCGCAATCCAAAGTGGTGGGGCAAGAAGGCAAAGCTTGACAAGGTTGTTGTAAAGCGTATGGAAGATACCGCTGCAATGAACGCCTTCCAGAACGGCGAAATCGATTCCGTGGATTCCATCTCCACCAAGGATAAGGTTAAGGCTGCTCGTAGCGTTAAGGGCGCTCAGCTCCGTTACGGCTACAGCACCAAGATTCGTGTTATTAACTTAAACGCAAAGGCTGGCGCATTCAAAGACAAGGCCGTGCGTAAGGCCGTTGTCCAGGCATTCGACGTTGCCACCTACAACAAGATTCAGTTCCAGGGTATGAGCTGGAAGAGCGAGCAGCCAGGTTCGGAGCTTCTCTCCATGTTCCAGGCTGGCTACAAGAACAACCTCCCAGCTGATGGTAAGTTCAACGTAGAAAACGCTAAGAAGACTCTTGAGGCCGCTGGCTACAAGATGGGCAAAGACGGTTACTACGCTAAGAATGGTAAGACCGTTCAGTTCACATTTACCTTCTTCGGCGATGACTCTACTCAGGCAGCTCTTGCTAACGCATTCCAGGCCATGATGAAGAAGGCTGGCATGAAGTGCAAGACTGTAAACAAGCCTGCTTCTAAGTTCTCTAAGACTGTAAGCTCCTTCGACTTCCAGGTGCTTCCAATGGCTTGGGTTTCCCAATCCCCATTGAGCTTCGTGGGATCCGCTTCCCAGGTCTACGGTTCTAAGAGCGATTCCAACTTTACTGGCACTGGCAACAAGAAGATTGATGCCCTGCTCGCCAAGGTTGGTAAGACTTACGATTACAAGGAACAGACTGCATTGGCCAACAAGGCTGAGTCCATGGCTTTCGCCGAGTATGGTACGCTTCCAGTTTCTGCTCCTCCAACCTATCAGGCATACAAGAAGGGCTTCGCTAACGGCGGTCCTGCTGGATATGCTAACGTTTTTGTTGAAAACATTGGTTGGCAGAAGTGAGTAAATTTGTAGCGATAACTCGCGCAAGTTTACTAAGCTGATTGCTTAACTTATAGCATGTGGCGTGTGGTCTTTGGCTGCACGCCACATGCTTTTGCTGTAATCGCGTGCGTAGTTACGCAGAAAATAATCGCGTAAAAAATAGTCGCGCAAAAATAAACTCAGAAAAATAGTATAAACTTAATAAAACTTAATAAAAAATAAATCGCGAAGTCAAAAATAAGGGAGAATCTAGCGCATGTATGTAAATCCAAGTAAACGCAAAGACGCAAGCAATGTGCGCTGGGTTTTGCAATATTGTAAGCCAGATATGTGGAGAGTAGGCGTATCGCTAGTTCTTTTTACTATAAACGACACAATGGCAATGACAATGCCGCTGCTTTCGGGCTTTATTGTAGACAAAATAATTATTGGCAAACAGCATGATTTACTTCTTGGCGTATGCGTGCTAATGGTTGCAATGATGATTATTCGCGTAGGCTCAAGATATATCTACCAGCTTCAAATGGAAAGATTTGGCCAAAACGCCGTGTATCGCCTTGTAAGCGACGAGTACGAGAAGCTGCATTCGCTTGATTTTACATACTTTAATCACACGCGCACAGGCGACATTATGAGCCGCATGACTTCGGATACGGACGCGATTCGCCACATTTTAAGCTGGGTGTCTTATATGGCGCTGGATTGCTTAGTAATGTTTGTGTTTGCGCTAGTTATAATGTTTTCAATCCAATGGCAGCTAGCTCTAGCGCTTATGGCAATTACACCATTTTTGTTCTGGCTTGCAAAGCTTATGGGCAAGAATGCTAGGCCAAAGTTCCTTGCGATTCGCGAATCGTTTGCACGCATGAATTCAATGGTAGAAGAAAACATTGAAGGCAATCGCGTTGTAAAAGCTTTTGTTCGCGAGCCTTTTGAAACTCAGAAATTCGATAAATGCAATGAAGATTACTTTAATCGCAATATTACGCTTGCAAAAAACACGCAAAAATACATGCCATGGCTTGACGGTATGGGCTTTGCGTTGGAGCTTGTAACAGTAGGATTTGGCGGATGGCTTGTGCTTAATGGAAGCATGACTTTGGGCGCGTTTGTAACGTTTAACAGTTTTCTTTGGATGCTCCACATGCCAGTAAGAATGGTTGGGTGGCTTATTAACGATTGGCAGCGATTCAACGCAGGATGCGTGAATATTCGTAAGCTGCTTACGCAAGAATCGCATATTGATTTGCCAAGCGCTGCCAAGAAAAACGTTAAAGTTAAGGGCCGCGTAACTTTTGAACACGTTGATTTTGCATTCCCAGACGATCTTGATTCGCCAATTTTAAGCGATATTGATTTAGATGTTCCAGCAGGCACAAAGCTTGGAATCTTAGGCGAAACGGGATCTGGAAAATCAACTCTTGTAAGTCTTATAGCGCGTTTTTATGATCCTACTCGTGGTCGCGTTTTGATTGATGGAAAAGACGTTCGCGAATGGCCTCTAGAAACTGTTAGAAATCAAGTTAGCATAGTCGCGCAAGAAACATTCCTGTTCTCCGATACGATTGCAGGAAATATTAGCTTTGGATTGCCTCAAAACGAGGAAAATTGCAAAGAATTAGATAACACGATTAGGCGTATGGCAAGAATCGCAGATGCAGACGATTTTATTATGAGCATGCCAGAAGGCTACGAAACCGTTGTAGGAGAACGAGGAGTTGGCCTTTCGGGCGGTCAAAAGCAGCGCTTAAGTCTTGCTCGCGCGCTAGCTAATAATCCTGCAATCTTGATTATGGACGATACAACTTCTGCAGTAGACATGGAAACTGAGGAGCATATCCAAAAAGAGCTAAAAAAGTTAGATGGTTCTCGCACAGTAATCACAATTGCTCACAGAATCTCGTCTGTTAAAGACGCAGACATGATTATTGTGCTAGATCACGGCAAAATCGTAGAACGCGGAACGCATGAGCATCTTGTGGCGTCGCATGGAAGATATTGGGAAATCTACAAAAAGCAGCTTGGTATGCAAATGGGCAAAGCTTTGGGATTTGAAGATTTAGACAAGGCTAAAGGTGAGTAGAATGGCGCAACGCAACACTTATAAAGAAGATGAAAGCCAAGAAGAGCACGTAAATTTACACGAGTTGATGCGCGTTCGCAAATACATAAAGCCGTACGCATGGCAACTAGTCAAAATAGTTTTAGTTGTTATTAGCGGAAGTTGCATTATGACAGTAACTCCAATGATTACAAAAACACTTATAGATGTAGTTTTGCCTAATAAAAACGTTTCTTATTTGTACGTGCTTATTGCATTGTTTGGCGTGCTTATTGTGCTGTATGAGCTTGGGTTAGCCTACAGAACGCTTGCAATTACGCGACTCGGCCAAATGATAATTAAAGATATGCGACGAGATATTTTTACGCACGTGCAATCGTTATCGTTTGATTACTTCGATTCGCGCCCACACGGCAAGATTTTGATTCGCATAGTAAACTACATAAACACGCTTTCCGACACGCTTTCTTCTGGTTTAATCAACGTGTTTTCCGATGTTTTTGTGCTAATCATTACGCTGATCGCAATGTTTGCTATAGATTGGCGAATGGCATTGTGGAGCCTTGTATTATTCCCGGTTTTTATAATCTGGACTCGCACTTTGCAAATTTTGCAACGAAAAGCGTCTAAAAAATTGTCGAATAAACAAAGCAATCTTAACGCATATTTGCACGAATCAATCGCAGGCGTAAAAACCACTCAAACTTTTGCGCGCGAATCAGAACAATACGCTACATTCCAAGATCAGCAGTCGGGAGTCAGAAAAGCGTGGATGCGAAACGTTAGAGTGCAAATGCTACTTTGGCCAGGAGCTTCGATTATTGAAAGCGCAGCAATTTCGCTGCTTTACTACGTTGGCATAATGAATGCAAGTAGTATGAACATAAGCACGGGTACGCTTATAGCATTTGTGTGGTATTCGAGTACTTTTTGGGAGCCAGTTGTAAACATTGGTAACTTCTACACGCAACTCGTAACATGCTCAGTGTATTTGGAGCGTATTTTTGAAACGCTAAGCATTAAGCCAAATATTGTAGATAAGTCAGATGCAAAAGAATTGCCGCAAATTAAAGGCAGGGTTGACGTAAACGACGTTGTGTTCCGCTACGAAGAGAACGGAAAGCCGATTTTGAATTTAGTTGACTTGCACATTGAGCCTGGAACAACGGTTGCGCTTGTAGGTCCTACTGGAGCGGGTAAAACAACGCTTGTAAGCCTGCTTTCTAGATTCTACGACGTTTCCGAAGGCTCAATCACAATTGACGGCTACGATGTGCGCTCAATAACGTTAGCATCTTTGCGAAAGCAAATGGGCGTTATGCTTCAAGACAGCTTTATATTTAGCGGAACTGTTAAAGAAAACATTCGCTACGGCAAGCTTGACGCAACAGACGAGGAGATTGAGTCGGCGGCTCGCGTAGTTCACGCGCACGAGTTTATTGAAGAATTGCCTAATGGCTACGATACGGAAATTGAGGAGCGAGGAGCCACTCTTTCTGCAGGACAAAGGCAGCTTATATCGTTTGCCAGAGTATTACTTGCGAATCCGCGAATTCTAATTTTAGACGAAGCAACAAGCAATATAGATACGCGTACAGAAGAGGCGTTGCAAGCAGGATTAGCTCAATTGCTTAAAAATCGCACTTCTTTTGTAATTGCACACAGGCTTTCTACAATAGAGAATGCGGATTTGATTTGCGTGATTGACCATGGGCAAATCGTGGAGCGCGGAAGCCATGAGCAGCTTATGGCGCAAAAAGGTGCGTATTACAGGCTTGTGGAATCGCAATACGCTGCGATTAGTGCTGCGATCCAGTAAGCGCAAAAGTTGCGTTTTAAGTCACGTTTTAAGCCACGTTAAATATGCGACTACACTTGTAAATCATGAGTAAGCATCATCGCGAACACAATTGGGCGCCTTCTTTAACAGAGCAGTCTGAAATATGGCAGAATCTAATTAAAGAAGGCATAACAATCGCAGACGACCACACGCACATGTTAAGCGTAGTGGATTTTGCAAAAAATCTTAATCAAGAATTATCGCAAAAAGGGCGAGAACCAATTGCGGAACCAAGTGCAGATGACTTAGTAAATAGTGCAAAAGCATCAGGCGTTTCTAAAATGATTGAGGTTGGATGCGAATATCCAAATTGGCAGCCAACAATAGATTTTGCGGCAGCTCACGCGGATTGCGTGCGTGCTGCAATAGCGATTCACCCCAACGAAGCGCCTCTACACGGTCATAGGGGAGCAGAAGGACCAGACGGCTTACCGGTGGTTTATAAGCCGTATCATGATATTTCATTTGACGAAGCAATGCAACACTTGCGCTCGCTAGTCGTAGGTAACGCAGAAGAAGTAGTGGCAATAGGTGAAACGGGATTAGACTATTTTCGCACAGGCGAGTCTGCAAGGATTTACCAACGCGAATCATTCCGCGCGCATATAGCACTTGCAAAAGAGCTTAATTTGCCGCTCCAAATTCACGATAGAGATGCTCATAGTGATGTTGTAGAAATTTTGCTAAAAGACGGAGCGCCAGAGCGCACAGTGTTTCACAGCTATTCTGGCGGGAAAGACTTAGCTCAAGTGCTAAAAGAAAACGGATGGTACGCAAGTTTTTCTGGAACGATTAGCTATAAAGGTAACGAAGATTTACAAGAATCTGCGCGAATCATTGGCAAAGATCACATAACTGTTGAAACAGATGCGCCGTACCTTACACCAATGCCTTATCGAGGTCGTCCGAACGCGCCTTATATGGTTCCTTATACACTTGAATCGTTAGCAACCGCGCTTGACTGTTCTTTGCTAGAAGTGGCAAAGTCAACTTTAAAAACAACGAAAGAAATCTACGATTTTTAAAATTTATGCGTTAAATCTTACTTTAATTAGCCCTTATTTTTCAAGGATTCTGTGGCAATTTTGCGCTATATATCTGTTATTGTATACAATATTTAGGTACAAATAAATAAAACTGTAAGCAGTAAGACCATATGCGACTTCTTATTATGGCAGATTATTGCAAAGAAGAGGTCTTACTTTTTGGAGGAAAAATCAAGCATGACTAAGTCACGCGTTTCAGCGCTATCTAACGATGACGCTAAGGATCTTCGCAACGGGGCGAAGGAGTCTGAGAAGGCTGCTAAGGGAGTAACGAACCCTAAAGAGGCGATTCTAAAAGCCGCTTCTTTTACAAAAGCGCCAAAAGTTTCTCAGAAAACCACCACTCGCGAAGAACGAGAGGCGTTGGCGTATCAGCAGGCTAAAGAAGTTAAAGAGGCTGAAAAGCTTGCGGATAGTGCGGTTAGAGGTCCACTTGGCAGATGGTGGGCAAAGATCCAAACCAGCTCAGATAAATTTACTTTAGGTATGTCGATAGTGGCATTGGGCGTTGTTTATGGAGATATTGGAACTTCTCCTTTGTACACTGCTCAAACATTCTTAGCTGGTCAAGGCGGATTGCAAAACATTAGTCGCGAAGCCGTTTACGGAATGTTATCCCTAGTGTTTTGGTCAATCACGCTGATCACAACCGTAAAATACGTGTTTGTAGCTATGCGCACAGACAACAAAGGCGAAGGTGGAATTTTTGCACTCTACTCGCTTATTAGACGAAAAGGCGCATGGCTTGCGATTCCAGCAATGATTGGCGGTGCTGCGTTCCTTGCGGATTCTGTTCTAACTCCAGCAGTTTCAATATCTTCTGCAGTAGAAGGTTTGCGAACTATATCTGCGTTTAGGCCTATTTTCTTAGAAAACGACAATCTATCTTTAATGATCACCGTGGTTATTATTGTGATTCTGTTTTCGGTTCAACAGCGAGGAACTGAAAGAATAGGCAAAGTTTTCGGCATAGTAGTTATGATATGGTTCGGATTCCTAGCGCTTGTTGGAATCATGAATATTGGAGAAGATTGGGCAATTTTTGAAGCTTTGAACCCAATTTACGGCTTGAAGTTTTTGTTTAGTTCGCACAATGTGCAAGGAATGGCGTTAATGGGCATCATATTCCTTTCCACAACAGGTGCGGAAGCCTTGTATTCTGATATGGGTCATGTTGGGCGTGGAAACGTTTACGTTACGTGGCCATTTATTAAAGTTGCTCTTGTTCTAAACTACTTTGGTCAAGGCAGCTGGATGCTACAACATCAAAACAATAAAGCATTATGGTCTATAGAAGGCTTAAATCCTTTCTTCCAGATGCTCAGCCCGAATTTACGTTATGTAGCCGTTGTGCTTTCTGTAACAGCAGGCATTATTGCATCACAGGCTTTGATTACTGGTGCATTCACTATGGTTTCAGAAGCTACCAGCCTTAACTGGATGCCTCATCTTCAGGTGCGTTACCCTGCGCGTACTCGTGGTCAGCTTTATATTCCTGTTGTTAATTTTGTGCTTTGTCTTGCAACTCTTACGGTTTTAGCTGTGTTTAAAGATTCAGAGCATATATCTGGAGCATATGGTCTTGCGCTTACGCTTACCATGATTGCTACAACAACACTTCTTACTGTTCACATGTGGTATCAAAAGAAGAAGATTGCTGCTTTAATTTTTGCCACTGTGTTCTTGATTATCGAGATTTTGTTCTTTATAGCATCTATGGCAAAATTCATGCATGGTGGTTGGTTTACCATGATTCTTGGGGCTACGATTCTTATCGTTATGCTCACTTGGAAGGATGGCACTAAGATTGAGCGTTCTCAGCGCTTGCACATGAAGCCTAAGGATTTTCTGCCTGTGCTAGATAAGCTTCATCGTGATTTCCGTATTCCTTATTTTGCGGATAACATTGTTTATTTGACTTCCGATAAGGAAATGAAGCGTTTGGATACTGGAATCTTCTTCTCTATTTTTGCGGATCATCCTAAGCGTGCGCGCGCGTGGTGGGCTGTGTCAGTGGAAACGGATGATGCTCCGTTTACTCGCGAATATTGTGTGGAGAATTTTGGTACGGACTATTTGTTCCGCGTTAAGATCAAACTTGGGTTTAAGGTTTCTCCTTCGATTCCTGCGTATTTGCATCAGATTATGCACGATTTGTCGCATACTGGCGAGCTTCCGCAACAGCAATCTGTGTACCCTAAGGTTGATGCAGATCCAGATATTGGTCCAATTCGTTACGTGCTTTTGCATAAGGCTTTGATGCCTGAGTCGAATATTTCTTTGCGTGGTGCGTTATCGCTAAAAATGAAGTATGCGATTCGTCATATTGCTGGAACGCCAGTTAAGTGGTTTGGTTTAGCTCCGTACAATCCGATTGTAGAAGTTCAGCCGTTGTTTGTTTCCACTCGTAGACCTCCTCGTTTAAAGAGAGAAGAAGTTGCTTCTTCTAGAGCAGTTCAGTCTTTGCAAGGTTCAGGAGTTGTGTCTGATGTTGCGTCGGATGCTGAACAAACAACTATTATGAACGCTAGAGATATTGTTAATGCAAATGTTTCTAGCGATGGCAAGTCTGAGAAGTCTGAAAAGTCTGCAAATAAGGAGACTAAGGAATCTAAAATATCTAACACTGGCAAAATCGCTAGAATAGATACTGGCCAGATTAAAGCAGTTAAAAAGTGAAGTGATTTAAGCAACTAAGCAACAAGTGCTTTGCTTGTGTTGCTTTGTTGTGTTGCTTTGTTTTAAGGAGCGCGGTGTAATTATGCTTGCAGATTTGCCTGATTTTAATAGGATCGAAAAGTTGCATCGCGCTACTGCGCCAAGTGAAGCTGCGTACAATTTGATTCACTGCCATTGTGTTGTTATTGCTACGATTTCTTGGATGATTGCAAGACGTCAAAATCAGTTGTTGGCTTTTAAGCAGCTTGGTAGTATTGAGGATTTTGCGGATAAGTCGCCAGCATCCGTTGAACAGATTATGCTATGTCAAATATCTAAAATCAATAAAGACTTAAAAAGTAGATGTGATTTAGCAAAGTCGTGTCTTGAAAAATTAATAAATTTAGATCCGTTATCTCTTCCTAAAATAGATGGAGGTGCGGTTCCAAGTGATTATGTAGACGAATATGCTGCATTTGCTGGAGGATTGTTGCACGATATCGGAACTTATTTTGTTTTAGATAAAGACGGTTCGCGCGAAGAGAACGGTAAGCTGGAGTTTGACGGTCCTCATTATATTTTGCACGGCTTGCGCGGCTACAACTATTTGATTGATAACGGTTTTAGCGAAGATACTGCGCAATTTGCGCGTAATCATACTGGTGTAGGGCTGACTCGCGAGCAAGTTGTTTCGCAGAATTTACCGCTTCCAGCTGGCGACTATATTCCGCAAACTATTGAACAAGAAATTGTGATGGTTGCAGATAAATACAACAGTAAGTCGATTCCGCCGCGATTTTTAACAGTTGATACATATAGACGTAAAGCTGAACGATTTGGCGAAGAAAACTCAAAGCGATGGATGTTCTTGGTTAATAAGTATGGAAGAGTGAGTGTTTGCAAGCTTGCAGATTTCTTTGGGCTTAAGGTTGATTAGGCAAGGTTGATTAAGCAAAGTTGATTAAGCTTTGCTTTTATGGCTATAAAGCCGCTAATCCAAGTGCAGTGTTTACTTCGGCTACAATATCGTGCATAGCAGCGCTTGCTGCAGCTGCGTCACCTTCCATAATTGCCTGCGTTACCTTTTTATGGTTTAATATCGCTTCTTTATTTGGTTTTTGCGGATAAAGATTTAGCTCAACTCTGCCGCGTAATACGCTTTCGACTATTGAACTAAGTTTTGCAAAAATCGGGTTACCGCTATTTGCAAGCAAAAGAGTATGGAACTGGATATCTAATTCATGAAAATCTGTCAGTCTATTTTCTTCTACCGCTTTTACCATATCGTGACCAATTACGCCCAATTTATAGCGTATTTCTACATCTCCGCGTAATGCACATCCAGCTGCTGCGGCAGGTTCTACAACAAGACGAAGTTCTGTTAATGCTCGTAGTTCATTTTCTCTGTATGGTGAATGTAGTTTCCATGTGATTACTCGTGTATTTAAATCGTCCCAATTTTCTGGATTGCAAGCTATTACGCCTGTTCCGCGTTGAAATTGTACGCAACCCAAAGATGCTAATAGTCTTGTTGCTTCTCGAGCTACTGTTCTAGATATTCCATATTGTTTTTGAATATCTTCTAGTTTTCGATTAGTTTTTGGTTCCCATTTGTTATTTACTATTTCGTCTGCGAGAGAATCTGCTATAGATAGATGTAAAGGAGCGTTTTCGGTCACTAAGTCACTAGAAATTTGACTTTGTGTGGTATTAGACACCATATTTGCCTCGCAGTTTTATGTATATTTATGGTTTCATCCTAGCAAATAGAAAATGAAAATATAGTTATGCTCAAAAAATAATACATTAAAGACTCTTAATTCTTTGACAAAGAGTCTTTGTGTGGTATTCTTATAGTGTTGTCAATAACAAAGGAGCTATTATGGCGATTCACATTGTAGTGATGGGCGTTGCTGGTTGCGGCAAGTCTACTGTTTCTGAGGCAATTCGTGATCAACTTGGTTACACTCTGGCAGAAGGTGATGATTTTCATCCAAAAGCTAATATAGATAAAATGTCCGCAGGAATTGCGCTAACAGATGAAGATCGTTGGCCTTGGTTGGATCTTATTAACAAATGGATGGTTGCGCGTGAAAGTCTTGGAGAAAACACAGTTGTTTCAAGCTCTGCATTAAAACGGTCATATCGCGAAGTTCTTTCTAAAAATCTAAACGTGTACTTCTTGCATTTAAACGGAAGCCATGAGTTAATAGCGCAGAGGCTAAAAGATCGTAAAGGACACTTTATGCCACCATCTTTATTGCCAAGTCAGTTCGCAATTTTGGAGCCTCTAGGTAAAGAAGAAAACGGTACCGTTATCTCGATTGAAGGTTCTGTTGAAGATATGGTTCATAGAGCTATCAAAGCAGTGAAAACATATGAACAATCGCAGCTGCAAAAACAATCATAAATGCAAAACAATAGCAATTGTAAAGTGGCGCAATTGTAAAGCAGCACAAAAATATACATTCAAAAATTACTAACGCAAATAACAAAGTTGTTAGCGCATTGATCGTAAACAAAAGATCACAAGGAATTATAAATAAAGCATCACAATAATTAAAACAATTCACAAAATCATGGAGGATTTATGAGTGGGTTAATTCTTGCGGCAATATTAGGTATAGCGCTTATTGTCGTACTTATTGCAGTGGTCAAAGTACATCCCTTCCTATCGTTAATGATTGGTTCGATTGCAACTGCAATCATTGCAGGAGTTCCATATGATAAAAGTCTTACAAGCTTTACTAATGGAGTTGGTTCCACAGCATCAGGAGTTGGATTACTCATTGCTTTAGGCGGAATTATTGGAATTCTTCTTACGCGTTCTGGTGGAGCAGACGTGATTTGTGACACCATACTTAAGAAAGCTCCAGAACATAAGCTTCCATGGGCTATGGCGCTGAGCGCATTTATTGTTGGAATTCCACTATTCTTTGAAGTTGGTGTAGTGATACTTATACCAATTATTCTTCTTGTTGCTCGTCGTACAAAAATGCCAGTAATTGCTTTAGGAATACCGGCGCTCGCAGGCTTATCGGCTTTGCATGCTTTTGTACCGCCACATCCTGGACCACTTGTTGCTATTGATGCTTTGCATGCAAACCTTGGATTGACTTTGGCTTTTGGTTTGATTATCGCCATACCAACTGTAGCAATCGCAGGACCTCTAATGGTTCATTGGATGGTAAAAATGGTTCCTATTCAAGCTAAGCAAGAAGAAGACAATAAGAAGGAAGATAAGCCACAAAATCGCCCTACATTCGCGGAAGCATCTAGCGTAATTTTACTTCCAGTAATTCTTATGCTTGCAGCCAGTGTTGTTGATATTACGGGGCAATCAAAATCTACATTTGGTAGTGTAATCGCATGGATTGGAACACCGCTTGAAGCTCTTACAATCACTACTATTTTTGCGATGATATTATTTGCTATTCGCGCAAAGTGGAGTAGGGATACATTAAATTCTCTGGTAGGCCTTTCGTTCTCCTCAATTGCAAGTATCTTGTTGATAGTTGCTGCTGGAGGTGGATTCAAGCAAACTCTTGTAGATTCTGGAATTGGTAAAGTTATTGCTACGGGCATTGTTCAGGCAAATCTTAATCCTCTTCTTGCTGGATGGATTGTTGCTGTACTAATTAGGCTGGCGACTGGATCTGCAACCGTTGCAACCGTAACGGCATCTGGAATTGTTGCACCTTTGGCTGCAAATCTAAATCAAGTACAATTAGCGTTACTCGTACTAGCTATTGGTGCTGGATCAATCTTCTTATCTCATGTAAATGATGCTGGATTCTGGTTGGTTAAAGAATATTTCGGTATGAGCGTAGGACAAACATTTAAAACATGGTCATTAATGGAAACAGTATTGTCTGTTGTTGGACTTGCAATTATTATGCTAGTTTCCGCTGTTGTTCCTGTGTTCATATGAAATTAAAAAGATTATCTGAATAAGTTTCGTGTAGGAACAGACGGTTTGTACAAATATTTTTTGCAGATATTTGTAGCAGATATCTTTGAAAATTCTTTATAAGAACCATTAGATACAAAAGATACAGACGTCAGAATTATTTTATAAAAATTTTATAAGACAGTTTTGCAAAAGTTATTAAAAGTTATCAAAAAATTTGAAAGAAGGAATTTATTATGCAATTAGGTGTTATCGGTTTAGGACGCATGGGTGGAAACATGGTTAAGCGCTTGCGCGAAGGAGGTCATGAAGTTGTTGGATACGATGTTAGTGCCGAATCAAATCGAGATGTTGACTCTTTAGAAAAATTGGTACAAAGACTTTCGAGTCCGCGTATTGTATGGGTTATGGTTCCAGCTGGTTCTCCTACAGACACAACTATCGAAAAATTAAGCAATCTTCTCGAAGATAATGACCTAGTAATTGATGGAGGCAATACTAGGTATGTTGATGATCAGCGTCATTCTGCTGAATTAAAAGCAAAGGGAATCCATTTTATGGATGTTGGAGTTTCAGGAGGAGTTTGGGGCTCGACTCGTGGTTACGCATTGATGGCTGGCGGCTCCGATGAAGATTATCAGAGAATGCTACCAATTTTCGAGACTTTGAAGCCTGAAGGCCCTGACGGACTCGTTCACGCTGGTGCTGTTGGCGGTGGTCATTTTGCCAAGATGGTTCACAATGGAATTGAATATGGCATGATGCAGGCTTTTGGTGAAGGCTTTGCAACAATGATGCGTTCAGAATTAATAGATGATCCAGCTAAGGTTATGTCTTCATGGCGCCAAGGTTCTGTTGTTCAGTCTTGGCTTCTTGACTTATTCGCGCGCGCTGCAAAAGACGATCCTACATTAGAATCTATGCCTCCTGTTGCTAATGAATCTGGTGAAGCAAAGTGGATGGTTGAAGCTGCACTTGAACTTGGTGTTCCAACCCCAGTTACCGCATGCTCATTGTGGGCTCGCCAAGTATCTCGCGGAGGTGGAGATGACACTTTGCGAGTAGTTTCATCGTTGCGTGCGCAGTTTGGTGGCCATGTCACTAAAAAATAGTCAAAGTAAGTAGAAAATATCTAAGGTAAAAATAGATAAAAAATAGATAAAGATTGTATAGATGGGCAGTTATGTGTTAATTGCCCATCTATTTTTGTTTGCGACACTCCCGGGTTTTGTGTTTTTTATGGTTTTTTGTTTGTTTTTTGGGTTGTTTTTGGTTTTGTGTTGGTGGTTGTGGTGGTTTGTTGTGGTTTTTTGCGTGTTTTCGACACGCCGATGTTTTGGCTTGTTTTCAATGGTTTTGTGGTGTTTGTTTGGTGTTGGTTTGCGTTTTGGTGGGGTTTGGTGTAAGTTTATCTCTTGCTGCTCAGCGCGGCTGGTTCTCCTCGGTTGAGGTTGATGGGCCGGCTGGTGTGGTGGTGGTTTGAGAACTCAAGAGCGTGTCTGTACTACTTATTAGTTAATTATTGCCAGTTCATTGTCAGCCTCACGGATTGTGGGGTGCCTGAGAGATGGTTAAATGATGGTGAGGTTTTTTGTTGGGATGTTCTTTCCTTAAAGAATGTCTCGTCTTTTTCTTTTATATTGGAGCCTTTTGTTGGCTCTTCATTGAAGTTTTTCGTGGAGGGTTCGATTCTGGCTCAGGATGAACGCTGGCGGCGTGCTTAACACATGCAAGTCGAACGGGATCTGACCAGCTTGCTGGTTGGTGAGAGTGGCGAACGGGTGAGTAATGCGTGACCAACCTGCCCCATGCTCCAGAATAGCTCTTGGAAACGGGTGGTAATGCTGGATGCTCCAACTTGACGCATGTCTTGTTGGGAAAGTGTTTAGTGGCATGGGATGGGGTCGCGTCCTATCAGCTTGTAGGCGGGGTAATGGCCCACCTAGGCTTCGACGGGTAGCCGGCCTGAGAGGGCGGACGGCCACATTGGGACTGAGATACGGCCCAGACTCCTACGGGAGGCAGCAGTGGGGAATATTGCGCAATGGGGGGAACCCTGACGCAGCGACGCCGCGTGCGGGATGAAGGCCTTCGGGTTGTAAACCGCTTTTGATTGGGAGCAAGCCTTTTGGGTGAGTGTACCTTTCGAATAAGCGCCGGCTAACTACGTGCCAGCAGCCGCGGTAATACGTAGGGCGCAAGCGTTATCCGGAATTATTGGGCGTAAAGAGCTTGTAGGCGGTTCGTCGCGTCTGGTGTGAAAGCCCATCGCTTAACGGTGGGTTTGCGCCGGGTACGGGCGGGCTAGAGTGCAGTAGGGGAGACTGGAATTCTCGGTGTAACGGTGGAATGTGTAGATATCGGGAAGAACACCAATGGCGAAGGCAGGTCTCTGGGCTGTTACTGACGCTGAGAAGCGAAAGCGTGGGGAGCGAACAGGATTAGATACCCTGGTAGTCCACGCCGTAAACGGTGGACGCTGGATGTGGGGCCCATTCCACGGGTTCTGTGTCGGAGCTAACGCGTTAAGCGTCCCGCCTGGGGAGTACGGCCGCAAGGCTAAAACTCAAAGAAATTGACGGGGGCCCGCACAAGCGGCGGAGCATGCGGATTAATTCGATGCAACGCGAAGAACCTTACCTGGGCTTGACATGTGCCTGACGACTGCAGAGATGTGGTTTCCTTTCGGGGCAGGTTCACAGGTGGTGCATGGTCGTCGTCAGCTCGTGTCGTGAGATGTTGGGTTAAGTCCCGCAACGAGCGCAACCCTCGCCCTGTGTTGCCAGCGGGTTATGCCGGGAACTCACGGGGGACCGCCGGGGTTAACTCGGAGGAAGGTGGGGATGACGTCAGATCATCATGCCCCTTACGTCCAGGGCTTCACGCATGCTACAATGGCCAGTA
The DNA here is from genome assembly GCF_049262845.1 of Gardnerella sp. DNF00109. Taxonomy (NCBI): domain Bacteria; kingdom Bacillati; phylum Actinomycetota; class Actinomycetes; order Bifidobacteriales; family Bifidobacteriaceae; genus Gardnerella; species Gardnerella sp. DNF00109. Next base: position 211,301 of record NZ_CP058406.1, read on the forward strand.
CAACGGGTTGCTTCATGGTGACATGGTGCTAATCCCTTAAAACTGGTCTCAGTTCGGATCGTAGTCTGCAACTCGACTACGTGAAGGCGGAGTCGCTAGTAATCGCGAATCAGCAACGTCGCGGTGAATGCGTTCCCGGGCCTTGTACACACCGCCCGTCAAGTCATGAAAGTGGGCAGCACCCGAAGCCGGTGGCCTAACCCTTTTGGGATGGAGCCGTCTAAGGTGAGGCTCGTGATTGGGACTAAGTCGTAACAAGGTAGCCGTACCGGAAGGTGCGGCTGGATCACCTCCTTTCTACGGAGTTTTTGTGCACGCTCGGTTGAGTGTGGTTACTGGTGTGGAAAACAATAGTTAATGTTTTTAGATGAGTTTGTTGGGCATGCTTTTGGGTTCCCGGATTGCCACCCCCCCTTGTTTTGGGGTTGCGGTCCTGGCCCTTGGATTACAGGTTGAGGCTTTTTGGTTTTTGGCTTGTGTTCTTGGTGTTTGGTGGTTTGAGAACTGGATAGTGGACGCGAGTAAGAATAGTGAGACTGTTTTTTGGTTTTGCTTGTTTTTACTTTTATCAATTTCAACCGGCTCCATTTTGGTGGAGTCGCTTGATCGTTTTGTGATCGTTTAGTGTGATGATTTATTGTCTAGAGAGTTAAGCGATAGGCTTTTTACTGGTGTATCACTGGTAAGGGCGTATGGTGGATGCCTTGGTAGACAGGACCGATGAAGGACGTGACGGGCTGCGATATGCCTCGGGGAGCTGCCGAGTGGGCTTTGATCCGAGGATTTCCGAATGGGGAGACCCGGCCACTGTTATGGGTGGTCACCACAGTTTTTGTGGGGGGTACGCAGGGAAGTGAAACATCTCAGTACCTGCAGGAAAGGATACTCCGTGAGTAGTGGCGAGCGAAAGCGGATCAGGCTAAACCGAGTACGTGTGATAATCGTCAGGTGTTGCGTATTCGGGGTCGTGGGATTGACTGTTCAGCCTCTGACGGGGTTGAGAAGAGTGATAAAATGTCGTGTTATGTGAATGGGATTGAATTCCCAGCCGTAGAGGGTGATGGCCCCGTAGCAGGTTGCGCGATGTCTTTTTATGTTTATTCCCAAGTAGCGCGGGCCTCGTGGAATCCCGCGTGAATCTGCCCAGACCGTTGGGTAAGCCTAAGTATTCCTGTCTGACCGATAGTGTACTAGTACCGTGAGGGAAAGGTGAAAAGCACCCCGGGAGGGGAGTGAAATAGTTCCTGAAACCGTGCGCTTACAATCCGTCGGAGCCTTCTTTGTGGGGTGACGGCGTGCCTATCGAAAAATGAGTCTGCGAGTCAGTGGTATGTGGCGAGGCTAACCCGGGTGGGGGAGCCGTAGCGAAAGCGAGTTTTAAAAGGCGTTTTAGTCGCATGTCCTGGACCCGAAGCGGGATGATCTAGCCCTGAGCAGGTTGAAGCGCGGGTAAGACCGTGTGGAGGACCGAACCCACCTAGGTTGAAAACTGGGGGGATGACTTGGGGTTAGGGGTGAAAGGCCAATCAAATTCCGTGATAGCTGGTTCTCTCCGAAATGCATTTAGGTGCAGCGTCATGTTATTGCTTGCAGGGGGTAGAGCTACTGGATGCTTGCGGGCCCATACCGGGTACTAATAGCAGCCAAACTCCGAATACCTGTTAGGTTTATCATGGCAGTGAGTCGGCGGGGGATAAGCTCCGTCGTCAAAAGGGAAACAGCCCTGATCGTCGTCTAAGGTCCCGAAGCGCGTGCTAAGTGGGAAAGGATGTGGAGTCGCATAGACAGCCAGGAGGTTGGCTCAGAAGCAGCCATCCTTGAAAGAGTGCGTAACAGCTCACTGGTCTAGTGGTTCCGCGCCGACAATGTAGCGGGGCTTAAGCACGCCACCGAAGACGCGACTGCATGATTTAGTTCATGTGGGGTAGGAGAGCGTCCTGTATGGGGTGAAGCGGCAGTGTGAACTTGTCGTGGACTATACGGGAGTGAGAATGCAGACATGAGTAGCGAGAGACAGGTGTGAATCCTGTCCGCTGAATGACTAAGGGTTCCGGGGCCACGTTCGTCGTCCCCGGGTGAGTCGAGTCCTAAGGCGAGGCCGACAGGCGTAGTCGAATGGATGAACGGGTTGATATTCCCGTACCGGTGTTACACCGTTCGAACTGAATCTGAGAGTACTAACCTTCGTTATTCTGGTTGATTATCTTTCGGGGTTTTCTTCTGGTTTAGTGTTGGGAGCGTATCGGTAGTAGGTTAGCGTGGGAGTGACGCGGGTAGGTAGCCGGCTGCGGAGGTGGTTTTCCGTGGCTAAGCGTGTGGGCTGTCCTCTAGGTAAATCCGGGGGATGTTAAGCTGAGGCGTGATGGGTAGGCTGTAAGGCTGATTCCGGTGATCCTGCTTGCCGAGAAAAGCTTCAACGTGAGGTGTGATTCCGCTCGTACCCTAAACCGACACTGGTGGTCTGGTAGAGTATACCAAAGCGATCGGGCGAATCCTGGCCAAGGAACTCGGCAAATCACTCCCGTGCCTTCGGCATAAGGGAGACCCCTGATGGTGATGTTTTTTACAAGCGGAGCTGTTGGGGGTGGCACAAGCTAGGGGGTAGCGACTGTTTACCAAAAACACAGGAGCGTGCGAAGGCGTAAGCCGCTGTATACGCTCTGACGCCTGCCCGGTGCCGGAAGGTTAAGAGGATCCGTTAGCTTCGGTGAAGCGGTGAATTTAAGCCCCGGTAAACGGCGGTGGTAACTATAACCATCCTAAGGTAGCGAAATTCCTTGTCGGGTAAGTTCCGACCTGCACGAATGGCGTAACGACTTCCCCACTGTCTCGGCCAGGAGCCCGGCGAAATTGCAGTACGAGTAAAGATGCTCGTTAAGCGCAGAAGGACGAAAAGACCCCGGGACCTTTACTATACCTTGGTATTGTCGTTAGGTGTGGATCGTGTAGCATAGGCGGGAGGCTGTGAAGCGTGGGCGCTAGCTTGCGTGGAGTCGATCAGTGAAATACCGCTCTTTCCATATCTGGCGTCTAACCTCGACACGTTATCCGTGTTAGGGACAGTGCCTGGCGGGTAGTTTAACTGGGGCGGTTGCCTCCTAAAGAGTAACGGAGGCGCTCAATGGTCCGCTCAGCCCGGTTGGCAATCGGGTGTTGAGTGTAATCGCACAAGCGGGCTTGACTGTGAGACTGACGGGTCGAGCAGGGACGAAAGTCGGAGATAGTGATCCGGTGCCGGCGTACGGACGTGGCATCGCTCAACGGATAAAAGGTACCCCGGGGATAACAGGCTGATCATTCCCAAGAGTCCATATCGACGGGATGGTTTGGCACCTCGATGTCGGCTCGTCGCATCCTGGGGCTGGAGCAGGTCCCAAGGGTTCGGCTGTTCGCCGATTAAAGCGGCACGCGAGCTGGGTTCAGAACGTCGTGAGACAGTTTGGTCTCTATCCTCTGCGCTCGTTGGAATGTTGAGGAGACCTGCCCATAGTACGAGAGGACCTGGGTGGACGAACCTCTGGTATGCCGGTCGTCACGCCAGTGGCGCTGCCGGTTAGCTACGTTTGGAAGGGATAACCGCTGAAAGCATCTAAGCGGGAAGCCTGCTCCAAGATTAGCATTCCTTGCACTTTGTGTGTGAGCCCCCATGTAGAACACGTGGTTGATAGGCTGGATGTGGAAGCCCTGTAAGGGGTGGAGCTGACCAGTACTAATGGGCGATTGTGATACTACTTGTATTGCTTATCGTTTAATTCTCTTAACTTTGAGGAGTGTTAGACGGTCATGATTATGGTTAAGTTGTTGATTTTGATGATTGTTTTTCTGTTGCTCGCGTTCATGTCCGGTTCCCAAACCGCCAATTTGCCGCTCGTTTAAAGCGAGTGTATAATCTAGTTTTGCGGTGGTCATGGCTCAGGTGAGACGCCCGGTCCCATTCCGAACCCGGAAGCTAAGGCCTGACACGGTGAGGGTACTGCACTCGATAGGGTGTGGGAGACTAGCACGCTGCCGCATTATTCTTTGATAAGCGGGGAACTTGATTGTTCCCCGCTTTTTTATTATTTAAGTTTAGGTTATCGTTCGCATTGCCGTAAGAACTTGTTAGCGTAAAGAGTAGTGTGTAAGTGTAGCTTTAACACAATTAAACTGATTAAACGGAAGTATGTATGAAAAAGGCTCTTATTAACATTGATTATACGAATGATTTCGTTGCAAGTGATGGCTCGCTTACAGTAGGAGAGCCTGCACAAAAGCTCGAGAAGCGAATTACAGAGATATCGCAAGAATTTCTAGACGCTGGAGAATTCGTTGTTTTTGCAATCGATACGCATCATCTAAACGATCCGTATCATCCTGAAACTAAGCTTTTCCCACCTCACAATATTGCTGGAACACACGGTCAGAAACTGTATGGCATGCTTGGCAATTTTTATGAGGCAAATAAAGATAAAAGCAACGTTTATTACATTCATAAGACGCGCTACTCGTCGTTCAATGGCACTGATTTGCTGATTAAGCTTCGCGAACGTCATATTGAGGAGCTGCATTTGGTAGGCGTTTGCACAGATATTTGCGTGCTTCACACGGCTGTCGATGCGTATAATCTTGGATTCAAGATTGTGGTTCACAAAGATGCAGTCGCAAGCTTTGATCCTCAAGGTCACGAGTGGGCTTTGCGCCACTTTAAGACTTGTCTTAATGCAGATATTGTAGAAGGCTAAGATCTTTAGCTAAAAATATAAATAATTATTAAATAATCAATTATTAAATAATCGACGCTGGTTGCTTTGAGCTGCCAGCGTTTTTGTTTAATCGGAGTGTCGACTTGACTATTAATGAGAATCATTATTATTATTGATAGACGTTGTAAAGATGTCTTCGAGTAGTTATGTGTAAAAGAAGAGTACACATTGCGAAATAGAGAAGATGAAGTGTAGAGAGCGAAATAGTAATTATGACTCAGGTCATTAAGAATATGGTAAAACGCGCGTTTGCAATGTGTGGCGTTGCGGTGCTTGCGTTTGCGGTGCTGGTATCGGGGTTCAGTGCTGCAAATCCTGCGTATGCGGATGAAGAACAAACTATCTATAAGTATGATGCAAGTGCAAAAGATGTGCTGGCAAACGGTCATATGGACATCTTCTATCCATTTATGCATAATGGCAAGCTCATAATGGGTTTTGAAGCCAACTCTATGCTATACAAGCCTGAAAATGTAACAATGAAGGTTGGTCAATCATCATACAGTACGCAAGATTTTGATAATTACAAAAACAAGTTACCATTCGATGCTTCACAAGGTTATTGGCTTTTAGACGAATCTGGTAATAAACAAGATAAAGAGCTATTCCCAGGGTGGGATACTTCCATTACTTCTAAAGCAGTTGGATCGGAAAATCCAGATGGCGCATCAGCAGATATTGTTATACAAAAAGTAACAGCTCCTAAAGGTGCAAAAGTATTAATATGGCAGTCTGCAAAAAATAAGGATAAAGAATCCATAGCAAAATCATTTGAATATCAAGATAAAGATGATGAAAAAGAGGAAGGCAGCCGATTCGAGCTTCCAGGAGTGATTCATCAATCTCAAGTTACACATCAACATACAAACTGGGTATTCACTCAGCCTGGAACTTATACATTAGAAGCGTACGCTGTTATTAAAAATAAGACGACGAAAGAAACTAAAACCACTAATACTGCCAAATATACTTTTATTGTTGAAGCAAGCCATAATCATACCGTGTCATCTGAGTCTGTTGTTAAAGAACGCGGAAAAGCGGAAATTCCAGTTTTGGATGCAAACACTAAAGACGATAATCCTTCTGAAAACTCTGACTGTGCTGATGGCAATCTGTGCATACTAGGGATTCGCAATACAGGTAGCCACCCACATTATCATTCCTATGAGCCAGGCGGTGGATTGAATCTTTACACGTATCGTGAAGGATTCAAAAAAGATATTGAAAACGGAACAATAAAAAAACCATCATACGAATGGTGTATAAACAGGGCTGACGAACAAGAAAACACGTTTGCATCATGCTTCTTAGGTGAAAGGCTAAAGCTGCCAGCCGAACCTGCGATGAACGGAATGAAAGTTCGCGTGATTCTAACAGGTGAAGGAATCGGAGCTTTCGATAGAGATAGAGCTTTCGGAACAATAGTCGTAGAAGATCATGGCGCTGACGGACGCCCAGTAGTACAAGCATACGGAAAGTCCAAAGTCAATTTAGGAGAAAAAGTTCATCTAAAAGCTAAACTGTTCTCCCCACGAGTTCCTACTGTAAAAGGTGAAGCGTCTGATCCAGAAGAGCCAGCGACATCCATAGTAAAAAAATACAAGTGGATGATTAAAAAAGATGGCGAAAAAGAGTTTAAAAATATTGAAGGTTCTGCCGATGGAAGCACATGCGAATTAACAATTGATGAAAGCATGCAGGATGCTGTCGTTCGCGCTTATCTTGTGCTAGACGACGGAACGTTATATAGGAACGCAGGTTTCGATGATTTTTGCGATTGGAATGTCAATATAAAGAATTTAGACAAAAAAGATCATGCGCAACCTGAAAACTCAAAAGATTCTAATAATAAGAAGAACAACAAGAACAACAAGAACAACAAGAACAATAAAACAAAAAACAAGAAGAATAAGAAAAATAAGAAGAATCGTAAAAAGAATAAGAACCATAAGTCTAATGGAAACGATGAATCTGATAGTCAGAATGAGATAGAAGACGGCAATCAGAACGAAGAATCCAATAACACAGGTGAATCAAAGGAAAAGAATAACAACAAGGAATCAGAGTCAGATAATAAAGATTCTAAGAAGAACAAAAAGAAAAACGATAAGGATAAAGATAAAAAGAAGAATAAGAATAAGTCAGATGAAAGCGAAGATGATTCCAATTCGTCTGAGTCTTCCAATTCGCATAACTCTTCCGAATCGTCAGACTCTGACAATAACAGTTTTAAGCAATCCGCAACCACTCCGTTAGTTGCAAGAGCTAATACTAATAATGTATTTACAAATGCTAGTGGAAGCTTCACAAAATCTTCTTCTAAAGGATTAGGCGGATTGTCAAATGGTATTTCTTCCTCAAAACATTCTAAGAAGATGAAAAAAGTGAAACTGCTTAGTAAAAAAAGCAAAAAGTCAAATAAGACTAAAGCTGCTTCATACAATTCTGATGATGAAAACATTGAGGATTCAGAAGTACTAGAAGATTCAGAAGAAGAACAAGAAGCAAAAAGTCACAAAACAAAATGGGTAGCTGCTGCTGTAGGAACTGCAAGCGTGAGCTTATGTGCTGTAACAGGAGCTGGGGCTTTCTTGATGAGACCACGTATGAAGTTGTTGTAGAAGGAGAAGAAAAATGACTAAAAACAAGCACTATATAGCAACGGCAATAATAGCATCAATATGCACAGCAATTATGCTACTAGCTACGGCTCTACTCCCATCTCCATTTATGGGGTCCGCCAAAGCTGCAACAAGCAACCAGCCAGTTATGATTCAGGCAGGTCACGCAGATTTTGGACCAACACTTTCTGGCGGAAATTGGAAAATACAAATTCGCGATGATACTGGCGACGAACCAGTATGGAGAGACCCAGAAAACGTAGTATTCAAACTTGGCAACAGCTCAATAGTTCCTATGCCAAACGATGCAACGTACAACTTTATCGGCGAAAAACCAGGAACAAAGCTTTATGTGATTCCACAAACACAAAACTCTAATGTGGTATGGCTCGGATGGAACACGCAGGAAGGTGGAGTGCTTAACGAGCTAGATCGCGGAGCAAACCTTTCGCTTGATGGCGTTAGCGGACCTGGAAAACTGCACGTTTACCTTGAAAATGGCAATAATGCTCCACAGCAATTATGGGATAGTACTAAAGGATATCCACAAAACAGTTGGATTGAAGCGAACGCGCACACTCACGTAAATTGGGTATTCTCGAAGCCTGGAATTTACCATGTAAAGCTCACTTTTTCTGGAAAACTAAAGAATGGTCGCGCTGTAAGTGACACTCGTGTGCTTAATTTTGCAGTGGGAGAAAAAACAGATCCACAAGCTGCGTTATCTGGAGCAGCAGGAGCAGCATCTTCAGGCGCGCACTCTCAGTCTGGCTCATCGAATGCAAACGAAGGAAACGACGGAGAAAATAACGAAGAGTCTGACGCAGACAACAATGATGAGAATGCGGAAGGAAGCGAATCGAGCAATGCTTCCGCCAGAAAGCATAAGAAAGCTAGTAGCGCTGACGATACAGTAGCGATAGCGCAAATTGTGATGATTGTATTTGTAATTCTAACAATCGTAATTATTGCGTTTATTGTATTTGCTGTAATTAAAAGCAAGAAGGCAAAGCAGCAGGCGATTAGCCAACATGGCGCGAATCAGCAAGTTTCGCCAATGGCTCCTATGCAGCAACCAACGCAACCGCAAATGGTGGCTCCAGTGCAGCAAATGCAACCGCAGTACGTACAACAGCCTGTACAACAACAGCAGTATGGAGTTCCGCAGCAACCAGTGTATGCTCAGTCTAATGTGCCAGTGCAGCCAGTTGCTCCAGCACAGACTTATGCTCAGCCATATTCGCAGCAGTACGTTCAGCCTCAAGCGAATCAGACTTATGCGAATCCAAATCCTCAGTATGTTGAAAATCAAAGTTCACTAAGTGACTTAGTGAATCCTACAGAAGAAACAACGATCTTACCGAACACAGATTTTAATAATTTAGGACAAAACAATGCGTAATAAATCAACCTTAATCTGCTTTAGACTACTAAGCGCGATTTTAAGCGCAATAATATCTTTTGGATTCTTGGCATCGATGTGCTGCTGCAATTGCGGCAGTGCGTATGCGAGTGAAGCGCAAAAAAATGGGCTTTCTGCTACAGAAAGTGATAATAGTAGCGACGAGGATAAAGATCCTGACGAGAATGTATATTCGGATGATTCAAGTAGTTATGATTCTTCCAATATGCCTAAAACTGATCAGAATCCTGCAAAAGATCCAAAAAAGAGCGATAATCCTAATAAAACCAGTAATGAAGAAGCTTGCAAGGCCGCTGTTGTAGCTAAAGATTCCAGTAAGCCAAAGGATTCAGACACACGATACGAAAAGTGTAAGGTGTACAAGGGTCATACTGATGGCATTGCTGTGTATATGGATAAAAGCAGGCATCTTGTGTTGGGAACGCAAGGAGATTATTTCCCAGGCGTACCCCAAAACGGTGTTAGGTACAATTCTGATCGCATAGAATTTATGCTTGGAAGCAACACAAAATTAAGAAAATCTGATTTTGCTAAAGAATTAAGTTTTCTTTCTAAAGATAATAGTAGCGAGTATGTTTGGGCTTTGCCTCAAGGACAGGAAGATAACAAGTTGTGGTTGGGTTTTACAACACAAACATTGCCTCGTAAAACTGTTTCCGCTGTAAAGTTTCACTTAAAGTCTGCGACTATTCCAGAAGGCGGAGCAGTGTATGTTTATGAGAATGATTCTCACGGTAAGGTAATACCTGTTTTAGGATCGCCTAATACTGATTTTCCTCATAAGTTTTATAGAAACGACAATACGCATTTGCATGTTAATTGGGTGTTTACCAAACCAGGTGAATATGGTCTGTGCATAGAAGTAACAGTTAAAACAAAAGACGGGAAAATCCTTAAAGATTCGCAAGGATACACGTTTAATGTGGATATGCAAGGTGATGCTACTGGTGAATATTTTCGTATAGAAGATAAAGATCCTGATAACGATAGCGAATTAAATAAACACGAAAATCAGAATACAAACGAAAGTGACGAAGACGGTAACGATAGTGATAATGAAGATGAAGAATCTGAAGACAACGAAGATGAAGATGGTGAAGATTCTTCCACTTCGATTGTCATAAACGGAAACAACAACAGAGTTTACGTAACCCCATGGCCTGGTGCCAAGCCAAATGGCGGACTAGCTAACCAAAGTTCTGACGAAGAAGATGGCAATGGGAAAAGTGAAGGCGGTAACGGATCTGAAACCGAATCTAAAAGCAAAGACAAAAAGCAAAAAACCGTCAAAAAATGCTCAAAATTTAAGGATTTACAAGGTGATAAGCTAGTAATAAAGCATGGTCACGTTGATTTAGCAACCTATTCAACTGGTAACGGAATAGAATTTGCAGTGCAAGAAGACGTGACTGGAAGCCACGTAAAGCGTGACCCGAGCAAAGTTGTGTTTTATGCTGGAAAATCAGCTAAAGATAAAGGTGTGTGGCGACTTCCACAAACGCAAAAAAATAGCGTACCGTGGGTTGGCTGGAGTAACCAGAATTTAAGCCCACACAAGCCAAGCAAGATCAGCCTTAAATCTGTAAAAGGGCCAGGTAGCGTGCGAATTTGGTTGCAAGGCGGACTTGGTGTAAAAGCTAAAACACTCATGTCTAGTAGTGGAAACAGTACGTATACAATCCCAGCAAACACGCATATGCATTTAAACTGGGACTTCTCAAAGTCTGGATATTATACGATTACTTTTGCTGTAAGCGCAAACGGAAAAACAGTTACAAAAGACTTCCACTTTGCAATTGGTGTAGACCCAATGGAAAAGCCAATGAGCTGCTCTATGACAAAAGTCGATGGCGAAAACGGAGATTCAGATGATAATTCAAATGAAACTGATGAAACTGATGATGACTCTGAGAACAGTTCCGACGACAAAGTCAACAATAACGACAATTCTGGAAATAATGGAAATTCTGGCAATAATAGTGGCACGACGCCATTAGCAGCTGCAGCTAGAGGAAACTCCGGTTCGGGATCATCATTCTTTGGTGGCGGATTTGGAGCATCGAAAAGCGCTAATCGAGGCAAAACTGGAAGATCTGTAAGCATATCTGGCGGAATTGGAAATCATGCAAACAAAGGCATCCAATCAAAATACAATTCCAAACGAGTTAAAGGTCTAAGAAAAAGTTTGCAAAGCGGCGTTAAAAGCGAAGAGCCTAGAGGAATAGTAGGATTGTTCAAACGCAAGCCAGTAGTTGCATACACGGCTTTAAGTCTTGGTATTACAGCAATTTCTGGAACTTGCGCAGCTGGATTGTTCGTTCTACGCAAACGCGGATTAATACCTGCAGGAGGCTTATTTAGAGCACTTATGAATTTGAAATAAAGCGTAGAAAACGTTGGTAAAATTAATGAAATTCGTTGATTTACTAGGTAAAAAAAGTGTGAAGCGCGCGGTTTCTGCTGCTCTAGCAGTTTTAACCGCGCTGCCGCTGTCTGCTTGTGGTAGTGCTAATGGGAATCGTGCAGTACATCGCGATGGTCGCATTAACGTAGTGACAACTACGGGCGTTCTACGAGACATGGTGGCGAATGTGGCAGGGGAAGCAGCCAACGTTAGCGCCATTGTGCCAGACAACGCGGATCCACATTCGTATGAGCCGCGTTTGCGCTCAATTCGAGATGTTGTGTACGCTGATGTGGCTTTTAGCAACTACATGATGCTTGAAGAACACGGCGTTATTACAGCTTTGGACGCGAATTTGCGAAAAGGTGTGCCAAATGTGCAACTTGCGGAAGAAAGTGTGAAGCACGCGGCAGATATTATTCCAATGGTAGAAGACGTGTCTTTGGATACAATTTGGCTGGGGCTTGCTACAGAACGCATGGCTGCGCAGCCAAGCGAAGAAGCGAATAATGCGCAAGGCTCCACAAGTGCAAATACGCAAAAGCGTGCGGAAGAATCGCCCTCGGCGGCTGCTGGTGGACTCGCATCGCTAAACAATCTCAATAAAACAAAAACAAATTCAAAACAAGCCAGCCAACTAGAAAAGTCAGGTCAATCTTTGCAATCAAACGCGCCATCTACGGCAACAAAAGAAGGTCGCGCAACCGTAATAAAACCTAACGCATACAACATGAAAAGGTCTGACAGAATACGCTTAACAGCCACAAAAGTAAAAGGGCCTGGCGCGCTATTCGCATATTTGACTGGCACTTTTGGAAGCGTAGAAACATACTTTAACAGCGCAAACGGAATAAGCGCAAACGACCACGTAGACTTGCCAGCAGACGCACACACGCATTTAAGCTGGGCATTTAGCAAGCCAGGCGAATACACGCTTGACTTGCACGCCGATATGTTAAACGCACAAAACGAGGTAGTGTCTAGCCTTGGAAACACCAAAATGCGATTTGCTGTAGGCGTAAACGCGCAAAAAATAGCCAAAAAACGTGGAGCGAGCGTAGTGCTGAACAAGGGTCATGCAGATTTAGCTTACGACTTGGCAAAACGCGGATTTGTGTACCGCGTAGATACTTTGCAAGAAAAGCGCTCCACTACACCAAAACGCGTGTATTACAAGCCTCGCGATGTGGTTGTAGAAGTTCCAACTAACGCTTTGAAAGAGATTCCGGCAGAACAAGGATACAGATTTTTGGGAGCTGCAAGGCAGAAGATTTATCAGCTGCCACAAGCAGTTTTAGGAAAGCACGTTCACGGCGACATTGACCCGCATTTGTGGCAATCCGTAAAAAATGGCATAGCATACGTGCGCACAATCGCAGATCGCCTTTGCGAAGTGGATGCGAAAAATGCTCGTAAATATCGCGCGAATGCGGACCGATACATTAACAAGCTTCTAGATGTAGACGCGTATATGAGGCGAAAAGTAGCATCAATACCAAAAGAGAAGCGCAATTTGGTTACAACGCACGACGCTTTTGCGTACTTGGGTAAAACTTACGGCGTGAATATTGCAGGATTTGTAACGATTAATCCTTCGAGCGAACCGAGCGTGCAAGATAGGCGTAGATTGCAGCAGATTTTGCGCGATTTAGAGATTCCAGCTGTGTTTTTGGAGCCAAATTTGATCTCACGTTCGTCTGTACTTAAAGAGCTTGCGGCGCAGGCGCACGTAAAAGTGTGCCCGATTTATGGAGATGCTTTCGACTCTAAAGTGCGAACTTACGCGGATATGATGCGAGCGAACGCGGATTCTTTGGCAAAGTGCTTGAAGTGAGATTGATGGTGGATTGATGTTGGATTTAAGTTGGATTTAAATGATGAGGATTGATGAGGGAAATATGTACACAATTATGGACGCGAATACTGTTATAAGCGCGCAAAACTTAATCGTAAGTTACGGCAGTCGCACGATTGTAAAAGACGTTTCGTTTACGATTAAAAGCGGCGAATTTGTGGGACTTCTTGGTGCAAATGGAGCTGGAAAAACAACGCTTTTCCGCGCGATTATGGGGCTAATACCGCATTCTGGAAAGCTTGAAGTACACGCTAGCAAAAGCGGTGAATCTTTGATTAATTCGCGAGTAAACAACGTTGGATACGTGCCACAACGTCACGATATTGCGTGGGATTTTCCACTTTCCGTACTAGACGTGGTAATGATGGGCCGCATTCGTCACATTGGCTACGTTCGTCGCGCAAAAAAAGAAGACTACGAGATAGCGCTCGCTTCTCTTGAGCGCACAGGAATGGCTGATTTTAGAGATCGCACAATCGGAGAGCTTTCAGGAGGACAAAGGCAGCGCGTACTCGTTGCGCGCGCTCTCGCAGGGCAGCCGCGATTGATGCTTTTAGACGAGCCATTTACAGGCTTAGATATGCCTACTCAAGAGCTGCTCACGAGTCTTTTTTTGGATTTAGCAAAGTCGGGAGAAGCGATTTTGATGAGCTCGCACGACATAATCGGATCCATAAACTCGTGTTCTAGAATCATGCTTTTCGACGGAAGCATAGTGGGCGACGGCGTTCCAGAATCGTTAAACGCAAATCAATGGGTGCAAACATTCCATGTGGATGCGCAAAATCCACTAATCAAAGCAGTAGAGCGCGTTATGGCGCATGAAAGTGTGGTAGAAAAATAATGCTATCTCCAATCGACTTTATACAAGACCTTACAAACCCAGACCTTTGGTTCTTGCTCAAAGCGCTTATCGTGGCGTGCCTTTCTAGCGTAATATGCGGAGTTGTAGGATGCTACGTAGTGCTGCGCGGAATGGCGTTTATTGGAGACGCAGTAGCTCACTCCGTTTTTCCAGGACTCGCAATCGCATTTGTGTTGCAAGGAAACTTGCTATTTGGTGGAGCGCTAGCAGGAGTTGCAACAGCGCTAATCGTATCAATATTTAGCCAAAATCGAAGACTTCGCGAAGACTCGTTTATCGGCGTATTTTTTGTGTCCGCATTTGCGCTCGGAATCGTAGTAATATCAAAAGCTTCAGGCTATGCAGGATCCCTGGAATCGTTCCTATTCGGCTCCATTACAGGAATCCCAGACTCCGACATTGCTGTAGTAGCAATAACAGGGCTAATAATCGTAACGCTTCTAATGATGTTCCACAAAGAGCTAGTATGCGTTTCAATGGATCGAGAAACAAGCCGAGCAATGGGGTTGCCAGTAGCGTGGTTGGATGGAATGCTATACGTTTTAGTTGCGATTGCTGTAGTAGTATCTGTGCAAATAATCGGAAACGTGCTTGTTTTAGCGCTTTTGATCACGCCTGCAGCGACTGCGCGATTGCTTACCGACAGACTTGGGAAAATGATGATTTTGGCGCCTGCTATTGGGTGCGCTTCTTCGATTCTTGGAATGTACTTGTCTTGGAGTTTAGACACTGCTACTGGCGGAACAATCGTTTTGGTTGCCACTTTTATGTTTGTTCTAGCATGGGTGTGCTCGCCTAAACACGGGTTGGTAGCGAGAATTGTGCCGAAACTACGATCAGTCGTTGCGTGAGCGCTTAGACCGCGCTAACGATTTTCCTATTTAACGTTGCGCGAGGTTTGAGTATTTCTCTCCTCGCAACTCCCGTCGCTACGCTCCTCTTTTATTGCTCGTATAGAAATACATCAAACCTTCTGAATATCTTTAACAATTGCGTACCACTTAATCACCGAGATTCTCGATTTTTCTTGCTACTTCAGCGAATCACCATTTCATGCTGAGGTTCGCTTCATCCGCTGCGAAAAATCTCGAATCTCTACCCAGTTTGGTGGAATTTATGTGAGTGATTGTGGAATATTTTGCGGTTTATAGTTTGCGGCACAATAGACGTATGGTATCTAAAGGAAAGCCTTCGCCTAGAAGCGCAGTTAAGCCGCTCAGCGATGAGCAAGTAGAACGCTTAGCGCGAGCACACAAGTTAGTTGATCCTACTTATTACTACCCAACGGGCGCGCGGACGCCAAATACGGCAGAAATCAACGCGCAAAATCCAAAGGCAACTGAGCGACTTCTCGAAGGAACGTCTCGCGTGCTTAGATCTCGTTGTAAAGTGCGCGCTTGGGGATTAGAAAATGTGCCAGAAGAAGGCGTGTTTATAACCGCTTGCACGCACGTTACAATGTTCGACGTTTTTGTGCCAATGACGTCCCTATTCCACCAAGGCCGTCGTCCGCGATACATGGCAAAAGCAGAACTCGCGCATTGGCCAATCATGGGAAAATGGTTCCAGCTTGTTGGAATGCAACCAGTACCTCGTAGAAGCGGAAAGGCGCGTGAAATAGAGGAAGAATCGATTAAAATCCTAACAAATGGTAGACCTCTTAGCGTATGGCCAGAAGGAACGGTTACGCGAGACCCACAAAAATGGCCTATGAGCATGAAGCCAGGAGTGGGCGTAATTGCACTAGAAGCATCGCGTAGGCTGGGGCATCAAATTCCGCTATTTTGCGCCGTTGTCTGGGGTGCTGCAAGCATCAATCATTGGTGGCCATGGCCAAAGAAGAATGTTGTAATGTGCTACGATGCGCGTCTTGATTATTCGGATCTTCTTAAAGATATGGAAAATTGGGGTGATTTGCCGCCTATGGAATCTGCTGCCGAATTAGCTCGTCGTATTCGCGTGCGAATGACGGAAATTATGGAAGAGATTCGCGGCGAAAAAGCACCAGAAGGATACTTTGACTATAGACTTATGAAGAGAGTCAAAGAATAGAGTCAAAGAATAGTGGCTGTAAATTTGCGGTTCATTAAGCCGTAAAACTTTTGTGAATCATCCGTAAAGCGCACTGTGTAGAATTGTGTAATAGTGTGATTAAAAGTTGACTAAGTTGACTATAACTTGACTAGTTGTAAATCGCTACAAATGGCTTACGACCAAAGTAATTTACAAACTCATAAATCGAAAGGCAAGGCGTAAACATGAATGTTACGGTGTTGGGTGCTGGAGCTTGGGGTACTGCGTTTGGGCAAGTGCTTGCAGACGCAGGAAATCAAGTGACAATGTGGGCAATAGAGCCACAGATTGTTGAAGGCATTCGAGATAATCACCGCAACGAAGTGAGGCTGCCAATCGTAGAGCGATTGCCAGAAAACATGACAGCTACTGGGGATCGCGAAGAAGCTGTAGCAAACGCGGATATTGTAGTCGTGGCAATTGCAGCACAGTTTGCGCGCGTTGCGCTCGAAGAATTTGCTGGCAAAATTCCGCAAAATGCGATTGTTGTTTCGCTTATGAAAGGCATTGAGCGTACAACAGGAAAGCGTATGGACGAAGTTGTGTGCGAAGCTTTAAGCTTGCCTCGAAGCCGCTTCGCAGCACTATCGGGTCCAAACTTAAGCAAAGAAGTGGCATTAAGGCAGCACGCAGCGGCTGTTGTTGCGTGTGAAAATCGCGCAAATGCCGAAGTCGTTGCAAAAGCATGCTCAAATAGTTACTTTAAAGCATTCGTATCAACCGACGTAATCGGCGTAGAAATGTGCGGATCGCTTAAAAACGTGGTTGCGCTCGCAGTTGGCATGGCTCGAGGCGCAGGATACGGCGAAAACACGGCTGCTATGATTGAAACGCGCGGTCTTGCAGAGTTGACGGCATTGGGCGTTGCGGAAGGCGCAGATTCTCGCACTTTTGCAGGTCTTGCAGGCTTTGGCGATTTAGTGGCAACTTGCGGGTCTCCTCTAAGCCGCAATTACACTTTTGGATCAAATCTTGGAAAAGGCATGAGCGTTGAGGAAGCAACTGCCGTAAGCAATGGTGTGGCTGAAGGTGTGCCAACAACTGGCGCGGTTGTAGCGATGGGCAAGCGTTTAGGCGTTGAAACTCCGCTTGCAAGCGCAATGGCTCGAGTGCTTGAAGAAGGAATCTCTTGCCAAGAAATGCTTGCAATGCTTTTTAAGGAAGATGTTTGCGAAGAATAGTGAAGCGCCTGATAAGCAGTGCGCGTAGATAATTCAAAATAACTAAAATAACTAAATAACTAAGATAATTAAAATAATTTTCAAAGGAAAAAAATGACTAAAAAGCGTGTAGTGTTCTTGTATGGCGGTAAAGCAGACGAACATTCGATTTCTTGCATATCTGCTGCTGGAGTACTCAGTGCTGTAGACGAAAGTCGATTTGAAATCGTGCGCATTGCAATCACAAAGCAAGGCGAGTGGATTGTTGGCGGCGAAGATCCGCGAAACTTCCGTATGGAAGAAGGAGAGCTTCCGGTAATAACAAAAACCGCGGAAACGCGCGATGTTGTGCTAGATCCTGCAAAGGGAGCAGATGGATTTTTGGTGCGAGAGGCGGATGGCACGCTTACAAGCTTAGGTCATATTGACGCAGTTTTCCCAGTTCTTCACGGTCCAAACGGCGAAGATGGCACTTTGCAAGGCTTGCTAGAAATGATGCAAGTTCCATACGTTGGTTGCGGAGTTTTGGCATCCGCCGCGTGCATGGATAAGTATTACGCTAAGCAACTTTTTAAGGCAGCAGGAATTGATGTTGCTCCAGGAATCGCACTGGATGTGCGAAAGTTTGCTAGCGACGCGGCAAATCACTTCGACTCATATGCAAACGAAATTCTTGAGCAAGTTGAAGAAGCAAAACTCGAGTATCCGCTTTTTGTAAAGCCAAGCAGAGCAGGATCTAGTTTTGGAGTTACAAAAGTTGAATCGCGCGATGCTAAGGCTTTAGCAGATGCCGTTTATGAGGCTTCAAAGCACGATTGGCGAGTATTGGTAGAGCAGGGAATTGATGCGCGCGAAATCGAGTGCGCTGTTCTTGCGGCGCGCGACGGCGACGAGCCTCAGGCAAGCTGGCCTGGAGAAGTTGTGCTTGACAAGCGCGAGGCTGGAGAAGACCAGTTCTATGATTTTGACAGCAAATACATGGATTCCGCAGCTTCACACGTGGAAGTGCCAGCAAATCTGCCAGAAGAAACTTTGGAACTTGTGCGCAAAACAGCGCTTGCAGCGTTCAAAGCGGCAGATGGCAGAGGACTTAGTCGCGTGGATTCCTTCGTTACTCCAGAAGGGCATGTAATGATTAACGAAATCAACACAATGCCTGGATTTACGCCAATCTCCATGTATCCAAAAGCTTGGGAAGCAACCGGAATAAGCTACAGTGATTTAATCACAAAGCTTATTGAAGGCGTGATTTTAGACTGAAACAATCTTAAAAATCATAGTTTTTGAGGATTAGTCGCCAGCAACCGAAGAATTTGTGCAAATTCGCGCAAATATCAAATCTTAAAGTCTGTATAAAATCAGATTTAAAAGAAAAATTAAAACACAAACGAAGAGGTAAAAATGCGGAAAACTCAGCATAACGACATGTACCATCTAGCGCGAAAACGTCAAGGAGATGTTGGCATATCGCTATGCTTATTCCTATTTGTTTGGATTCTTGCAACTATTTTAATAGGTGAACTTATAGGCTTGTTCGTTCCAAAAGGTGTTCTAAGTCCTTCGCTAAGCTCCTTCGTTTCGTCAGACATTGCGCAATACTTAATAGCGTTGCCGATAGCGATGCTTGTTTTAAGACGAGTGCCAGCGGTAGAAACACGCAAATTCACAATGACGTTCAGACAGTTTGGTGGATTTTTCGCAGTGAGCGTACCGATAATGTACGCAGGAAGCTACCTAGGTTTGGCGATTTCTGCGCTTATATCTGGCGGCAAAGCTGAAAACAGGATTGCAGACATAGTGGCAGGCGGAAACGTATGGGAAACCATAATTTTCGTTGTTTTCCTTGCTCCAGTTGTGGAGGAATGGCTGTTTAGAAAGCAGATTATAGACAGGCTGCGAGTGTATGGCGAAAAGCGCGCGA
The DNA here is from genome assembly GCF_049262845.1 of Gardnerella sp. DNF00109. NCBI lineage: Bacteria > Bacillati > Actinomycetota > Actinomycetes > Bifidobacteriales > Bifidobacteriaceae > Gardnerella > Gardnerella sp. DNF00109. The sequence continues at coordinate 230,365 of NZ_CP058406.1, forward strand.
TTGTGTTCTCGGCTCTGGCGTTTGCGCTGTTCCATATGAACATGTTCCAGTTCTTCTATGCTTTTGGGCTGGGGCTTGTGTTCGGCTACATGTATGCGCGTACATCACAGCTTAGATACAGTGTATTTTTGCACATGATTGTAAACTTCCAAGGAAGCGTTATAGCGATGTGGATTTCCGACAATATGATGGATTCAAACGGGAACTTAATTAAAGTTGAGAATCTTACAACGCAAGAAATCGCGGATTTGGCTCCTGGATTCATGTTCATAGGTCTTTACGCGATGTTCATGATTGTTATGTTTGTGTTTGGAATTGTGCTGTTAGCGAGGAGTAAAAAATATCTCGAATTCTACGATTCGCCGCTTGAAATTCGCGGGAGCGCTGGAACAAAGGCGCTCTACGGAACAGTCGGCATTATGGGTTTCCTTGTGGTTTCAGTGCTTATGAATATGATAATGCTTTTTGTGTGAGCGAGAACGCGTTTAGTGTGATTTAGATTACGGGTCTATTAGGGATTGATTCTGGATTTATTCCAGATTAATTTGGGATTATTTGGGATATTGGAGGCGATTTTATGGTTACGGTAAATGCAGAAAATAGTGATGGATCGGTTGCTGGCGACTTTTCTGCTGAGCCAATCCGCGTGGGGCTTTTAGGCGCCGGAACAGTAGGATCGCAAACAGCGCGTCTAATAGTGGAAGAAAACTCTGACTTATCGGCGCGAATCGGCGCCCCGCTAGAGCTTGCGGCAGTTGCGTGCTTACATCCAGAAGATGTGGACGCTCCATGGATTGCCAAAAATCTTCTAAGCGCAGACGCGGAAGAGATTTGTAAACGAGAAGATATAGACATAATTGTTGAGCTAATTGGCGGATTGGAGCCAGCACACACATTTGTAAAAACCGCGCTAGAATGCGGAAAGTCGGTTGTAACAGCGAACAAAGCGTTACTTGCAAAGTTTGGTCCAGAACTTTACGAGTGTGCGCAAAAAAACGGAGTGGATTTAAGTTTCGAGGCGTCTGTTGCAGGTGCAATCCCAATTTTGCGTCCGCTTAGAGAGTCGCTTGTAGGCGACAAAATCACGCAAATTTTTGGAATCGTAAACGGAACTACAAACTATATTCTTGACGAGATGACGGTTCGCGGGCTTGATTTTGATTCGGCTTTACGCGCGGCTCAAGAAAAGGGATACGCGGAGGCGGATTCTACAGGCGACGTTGAAGGATTTGATGCGGCGAACAAGGCTGCTATTCTTGCAACGCTTGCATTCCAGATGCCAATAAGCATTGATGACGTTAGCGTTGAAGGAATTAGCGCGATTACGGCCGCAGATATTGCTGCGGCAAGTGCAGAAAATCGCGTGATTAAGCTGCTTGCAGCGGTTGCTTGCGATTCGAGTGGCTGTGTGAGCGCAAGCGTTTACCCAGCGTTGGTTAGCAAAGAGCATCCGCTGGCTTCCGTTCATGGCAGCTTTAACGCCGTTTTTGTTAAAGCGCAAGCGGCGGATGATCTTATGTTTTACGGCCGCGGCGCTGGTGGTGCGCCAACAGCCAGCGCGGTTGTTGGAGATATTGTTGGAGCTGCTAGAAACATAGCGCGCGGTTGCAGCGATGCCAGCGTGCCAATGTATAACGCAAAATCTTTGGCTTCCACGCGCTCGATTCGTGCGGATTTTGTTGTGCGATGCAGCATGGAGGATACTTCACTTGCTCTTTGCAGCGAAGTGATGGATGTGTTTGATGCGCATGGAGTTAACGCGGAACGATTGCCTATGCTTTGCCAAACTCAATATGAGGGCGAGGGCGATTGCCCAGCTTGCGGAATCGGCGGTCCTGACGCTTTGCGTGTGCTTGTAAAAGATTGTACAGAGGCGGATTTGCGCGCAATTCTTGCTGATTTGCAAAAAGTGGATGTTGTGTGTGCAAAGCCTCTTGCTTTGCGAATTATTGAGTAATTGAGTAATCGCGTAATTGAGTAATTATTGAGTAATTAAGTAATTAAGTAGGCTGCTCGAACGGAAAAGGTGCGAAATGAAACCAGTATGCGACAGTGTGTCAGTTTGCGTGCCAGCAACCAGCGCAAATCTTGGGTCGGGATTTGACGTTGCAGGAATTGCGCTTGATTATGCGGATTCGCTAGTTTTTACGCTTAATGATACGCTTGACGATTCACAAGATGTTCGCGTGATTATTCATGGCGAAGGCGAAGATACGTTGCCAAAAGACGAGACGCATCTTGTTGTTCGCGCGTTTCGCAAAGCGTGCGAAGCGTTTGGCTTGCCGCGTTTGCGATTTACTCTAGAAGCGCATAATCGCATTCCTCAAGCGCGCGGAATGGGGTCTTCCGCCAGTGCGATTGTTTCGGGCGTAGCTGCAGCTTGGGCTTTTGCGCATAATGGAAATCTTAATAAGCAGGCGATTTTTGAGCTTGCAGCTGCGATTGAAGGTCACCCAGATAATGTTGCTCCAGCGGTTTTTGGCGGATTGACAACCAGTTGGAAGAATGGCGATGAGTTCCACACTGTTCGATACGGCGTTTCTAAGCAAATTCGTGCAACGATTTTTGTGCCAAACTTTACTCTTTCAACTCAAATGGCTCGCCAAGCGCTTCCAGAAAAAGTGCCATATGTAGATGCCGTATTTAACGTTTCGCGCGCTTGCTTATTGCCGATTGCGTTTGGTGATTTTGGTGATTTTGGTGATTCTCGCGATTCTGCCAACTCTTGCGATTCTTGCGTAAAATCCACTCTTTCTAGAAACGATTTGCTTTTTACAGCTACTCAAGACGCTATTCACCAGCAATACCGAGCAAGTCTTATGCAACCAACTTGGGATTTAGTAAAAGCTTTGCGAGACAAGGGGTTTGCGGCTGCAATCTCGGGAGCTGGATCTTGCGCGGCGGTGTTCTATGAGGAAAAGTCGCCAGCAACCGTAGATGAAAATAACGCTACTAATATAAGCGAAAAAATAGAAAAAATTGCAGAACCGCTTTTAAGCGGCTGCGATTGGAAAGTTTTGCACGTGCATGTTGATTCTATTGGCGTTGCAATAACTCGCGAATAATTTGTGTGAAGTTGTAAAAAGGAAGAGTAAGGTATGACAGTTTCGTTGATTTTAGCTTCTCAATCGCCAGCGCGTAGATCTGTGTTGACTGCTGCAGGCGTGATTCCTGTGATTCACGTGAGCGAGGTAGATGAGCCAGCGGCGTTGCGTAATGCTGCAAATGCGCAAGGTGTTAGCGTGGAGCAGATGAGCGCCGAGGAGCGCGTTTCGATTTTGGCGCAAGCAAAGGCTTTTGCGGCGTATGAGTCGTGGAAGCTTGTTGCAAATGCGGCGGCTTCGGCTAGTGGCGATTTGGTTGTGGGGTATCCTCTGGAGGCTGAGGCTGAGTCTGCAGAATCTGAATCTTCTGAAACTGCTAGTAGCGCTTTGACAAACGATTCGCAATCGCATATAACGCATAACGTAGATACCGCGCAAACTCGCGATTTTTCGGGCGTAAAAGTTCCTACTAAGACTTTTGATATTCACGATTTTGCGCACGTGAACAAGTCTTCCGCTGATTCCAATAGTGTGCTTATTGTTGGCTGCGACTCCATGTTTTTGCTAGACGGCGAATGCTACGGCAAGCCGCATACTCCTGAAGTGGCATTTGAGCGGATTAAGCGAATGAGCGGAAAAACTGGAGAATTGTTTACTGGCCATTGCTTAATCGACACGAAAAGTGGCAAAACAGTGTGCAAAGTGAGTCGCGCAAGCGTGACTTTTGCACATATGAGCGATGAGGAGATACGCGCGTACGTAGAAACTGGCGAGCCGCTGGAAGTGGCAGGATCCTTTACGCTAGAAGGCTTTGGCGGGGCATTTATTGAGGGAATTCAGGGCGATCCGCATGGAGTTCTTGGAATCAGCTTGCCTCTGCTAAGGCAGATGGTTTGCGATCTTGGGTACGCTTGGCAAGATTTGTGGAATAGTCGCAAGTTAGAAAGCGAGGCGATTAAGGACGATCCTGCTTCCGCGCAAGTGCCTAAAGAAAACGTGCATCAGCCAGGAGACGGATGGGTTATGTGCGATTGCGGGCGCAAGCATTGGGGCCATAATGGCGCTGCTGGCGTGTTGCTTGCTAGGCGAGGCGATGCCACTGGGCGCGTGACTCACGTTGTTATGCAACATCGCGCGCTTTGGAGCGCGGAAGGTGGCACGTGGGGGATTCCTGGCGGCGCAATATCTGATGGTGAAACTGCGATTGAGGGCGCGTTGCGCGAGTCGTTTGAAGAAGCGAACATAACGTCTCAAGACATTGATGTTGTTGGAGCGTATTGCGAAAATCACGGGAATTGGCGTTATACAACGGTTTTTGCGTTTGAAAAGCCGGGGCATAGTGTGAATCCGTGCGCGCACGACGACGAGAGTATGGAAATCAAGTGGGTGCCGATTGATGATGTTCCGAAGCTAAAGCTGCTTACGGCAATGCGTACGGATTGGCCGTCTTTCCGCGCGCGCCTTGATTCTCTTGCTGTGCGAAGACCTGCCTGAGTGCTTTGGCTGCGCGAGCGGTATTTCCGCGTCGGTTGCTTCCGCTTTTTGCGCGACGACCTGCCTTTCCTCTTAGAGCGTGCGAGCGTATTTCCTATTTTGTGTTGCGCGCTCCTTACTTGGTATTGCGCGAGGTTTGATGTATTTCTCTCCTCGCAACTCCCGTCGCTACGCTCCTCTTTTATTGCTCGTATAGAAATACATCAAACCTTCTGAATATCTAAAACTTTTTCGTATCTTTCATCACCGAGATTCTCGATTTTTCTTGCTGCTTCAGCGAATCACCATTTCATGCTGAGGTTCGCTTCATCCGCTGCGAAAAATCTCGAATCTCTACCTCACTTGGTGTAACCTATGCAACCTTGTAGTGTGTTTGTATCATAATCCGAGTTTGTTGATTCTTATCTGTGAAATCTTATAGAATTATGTTTATGCGCTGATGCATGCTAGTTTTCTGCTAGTTGTTAGATGTTTTGTGACTTGTGCTTGATTCTGTAATTTTGCTTGTGATTCATGGGTTTTGTGTTAAGTGCATAGAAATAAAGTAAACAAATCAAATAAAGCAACTATTTGCGTAGATTTGCGTAAAAATTAGGGGGAAATTATGTCTAATGCGTCAAATATTAAAAAAGATATTATTAAGGCAAAAGGCTTTACAATTCAGGTTTATACGGAAGATTTTATGAATGATTACGTTAGTTTAACCGATATTGCGAGATATAAAAACAAAGAAGAGCCTAAAGATGTTGTGAAAAACTGGCTGAGAGTGAAGAATACTATTGAATTCTTGGGATTGTGGGAGAGTATTAACAACCCGAATTTTAAAGGGGTCGAATTCGACTCCTTTAAGAATGAGGCTGGTTCTAATGCTTTTACTTTATCTCCTAAAAGATGGGTAGAATCAACAAATGCTATTGGCATAGTTTCCAAATCTGGTAAGTATGGTGGAACTTAGAAATTTGGCGCGAACGCAGATTTTATCTCTTGAGAATTTGAATAATTCTGGAATGAAGAGTTTGGATTCTGTGCTAAAAAATTGAGTTTGCTCAGGCTGAAAGCACGGTGTGCTTTCAGCACAAGCGAAGACATTAGCGCAGCTTACCTGATAGTTTAACTTAGAAGTAGACTTCCAGCTTTTGCTAGTTTTCGTTAAATGTAAAATCGCGCGATACCCTTGATTTCGTGAAGATTTAGAGAAATAGTACATCGATTTTCGTGAAAAATCGGCATATTTTTACCCTTGATTTGGTGAAAAATCAGCATATATTGACATTGGTTTTCGTGAAATATATACTATGAAACATAGTGTTTTCAACGGTTTTGTGTTAATTAAAAGTGGTATTAAAAGTGGTGTTATATGTTAAGGCGAAAATTCTATCAAAAAATGCTCGATTGGAAGAATGCTGATCGCGGTTCAACAGCACTTTTGGTAACGGGTGCTCGAAGAGTTGGGAAAAGCACTATAGTTGAAGAGTTTGCAAGAAATGAGTACAAATCTTATATTCTTATTGATTTTTCGCAAGCTTCAAAAGATGCGCTTCGGTTATTTGAAGATTATCGTTCAGACTTAAGCACTTTCTTTACGTACATATCTGCACTGTATGGTGTGAAACTTTATAATCGCGAATCGGTAATGGTTTTTGATGAAGTGCAATTTTTCCCACAGGCTAGAGAATTTATAAAACAACTAGTTGCAGATGGTAGATACGACTATATAGAGACTGGCTCGTTACTTTCGATTAAACATAATGTTGAAACAATAGTGATTCCGTCTGAAGAACAAGAAGAACGCATGTATCCTCTTGATTTTGAAGAATTTCTGTGGGCTTGTGGAGAAGAAAATCTATCGACTGTTATTAAGAGTTCATTTGATGAGTTAAATCCTTTGCCAGATGCTTTACATAAAAAAGCGATGCGACTTTTTAGAGAATATATGCTAGTTGGTGGCATGCCGCAGTCTGTAAATGAATATGTTGCTTCGCGGGATTTTGCTCGAGTAGATAGGGTTAAGCGTCGTATTCTCTCACTCTATAGGCAGGATGCTGCAAAGTTTGCAAAAGGGTATGAAATGAAAGTTATGGCTGTGTTTGATGGAATACCAGCACAGCTTTCTAGGCATGAAAAAAGGTATAGGATTACGTCTTTGGGTAAGAATGCTCGTATGCGCGATTATAAGGATGCGTTTTTTTGGCTTTCGGATGCGAGTATTACAAATAATTGCTACAAATCTACAGATCCAAATGTAGGCTTGAATCTTAATGCGGATGATGCGTTAGTAAAATGCTATATGGCTGATACTGGGTTGTTGGCTTCTATGATACTTTCAGATAGTAGTATTGCGTCTAATGATCTTTATAAAGAAATTTTATTTGGAAAAATCTCAATTAATGAAGGAATGCTAGTTGAAAACGTTGTTGCTCAACAGCTAATAGCATCTGGGCATCGCCTATTTTTCTATTCAAATAGAGATAAAGAAAATTCGGAAAATACTATGGAAATAGATTTTTTGATTTCTAAAGCTTTTCTGGATTCTGCTGGCAAAATGCGTATATCTGCGATTGAAGTTAAATCTGGAAATGTGTTCAAAACGGTTTCTCTTGATAAATTTAAGGCGAAGTTTTCAAAAAGAATTGGAACGAGTTATGTGTTTGCTCCTAAACAGCTTAGCGTTAGAAAAGATTTGAATTGCATAATATTACCACTTTATATGTGTGGATTGGTGTAGCGCTCCGAATTGTCTTTTCGCGCTACGCTCTAAGCGAAAAGGCAGGTCGGAGCGAACGGCTATTAGTAGCCGTTCGGCTGATTTGCGCAAATTTTGTGTAAAAAATGACGCGTGTTTTTGTGTGAAAATATTGATTTAGGGCTACGGGGGGGGGGGTATTCTAAGTGCTGATAGTCCATGTTTTTATGGATGAGATTTCGAGAATATTCAGTTGTATTCTTGCGATTGCTCTCTTCGCACGCTTATACGTGAGAAGGAAGAAGAAAGGAAGATCATGTTGAATAAGAAAGCGATTGCTGGTATAGCTGCCGCATCAATCGTGGTATCTTGCGGATTCGTCGGTAGCTTCGCCTTTGCTGACGAGGTTCCAGCTAATAATCCTGTAACAACCCCAGCTGGATACCCTGACGAAGTTCCTAACAACCCTCCAAAGCCAGCCCCAGTAACTACTCCAACCGTTAAGCCAGAAGATGATATTTATGGCTCTGGTTCGGAATGGGACCAGCTCCAGAACACTGAAAATGAGTATGAGAATTATTACGACCAAATGTATAATACTCATAAGAATTATAATGGTAGTGATAAGCCATTGCCAAAGTTCGACCCTCACATGTTTGATGAGGACCATGACCCGAACGGCAATGATACTAAGCCAGAGATTCCAGTCAACCCAGACGAACATAAGACTGACCCTCAGACTCCTCCAGCACCAGAACCAAAGGTTGACACTACTAAAGAAGATGCCGAGTTTAAGGCGGCTCAAGATTTAGCCAACCAGAAGGCTCAGAACGCGTTACTTTTGAAGCAGATGGCAGAAGGTAGTGTTAAGGCTTTGCAAGCTAAGGTTGCTAAGGCTACTGGTGCTGAAAAGACGAAGCTTCAAGAACAGTTAGAAAACGCTCAAAAGATTGCCAGTTCTTTCAGCGAATTGAACGATAAGGCTACGAGCATGGTTAAGGCCTACACTCAGGCTGCAACCATTCGTAACGATGTTAAGACTCTTGAAGGTCAGGTTGCGACCGCTCAAGCAAAGTTTGACGCGTTGGCAAAGGAACAGACTGGCCCAGCAGGCTCATCAGAGTATAATAAGGCTGCTGAGGAGCTTGGAAAGTTGCAAAAGCAGCTCCAGAGCAAGAAAAACCTTCTCAAGGCTGCTAATAAGGGCGTAACTAAGGCTGAGGAATTGCTTGTAAAGCAAGAAACTAAGGTTCAAGAAGTTCAGAATCCTAAGAAGGAAGAACCTCAAGCACCAAAGTTTAACGTTCATGATGCTCTAGCACAGGTTGACGGCGATAAGGTTGCTGACTATAAGCTTGCTCCAGCTGATGTGAGTGAGCTTGTTGGTGGTAAGAAGAATACAGATCCAGTTGTTCCAAAGCCTGTGAATCCAGTGAATCCAGATCATACGACTCCGTCTAATCCTGTGACTCCAACTCCTTCGAAGCCGTCGGATGAGACGCCATCTTTTGATGATGACAGCACTCCATCCTCGTCTTCGACTCAATCTGTAACAACTCCATCCGCATCGACTCCTGCTGCAGCTTCATCGTCTCCATCCGCTGCTTCTGCATCTGCGTCCGCTCAAACTCCTGCTTCTGCACCTGCTTCAGCACCTGTGTCTGCTCCTGTGTCTGCGCATGCTGGTGTTCCTGTTGCTCCAGCTTCTGTTGCTGACTTGTTGCCAGAATTGAAGGGCATGATTACGGTTGGCACTAATAATGTTGCTGGTGCTGGCGCTGTTAATAGAGTGACTTTGAGCATTTCTAACCAGGCGTTCCTTGATCGTTTGAATCGTGATGGTTCCGCAAAAGCTTATGCGTTCATTTACTCTAGTCCTCGTCTTCTTAAGGGTGCTGAGGGTACGGATTATGTGACTGTTCGCTTGGTTAATGGTAAGCCTCAGTTTGATGCCATGTTCCCTGCTGGTTATTCTGGCAAGCATACGGTTGTTCTTGTTGATGAGCAGGGCAATCAGCTTGGTTGGACTGATATTACTGTGAAGAATGGTACTGCTACTCAGGGTGAAGGATTGCCTAATTCTGGTGTTGGCATTGCTTTTATTGCTTTGACTGCTAGCGTTTTGGCTGGTGCTGGTGCAACCTTCCGTAAGATTCGTCGCTAAGCTACCGCTTGTGTTTAGTGCTGAATGGTGCTGAATACAGTAGGACTAATATAAAAAGGTCTTTGTGCGTAATGTGTGCAAAGACCTTTTTGTATGTATTGCGCCATTTTGCGTTATTTTGTGTTAAATATAAAATCGAGCGGTACCATTGATTTCGTGAAGATTTAGAGAAATCATACCTTGATTTTCGTGAAAATCCAGCATATTTTTACCACTGATTTTGTGAAATGTTTATGGCAAAACAGTAGTGTTTTCAACGGTTTTGTGTTAATTAATAAATGCTTTTAATATGTCGCCTGTTTTCGCCTATTTTTATCCCGTGTTTGTTTCCAAAATCTCCAAATACGTAAACAATCTCGGGAAAATCGCTCGCGCGTTACAGCGCGCTCACGTCTTCGCCTCGCGTAAAGTCCACTGGACTTTACGTTTGAGCGGCTCAGCGCTCCGAATTGCCTTCGCGCGCTACGCTTTGAGCGCGAAGGCAGTTCTCGCGCCCGTGTTTGTTTCTATATTTGCTAAAAAGGGGAACAAATGCGGGAGAAGAGATAGGCAGAGTGAAGAGTGGTGGGATGTCGGCGTGTTGCGTGTGTGATGTGTGTGGAATGTTGATTTTTCAATGGTTTTATAGTGTTAGTGTTCTTGTCTGAGTAGTTTCCTGAGAAAAGTCTGGGAAAATTCTTTAAAAACCTTGAAATAATGTATTTTTACGGTTTTATTAGTGTTAATCCGCAAATATTATGGTGAAAATAGTTTTTATTGTGGATTAGTTTGTGTGTAACATTATTTTTTTCTGTTTATTTTGTGTGATTGGGACTTGACTTTTTTAAACGGGGGGGGGGGTATGTTAATAACAGCTGCTAGCTAGGTGCTCTAGATGGTGGTTATCCACAATGTTTTGAATGTTGTTGGATGTTTAAGATTTTTCTTCGTGTACCTGCACGGAGGAGAAGAAGAAAGGAAATTAAAATGATGAATAAGAAGGCTATCGCTGCTTTCGCTGCTGGCGCTACTTTGCTTGCCGGCTTCGCAATGGCAACCCCAGCAATGGCTGCAAAAGTTCCTGCTACTGATACTGAGCGTACTCAGTTAGCTCAAGAGGCAGAACAGCGTGGACTTGGTTTTGTAGCAAATAATATTCGCACCTCTAAAACAAGCTCTTACCAAGAGCTTAAAGCCATGTTGCAAAAAGCTGAGGATGAACAAGACGCTGCAGAATCTCACCGTCTTCTTGATTATCCAAACGATACATTGAATAATTCTTCTGCTGAGGGCGTTGCTGCTGAAGCTCGTAAGCGTGGTATTGCGAATCCTACAGTAGATGAGTTCCAGCCTGATTTGCTTGCTCAGTATGCTGGTACTCGTGCTGAGAAGCTTGGTAAGGCATACAATGATTTGCTTGATGGCAAGATTACTGAGGCTCAGTATCAGGCTGTGAAGAAGGCTGTGTTTGGTAGCAGCGAGTACACTGAGGATTCATTGGATTCAAAGCAGGACGACAAGCAGGCTCCTAAGAAGGATGACAAGAAGGATGATACTACCACTCCTGATCAGAAGATCAAGGATCTTGGTAAGTTGAACTTGTCTGATGCTGCTAAGAAGAAGCTTGCTGTTCATTACGTGTATAAGGCTAAGCTTGCTTTGGATGAGGCTGATAATAATCTTGCTGAGAAGAAGGCTGATTATGCTGCTAAGAGGAAGACTCTTCTTGAGACTATGACTGAGCTTGCTGCTCGTAAGGCTGCTGCTGAGAAGGCTAACCAGGATTTGACTGATTTCTTGGCTTCTGGTGAGAATAATTCTGCTAAGGAAACTGCTCTTCGTGATGCTTTGAACCGTGCTCATGCTCATGAGCAGCGTGCTTTTGATGCTGAGCAGAAGGCTGAAGCTGAGTTTAATGCTGCTCGTGATGCTGCTTTCGCTGCTGTTGCTGCTTATAATAAGGCTTTGGCTGAGTATAAGGATGCTTATAATGATGCGGTTCGTTTGGGTGTGAATCCTGCTGCTCTTCCTCCTGTTGTGACTTCTGATCCTTTGGCTGCTGATTTCCCAGCTGTTCCTGGTACGAAGCAGATTTATGCTGATGCTTTGAATGGTAAGTTTGGTCCTGCTGCTCAGGCTTCTGCTAAGAAGACTGAGGCTGCTAAGGCTCAGGCTACTGCTCCAGCCGCTGCTGGTAAGGCTGCTGCTAAGGGTGAGCTTGCTGCTAAGGGTGCTAAGGGTCATGGTAAGTCTGGCGAGAAGCTTGGTAATGCTGGTGTTGGTGTTGCTTTGACTGCTTTGGCTGCTTCTATGCTTGCTGGTATGGGTGCTGCTGTTCGCAAGATGCGTCACTAAGCATTATTTACCACCTTATTTAGGGTTTGCGCTCAACGACTGGTGTGGTGTTTTGTAGGGAAGCATCACACTGGTTTATTCCCGATTCTCTTTGGTTTTATTGTTTTAACATTGGTTTGCTATTGTTTTTCTTTTCTTCCCAGTGTTGATTCGTTTAGCTTGTTGGGTTTTGGGTGTTGAGTGTTGTTGCTTTCGGTTTTGTTTGCTACTAGGGGCTTTCAAAACCGGAAGCATTTTTTTGTGTTTGTTTATTTTTGCCAGTGTTTGTAGTTATATTTGCTTAAATAGGGAACAAATGCGGGAGGATTAGTCACCCTAAAACTGCTGCGATTAACGCAATACAAATCGGACTCGTAACCGTAGAAAACAGGATTCCATCGCGCGCAAAACTCAAGCCAACATTGTATCTTGCAGCGTAATTGTACACGTTTTGACCAGTCGGCAGCGCCGCCAGCACAACACACGCGTAAAGAGTGGCACCTCGGAAACCCATAACAAAATAAGCCAATAAAAACGCAACAATTGGCATAATCAAGTTTTTTAAAATCGCAACTGTAGCAATAGCAGCGCGATTAGAATCCTTTTGTAGCGGCTTGCTGCCGTAAAGTGACATTCCAAAAGCCATTAAAATCATAGGAACCGCGGAATCGCCAATCATCTTAATCGGGTCATAAAGAAAATTCGGAACAGGAAAATAGCCAACTTTTGCGGAAATTGCCGAAATAATAATTCCTCCAAGTGAACCAATTAAAAGTGGTTGTTTAAGCGGCTGTTGAGCAATGCGTTTAAGCGAGCACTTTCCAGTAGTTGTAACGTCTAAAACCGTTAGTCCAACAGGCGTAAAAACAGCTTGCTGCATAACTAAAATCGGTGCAACAAGTGCAGGGTTTCCAAGAATATAAGTTGCAACAGGCAAGCCAATGTTGTTTGAGTTTAAGTAAAGCGAGTTAAGCGCGCCAATTGTGCAATCTGCCGCAGGAAGACGGAAAAACAGGCGATTAAGCAGAATAAATGCAACGCCAACAATCATTGCGGAGAAAAACGCAACAAAAATTGACGAGTGGAAAATCTCAAAAATTGGCTCTTTTGCAAGTATTGCAAACATTAAACAAGGACTTGAAACAAAAAAGCTTACGCGATTAAGCACCATTTGTGCTTGCGATCCGCCGATGCGAAGACGCGCGGTTACGTACCCTGCGGCAATGACGATGCCAATTACGCAAAAGCCTTGCATAGCACTGATTAAACCCATGAAAACGATTTTAGCGCTGATTTTTGGATTGTGGGTAATGCGCAATCGACTTTTATTGGCGTATGTTACTTTTATTGGCGCATGTTATTTGACGTTGCAATATGGCATACTAGAAAACGGTGGCGCTGCAAGCCGCCAGAGCATTCGACGGCGTCGATCCCCTCACGTGATTTTCACGCATGATTTTGGGCGAGGCTGGTGTCCGCTGTCGTGCAGCTAGACTTTATTGATAGCCTTAGGGGTGGCTCGCATAAGCGTGTGCATTCTTCAGGCTAAGAGCGCGAAACTATTGCAGAGTTTCGCTAGGAGCATAGTGCCCAGAGTAACACGAGAAGGCTTCACCGTGCCCGAAGCCAATAATGATAAAAATGAAGATAAAAATCTTTCATTCGTAGCAGCAAATTCAAGCGCGAACGAATCTACTAACGCAGCTGACGATCAAAGATCAGCAGCTGCTTCAACTGTTACATCACCCGTTACAGCAGGTGTTGTCAATGTGGTTTCAGGTTCGCAAGACGCAGCGTCAAGCACAAGACGCAGGCGTGCTGGAAGACGCGTTGTAAGAGTTGCAGGAGCAGCTGGCGAATCGATGAAACTACACGTACAAGGCGGAAACGATTACGATACACGCTCTGAGGAAACTGAATCTGAAAGTGTTGTTGAGCACCAAACTCCTGTAAGGCCGATAACATCGCTACTTTTTCAGGAGCCTGTTTTACCTCATCGTTTGCCTGAAAACAATAGTCGTATGCGCGATTTAGATTACGACGATGATGCAAATGAAAGCGATAGAGAAAACAGTCGAGATGATTTAGACAAAGACAATAGTCGCAGTTCACGAAAGTTGCGTAAAACGCGTTCTGGCAGGAATGACAGGAAGAATCGCAATGAAGACGAGGATTTAAGTAGAGTACGTAGTCGCAAAAATCGCAATAATCGTAACAATTTTGACGATAACTATGATTCTGAATCTGACGATGATACACGTGTTATTCGTGTGCGTTCCAGAGTAAATCGTGCAGATCGTACAGATCGATCTAATCGTGCAAATTCTGAAGATTTAAACGAAATTGATAATAGAAGCGATAGCAGAATAAGTAGAAATAGTAGAGATTATCTGGATAAGGATAGCTTGGATAAGTCTAATTTTGATAAAGCTAACCTTGACAAAGATAATGGTGACAAATATAGCGATAATAACAATAATGGTCGTAAGAATCGTGATAATCAGGATAATTACGATGATCAAAATCATAGAAAGTCACGCAAGAATCGCAGACTAAACGCTGCCGAAAGACGCGCCGCCGCAGAAGTCGAGCAAATAGAAGAAGACCTTGAATACGACGACATAGTTTATTCTCCAATCGATGATGTAATTGACGAAAGAATTGAAAATAGTGTTGAGTCAGATAATGATGTAGATTCTGAATCAACCCGCAAGTATACAAAAACTTCTGATTTAGAAAATAATGATGATGAAGACGGAGAAATGATAACCCGTCGTCGCCGTCGTCGCAGACCGTCTCGCGCAGATAAGGAAGATAGGACAGATAGGGCAGATAAGTCTGATAGATCAAGCCGTAGAACAACATCCGACCTATCTTCGGATGATTCTTCATACGCTGACGATTATGACATAAACGAAATAGAAGTTTCTCAAGAAGACCGCGATTTAATTCCAGATCCAGACGAGTTGCGATCTCAAGATGACGAGGAAGTGTACACTCGTCGTCGCCGTCGTCGCAGGTCGAAATCTTCTGACGATTCGTCTCAAAGTTCCTCAAGTTCGCAAAGCTCGCAAAATTCACAAAGCACACAATCGCGTTTTGTGTCAATAGACTCCGATTCGTCTAGTCGAAGATCTAGAAAACAGCAGTATATTGATGAGATTACGGATATTGAAGGTTCTACGCGACTTGAAGCCAAAAAGCAGCGTCGTCGTGACAATCGCAGGGAGCGTAATCGCCAAAACTTGCTTATGGAGCAAGACTTTTTGGCAAGGCGTGAAAACGTTGACCGACTTATGGTTGTGCGTGAACGCGATCGTCACACGCAAATTTCTGTAATCGAAGACAATATTCTTGTAGAACACTATGTTTCTGATATTCAAGAAGTTGCAACAGTAGGAAATATTTACCTTGGTCGTGTACAAAATGTGCTGCCAAGCATGGAGGCTGCATTCGTAGACATTGGTCAAGCCCGAAACGGCGTGCTTTACGCTGGCGAAGTCAACTGGGATACAACACGATTAGAAGGACAGCCGCGAAGAATGGAGCTTGCGTTTAAGGCAGGAGACCCTGTTTTAGTGCAGGTTACTAAGGACCCTATAGGCCATAAGGGTGCGCGACTAACATCTCAAGTAACGCTTGCTGGTAGGTTCCTTGTGCTTGTTCCGTCTGGAGCTATGACGGGCGTAAGTCGCAAGCTATCCGACCGTGAACGCAGCCGACTTCGCGCAATCGTAAGCAAAATCGCGCCTAAAGACATGGGCATAATCATTAGAACCGCCGCAGATGGTGCTAGTGAAGATGCGATTGAAAAAGACCTTGAATCGCTTGTAAAACAGTGGGAACGAATCGAAGCGAAGCGAGAAGAGTTCTTGCATGGCAAGCGGCCAAAGCTTTTGCAAGGCGAGCCAGATGTGGCAATTCGTGTTGTTCGAGACATATTTAACGATGACTTCCAAAAGATGATTGTGGAAGGCAAGGGCGCGTATGACCGCATTTGTGAATACTTGGAGATGATGGCTCCTGATTTGCGCAGCAAGATTGAGTATTGGGATCCTGCTGAGCATGAAGGCAAAGACGTGTTCGACAAGTGGCAAATCGACAGCCAGCTTAGAAAGGGCATGGAGCGCCAGGTTTATCTTCCTGCAGGCGGTTCGATTGTTATTGACCGAACGGAGGCAATGACAACGATTGACGTAAATACGGGTCGTTTTATTGGTCGCGGTAAGTCTTTGGAAGAAACTGTGACTCGCTGCAATTTGGAAGCTTCCGAGGAGATTGCGCGTCAGCTGCGACTTCGCGATATTGGCGGCATGGTTATGATCGATTACGTTGACATGGTTATGCCAGCGAACCGCGATCTTGTTTTGCGCCGTCTTGTTGAGTGTCTTGCGCGCGACCGCACAAAGCATCAGGTTGCGGAGGTTACATCTCTTGGTCTCGTCCAAATGACTCGTAAGCGCGTTGGACAGGGTTTGGTCGAGGCGTTTTCGGAGGAGTGCCCGACTTGCAAGGGTCGTGGGTTTATTCTTCACGACGAGCCGACTGTGTCTTCGGAGTATGCGGATCCTTACGCGCTTAAGGGCGGTGATCCGTTTATTAAAACCAATAAGCATGGTCATGGAAGTATTGCGGACCCTATGCCTGTGGTTAAGCAGGAGTCCAGTGCGGATGTTCGCGCCAAATTAGCGCGTATTGCTGCCGCTGCAGCGTCGTCGGCTTTCTTGGAGGAGTCTTTGCGCAAAAGTGACGAAAAAGACTATAACGATAATAAAGACGATAACAATAATGATGTGAATGCTGTAGCTGCATATGACGTTGCTAATGGTGACGATGCAGGCGATAGTGTTGTTGACGGTGTTGACGGTGTTGACAGTGTTGATGAATCTTCGGTTGCTGGCGACTTTTCTGCAGTAGATGCGAGTAATGAATCTGCA
Source organism: Gardnerella sp. DNF00109 (assembly GCF_049262845.1). Taxonomy (NCBI): domain Bacteria; kingdom Bacillati; phylum Actinomycetota; class Actinomycetes; order Bifidobacteriales; family Bifidobacteriaceae; genus Gardnerella; species Gardnerella sp. DNF00109. The sequence continues at coordinate 247,000 of NZ_CP058406.1, forward strand.
GAAAGCAGTGAAGAATCGCAGGTAGTCGGGAAAATTGAGGAATCTGATGATTCGCAAGAATCTCAAGAATCCACAGAAAGCTCTCAAGAATCTAGTGAAAACTAAAAAATAGACGCAAAGTATACGGCTCGAGTACAATAATGTCTATTGCTTATTTCGACTTTATGAATTAAGACTTGACGTTAGTACAGGGGTCGGTGTAATTTTGATAGTCGGTGTCTTGCCGCAGGTTCAACGCTGCGCGTGAGGCAATAGTAAAGCTTTCAATTTAGCTAAGGAACGAATTATGTACGCGATTGTGAAGGCCGGTGGCCATCAAGAGAAGGTTGAGGTTGGAGACGCCATCCTCGTAAACCGTCTCGATGCAAAGAAGGGCGATACCGTGGAATTCCCGGTCGCGCTCGTTGTTGACGGTGCTAAGGTGACCTTAAGCGCTAAGGATCTTGCAAAGATCACAGTTAAGGCAGAAGTTCTTAACGACGAAGCTAAGGGTCCAAAGATTAGCATTATGAAGTATAAGAACAAGACTGGCGTGGCTCGCCGCAAGGGTCATCGTCAGAAGTTGACTCTCGTCAAGATCACGGCCATCGCCTGATTGACGGTGTTATAAACCTGAAAGGACAGCAAGATGGCACATAAGAAGGGTGCGTCTAGCTCGCGCAACGGTCGCGACTCACAGGCGCAATATCTTGGCGTTAAGAAGTTCGGTGGAGAAGCTGTTGTGGCTGGAAACATTATTGTTCGCCAGCGCGGCACCAAGTTCCATGCAGGACAGAACGTTGCTTTGGGTAAGGATCACACGCTGTACGCTTTGGTGGACGGCAATGTGAAGTTCGGCATTCGTCGCGATCGCAAGGTTGTAGACGTAGTTACCGCCTGAGTAACTCATTAATCTTCTAGCCGCACCCCGTTCGGTGCGGCTTTTTTGTTTTTGCAAATCTGGCGAGTATTGAGCATCAAGTAAGGTAAAAGTTATGAGCGATTTTGTAGATCGAGTAACGGTACACGTTAAAGGCGGCGACGGCGGCAACGGATCCGCAGGCGTGCGCAGAGAAAAATACAAGCCACTTGCAGGTCCAAATGGCGGAAATGGCGGAAATGGCGGAAGCGTTATATTCGTAGCCGATCGCAACGCTAACAGCCTACTCGACTACCGATTCATGCCACATCGCGTAGCGCAGAGTGGCACAATGGGTTTAGGTGATACAAAGGACGGCTCCAAAGGAGAAGACCTTATGTTGCCAGTGCCAGTCGGAACCGTAATTTTTGAGGCGAAGGGTGCATCGGGCGCGCAAAAAAAGCCAGGCAACGTTTTGGCTGATTTGCAACATGTAGGCGACACATTCGTAGTCGCAGCAGGAGGTGCTGGAGGCCTTGGAAACGCCGCTCTTGCCAATAAAACTCGCCGCGCTCCAGGTTTTTCACTACTAGGCGAACCTGGCGAAGAACGAGACGTAATCCTAGAACTAAAGTCGATAGCAGACGTCGCGCTAGTGGGCTTCCCGTCTGCAGGAAAGTCAAGTCTTGTAGCTTCAATCAGCGCTGCAAAACCAAAAATCGCAGATTATCCGTTTACAACGCTTGTTCCAAACCTTGGTGTGGTCAGCTTTGGTGAATACCGCTACACAATCGCAGACGTGCCAGGATTGATCCCAGGAGCTTCCGAAGGAAAAGGGCTTGGGCTAGAATTTTTGCGCCACATTGAGCGCACGGAAATAATCGCCCACGTAATCGACTGCGCAACGCTTGAACCCAATCGCGATCCAATCAGCGATTATAAGGCTTTGGAACACGAGCTTTCGCAATACGCAAACAAGTTGGATTTGCCGCTTGGAGCGATTCCGATTCCAGAGCGTCCGCGAATTATTGTGCTAAACAAGATTGATGTGCCAGAGGCAAAAGAGTTGGCAGAATTTGTGCGAAGCGACTTTGAAAAAATGGGCTTTCCAGTTTTTGAGATTTCTACTGCGTCTCACGAAGGCTTGAAAGAGCTTGGTTTTGCGCTTGGAAAGATGGTGGCTAGTATGCGCGAAAAGCTTGCTGAGCAAGAGGCAGCGCGAGAAGAAGAGCGAGTTGTTATTCAGCCGCTTGAACAGCCAGCATTGAGACGACGCAGAGATGATGGCCGCGGAAGTGCTAGCGACTTTACAATCGAGCGCGAAGAAGACAAAAATGGCGACTTCTGGTTTACTGTTACGGGCGCTAAGCCAGAGCGTTGGGTTGTGCAAACAAACTTCGACAACGACGAGGCAGTTGGCTATTTGGCGGATCGCTTAGCAAAACTTGGTGTAGAAGACGAGTTGCGCAAGAAGGGTGCACGTCCAGGAGACGAGATTAGGATTGGTCGCGGAAACCGCATGGTTTGCTTCGACTGGGATCCAAGCATTGCAGCAGGTGCGGAAGGTTTGGACGGCGCTAGCTTGGGCGCGCGTGGAAAAGACTTGCGACTTGAAGCAAATGACCCTAGAGGTGCAAGACGCACGAATGCGGAGCGCAGACGCGATTATCACATGATGATGGATGCAAAGAGCGCTGTGAGAGATGCGATGATGGCGGAGAGAAAGCAAGGTCATTGGGCAGATCCATCGGTAGATGACGACAAACACGATGAGCAGAGTTTATTTGGACGTGGTGAGTAAATGATTAATAAGGCAGTTGAGCCTACCGAAGATGAGATTCGGCGTTCAATTAGCAATGCGAACACAATAGTCGTAAAAGTTGGCTCTAGCTCGCTTACAGACTTATCTGGTCATTTAGACGTGCAAAAATTACGTGCTCTTGTTACGGCTATTAGCCGTGCTCAAATGTCTGGAGCTAATGTAGTTTTAGTATCTTCTGGTGCTATCGCAGCGGGATTTGGACTACTTGGTTTTAATGAACGTCCTAAAGATGTGCCGACTCAGCAAGCAACAGCATCAGTTGGACAAGGCTTGCTCATGTACCAATATGAGTCAGCATTTGCTGAATTCGGCATAAGAGTAGGGCAAATGCTACTAACGGCAGACGTTACTATAAGCCCTTCGCGTTATCGTAATGCCCAACGCACAATGCTTAGGCTGCTAGAATTGGGCGTTGTGCCAATCGTAAACGAAAACGACGCTCTGTCTAGCAACGAAATACGTTTTGGTGATAACGATAGGCTTGCGGCGCTTGTGGCGAACATTGTGCGAGCAGATGCGCTGGTTCTTTTAACAGATGTTGACGCGCTTTACACGGCTCCGCCTAGCGAACCAGATGCTAAGCGGATTGGTTTTGTTCCTGATGTTACGCGCGCGTTAGATGATGTTAAAGTTGGCTCCAGCATTTCGGGTGTAGGCACAGGCGGAATGATAACCAAGATGGATGCAGCGCACGTTGCTGCTGTTTCTGGAATCCCAACGCTTTTGACATGTGCTAGTAACGCGGAGGGCGCACTATCGGGGAAAGCAGTTGGAACCGTGTTTGCGCCACTAAATTCGCGCGCGTCTTCCAGAAGACTTTGGATTGGTTTTGCGTCTAATCCGCATGGCTCGATTATTGTAGATTCTGGTGCAGCTGCAGCTGTTCGAGGAGGGAAAGCAAGCCTGCTGGCTGCTGGAATCGTAGGGGTTGCTGGTGACTTTTCTGCAAGTGATCCAGTGTGGATTGATGACGAGCATGGCAATCATTTAGCCAAAGGGCTAGTTGCATTTGATTCAGATGAGATACCGCAGGTAATGGGGCTTACAACAGACGATTTAGAGGCGACTTTGGGGCGGCAATACGCGCATCCTGTGGTGCATCGCGACAATCTTGTGCTTTTATAATCTTCTACTTGCTAATCGATTTGCATGTGCGCTTAAAGCTTCGCCAAGTGAGGTGGAGATTCGAGATTTTTCGCCCTGAATGAGATGAACCTCAGCATCTTTGATGGTGATTCATCGAATGAAGAAGAAAAATCGAGAATCTCGGTGATTAAGTGGTACGCAATTGTTAAGACTTGTAAGAGGGATGGGTGATTCTTGGTCGAACAATATAAGAGCGGCAGCCGATACCAAATAATCCAATGAGTCACCACTACAAACAAACTTCAACCCAAAAACAAAATTAAAGACAAAACGGAACAACCGCAACAACAAGCAACGCGTAAGAGGCAGAGCGTTGTGAGACAAGAATTAGCCAGCCCTCGCGCAACACCAAACAAGGAAATGCCTCGATTCGCCCGCGTTTGTTTCCCAAATTGCAAAATATGGGAACAAAATCGGGAAATAACGTGTAATGGTTACACTGTAGAGTATGGCAGAAAATATCGCAGCGAATACGGCAGCAAACGCATCAAACTCTCAATGGCGCTCTATGAGCAATCGCATTAACAAAGTGGCACCGAGTGCAACGCTTGCTGTAGATGGCAAAGCAAAAGCAATGAAAGCCGCAGGAATCGACGTTATTAGCTTCGGCGCAGGCGAACCTGATTTTCCAACGCCGCTCTACATTGTTGAAGCCGCAGCCGCCGCATGCAAAGACCCAAAAAACTACAAGTACACGGCTACAGCTGGTCTTCCAGAGCTTCGCGAGGCGATTGCGCGCAAAGTCAAGCGCGATTCTGGCTACGATGTTTCCCCAAATCAAGTTGTTGTAACGAATGGCGGCAAACAAGCTGTTTACGAAGCATGCCAGATTTTGTTAAACGATGGCGATGAAGTTATAATCCCAGCGCCATATTGGACAAGCTACCCAGAGGCAGTAAAACTTGCAGGTGGCGTGCCTGTGCCTGTTATGTCTGGCGCGGATCGCGGTTTTGAGCCAGATATTGAGGCGATTGAGGCGGCTCGTACCCCACGCACGCGTGCGATTATTGTAACTTCGCCTTCTAATCCAACAGGCGCTATTTGGAGCGCACAAACGATTCGCGCGATTGGCGAATGGGCTATAAAACACCATATTTGGGTGCTTTCCGACGAGATTTACGAGCACTTGCATTACGACGGCGTAAAAACGTCGTATATTGGCGTAGAAGTGCCAGAAGTGCGCGACCAGCTGCTTGTTTTGAACGGTGTTGCTAAAACGTACGCAATGCCAGGTTGGCGTGTTGGCTGGATGGTTGCGCCGCTTGATGTCGCAAAAGCTGCGATTAAGCTTCAAAGCCACATGACGTCTAACGTTTCCAATATTTCACAGCGAGCAGCTCTTGCAGCGGTTGGTGGGACCTTAGATGAAGTTGCAAAAATGCGTGATTCCTTCGATGCTCGTCGCAAGGCTATTGTGCAGGCGTTAAACGATATTGATGGCGTGACTTGCCCTCTTTCGCACGGAGCTTTCTACGCGTTTGCAAACGTTGAGGCACTACTTGATCGCCCGATGGGCAAGGATTCTAAGATTCCAGGCACGTCGTCTGTGCTTGCGCAAATGCTTCTTGATGAAGCGCATGTTGCCGCTGTTCCTGGAGAGGCTTTTGGTGCGCCTGGCCACTTGCGATTCTCGTGTGCTTTAGCAGACAGTCAGCTTGCCGAAGGTATGAGGCGTATGAAGCAGTGGATTGAAGGCGGCAGCGCGTTTTAAAGGCGCCAGCGCGTTGTTTACGCGCGCAAAAGTCGCCAGCAACCGCGCGTTTAGCGACACTCGCTAATCATAATAAAACCCTTAAATCTTGCCCTTCCGCTAACATATCTATTTGGCGGTTTTGCCAAGTCAATCTTTTTAAGGTATGATTAGCAAGTTCACCTAGGGATGTGGCGCAATTGGTAGCGCAACGGTCTCCAAAACCGTAGGTTGTGGGTTCGAGTCCCGCCGTCCCTGCCAGTTTTATTGTTAACAATTTTCAAACGAAGGATTCAAGCATGGCCAAGGCAAAAGAGAAGAAGCCGAATTTGTTCATGCGTATTGGCATGTTCATTAAGCAAACTATTGATGAGACTCGCAAAGTCGTTGCTCCTCACGGCAAGGAATTGTTTGCTTGGTCAGCTTCCGTGTTTATTTTTGTTATTTTCTTGATGGTTTTCGTCACTGTTATGGACTTCGGTTTGGGTAAGTCTGTTATGTGGCTGTTTGGCTGATTTCAACGAATTTTGAGGGTGTGCGAATATGACTGACGAGTTGAATCTCGAAAATGTTGATTCTGTGAATGATCTTGCGGATTTTGACGCAGCTGATATTTCGGTTGATGCTGCAAATGTTGAGAACGCAGATGCTGCAGATACTGTTGTCGTAGAAGATGCTTCTGAAAATAGTGAAAACGTAGCTGGTGATACCGAGTCTCCTGCTGAGCCTGCTGAAACGGTTGCTGGCGATTCTTGCGCAGCGGAAGAAGTTGATCCTACAGATGCTGGTGCTGCCGCTGTTGCGGAATTCTCTAAGACTTTGCGCACTCTTGAAGGCAAGTGGTACGTTCTCCACACCTATTCTGGCTACGAGAAGCGCGTTAAAACTAACGTTGAATCTCGTGTACAAAGCTTTGGTTTGGAAGATAAGATTTTCCAGATTGAAGTGCCAATGGAAGAGGTTGAAAAGCACACCGACAAGGGTAAGAAGGTTATTACCCGCGTTCGCGTTCCAGGTTATGTGCTTATTCGTATGTGGCCAGATGAGAATGCTCGTCGTATTGTGCGCGAAACTGAAGGCGTTACTGGTTTTGTTGGCCCATCTAAGGAGCCTGCTCCTCTTAGCCGTAAGGAAGTTATCGATATGATGGCTCCTATGATTGCGTCTGAGGCTTTGAAGAAGGCTGGAGATAAGCCTGCTGCGGCTCGTAAGCGTACCGTTGAGGTGGCTTACAAGGTTGGCGATCAGGTTACAGTTACCGATGGCCCATTTGCGACTATGGCTGCCGTGGTATCGGATGTGGATCCTACAACGCAGAAGCTTACGGTTCTTGTTTCTATCTTTGGTCGCGAAACTCCTGTGGAGCTTGGATTTAACCAGGTAGAGCCTATTGTTTGATTTTTAATGCGCGTTTTGTGATTGTTGCGCGTATCTGATTTTATCAGTGCATAAGTCGGGGTGTGGTGTTTGCTGCATCCCGACTTTTGTTTTGTTTTTTTTTGGGGGGGGGGAGAATAATCCGTAATTTTGTAATGTAATTTTTTATAATGTAATCAAAAACCCCGGGTTAGTAACCCGGGGTTATGAAAGAGAAGAGAAGAAGAGAGGTTCAGTTATTGGTTCTTGCAAATCATTCGTTATGTTGATTTGCTTTTTCCTTGATGTCTCTATAATAGGCATCCTTTACTTAAGACAAAGATGTTATTGCCTGTGAATTACCTGAAAATCTTGTAAAAAATCCCTACGTTTCGCCATTTTTGTGTATATTTCTTTATTTTTCTGTAGTTCGAGTGCAGTCTTAATAATTTAGCGTTAAATTCTTTGAATTTTGTTAAATCTTTTGTTGATACTGTTCTCTGATGTGCCGTATGCTTGAATCATGTCAGAAATTGCAGAATCTACGAATAGCGATGAGTCTAAAGTTTTACCCACTTCTGAATCGGCTAATTCTTCTGAATCAGCTAATTTGCCGATGTCTATTTCTGCACGATTAGGTAAATTGCAATTCCATCTTTCTGGCAAATTTCGTGTTTTGCAGTTTGCAGATGTTCAGGATGCTCCAAAAATTAGCAAAGATACAATTAGGCTTATAGAGTCCGCTTGTGATGCTGTTAAGCCAGATATTGTGATTTTTACGGGTAATCAAATTGCTGGATATGTTAAAGATTTTGCGGATACATTTGTACGCAGACGCTGGTCTTCGGAGGCTTTCGACTCTTCCTCAGGACGATTTTCTGATAATTACTCACCTAAGGATGAGTCGTATGCAGAAAAACTAGATGCAACGCGAAAAAAAGTTATTGAGCACATTAAGCGTATGGTGCAGCCTTTGGAAGATCGTTCAATTCCATGGGCGCTGACTTACGGAAACCATGATTTTCAATGTGGGTTAAGCAATGAAGAATTGGATTCTTTGTATCAAGAGTTTAAGGGTTGCATGAACCGTTCTTCGCAAAACAAGTCGAATAATTATGATTCTTCTAGTTGCAATGTTGCAGCTTTGCAATCCACTAAATGCATATTGCCAAATCAAATTATTTTTCCTTGTGAAGCTGGTACGTTTGCGCTTCCAGTTATGGATGTGAATCAGGAAAATGTTATATTTTCATTAGTTTTGGTTAATTCTGGAGACTATGAGAAGAGTGGAGGTTATGGGAAACCTTCGGATAAGGCACTTGATTTTTTGAGAAATTTGCCAAAGTTATCGCCTCCAAAATTCTGTGTTTTCCAGCATTTTCCTCTTCCTCAATACTATGGTTTAATGCGTGAAGTTTCTAAAGATTATGCGTCTCAGGAACATGCGATCGAGGGGTACAGGCGTTTTGCTGGGAGATATTACGCGTTAGACGATAATCGCATTTTGCCAGATGGTTATCTTGGAGAAGGTGTGAGTTGCCCAGATAAAGACAGTGGGGAATATGATATTTTGCAAAAGATTGGCACTTTCGCTTTCTGCGCAGGGCATGATCACAGAAACGCGTTTGCTGGACGTTGTAAAGATTCGGATATGCTACTTATGTCTACTGCAACGTGTGGTTTTGGATCTTATGGGCCAGCTGCATCTAAATGTGGTGCAAGACTTATCGAATTTGACATACGTCACCCATATGAGCCTAGAACGCAAATGCTTGAATTTGGTGATTTAGTTGGAAAACCTTCATCTAAAAAGGCGTATACTTATGGTCTAAACGCGGATTGCGATCACGATTTGCCAGAAGTAGATTTATTGCAAAAACCTTCGCTTTTTGCAAGGCTATTGAGAAGATGGCGGTCTCGCGCAGCAAAGTAGCTTGGTTAATGCTCGAATTGGTATGTGTTATTGGCACGCATGTCGGTATTATAGTGATTAGTTTTAGTTGCAAACGAAAGAGGTAAATGTGTCTGCGCATAATACGGCTGAACAGAACGAAAGTGGCATTGACGCTGCAGACGTTTTGCATGTAGAAGGTGGCAAGCCGCTTAACGGAGCTATTAAAGTTCGTGGTGCAAAAAACTTTGTTAGTAAAGCAATGGTTGCAGCTTTGCTTGCTCCTGGGAAATCCGTGTTAAAGAATGTTCCAGAAATCAGAGATGTTCACGTTGTTTCTGATTTGCTGCGTTTGCATGGAGTAAACGTAGATGTTGATGGCGCTGCAGGCGTTGTTAGTATTGACGCAAGCAACGTTCAGCTTGCTGATGTTGCAGACGTAGATACATTATCAGGATCTTCGAGAATACCTATTCTCTTCTCTGGTCCGCTTCTTCACAGACTTGGTGAGGCTTTTATCCCAGCTTTAGGTGGGTGCAATATTGGAGGGCGTCCAATAGATTTCCATCTTGAAACTTTGCGTAAACTTGGTGCGAATGTAGATAAAGATCATGAGGATGGTATTCATATTACTGCTCCTAACGGCTTGCATGGCACTAAAATTCATCTACCTTATCCATCGGTTGGTGCCACTGAGCAAACTCTTCTTGCAGCCGTGCTTGCAGAAGGTAAAACAGAGCTTTCGGGTGCTGCAATTGAGCCAGAAATTATGGATTTGGTGGCTGTTTTGCAAAAAATGGGCGCTATTATTTCTGTAGACGTTGATCGAACATTTAGGATTGAGGGCGTTGATAAGCTTCAAGGCTACAATCATACGGCTTTAACAGATAGGATTGAGGCAGCATCTTGGGCTTCTGCTGCGCTCGCAACTCATGGTGACGTGTTTATTAAAGGGGCTACTCAGCCAGAGATGATGACCTTCTTAAACGTGTTTCGTAAAGTTGGTGGTCAGTTTGACGTTACTGATAACGGTATTCGATTCTGGCATCCGGGTGGTGATTTGCATCCTGTTGCTATTGAAACCGATGTTCATCCTGGTTTTATGACTGATTGGCAGCAGCCTCTTGTTGTTGCTTTAACGCAGGCTAAAGGTTTGAGTATTGTTCACGAAACTGTTTATGAAAATCGTTTTGGCTTTACAAAACCGCTTGTTCAAATGGGCGCTATGATTCAGTTGTATCGCGAGTGCTTAGGTTCTCTTCCTTGCCGATTCCAGCAGCGAAATTACAAGCATTCTGCTGTGATTTTTGGTCCGACGCCTCTTACTGGTCAAGATATTGATGTTCCTGATTTGCGAGGCGGTTTTAGTCATCTTATTGCGGCTCTTGCAGCTAAGGGTCCATCTAACGTTAAGGGTATTTCGCTTATTGACCGCGGTTATGCAGATTTCCGCGGTAAGTTGACTGCTCTTGGCGCGGATATTGATTGAGCAATGTGAGCAATGTGGATAACTTTTCCCTTATTTTTCTAGGGTTTTGATGGCTTTGGTACACATTGTTCTATAAGTATTTTCAATACGCAAATTAGTCTATAAAGTTTGCAGCACAGGATTATTGTCATTTTGATTTTATGAAAGTGCGGCAAATATGGTTTGTGTGGGCGGAAGATATCAGATTCTCGGAAAACTTGGAGCTGGAGGAACATCTACTGTTTATCTTGCGGTAGATAATGTTCTTCATAAGCAGTGGGCTATAAAAGAAACTGCTACTGATTTTGATGACGATAAAAAAGCCTTGATTTTGCAGTCTTTGCGCGCAGAAGTTGAGGTTTTAAATCATTGCAATCATCCTTCTATACCTAGAATTGTTGATTTTTTTGAGGAGAATGGCAGAGCATACGCTGTTCGCGACTATGTTGACGGATTTTCTTTAAAATCAATGATTTTACAAGAAGGTGTTATGAGTCCTGCCGAAGTGTGTAATTTAGGTATACGATTGTGTGGCTTATTGCAATATCTTCATTCACTTAATCCTTCTATTGTTTATTGTGATTTAAAACCATCTAACATTATGCTTGGTGCGGATTCAAAAGTTTATTTAATTGACTTTGGATCTGCATTAGAAATTAAAAATAAAGATGGTGTGTTGGTGCAACCAAGCAGATTTAAACAAGATGCGCGTTTTGCTACTCGTGGATTTGCTGCTCCAGAACTTTTTAAGCCTGAATCCAAAATAGGCGTTTTTACTGATGTGTATTCTCTTGGTGCTACATTGTGGTTTGCTCTTACGGGTAAATGTTTTTCTGATAATAAGACTATAGACTCAGAAAACTCAGAGCATTATGATGCTACAAAGCACTTTACTAACTTCGACTTAGCTGATGGTGGTTTTGCTAACGATCTTCAAGCTGTTTTAATGCGCGCCATGTTAGAAAATCCTTTGGAGCGTTATGCGGATTGTAAAGAATTTGCTCAGTCGTTAGAGGATTGCTTAGAAAATTATTTAGGAGACAATTTAGATTCTGGCGTAGAGGGTATAGAAAATATCAGGTCGCGTGTAAATCATTATAAGAATAATCGTCGTGATAAACGTAAGAGTAGTCGTAGGAGTATGCGTAAAAATACTCATAAAAAGAGTGGTAGGAATAGTTATCGAAATATTGTAATCAAAATTATTTGCTGCATAATGATGGTTGTTGTTGGCTGCTTTTTGATAGGAACATCATTGCATTCTTTAACATCAAATAGTCAAATAAGTAGTCGAAAAAATGATTATGTGCAACTGACTCGTAACAATGATGAAAAAAGAAACAAGAATGCTATAGAGAAAATAAGTGATGTTGAAAAATATAAAAACTATATGAGAACAGCGGCAAAATCAGTGGATTCTAAGCAGGTGATTCAAAATGTTAATCAAGCCATGCGATTGCAAATAAAACTTTTTAATGCAAATATTCAGCCGCTTTCCATTCAACCAATACTCAGACTTTTAGTGCATCAAATTGAAGATTTTCGGTGGACTCTTGATGAAAGAGAAGATTTTACAGCGTTGATTAATGAGTATAAAAACACGCTTAAAAAATCTGAAGATTGGTATGAACTGTGCTTATCTGTGGGTAAAGCATATTGGTATTATAGCGTTGAAAATGGGGAAGAAGTTAGTGATTCAAATAGAAAAACTCGCATAACAGCAGCATCTGAATGGTTTAAAGAAGCGTTAAAAGGTGTTAAATCAAGAGACTATGAGTTGGCATCAATGTATTATTCGATTGGAAGTGAGTATTTAGGCTTTGCATCTTATGCGGAAGGAAAATACAAGCCGCAAAATGTTGATTATATTACGAAATTGCATAATTTTATTGAAAATGCTAAGAAAAATCAGAACGAGATTGTAAAAATAGATGCGTGTGAACTTGTTTTTAATTCGCTAAAATCGTGGATTAGTTTATTTAAGTCTTATGCTGTTAGTCAAGATAGTATTGAAAATATTTTTGACGACGCGTTAGATTTAGCGCGATCTATAAAGTCGCAAAATAAAAACGTTGACAATAGAGTTAAACAGATAATGAGCCAAGCGGATCCGTTAATTGATTCAATTGAAAATATATTTGACAATGGCGATATTTGATGTTTAAGGATTCACTAGGTGCGGTGGAGATTCGAGATTTTTTGCAGCGGATGAAGCGAACCTCAGCATGAAATGGTGATTCGCTGAAGAAGCAAGAAAAATCGAGAATCTCGGTGATGAAAGATACGCAAAAGTTTTAGATATTCAGAAGGTTTGATGTATTTCTATACGAGCAATAAAAGAGGAGCGTAGCGACGGGACTTGCGAGGAGAGAAATACTCAAACTTCGCGCAACAGCAAACAAGGAATCGCGCAATAGTAAGTAAGAAAAGAAAAAGCCCACTGCGGTGGAATGAATGCAGTGGGCTTCGTGGAGCTAATGGTAATCGAAACCACGACCTCTTCGATGCGAACGAAGCGCTCTACCAACTGAGCTATAGCCCCATTGTTCTACAACAACTCTGCACACTGTACTACAAGGTGCGTAAAAGTACAATGCTAAACCGGTATGGAGTGTTGCAAAAAACGTTTAAATATCAATAATAATGCGCCTAATACTTATTTGTATTTTCATATAGTGCACACATTTAGTATGCATATGTGGAAGCTACATTGCTGTCATAAATCCGCCAAAAATCACCACAAGAATCGCTAAGACTTCAATAGTATAGAACATTATAAATGATGCCCAGCTGCGAGTCAGCACATTTAAGCGTGATGTTTTAGGCACTATTACAAGTAGTCCTACGAATAAAACAGCGTATACAGCAACGCCAAATCCTGCAGATATTATTCCAAGGTTTGCTGCATTAGCTAGTCCAGCTGCAGACCCATAAACGACGTATGTTGAGTACCAAAAGCTTAGTCTTAGCAAGCATAAGCCGCTTATAAATTGTTCAATCGTTAGAAAAATAACGAATAAAAATCTCCACAGCCATTTTTTAGACTCTATTAATGCCATTGCTAGTGTTGTAGCTGTTGCAACGGTTGTAACCCATGCTATAAACACAACGCCTTGTGGTGTTAAACCAGAATAATGTTGAACAACCCATGAAGTGTGTTGTACTGCTAATGTTCTACCTATCCAATATGGAATGACTATTGCTGCTAGAAGCACTGCAAAGTAGAGTATCCAGCGTTTAGGATTAGAGTGACGTTTGGAAATATCTGCTATCGATAGCTCAGATTCCAATTCGTTAGGTGATTCAAGTGTTTTATCTGCGTTAGCATCAGTGTTTGCTTTACGCTGATCCATCTTTTGCCACTCTCCTTTAAACGCGTTAAACACTTTAAAGCTAGATCAAATTTGTAATATCAAATTCTCAATGACTACATTACCAGCAAAATAAAATATACGCGAAAAACGCCTGATTGTCTGTAAAAAATCTCGAATCGTTAGCTTGTTAATCATCTTGTTAATCAGCATGTTTAATCGTTAGTCTGTGTTGCGTGTGCACGGTAAGTGCGCTAGCGTTCTTGGTTTTGTAGTCAAATATCGGTTTTAAGGAAACAAATTCAGGATTCAAATCATAATCTCATAATCTAAAGCGTGCAATATAATTGTTAATCCGCGCAAAATGCGTGCATAAAAAGTGCAACACGGCACTACAAAACAGGATTTTAGGTATTCTTATGGGATTTATTCATTTTATTCTTAATCTTCTTAAAGACCCGCGTTCAGCTATAGCTGGTTGGATTGCTATAGGTACAGCTCCTGCTTTGGGATTGATATTCTTAATCGTTTTTATTGAAACAGGCGTTGTGTTTTTCCCATTTTTGCCTGGAGATTCTTTGCTTTTTGCAGCAGGATTCTTTGCTGCTCCAGATTCGCAAACTGGTAAAAGTTCTCTTCCGCTTATGCTTTTGCTCGCGGTTGTGTGGATAGCACCTATTGTTGGCGACCAGTGCAATTATTTCATCGGACACTTTTTCGGCAGAAGAATTGTTGAATCTGGTAAAGTTAAGGCATTGACTCCAGAACGCGTTGCTAAAACAGAGAAGATGATTGATAAATGGGGTCCTCTTGCTGTGTTTTTAGGTAGGTTTTTCCCGTTTATACGAACTTTTATGCCTTTTATTTCGGGTATTTCTGGAATGCGTTGGACTCGTTTTACTCCTTTCTCGATTCTTGGTGGAGTGGTATGGTCGTCGCTTTTTACAATGCTCGGATATTTCTTCGGCAATATTCCTTTTGTTCAGAAGAATTTTGAGCTTGTTATAGTGGCGATTCTGCTGATTTCTCTTGTACCAACGTTTATTGGACTTTATAAAGCTCATGCTGCTAACAAAGCTAAGAAATGTTTGGAGAAGTAGGGTATTAGTAGAATTACGAGTATTCAATCGAATTAATCTTGTTAACACGTTGTTGTAGAATCAACACTTGGCGTGTAACGCCCGCGGATTGAGAGCGCTGCATCATAAGGTTGCAGCACCGCGCAGTGATATTAAGGAGGACGCCGTGGCATTGACGGCTGAAGATAAGAAGAGCATCATCAACGAATACGCGACACATGAGGGTGACACGGGTTCCCCAGAGGTCCAGGTTGCTTTGTTGAGCAAGCGTATTGCTGACCTTACTGATCACTTGAAGGAGCATAAGCATGATCACCACTCTCGTCGTGGTATGATGCTCATGATTGGTGATCGTCGTCGTCTTCTTGATTATTTGAAGCGTGTAGACATCAACCGTTATCGTTCTTTGATCGATCGACTCGGATTGCGTCGATAAGTCTTTTTTGCCCGGGCATAAGCTCGGGCTTTTATATTTTCATGATGAATATTTTCATTATGTATTTATCGGGTTTATCGGTTTTAGTGGGTTTGAAGTAGAATAGAAAAGCTTGAATTAAATCTATTAGTTTTAAACAGACTTATAGTGTCTAATTTGTAGAGTTATGGAAAAACTATAGAAAATATTGTAGAGACTTATATTTTTGGATTTTAGAATTTAGGATTCATAAGATTTATAACTGAAGATTTAGAAGCATAATTGAATATGGATGATTGAAGTAGCCGAAACAAAAAACACTACGAAAAGAAACATTGGCATATGCAAATTTGCAAATTCGCGTGGATGTTAGAGGTAAACAAATAACAAAAGCGAAGTTGTCAATGTTATTACGCATGTTGGTTGATTAGGTAAGTTAAGAAAAGGAGGAACCCGTGGAGGGTCCCGAAATTAAGGCTGTAGAAGCCGTTATTGATAATGGTTCATTTGGAAAGCGTACGCTACGCTTTGAAACTGGTCGCCTTGCTCAGCAAGCAGACGGTGCTGTTGCCGCATATTTGGATGATGATTCCATGATTTTGTCGACGACGACTGCAGGATCTAGCCCAAAGGAAAATTACGATTTCTTCCCATTAACTGTTGATGTGGAAGAAAAAATGTATGCTGCTGGAAAGATTCCAGGATCTTTCTTCCGTCGTGAAGGCCGTCCTTCTAACGAAGCAACATTAGCGTGCCGTATTATTGACCGCCCATTACGCCCATTGTTCCCACACACTTTGCGTAACGAAGTGCAAGTTGTGGAAACGATTTTGGCAATTAATCCAGATGATGCATACGATGTTATTGCTTTGAATGCTGCATCTGCATCTACTATGATTTCTGGATTGCCGTTTGAAGGCCCAGTTTCTGGTGTGCGTTTGGCTTTGATTGATGGTCAGTGGGTTGCTTTCCCACGTTGGAGTGAGCGCGAGCGTGCAGTATTTGAGATTGTTGTTGCTGGTCGTGTTATTGAAAATGGCGATGTTGCTATTGCAATGATCGAAGCTGGCGCTGGCAAGAACGCTTGGAATTTGATCTATAACGAGGGTCAAATCAAGCCAGATGAGGAAGTTGTAGCTGGTGGTTTGGAAGCTGCAAAGCCTTTTATTAAGGTTATTTGCGACGCTCAGAATGAGTTGAAGCGTATTGCAGCTAAAGAAACCAAGGAATTCCAGCTGTTCCCAGAATACACTGACGAACTTTATGCAAGAATCGATGAGATTGCTCATGCTGATTTGAACGAGGCTCTTTCTATTGCTGAAAAGCTCCCACGCCAAGATCGCATTGCTGAAATTAAGGAAGGCGTGCGTGCTGCAATCGCAGAAGAGTTTACTGATATGGACGATGAGGAGAAGGAAAAGGAGCTTGGTAACGCCTTCAAGGAGTTGCAGCGCCAGATTGTTCGTCGTCGTATTTTGACGGAAGATTACAGAATTGATGGTCGCGGTTTGCGCGATATTCGTACGCTTAGTGCAGAAGTTGATATTGTTCCTCGCGTTCACGGTTCTGCGCTATTCCAGCGTGGTGAAACCCAGATTTTGGGCGTAACTACTTTGAATATGCTTAAGATGGAGCAGCAAGTGGATGCGCTTTCTGGTCCGCAGACTAAGCGCTATATGCACAATTACGAAATGCCTCCATATTCCACTGGTGAAACTGGTCGCGTTGGATCTCCAAAGCGTCGCGAGATTGGTCATGGTGCTTTGGCGGAGAAGGCTTTGGTGCCAGTTTTGCCAAGTCGTGAAGAGTTCCCATACGCTATTCGTCAGGTGTCTGAAGCTATTGGTTCTAACGGTTCCACTTCTATGGGATCTGTTTGTGCTTCTACGCTTTCTTTGCTCGCCGCTGGTGTGCCTTTGAAGGCTCCAGTTGCTGGTATTGCTATGGGCTTGGTTTCGGGAGATGTTGATGGAAAGCATATCTTCAAGACTTTGACCGATATTCTCGGTGCAGAAGATGCTTTCGGAGATATGGACTTTAAGGTTGCTGGTACTTCCGAGTTCATCACTGCTTTGCAGCTTGACACTAAGCTTGATGGCATTCCAGCTGATATTTTGGCTGCCGCTTTGCAGCAGGCTCACGAAGCTCGTGCAACGATTCTTGAAGTTATCAACGAGTGCATTGATTGCCCAGCTGAGATGAGCCCATTTGCTCCACGCATTATCACAACTACGATTCCTGTAGATAAGATTGGTGAAGTAATCGGACCTAAGGGCAAGATGATTAACCAGATTCAAGAAGAAACTGGTGCCGAGATTGCCATTGAAGATGATGGTACTGTTTATATTTCTTCTGAAGGCGGCGAAGCTGCTCAGAAGGCGAAGGAAATCATCGACTCTATTGCAAATCCTCGTATTCCAAAAGCTGGTGAAACTTTTACTGGCAAGGTTGTTAAGACAACGAGCTTTGGTGCTTTCGTAAACTTGACTCCTGGAAGTGACGGATTGCTGCATATTTCTCAGATTCGTAACCTTGCTAATGGCGAGCGCATTGATACTGTTGAAGATGTGCTTAAGGAAGGCGATAACGTAGAAGTAATCGTACAAAGCGTGGATGAGCGCGGTAAGATTTCTTTGGCCATTCCAGGTTTTGAGAATCAGGAATCTTCTGCTCCAGCGCCTCGCGAAAACCGTGGTCGCGCTCCTCGCGAAGATCGTGATGATAGGGATGATCGCAGAAGCGATCGCCGACGCGCTCCACGTGACGATAGGGATGATAGGGGCGATAGGGATGAGCGCCCTCGCCGCCGTAATGTTCGTGATGATCATGATTCGCGTTATGACGATAGGAATGATCGAAACGATAGAAGCGATCGTTCTGACCGTTATGAGGATCGTTCTTCCAGAAGGGATGATCGCAGGGATAATCGTTACGATAACAACGATTTTGAAGATCGTCCTCGCCGACGCGCTCCACGTGAAGATCGTTATGATGATAGGGATGATCGCAGGGATAATCGCGATGATCGCCATGAAGATAGGTCTGCTCATCGCAATGCCGATCGTCGTGGAAACGACCGTAATCCACGTTACGCAGCTGATGACGATCACTATGATGAGTATCGCGCGTCTCGCGAAGAGCGTTCTGAGCGCCCTCGTCGTAGGATCCGTCGCGATTTTGACCCATTTGACGAGGATTAATCTTAAGTCAAATAGATGAACGCACAAAAGCGTAGTCGCATAAAATAAAAATAATTCTAAATGCCTTCAAGTAGCTTTTGCACTTGGGGGCATTTTAAAACGGCTTAAAATAAGGGAAATACTATTATGGATCGCATTTTAGGGTCATTTAAAACCACTTCTATTGGTTTTGGTGAAATGCCATTGACGATTGAAAACAATCTTGGACACGATATTGGTATCGAAACTATTCATGCAGCTCTTGATGCAGGCTGCACTCATATCGATACAGCATGGGCATACTATTGTTCTGGCGGCGAGGAACAAACTGGAGAAAAGCTTGTTCGCGAAGCTTTAGAAAGTTGGAATGGCGACAAGTCCTCTATTTTAGTTGCAACAAAAGTCGGACACTTCCGCAACTTTACTGACGGACGACCAACATGGGGTAAAGATGGTAAGCCAGAGCATTTGATTGCGCACGCTAAAGAGTCAGCAATGGCTCTTGGCGTAGATACGATTGATTTGCTTTACTTCCACAGGCCAGATCCAGAAGTTCCATACAATGAGTCGATTGAAGCAATGCAACAGCTGCTCGATGAAGGAGTTGCGCGCGAAATTGGCATTTCTAACGCATCTGTTGAGCAGATTGACATTGCGCGCGGAATTCTTGGAGAAAAGCTTGTGGCTGTGCAAAACCAGTATTCTCCAGTGCATTTAGAGAATGAAGACACGTTGCAATATTGCAAGCAGCTTGGAATTGCGTTTGTTTGCTGGAGTCCTCTTGGAGGGTTCCGTCACCCATATGACGAGCATCTTTTTGACCCATTCCGCAAAGTGGCAGATGCTCATAAAGTTAGCTATCAGCAGGTTGTTTTGGCTTGGGAGCTTGCTAAGGGAAATAACGTTTTTGTTATTCCAGGCGCTCATAGACCAGCTACAATATTGGATAGTCTAAAAGCTGCGGATTTGCAGTTAAGCGATGAAGAATTAGCTTATTTGGGCTAACTTTTACGGCAAATAACTTGTTACAGCAAATAAAACAAAACGAAAGCGAATAATATGCAGGAAACTAGCGTAGCAGGAATGCCACTTGCTCATGAAGACGAGCATGGGTTGCCAATTCCAGTGACAATTCCAGTGCCATTGGGATCGCACGCTCACGCCGTTTTTACAACACGATTAGGTGGCATTTCCGAAGGTGATTTTGCGTCGCTTAACCTAGGTGGCAAAGCTGGCGACGATGCTAAAGCTGTGTTTAGCAACCGTTGTGCTTTGCAAAATACTCTTAAAGCCGACTTGTGTCTTGTTAGCCAAGTGCATGGAAATAGCGTATTTGATGCAGATTCAATAGTTGATTCGTGGAACACTCAGTACGGTTTCGATGCAACAGGTTTTGCAGATTCAAAAGTGCGAATTGAGGCTGATGCGCAAGTTTCAACAGCATGCTCACTCGCTTTAGGAATGTTTGCTGCAGATTGCCTACCAGTTTTACTTGCCGATAGTGAATCTGGAGTAATAGCTGCAGCGCATTGCGGACGAAAAGGCTTAATGGCTGGAGTACTTGATTCTACTATTGAAGCAATGTGTGAAAAAGGAGCCGAACGCTCGAATATAACAGCCGTTCTTGGACCCTGCATTTGTGGCGATTGCTACGAAGTTGGCGAAGAAATAGCTAGCGACTTTGAACGCAGATATCCACAGACTGCAACGCAAACGCGTTTTGGTGGAGTGGGAATTGATATTGCTGAAGCTGCCCGCATTGATTTAGCGCTGGCAGGAGTTGCAAACGTTGTTGACGCTTTACCGCGAGTTACAGCTGCAACTCAATATTTGGCAGAAGACGAAGAATTGAGTACAGTTTGCGATGTTGATTGCGAAGGTGGAACGCTGAAAAGTCGCCTTCAGGCGTTGCAAAACCCAATGTGCACGTTGGAAAATCCACTCTGGTATTCTCATAGACGCGCAGGTCTTGCTGGAAAATCACATGAAGGACGATTGCTTGCGCTTATAGTCAAAGATAAGTAAAAAGCAAAGCTATTCGTAGAAAGCTATTGTTATGAAGCAAATTAACGTAGTTATTTCAGGATTTGGACCATATGTTGATCTTAGCGTAAACCCGTCTTACGAAGTGCCATTGGCTTTAGAACAATATTCAAGTCAGGAGCTTGATCTTCCAGAAGATGTTAGAGTAAATATCAAGTCTGTAATGCTGCCGATTAGCTTTGCAAACGCATGGCCTCAGCTTTTAGAAATGATTAATGCGCAAGATGCGGATATTGTAATAGCAACAGGGGTAAAACATACTGCTCGCGGAGTGCAATTAGAACGGTGCGCCACAAATATTATGGACGCAACTAAACCAGACGTAGATAACCACACTCCACAAAGTGTACAAATTGTTGAAAATGGACCATCTGCATATTGGACTAGGTTGCCATTGCGAATGATTCTGAACGATTTTGCTCACGATGCAATAGCGTCAACACTAAGCTCGGATGCAGGAACATACGTTTGCAACTCACTGTTTTATAGGCTATTAAATTGGGCGTCCAATAATTCTAAAAAGCAGATAATCGCAGGATTTGTAAGTTTTCCTCCAGTAGTTGCAACTCATGACGCTAGGCATGGGCTGCCGTTAGATTCGCAAATAAAAGCTGGTCAAAACATAATTCGTGAAGCCGTAAAATACTATATGAAACCTTCATCTTTAAGCATATTGCTCGAGTAGTTCGCTCGACACGCCCGAGTGTTTTTGCGTCTAAAGTGATAGCGTTATTGCTGATGGAGTGTGCACGATAAGTTAGTGAATCGTGCGGGGGTTTGTGAAAGGAAAAACTATGGTGCCAGATCGTTTCCCAACTGCTTTGCGCGGATACGACAAAGATAAAGTCAACGAAGCCTTTTCTAACTACGAGCGCACAATATCGCGTCTGCGTGAACAAGTGCGATCTAGTGACGAATCTATTCTTCAATTGCAAGCACAATTGCAAGAAGAAAAAAATAATGTTAAACGTGCAAAAAGCGGGAATACTTTTGCATCTTTGGGCGCAAATGCGCAACAATTACTTGCGTCGGCAGAACAGACGAGTTCGCAGCTAATTGAACGCGCAAAGCAAGACGCTGCGTCGATTAAAAAAACTGCTCAGGCGCAGGCGGGAACCTTGCTAAACAATGCAAAATTAGACGCAGAGCATTTGCTGCAAGAGGCTCAAACAAAAGCGGATACGCTGCTTTCTACAGCAAGCAACAAGGCAAGCCAGATGACGAGTGCGGCAAAAGAAGACTCGCAGCGTTTGCGTGAAACAACAAACAAAGATGTTACTGCACAAAGAGATGCTGCAACGCTGGAAATAAACAACGCTAGAGAAGAACACACGAAGCGAATGGCATCCGAAAAATCCGAGCAGGAGCGTGCAATTGCACAGCTAAAAGCGGATGCAGCGCAGAAAATCGCGGAACAGAGGTCTGCGGCAAACGCGGAAATTGCTCATGCTAAAGCAGAGACAAATGATCAGATTGAGTCGGCTTTGGCAGAAGCAAACAAGAAACTTGCAGACATGCAGGAGCGAGCAACAAAGATGATGGCGGATGCGCAGCGCAAGGCTGGAGAAATTACAGATGCTGCTGCTGCGAAAGCCCAGGAGATTGCAGACGAAGCGCAAGTTGAGCGCACGCGCACGCTAAGCCAGGTTAGTGCAGAAGTTGAGCAAATTAGAAACGATATTGCAGCTCAGCAAGAAGAAGCAACAAAAAAGGTGAACGAACTTATATCTGGATTGAAAGAGCGAGAACACGCTGCTCAAGAAGAGGCTGATGCGCTTGTTGCTAGGGCAAAAACTATTCATCAGGATGCGGATAATTATGCTGCACAGGCGCATAAGGATGCGGATGCTCAGGCTGCACAAATCGTTCGTAAAGCTATGCAAGATGCTACGGCTCAAGTGGAAGAGCGTAGGGCAGCAGCTCAGCAGGAGCTGGATGGTATGACGGCGCGCCTAACACAGCTGCAGCATAGGGAAGCGCAAATTACGCAACGTGTTACCGAGCTTAGGTCTTTGTTTGCAAACGCTTTTTCTGGATTTGATTTTGGTGATGCTGTTTCTGGACAGGGGCATTCTGGCGATTCTGCAGATGCGGATGCTTCGGATAATAGCGATGCTGATGCTCAAAAACAGGCGAGGAAAGACGCACAAGCCCAAGTTGAAGAAGCTATCGCTCAGGAATCCTGAGTGGCGAGTTGTGAGTAGCGAATTGTGCTGTGTGGTGGATTTATAGAAAACTCATAAAGAAAAGTAGTAAATAGATTCCACGGAAAAGTCACAAGCATCCGAAGATTTGCGTAAAAAGCTAAAATAAACTATAAAAAATAAAGATAAAATAAGGAAAAACAAGAAAGGTTAGACAGTGACTGAGATCTCTGAATTAAGTGCCGAGGCTTTGCAAGGTTTGCGTGACGATTTTGACGCAAATCCATTGAATCGTTTAGCAATGAACGGTGTTACTGCCGCTGGAATCGACAAGGTAGCGCGCAACTATGACCGCGCGCGTTTATTGCAGCGCCGATTCTCAACGGTTGTGGATAATGGTGACGCAAGGCATCAGGATCATTCTGGTCGCTGCTGGCTATTTAGCTCTTTGAACGTTGCGCGATTTGTGGCTAAAAAAACGCTTAAAGTTAAGGATTTTGAGTTTTCGCAAAATTACGCAATGTATTTCGATAAACTTGAGCGAATCAACTATTTCTTAAAGGATGTTGCTGCTCTTGTTCGCTCTGGGGAACCAGCTGATTCTAGACTAGTACAGCATTTGTTGCACGACGTTATGGGTGACGGCGGTCAGTGGACAATGGCTATGAACGTCTATAAGAAGTATGGTGCCGTGCCTAAAGACTTGTATCCAGAAACGGAGTCGTCTAAAGATACGGACGCTATGAACACTCAGCTTCGCCGTTTGTTGCGAACGGCTGTTGCACACATGTACGCTAATGCTGCAGATATTGACGACATAATTGCGGAAACTACTGCTGCAGGTCATAGGATTCTTACAATCCACTTGGGTGAGCCGCCAAAGAGCTTCGACTGGGAATGGACGGATGAGGACGGAAAGTTCCATCGCGATGGCGAGATTACGCCAGTTGAGTTTTGGAAGAAGTATGTTACGGCTGGGCTGGAAGATTACGTTTGCTTAGTAGACGATCCGCGTGCGGAGCATCCAAAGGGCAAGAAGATTGCGATTGAGCACTTGGGTAACGTTGCTGGTGGAGACGCTACGGAATATTTGAACGTACCAAATCAGTTTATGAAGGATTGTGTGCGTAAGATCCTCGTTGAGCAGGGCATTCCAGTTTGGTTTGGTGCGGATTGCCATCCTATGATGGATCGTGTAAACGGTGCTTGGGCTACGGATTTGTTTGAGTATGATCGCGTTTATGGCGTTGATTTTGATTTAAACAAGGAGCAGCGTGTGCGTTTTGCTGATTCGGCGATGAACCATGCGATGGCGTTTGCTGGAGTTGATGTTGCGGAAGATGGCACGACTACTCGCCGCTGGCGAGTTGAGAACTCTTGGGGCGCGGATATTGCCGACAAGGGTTACTTTACTATGAGTGACGATTGGTTTACTGAGTACGTGTATGAGGTTGCTGTGCCTAAGGCGCTTTTGCCAGAGGAGTATCGTAAGGCGCTTGAAGAGCCAGCAATTGTTTTACCGGCGTGGGACCCAATGGGCGCTTTGGCTTAACGCGAAGCTGCATAATGCGCTTCGCGTTACTCCAAAGCGCCCGAGCTGCTTAGGGCAGAAGCATTGCTTCTGCTGCAGCGAGGACATTCGCGCGCTTAGACCGCGCGAATGTTGTAGCTTAGGTTAATTTCACTAGGAAATTAGCCTACTCGAGTGCGCCCGAGCTTGCTCGAAGTTGCTAGGTTAGTGCGTTTATTGTTCAAAGATTGCAGAATCGTCAGTTGGATATCCGTTTGAATACGCGCTTATTATGTGTGAAACTACGATATCTGCAAGTACACCTATAAAATCTTGATTTTCGATACTTACAATCGCATCATTATTTATTTTTCCGTCTTTGTTTATGGGGAAAATCGTTTGATTTAACGCGGCTAGTTCTTCTCTTGCACAATCCATATAGGCTATTGCAACAATAGGTAGTTCTTTTCCTGTGGCGTTGTCTTTAGCGATTACTGATTCCAGGTTTTGCTTAGGTATCTCATAGACTTTTTGACGCAAGTCACTTCCGTTTGAAGCAAAGTGCATAAGTGTGTTTGAAATTGTAGCCGTCATGTCGCTTTGTCGAAGTGAAACGTTTTTTGCATCTCTAGCAGCTAGTGTTTGCAATAGAAATGCGAGTTTGTCTTGTGCTACAGCTGCTTTTGCTAGCGGATCATGATTCCAGTATAGGTTTTTGTTATTGTCTGCAAAGTCTTGGATTTTTTTGTAAGAGTTTAATTCTAGTTGCTCAGCTAGCTTAATTGTTTCAGCATTTCCAGTTTGATTTAAATTGGCTAATTTCCAAATGTTTTGGGCACTGAACACAACGCCTTGAGCGAATCTACTGTTACATTGAACTGCGACTTTTTTCCATGTGTCAGAAGCATTCTTTAAGTCTTTAGATGTTAAGTTATTTATTTTTTTATCCACTTTTTCTTGGCTTGATTTTGCTTTTTGCATAATTTTGTAGCAAGGTTCGTGGTTTTGCAAAGAATGCAGATTGTTGTTTTTTAATTCTTTTGTATTAGAACATGCACTGAAAAGCATCGTTATTGCCATTAATGCTGCAACTATTAAAAGATGATTTTGCGTATGCTTTTGATTGCGCTTTTGATTGTGTTTTGTGCGCTCTAATAGGCTTCTTAACAAAACAAACTGTGTCTGCATAATCTACTAAAATAGTCCGTGACTGTGACCAATGTTTGCTTGTTTTGCGTTTGGCATTGTATGCTTAACATTTTCAATTGCAGTCATAAGATTTTGTGCTTTACAACCGTTGTTAGATTTAGATTTTAACGCGTTTGTTGTGTGCTAATCGCGATAAAAAATAAGTTAATTTTATAAGTGAATTTATAAATGAATTTTCAACAGGAGGACATGCACGATGGAATTGGATTTGGCGGGAATGCATCAGCTTGCGGCGCAGCAGGGGATTAATGCCGAGGAGCTGGACGAGGCACTCGCCGAGGCCTTGCGTCTTGCATACATGAAGACTTCTCACCCAGCTAGGCATGCTCGCGTTGAATTAGATGAGCGTGCTGGCAGCTTTACAGTGTGGGCAAAAGACGAGATTCCTGGAGTTCCTACGGAAGATAATCCTCATCCAGCACCAACTCTTGGCGAAGAATACGATGATACACCTCGTGATTTTGGACGTCTTGCTGCTGCTACGGCACGTCAGGTTATTACTCAACTTTTCCGTAAAGTAGAAGATGACCGTGTATTTGGTGCTTTTTCTGGACAAAAAGGAAAGTTGATTAACGGCGTTGTGCAGCAGGATTCTAAAGATCCTTCTAATATTCATGTTGCTGTTGGAGATGTTGAGGCGATTTTACCGCGTCGTGAGCAGGTTCCAGGCGAAAGATATCGTCATGGTGAGCGTATTCGTGTTTACGTTGTGAACGTTGCTCGTGGTTTGCGTGGTCCAGAAATCGTTGTTTCTAGGTCTCATCCTGATCTTGTTCGTAGACTTTTTGAGCGCGAGGTTCCAGAACTTGTTTCTGGAGCAGTTTCGATTATGGCTATTGCTCGCGAAGCTGGCGCTCGCACTAAGATTGCTGTTCGTGCCAACACGGAAGGTGTTAATCCAAAGGGTGCTTTGATCGGTCCTGGTGGTTCTCGTGTTCGTGCTGTTATGGAGAATCTTGGTCCAGAAAAAATAGATATTGTTGATTGGTCGGAAGATCCAGCGAAGTTTGTTGCCGCTGCTCTTTCTCCAGCAACAGCAACACAGGTTCATGTTGTTAGTGAAAAGAGCCAGACGGCTGTAGCGTTTATTCATGATTCTCAGCTTTCTCTTGCTATCGGTAAGGAAGGTCAAAACGCAAGGCTTGCAGCAAAACTTACTGGTTGGAAGATTGGTATTGAGTCTGCGGAAGAACATGCTAAGAAGCAGGAAGAAATGAATGCTGATTCTAAGGTTTCAGCAGAGTAACATCCCGTGGATTAGCATTAGCGACACTCCCGAGAATCCAACGTTTCGAGTATGCTGAAAGCTGCAATTTGGGCTTATGCGCAGCTTTCTGCCTAGTGGGAACGAGGTACGGAAAATCATGGTTGAAATCATGGTCGCACGATGAGATATCGCATTGTGAGGTATCTCACTAAAGAGCATAAGAATAAGAATCTTATAAAAATATAAAGTGGCTGCGTTCGTTTTGCGCTGCCACAGACTGAGGAGAACACTGAGTGGTAAAAAAGCGCGTATACGAACTAGCTAAAGAGTTTGGTGTAGACAGCAAAACCGTGTTGGAGCGGTTGAAGAGCATGGGCGAATTTGTTAAGTCCGCGTCTTCAACAGTAGAGGCTCCTGTTGCACGTAGATTAAAAACAGAGTTTGCGTCCGCTGGATCATCTTCTGGATCGTCTGCTGCAAAGAATGATGCGAAACCTGCTGCAAATAAGAATGCTGATAATTCTTCGAATAAGACTAATCATTCTTCTAATAAATCGGAGTCGTTGGCTCAGAATAATGCTGAAAAACGAAATTTGGATAAGTCTTCAGAAAAAGCTTCGGAAAAACAGCATTCTTCGCAAAAGTCACATGATAATCATGATAATAGTGACAATAAAGAAAATCATTCATCTTCCACTCCAAATGGTGTAATTCCTAAGCCTTCTGCTGGTCACGTAAAGCCACATGCTATCGCTAACGCTGATTCTAAGCGTGGAGGCGATAAGCGTGGCGAAAATCGTAACGATGCACGAGGCGATAAGCGCGGGGAAAATCGTTCTTCTAAGTCAGATCGTTCTTCTCAGATGCCTCCACGCCCTCGTCCGCATCAGGGTGCTGGCTCTGGTTCTGCTCCTCGTCCAGGTAATAATCCGTTCAGCCGAAAGCAAGGTATGCGCGCTCCTACACCTGGTGATATTCCTCGTCCTCACCCAATGTCACGTCCAGGCGCTGCTGCAGAAAATTCTCGTGGAGCAAAGCCTGGTCAGGGCGGCGGTAATGGCAACGGCGGTGGTCGCGGTCGCGGTGGTCGCGGAGGCGCTCATCAGGGCGGCGGTAATGGTTCGAACCGCTCTTCGCAGTGGTCTGGTTCACATCGTCAGGGTGGCGGTAGTGGCGCAAGCTCTCGTCCGTCTGCAGAATCGCGCTTTAATGCAAATCAGGCTGCAAGCTTCCAAGCTGCGGCTGCAGGCGCTCCAAATGCTGGTCCATCTCGTGGCAGTGGTCGCGGTCGCGCAGGTGCTGCAGGCGCATTTGGTCGTCAGGGTGGAAAGTCCTCTAAGGCTCGCAAGAATCGTCTTGCAAAGCGCAGAGAATACGAAGAGCTTAAAGCACCAGTGATTGGCGGCGTGCGTATTCCTTCTGGAAATGGCGCTACGATTCGACTTCGTCAAGGCGCAACGCTTTCTGATTTGGCAGAAAAGATTGATGTAAATCCAGCTGCTTTGGTAACTGTTTTGTTCCATCTTGGAGAAATGGCTACAGCTACTCAGTCGTTGGATGAAACAACATTCCAGATTCTTGGCGAAGAAATCGGTTGGAATATTAATCTCGTTTCTGCAGAAGAAGAAGATAAAGAGCTTCTTCAACAGTTCGACATTGATTTGGATGAAGAGGAACTTCAAGAAGACGATAATCTTGTAACTCGTCCTCCAGTTGTTACTGTTATGGGTCACGTTGACCATGGTAAAACTCGTTTGCTTGATACTATTCGTAAGTCGAATGTTGTAGCTCGAGAAGCTGGTGGAATTACTCAGCGTATTGGCGCTTATCAGGTTACGGTTACTTTAGATGGAGACAAGCGCAAGATTACGTTCTTGGATACCCCAGGCCACGAAGCGTTTACTGCTATGCGTGCTCGTGGTGCAGAGCTTACAGACGTTGCAATTCTTGTTGTTGCAGCAGACGACGGCGTTATGCCTCAAACTGTTGAGGCAATCAACCACGCTCAGGCTGCTCACGTGCCTATTGTTGTTGCTGTAAACAAGATTGATGTTGCTGGAGCAAACCCAGATAAGGTGCGCGGTCAGCTTACAGAGTACGGTCTTGTGCCAGAAGAATACGGCGGCGACACCATGTTTGTGGATATTTCCGCAAAGCAGGGAACTAACGTAGATAAGCTTCTTGAGGCTGTTCTTTTGACAACTGACGCTGAGCTTGATCCTAAGGCAAATCCAAACATGGATGCTCGTGGTGCAACCGTTGAAGCTCGACTTGATAAGGGTCGTGGCGCTGTTGCTACTGTTCTTGTTCAGCAAGGCACTCTTAAAGTCGGAGATTCTATTGTTGCAGGTACGTCTTATGGTCGTGTTCGCGCAATGCTCGACGAAAATGGCAACCACTTGCAAGAGGCAGGTCCTTCTACGCCAGTTCAGGTGCTTGGTTTGACTTCTGTTCCAACTGCAGGAGACTTGTTCTTAGTCACATCCGACGATCGTTCCGCTCGTCAGATTGCCGAAAAGCGCCAAGCTACAGAGCGTGCAGCTCAGCTTGCTAAGCGTCGCAAGGTTGTGTCTCTTGAAAGCCTTAAGGAACAGTTCGCTAAGTCCGAAGTGGATATGCTCAACATTGTTATTAAGGGCGATTCTTCTGGTTCTGTTGAGGCTTTGGAAGATTCCTTGATGAAGATTGAGGTTTCCGACGAAGTTGGAATTCAGGTTATTCACCGCGGTGTTGGTGCAATTACTCAGAATGATGTGAACTTGGCAACAGTTGATAAGGCTGTGATTATTGGCTTCAACGTGCGTCCAAACCGTCAGGTTGCCGATTTGGCAGACCGCGAGGGCGTGGAAGTCAAGTACTACTCGGTTATTTACAAGGCTATCGAAGATATTGAAGCTGCTTTGAAGGGTATGCTTAAGCCAGAGTTTGAAGAGGTTGTTACTTCTCACTCTGAGATTCGTGAAATCTTCCGTTCTTCCAAGTTTGGCAATATTGCTGGTGTTATGGTTCAAGACGGCGAAGTTAAGCGCGGTACAAAGTGCCGTATTTTGCGTAACGGTGTTGCTACTGTTAACGATCTTGAAATCTCCAGCTTGCGTAGATTCAAGGATGATGTTCAATCCGTTAGCGAAGGCTACGAGGCAGGCATTAACCTTGGCAGCTTTAACGACATTGAGCTTGGCGA
The DNA here is from genome assembly GCF_049262845.1 of Gardnerella sp. DNF00109. NCBI lineage: Bacteria > Bacillati > Actinomycetota > Actinomycetes > Bifidobacteriales > Bifidobacteriaceae > Gardnerella > Gardnerella sp. DNF00109. The sequence goes on from NZ_CP058406.1 coordinate 276,492, forward strand.
TATAATCGAAACCTTTGAAATGAAGCAGATTGAGCGCAAGTAATTATGGCAGGAACAAACCCTAGAGCCGCGCGAATTGCGGCTCTGATTCACAGAGTGATTGCGTCCAACATGGAGGCTCATTTACACGATAAGCGACTTGCTAATGTGACTATTACAGAAGTGAGAGTTACTAACGACTTGCAGATCGCTAAAGTGTATTGGACACAGCTTGGCACTGTTGGTAAAGAGCAGGGTGAGCGTCAGCGTGCAGCCCAAGCTTTGCAACAGGCTAAGGGGCGTTTGCGCACTCTAGTTGGAGCTAAGGCTGGATTGCGTTTAACTCCTCAAATCCAATTTGTTTACGATGAGGTTCCTAGTGAAGCTCATGAGATTGAAGACATTTTGGTCGCCGCGCGTAAGCGTGATGAGGAGCTAGCTAAAGCGCGAGAAAATGCTCGGTACGCTGGTGAAGAGGATCCGTATAAAAAGCCTCGTGAAGATGAGGATTTTGACGATTCCGATGATTCTGATGATTTTGATGACTCCGACGAGTATGAGGATTATGAGAACAGCGAAAACGATTTTGTAGAAGATAAGTCGCCAGCAACCGACGATTTAGATGATTCTGCTCATTTGGAATTATAGTTTTAAATCAAATAATTAATCAAATAAAATTTAGTAATGAGTAGTTCTCAAACATCATCTTCAGGCATTTTATTAGTAGATAAGCCGAAAGGCGTTACCAGCCATGACGTTGTGTCTTGTGCAAGAGGATTGTTGCACACTAAACGCGTAGGTCATGCGGGAACGCTTGACCCAATGGCTACAGGATTGCTGATTCTTGGTTTTGGTAACGCCACTCGCTTGCTTAACTATTTGCTTGGTCACGATAAGACTTATGAGGCTGTGATTCGTCTTGGCGAATCAACCAATACGGATGATGCAGACGGTGATGTCGTTTCAAGTGTTGATGATGAAAATAGCATTCTAAACTCTGCAAATACTGATGAGATTCTTAAAGAATTGCGTTGCGTAATCGCTAAGAATTTTACTGGGCACATTATGCAAACTCCAACGGCTTTTTCGGCTATTAAAATAAACGGTGTGCGTGCTTATGACTTAGCGCGTGAAGGTAAAGATGTTCATTTAGAGCCGAGAGAAGTTGTTATTCATGACTTTTCGCTTCTGGATGCGCGTTTTAATGTGGGTGTAAGCGGTGCAAAAGTTGTTGATGTGCGTGCGAGTATTTCTTGTTCTAGCGGCACGTATATTCGCGCACTTGCTCGCGACTTAGGGCGTGTTCTTGGTGTAGGAGGACATTTAGTAAGTCTTAGGAGAACTCGAATTGGCGAATTTTCGGTAGAAGATGATAGGGTTCTTAAACTTGAAACTAGGATTCGTACATTTACGGACAAGAATGGCGTGACTCAGACTCGCGCAAAGGCTGTTGTAGCTGACAGACACGATAGTGTTTCTGACTATTTTTCTGACAGTGTTTCTAACAGTTCGGTTGCTGGCGACTTATCTGGAGATGCTTCTTGCAGAAAATCTGCACAAAAAAACTATGATTTACAAAATCGTGTTCTAAGTATGTTTGAATCCGCAAAATTAACCATGCAAACAGTTGAAATCAGCGAAAATCAGGCTAAAGACTTGCGTTTTGGTAGAAAAATAGTGATTCCTGCGATTAGTGAAAAAAATATTATTGCATACGTAAAAGCCGAAAAAGATGAGCAAAACGATGTTGTTGCAGTTCTGGAAACCGCTGAAAAGTCGCCAGCAACCGCAGGGGGAAGCAGAGCGTTCTCCAAGTTACAAGAAAAAAATGAAAAAAACACAAATCAAATAGAAGCTAAACCTATTGTGGTATTTGTACAAAGCTAGTTTGCTGGTAAAATAGATAATAGTGTGAAAATAAGGGTTCGCGGCAGGAATGCTGCTTATTTCGAATAGTTGCGAATAGTAAGGATATGATGAAGGTCATCAACATTCGACCAGATGCCAACGGCATGATTAATTGGCCAACATTAAGTGCTCAGCGTAAGGCGATTGTTACGATAGGTGTGTTTGACGGCATGCACCTAGGGCATAGAAAAGTTATTGAACGCACCGTTGATCTTGCTCGCAAAAACAATGCGTTTTCTGTGGTTATAATGTTTGATCCGCGACCAAGCGTGGTTCATGAAAACCCAGATTTATTCGACGATTTTGGAGATAACGCGCAGATTCCAGTGGATTCGCAGGCGTTAACAAGTGTTCGTCAGCGTCTTAGGGTTTTGCAGCAGCTAGACGTGGATCATGTGATTATTGTTCGATATAGCTTAGCTTTTGCTGCAAAATCATACAGATTCTTCCTAGGGCAGCTTGTTGGAAAACTTGGTATGCGTGCACTTGTACTCGGGTCGGATGCAGCCCTTGGAGCGCGTAGAGCTGGGAATGTTCATGCGATTAAGGAGCTTGCGCAAGCTACCGGCGTTTTTGATCTAGTTGTGGTAGACGATTTTGGTCCAGGGGATGTTCGTGTTCCAGACCCAATTGTGCCAGAAGTTCCGTCTGAAGATGGAGAGCCAAAAGACCCTGCAGATGGTATGAACAAGGCGGAATATCGCGCTTGGAGTAAAGGTATGCAGAATAAGAAGGTTCGTGCCTGGAGCTCTACGAATGTGCGATGGATGCTCGCGAATGGTAGGGTTCGCGATGCTAGGGATGTTCTTGGTCAGCCGCATAGAGTTGAGGGTATTGTGGTTCATGGTGCCGAGCGCGGTCGCGAAATCGGTTTCCCAACAGTGAATTTGGGTGAGCGTATTGATGGGTATGTGCCTGTTGATGGAGTTTACGCTGGTTGGATTGTTGATTTAGATGCGGACGAGGCTAGTGCTGATAATTTGCATTCTTCTAGTATTCCGAGTGTTGGCGTTTTGCGTAAGGATGAGTTGCATCTTGGAGTTCATTCGCCATGGCGTTGGGCTGCTGCGATTTCAATTGGAACTAAGCCAACTTTTGCTGAGTCGAATGAGAGTGCTTCTGCTAACGGTGTAGTTTCTGGTGATTTTATCTCTGATTTTGGCGCAGATTCTTCTACGTATCCTAATGATAGTGAAAATCGTGTGGTTGAAGCTTATGCTTTAACGGATAAGTGGCAGGATTTGTATGGTCATCGCATTTGCATTGAATTTGCGCAATTCTTACGTCCTCAACATGCTTTCGATTCTGTTGAGACTCTTAAGGATGCCGTTAGACACGATGTTGAGAAAGTGCGAGAAATAACTGATGCTGAAAACCGATAAGCTGGTTTAGATTAGTTTAGGATGATTTTTCTTGATCTAGCTTGATTGGAATCTGATTTAATCAGATTATTGGCTACAGCTGTGGTGTTTTGTGCTTAAGATTGGCGGTGATTATGGAGTTGGATATTAATAGCAGCGATATTAGCGGCATCGAACCTAGTACAAGTGATCTTAATTGTAAATCGTTTAACGGCAATGCTTTAAATCACTCGGATGCTCGTGCTGTTAAAAAAGCTGTTGAAGAAGGGAAAAATCCACTCGATTCATCCAAATTCGAGCGCTGGGAAGACCAGGTTGGAGTAGATCGTATAATCAACCGTCGCGTGTTGGAGTTGGAGCCGCTTCCCACTCCTGCGCAAGTTCTTGGTGAGTTGCCACTTTCTCCGTATGCGCAAGATATTGTTGCCGAGTCACGCGATGAAATCCGCAGATGCCTTAATGGAGACGACGACCGCTTGCTTGTAATCGTTGGACCTTGTTCGGTTCACGACCCTGCTGCGGCTCTTGACTACGCGTCTCGCTTGGCAGATTTGCGCGCAAAGCTCGAAGGCGAGCTTTTGATTGTTATGCGCGTTTACTTTGAAAAACCGCGCACAACAGTTGGTTGGAAAGGTTTGATAAACGACCCAGATATTGACGGTACGCACGATATTCACAAGGGTTTGCTTTTAGCGCGTCGCACACTTCTCGGCGTACTAGACGCTGGTTTGGCTGCAGCAACCGAGTTTTTGGAGCCGACTAGCCCGCAGTTTATTGCGGATGCGGTTAGCTGGGGGGCGATTGGCGCGCGAAACACGGAATCGCAAATTCATCGCCAGCTTGCTAGCGGTCTTTCTATGCCAGTCGGATTTAAAAACGCAACGGATGGCTCTGTTACGGCCGCCGTCAATGGATGTTTGGCTGCTAGCCAGCATCACACTTTCTTTGGAATCGACCATCTTGGACGCGCTTGCGCTGTACAAACACTTGGAAACCCTGATTGTCATGTTGTTTTGCGTGGCTCTAGCAAGGGTCCAAACTACGATGCGGCTTCTGTTGCTGCTGCTGTTGCATCGGTTCGTCTGAGGCTCGGCGCGGATTGCGTGGCGTCTAATGGCGTTGTAATCGATTGCTCGCACGGAAATTCGGGCAAAGATGAGAATCGCCAGATTCAAGTTGTGCGAGATATTGCGGATCGTTTTGCGCACGGGGAAAAAGGCATTAAAGGCGTTATGATGGAAAGCTTCTTGCAAGGCGGAAACCAAGATCCTGCGCCTTTGAGTGAGCTTGAGTACGGAAAGTCGATTACGGATCGATGCATTTCTTGGGGAGATACCGAGCGATTGCTTAACACGCTTGCGCAGTCTGTTTCTTCTCGCCGAATTAAGTCTTGATTCGTCGCGCGCGACGACCTGCCTTTTCACTTAAAGCGTAGCGCGAAAAGGCAATTCGGAGCGCTGAGCTTGCTTAAGGTTGAAAGCACAGTGTGCTTTCAACGCAAGCGAAGACGTTCGCGCGCTTAGACCGCGCGAACGATTTCCCTTGCTTGGTGTTGTAGGAGGGCTGGCTAATTCTGCGCTCGCGCGGATTAGCCGCGCTTACGTCTTCGCCACATGTAAAGTCCACTGGACTTTACATTTAAGCGGCTCAGCGAATCGAGGTGACTTCTCGCGCGCTATGCAGCTCGAAGTCGTCGATTCGCACAACGCTCCGCCTCTTGCGTGTTGGTTGTTGTTGCGGTTGTTCCGATTTGGTTTTGATTTTGTTTTTAGGTTGAAGTTTGTTTGTAGTGGTGACTCATTGGATTATTTGGTATCGGCTGCCGCTCTTATACTGTTCGACCAAGAATCACCCAGCCCTCTTACGTACTAAAACAATTGCGTATTGCTTAATCACCGAGATTCTCGATTTTTCTTGCTACTTCAGCGAATCACCATTTCATGCTGCGAATCGACCTGCATGAGCGCTTAAAGCGTAGCGCGCGAATGCACTTCGATTCGCTGAGCTTGCTCAAAGTTGAAAGCACAGTGTGCTTTCAACGCAAGCGAAGACGTGAGCGCGCTGTAACGCGCGAGCGATACGTTTCATCCGCTGCGAAAAATCTCGAATCTCTACCCAGCTTGCGCGAACGACACGACACGCCGTGTTTTTTTTTTAGTTACAAACTATTACAATAAATCCTCAAATATGCAGCATTTTTGAACAAAGGAGTGCAAAATGTGCGAATCGCCAGCCATAGATCGTAACAATCTTCCCCAAGATAAAAACGTTTTAAGCCGCGCCCTAACGATCGCGCGATACGCGATTTTTGCGCTTCTGCTTGCTGGCGCATTTCTTCTGGCGTTTGCGTGGTATCGTGGAACTCACAGCAAAGGCTACACTGTTGTTACCTGTTCTGCACTATGGTTTAGCGTTATTGTTCCGTTTATTACGTTGATTGTGCTTTGCGTTTTTGTGCGCGGATGGCGTCTTGTTGTTGGCTCTATAATTTGCGTTTTGCTAATAGCATCTTTCTTCGGGTTTATGGCGCTTCAAGATCAAATCATGGAGTTTTTGAATGTTCCTGTTACAAATCCTTGGTTTGAATTCACGTGCAGCTCTTTGCTAAAAATCGCAACCGCGTCTTTTGTTATTATGTGTTATGTAAGCGTATTTTTGATTAAACGCAATGCAACACACAAGATTAAAGGATGATTTGACGAATGCCTAAATTTACAAAAATTGCCATTATTGGCGCTATGGAAGAAGAAGTTGCGCACATTGCCGCTTCTCTTAGCAATGTTAAGCACGATAAGGCGGCTAGCCTTGACGTATCTTGCGGTGTGCTTGAATGCGAAGATGGTGGAAAAATCGAAGTTGCTGCAACAGTTGGCGGAATGGGACTTGTAAATGCCGCTGCAACAACGCAGTATTTAATTGATGCGTATAAGCCGCAGGCTGTAATCTTTTCTGGAATTGCAGGAAATCTCAATAAAAATTTGCATACGAATGATGTTGTTCTTGGAAAAACATTAAGATATTTAGACACCGACATGCGCATGATTAGTCAGTGGAAACCGTTTACAAACGAGTATCATTCAGACGATTATCTTCTTAAAACAGCAGACAATGTTTTAACAAAGATGGGCATTAATCACATTTTAGGAACAATTGCCTCTGGTGGATATTTTGTAGACACGCCCGAAAAAGTGGCGGAAGTAATTGAGGCGACTCAAGCGGATGCTGTAGAAATGGAAGGTGCTGCGATTCTTCACGTTGCTGCAAGAAACGACATTCCAGCGTTAGTTGTGCGCGCAATGAGCGACAATGCAGACACAAAATACGAAGAGTTTCACACTTTCGACATATCCGAATACGCGGATACAGCCGCAAAAATGACGGTAAATATTGCTAGAAATTTGTAGAATGCAACACGCCGATGTGGTCGCCGACGCGTTGCATTGTCAATCAAAAGGCGAGTAGCGCTAAATGCCGCCATTTTTTAGGTGTAACTAGATTTTGGCGGCAAGGTTTTTACCCCCCTCTTAATATTGGCATCGTTAATAGAAGAAAAAGGTAATAAGAAATAAAAGATGCCAGTTTTGAACATTAGTTTAATTAATTTAAGAGGAAAGATTTGCGGTAGGTTATACGAGAAACGCGAATCGACTGGCATAATGGCAATTCTTCTTGAAAGGAATGAAGAATATGCGTAAAAATGCAGTAAAAAATGCAGTAAAAAATCAATCAATAAAATCTAACACAAAGTGGAATATGCGCGCGGTTGCAGCAGGATTGTTAGCGTCCGCAACTTTAGTGAGCTTTGCAGCTTGCGGAGATAATATTCCTGCAAGTAGTTCACAATCCTCCACAAATTCTTCTGCAAAAATCGTAGGAAACTTCCAAGGATCTGGTGCATCTTCCCAGCAGGTTGCTGTAGAAGCGTGGATTGCAGGATTCCAATCTAAGAATCCTGGCGCCAAAATCGCTTATAATCCAACTGGCTCAGGCGCAGGAGTAACAACATTTATGACGGGAGCCACAGCATGGGCTGGATCCGATAAATCGCTAAGCGATGATGAGCTAGAAAAATCAAAGTCGGTTTGCGCTAATGGCACTACAGCTTTCGACGTTCCAGTATACGTTTCTCCAATCGCAGTAATCTTTAATCTAAAAGGCGTTTCGGATGCTGGAAAACACATAAATATGGACGCTTCTACAATCGCAAAAATCTTCGACGGCAAGATTACGCGTTGGAATGATGATGCGATTAAATCGCAAAATCCAAAGCTAAAGCTTCCAGATAAGCCGATTACAGTTGTTCACAGGTCCGATAAGTCTGGTACAACGCAGAACTTCTTAAGCTACATAAAAGACGTTGCTCCAAGCGATTGGTCCTACAATCTTAGCGAAAATTGGCCAAATAGCGTGGGTCAGGGCGCAAAAGGCACGTCTGGCGTTGTTTCCACAATACGCATGGCAGACGGAGCGATTGGATACGCGGACTTCTCGCAAGTTGGAAAGCTTGGAACTGTGGCAGTAAAAGTGGGAGATTCTTACAACGAGATTAGCCCAGAAGGTGGCTCTATAACCGTTAATGATTCAAAGGTTGACGAAGATGCTGCAGCAAAATCAAAGCACCGCGTTGTTGTTAAAATAAACCACAAAACGGAAGAAAAAGGCGCTTACCCAATTGTGCTAGTTTCTTACGATATTGTGTGCGGTGCTTACAAAGACGCTGCAACAGCACGATTTGCAAAGTCTTGGCTTAGCTACGTTACCAGCAAAGATGGTCAGGCTGCGGCTCAAGGCGCTGCTGGAACTGCGCCTTTGCCAGAAAAGCTTATGGGCAGGATTAACAAGTCGATTCAGTCTATAGGCAAGTAAAAATAGTAATTTGCCAAGATTTTAGAGTAGTTAATAGAGTAGTCAATATATTGCTGCTGATAGCATTTATATAATGACTACAAAAGGAGCATGAGTGAGTTCTAAACAAAGAACTGAAATCAGTAAAGATGTGCGCAAAAGTGGCCATTTTGCCGACCGCTTGTTCAAAAGCGTAGCTATTGCTTGCGGATTGCTGATTTTAATGGTGCTTACAGCTGTGGCGTTGTTCTTGCTGTTTCAAGCGTTGCCGATTGTAGGCGCAAACAAAAGCCAAGTAAGTCAAGTATTTTTAGACTTTACGGGAGGCAAAGCGCACGATTTCCTAAGCTACGTAGCGCCAATGGTTTTTGGAACTGTTCTTATGTCTGCGCTCGCTCTGCTCCTTGCATTCTTTGTTTCGATTGGAATCGCGCTGTTTATAAGCCACTATGCTCCGCCAAAAATGGTGCCGCTTTTAAGTGGTGTAGTCGACTTGCTTGCTGCGATTCCGTCCGTAATCTACGGTCTTTGGGGCGGATTGGTGCTAGTTCCATCCATATACCCATTCTGGAAGTTTATCTCGCACATTTTTGGCTGGATTCCGCTTTTTGCAGGTCCTGCGGCAAGTCCTTCGCGTAGTGCTGCAACCGTTAGTGTTGTTCTTGCTGTTATGATTTTGCCGATTATAACTTCTATGGCGCGAGACATTTTCCAGCAAGCTCCACGATTGCAGCAAGAAGGTGCGCTCGCTCTTGGTGCCACAAAGTGGGAGATGATAAAGCTAGCGGTTTTGCCGTTTGCAAAGTCGGGAATTGTTTCCGCGTCTATGCTTGGTCTTGGTCGCGCGCTTGGCGAGACAATGGCAGTTCTTATGATTTTGTCTCCAGGATTCACCTTTAAATTCAACATTTTGCAAGCTTCACAAAACCAGACGATTGCAGCAAACATAGCAGCGCAATACCCAGAAGCCAACGGATTGGGTGTTAGTGCGCTTATTGCTACAGGTTTGGTGCTGTTTGTTATTTCATTCGCTGTAAACCTTATTGCTCGCAAAATCACGGGAAAGGCGAGTGCATGATGCAAAATTCAGAATCGTTACAAGCTGGCTCTGTTAGCGCAAGCAGCGAATCTCCAAAAATCGACTTTAACAAGTTCCGTCCAACGCGTTCTAGAATCGCAAGTCGTAAGCGAAAAGACGCGTTTATGCGCGTGCTAATCTTCCTGTCTTTTGTAGTTGCTCTAATTCCGCTTCTTTCTTTGCTTTTTACGACTATTGTAAACGGCATTAAGCGACTAAACCTTGACTTTTTAACGCATAATATGACGTATGTGGTTGGTGGCGCTGCTACTGGCACAGGTGGTTACGGCGGTATTTTGCACGCCATTATTGGAACTTTGGAGATTACTTTTGGCGCAATGCTGATTTCGATTCCGATTGGAATTATGTGCTCCGTGTATTTGATTGAGTATGCGCGAGGAAGTCGCTTAGCTACGTTGATTAATCTTGTTGTAGACGTTATGAGCGGAATACCTTCGATTGTGGCTGGCTTGTTTGCGTTTTCTAGCTTTACGATTTTTGTGGGTCCTGGAACAATCAACGGTTTTGAAGGGTCTGTTGCGCTTTCGCTGCTTATGCTTCCGACTGTTGTTAAGTCGTGTCAAGAAATGCTAAAAATTGTGCCGAACGATTTAAGAGAAGCGGCGCTGGCTCTAGGCGTTACAAAGCAGCGCATGATTACAAAAATTGTGTTGCGAACCGCCTTGCCTGGCATTGTTTCTGGCTGCATTCTTGCGGTTGCACGCGTGGTTGGAGAGACGGCTCCGCTTTTAATGGCAGCTGGGTTTATTGCATCCACGAATTTCAATCTTTTTGACGGGCAAATGACCACTTTGCCAGTGTACGTTTACCAAGAGTATTCAAAGCTTTCGGCGAATTGCCCAGCTAACGCGCCATCTTCGTGCGTTACTACGATTCCAATGGAGCGAGCATGGGCAGCGGCCCTTGCCTTGATTGTGATTGTTTTGCTGCTGAATATTGTTGGGCGAGTTGTGGCGCGCGTGTTTTCAGTAAAAGCAAAGTAAGACGAAGGATTTTAGAAAGTGAGGCGCAAATGGGTCAGCGCATTGATGTTAAGCATTTGAACATTTACTATGGCGATTTTCTAGCAGTAGAAGACGTTAACATAAGCATTGAGCCAAACAAGGTTACTGCTTTTATAGGGCCTTCGGGGTGTGGAAAATCAACGGTTTTGCGCACTTTAGACCGCATGCACGAGATTACTCCAGGCGCTCGCGTGGAAGGTCAGGTGTTGCTTGAAGGCCGTGATTTGTATGGCAAAGATGTGGATCCTGTGGCAGTTCGCCGAGATGTTGGAATGGTGTTTCAGCGTCCAAATCCTTTCCCAACAATGTCTATTCGAGAAAACGTTCTTGCAGGAGTTCGCTTAAATAATCGCCATATTTCAAAGCAAGATGCCGACGACCTAGTTGAGTGGGCTTTGCGCGGCGCGAATTTGTGGAACGAAGTTAAAGATAGACTAGATAAGCCAGGAATCGGGCTTTCTGGCGGCCAGCAGCAACGACTTTGTATTGCGCGAGCAGTGGCTGTGCATCCGCAAGTGCTTCTTATGGACGAGCCTTGCTCTGCTCTTGACCCGATTTCTACTCTTGCTGTAGAAGATTTGATTAACGAGCTTAAGCGCGATTACACGATTGTGATTGTAACGCACAACATGCAGCAGGCAGCGCGCGTTGCCGACTACACTGCGTTCTTTAACCTTAAGGCGGTTGGAAAACCAGGGCATCTTGAGTATTTTGCAGATACAACCACTATGTTCAACAATCCGCGCAACACGGAGGCGGAGCGCTACATTTCTGGCCGCTTTGGGTGATTTTTGCATTCGTGCGATCCGCTACACGTTTTCTTTGCATGGTTCTTTACATGATTTTCTTTGGTCAGCACGTGCGCGTAAGGTCGAACCTGTTCGGTTGTTCAAAGTTCTATAAGTCGTTTCAAATTTCGTGAGTTTTCTAGCGTGTTTATTCGGCTTTTGCTTTGTGCGTCGAGCGAGTCGCAGTAACCTCTGCGTGAATGCCCAAATGTAATTGCGTCCGCGATTGCTCAAGTGCTATCGCCACGCTTTTTATGGTCTTTTGCGCTGTAAACCAAGGAACAGAGAGTTTATGGAAAAGTTCTTCCATCTCAAAGAAAACGGCACGAATGTATCAACGGAGATCACTGCAGGTCTCACTACATTCTTTGCAATGTCGTATATTATCGTCGTAAACCCAATGATTTTAAGCCAAACTGGCATGCCTAAGGGTGGCGTTTTCCTCGCTACAATCATCGCAGCAATTATTGGCACGCTTGTTATGGGCTTGTTCGCTAATGTGCCTTACGCTCAAGCTGCTGGCATGGGTCTTAACGCATTCTTCACATACACAGTTTGCTTTGGCTTGCATTTTACGTGGCAAGAAGCCATGTGCATGGTGTTCTTGTGCGGTTTAATTAACATTATTATTACCGTTACCAAGATTCGTAAGATGATTATTCGTGCCATCCCAACTTCGTTGCAACATGCGATTGGTGGTGGCATTGGTTTATTCGTTGCATACGTTGGAATTATGAGCGTTGGCTTAATCACCTTTACTTCCAAGGATCCTGCTGCCGCTGCTAAGAGTAAGCCAACCGCTGCTATTCCAGGTCTTGCAGTTATTAATAATCCTGTTTTGTGGCTATTCCTTATTGGACTTGTTTTGGCTATTGTTCTTACTGTTCTTAAGGTTCGCGCAAGCTTGCTTATTACGATTATTGCAACCTCTTTGATTGGTATTCCGCTTAGCTTGACTTCGTTAAATAACGCTGTTTCTGTTACAGATGCTTTTGCTCAGCTTCCAACCACCTTTGGTGCTATTTTTGGTCCGCAAGGTTTCCCTGCTCTCTTCTCTAATCCAGCACGCATTCCGCTTGTTTTGGTGACTATTTTCGCCTTCTCTATGTCGGATACTTTCGACACTCTTGGCACGTTTATTGGTACTGGCCGCAGAACTGGCATTTTCTCTGAGGCGGATGAGAAGGCTTTGGAAAACGGATCTGGCTTTAGCTCCAAGATGGATCGCGCGCTGTTTGCTGATTCGATTGCAACTTCGGTTGGCGCAATTTGCGGTACTTCTAACACCACTACTTACGTTGAGTCTGCTGCTGGTATTGGTGCTGGTGGTCGCACTGGTTTGACTTCTGTAGTTGTTTCTGTGTGCTTTGCACTTTCGATTGTGCTTGCGCCTTTGGCTAGCGCTGTTCCTGCTGCTGCTACGGCTGGCGTGCTTGTAGTTGTAGGTTGCATGATGGCAAGCTCGCTGAAGGAGATTGCTTGGGATGATATTTCTGAAGCTATTCCTGCGTTCTTCGCCGCTGTGTTTATGGCGTTCTCTTACTCGATTTCTTACGGCATTGCCGCTGGATTTATCATGTACTGCTTAGTTATGACTTGCAAGAAGCGTGCTAAAGACGTTCATCCAATGCTTTGGATTGTTTCGCTTTTGTTCATTCTTGATTTTGTTGCTAACGCAGTTTTGTAAATCTGTTAGTTTGTATTAGTTAAGTTAGATATTAGTTAGATATTAATTTAATTAATTATTTTAAGAGCGTATTTGGTGCGTACGGTTGCTTTCGACTTTTCCGCGTTAGTTTGGGATAAGTCGCCAGCAACCGCGCGTGTTGAGTACGCTCTTAAATAATCTTAAATAAATAATCTCAAATAAAAATAAACTATAAAGTTTGCGAAAAAATATTGACATTGTCGCAAGTAGGTATTAAACTTGCCCAACGTAAACCACAGACCGTTGGTGGAGTCGAAAGATTCCTGAAAATGATGTGTCATGCCAGCACAGGTTGAGCAGTGATTGTTGCGATTTATTTGCGATTTTTCACAAACTTTTTAACACTATGTGTTTTTTGGATGCTCTGCCGTGCGCAGGGCTTTTTTGATATGTTATTTCCATTCCGACGGCCAATTTAGGAAGGAACGCCATGAAGAGGCCCGAAAAGGAAGCGGTAGTTGCAGAGCTTACGGATTTGTTCCGTAACGCCGACGCTGTCTACCTTACCGAGTACCGCGGGCTTACAGTTCCGCAGATTTCTTCTCTGCGCGAAAAGCTAGGCCGCGATACTTCCTACTCTGTGGCTAAGAATACGCTTGCTCGCATTGCCGCTAAGGAAGCGGGCATTGAAGGTCTTGATGAGCTTCTTGCTGGCCCAACTGCAATCACCTTTGTAAAGGGCGATTTCATTGAGGCTGCTAAGACCTTGCGTGATTTTGCCAAAGAGAATAAGACCCTCGTCATCAAGGGCGGTTTCGCAGATGGAACCGTTTACGATGCCGAAGGCGCCAAGCAGCTGGCAGACCTCAAGTCTCGCCCAGAATTGCTTTCCGAGATGGCTGGCGCGCTCAAGGGCACCATGTCCAAGGCCGCCTACCTGTTCAACGCTTTGCCAACCAAGGCAGTGCGTACTATCGACGCTTTGCGCGAGAAGCAGGAAAAGGCCGCTTGATTCCCTTGCAGCTTGCTGCATGAGACCAAAAATAATAAAAATGTTATGGCTCTAAGGCACAAGGTGTGTCTGGCCAAGTAAGAAAGGAAGCCATTATGGCTAAGCTCACTAGCGAAGAGCTTCTTGAAGCTTTCGGTGAAATGACCCTCGTCGAGCTTTCTGAGTTCGTCAAGGCCTTTGAAGAGAAGTTCGATGTTGAGGCTGCTGCTCCTGTAGCTGCTGTTGCTGCTGCTCCAGCCGCTGCCGCTGGCGCTGCTGAGGAAGAGAAGGACGAGTTTGACGTTGTCCTCGCTTCTGCAGGTGCTCAGAAGGTTGCCGTCATCAAGGCTGTTAAGGCTTTGACTGGCCTCGGCTTGAAGGAAGCTAAGGACATTGTTGACAATGCTCCAAAGCCAGTCCTCGAGAAGGCTAAGAAGGAAGATGCCGACAAGGCTAAGGCTGCTCTCGAAGAAGCCGGCGCAACTGTTGAACTTAAGTAGTTCTAGGCTCTTTTGTTAACGCATTCGGCTGGTTGCTAGTGCATTAGTCGCGGATGCGTTTTGAATGCGGCAAGGTTTTCGTGGTTTTACGGATTCCTTGCCGCTTTTGCGTTCCGACCTGCCTGAGCGCTTAGAGCGTAGCGCGCGAACGACATGATCTGTTTTCCCGAAAATGTTGCTCAAAACGCTGTTTAGAGCTACAAAGTGCGTCAAGTTTTTCCGCACTTTGTAGTCGAATGCGATGATCAGAGCAACAAAGTGCGTAATCATGTAGTGCGTTTATATTGCAACACGCCGTAAATCAGGTACAATCGCACTGCATCTTGTGTCACAAAATCGTCGCGGCAAAGTGGCATAATAGGAAAGCTTGTGACTGGAGGAGTAATCCGCTAGCACAGCACAGCAATATAAGTTGCGGGAGGATCCTTAAAACTGCTTAATATCAACGTTTTAGGGCGCCGAATGAACCGCTTCAAAAGAAAGAAGAACCATATTATGGCTCCAAAAAAGAAAGTCTCTGCGCTTATTAAGCTCGAGATTCAGGCTGGTAAAGCAAATCCAGCCCCACCACTGGGTCCTGCTTTAGGCTCCCACGGCGTAAACATCATGGACTTCTGCAAGGCCTATAACGACCAGACGAAGGACAAGATGGGTCAGATTGTCCCAGTAGAGATTACTGTTTACGAAGATCGTTCCTTTACATTTATTCTTAAGACTCCACCAGCTGCTGCTTTGTTGCTTAAGGCTGCTGGCATTCCTAAGGGCACCGAGAACCCATTGACCCACAAGGTTGGCTCTGTGACTAAGGCTCAGGTGCGCGAAATCGCCGAAATCAAGATGCCAGATCTTTCTGCACGAGATGTTGAAGCTGGTATGAAGATTATCGCGGGCACTGCTCGCTCGATGGGTATTACCGTTACCGACTGAAAGTGAGTGGAAAAAATGGTGAAGCGTTCTAAGAAGTATCGTGAAGCGGCTGAGAAGATTGACCGCAACAACCTTTACACCCCAGCTGAAGCTATTGCTTTGCTTAAGAGCATGCCAAAGCACGCTTTCGACGAGTCTGCTGAGGCTGTTATGCGCCTTAATGTGGATCCTCGCAAGGCGGATCAGTTGGTTCGTGGCGTTGTAAACTTGCCTAATGGCACTGGTAAAACCGCTAAGGTTTTGGTGTTTGCTCGTGGTCCAAAGGCTACTGAGGCTCAAGAAGCTGGCGCAGACATTGTTGGTGATGACGAGCTTATCGAGAAGGTTGCCGGCGGCTTCCTTGACTTCGATGCCGTTGTTGCAACCCCAGACATGATGGGCAAGGTTGGTCGCCTTGGTCGTGTGCTTGGTCCTCGTAGCTTGATGCCAAATCCTAAGACTGGCACCGTTACAATGGATGTTGCAAAGGCTGTTGCCGATATTAAGGGTGGTAAGATTGAGTTCCGCGTTGATCGTCAGGGCAATCTTTCCTTCCTCTTTGGCAAGCTTTCCTTCGACGATAAGGCTCTTGAAGAGAACTTCAAGGCTGTTGCCGATGAGATTCGCCGCTTGAAGCCTACTACCATCAAGGGTCGTTACATCACTAAGGTAACGATTACCTCTACGATGGCTCCTGGTGTTCCAGTGGATATTGCAAGCATTGCTGCGTGATTTTAGCCAAGCATAGCTGAGTAATTTTATTAGCGCTGAAAATAGTGTGTTCTTTTATAGAATGCGTTGTTTTCGGCGCTTTTTGCTTTAGCGCGCAGAATCGCGGATGCGCCCAATCGTAATAGCAGTTTGTAAAACGTATGCTTCTCTAGGGTCGGTGGCGTCCCAGCCTGTTGTTTGTGCAACTTTGCGCAGTCGATATCGTATTGTGTTTGGGTGCACATTAAGGTTGTGTGAAGTTTGGTCTAGTGCGCCGCCAAATCGCAAGAAAGCATCTACAGTTTGCAAAGTCGGGTCGTCTGGGTTGTATGGTGCCAAGCTCTGATACACCTTAGTATATAAGGTTTCTACGGCAGTTTCGTCGCCTATAAGCGCGCGCTCTGGCAGCACGTCGTCGCAGCGTATTATTTGTGGCAAATGTGTTACAGATGGCGCAACAGCAAGCGCTGCTAGAGTTGCTGTGATTTCTTCGCATATTTCTTGTGCGCCGACTGCAATTTCGCTTATGCAAATTGGCTTACCTGATTTTGTAAATACTTCGCAAAGTTTGTTTAGCGCGTCTTGGCTTGGGTTTTCTTTTAAAGCTAGGATGATTATGTGTGACGGGGCAGGAAATTCATCGTTTTCTTTTGCTTGAGGTTTTGCGGCTATTTTCCATGTTTTTGTTCTAGATGTAATTGCGTCTTTTTGAACGCGGTCTACTATCGCATCGTATGCTCCACATGCGCCAAGTTGCGTCCATATGGTTCGTCGTAAAGTGTCTGTGTTGTTTTGCGGCGCGTGAGTTGTTGTTTTGCGTGTTGGACTGTCTTCGTTTATGTCGAGTGTTTCGTATGTACCAGCTATTGCCAGGAGCCGCGTATTTTCTTGCCATTGCAAGAGGTGCATTAGTGCGCTTACGCGGCTGTCTGCAATGCCATTCATCAGGCACGCTCCAATTATTGTATGTAGTCGCAAGCGTGTTGCTGAGTCGAAGATTTTTCCGTCTCGATTGTCAAATATTCCACTTGTGTCTTCGTTTTTTGGCGCGCATGGCAGTGGCGTAAATTGTGGTGTTGTGCTAGTAGCTTTTTCTGTAGTTTCGTTTGATTGTTTTCTGCGCCATAAAAGATGATGTTTTTTATGTGTTTCTGTTTGGTTTTGGTCTTGAGCTTCTTCGGCTTTTTCATCGCTGGTTGCTTGCGATTTTTCCTTAGCTTCGTTTGAGTTCCTATTATAAATATTGTTTCCGTTTGGCAATATTCCTGTAAGAATTGTTAGAAAATCAACATCTTCTGTGATGTTGCTAGTAGTACTATAGTCTACGTCATAAAGCTTGCTGGTTGTGTCAGCAGTAGAGTCGCCAGCAACCGCGCTATC
The DNA here is from genome assembly GCF_049262845.1 of Gardnerella sp. DNF00109. Classification (NCBI taxonomy): domain Bacteria; kingdom Bacillati; phylum Actinomycetota; class Actinomycetes; order Bifidobacteriales; family Bifidobacteriaceae; genus Gardnerella; species Gardnerella sp. DNF00109. The sequence goes on from NZ_CP058406.1 coordinate 293,612, forward strand.
GTAAAGTTCGTTGTTCATTTGTCACCTCCAATCGTTTCTATATTTAATTTTGGCAATTTTGGCAACTGTGAAGTATTTTCTATTTTTGTATTTGACGTTATATCTATAATATTATCTCTGCCAAGCAATTTAGACTCTCTTAAAAATGTTAGAGCCGTAAAGAAGAATACGAACGTAATAGGGAGCATATGTCGTTCAAAATTGTTTGCAGGAGCCAGCACCATTACTCCCATTAACAGCGCAAGAGGAATATGCAAAACGAGTGTTTTCCAACGTTTAAGAACGATTTCTGCAACTCCGATAAGCAGTGTGCCAACAACATACAGGTTTCCGTGAATCAGCCAACCTAAAATCGGCGTATTACTCCACGATTCAACAGTATTTGAAACACCTGCACGCCATTCTGGTAGCCAGTAGCGTATCCACTCTGAGTTTTTTATGTTGTCAGTATTTATGTAGTATTCTGGTCCGACATAAGGGATGTCTAGAATGTCAAAATAACCGTAGGATTTTGCTAAGAATGCGTCCGTTGCAACGATTGGACTGTGTTTAACCATAAGCCACCATGCGTGGTTAAACTTTTTCATGTCGTCTTTTGTAATGTAACGCCAACGGTAGCTCACTTTTTTAGACTGTAAGCCAGAAGATTTTACAGGATCTGCGTCTTGAGGTGTGTATGCTTCAGCGGTTTGGTTGAGATTAAAAATTGGCGCAATTTCTCGTGCTGCTTTATGCGGTATGCTTTTTGGATCTAGTTTTGCGATTCTGGCTATTTGCTGAAGTTGTACTCCGCGGCTTTCAATAGGATCTCCATTTATTATGGCTCCGCTAGATATGGCTATTATTATGGCTCCGTGTATAAGAATTGTTGGGAGCAGAATGCATAAAACCCATATTTTCCAACGTTTTATGCTGTAAAACATTAGAAGTACAAATTGGATAACAAGAATATACCACGCATATTTTGCTGCGATTAGCATAATGCATACGCTTATTATCAGTTCAAGAATCGTGTGTTTGCGTGAGATTTTTGCGTTTTGTATTGTGCAGTGTAGTTCGTAAGATATTCCAAACCACCATACGAATGCAAATGCGAATAATGGTGATTTTGTTAGTGCGATTGTTGAAAAAACTACAAGTGGGCTGAATAAAAATGTGATTATTACGGCTGCGCGGAAGAAGATTGGTGTTGGTAAGGCAGTTTGAGTTTCGCTTGTTTTAGATTTAACCCATGGTGTGTTTAGGAATCGGTTTGCTGTGGCGGCGCAACACCATGCTGCAAGAATGAATTGCATAATTGCAAGTAGTATGATTCCAGCATCGTTTGATTCGGTAAAATATCGCGATACTGCTGCTACGGCACCGTAAATTAATGTTAAAACAATGTTGTGTTGGTCGCTTAAATACGTAGGTTTTGCCGGCCAAAGATAGTGTGCTGTTGGGTAGATGTCTGCTGGAACAAAGCTGAAGAATCCAATGTATGGTTGTTTTATGCCAGTTATTTGGTTCCATGTCCAGCTGTATTCTCGGATTTGTGAGCAAATGTCTGCTCCGTAAGCTGCTAGAAGTGTTACTGGTGCCCACAGCCAGCCGATAATCAGTGTTAGGAAAATGTTTCGTTTTCTACAAGTTGAATGGTAAAAACACCATTTTAGAGTACGTTTTATTGAAAAAATTATCTTAGGCTTTTTAGCGGCGATGCTCTTAAATGGGTGAAAAAGTGGTTTTGTGATTTTATAAGTTGTGATTTTTAGTATTTTTAGTATTTTGTCGTTTTTGTCGTTTTTGTCGTTTTTTCCAAAATGAATAATGTATCTTAAAATTGCGTAATAAACGCAGAATACTGCTGCAAAAATAAGTGCATTAACCCAATTAAAATCGGTTAAAGATCCTTGATTACGGTAAATCACGCCTAAGCTCGTGCAAAAAGCAAGCCATATGCAAGTAAATAGTATTAGTGCTTGAGTCGCAATCTGACTTACGAGATTAAATACTGATGTTTTTGTCAAGCTTGTTTTTGATGTGCTTGTTTTTGGATCGATTTTCATTTCAGATTTTGTATCTGTTTTTATATCGTTTTTTGTATCTGGTTTTGCATTGCACGTATCAGTAGGTTCTGCGACTGTTTTTGCGCTCGCATAGTCATTTTTAATGAATTTCATAGTGACCCACTGATTTTTAATCCTATAAATAATGTGTGTAAAGTACTGTTGTAAATTATACCTGTTGCACAATCTTTTTAAATTATATTAAAATTTCTATAATTTCTGTATGAGTAATTTTTTTGAACGCACTAAAAATGTTGCAGACGGTTTTGTTTATTTTGACGTTATTGATTCAACGCAGAATTATGCGCGCAAAATTCTCGCTGATGGGTGCGCTGATGGGTGCGCTGATGATTGCAGCAATATCTGTTTTGTAAAAAGACAAGACGAATTGCCTTCGATTTATGTTGTTGCTGCTTGCCATCAGACAGCTGGCAAAGGAAGATTGTGTAGAAAATGGGTTAGTAAGCCATTTGAAAGTTTACTAGCTTCTTTTGCCACGATTTTGCCAAGTAGCATTGTTAAGAATCCAAGTTACAATGGCTGGCTGCCTATAATTGCTGGTCTTGCTGCGCGAGATTCGATTATTGGCGCGCTAAAAGAGTTTGGTGCTACGCAGATTGAAAATGGGGAATTGCCAGATTATAGCGAGATCAGTCTTAAATGGCCTAATGATATTTTTATTGGTGACTGTAAAGAAGGTGGAGTTTTAACGGAGATTGTTTTGACTCCAAAAACGGTTGCTGGAGATATTGCCGATCCTAATGTTGGAGTTATTTTCGGGATTGGTTTAAATCTTTTTATGGATAAGCAGTCGCTTCCAATCGAGGAAGCAACTTCGCTTAAAATGCATTACGATAATCTGCCAGATTTTGCTGAGCTTGGGGATAATATAGCTGCGCGATTGGTGGAAAATCTTAGGATTAGGTTGGGGAAGTTTGTAAAGAATACGAATGAATACTCTTTGGATCTGCTTAAAGAAGCGAGTGAAGCATGTTGGACGTTGGGGCGCAAGGTGATTGTTCGCGCGCCGAATGATGACGGTTTGGGGATTGATGCTGGAGTTGACGATTCTAATCACGCTGATGCTTATGATGTTGGTGCAAAAAGTTTTACTAGTGTAGAAGGAGTTGCTCAAAATCTTATGCGTGATGCTTCTATTCAAGTGCGTAAGGATTCTGGGCAGATAATAACTGTTCGCACTGGCGATGTTTGTGCTGTGCGAATCTAGGTGCATTCGCGCGCTTAGACTGCGCGAAGGACATTTGCGCTTTTTGTAGTTTGACACGCCGTGAATCAGCTACAAACTCGGGAAAACTTTCCGCATTTTGTTGTTGATTTTGTGGTTTTAAGCAACATTTTCGGGAAAATCTTCCCGACTTTGTAGTTCGACACGTCATTTTGAGCAACATTCTCGGGAAAATGATTTTGCGTTTGTTTTCAAAATTGCCAAATACGTAAACAATCTCGGGATAAGAGATAGGCAGAGTGAAGAGTGGTGTGGTGTCGGCGTGTTGCGTGTGTGGGTTGTGTGGAATGTTGATTTTTCAATGGTTTTATAGTGTTAGTGTTCTTGTCTGAGTAGTTTTCTGAGAAAAGTCTGGGAAAATTCTTTAAAAACCTTGAAATAATGTGTTTTTACGGTTTTATTAGTGTTAATCCGCAAATATTATGGTGAAAATAGTTTTTATTGTGGATTAGTTTGTGTGTAACATTATTTTTTTCTGTTTGTTTTGTGTGGTTGCCTCTTGACTTTTTTAAACGGGGGGGGGGTATGTTAATAACAGCTGCTAGCTAGATGCTCTAGATGGTGGTTATCCACAATGTTTTGAATGTTGTTGGATGTTTAAGATTTTTCTTCGTGTACCTGCACGGAGGAGAAGAAGAAAGGAAATTAAAATGATGAATAAGAAGGCTATCGCCGCTTTCGCTGCTGGCGCTACTTTGCTTGCCGGCTTCGCAATGGCAACCCCAGCAATGGCTGCTGATGGTGGTGCAAATACTCAGTCTCAGGAAGCTAAGAAGTCTAAGGCTGATTTGAAGAAAGAATTAGACGCCGCTCGTACTGCATATGAGGCTGCTGTTGCAGCTGAGAAGGCTGCTGATGAAGCTGCCACTAAGGCTGCTGCTGCTTTGAAGAAACTTGGTGGAGATACTGCACCAACTGATTCTAAGAATGTTGTATCTGTTGTTGATGATACTGAGCATCCTGGTCATAAGATGGTCAAGTATACAAAAGAAGCGGATGCTACCTACGATGCCAAGAAAGCTGCTACTGATTATGTAGCTGCTTACAACGCTGATGTTGATGCTAAGGCTGCTAAGACTGCTGCTGAGCAGGATAAGAATGTTAAGGCTGCTGCTTATCTTGCTGCCGAGCAGGCTTATTCTAAGGCTCCAGAACCAAAGGCTGCTCCATCTGATGATCAGAAGAAGGCTGAGGCTGTTGAGGCTGTGAAGACTGCTAAGTTGCATCTTGATGATGCTTTTGCTGCTTATACTAAGGATTATGCTGAGTATGAGAAGGCTAAGGCTACTTTGGCTGGTAAGGTAGCTGCTCAGGAAGCTGCTGAGAAGGCTTTGAAGGCTGCTCAGGATGCTTTGGAAGCTTACAATGTTTCTGCTAAGAATGATTCTGCTTTGGCTCAGCGTCTTGCTGATGCTGTAGATCGTGCTCAGGCTAAGGTTGTTTTTGCTGTTGCTGAGACTGCTAAGGCTAATAAGGATTATGCTGAGGCTAAGGCTAAGGCTGTTGCTTCTACTGATAAGTATAATAAGGCTTTGGCTAAGTATAAGGCTGCTTATAATGATGCAGTTCGTTTGGGTGTGAATCCTGCTGCTCTTCCTCCTGTTGTGACTTCTGATCCTTTGGCTCCTAATTTTGAGGATGTTCCAGGTGCTACTAAGGCTATGAAGGATGCTGCTAGTGGCAAGCTTGGTAAGGCTGCTCAGCAGGCTGCTGCTAAGAATGCTCCAGCTGCTGCTAAGGGTGAGCTTGCTGCTAAGGGTGCTAAGGGTCATGGTAAGTCTGGCGAGAAGCTTGGTAATGCTGGTGTTGGTGTTGCTTTGACTGCTTTGGCTGCTTCTATGCTTGCTGGTATGGGTGCTGCTGTTCGCAAGATGCGTCACTAAGCATTATTTACCACCTTATTTAAGGTTTGCGCTCAACGACTAGTGTGGTGTTTTGTAGGGAAGCATCACACTGGTTTATTCCCGATTCTCTTTGGTTTTATTGTTTTAACATTGGTTTGCTATTGTTTTTCTTTTCTTCCCAGTGTTGATTCGTTTAGCTTTTTGGGTTTTGGGTGTTGAGTGTTGTTGCTTTCGGTTTTGTTTGCTACTAGGGGCTTGCAAAACCGAAAGCATTTTTTTGTTTTTGTTTATTCTCGCTCGTGTTTGTGCGTGTTTTGTAGTCAGATTTGGTGTTTTGGTAAACAAACGCGGGAATAGGCTCTTATGTTTTGACCTTGATAGCTTATTTTGCACTTCTACTAATAAGCGCATTTCTTTTATGACTTAGTTTTTGATTCTCATTTATGTTGTCTATTATTGATGAAGATATTGTATCGTCTTCCTCATCCTCTATTCCAGTCATTTCTCTGATTATTTGGACATAATTTGTTTCACTAACATCATGATTTCCAACAATTTTTCCTTGTCTTAGTACAACTATCCTAGTTGCCACTGCAAATACGTCTGGAAGATTATGGCATACCAATATAATTGTGCGACCCTGTGATCGTAGGCGTTTCATATAAGATAGGGTTTCAGCTGTTTGTGTTAAAGATAATGAAGCTGTAGGTTCGTCTAATAGTATGAGTTTTGGATCCGATAGTAGCATTCGTGCCAATGCGACAGTTTGACGTTGTCCACTTGATAGTAATCGTATTGGAGTATGTATTCTTATGGCACATGTTAGTTCTTGTAATGCCTTTCGGGCTTCACACGCCATTGCATCTTTATTGAGTGTATGACATGATTTATTTCGCATCTCTTTGCCTAAGAATAGATTTGATGCAACGTCCAAATTATCGCAAAATTCTTGTCCTTGAAAAACTGTTGCTATTCCAAGATCATTTGCTTCTCGTATGGAGTGCAAATTCACTTCTTTATCTTCAAAGATCATTCTTCCTTTTGTTGGTTGGATCAAACCAGATATTGTTTTAATAAGAGTGGATTTTCCGACGCCATTGTCTCCAACAATTGCCACTATTTCTTTGCTATAAATATCGAGTGTTATTGATTTAAGCGCTTCGGTAAAGCCAAAGTTTACGCTAATATCTTTTAGCTGTAGGAGTGGATTTTGTCCGTACATTACGTCTCCTTGTTGATATTGCTAATCATATTGCAATCGATATTACAACCTATTTCTATAGGTGTTGAGATGTTTTGTGATGTATTTTTTCTGCAGCATCAATTCCTTCTAGTGCTGCTCCTAGTGCAGAACAATTAGTAAGATTTGATGCAACCACAACTTGTATAGGAGTTAAAACATCAGGGAATAGTAAGCGGTGCAATGACTCTCTAAAAGCATCGACGAAAACTGATCCACTTTGCACTAGGAGTCCTCCTATAACTACAATTTCAGGGTCTACTGATGTGCATAGTTCTGCTGCTACTGTTCCTATTCGTATTGCAGTATCAGCTATGATACGTCTGCATCCTGGGTCTCCTTCATTTGCTAAACGTACAAGATCTTCTACAGTTAGATCTCCATGGGTAACTCTTAATAACGATGTGATTCGTTCTTCATTTATAAAAGTATTAAGGCATCCACGGTTTCCGCATGCGCAAATGCTTCCGAGTGGATCAACTTGAATATGCCCTATTTCGCCTGCCATTCCAGTTACGCCGCGCCATATTTTCCCATCTGCCATTATGGAGGCACCAGCTCCGTCATCGGTATTTATGTATATGAAATCTGTGGTTTTTGTAACAGATCCTGCTCTTGATTCCCATACTGCGCAACAGTTTGCATCGTTATCTAAAGTAACTGGAATATTAAAAATTGATTGTAAATACGAAATAATGTCGAAATTGTTCCAATGTGGCATAATGCCAGGTATTGCTATTGTTTTTGTACGTTTATCTATTGGTGCTGTTATAGATACGCCTATTGCTATTAGTTCTTTTGCAGATGCGTTTATGTTGGATAAAGTTTCATTTATGAGTAATGTTGCTCGCTCGAGAGTTACATCTGGAATATGTTGTTTTGGTAATAGTAATGTTCGTTCCGCGATTATGTTAAGTTCGTAGTCAATAAAAATTAGATCTAGAGAGTGTCTACTAATTTTTAGTCCTGCGCTTATTCCTTTTCTACGAGCTAAAGCTACGAGTGTTGCTCTTCTTCCGTTATGTATTGTGTTTTCTGTGTACAACCGCCCTTCTTTTACAAGTTGTCTTACAAGAGTTGATACGGTTGCAGTTGATAATCCTGTCGCTTCAGCAAGCTCTATTTGCGTAATTGCACCAAATCTGCGTATGTAAGAAAGTAATGCAGATCGATTAGCTTCTCGCAATGAAGTTTGGGATCCGAATAAATGCTACATAATATAAGCATATCTGTATTTTAAAGAATTGTCATTCGTTGATTTGATACTTTTGTTCTTTATTGGTTAAATTAACTGAATTTATATTAAATAATTGGTACAAGTAGTTGATTCATGTACGTTAAGAATTGTGTTAAATTTATATATTAAACAAAAAAATAGAAAAATTTGATTTATGTGTTTGACAACTTAACACAATAGTTTATAATAAAAAACTAGATAGCGTTGTAGCTGTCTATATCAAATAACCTTTTGATGCAAAGGAGCGTCGATGAACATAGGTAAAAAAGCAATCGCTTTATTTGTAGGTATTGCTGTAGTTGCTGGTTTATCAGCCTGTTCAGGTTCAAGAGGTGGTGCATCCAAAAACGTAAGTCAAGGAATTGAAAAAGGTGCCACCATCGGTGTCTCTATGCCAACAAAGTCGGAGGAACGTTGGAATAAAGACGGTAATAACCTAAAGAAGAAGCTAGAAGATGCTGGATATAAAGTTATATTGAACTTTGCAGACGATAAACCAGCTCAGCAAAATGCAGATATTGAAAATATGATTAACAACGGCGCTAAGGTTGTTGTTGTTGCTGCAAAGGATGGTAGTGCTGTAGGACCTGCAGTAGAGAAGGCTCATGATGCTGGAGCTAAAGTAATTGCCTACGATCGATTGATTATGAATACAAAGGCTGTTGACTATTATGCAACATTCCAGCTTGAGCAGACTGGTATTCTTGAAGCAAATTATATTATTGATAAGTTGGGTCTTAAGGATGGTGCAAAGGGGCCATTCAATATTGAGCTTTTCACTGGTTCTCCAGATGATAACAATGCTAAGTACTTCTTTAAGGGTGCATGGGATTTGCTGCAACCATACTTTAAATCTGGTGCATTAGTTTCCCCATCTAATCATGGTGGTGGCGTTAATAAAGACTTTAAGGTTCAAGATTGGCAGAAGATTTCTGTTCAAGGGTGGAAAGCTGAACAGGCTCAAAAGGATATGGAATCAATTATTGATTCTGCATATGCTAAAGGTCAGCCACTACATGCAATATTAAGCCCTTATGATGGTATCTCGACTGGTGTTATTAACGCAATTGAATCTAAGCGTCCAGATTTAAAGCCAGGTACAGATAATTGGCCAATTATAACTGGACAGGATGCTATGGAGTCAGCTGTATCTTCAATTGCACGTGGAAAGCAGAGTCAGACAGTATTTAAGAATGTCAATAAGCTTGCTGAAGCCGTTTATCAGATGGTATTGGAAATTGCTAAAGGCAAGAAGGTGTCTGGTATTAACGGAAAGTTCAATAACAACAAGATAGACGTTCCTTCTAAATTGCTAAATCCACAAAATATTACTAAGGATAATCTTACTGACTTAGTGAAAGATGGCTATATAACACAAGAACGCTTTGATAAGTTAGTACATTAAAAATTAACTATCAATTTGAACTAATATGGGGGCACGATTAGTGCCATAGTTGTGCCCCCATTAGTTGAAACTGTGCGTTGTAATGATTGGAAGTAGATGATGTCGCATAAAGACACAATATTGAGTATGCAGCACATCACAAAAACGTTTGGTTCACTAAAAGCTCTTACTGATGTTAATCTTTCGGTTGATCGCGGTGAAATTCATGCAATTTGCGGCGAAAATGGTGCTGGTAAATCTACGTTAATGAATGTGCTATCAGGTGTTTATCCTTATGGATCTTACACGGGAAAGATTATATTTAACGGAAAAGAGTGTAAATATAGTAATATTAAAAATTCAGAACGTGATGGAATTGTTATTATTCATCAGGAGCTGACTTTAAATCCATTTCTTTCAATTTCCGAAAATATTTTCATGGGAAATGAATGCTCAAAAAATGGAGTAATTGATTGGAGCGAAACTCGCGCTAAAGCTGCAGAACTTCTTGAACGCGTTGGTTTGCCAGAAGATCCAGATACAAAGATTATGGATATTGGTGTTGGTAAACAGCAGCTTGTAGAGATTGCTAAGGCTTTGTCTAAAAATGTAAAGTTGCTGATTCTTGATGAACCAACTGCAGCATTAAATGATGAGGACTCTGCGCATTTACTACAGCTTGTTCGTCAATTAAGAGATGAACATGGCGTTACAAGCATTATAATTACGCACAAGCTTAATGAAGTTGCTGTAATAGCAGATAACGTTACTATCATTCGTGACGGATCGACAGTTGGTGAAATGTATATTACACCAGAAACGCCATTAGATTACGATGAATTAATTCGTAAAATGGTAGGTAGAGAATTAACCAATCTGTATCCTAAGCACGAAACAAATCAATCTGGTGAAGAATATCTTCGTATAACCAATTGGACAGTTCATCATCCAATGGATAATAGCCGAATAATAGTCGATAATGCTAATTTGTATGTTCGTTCTGGCGAAATTATTGGATTGGCTGGATTGATGGGTGCTGGAAGAACCGAATTGGCCATGAGTGTTTTTGGACGCTCATATGGCTCCAATATAACTGGTGATCTTTATATTAAAGGTAAAAAAGTCGAATTGCGCAATGTGCAAGAAGCAATTAATGCTGGTTTGGCTTATGCTACAGAAGATCGTAAAGGTTATGGTTTAAATCTTTTGCAGAATATTCGCGAAAATTCATCTATTGCTTCATTGTCAAAAATGAGCAAATTAGGTGTTGTTGATGGAAACATTGAGCGAAAAGAAGTTGATGCATATCGAGAGAACTTTAATATAAAATGTCAAACATTGATGTGCAAGTTTCTACGCTTTCTGGCGGAAATCAGCAAAAGGTTGTATTGGCAAAATGGGTTCTTTCTGATCCAGACATACTCATTCTCGATGAGCCAACTCGTGGTATAGATGTTGGTGCAAAGTATGAAATTTATGAAATCATCGATAAGCTTGCCGATCAAGGTAAAGCTGTTGTAGTTATTTCTTCTGAACTACCAGAATTAATTGGTATATGCGATCGTATTTATACCGTAAGTCAAGGCATTATTACTGATGATGTTAATAAGAATGGGTTTACCCAAGAATATCTGATGAAATGCATGACTAAGGAAAGGAATTAGCGTTATCATGAGCAAAAACAGATTAGCCCAAGATACGAAGGGTGAACAAAAATCAAGTATTCTTTCGACAATTACCGATAATGCAAGACAATATGGAATCGTTGGAGCTTTAATCGTTATTGTCGTTGTGTTCCAAATACTTACAAAAGGTGTTCTTTTAACTCCTAACAGTTTTGTTTCTTTAATTCAGCAGAATGCATATGTGATTATCTTGGCAATAGGCATGGTGATGGTGATTATTGCTACACACATTGATCTTTCTGTAGGATCTTTAGTTGCATTTATTGGTGGTGTTTGTGCACTGTTGATGGAACGTTATGGTGTTAATTGGGTATTAGCGATTGCTATATCAATTGTTGTTGGTTTACTTATTGGTTGCTGGCACGGTTTCTGGGTGGCTCGAATGGAGATTCCTGGATTCATCACCACTCTTGCAGGTATGCTGATCTTCCGCGGTTTATCTACGGTTATAGTTGGCGAATCTGTGCCTATCACTTCAGACGCGTTCCGTGGAATTGCTCGTAACTATCTTCCTAATATTCTCGGTTGGTGGGGTCCGTTTGATGGTCTTACGATTGTTCTTGGTCTTATGTGCATCGCTTTGTTTGCTTGGAGCCAAATTAATAAGCGTAAGCATGTAGAAAAAGTTGGATTAGTCCCAGAACCACTATCGATTACTGTATGCAAGATCGTATTTGCTGCTCTTGCAATCATATTTGTAACATATTTGTTAGCATCCTCTGGCAATTCCGAGATGGGTGGAACTCCAATTATGTTGGTGATTGTTGCGATTTTGGTAGTTGCATACAACTTTATTCTTACAAAGACAGTTTTTGGACGTCACATATATGCTGTTGGAGGTAACCGTAAAGCTGCAATACTTTCTGGTATTGATGTTAAGCGTGTAGATTTCTGCTTGTTTGTTCATATGGGATTCTTGTCTGCTATTGCTGCTGTGGCTATGCTTTCTCGTCTGGCGTCTGCTACTGCACAAGCTGGTATGGAATTTGAAATGGATGCAATTGCATCCTGCTTCATCGGTGGCACTGCTGTAACTGGTGGTGTTGGAACTATACCTGGAGCCGTTGTTGGTGCTTTTGTTATGGGAGTAATCAATCAAGGCTTGTCTATCATGGGCGTTGACACTGCAATTGTGAAGACAATTAAGGGTCTTGTGTTACTCGCTGCAGTGGCTGTTGACATAATGAGCAAGCGTCGTAAGCGCTAAAAATGCCGTATATATTGGGCGTGCGCTTCAGATATTACACAAGCGTTGTGAACGAAAAGTGTACGCCCAGTTTTGTTAGTTATTAATAGATATTAACAGGTGTTAATCAGAATAAAAGAACAATAAGGAGGAATATATGCCAAAAAAATATATTCAAAAGACTAGAATGTACGCTCTAACTACCTTTTTTATGTCGATTTGGTTATTCCAGTCTTTATATGGTTCTTATAAATCTGGTGATTTATTCGCTTGGTACACTCTTATTTTTTCATTGTGCTTATTAATTGTAATCGGCTATTGCGGTTACAACGCTTTTAAAGGATTCAGTCAAGAGCGTAAAGATAAGAGCGAGGATTCTAAAAAGTAATAAATGATTGGGTATTCAAGATTTTCTACATATTTGAATAAATGAATCTTATAAAAGCATGCAAAGGAGCATCATGTGTGATATTTCGAGCGTATCATCTAATAAAAAAGATATTATTAATGCAAACACATATCTTGGTATTGAGTTGGGTTCAACTAGAATTAAAGGTGCTTTAATTAATGGACAATATCAAGTTATTGCAGAAGGATCTTATAAGTGGGAAAACAAACTAGAAAATGGTTTGTGGACCTATGATCTATCTGATGCTTGGCATGGAATACAATCTGTTTTTTCTCAGATAAGTAATCAAATTAATAAAGATTACCAATTGCGTTTAAATAATATTGGCGGCATTGGTATTTCAGCAATGATGCATGGTTATTTAGCCTTTGATAATAGAAATAAGTTGCTTGTGCCATTTAGGACTTGGAGAAATACCAATACGCATGATGCTCACAGAATTCTTTCTAACGAATTAAGTCTTAATATACCAGAACGCTGGTCGATAGCTCACTTGTATCAATGTGCGCTTGACAAAGAAGAGCACGTACATAATGTAGCATTCTTTACTACGCTATCTGGCTATATTCATTGGAAGCTTACTGGCAAAAAAGTATTAGGATTGTCGGATGCTTCTGGAATGTTTCCTATAGATTCAAACAGTTTAAGCTGGGATGAGAATGCGCTAAATAAAATTGAGAATCTTCCTGAAATATCTAATCAGCCTTGGAATTTGAAGGATATTTTACCTACACCTCTTTCCGCTGGAGAATTTGCTGGTCGATTGACAGTTGATGGTGCTTCTCTTCTTGACCCTAGTGGCATTTTGAATCCAGGAATACCATTTGTTCCTCCTGAAGGAGATGCGGCAACCGGTATGGTTGCAACCAATACATTAAAGCCTGGTACTGGTAATGTTTCGGCTGGGACATCTATTTTTGCAACTGTTGTTTTAAAGCGCCCTTTGTCAAAAGCTCATAAAGAGTTAGATATAGTTATGACTCCAGATGGTCATTTATCTGCAATGAGTCATGCTAATAATTTCACTACAGATTTAAATGCTTGGGTTAATTTATTTGCTCAATTTGCAGATGCAATAAGAAAACCAATATCAATGGATTTGTTATATACAAGCCTGTTTAATTCTGCTGTTGATAGTGGAACTGAATTTGATGCTGGAGGAAATATTAACTACTGTTTTTCTTCTGGAGAGTTTCAAGCAGGTTTGGAAGAAGGACGATTTGTATTTGCTCGCGGTCCGCAAGCAAAACTTTCACTCGGAAACTTTATGCGTGCTCAACTATATGGAGCATTTTGTCCAGTGACTATTGGAATGAATGTTTTAACAAAAGAAGAGCATGTTGAAATTGATTCATTGCTTGGTCATGGTGGTATTTTTGCCACTCCTGAAGTTTCTCAGCGTATTGCTTCGGCGGCGTTTGGTGTTCCAGTAACCACTATGCCTACGGCTTCTGAAGGCGGATCGTGGGGAATGGCGATTTTAGCATCATATATTAGGCGAAAAAATATAACATTAATAGACTTTTTGCAAAATGAAGTATTTGCCCATGTGAATTCAGTTACCGTTTTCCCTCGTAAGGATGACGTGGAAGGATTCCAGAGATATTTTGAGCAATTTATGAGGTCATTGCCAATAGAACATGCAGCAATAACTACGATGCCGTAAAAATATTGTGCAAAAGATTGCTTAAGCAAGACTAAAAATAGTGTTTTCTCATCATATTTTTAAAAAATTTATTAGAAAGAAATAGTAATTATGAAAACTTTAAAAGATTATTCAAAAGAAACTCAATCTGAGGTAAAACAGGTACGCGAATTAGTATCCAATTTGCATAATCAACTTATTAAATGGAATTTAGTTGTGTGGACTGCGGGAAATGTTTCTCAACGTTTGCATACTGCTGATTTAATGGTTATTAAGCCTTCTGGAGTACGATACGAAAGACTAACTCCTGAATCAATGATTGTTTGTGATCTAGATGGGAATGTTGTTGATGGATCCTATTCTCCAAGTTCTGACACAGCTTCGCATGCTTATATTTATAGAAATATGCCTGAAGTATTTGGAGTAGTACACACTCATTCGACTTATGCTACTGCTTGGGCTGCTATTGGAGAAAATATACCGTGTGGATTAACAATGATGGGAGATGAGTTTGGCGGTCCTGTTCCAGTTGGACCATTCAGGTTGATTGGCAGTGAGGCCATTGGGCAAGGCGTTGTTGAAACATTACGCAAATATCCTAAGTCGCCAGCGGTTTTGATGCAAAATCACGGTCCTTTCGTAATTGGAAAAGATGCAGAAAGTGCTGTGAAAGCTGCTGCTATGACAGAAGAAGTAGCCAAAACAATGTGGGCTGCTAGGCAAATAGGGAAAATAATCGATATAAAGAAAGAAGATATCAATTCTCTTAATAAACGATATCAAAATGTTTATGGACAAAACTAATAAAAAATAATCTAAAAACAATTACATATATAAGTCTTATAGGAGTAAATAATGGCTATGGAAAATCCTTTTGAGAACAAAGAAGTGTGGTTTGCTGTAGGTTCGCAAGAACTATATGGTCCAGAAACACTAGAACAAGTGGCAAAACAAGCTGGCGAAATCGTAGATTATTTAAATAATCAACATTCGATACCTGTGAAAATTGTTTTGAAACCAACATTAAAATCATCTGACGCTGTGCGTAATTTTATGGTTGATGCGTCTTCAAAAGAATCTTGTATCGGTGTTATTGCTTGGATGCACACGTTCTCGCCAGCAAAAATGTGGATTCGCGGATTAGAACTGTTGCGTAAACCTTTGCTTCAGTTGAATACCCAGTATCATCGTGAAATACCTTGGGAAAGTATTGATATGGATTTTATGAATTTAAATCAAGCTGCTCATGGAGATAGAGAATTCGGTTATATTGTTTCTAGACTTGGTATTAGAAGAAAAATAGTTGTTGGTCATTATACGAATCCAGAAGTTTCGGATCGCATAAATACTTGGGTTCGTGCGTGTTTAGGCTGGTGGGCGTCTAACAATATGAACGTTATGCGTTGGGGAGACAATATGCGTAACGTTGCTGTTACTGAAGGAGATAAAACTGAAGCTGAGAAAATCTTTGGTGCATCTATTAATACTTGGTCTGTAAACGAATTAAATTCATATGTTAATCGTGCTACAGATAAGCAAGCTAAAGATTTGATAGAAGATTATAAAAATAAATACAATATTGATCCAGAATTATTAAATCAAAAATATGATTCTCTGTTAATTGCAGCTAAGCAGGAAGTTGGAATGGTATCCATGATGTGTGATTATGATGCTACTGCTGCAGTAGATAATTTTGAAGATCTTGGTGGTCTTTCCCAACTTCCAGGAGTTGCTGCTCAACGTTTTCCTTCCGAATATGGATGGGGTTTCTCGGCAGAAGGGGATTGGAAAACCGCAATATTGGTTCGTTTGGGATTAGTTATGGGGTATGGTCTTGAAGGTGGAGCTTCTCTTATGGAAGATTACTCGTATCATTTTGAGCCAGATAACGAAATGATATTAGGATCACATATGTTAGAAGTTTCGCCTTCTATTGGAAGTATTCAAAAACCTCGTCTTGCTATATATCCATTGGGTATTGGAGGAAAATCAGATCCTGTTAGACTCGTGTTTACTGCTGCTCCTAAAAAGGATGCTGTTGTGGTTTCTCTTGCGGATATGTGCAGTAGATTTAGACTTTTAATGAATATTGTCGATGTTGTAGAGCCGTCTGGAAGCCTAAAGAATTTGCCTTGCGCTCGCGCCATGTGGAAACCGCAGCCAAGTCTATCTTTGTCTGCGCAATGCTGGTTATTAGCTGGTGGATCCCATCATACTTGTATGACAACGTCAATTGGTAGAGAAGTTTGGGAAGATTTTGCGCGTATCTCTGGTGTCGAACTAGCTGTGATTGATAAAAACACTAATACCCAAGATTTTGAGCGCAATCTACAGATTTCTCAAATGTATTACAAGCTTAATGTTAAGTAATATTGGCATTATTACGTCTCTAGTGATGAGTGTTTGTTGTGTTATTATTTCCTTTGAAAATAATGGTCAATTTTATAGCGAAGGGGTGCTTTAATGAATGAAAATATGCACATTGTGCCTAACATTTTATTATCGGATGGCAATTCTATACCACAAGTTGGTTTAGGTGTACTTCGAGTTGATAAAGTAAGTATGCATGATGTTGTAGAAAGCGCTCTTTCGTTAGGATACAGACATATTGATGCTGCAGCTGGATATAACAATGAGAATGAGCTAGGTGAAGTATTGCGCGAAACTGGTTTTAATACTGGCGAATTGCGAGAAAACCTATGGGTGACTACAAAAGTTAGAGATTCACAGCAGGGGTATGACAGTACTTTGAAGGCTTTTGATTCTCAACTTGCGGATCTTTGCTTGAACTATGTGGATATGTATATGATTCATTGGCCTACACCATTTGATTGGCGTTCTACAGAAATATGGAAAGCATTTGTTAAGTTGAAAGAGGAAGGTAGGGTACGTTCGCTTGGTGTGTGTAACTTTATGCCTTCTGATTTGCAGCGTTTATATGATGAAGTTGGTCAGTGGCCTCAAGTGAATCAGATTGAATTGCATCCGAGCTGGCAGCAGTCTAATGTAGTTGATTTTTGCAAGAAGCATAATATTGCTATTGAAGCGTATTCTCCATTGGCGCGCGGACGTGATTTGAATATCGGCGATGGTGTTTTGGAAACTATTGCTAAGAATCATGATGTTACTTGTGCGCAGGTGATTTTGCGCTGGCATATTGAGCATGGATACATTATCATACCTAAATCTGTTTCAGAAAATAGGCAACGTGAAAATATTAATGTTTTTGGATTTAGTCTTGAGGATGATGAAATACGTGCAATAGATGATTTGAACACTAATGAGCGAATGGGTCATGACCCTGCAACGTTTAGTTATGCATGATTGTGTGGCGTTTGTTTTATTTGTATTTGTGAAGGGGTTATATATGTGACTTATTGATTCCTTGTCATCGAGGCTACGAGTGATTAATGGTGGACAGTATAAGTGAACAAAAAATTTTCGTAGCTTTCTCCTATAGAGCGGCATGAAGTTTGTGTTTTACATGAGCTTCATGCCGCTTTGCCCGTGTTTGTAGTCAGATTTGCCCAAAAAGGGAACAAATGCGGGAATGGGGTTACGCTTATGTGAGCGCAATTACTGCGTAGTTCCCAAAAAATCAATGTCGGAAAGACTTAAAGAAGTTTTGCGTTTCTGGGTCTGTGCAAGCGTCCATAACTTCGTATGGTGTGCCATTTTCTGCAACAACGCCGTTTCGTAGCAAAACCACTCTGTCGGCAGCTTCGTGAGCAAAATGCATCTCGTGAGTGGCCATTAAAATCGTGGTTCCTTGCTCTTTTAGTTCCGCAACCATGTCTAGAACTTCGCCAACAAGCATTGGGTCTAGTGCGGAAGTAATCTCGTCTAAAAGCAAAAGTTGTGGGCTTGTCATAAGCGCGCGTGCAATCGCCACTCTCTGTTGCTGTCCGCCCGAAAGCTGATCTGGATAAGACTTTGCTTTATTTTCTAGCTTAATCCTAGATAGAAGCTCCATTGCGCGGCTTTCTGCACGGTCTTTGCTCCAATGATGAACTTTTCGCGCAGCAAGAGTCACATTATCTAAAACGCTCATATGCGTAAAAAGATTGAATTGCTGGAACACAACTCCGATTTGAGACCTAATTTGATCCTGATTTATACGAGGATCTGTAATATCTGTGTTTCCAAGCCAAACTTGGCCGTCGTCTACTCGCTCAAGCAGATTAATGCACTTCATAAGAGTGGATTTTCCGCTTCCAGAAGGTCCTAAAAGAGCCACCACTTCGTGAGGTGCAATATCAAAAGAAATGCCTTTAAGAACAGGTGTTGAGTTATACGATTTTCGAATATTGCTTAAGCGCAAAACTGGGGTTGAATCCGTGTAATCACTTGCATTTGTTTGATTGTTTGCGTTTATTTGCTCGCTCATTTGCTGACTTACCTTCTGGTTTGTTAAGTTATTCATCACACGGTTCCTCCGTTTAGCTCGCGTTTGCGCAGTCTTGCCGTATACCAATCGTTTAGAACAATAAACGGAATGCTCAGCGCTATAAATACAACGCTTGCTACAACGTATGGAGTGAAGTTATAAGAAGTTGCAACAGATATTTGCGCGGCTCGAACAGCGTCTACAGCGCCCAAAACCGATATGAGTCCTGCATCTTTTTGCATTGATATAAAGTCGTTCATTAAGGCAGGAGCCACTTTTCTTAAGCCAAGAGGAATTACCACTAATCGCACAGTTTGACCAGATGTTAAGCCAAGTGATCTTGCGGACGCTCGCATAGACGGATGCACGTCTTCAAATCCTGCGCGCAATACCTCTCCAACGTATGCGGAGTAGCTCATAACAATGGCAATTGTACCGAGTATTGCTGGTGGGATTCGCCCAAAAAGCTGTAATCCTGGTATGCCAAAGCCGATTAAGTAAAGCACAACAAGCATTGGTATGCCGCGCATAATAGTTGTGTAGAATTGCGCTATAGCTCGCAAAGGGAAAAGCATTGGGCTTACGCTTGTACGGATAACTGCGATTAAAGTTCCAAGTATTGCTACTCCAATAACAGCGAAAACAAGCACCTGCAGATTAAGCATTAAGCCTTGCAAAACGGATGGCAAAGATAACATAAAGTACTTGCCAGAAAAGAACGTTTCGCGCACTCTTGGCCAACCAGGGCTCATTGCAAGTGCCGCAACGCACACGCCAAGTAATACTAAAGTGCTTATTATGCTTGTTAAAACTGATTTAAGATTTTGCTTTTTGCGGATTGACCTACGCTCAAGCTCGATATTGCTTAAAGCGTATTCTCCAGCGTTGTTTGATTCACTGTTTAATGCATTGCCGTTAAGTACTGTCATTGGCGGCACTCAAGCCTTTCGACATAATGAATGATACGCACTATTGTAAGCACTTTTATGTGACGATTGGGTTACAAGTTGCTTACAATAATGCGTATTGGTAATGACGTTAGTACGATTTTTATTTATTTTTATTTATTTTTGGTTTAGTTTTTACTTAAGAACTGGCAGATTAGTCGTGTACTCTGCAAGCCACTTTTCTTGGAGCTTCTTCAAAGTACCATCTTTTTCTAGCGCATTCACAGCCTTAGTGACGTCTGCAGTAAGCTTAGAGCCTTTTGGAAGTACCAATCCAGTTCCTTCCTTATCTTCCGATCCTGCAATCTGTCCAAGAACAACACCTTCTTTAACCTGCTTGCTGCGCACAATGTTTACGGAAGATGGAGTATCTATAACAAGTGCGTCAATCTGCTTAGAATCAAGAGCCTGAACCAAAGCGTCATTATCGTTAAAGGTTTGAATATCGCTCTTAATCTTGTCTTTAGCAAAGCTGTAGCTTGTTGTTCCAACCATTGCGCCAATTGTAGCGGTTTTAAGGTCTGCTAAGGTCTTTGCGTTAGCAAACTTGCTATCTTTTTTGACCACAACACCCTGAGTTGCGTTGTAGTAACTTGGCGAAAAGTCTACTGCCTTCTTGCGTTCCTCCGTAATAGAGAACTGCTGAAGGTTAAAATCAAAGTCTTTTGGTCCTGGGGTTACTGCGGAGTCGAAGGTTGTGCGAACCCACTTTACTTTGTCTTTATCGTATCCGAGTTTCTTTGCAACAGCGTATGCTACTGCAGATTCGTAACCCTTGCCGTTTTCTGGCTTGTTATCGTACATCCAAGGTGTGTAAGTTGGCTGAGCTGTGCCGATTGTCAAAACGCCTGGAGTAATCGTCTTTTGGTTTGTATCTTGTGCGTTTTGGCTGCCGCATGCTGCTGTGCTAACCATTGCTGCCATTGCTAATGCTGCTGCTGCAATTTTTGCAGCAGCGATTGCTACGCGGTTGGTGTGCAAGTTGTTGTGTACGAAAATAGCCATTTTTTCTCCTTGTTTTTGCTAAAACCTTAAGATTTTTCGCTTATTCGTTTTTTAAGCGATTTAAGTAGGTTTTGCGGCCGTACATTTGATAGTTTATAAGACGATAGACGCATTTAAGGCTTAATTGTTACAGAATTGTTATCGCGATTGTTTATAACGCGCTATATTTTGTTGATTTAATACGTAGTTTTGTGGTGATTAGACTTAAGTCGTAGTATGTTAAGTGTCAGTTACATACGGTGTGTTGATTTTTTGAGGAGTATTTCATGTTAAATAATTTTGAACATAGCGCGGCTGACGATTTTTCTGAAAGTTCTAAAGATTTTAGTCATCTTTCAAAACTTGCTGTTATAGTTGCACTTCAAAAAGAAGCTCAGCCTATTCTTCAAGCATTTTGTGGGGATTATAAAACTTGGGATTCGTATGGGGTTACTTTTATTCAGGGCAAAATCGCTTCTAATAGCAAAGGCGAAAATCCTACTCTTACAATATGTGTTGCTGGAATGGGAAAGTGCGCTGCCGCAGCTGCAGCTCAAGCGTTGATAATCGAATCCAATCCACAAGTGTTGATTTTTAGCGGAATCGCAGGTGCTTTAAATCCGCGTCTTAGTGTTGGAGATATTGTTATAGGCAAGAAACTTCACTATTTAGAAACAAATACGCAAATTATTGCAGAGTGTGCTCCGTACAAATCTGTTTTTGAATCAGATTCAAAATTATGCGATTTAGCTGTTAAAGAGGCGCAATTATTAGGATTTAGGCTTGAGAAGTCTTTGGAGGAATCCTCTTCGGTTGCTGGCGACTTATCCTCGGACTTTAAGCAAAGCGCGTCTAATGAAAATAGCGTGTCTAACGAAAATTCAAACAACGTTGCTTATTTGTGTGGAAACATAGCAACAAGCGACCAATTTAACACAGATCCTAATATTTTAGACGCTGTGCGAGCAACGGTTTTTGGCGATTGCGAAGAGATGGAAGGCGCGGCTGCTGCACATATTGCGGCTAAAAACGGTGTTCCATTCCTTGCGATTCGCTCAATGAGCAACCGTTGTGGAGAATCATACGAATCTGTGGACTCGCATAAGGATGATTTGGTTCTTGCAGCTAATCAAGCTGGGTCGTTAACTTTGCGTGTTTTGAAGGCGCTTGTTAAATAACTGCAGACTAGTTTACTTATTTGAATCGTTTTGTTCTGCTAAATCAAAGCCGCTGAAAGTAAAGCCAGGGCTTACTACGCAAGAAACAAGAACATCGCCATCGCTTGGTATTGTTCTCTGCCATGTTCCAGCAGGAATTACAAGATGTCCGCGCGTGGATAAGCCATTGCAATCTTTAGAGTTTCCAAGAGTAAAACGCTGCAAATCTGCCTCATTACAAGGGGTTTGACCACATCCACCAAGCTCAATCGTAAGATTTGACGGTCCATGCCATAGCCAAATCTCGTCTGCATCAACTTTATGCCATGCGCTTGAATCGCCAGAAGGCAAAAGGAAGTAAATAAGAGAGGCCAATGGTCTTGGTGCGTCTGCGCCAGCGTTTTCGTCAATTTTCGTATCGTTTGTGCTCGCGTTTGAAGTATTTTCATTGTTGGTTGCGCTATATAGTTGCGCTGCTTGCCAGTCGCGGGTGTACCATCCGCCTTCTGGATGGGCTTCTAGCTGTAATTCTTTAACAAGATTTTTGGCGTAATCACTCATATTTTCTAAACTGACACTCATAGTGCATGCTCCTTTTATTTTTCATATTTGCGTTAAATATTTGCGTTAAATGTGTTCTTATCTGTGCTTGCATCAGATTATTGAGCAAAAGCACCATTATTGTATACAAGATTTCCAGAAATAACTGTTGCTTTTGCACTACCTGCACCGTGACGCACAAAATTGTGCAAAGTCTCTTCAACTCCTTGTGGCGAGCTTGTGTCTGTTGGAATATCAAAGAATGCAAGGTCGGCTGTTGCTCCAGCATTAATTTGACCAATTCTGTGCGGTCCTACGTGTAAGCCCATAACACTTGCGCCGCCTAAAGTAAGCATGCGAATAATTCGATGTGTTAAATCATCTTTTCTATACCCTTGCGCTGTTGCTAAATCATAGACTTTTGCAGCGTCGTCTAAAACGTCTAAAGATGGGGAAGAAGATAGTGAATCCGTACCAATCGCAAGCAAGTTTCCTTCTTCCATGTAGTCGCGAATTGGCGCGTCTCTTTCCGTAACAGTAATGCGGTTGGATCTTGGGCACAATGCCACTCCCACTCCGCGTTGACGCAAAATTCTGCGGTCTTCGCCATCTGCCCAAACTCCGTGCGCAATATGTACGTCTGGTCCAAGGGAGCCGAGCTGATCCAAAAACTGAATTGCGGAAGCTGTCATTCCATGTGCTTTAAGTTCGCTGTAGCTCGCCCAAACGTTAGCATTCCAATCTGGTGCGGAATACGTGGTGAGTGTATCGGCGTGATTTCCAGCCTCCATAGGTGTTTCTGCTAAGTGTATGTGCAAGCGCATGTTTAGCTGTCTTGCAATGTCTGGCAAATCCACAAAAGGTTCGGTTTCTAGACTGTAAGGTGCGTGTGGGCTAATTCCTATACTCGGCACTCTGCCGCTGTCCATCATGTGCCCAAGCATCTCGAGCAGCTTAGCGTAGCCTTCTTCTTTCCAGTCAACGTTTTTCCAGCCCATTACCTCCCAATAGGCTATCCCGTGCATGCCTTGGCTTGCAAGCGCTCCAACTGCTTCGATATCAGTTACAATGTCGGCAGCTGCAGTAGTGCCAGCTTCCACCATCATTCTTGCGCCTTCGTATGCAGAAGTTTTCCAAGTCATCAATGATGGGTTATGCTGTTTTTCTTCTTGTAATTTGTCATAAACAACATTGAATCCTTCTTCCCAGTCTCTAAAATTGCGGTATTCGCCGCGGCCTACGCTTGCCATATTAGTGTATTGCAAATGCGTGTGTGCGTTTATAAGACCTGGTGTCATAAGGCCTTGCCAATGTTTCTCATTTCTAAACATTTGCATATAAGAATCGCTTGGCATCTCGTCTTTTAGAATATTAAGCACCCATTGGCGTGTTCCAACGTGAACAACGCGTCCGTTAGATACAGCAACGGCACCTTCGGGGATTATTGGCCCCGTTACTGGAATAACCATTGATGCACTGTATAGTGTGACTTCGCTAAGTGGTGTTGGGTGTGCAAGTTTGCGTATTGGGTCTGTAAGCATTGTGTTCCTTAAGGAATTACGTTGTACTACTTTTTGCTTTATTTATTCTATTATTGCTTAGATTTATTATGATTTGGTTAATTGATTTATGCTAACTATTTGCTTCTTCCGCAAATCGCGTTAAATCCCACTTGTAGCCGTTGTTTTTATTGGCTTCGCTTGCGCTATATCCGCGTTTTGCTAGTGCGATTCTTGCTATTTGATTATCGGAGCTTTCTGGAAGTTGGTAGATTCCAGAATTAAGAGGATTCTTGTCGCTATTTTTCTTGTTTTTCCCATTGTGCTCTAGCAAATACGCTACGGCGCTCACTTGAACAGCAAAACTAAAGTCCATAATCTCAATAGGATTTCCGCCACCTGTAGTGTAATTTGTTCCGTCTCCTTCACTTATTAGCGTGATTTGCGGACCATTTGGAATCTGTATTTTTCTTTGTGGAGTTCCAACAACTGGCTTAAAATCAGGGATTTCGTCTAGTGCAATCTCGTTTGCGATTCCGCCAATTACAGCCAAAATCGCGTTTTCTTGCATGCTTTGCATATGCTGCAATGTAATCGTGTGTCGAACGCCTGTTGCAGAAACAATCATATCGCTTGTATCAACAGTGCATTCAAGATTTTTAGCTTCAAAACCGTCGAAAACTGCGCGCAAGGACTGTACAGGATTTGTGTCGCAAATCGTAACTTTTGCACCCAATGCGCGTATTCTTAAAGCAAATCCACGACCCACTGGTCCATATCCAACAACAGTTACTTTAGCGTTTTCAAAGCATTCACTCCCAAGAATTTGTTGCATCGTAGTAACACATGTTTCGCCAGTTCCATGTCTATTGTCGAAATCGGTTTTTAGAGCGCTGTTATTTACTGCGATTACAGGGTAGTGCAAGTGTCCAGCTTTTTGCATTGCTTCAAAAGCGCGCACTCCGCTAGTTGTCTCTTCTGCAACTCCTATTAGATTAGCTGCGATTTGCGGACGTTCAAGGCTTGCTAGGCGCGCAAAACTAGCTCCATCGTCGATTATTATGTCTGGCTGTATTTCGTCTAAGAGTTTTAGCGCACCTTCATGAGTTTGTTCAGGTGTCCAATCTCGGTTTGCTTGTACTAAAATGCCTTCTTTTTTAAGCTGATCTGCTACTCTCTGGTCAGTTTCGTCTGGACCACAAAAAACGCCAACAATCGCTCCGTGCGCGTGCAATTCTCTAAGCAATACAGCTGTTTTTGGTTCCAACACAAGACAAACAGCTATTCTAACGCCTTCTAAATTAAGACCACTTTCTTGTAAATTGTTAAGTAGCGTGCGCATTACTGGCATATGTTTTTGCGCGTAATCTATTGCGTCTTTTCCGCTTAAATTAGGCGCATTAACCATAGTGTTTTCTATATTTTCGTAAGATTTAGTGGCATCAAAATCTGCGTATTGTTTACAAGTCGTAGGAATTATTCCCCAAGATTGCGCGCTCTGTAAGAATTTTTCCACATCACTATTTTGGTCACTATTTTTAGCATTCTCATTTTGAATATTGTTATCTCCAATAAACACGCGTGCCCCAGCAAGAGATTGGTTAGTTCTCTGCGAAGTAATAGCAACCCATTCGCTAAAATCAATCATATTAAACTCCTAAAAGCTCTTATATTTATTATCCCTATAATCCAAGTGCGTTCAAAGCTTCTTTTAAATTCTCTGCTTCGATTATGTCAATACCGGGAATGCTAATTTTCTTTCGCATATTACACACGATCGCACGCTTATAGCCGATCCTAGCTGCTTCTCTAATTCTAGGTTCCATTCTAGAAGCTGGACGAATTTGACCAGTAAGACTAATCTCACCAATTGCGCAAGTTAAAGGTAAGACTGCCTTATTTTTGGCTGCGCTCGCCAAACTTGCCACTATTGCTAAATCGCAAGCAGGTTCTTTCGCCTTAGCTCCAGCAATCGTAGAAACGTAAATGTCTTTAGATAAAAGATTTAATCCACCATGTCTATATAAAACAGCGGTAAGCATGGCAATTCTGTTTGTGTCTACTCCAGAAACTGCGCGTCTAGGGGCTGGCAGAACCGAATCTGTAACAAGAGCTTGAATTTCAATAGGTATGCTTCTGTGTCCTTCTAAAGTAAAAGTTACGCACGTTCCTTCGTTTTTACAATCTCCATTAGAAGACAGGAACAGTCCAGAAGGATCTGGAACCTCTTCAATACCATCGCCACTCATGTCGAAGCAGCCAACTTCGTCTGTAGGTCCAAAACGATTTTTAACAGCGCGAAGCATGCGTAATGCGGTTTGACTATCTCCTTCAAATTGGCAAACAGTGTCTACAAGATGTTCAAGCGTGCGAGGACCTGCAATCGATCCGTCTTTTGTAACGTGTCCAACAAGAAGAATTGGAATATCGCAAGTTTTAGCAACGTCTATAAGCGCGCTAGCTACTTCTCGAACTTGAGTGGAGCCTCCTGTAATTCCTTCAACATCGCTAGAAACAATAGTTTGAGCCGAATCTACAATTGCAAGAGTTGGCTTATATTTTTCGATTAGCGCTAAAGCTGTGTTTAAGTCTGTTGTAGACGCAAGAAGAAGATTTTGACTTATGGCATTTATGCGTGATGCGCGCAATTTTACTTGCGACTTTGATTCTTCGCCAGAAATATACAGGACTAAATTTTTTGTGTATTCGGCAGTGTTTTTCGCAGATCCGTTGCAATTCTTGGCAATTTTTCCTGCTGTTTCTAAAAGTAGAGTAGATTTTCCGATTCCTGGTTCGCCTGCTATAAGCGTGACTGATCCTGGAACAAGCCCTCCTCCTAAAACGCGGTCAAATTCGCTAAATCCTGTGTGGATTCGCATGCCATTATCTGCTGTAATTTCACTGATTGGCTGAGCATCTACGCTAGAATCAAGATTTGTTATTGTAGAAATGTTATTTTTTGCATTTCTAGATCTTGTGGAGGCTCGTGAAACTCCGCTTGTAGCTTTAGACTCGTGAAACTCGTTTAATGTTCCCCATTCGCCGCATTCTGGACAGCGACCATACCATTTTGAACCACTCCAACCGCATTCGGAGCATAAGTAGTAAGTAGTAGATTTTGCAGCCATGATTTGACGCTAGCTGCATTTGTAGACATTTTACCGTCATACTTTTGTGAGATAATCCAAGTATGTTGAACAGTGTTATGTGGGGTAAAAAATATGAATTCTTATGCGAATAATCCTTCTAACTCGACTTCATCTGTATCTGCGTCTCATAACAACTTACGAAAAGTTCTTATAGTTGCCGTAATAGTGGTCGTTTTAGCTATAGTTTCCGCATTCATATGGCCTGGCTGGGCGTTAAATCGCCAGCAACCGCAGTCTGCTAAAACTCAGGTGTCTTCTGCAAAAACTCCGTCAATTAAGTCTAAAGATTTGCCTAGTACATCTACTGCACTGTTAAGATCTATGCCAGATAGTGTTCTTGATTTTGCGCGTGTTGATGCTTCTCCTAGTGCTAAATGGTCTTCCGCATCTCCTTTGGAAGAATACACTGTTAGATATTCTACGGGAGAATCTGGCAGTGATGTTTCAGTCGTTGTTGCTCAATGGAGTAGTCGTGATTTAGCAAATAAACAATATGAGCTTTTGACTGATGCATTAGCTGGAAGTGATATTGCTTCTGGAAAGATTCAGGTTGCTGGTAAGGCTACTGGAAGCTATGTTTTGAAGGCAGATGATAATAGTAAGACTAAAGCTAGTGCAATCTGGCAAAATGACACTGTTGTATTTGAAGTGACTGGTTTAAAACAGTCTGTTGAAAGATTCTATAAGCAATTCCCAATGTAACTTTCGTAGTGATATAGGCTGTTTTGTACGTGTTTTTGTAAAATTTTGTTTTAAAATTTTCCAAAGTCGTCAAAACGGTGTAACATTAGGCAAGTTGCACACTTTACATATGAATGGAGGCTTCAGATGGGTTCTGTCATCAAGAAGCGCCGCAAGCGGATGAGCAAGAAGAAGCACCGCAAACTGCTGCGTAAGACTCGTCATCAGCGTAAGTAGTAGCTGTTTGGCGCGCCTGCCCGTTTGGGCACGTAACACTTTTGAAAGCGTTGGATTTTTCCAGCGCTTTTTTTTTTATTGCGATTGAAGACTGCAATGATTGAAGAATGTAAAAAATTTCCCGAAAATGTACGTAAAACAGTGGATTTTACGTACATTTTCGGGAAATGATTGGTTAAATTTAGATATGCAGTTTACTTATTTGGGTTTGTAAGAGTGCGCGGACCGTTTGGATCACCAACAATCACAGTGTCAACCATATTCAAGAACAATCCGTGTTCTACAACGCCAACAGTCTCAATCAAATCCTTAGCAAGCTCTTGCGGGTGCTCAATGCGCTCCAAGTGCAAGTCAACAACAAAGTTATTTTCGTCTGTACGCACTTCCTTGCCATCTGCATCAAGACGCAAAACTGGCTTGTATCCGCGCTTTTCAAACTTGCGAATCACTTGTGCAGATCCGAATGGAATTACCTCAACAGGAAGTGGGAACTTGCCGATTGTATCAACTACCTTGCTGGCGTCCACAATCCACACAATGCGGTCGGAGTTAATTGCAACAATCTTCTCCCAGAGCAATGCTGCACCGCCGCCCTTAATACCGTTAAAGTTCTTATCGACTTCATCTGAACCATCAATAGTAACGTCAATATGGTCAACATCGTTAATGTCAAGAATCTTAATGCCGTAGCCCTCTGCCTGCTCTTGCGTGCGTCGAGAAGTTGTGACACCAGTGAAGCTCAAGCCTTCTTCTTTTACTCTGCGACCGAGTTCGTCTACAAGAAAACGAACAGTAGAGCCGGTTCCAAGTCCAACCATCATGCCATTTTGTACAATCTTTGCGGCCTCAATGCCAGCTGCCTTCTTAAGAGCATCTTGCTGTGCTTTATCCATTTGTGCCTACTTTCTTATCTTTCTTGTTGGCGTGGCTAAAATAACAGCGCGTTTATAGCGTTTTTACCAACCGCCACTTATTTCATACATACTACATATTAGTCTGCGTTCAGATTTTATTCTGTTTGGTTTGCAGCTTTTGTTTGAATATAAAACTCGGTTGGATCTAGTTTAAGAGTGCCGTCTGGCTGAACATATCCGCTTACTTGTATGTTTCCTAATACGTATCGTGGTTGACCATTAAAGCTTTGGCTCGTATTTGGAGCAGGTGTGAATTGTAATGTTCCAGATACACATAATCCTGGCACTACTTGATATTTTTGTTCTGATTTATTTTGAGATTGTTTATTTTTACGCGACTCGTCGGATGCTTTCGATTCATCCTGTGTATTACTGTTACGCGTAGTTGAATCGTTAGCAACGCTGTTATCGGCGTATTTAATGGCATCATCATCGGATGTTTCACGTTTTGTTTCACGATGAAAATCGCCTTTAAAATCAGGATTAATATCCTTACCAACGCATCTTCCTATGTGATATTCTGCATTAGAAATCTTGCCGTCTAACAGCATTTTTGCGTCTTCTGGTACATCAACACCGTCTGCATATGTAGAAGAAATCAACGATTTCCATCCTTCTAGTGGCAGGTATCCATCCTTCAATCTGCTGCGGCAATCTTCAGCATAAGTTCTAGCCAGCTCATCAACTTTTTCGTTTCCAGCGTTTCCAGCGTGTCCCTTAACCCAGACGAACTTAACGGAGCCTTCGCGTTTAGTAATCTCCGAATCGATTGCGCGAATCAAATCTGCGTTTTTTACAGGCTCTTTTTTGGAGTTCTTCCAACCGTTCTTCTTCCACCCGTGAATCCACGTGGTTGAGCAGTTTATAGCGTATTGCGAATCAGTTTCGATTGTAAGATCCTCGCTTCCAGGGTGTGCTCTCAACGCTTCTAGTACTGCGCATAACTCACCAATTTGATTCGTGCCATTTGTGGCTCCGCCTGCATCCGCGTTTCCTGCATGTTGATGCTCGTGCGTGCTTCCTGCTTCATCAGTGTGGTCTGCCCAAGCCCAACCCATTGATCCATTTGGATTTCCAAGTGCTGAACCATCGGTAGAAACAACAATCATCACAAAACCTTTCAAAAATGCGCCGGTTGCAGATTGCAACCAGCGCAATTAGTAGATTCTTTACTTACGAAAGATTATTACGTTACGCTAAAGCCTTGTCTACTACAGCAGTAGCTTCCTCAAGCACCTTGTCAAGTGCCTCTGGAGAAACGAAGGACTCAGCATAAACCTTGTAAATGTTCTCGGTACCAGATGGGCGAGCAGCGAACCAATTGTTCTTGGTCGTAACCTTCAAGCCGCCAATCTTTGCGCCGTTTCCAGGAGCTTCCGTAAGCTTTGCGGTAATATCTTCGCCAGCGAGCTTAGTTGCTTCAACATCGTTGCCACTTAGAGCAGCAAACTTCTGCTTCTGTTCAAGAGTTGTTGGAGTATCTACGCGCTTGTACCAGCTTTCTCCAAAGCGAGCAACCTGATCTTGGTGAAGCTGAGCAGGGTTCTTACCAGTCTTTGCAGTAATTTCTGCAGCGAGCAAATCAGGAATCAAACCATCCTTATCGGTGGTCCACACGCGTCCGTCTTTGCGCAAGAAGCTCATGCCAGAGCTTTCCTCACCGCCGAAAGCAACTTCGCCGCTAAAGAGTGGGTCAACGAACCACTTGAAGCCAACAGGAACTTCCACAAGCTTAGCGTTAATCGAAGCAGCTACGCGGTCAATCAAGGAAGAAGACACAAGCGTCTTGCCGATAGCAGTATTCTTTGGCCAATCCGGACGAGCGCCGCCGAACAAGTACTCCACGCACACTGCAATGTAGTGGTTCGGGTTCATAACGCCCCAATTCGGGCACACGATACCATGGCGATCGGCATCTGGATCAGTGCCTCCAACCAAATCGTACTTATCCCAAGCGCCAGCGTTAAGCTGATCAACTAAGCCCTTCATTGCGTAAGGGGAGCTTGGATCCATACGAATCTTGCCATCGTGGTCAATAGTCATGAATCGCCAAGTTGGGTCAACTTCTGGACGCACAACGCCAATGTTTAAACCGTACTTTTCGTTCATAAGTGGCCAGTAGTTTACGCTTGCGCCGCCGAGTGGGTCAATTCCCAAACGCACGCCGCTAGAGCGAATCACATCGAAATCGATTACGTTAGCCAAATCGCTAACGTAGTGCTCGCGGTAATCGAAGCCTTCAACCAAATCAGACTTGATTGCTTCCTCGAAAGGCACGCGCTTAACGGACTTGTAGTTGTCGAGCAATTCGTTTGCGCGAGCTGCAATTGCGTTAGTCACTTCTGCAGGTGCAGGACCGCCTGTTACAGGGTCGTACTTAAAACCTCCGTCGGTTGGAGGATTGTGCGAAGGAGTGACGACAATGCCATCTGCCAAGCCGTCTCCGCTAAAGCGTTGAGTGCCGTCTGCTGCGCGATTATGCGTCAAAATAGCCTGAGAAACAACAGGAGTTGGCACGAAATCGCCGCGAGAATCCACGCGAACGTGAACTCCGTTAGCAACCAAAACCTCGATAGCGGTTTTTTGAGCAGGCTCAGAAAGAGCATGCGTATCGCGACCAATATAAAGAGGACCAGTTACGCCAGCCTTCTTGCGATATTCAGCAATAGCTTGAGTAATAGCCACAATATGAGCTTCGTTAAACGAAGTTTTTAAAGCAGAACCACGGTGACCGGACGTACCGAAAATCACGCGCTGTTCTGGAATATTGGAATTTGGAACTTCATCATAGTAAGCGCCAACCAAAGCGTCGACATCTACTAGATCTTCTGGGGTGGCGGGCATTCCCGCATTTTTTGCTACCATAATTTTTTATTTTGCCACGGCGACGGTATTTTAACGTAAGTTAGCATTATTTTGAGTCAAAGAAGATTGTAAACTCTCTGGTATGCGCACGCATAAAGCCTGTTTGTCAACGCTAAAACGCAAGTGTTTTGTGTAGCCTAAAATATCTCCATCAACTTGCACAGGAGCAGGTCGTTCTATCTTGACTTCTGCTTCAACACCTTGCGATTGGTCGATTTTAGAGTTTGTAGAAAGCGGACTTTGCTTTGCTTTTCCTGTAACGGTTTGGTGTACAACGTCTCCAAATAGGTTAGCCCATCCAATTAATCCGCCAGATGTGTCAATAATTTCGAAGTCTAATATGCCATCATCGTAAACGGCTTCTGGCATTAAAGAAAGCATTGGTATTTGTCCACAATTACCAGCCATAAGTGTGCGGAATGATATTCCTCTTGCTGTGTGATTTGTACCGTTTTCTCTAATAAAAGTAACGTCTCCGCGATATTTTGGCGCAAATAAGTGTTTAACGCCAGCAACAAAGTATGCAAGCCAGCTTATGTTCTTTTTAAGCGCAGGATTAGTGTCGTCTATCATAAGAGCGTCGAATCCAATTCCTGCAATAATCAAAAATGCGTGACCATGGTCTTCATACGGCTTGTCGAGTATAAAAACACGCCCAACGTCAACTTTTTTAGATCCGTGGCTTGTTGCAACTCTTAGTGCTGCTTGAACATCATCTACTGGAATGCCCATGTTGCGCGCAAACAAGTTCCCTGTGCCAATTGGAATTATTCCCATCGCGTGGTTCGTGCCAGAAACCGCGCTTGCAACCGTTCTAACAGTGCCATCTCCACCAACTGCCACAACAACATTTGCCCCGTTTTCTAAGGCTTCGAGTGCGCATTCTCGCCCGTCTTTATTTAATTGAGTGTCTATTATTTCGTATGTGAAATTGTGTGATTTGCAATATTCTTTAATGTCAAGTCTATATTGTTCTGCTTGAGGTTTAGACGGGTTTAGTATGAAAGCGTAATGTACACTATCTCCGTGTCGCTCTGCGAGTTTTTCTGCTAAATGATGCTTTTTCAAGGCGCGCGTAACTATCATAATGATGAATGGCGCAAGTACTAGCGCAAAAACAATCACCATTAACGCAATCGTCGCTTGAATTGGCATATCTGGCATATTTATTATTCTTGCACATATCTTTAATATATGGTGATTATTTTTAGAATATTTGCGAATATTTGATTACTTTTCACATTTTCATCACGTATTGAGCATATTTTTTATTTTTGGCTCGCATTTCTATTATTTATTTCTATTATTTCTATTATTTCTATTTATATGTTTTACATTCCTTATGTGAGTTATATGCTAAGCAAGTGCTAAACTTGCCACATGCGATTTTTGTGCCATTAATCGAGCAGGGGTTTAAGAGTATGTCCGAGTTAGAACATAATAATCCAGACGCTTTTGAGTCTGAAAATATTGATAATATTGCTAATAATATAGACGTAAACAGTGTAGATAATTACAATATTGACAATAACGATATAAATCAGACTGCTGTTTTAAAGAATCGCCATAAGTCGAACAAGTCTGCACTGGTTCTTTTATATTCTTTGGTCATATTCGTTATACTCTTAGTCTGCGCTTTTCTTGGCACACAAGCGTATTTCCATGATCGTGTTGCCCCTGGTGTACATTTTGCTGGAAGTAGTCAAATTGTTGGCGCTCAGTTGGCAGCGGTTTCTAAAAATGTAGATAATGCTGTTGATAGCACCAAAATAGAAATTAAAGATGATCGTGGTAAAACAATCAACGCGAATTTTGAAGACTTGTACGTCAAAGTAGATAAGAGCGCAACGGTTAAAAATATAATGCGATCTAAGCATGATAACGCGTTTACAATGCTTATGCCTTGGGTTCAGAAGACTGTCGCTTTGCAAGCAACTCGAAACGACATGGATATGGATGCGTATATCATCAAGAAATTTGTTAACGATAAAGATCGTGCAATGCCTTATACGGCAAAATACGATTCTGGTTCTGAATCTTATGTGGTGGAAGATGGTGTTCCAGGTCGTACAGTAATAACATTGCCTGTTCGTGAGGCTGTTAAAAAATCGCTTGAAAATCCTGGTAAAACAGTAAAAGTTACTATTGAGTCTCGTAGGATTGAAGCACCGATTAAGCGTGATGTTGCTAAGAAAACTGTGGATCAGCTTAATAATATTCTTACTAAGAAAATCACTTTAAGTAATGGCGATTCAAAAGATTTTACGATACCTAAATCTGCAATCGCTTCTTGGATTAAGGTTAATGCTGATGAACAGAGAAAGCAGATTTCGTTTACTGTAGATAGGGAAGCAGTAAATACTTGGCTTTCAAAAGAGCTTGCTAAGAATCTGAACCAGCAGAAAATAGATCAGGAAGACACTTATAGTAAGAAGGGTCAGTTCATAATGACCACTCTTAAAGGTGTTAATGGCGTAGAGGTTCGCTATTCAAAGGATGTAGCAAACAAGGTTGTGGATACTATCGAAAAGGGTACAGACGCAAAGATTACGGTTCCAACAAATGTAGTAAAGTTTGCTGTTGAAAAGAAGATTGTTGAAATGCGTATTGTGGTTGATAAAACCACGCAGACAGTAAGCGTTTACAAAGATGATCAATTAATACGAACAATGCCAGTTTGCACGGGCTCCAATGGATATTACGAGACGCCAAATGGAACATTCCACATTTACTTACGTTATGACGTTCAAGCTATGCAAGGATTTAATAGAGACGGTTCTAGATACTATTTGCCTGGAATTACTTGGGTTAGCTACTTTAACGGTGGAATTTCATTCCATACAGCAAGGTGGAATGATGTTGGTATAGCACAAGGATACCCAGCAAAGCATGGTTCTCACGGCTGCATTAATATGTACGAGCAGGATTCTAAGTGGGTGTACGACAATTGCCCGCGTGGAACAATCGTACAAGTGGTTGGCGAGCAGCCAGATGGTCCAGTTCGTCAATAATTCATTGTAATAGTGAGTTATAGGCTTTATAAAAGTTATAAAATTCATAAAAGCGAGTAACAATTTGGCTAAATTGGATGACAATAACGCTGCAAAAGGCGGCGAACAAGCCAAGCAAGAATGTGATTCTCCAGCTGTAGCTAGAAGAATAAGCAGTACGCCTATTCAAGTGCGAGTTACAGCCACGCTTTTTGATGCTCCTTCGGATGAAGAGCGTATAGATAAAAAGCCGCCTTTTATTCGATTGGTCAGAAAACTTGTTACATCAAGCGTTGGATTTTGGATGCGTGTAAGCGGTAAGATTATGCGCCGTTTGGGTTGGTTCCCAAGCGTTGAGCCTTATATTGGTTATGGAACTGATAATTATGCTCGTCTGATTTGCCGTACGGTTCTTGCTCCTAAAGCTGGGCATCATTCTGTTTTGAAGCGCGGAATATATGCGATGCTTGTTGTTCCTGCTGTTAGGATTCGTGTTTCTTTAAGCATTGATGGTGTTCCTGTTGAATCTGCGCAAGTTGGTGATTCGTCTGTGTACGATAAGCCAGATGCTAGTTTCAACAGTGGTGCTGAATATTGTGTTTCAGACTGTTCTGGTTATCTTGATTTGATTACTGAAAGATCACTTAATGTTGGTGAACATAAAGTGTCTTACAAAGTAGATAATCGTGAGCCTGTTGATGCAAGCATGTTTGTTATTTCTGAAAAATCTACTTTGGGAATAATTTCCGACGTTGATGACACTATTATGGTCACTCAGGCTCCTTCTCCGCTAAGAGCAGCTTACAATCTGCTTATTATGAATCCAGAGCACAGGCATGCTGTTAAGGGTATGAATCATTTCTTTAATAAGATTCGTGATTTTGTTCCTAACGCCCCGTTTTTCTATCTTTCAACTTCTCCTTGGAATGTGGAAGCTTCTATACGACACTTCATTTCGCGTGAAGGTTTTCCATCTGGACCACTTCTTCTTAGAGATTTAGATCCTAGACCTAAGACTTTTGTGCCGACTGGTCCTCAGCATAAGCTTGAGTTTGCTCAGCAGCTTATGGATGATTTTCCAGGTATGAGATTTGTGCTTATTGGTGATGATGGTCAGAAGGATCCAGCTACTTATGCGAGTATTATAAAAAAATTCCCTAATCGAGTTTTAGCGGTAGGCATAAGACAGCTTAAGGTCAATTCAACTATGACCGATTTTAGGAGAGCAATGTCTAAGGATTTTGGGGTTACTCTTGCGTCTTCTAGAATTGCAAGCGTTGGTGATGGTAATTTTGTTAATGCTAAAGGTGCTGCTGGAACTTTTGAAGGTGTCCCATTTTTTGCAGCTCCAGATGGTGAATCTTTGAAAGATATTATGATTCCATTTATTATGGATGCTGTTTAATGTTGTGTAGTTGATATTGTGTAATTGTGCAGAATTTTTATGTTTTCTATGTGTTGTAAAGGTTATAAATGCAAGATAGTTCGCTAAAAGTCGGTGAGTTTGATTCTTTAAATAAGGCTGCTGGTTGTAAGCCTATGCCTGCTACAAAAGTTGATTATGTTCGTGAGTTTCACAATGATGTGTTTGTAGATGAATATGCTTGGATGAAAGACAAAGAGAGCAAAAGACTTCGTGAATATATTGATTCTCAAAACAAGTACACTGAACAACGCGTTTCTAGGTTAGATTCTTTACGTAAACAACTGTTTAATGAGATGAAATCGCGTATTCAAGAAACGGATATGTCTGTTCCAACAAGAATGGACGGATATTGGTATTATGTGCGTACCGTAGAAGGTAAACAGTACGGGATTCAATGCCGAATGCCTGTTAAAAACGAGAATGATTGGGATCCGCCAGTTATAGATGAACGCGCAAATCCTGGAGAAACAGAAGGCGAAGAAATTATTTTTGACGCCAACAAAGAGGCATCGGAATTTGGTGGAGATTTCTTCCAACTCGGAGGAATGGATATTAGTTTAGACGGCACGAGAATGTTGTTTGGTGTCGATACTAAGGGTGATGAAAGATTCGATTTTTATATTCGTGATTTTTGCAAAAGTAGCAATGATTTTATAACGCTTCGAGATTGCATAAAAGGCATATCTTCTGCGCTTTTAACACCAGACGGGAAATGGGTTTTTTATGTGACTTTAGACAGCGCATGGCGACCATACCAGGTGTTTAGACATAAAATTGGAACTTCTGTAGAAGATGATGTAAAAGTTTTTGAAGAATTGGATGCGAGATTTTTTGTTAGCGTTTACGAAAGTTTCGACGAACGTAGCGTTATGATAAACAGCAGCTCAAAAACAACTTCGCGCGTATTAATGCTTCCATTAAGCACTCCAGAAGCAGATTTTAAGATGGTGTTAAAGCCTATAAGAAACGTGGAATACGATGTTTCTTTCGCATGCTTTGAAAATGCTGGAGATGATGGTAAAGATATTCCACTCATGTTTGTAAGCCACAATCTTAAAAATCCTAATTTTCAGATTGACGTTATAGATTTGCGAAAGCGATCTATGGAATCAATGCCATTTAACATTGGCGAAGGCGATTGTGTTGTTCAGGGATCTCCTTACGGCTGCAAAAATGGTGATTTATTAGAACCAGGAGCCAGCAAAAAAGCAGTTAGTGAACCGTATTACAACAGCAAAAATCCTAAGATTTTACAGGGAACTTGCGGATTGAGCATTGATGGTTTAAGCGTTTATAAGAATTATGTGGCTCTTTCTTTCCGAGCGAATGGCTTGCCTCAGCTTGCTGTTATGCCTAAAAGCAATGCTGTTGAAGATTTTAATGCTGGACGACCTTGGCGTTTTATTAGGGTTGGGGCAGAAGGTTTTATAAAGGAAACAGCGGAAGAGTGGCAACCAACCGATGTTGTAAAAGATAATTTGTCTGATTTGTCTAATTTATCTATCCAAAATCAAAATCAAAACACCGTTCGAATTGAACTATCTAAAATAACCAATGAACAAGCTAAAAATAGTCGTGTTTACCTTATTGGAGCAACTGGTAATCCTTCTTACGAAGCTCCAAGAATGCGTTATTCTTGTTCAAGCTATGCGACACTAGGGTCTTTGCGTGAAATAGATCCTATTACAGGCAAAGACGTTTTGCTTAAGCGTGGGAAAATTCTAGGCGATTTTAACGAAAATGACTACGCAGAAAAACGAGTGTGGATTACTGTCCGAGATGGAGAGCGCGTACCCGTATCCCTAGTGTGGCGTAAAAAAACTGTGGCTAAATCACAAGCAATGTTCATCACCGCTTACGGAGCTTATGAAATAAGCAGCGATCCGTATTTTTCTGTGGCGCGCCTAAGCATGCTGGATAGAGGAGTGCTGTTCGTACAAGTGCATGTGCGAGGCGGCGGAGAAATGGGTCGTGCGTGGTATGAGAATGGTAGGCGTCGCAACAAAAAACACACGTTTGAAGATTTTGTAGACGTTACGCGCGCTTTGCAACAAGCGGGTTATGCTTCGGCAAATCAGACTGTTGCAAATGGCGGTTCTGCAGGCGGTCTTCTTATGGGAGCTGTAGCAAATATGGCTCCGCAATGCTACGCAGGAATCGAAGCTGATGTTCCGTTTGTTGACGCGCTTACGTCTATGCTAGACGACTCGCTGCCGCTGACTGTTACAGAGTGGGACGAATGGGGAGACCCATTGCATAATGCGCAAGATTACGCGTATCTAAAGTCGTACACGCCTTACGAGAATGTGTCTGAACATGTTGAGCCAGGTGAGTTTCCAAAGATTCTTATAACTTCTTCGATTAACGACACTCGCGTTCTTGTTACGGAGCCTCTTAAGTGGCTTGCTCGCTTGCAGGCTGCAGGCGCGGACGCGATTGCGCGCATTGAAACAGATGGCGGTCACGGTGGAAGCTCTGGCAGGTATAAAAAGTGGGAGGAAGTTTGCTATGAAAACGCATGGTGTTTAGATGCCATGGGTATTTCGTAGAATATTTTTAAAACACATTGGAGGCTGATTGTGGTAAGAATTAAGCCAGATAAGCCCTACACGGAAGACCTTCCTTTAACGCATACAGCGTTATTTAAGCAAGTGCCACTCGATCAAGCGAGGGAGCTTCTCGAGCATTTGCATGAGTCGGTTTTTTCTAAGGGGCAGGCGATTTTTAACGAAGGAGATACTGATCGCCGCATGTATCTGCTTGAGCGTGGACGGGTTAAGCTTGTACGCCATTCAAGGGATAATCGTGTGCAATTGCTTAGTATCCACACGCACGGTGAGATTCTTGGAGAGATTCCTGTTTTTGACCCGTTCGGCGGTCCGCGTACAGCTTCTGCAATAGCAATTACAGATAGAACTCGCGTATTATGGCTAGAAAACGAAGTTCTTTTTAAGTGGCTTGGCCATCATCCTAGGGTTGCTGTAGACATGCTTCAGGTTTTAGCTGCACGTTTAAGAGCAAATAATGAACATATTTCTGATCTTGTTTTTATGGACGTTCCAGCTAGATTGGCTAAAACGCTTTTAAACCTTGCTTCTAGGTTTGGAGAACCTGTTAGGGAAGGTGTGCTTGTTCCTCACGATTTAACACAAGAAGAACTTGCTCAACTTGTTGGGTCTTCTAGAGAAACAGTTAATAAAGCGTTGATGGATTTTGCTCAGAGGGGTTGGATTAAAAGGCACGGTAGGTCAATTATTATTTACCAACCTGGAATGTTGATTCGCAGAGCAGAAAGATAAATCGCGATTTTTGCGTGCCGCAACGTAGAGGCAAACCTCTAGAATAGTTCGCATGCCTAAGAAGAAATCCCTCACAACTCGTCGCGTGTTAGCACTGTTCCTTACGTACATCACATTGTGTGTTGCAGGTGGTGTAGTATCAAGTATTTTATTTGTGCCAGGAGTGATGAGCGTAAACAGCGTGGTCAAGTCTGTTGTGCCTTCTCTTAGAGTTGATGGCATTGATTTTGACGTTACGGCTTTACCTCAAAAGTCGCGTTTATACGCTTCTGATGGCAAAACAGTTATAGCAACATTTTATGCTCAAAATCGCACTGTTGTGCCATTAAGACGCATATCGCAATACATGCAGCAGGCAATGGTTGCGCGTGAGGATCGTAGGTTCTTTGAACATTCAGGCGTTGATGTGCAAGGCGTTATGCGTGCGTTTGTGCAAACGTTTATTAAAAAGTCTGATATGCAAGGTGGATCGTCTTTAACACAGCAATACGTTAAGAATGTTCTTATGATCAAAGCTAGAGAAGACAATGATCCTATTTCGGAATATCATGCTGCAGAAAGTACTGTTGCTAGAAAATTGCGAGAAATGTTAATCGCAATCCAAATGGAGAAAAAATACTCTAAGCTAGAGATTTTACAGGGATATTTAAACGTTGCACAGTTTGGTAGTAATAATCTTTACGGTGTAGAAACTGCTGCAAAACGCTATTTTAATACCACTGCAGCCAATCTTAATCTTGTTCAAGCTGCGACTATTGCATCAATCACAAAGAATCCTTCTAGGTACGATCCTTCTATTGAAGAAAATCAGCCTGAATCGCAGAAGCAAAGAAATATAGTTCTTGATTTAATGCTTCGACAAAACTTTATAAGTCAAAAAGAACATGATGATGCGGTTACAACACCAATTAAAAGCACTCTTAATATTCAGCATGAAGTTGCTAACGTCGGTTGCCAGGCTGCTGGAGATGCAGCATTCTTCTGTGATTATGTTACTAAGAAAATCTTGAATTCTAGAGAATTTGGCAAAACAACTGTAGCAAGGCAGAAGCTGCTTAATGAAGGTGGCTTGGATATTTACACTACAATGGATATAACAGCTAACACAACCGCCATGAATACAGCTAGGGCCACTATCCCTGTTAATGATCCTAGTGGTTTTGAAGTCTCTATAGCTGCTATAAAGCCTGGTACTGGTGAAGTTCTTGGTTTTGGAAGCAATCGTATTTATGATGCGACCGATGCGGCGAGGTCTGACCCTACTCACACAGCTATTAACTACGCTGTAGATGAACAAGACGGTGGTGGCTTAGGCTGGCAGATTGGTTCTACTTGGAAGCCAATCAATCTTGTTGCATGGATGCTTGCTGGAAAATCAATTAATCAGCCTGTACGAACAAACACGTTCTATAACAATACTGAATTTTCGTGCGCAAGATATAAAGGTATAGGGCGTTGGTCTGTGAGAAATTCAGATGGTGGAACTGTTAATCCAGAAACACCGTTAATGGGTTTGGTGCATTCTCACAACACGATTCAGGCTGCTATGGGTGCTCAGCTTAAGCTGTGTGCAGTGGCAGAGGCTGCGAAAACACTTGGATATCACAATTCTCCAATAGGCCAGGAAGACGTATTTTCTAAGAATTCTCTAAATCCTCCTATGGTGATTGGTGCAGTTCAGGCTTCTCCACTAACAATGGCAAATATTTACGCAACATTGGGTGCTAATGGTGTTCAATGTGACCCTATTGCAATCAAGCGTGTTATTGATAAAAACGGTAGACGTTTGCGAGTACCAAGCGCTAATTGTCATCAGGCTATACCGAAAAAAATTGCTCAAACTGTAGCCTATGCTATAAATCAGGGTGTTGCTCAACCTAGTGGTGTTGCGCATGCTGCTCAATTAGCTGGTGGTCGTAAAACTTTTGCAAAAACTGGTACTAACGAACAGTATTACATGACTACTGCAGGATTTGTGCCAAATAAGATTAGTGCTTTTGTTGCAATTGGAAACGCTGAAGTGCAAAAGAGCTTCAACAACATGAGAATTAATGGTGTTTATCGAAGCGCTTGGTACGGTGTTTACATTGCAACTCCAGCTTGGAAAAAGTTTATGGACGATTATCTAAAAGCGGCAAACGTTCCTATCGACAATGAATATGGTAAGCCAGATCCAAAGTATATGGCTGGTGGAAAGATGCCGTCATTAACTCCGCAAATGCGTCAGGAAGATTATGCAGAGCAACAGCGTAAGCGCGATGAGGATGCTCGTAGACAGGCGGCTCAAGATCAGGCTCAGGCTCAGGCAAATCAGGGTGCGGCTTCGACAGATCCTGCGACTGGTGGATCGTCGGTTACTGGCGATGGAAGAACGAGTACATCTTCTGGTTCTACGTACGGTAATACGGATGGAACAGGAGACACATCTTCTGACGGTAATTAAGCTTCATCTGGTTAGTTGAAAATATTATTAAAAAATCAGCTGGCATTGAGGTATTGTGCGAATACTTCGATACCAGCTGATTTATTGTAATTTATTGTTATCTATTCTGGTTTTTTTTTTTTAATCTACATCAGCTGAAACTGCATCTTTAACTGTTTCAAACCCATCTTTTCTGAGTAAATCAGCAAGTCCGCGCTTTAGAACAGTTATTTGCTGAGGACCTCTATACATAAGAGAAGAAACGAACATAACTAGGTCAGCTCCACTTCTAATCTTTTCATAAGCTTGTTTTGCAGTAAATACGCCACCTATTCCAGCAATAGCAAACCTGTTGCCAAACTCTTTACGAGTATTTTTAATAAGATCATTACTCGCGGCGAATGTAGGCGCACCAGAAATTCCACCCTTCCAATCTTCTGGAATATTCAATCCTTCGCGGTTCTTTCGCAGATTTGCAATGCTCACGCCATCAACCTTATGTGCGCTTAAAACGTCTAACAAAGACTTAAATTGAGGCCATCCGCCTTCTAGATTCAAAGGCATTTTTACAAGAGTTGGCTGAGGATGATCAACTTTATCTAAAACATTAAAAAGCTTATCTAAAGCTTC
This sequence comes from Gardnerella sp. DNF00109, assembly GCF_049262845.1. NCBI lineage: Bacteria > Bacillati > Actinomycetota > Actinomycetes > Bifidobacteriales > Bifidobacteriaceae > Gardnerella > Gardnerella sp. DNF00109. Next base: position 335,663 of record NZ_CP058406.1, read on the forward strand.
TGGCTTGCTAAAAGGCTCGCCAGCCATAGTGTTTGGACAAGAAATGTTAACCTCAATCATGGAGCTTTTGCCACTTGCTCGCTCCATAGATATGCGATAATCTTCAATACCTTCGTCTAAGTCACCAACAAGATTATCATTGGTGCGCGCAATGCTCACAGAAACGCGCATGCTTTTAGCATTAGTCCACGCTTTTTCCACTCTAGGAATCACAAACTCGCTGCCATCGTTAGCAAGACCCGCATGAACAAGAAGAGAATCATATTGCGGAAGCCTATGATACCAAGGTTTAGCGTTTCCTTCGCATGGGCGGGCAGTTGTGGAGCCAACTGTTTCAAAACCAAAGCCAGCGTTGTCTAGAACTGTGCACAAATCGCAGTTTTTATCGAGTCCTGCGCTTAATCCAAATGGATTCGCAAAATCCACTCCCATAACTCGCGTTTCTAAAACTGGATCCGTGTAATTGAGCATTTGCCGCAAAAGCCACATTAATCCAGGAATGCGCTCACTCGTCTTGCAGAAAGCAATCATGCGATCGTGAGCTTCGTCTGGTGGAATGTTAAACACTAAGTGCGGCTTAATTACATGCTTATAGCTAAAGGTGAATAAGTCTGTTGCAGCTTTGTTCACAGCATTGTGTAAAGAATTTTCAGATACATAACCCATAACTCAATATTATACGACATTCAATATTATGCGACTTTCCGCTTTTTGTTGTTGATTTTGGTGTGTTGAGCTACAAAATGCGGAGTTGTTTTTCCGAGTTTGTACCAAATTTGATCTAAATCACGTACAATCTCGGGCAGGTCCTGTCGTTCGCGCGGTCTAAGCGCTTTACCGCGCGTAGTATAGTAGCACAGCTATATTTGTGAGTTATGCCTACTTATGATTTGGGACTAGAACGCGTATCGCTTGAATTTGCAACAAAAACTATTTTTAGAAATGTGACTCAAGGCGTTTTTGAGGGAGACCGTATAGGAATTGTTGGAAAAAACGGAGACGGAAAATCCACGCTTCTTAAGCTTCTTGAGGGTAGTATGGACCCAGATTCTGGCAGAGTTACGCGTAGAAGCGGATTGACATTTGGCATTTTAAGCCAGCGAGATCCACTGGACGATAATGTTACAGTTCGCCAAGCTGCATTGGAGAATCGCCAGGATTATGAGTGGGCTGCTGATTCAAAGTCTCGCGAAATTGTTGAGGCTCTTCTTGGCGGAATCAATCTTGAAGCTAAAGTTGGTACGCTTTCTGGAGGTCAGCGTAGGCGTGCGGATTTGGCTAGGTTGCTGTTGCATGATTGGGATATTTTGGCTTTGGATGAGCCTACGAATCATCTTGATGTGCTTACAATTCATTGGCTCGCAGAGCATCTTTTGCACAGGTGGCAAGACGGGCAGGGCGCGCTTTTGCTCGTTACGCACGACAGGTGGTTTTTAGACGAAGTTTGCTCTTCTATGTGGGAAGTTCACGATGGAGCAATCGACCCGTTTGAAGGCGGATACAGTGCGTACATGATGCAGCGTGTTGAGCGCGAACGTCAGGCGGATGTTCGCGAGGAGCGCAGGCGGAATTTGGCTCGCAAGGAACTTGCGTGGCTTTCTAGGGGTGCTCGCGCTCGTTCTACAAAGCAAAAATTCCACGTTAAGCAGGCTCGCGAGCTTATAGCAGACGTTCCGCCAATGCGAGATACTCTTGAGTTGAAGAGAATGGCAACTTCTCGACTCGGCAAGCAAGTTGTTGATTTGATTGACGTTACGCAAATTTTTGAAGATTCGTCAAATCCTGCTGGAGCCGATGCAGATATTGTAAAATCGCCATTTTCCCAGCCTACACATGATGGTAGCGTTACGATTTCTGTAGACGAATCGCAAGCAGCCGCACAGTCGCAAGAATCGCAACTATCGCAAGAAGAATCGTCATTAAAAGAAACGTGTGCAGCATTACAAAAAACGATTAGCGGCCGCATGATTTTAGACAATCAAACGTGGCTAATAGGACCTGGAGACCGATTCGGCATAGTAGGAGCTAATGGCGCTGGAAAATCAACACTTTTAAGCATAATCGACGGCTCTTTGCGTCCAACTAAAGGGCACGTAAACATTGGTAAAACTGTAAAATTTGCTGTGCTTTCTCAACGATTAGAAGAGCTGGAAAAGCTTGGAAAATATAAAGTCAAAGAGGTTTTGAGTAGATATAAGCCAAGTTACATAATCGACGGCAAAGAAGTAACTCCTGGTCAACTTATGGAGAGGCTTGGTTTTAAGCCAGAGCAGCTTATGACACCAATTGCAGATCTTTCAGGCGGCCAGAAACGCCGCATGCAATTGCTTTTGATTCTTCTAAACGAGCCAAATGTGTTGATAATGGACGAGCCTGGAAACGATCTAGACACCGACATGCTTGCAGTTATGGAAGATTTACTAGACACATGGCCAGGCACTTTGATTGTTGTATCTCACGACAGATACTTGCTTGAGCGAGTGACTGATCAGCAATTTGCATTGATTGACGGCAAGATTCGCCATCTTCCAGGCGGAGTTGACGAGTATTTAAAGATTATGGAAGACTATGAGCGCGCAAATATGCAAGAATCTAAGGCAGATTTTGAGGCGAGTTCTAGGGCGGTTGCTGGCGATTCGTCAGATGCGGATTCTGCGGAAAAATCCAATCAAAAATATGAAGCAAAATTAAGCGGAAAAGCTTACTACGATGCTACTAGAAGAGTTTCAGCAATAGAGCGAAAACTAGAAAAGCTTGAGGAAGAAAAAAGCGAGATTGAGCAAAAAATGGCTAGCCATGATCCTAGCGATTTTGTTGGCTTGCAAGAGCTTAACGAGAAGTTACAGGCGAATCAAAGTGAGTCGAGCGCGTTAGAAGAAGAGTGGCTTGCGCTTAGTGAGCAAATTTGATGCAAAAGTCTACAGTTTTTGCATTGCGATTTTGCTCAAGATTAATGCTGCATGCTAGTTAATGCCGCGTGCTAGATTGTTGAATTATGGCTCAAATTAAGGATATGTTGGAATCTGTAAAAACTATTCGCTTTGATGGCAGAGATGTAGACGAGTTGCGACCAGTAAAAATCACGCGCAATTTTACAAACGTGCCAGAAGGCTCCGTTTTAATCGAGTGTGGTAACACGCGCGTTATGTGCACTGCCACTTTTACTATTGGAGTTCCGCGTTGGAGACGAGACACTGGTTTAGGTTGGGTTACAGCCGAATACTCAATGCTTCCAAGAGCCACTGACGAGCGCACTGATCGCGAGTCTGTTAAGGGCAAAATCGGCGGCCGCACGCACGAGATTAGTCGCCTTATTGGTCGCTGCCTTAGAGGTGTTATAGATATGAAGGCAATGGGCGAGTGTTTGATTCAAATTGATTGCGATGTTCTTCAAGCAGATGGCGGCACGCGTACAGCTTCGATTACGGGCGCATATGTTGCTCTTGTAGATGCGCTAAATTGGGCAGAAAAGCACAAGCATATTCGTAGTGCTAAAAACGTTCTTAAAGACTCTGTTTCTGCTGTTTCTGTAGGCGTGATTAATGGCACTCCAATGCTTGATTTGCCGTATGTAGAAGATAGTCAAGCAATGACAGATATGAATGTTGCTATGACTGGTTCTGGCAATTTTATTGAGATTCAAGGCACTGCGGAACATCGCCCGTTTAATCGCGATGAGCTTAATGTTTTGCTTGATTTGGCAGCTAAAGGTAATCGTGAGCTTCAGGCTGCTCAGCGCGCTGCTTTAAGTCAAAATTAAATAAAGTTTATATCTATATCTGTTTATTCGATAAATTACTAAGGAGTGGCGAGCGTGAAACTTGTTGTGGCAACGCATAATGAGGGTAAACTCGTTGAAATTAAGCGGATTCTTAACGAAGAGTTTGTGGAAATGTCGGAGCATATTGAGCTTGTTACTGCTGGCTCTTTGGGGCTTCCAGATCCAGTAGAAACAGGCGTGACTTTTGAGCAAAATGCGTTAATCAAAGCTAGAGATGTTTCTCTAAGAACTGGTTTGCCTGCAATAGCAGATGATTCAGGTTTGATTGTAGATGTTCTCGGAGCTGCCCCAGGAATATTGTCTGCGCGTTGGAGCGGTGTTCATGGAGATGATAAGGCGAATAATGAGCTTTTGCTTAAACAGCTTGAAGACATTCCAGATCAGTGTAGAACAGCACGATTCCGCTGTGCTGCAGCTTTATCTATTCCTAAGGGTTGTGGTGAAACAGAACTTGAAAACAGTATGTGGAAAACAAATGGTTTTGAAACTGTTCGCGTTGGAGAAATGGTTGGTAGACTGATTAGAGTTTCACGCGGAGAGAATGGTTTTGGTTACGATCCGCTTTTTGTACCAGATAATCAGCCTGTTAGAAATGGCATTCAAATGCAGGATTTGACAAGTGCTCAGCTTAGTCAAGAAGAGAAGAACGCCATTTCACACAGGGGCAGTGCGTTACGAGCGCTTTTGCCAGAGTTAAAAGCTATGTTCCTTGGGCAAACTAAGTAAATAAACTAAGCAAACCAGAAGTAAACTAGTTGATTTGTAAAATTGGATTTGCGATTTTTAATCCGTGAACAAATCTTTAGATATGATAATGCGATTTTCAGCAACCTGCTTTAAGTGCTTGCCATAATTGCTTTTACCATATTTTTCTGCCGACTCAAGCAAACGCTCGCGACTAATCCACTGGTTTTCGTACGCAATCTCCTCAAGAACTGCGATTGGCAGCCCTTGCGCTCGCTCTATTGTGCGCACAAATTCGCCAGCTTCGTAAAGCGAGTCCATTGTGCCAGTGTCTAGCCACGCGTATCCGCGACCAAGAGTCATAACGTTTAGTGAGCCATTTTCTAAGTACATTTTGTTAAGGTCCGTAATCTCAAGCTCGCCGCGTGCGCTCGGCTTAACTTGTTTTGCAAACTCTGTAACTCTGGAATCGTAGAAGTATAATCCTGTAACAGCATAGTTCGATGCTGGGTGTTCTGGTTTTTCTACTATGCTAACGGCTTTGTGATTTTCATCAAATTCCACAACGCCGTATCTTTCTGGGTCGTCTACGTAGTAGCCGAATACTGTAGCACCGTGTTCTACGCGTGCAGCGTGCTTTAAAATAGCTCCCAGGCCATTTCCGTAGAATATATTGTCTCCAAGCACGAGCGCGCAAGAATCGCCATTTATAAACTCTTCTCCGAGTATAAATGCTTGAGCAAGACCGTCTGGCGATGGCTGAACTTTGTAAGATAAGTTGATTCCAAATTGTTCTCCGCTTCCAAGTAGCCTTTCAAAATTCGGCAAGTCTTGAGGAGTAGAAATCACAAGAATATCTCGGATTCCAGCCATCATAAGCACGCTAAGAGGGTAATACACCATTGGCTTATCGTAAACTGGCAAAAGCTGCTTAGACGTTACTGTAGTAAGTGGGTATAGGCGTGTGCCAGAACCGCCAGCAAGAATAATGCCTTTCATCTTTGAAACATCCTTTACTTGTTGTTTTGTTCAATTCTATTTACGTAAGATTCAAGCAAATCTTCCCAATCGCATGGCGTAAATCCAGCGGATTCGATTTTTTGTAAGTCAAGTGCGCACTTGTGTGGTCTAGGAGAGCCATTAGATATGCGCGTGTAATCGTCTACGCGATTTGCTTCGATTTTGCTTGTGTCTACATTAAGTTGTGTAAACACTTTTTGAGCAATATCGTGCCAAGACGCGATTTTTCCTGAACCTGTAAGATTGTATGTTCCGTATTGTGCTTGAGTGTTTAGAAGATGGAACATGCCTTTTACTAAGTCGCTTGCAAAAGTGAGTCTGCCAGTTTGATCTATTGGTGCTTGAACACTAACAGATTCGCCATTTTTTAAACGGTTTGCAAAGTCAATCATGCGCGTTACAAAGTTTCGTCCTTCTCCGACAATCCAGCTTGAGCGAATAATATAATGCTGTGGAACGTTGGCTACTAGAGAATCTGCTGCAGCTTTTGTTTCGCCGTACACGCCTAGTGGTGCAAAGTCTTCGTTTTCTTTGTGATTTTCTTGAGTACCGTCAAAAACATAGTCGCTTGAGATGTGCACAAGAGTAATGTGGTGTTCTTGCGCTATTTTTGCAAGATTTGCTACTCCTTTAACGTTGCTATTCCACGCGGCTCTTCGCCCTTGTGGCGTTTGCGCGCCATCTACAGACGTGTATGCTGCTGTGTTAATAATCGTTCCGTACAAATCCCAGTCGTAGCGGCTGTAATCGTCTTTATTTGCTATATCGAAGCTATCTAAGTCTACGTACTCAAATCCTTCTAAATTATTCTCTTTAGCATAATTTTGTATTGCGCGACCAAGTTGACCGTTGCATCCAGTTACAAGAGTGCGTTTTGGTGCCATTGGCTTTGCGTTTTTTAGCATTGGGTGGTGTAAGTCAGCTTCGCTGCGCTCGGATTCTTCTAAAGGTATTGGCCAATTAATGTGTAAATCTGGGTCTGCAAGGTTTACAAAAGTGTATGTTTTCTTTTGCTCTAGTGACCAATGTGCGTTTACTAAATAAGTGTATGCCGTGCCATCTTGCAAAGCTTGGAAGCTGTTTCCTACGCCTCTAGGAACGTAGATTGCTTTGCTAGGGTTTAGTGTGGTTGTGTACACTTGACCGAAGCTTTTACCTGGTCTTAAATCCACCCATGCGCCAAATACTTCGCCAGTAGCAATGCTTATGTATTTATCCCATGGTTCTGCGTGGATGCCTCTGGTTACTCCGCGTTTTTCGTTGAACGAAATGTTGTTTTGTACAGGCCCAAAGTCGGGGAGACCTAGAGCCGTCATTTTGGCACGCTGCCAGTTTTCTTTGAACCATCCGCGGTTATCTCCGTGTACTGGAAGATCAAACACGATTAAACCTGGAATATTGGTTTTTGTAACGCTTAGTTCTTTTTCAAATTCCATAGCATCCTACAAATTCTTTATTTTTGATTATATTTATGACTATTTTTGGCTAGATTTGCATACAATTTGTATACAAGCAGACTTGACTTTCAGGCGATTCACTGCCCTTGAGCTTTGTACTTTGCTTCGGTTGCGCTTTTAGCGCCTTCCCACCATGCTCGATTTTCCGTGTACCATTTGATTGTTTGCTCTAAGCCTGTTGTAAAGTCTGTGTGCTTTGGCTTCCATCCAAGTTGCGTTTGTAGCTTTGTGCTGTCGATTGCGTAGCGGCGGTCGTGGCCTGGGCGATCTTTTACAAGGTCAAAGTCGTCTGCATCTTTGCCCATCATTTCAAGAATCATGCGCAGAACTGTTATATTGTTTTTCTCGCCATTTGCACCAATCAAGTAGGTGTTTCCAAGCTCTCCCTTTGTGAGGATTGTCCAAACAGCACTGCTGTGGTCTTCTGTGTGAATCCAATCTCGAACGTTTAAGCCTTGACCATACAACTTTGGCTTAATGCCTTCTAAAATATTTGTGATTTGGCGCGGAATAAACTTTTCAACATGCTGATATGGTCCATAGTTGTTTGAGCAATTGCTGATTGTTGTGTGCAAACCATATGTGCGAGTCCATGCGCGTACCAACATATCGCTTGCCGCTTTTGTGGAGCTGTATGGGCTGGATGGGTGGTATGGCGTTTCTTCCGTGAATTTAGCTGGGTCGTCTAATGCCAAATCTCCGTACACTTCATCGGTAGAGATGTGGTGGTATCGGATCCCGTATTTTCTAACTGCTTCGAGTAGTCTAAAAGTTCCTTCAACATTGGTTTTAAGGAATGGTTCTGGGTTTGCAATGCTGTTGTCGTTGTGTGATTCTGCAGCGTAGTGCACAATTGCGTCGTGCCCTGGAACGAGCTTATCTAAAAGCTCTGCATCGCAAATATTGCCGTGAACAAAGTCAACTCTATCTTCTGGCAATCCTGCAATGTTTTCAATATTTCCGGCGTACGTTAACGCGTCTAGTACCGTTACGTGCGTTTCTGGGTGATTGTTCACTACGTAGTGCACAAAATTAGACCCAATAAAGCCGCATCCGCCAGTTACAATTATGTTTTTTGGCTCAAAGTTTGTTGTGTTACTCATGTTTTCCATAATATCCTCTTATATGCCTTTTGCTTTTTAGTTTTGATTATTGTTTAAGATTGTTGTTTATGCTTTATTGTTTAAGCTTTCTCGCATTGCGTTAAATGCTGGCTCGGCTTGACCGTCGTAAATCATGTGTGAATGAGACAGCACTATGCAGCGAGAACAAAGTTGCTTAATTTGATCTTCGCTGTGCGAAACAATTACCATTGTTTGCCCTCGTTTTTGCTGCTCTTTAAGCCTAGTAATGCACTTGTGTTGGAAAGCTTCATCTCCAACTGCAAGAATTTCGTCGATTAAGAATATGTCTGGATCGCTGTGCGCTGCTACAGAAAACGCCAATCGTAAGAACATTCCAGAAGAGTAGAACTTAACTTCTGTATCCATAAAAGGCTCTATTTCGCTAAAGTCTACTATTGATTGGTATTTATCGTCTATTTCTTCTTTTGTCATTCCAAGAATTGCGCCGTTAAGATACACGTTTTCGCGACCAGTTAAGTCGGCAGCAAATCCTGCTCCAACTTCGATTAGTCCTGCGATTCTTCCGCGCGCACAAACTTCGCCTTCGTCTGGTTGCATAACTCCAGAAAGCATTTTAAGCATAGTAGATTTTCCAGATCCATTCATGCCTATTAGTCCAACAGTTTCGCCGCGTTTAATAGTAAAACTAACATTGCTTAAAGCTGTAAAGTTTTGTGTCTCGTGCTTTTTAGACGGCGGTGTTAGCAAGTTTACAATCGACTCTTTAATCGAATGATTTGCTCGCAGCGAGAATCGTTTAGTAACGTTGGAAATGCTTAACACAACGTCTTCTGGAAGTGTGTTATAAGGCTTATTCATATATAACTCCTGCTGCTCTTAAAAGTAAAATCCACAAAATCTTAGTAAGCTTAAATTTCTTGAGCAAACTTGCCTTCAAGATGTCTAAATGTAACTTCGCCAATAAGTAGTACAGCAAATGCGACTACAAGGCTTTCGCAAAGTCTTAAAGACCAAGCTCCTGCAAATTGGAAAGTGCGATCTGTGGCATTTAGCCAGAATCCGCGGTGGAATGCTTCAACGCTTATTGCAATAGGATTTGCATAATACATCTCTAAAACCCATCGTGGTGCGTGGGCTGCAACCATTTGCCATGTGTAGAAGCACGGCGCAAGCCATACGGCAACCATTGCTACTAAGTCTGTAATATTTTCTGCATCTCTGTAAAAAACGTTTATTGCTCCAAAGAATAATCCAAGACCAAACGCAAACGTACACACGCTAATAAATCCGATTATTGCCACTATTACGCCTGCAAAATCTGGAATCCACCCCATGCATAAAGCTCCGATTATAAGCACGATTACTTGTGGGAAAAAGTGCACAAAAGCAACTCGTAGCGATGCAAGTGGGAATAGTTCTCTAGGAAGATAGATTTTTTGTATTAAGCCAGCATTAGAAAGTATTGATCTTGTGCAATTAGAGAATGCTTCTACAAAAAAGTTTGTTACTATAATTCCACTAAAAAGGTACAGTGGGTAGGCTTGAATTCCGCCTCCGCGGCCAAGTCCTAAGAAAATTCCCATTGCAACGTAGAACACTACAAATTGCGTTATTGGCTTTACGTACGTCCAAGCCATACCGAGCCACGAACCGCGATATCTTATTCGTACTTCTTTTTTTACAAGTAAGTCAAGCAAATAAAGGTACCTTGGAATGTCTATCAAACCTTTGCTTCTACCAGGGTGATAGATGGCGTCAGACTTTGTTGTCATCGCTGCCTTTCTTGCAAAATTTGCAGTGTGTATGCATATATAACTTTGTTAAGTTTACATTTATAACTTTGTTAAGTTTACATTTGGGGATTGATTTGATTCAATATTTGGCTAAATATTTGGTTAAATTATGCGCAGTATTGTGAGCAGTATTATGCGAGATATTATGTTCATCATTATATGTAATAATTTTAGCTTTTAGATTAGTTGTTAATGTGATTATTTTGTGATTATTTTGTGATTTTAATGTGATTATGTTGTGATTATTTTGTTCTATTTATTTTGGCATGTTTGAAAGTTTTTATACGCTGCTAAACTGAAAAATTATGAGTAAGCGAATTCTTGTTACTGGTGCTGGTGGGTATATTGGTCGTCACGTTGTTAAAGCTCTTTTAGATGCAGGTGCTAGCGTAATTGCTTCCGACTTGCGTTTAGATGGTGTTGATGAGCGCGCAACGCGTATTGAAGCGAATATTTTTAGCGATGATGCTGATTTGTTTGCAAAGCTTGGGTCTCCAGACGTTTGCTTGCACATGGCTTGGCGCAACGGTTTTAAGCATGCTGCAGACACGCATATGGAAGATTTATCGAACCATTACCGCTTTATTCGTATTATGCTTCAAGGTGGCTTAAAGCAGATTGCTGTTATGGGTTCTATGCACGAAGTTGGCTACTGGGAGGGCGCTATTGACGAGAACACGCCTTGCAAGCCAGCTTCAATGTATGGCATTTCTAAGAATGCTTTGCGTGAAGCTACTTTGCTTTTGGGTAAAGAGTATGATGCAACTGTTCAATGGATTCGCGCATACTACATTGTTGGCGACGACGCTCGTGGAAACTCTATTTTCTCTAAGCTTCTTCAAGCTGCTCAAGAAGGAAAGAAGACTTTTCCGTTTACTACTGGCAAAAACAAATACGACTTTATTAATGTAGACGTGTTAGCTAAGCAAATTGCTGCAACCGTTTTACAAGATAAAGTAAATGGCGTAATTAATTGCTGCACGGGGGAGCCTGTTTCGCTTGCAGACCGCGTTGAACGTTACATTCGCGAGAATAATCTTGATATTTCGCTTGAGTATGGCGCATTCCCAGATAGGCCTTACGATTCTCCAGCAGTTTGGGGAGATAATAGCAAAATCCAAAAGATTATGAGTGATTTTCTAAAATAGTTATTGCAAATCGTAACTTTTCTGGATTTTTAATGCTAAATTATGGTTTTTAGAAAGGATTAACATTGCGTGAAACATTGCAAAACAGCAAGTGCCCATGCATATATTTTGTTCTTCCTTGCTACAACGAGGAGCCTGTTCTTTCGCAGACTTCTAGTATTATTTTAAGCAAAGTTACTTTTCTTATTGAAAATAAGATTATTTCGGATTATAGCCGTATTCTTTTTGTGGATGATGGTTCTAGAGATTCGACTTGGAATATTATTTGCGATTTGCACCAGTCGAATCCTTCGCTTTTTGGCGGTGTAAAGCTTGCGCATAATCGTGGTCATCAAAATGCTTTGCTTGCTGGCTTAACTACAGCATATAAATCGGGTTGCGATGCTGCAATTTCCATGGACGCCGATTTGCAAGACGATGTTGATGTTGTTGATCAATTTATTGCAAAATATGTGGAAGGCTACGAGGTTGTGTATGGCGTTCGCTCGTCTAGAGAAACAGACACGTGGTTTAAGCGCAACACTGCATTAGCTTTTTACAGTGTTTTCAGATGGATGGGCGCAGAAACAGTTCCGAATCATGCCGATTATAGACTTATGGGCAAGAATGCGTTGAAGGCTCTTTTGGAATATAAAGAAGTTAATCTTTTCTTGCGTGGTATAGTGCCATCTATTGGCTTTAAGTCAACAAAAGTTGAGTATGTGCGTGGTAAGCGCAAAGCTGGTGTGTCTAAGTATCCGCTTAAAAAGATGATTTCGTTTGCTATAGATGGCATTACATCTTTTTCTACTAAGCCTTTGAGTTTTGTAACATTTGCAGGATTCGCGTCTATTTTAGTTTCACTATGCGTATTTGTTTATGTAATAGCTTCTGTTGTGCAAGGAAAAGCAGTTGCTGGCTGGGGTTCTGTTATGTTCTCAATGTGGTTTATTGGCGGATTGATTATGCTTTCAATCGGCATTGTGGGCGAATATATTGGAAAGATTTACATGGAATCTAAGCATCGCCCACGTTACGAGATTGAAACTACTATTTAGATATTTATATATTTAGGTATCTAAATTCTTAACTACTATTTAGTGCTTATTTTGCATTGGTTCAGAGAATTTTACGACTATATACTTGTTATCTAAAACAGTAGTGCATTTATCCGAAGGCCAAGAAGGCAGATTTTGTGCGGCCTTTTCTGCGTTTATATAAACGGATTCTAATACAGGATTTTTCATTTTAAATCCAGTAGTTGAGCGTATGAAACCAGTTTTTACCCATGTGCCGTGAAGAGTTGAGAATCCAATCTCAAACATTGATCGTCCAATAAGTTCAAGCTGATTTGACTTAAATTCACTAGGATTGTAGTCTGCTATGTGATTGCCAACGAATATTACTTTAAGAGGATTTTTATGATTTGCTTGTAGTACTTCTATTCTTCTAGCAACATCTTGAGCAATGTAATAGTCTTGGTTATAAGTCATGTATTCCGTGTAATACAAGCGATTTACTGTAAACGACTGACTTAATCCAATAATTGCAAGAAGAATGCATGCAATAATCGTTGTTAAAGTCTTTTTGCTAAATTGCATAATGTAATGCAACAAATACATGCATGAAAAAGCGCCAGCAAGCGGGTATGTTAGTTCCGTTCTAGCCGTGCCTGCTGTGCCGAGTATTACGCTCATCATCATAGGGCTTGCAACTATAGCAATAGCAAAAATAATAGTAAAAGCGTTAAGCTCTTTACGAATCACTTGAACAATAGTTAATAACACTAAAGCGATTAATGCAATTGTTATAAATACGCTATGGAATATTGTTCTTCCTAGATACATGTTTTTTGCATGCAAAAATATAGTATGAATGATTTTTGCTATAGGGTCTTTACCCCAACGCATTTGTTCTTTAATGTACGGATCTGTGAAGGTGTGGTTGGTAGCGATAACAATTTTATTCAAAATCACATAGCATGCATAGCTTGCTATAAACACGCAAATATACGTAAAAACGTAGCTTACTATGTTCTTGAATTTGCATGCATAGTCGCCCTTAATTATTAGTGCAATCATGGCTGTTCCAGCAATAAAAACAGTAGTCATTGCTAAGTAGAGAGTAAAACCAAAAATCGCAAAAATAAGTGCCATTAATGCGTATGCTAAAAGAGTTTTAAGTTCTTTACGATTTTGGTACGCGTTATGCGCACACATAAGCGACATGCTAACAAACATTAGCGCACAAGCTACGTCATCTCCCATAAGCAAGAATCCAAGCATTTCTGCAAGAATAGGAGCGCTTATAAAAGGAATCATAAATAAAGCTGGGTGGAATTTTGCGCCCAAATTGTGCGCTTTGCTAAACAAGTATGCCCATGTTGTTGCGGAAGCAAAAAGCGCAAGAATCATTAAGATTCCAGCTAATGAATTGTTATACCAGTATCTTCCTGTAACGTACTTAAAAGCCAGCAAGCCGAAGCGTTCTAGGCGAATCCAAGAATTGTAAAGAGCCTTAGATCTAGAGATCATTTCTTCTGTGTCTATAGAAAAAGTGTTAGAAAAAGCTTTTTGACCGTATGCAATAATCAAAAAAATCGCGCTTATTGCAAGTTCTGCAACATTAGATTTGCAAAAATCAATGAAGTCTTTAAAGGAATACGTTTTTTCTATAATTGCTCTAGTTGTGCTAGTTGAGTTGCTTTTTTTGCCGCATTTTGCAAGTGTAGCTGAATCTTGTAGTTGATTAGTGTTTAATTCTTTAATACAACTAGAGTCTGCTTGATTCATACTACAACCCTTCTATGTGTTTGACATGCATGTGCTACTTGTCACTAAAAAATATACTATAAGATTTTAATGCGTGACAACAATCTAAAAACTGATTGTGTTTAGTAGTACAATAGATATGATTTGTGCTATTTTACCGATTAGTGTGCAATGGAGACGATTTATGAATCCTGCAATTTCCGTGGTGGTTCCTGCGTACAACAAGGAGCCGTATATTAAGCAGTGCATGGATTCACTTGTTAATCAAACTTTTAAAAACATTGAGATTATTGTTGTTGACGACGCTAGTACAGATAATACTTTGCAAATTTTGCGCGATTATGAGCATAAAGATTCTAGAGTAAAAATTATTGCTAAAGATCATAATTGCGGTAGGCATGTTGCGCGTAAAACTGGTGTTCAGTCGACTAGCGGTGATTACGTTCTTTTTGTTGACGCAGATGATGAGATTGATCTTAAAGCTTGCGAAGTTCTCTACTCATACGTTACTAATAATCCTGCAGATATATTGCATTTTGGTGTTTCTATTCACCCAGAAGGCAAATCAGATGAAGATTTTGCATACAGCTACGATCAAATGTATGCGCAAAATAATGGTGATCAAACTGGCGATAATATTATTAAATCAACGTTTTCTAGTGATTTTCCGCATTGGACACCTTGGAATGTTATAACAGCGCTTTTTAAAGGTGACTTAGTTCGAGATGCGTTTAAAAAAACAGTTTCAACACGACTTTCTAAAGCAGAAGATGCTTACGAATATTTCGCTATTGCAGCCTTTGCTCAAACTTTAAAAGACTTAACAGCGTTTCGCGCGCTTAAATACCATATTGGCAGAGGAATTTCTGGAAGATCTAAGATAAGCGTTGAAAAATTTACTGTAGAACAACGAAGTGTTAAAGATGTTGTAAGCACTGTTTACGATTTTGCTAATGATTTTACTAAAGAGCCTTCGATGAAAAGTCGCAAGCAAACCATTGAAGAGGCCTCACGCTGGTTTGATAATCGTGGATTAAAAATAGTAAAAGATGAATTCTTTACACGCCTAAAAGTCGAGGATTTTCAAGAAGCCATAAACGCTGTTATTGAAACATGGGGATTAGAGCGCGCGTGCTCAATTGTGCTAGAAAAGCTTGTAGACCTTATGAATCAAGTTGTAGAAAGCGATTGCATAATAAAACACGGTTCAGTGTGTGATGTTCTTCTTAACGTTTATAGAAATATTAAACCAGATAGTTTTAAAGACAAACAAAACACAACTTACGATAAGCAAGTAGACTTAATGTCTTTGCATATTATGCAGGTTCATCAGCAAAAATATGAAGAAGAACAGAAACGTTTGCAAATTGAAGCGCAAAAACGTTACGATGCAATGCCAGTGTATAAGCGTTTTGCAAAAAAGATAAAAAATATGGTTAAAAACTTAACTAAATCAAAGAATGATAAATAAAGTCTAAAAAATAAATTTGAGATTAAACAAAATACAAAATTACACAATAGAATAATCAAGGATAATTAAGGGTAAATCAGGAGATAACATGATTTTGGAAAATCCAAAGCGCTTGGGCATTTTCTTCTTCTACGATGCGCAAGGTCACGCAGACCATTATGTGTCTACGCTGCTTGACGGATTCAAACCATTCTTTAACGAGCTTGCGATTGTAGTTAATGGCAAAATCGACGAGTCAAGCAAAGCGATGCTTAAAGGTTACGCGAACAAGTTTATTTTGCGCGAAAACAAGGGTTTTGACGTGTGGGCGTACAAAACTGCAATGGACTCTTACGGTTGGGCAGAGTTGGAAAAGTTTGACGAAGTAGTGCTATTTAACGCTACGATTATGGGTCCAGTTTATCCGTTTAGCGAAATGTTTAACGCTATGAACGCAAAAGACCTTGATTTTTGGGGCATAACAAAGTTCCATAAAGTTAATGGAGATCCGTTTGGATACAGTCCGTACGGATATTTGCCAGAGCATATTCAATCGCATTTTCACGCATACAGGAAAAGCTTTGTTCAATCCAAAGATTTTCAGGATTATTGGAACAATCTTCCACCAATCAACAGCTACTTTGAGTCTGTTGGATTGCATGAATCAGTATTTACAAAGCGATTTGCAGATAAGGGATACAAGTGGTCTGTATACGTTGATACGAGTGATTTAGAAGGCTATTCTTATGGCCCAATAACGTATGCTGCAAGGCAGATTGTGGAATACAAACGATGCCCGATTTTTAAGCGCAGGTCTTTCTTCCACGACTACTCCGACGTTTCTACGCAATCTGTTGGAAACCAAGCATTAGACTTATACGAGTATTTGAAAGACCACACAGATTACAACACGGATTTGATTTGGGAAAATGCTTTGCGAAGCATGAATATGGCAGATTTGATGAAGAATCTTCATTTGCGATACATTTTGCCGCAAAATCATGTTGTAGAAAACTCATCAACAGCTACATCAGCATCTACGGCTAAGCCAAAAGTCGCGTTGTGTATGCACTTGTATTACATGGATTTGCTAGATAAAAGTTTGCACTATATTCAGTCTATGCCGCAAGGATGTGACGTTATTTTAACTGTAGGATCGAAAGAAAACCAGCAAATTGTGAAACAGCGTGTGGAACATCTTCCATATGACGTAGACGTGCGGTTAATTGAAAATCGCGGTAGAGACGTGAGCGCATTCTTAGTGGGCGGCGGCGCAGATCTTATGAAGTACGATTACGTATGCTTTGCTCACGATAAAAAAGTCACGCAATTATCGCCTCGAAGCATAGGCGACGGATTTGCTTACAAGTGTTTTGAAAATATTCTTGCAAGTAAAGAGTATGTGCAAAACGTTATAAATCTGTTTGAAACGCATCCGCGACTTGGAATGGCAATGCCAACGCCGCCAAATCATGCGGACTATTTCCCAGGATTTACATACACTTGGGGTCCAAACTTTGAAGGCACAAAGAAATTCCTAGAAAAAACGTTAGGAATTAGCGTTCCGTTAGACGAAAACAAAGACGCTATAGCTCCGCTTGGCACAATGTTTTGGTTCCGTACAAAAGCTATGCGTGGGCTATTGGATAGAAAGTGGACTTACGAAGATTTTCCAGCAGAACCGCTAAAAATAGACGGAACGTTGTTGCACTTTATAGAGCGAGCATACGGGTATGTGCCGCAATCCAACGGATATTATGACGCATACATATTCTCGGATCACTTTGCGCGAATAGAAATGACTAACCTAGAATTCGATGTTCGAGAACTATCAAAATCTGTGAGCACGCCATGGATTAAACGCAATTTGGAAGAAACTTGTAGAGAAGTAATGCGCGGAAAGCGATTCCGTTACGCTGCTTTAAGAGTATTAAAGAGTATTGCAAAGCGAGTTTTCTATAAAACACTGTACATAGGTCAAAGAATTGTGCACATTGGTCGTAAAGGTAAAGAAGATGAGTGATATAAGCGTAAATACAGCTGCGACAAAACTTACGCGCGCAAAAAAACCGCGACTTTTCTACTTGGATTGGATTCGCGCAATAGCTGCGATTTTGATTGTTGTAACTCATTTTAACAATCCATATTTGGAGCCAATGCGGTTCTTCGTAAATAGACCGTTTGGAATCTACATTGGTGGATTAGGAGTATCGCTATTTTTGATTATTTCTGGCGCTGCTCTTATGTACAACTATGGCGATAGAGAAAGCCTGGATTTGCGCACATTCTACACAAAGCGCGCAAAAACACTATACCCAATGTTTTGGGTAGCATTCATAGTGGCGAATATTTTATTGTTTATTCGCAATAATGGATATATTTTTGTACCAAGGCATAAAATAACAGCAATTTTTTCGCTTTTTGGAATGGATGGTTATGCTTCTGCATTCGGCGTAGGTACTTTTTATGTTCTAGGCGAATGGTTCTTAGGGTT
The DNA here is from genome assembly GCF_049262845.1 of Gardnerella sp. DNF00109. Lineage (NCBI taxonomy): Bacteria > Bacillati > Actinomycetota > Actinomycetes > Bifidobacteriales > Bifidobacteriaceae > Gardnerella > Gardnerella sp. DNF00109. The sequence goes on from NZ_CP058406.1 coordinate 353,325, forward strand.
CATAATACTGTTTTACATAGTGTTTCCACTTTTAAGAGTTGGCGTAAATAAAATGCCAATAACAACTGTGTGCGTTGTGTTGGCTCTATACGCTGCAACAGTTGTGTTCTTTACTTTTTACCAGATTCCGCGAGTACCGTCTGATATTCTTTTAACAACAAGATTGCCAGAATTAGTATTTGGCATGATTTTTGTAAAGTTTATTAAAAAAGTGCCTTGTTGGCTTGCTGCAGTATCTTTTGTGATTCTTGCATTGCAACAATTAACGCATGTTTTACAAGGAAATATTGCCGTTACGATTGTAGGAATATTAGCATTTTTGCTGCTTTCTTATATTGGTGAACTTGTTAAAAGTTTTAAGCCATTAAGCGCGTGTACAAAATTTATATCCGCATATTCGTACCCGATTTTTTTGGTACACCATGTGTTAATAATGCAAGTGTTTACAGTAATATATCCAGTGTGGCTTAATCGCTGGCAAGCATACGGATTGCTAATCGCAGAGTTTGCGGTGATTCTTGTGCTTTCTGTAATACTCAAGCGTTTTACAAACTTGATTGTTGGTTTTGTGAGCAAATGTTGGGTGAAAATCGGCAGCAAGAATCGCAGTTTGGACTAACATGCGTATTTGTTCTGGAATAATCACCTATAATCCAACTTTAACAGACGTAAGCACGTGTTTAGAAGCGCTATGCAATCAAGTAGAGCGTGTAATAATCGTAGACAATGCGTCTAAAAATGTTAAAAGTTTGCAAGAAGTTGTAAGCAAATACGCAAACGTGACTTTAGTTAAAAACAGTCAAAATATTGGTTTTGCAAAAGCATTAACGCAAGTGTTTGAATGGGCAAAATCGCAAGGTTTCAACTGGGTTCTAACGCTTAACGACGATTCTGTTGTGCCAAGCAACATGATTAGCGAATACAAGAAAATCCTGGAAAATCAGGGAAGTCTTGTAAATCAAAAAAATTCAAAAAATTCCAAAATCGCAATTGTATGCTCTTTGCTAAAAAACCGTTTAGACGGCACGATTTTACACAGCAAATGCCACGAAGACGAATGCATAACGTCTGGAAGCTTAACAAGCGTAGAAGCGTGGCAGAAAATCGGCGGATTTGACGAATGGTTGGAAATTGACGGAGTAGACTTCGACTTTTCAAGGCGACTTGCGCGCGATGGCTGGCAAATCGTAGAGTGCCAAAACGTTATAATGGAACACCAAATCGGCAAAGCGCGCTCAATAAACTTGATTATAAAACACCCAATCGTGTGGAATCACAACGCAAATCGCAAGTACTATATAGCGCGAAATATGCAAGTAGTGGATTACAAAATGGGAACATACTCGTATGCTAAGTCGTTGCGTGCAGTTGTGCGAGATATGATTTTCGTTGCGCTGTGGGAAAAGAATAAATTTGCGAAAATTCGCGCGATGATACGCGGATTTAAGGATGGGCAGCAAAAGATTCGTCAAATGCGCAAAGCAGAACAGAACGCGGTTTGAAAGGATAGCAATGGAAAATTACGCTAAAAACGAAAATCCGCTAGTTTCTATAATCGTGCCAGTCTACAATTCTGCAAAATATTTGAGCGGATGCGTGAACTCGATTCTTGCGCAAACGTACAAAAACATAGAGCTGATTTTGGTAGACGATGGATCAAAAGACGACTCGGGTAAAATTTGCGATTCGTATGCATCAAAAGATTCGCGAGTTAAAGTAATACACCAACAAAACGGCGGAATATCGCGTGCGCAGAACGCAGGGCTTGATGCAGTGAGTGGGGAATTTATAGCGTTTGCAGACAATGACGATATTCTAGATTGCAAAAATATTGAGATTTTACTAAACGCTATTTTGCAAAGCGGAGCTAGTATGAGCAAAGCAAAATGGCGTCAATTTGGGCTAAGTAGCTTAGAGCAGATTAAAAAAGAAGCTGGTTTGGGTGCGCGCGGATTGGGTACGGAAAAATCGCAAGTAACCGCGCGTTTAGAGAACGCGACTCAAATAAAAATCGTAAAAAATCCTCTAAAAGCGTATCAAACTGTATTTTGCAAAATATTTAGAATAATCGGAAATAAGCTGGGCAAAAACAGCGAAGCGCGCTACTTTAACGAAGCGAATTGGTGCAGGCTTTACAAGCGAGAAATCTGGCAGGGAGTGCGATTCCCCGAAGGAAAGTTTGCGCAAGACACGGCGATGGCAAGCGTGCTGTACTCGCGCATGAATTGCGTGGCACATGTGGATGAAGTGCTGTATTACTGGCTGCAACGCGAGGATTCCGTAACGCATAAAATGCGAGACGCGGGCTTTTATCACGATCATATAGATGCAGTTCGAGCAAATTGGGATTTGTGCTTAAAGCACAATGTTGTGCCAGCAAGAAGCTACTACACAATGGTTGGAAACTTAAGGTATGAGCGATGCACGCTGAAAAGCGGAGAAAATAAGCTTAATGGCGGAAAAAGTAGCGACGCAGAAATCCAAAAAATATACGAAAAAAATTATGTTAAAGACGTAGAATTTGCTAAATCAGCTGTTAAAAAGCTTACGATTTTGCAGCGCGCGCAATGTTTTACTATGGCGTGTGTGAGAAATCTTGAAAAAATAATCTACGATTACAAAATCAAAAATATGAAGTAATGCAATTAAAAATCGAAGAGTAAGTGCAAATCAGAAAGCAAGAAATGAGTGGGAAAATGAGCGAATACCCAGATTTAGTAGTTGTTGGAGCAGGATTGTTTGGCTTAACTGTAGCTCAGCAGGCTGCAGAACGCGCTGGCGCAAGCGTTGAAATTATTGACGTGCGTAGTCACATTGGCGGAAATGCTTACTCGTATTTTGACGAGCGAACGGGAATTGAAATTCACAAGTATGGCGCACATCTTTTTCACACAAGCAACAAGCACGTGTGGGATTACGTGAACCGCTTTACAACGTTTACTAACTACGTGCATCGCGTTTACGCAACTCACGACGGCGAAGTGTATTCGTTGCCAATCAACTTAGGTACAATTAACCAATTCTTCCACGCGCATTATACGCCAGAAGAAGCTAAGGCTTTGATTGCAAGCCAAGCGGGGGAGTTTGCTGGCAAAGATCCGCAGAATTTGAACGATAAAGGCATTAGTTTAATCGGGCGCCCGCTTTATGAAGCGTTTATTAAGAATTACACGGCAAAGCAGTGGCAAACGGATCCTTCTAAGCTGCCTGCTGGAATTATCAAGCGCTTGCCTGTGCGATTTAACTACAATAATCGCTACTTTAAAGACACTTGGGAAGGATTGCCAACGGACGGCTACACAGCTTGGATGCAGCGCATGATTGACGATCCGCGTATTCACATTTCGCTTGGCGTGGACTTTTTCGACGAATCGCAGCCGTTTAATAAGCACGCGTTGGCGGAGGCTGGAGTGCCGGTTGTTTATACCGGTCCGGTTGATAGGTATTTTGACTATGCGCTCGGCGAGTTGAAGTGGCGCACTGTGGACTTTAAGGAAGTGCGTTACCAGGAGAGCGACCACTTTGGCTGCCCAGTTATGAACTATTCGGATGCAGATGTCCCGTTTACGCGCGCAATTGAGTTTAAGAACTTTAATCCAGAGCGCGAGGAGGTTGAGGGCGTTGCTAGTGGTGAAGCTGGCGATTGCGCAACTTTCATGCCAGGCAAAAGCGTTAAAGCTGGGGAGACTGTGGTTTGGCAGGAGTATTCTCGCGCTGCAACTCGCGAAGATGAGCCTTACTATCCAGTGAATACGGAGGAAGATAAAGCATTGTATGCGCGCTATGCAGAGCTTGCTGAGGCGCAGCCTAACACTGTTTTCGGTGGGCGTTTGGGCACTTACAGCTATTACGATATGCACAACGTGATTGATATGGCTTTGCGCGCTTACGAATCGCAAGTAGCGCCACTTATTGCTCACTAAATGCAAAATATAAATTAATAAAAATAAATAAAAATAAAGAGCTATACATCAAAAAGTGTATGAAACTAAACTGACTAAATTCTATTTCAAGAACATACATCAGAACAGTTTTATACACTTTTTGACATATAACCCAAAAGGAGAAGATTATTTGATACTAAACTAAATGATCTCGCGTGTCAAGATACAAAATTTAGACTCAAACTATAGTAAAGTCACGCTTCCCACTTAGTAGGCTCAATAACTTCTTTGCCACCCATATAAGCCTGCATAGCCTTTGGAATATCAATCGAACCATCTTCATGCTGATGATTTTCCAAAATAGCCACAAGCCAGCGAGTAGTAGCCAAAGTGCCATTAAGCGTGCTAACTGGGCGAGTTCCGCCATCTTCCATGCGTTCGCGAACATTCAAGCGGCGAGCCTGATACTCAGTGCAGTTAGAAGTAGAAGTAAGCTCACGGTAACGACCCTGAGTTGGAACCCAAGCTTCGCAATCAAACTTACGAGCGGCAGAAGAACCAAGGTCACCAGCAGCAGTATCAATAATGCGGTAAGGCACTTCCACCTTAGCAAGCATTTCCTGCTCCATACCAAGTAACTTCTGATGCTCAGCGCGAGAATCTTCCTGCTTGCAATAAACGAACATTTCTACCTTATCGAACTGATGCACGCGAATGATACCAGAAGTATCCTTTCCAGCAGCACCAGCTTCACGACGGTAGCAGCTCGACCAACCGCAATAACGCAAAGCACCATTGCTTAAGTCAAGAATCTCATCCTCGTGCATACCAGCGAGCGCAACCTCGGATGTGCCAACCAAATACTGATCATCTGGCTCACGAAGGCGATAAATCTCGTCCGCGTGAGAATTCAAGAAGCCAGTTCCGCGCATTACTTCTGGACGCACAAGCGTTGGCGTAATTGCAAGCGTAAAACCGTGCTCTTCGGCTTGGTCTACAGCCATAGTAAGCATTGCGATTTGCAATCTAGCCACAGCACCGCGCAAGAAGTAGAAGCGAGAGCCTGCAACCTTTACGCCTCTGCGCATATCAATTCCAGCAACGCCAGTTCCAAGAGTCAAATGATCCTTTGGTTCAAAGCCTTCTGCAGTAAAGTCGCGAGGTGTGCCAACTTTCTTAACTACAACATAGTCGTCTTCTCCGCCTTCTGGCGCTTCATCTTCAACGATGTTAGAAAGCTTCCACATTGCTGTAGTGTAGTCGGCAGTAGCCTGCTCAGATTCAGCTTTGTATTCTGCAACCTTTTGAGCAAGTTCTTTAGTCTGAGCAATAAGTGTGGCTTTCTCGCTATCTTGAGCAGCTGCAACCTTTTTTCCTATTGCTTTCTGCTCTGCTCTGGCTGCTTCAAAAGCCTTTAAACTGTTGCGGCGCAAGTCGTCTGCACGAAGCACCTCATCGACGAGCTCAACGGACTCGCCACGCTTGCGCTGCGATTCCTTAACTACGTCGGCATGTTCACGAATAAATTGGATATCAAGCATGTTTTCTAGCCTAGTGCCGCAAGGCGACAGATACATATATAATGGCATGAATAAGTGATTGCACTAAAAGGGGTAAAAATGGCGGTTATTCATGCTACGCAAGATAATTTTGAGAAAATTGCTGGTACTAATGAAATAGTTGTTGTTGATTTTTGGGCAACTTGGTGCGGACCATGCCGAGCTTTTGGTCCTATTTTTGAACAAGTTAGCGAAAAGTTTGACGATGTTCCATTCGTTAAGGTAGACATAGACCAGTCTCCTGATTTGGCAAGTGCTGCGGCGATTAAAGCGGTTCCAACGGTTATGGTTATCAAACGTGGAGATGTTATTTATCGTCAGGCTGGTGCTTTGTTGCCAGCCGATTTAGAAGATTTAGTCAATCAAGCTAAGGCTTACGATCCTAGTAAAGATGATGAAGGTAATTCTGTAAGCGAATCAAGTGAATCTGAAAATGATGGGGAATAGTAGTAAGAACCTTGATTTTAAGCCATTCTCTTTGCATGAGTCTACAATTATATATACTTTGTGCAAAAAGCTGTATGAGGATTATTTATTTTTAGATTTACGCTTTGTGCATTAACTTCTACCAAGGAGAGTTATGACAAGTCACCGAAGGAAAACTGTTACACTTACCTCATTGAGTGTTCGTCAGTGGGCAAGAATTGTAGCGATTTTTGTTGGTTTTGTGTCTGTAGTAACTCTTGGTATTGCGTCTAGGAACTTTTATTCGGCATCAAAGAATCATTCTGCGAAGCCTTACATAACTGCTTATTCTGCTACAGATTCCGCTAATCAGGTTTCGCGTGGTACGTATCGTAATTCGCTTAAAAGTGTTAAAAAAGGCGCTACTTCTTACATAACTGTGAATATCAATGGGAGTCATCGTACTGTTCTTGGCACGGATTTTACAAACGTTAAGTCTGTTTTAGAAGCTGGAGATATTACTCTTGGGCCTAATGATGTTGTAGAGCCTGCACTTGATTCCAAGGTAACTGAATCGACAGTTATCAACATTAAGCGTGCAGGCGCAAAGCTTGAAACTTCTGATGAACCGATTGCTTTTAACACGGTTAAGAAGGAAACTGCAGCTCTTCCAAAGGGCACGGAAAAGGTTAAGGATCAGGGTGCTCCTGGCGTGATGGAAACAAGTAAGATTGTTACTCGCGCAGGTGATAAAGTTGTTTCGTCTAACGTTTTTGTATCGTTTGTTAAGCAGGCTCCAAAAGATAAGGTCATTCTTGTTGGCACAGGTGGAGCTAGCGTAGATTCAGATTTTGCATCTTCTATTGGTACTACAGTTCCTGCTGGTGAAATGCAGGAGTGGGCGCATTCTTGGCTTCTTTCTAACGGTTACAGTGAAGCTGATTTTACTGCTACAGTGTTTATTATTTCACATGAATCAGGTTGGCGTGTAAACGCTATGAATCCTTCTGGTGCATACGGTTTGCCTCAGGCTCTGCCTGGAAGAAAGATGTCTTCTATGGGTGCTGACTGGGCGACTAATTATCAGACTCAGCTTCGTTGGTTCTGGAATTATTGCAATGGTCGTTACGGTTCCATTCAGGGTGCCTACAGGCATTGGTTGTCTCATAGAAGCTACTGATTTGTATTATACTTGCTACTATTATGAATTTTGCGGCAATTGTAAGTTTGTGAGGATTATAGATTTATAGACGCACAGACTCATAGTGTGTACTTATAGATTTGTTTTAAGGCGATTATCGTAGAGTCAAGTATGTTTCTTGCTTTTACGATAATCGCTGATTATTTTATGCGTGTTGTGTGAATATGGAAGGAAATTTAAGTGACAATATTGCCTAGAAAATCATGGTTTAATAAGGGTGATGAATTTGCTAGTGAGCATGCTAGCTGCAAGTCTTTCGTGAACTTGTCTAAACTTAGTCATGCTCTTGTTGGTGAAGAAGCGTATAAAAACAATCGTCTTACGCGTGCAGCCTTGGTTTCTCTGGCGATTCTAACTTTTATAACTTTTATTGGCAATTTTGCGCAATTGCAGCTCACTGCTGCATTACCTACTATTGTGCGTGAGTTTAACATAAGTGTTACTACGGGACAGTGGCTTACGTCTATTTTTCAGCTGATTATGGCTATTATGGTGCCGCTAACAGCATTTTTGACTAGACGATTTTCTACTCGTCAAATTGTTATTACTTCCATGATTCTTTTTACTCTAGGCTCAGTTATGGCATGGCTGAGTAATGATTTTATTATGGCGTTAGCTGGGCGAACTCTAGAGGCTATTGGCACTGGAGTTATGTGGCCTGTTCTACAGATTACTGTGTTTTCTGTATACCCAGTTACTCGTAGAGGAATGGCTATGGGTAGCGTTGGTATGGCAATGAGCATTGCTCCAGCAATTGGACCAACAGTTGGTGGTATGCAAACTGATTTTAATGGTTGGCGTTCTATATTCTTATCTCTTACAATTATCGGCGTAATTTCTATTATTCTTTCCATACTTTTCTTACATAATTTCGGTGAACATGATCGCTCTGCTAAGGCGGATTTTTTCTCCGTTGGACTTTCAATTGTTGGCTTTGGTGGAGTTATGTTTGGTTTCACAAACATTGAGTCTTATGGCATTTCAAATCCGCTTTCGTGGTCACCTATGGTTGTTGGAGCATGTGGAATAACGTGGTTTGTGATTAGACAATTGCGTGCGCGAGTTAAAGGAAAGCAGCCGTTGCTTGGAATAAGCGTGTTGAAGAATCGCTATTTTACGATTGGCACCGCTTGCGCATGTTTAACATTCTTTGCGTTTAGCTCAATTATGGTGGTTATTCCGCTGTATATTCAATCAGATCGTGGTTTTTCAGCTACTATGAGTGGTCTGGTATTGTTGCCTGGCGCGTTTGGAATGGCAATTTCGCAATATTTTGGTGGGCGTATGCTCGATCGTTTTGGTGTGCGACCTGTAGCAATGGCAGGCTCTCTTATTTTGCTTTTTGGCACAGTTATGATGAGCCTTATCGATAAAGACACATGGATTTGGTGGATTTCAATCTGGCAGTTTACGCGACAAATCGGCATGGGATTTTTGCTTATGCCTGTTACAACATGGTCTTTAAATTGCTTGCAACCTAGTGAGTTGGGCGATGGTTCTGCAGTCACTAATACAATGAGACAGCTTTGGGGTGCTATTGGTGCTCCAGTACTTGTTGTTACTATGGCTACTTTTACTCAGTGGTATCATATGCTTACTGGAGTTGGTTCTGCAGATAATTTGGCAGCCAGCATTTTTGGTGTTCAATGGACTTTGAGAATTAGTGCGATTATTACGGCTGTTATGGCTTTAATTGTGATTTTTGGGGTTAAAGGTGATGGGGCTGGTTCTGCTCATCAGCTTGCGCGTAAGGCGATTGATCGTATGCGCGTTTTGCATATTCCTCATGCGTCGGAGCATAAAGACGTTATGCACGATCACACGCATCATCAATACTGATATATTGCACGCTCTCTGACGTGTTTGCTGTTGCGCGCTTTCTTGTTTGGTATTGTGCATCTTCCTTGTTTGTTGTTGTAGGAGGGCTGGGTGTTTCTTGTCTCACAACGCTCTGCCTCTTACGTGTTATCTTGTGTTGCGGTTGTTCCGATTTGGCTTTGATTTTGTTTTTTGGTTGATGTTTGTTTGTAGTGGTTGATCATTTGGATTATTTGGTATCGGCTGCCGCTCTTATATTGTTCGACCAAGAATCACCCAGCCCTCTTACGTACTAGAACAATTGCGTATATCTTAATCACCGAGATTCTCGATTTTTCTTGCTACTTCAGCGAATCACCATTTCATGCTGCGAATCGACTTGCATGAGCGCTTTGACTGAGCTTGAAATTGCATAACGCATTTCAAGCTCCTTCAAAGCGTGATTTGGCTTAATGCATAAAGTCCAGTGGACTTTATGCGCCAAATCAGCCGAACGGCTACTAATAGCCGTGAGGAATAGCGTAGCGCGCGAATGCACTTCGATTCGCTGAGCTTGCTCAAAGTTGAAAGCACAGTGTGCTTTCAACGCAAGCGAAGACGTGAGCGCGCTGTAACGCGCGAGCGATACATCTCATTCAGTGCGAAAAATCAAGAATCTCTACCTAACTTGGTATTGGTAAATTTTGCATAATCATTTGTTCGTTTTGTTGAATTTTGCAAAATTTTCTTATGAATTTTGTTAACTACCTAACGTTTTTCACATAGAAACGCTCATTTGAGTTTGTTTTTTGCGTTTAGTTGTGCGATAATGTTCACATGATTTCTTCTCAGCGTCAGCAGTTGATTTTAAGCCGTCTTCGCACCAGAGGGGCTGTGCGTATTACTGCTCTTTCTAAAGAGCTAAGTGTTTCGGCAATGACTATTCGTAGGGATATCGCCGAGCTTTCAGACAAAGGTCTTTTAAAAAGAGTTCATGGTGGTGCTGTTACAACTAACACTCTTCTTTCTGAGCCTCTGTTTTCGGTAAAGTCGCAGATGGATATGGGCTTAAAGGACGCAATCGCCAGCAAAGCTGTGGATTATGTTCAGCCTGGAGATGTTATAGCTATTGGTGGTGGCACCACTGCTTATGTATTTGCTCAGCATCTACTTGAGTCTCGCAGAGCTTCTGGTATTACGATTTTAACCAATTCGATTCCTGTTGCAGAGCTTGTTCAGGCGCTTGAGTCTAAAGATATTGAGGTTATTGTTACTGGCGGAGTTATTACTAGATCTAATTCTCTGGTTGGTCCTATTGCGGATAAGGTTGTTTCGTCTTTGCGCGTAAACACCGTGTTTTTGGGCACTCATTCCGTGAGCCTACCTCGTGGATTCCTAATGCCTAATTCTCTTGAAGCTGCTACAGATATGGCTTTGATGGATATTGCGGATCGTACGATTATTTTAACAGATCACACTAAATGGACTTGCACATCGCTTTCACTGTTTGCTCGCTTCGACCAAGTGGATACTGTTATTACAGATGATTGTCTGGATGCGGATTCTCAGCTTCGCACGCGTGAGCTTGTTAAAAATTTGGTTCTTGCTCCTACAATAGATTCTTTGGAAGAAGAGTAGCTTGTAGATCAGTATTGCATTACTTATTGCGTATTGTGTGGGGCTTGTGTTAGGCTCAGTTAGTTCATGACTTTGTAGTGATTACACATTAAAGTTGCGCGGCTTATGCTTGCGATTCACGGTTTGCTTGTTTTGCGCACTTTTGCTGCTTTGCAGTCTGTAGATTAATTTTGTGCAATTACATTTGTAATTGCGCCTTTGAATGTTCGTAATTACGCATTGTCAACATTATATGTCAACTATGTTGAAGTAATTTACGAAAGGCTATTGTGCCACATACTCATTATGCTGCGTCTGCTAAAACGCAAGGTGCTAAGAAATCTGCTGGTAAAAAATCTGCTGTAAGTCAGGGAGCTAATAAGAATTTTTCTAAAAAAGGCTATAAGTCTAATAGAAACCCATTTGAATATCAGGGAAATCGTAAGAATAACGAATTTAATGCGCGTAAAGCACGTAATCGCAAGGCAGACAAAGCTAGAAGTCGTGCTCGTGAAAAGGCTTTGCAATATGAAGAGATTGCAATTCAAGAAGCTGAACAAGATTTTGGCAAACGCGATTTAAAAAAGCGCGATTTTGATTTTGACAATCGCAATATGAAGAAGAGTAGAGATAGTCGCCACAATAGACACCAGACAAGTCGCCAGCAACCGACGACTATTGATACTGAGTCTTCAATAAAGAAAAATCTAGAAATTACAAAAAATTCCATAATGATTCCAGATACAGCTGTGGAATCTCGAGAAAACTATAGTGATGATGTTACTTTTGCACAGCTTGGTGTTCCAGAACCATTGGTTAACGTTTTGCGTGCAGACGGTAAAAACACGGCTTTCCCAATTCAGCAGGCCACTCTGCCAGACTCTTTACAGGGTGCAAACATACTTGGTAGAGGGCGTACAGGAAGTGGTAAAACTTTAGCATTCTCGATTCCTCTTGTAGCAAGATTAGCTGAAAACTTTGTTGATTTAATAAATTCTGGTCGTACTTCTAGAAAAAACAAAAATCGCGAAGATAGTAATATTCCAGCACCTCATGCGATGATTTTGGCTCCTACGCGAGAACTTGTGCATCAGATTGATGAGGTGATTGCTCCTCTTGCAGCAGCATATGGGATGCATACTGTTACTATTTACGGCGGAGTAAGATATCAGAGACAAATTGCTCCATTAAAGCAAGGTGCTCAGATTATAGTAGCGTGCCCAGGGCGATTAGAAGATTTACTAAAACAAGGCGCATTAACGCTTGAAAACATAGAAGTCAGTGTTTTAGATGAGGCTGACGAAATGGCTGATATGGGGTTCTTGCCAGCTGTAACAAGGCTTTTAGAGCAGACAAATCCTAATGGTCAAAGAATGCTGTTTTCTGCAACTTTGGATAAGCAAGTTGCTGCTATAGTAAATCGCTTCTTGCCGAATGCTGTTGTGCACGCTGTGGATGATGCGGATTCTCAGGTAGATACAATGACTCATCATGTGTTTGGAGTGTCTGCAGGAGATAAGTATGAGGTTCTACGTAAATTAGCGTCTGGTAAAAAACGCTCTATATTCTTTACTCGCACAAAATACCAAGCTAAGAACATGGCTAAAAAGTTCATTAGTCAGGGTATTCCAGCCGTCGATTTGCAAGGAAATTTGTCTCAGAATCAGAGAGATAGGCACTTGGCTGTGTTTTCTGATGGGCTAGTGCGCGTTCTAGTTGCTACAGATGTTGCGGCTCGAGGCATTGATATTAGCGATGTGGCGCTTGTGGTGCAAACCGAGCCTCCAGAGGATCCAAAATCGTTCTTGCATAGATCTGGGCGTACTGCGCGCGCTGGGGAGTCTGGCGATGTCGTAACTCTTGTGTTGCCGAATCAAAAGCGCATGGCGAACACTATGCTTCGACGCGCTGGAATTCATGCTAAGGCAGAAGACATTAAGCCAGATTCGCCTGTTTTGCAAGAAATTGTTGGGGATTTGGCGGATTTGCAAGAGGGCTGGAGTATGCCAGAGCCAGAGCAGCCAAAGCGCAGAGGCAGAGGAAGAAGCCGCAGGCGCGACGACCTACCTTCGCGCTTTAAGCGTAGCGCGCGAAGGTAATTCGGAGCGCTGAGCTTGCTCAAAGTTGAAAGCACGGTGTGCTTTCAACGCAAGCGAAGACGTGAGCGCGCTGTAACGCGCGAGCGGTTTTCTTTGTTTACTGTTGCGCGAGGGCTGGGTGATTCTTGTCTCACAACGCTCCGCCTATTACGTGTTGTCTTGTGTTGCGGTTGTTCCGATTTGGCTTTGATTTTGTTTTTTGTGTTGATGTTTGTTTGTAGTGGTTGATCATTTGGATTATTTGGTATCGGCTGCCGCTCTTATACTGTTCGACCAAGAATCACCCAGCCCTCTTACGAGTCTGAACAATTGCGTAGCTTTCATCTCTGAGATTCTCGATTTTTCTTCTTCATTCGACGAATCACCATTTCATGCTGAGGTTCATCTCATTCAGTGCGAAAAATCTCGAATCTCTACTTCATTTGGTGTATTCCTGTAGTGCGTTTGTACCTGATTTACGGCGTGTCGCTATACAATCGCACTACATAAATATTAAGTCAATAATGTGCTATGAATCGCTGAAGCGCTGAAGCACTACAAAAAGCGCGTAGGCTAACTAACTAAGCGACGACTATTTGCGCTATTTGCTCTGACCCTTGCCGAATGCGCGCAAGCGGATTCCGTTCCAATCTTCGCTTACGGTTAAAGGAGTTGCAGCATTCATGCCAGCTGTTTTAGCAGCGGATTGCACTGTGCTGGAGCTTGGAGAGCCTTCGCGACCAGGCTTAGGTGTTAGAACCCACATTGGAGCTTCGTCGTCTAACATGTTTGTGGCATCCATAATCGTGTCTGCCAACTCATCCTCATCGTCGCCATCGCGCCACCAAATAATGACGCCGTCAACAGATGAGTCGTAATCTTCATCTACCAGATCTTCTCCAGTAAGATTTTCGATATTGTCGCAGATTGCATCGTCAACGTCATCGTCCCACAGCCACTGCTGTACGATATCTCCAGGTTGGAAGCCAAATTCTTCTGCATGTTGAAAAGCTGTCTGTTCCACGTGACTCAATATATCAAAGTGCCACGAATTTGTGCGATTTTTAAGTTTAGTGCGTGTTTCTTGATAACGGAATGCATATATATTCCGGTTGCATCGAGACACGCCTCAAAAATCGCGAAAATATCCAAAATCACTATATATAGTTTGTTTTTTGAATAAAGTTCCCTAGATATTGTGCAGAGGTTGGGTTATAGTTGAGCAAGTTGTTTTGAATAATGGTCATTATTCAAAACAGGATGGATAACAGGATAAATAAACTGTAGATGTAAGAAAGGTCTGTAGGATGCAGGTCTCTGGTACGACTTTAGAAGACATGACTTTAGAATCGCAGCTAAGCGATGTTGATGTAGAAATGGCTGATTCTATCTCGGATAGTGATTCTTCTAAGAAGTCTCGTGTGCAGGTCGAAAAGCGTGATGGTCGCGTTGTCGATTTTGATCAAATGAACATTATTATGGCAATTAAAGCCGCTTTTAAGGACTTGCGCAAAGAAGTCGGTCCTCAAGAAGAGCAGATGATTCGCGATATTACGGACCATATAGAAGCTGAAATTCAGGATCGTTACAATGGACCTGCAAAGATTGAAGATATTCAGACTCTTGTCGAGCATGGTCTTATTGAAAATCACCTTTACGAAGTTGCGCGTTGCTACACAAGCTATCGTCTAAACCGAGATATTGACCGCGCTAAGGCAACCGATATTAACGAAGCAGTAAATCGTCTTGTAAACCGAGATGAGTCGCTTGTTCGCGAAAACGCCAACAAGGATTCCAATGTTTACGCCACTCAGCGCGATCTTCTTGCAGGCGCTGTTTCCAAGGCTTCCGCGTTTTCTATGCTTCCTCATGCAGTTTCTAACGCGCATATGAAGGGTGATATTCACTTCCATGATGCTGATTATTCGCCATTTACTTGCATGAGCAACTGCTCGCTCCCAGATTTTGGTGATATGCTCGCTAAGGGATTTGCTCTTGGTAACGCAATGATGGATAGCCCAAAGTCTATTGGCACTGCTGCAACTCAGGTTACGCAGATTATTAAGGATATTGCAGGCGCACAGTACGGCGGTCAAACAGTTAATCGTGCAGACGAGATGCTTGAGCCTTATGCTAAGTGCGATTATGATAAGAATCTTGCTATGGCTCATGCCATGATTCCTGATTCTACGCCGATCGAAGTTGCCAAAGATATGATTGACGGTTTGAAAGCTCAGGAGCCTAAGAATCTTCATTGTTCGGATAGGGATCCGCTTCCTGCTGATACTCCTTTTGATGAAAACTTGAGTGAGCTTGATCAGATTCGTGAAATTTACGCAAAGATTATGACGCGCAAGGCGATTTACGATGCTATGCAAACAATGGAATATCAGATTAATTCCAACCGCGTTTCTAACGGTCAGACTCCGTTCGTAACTGTTGGATTTGGTTTGGGTACTTCTTGGTTTGCTCGCGAAATTCAGCGCGCTATCTTACTTAACCGTATTCGTGGACTCGGCAAAGATCGTCATACTGCAATCTTCCCTAAGCTTGTGTTTACTATTAAGCATGGTGTAAACGCAGATGCTGGCGATCCGAACTACGATTTGAAGCAGCTTGCGCTTGAGTGCTCTACTAAGCGCATGTATCCAGATGTTGTGTTCTACGAGAATATTATTAAGATTACTGGCTCCTTTAAGGCTCCTATGGGCTGCCGATCCTTCCTTCAGGGTTGGATTGATCCAAAGACTGGCAAAGACGTGGAAGACGGTCGTATGAATCTTGGCGTTGTGACAGTTAACGTGCCGCGTATTGCGCTGGAGTCTCATGGAGACGTGAACCGATTCTGGAAGCTTTTTAACGAGCGTATGGAAGTGGCTCATCAGGCTCTGCGATTCCGCATTATGCGTTGCAAGCAGGCAACCCCTGTGAATGCTCCAACGCTGTTCCGCTACGGTGCTTTTGGTCGTTTGGAAGCTAACGAAAGCGTGGATCAGCTGTTCCGCAATGAGCGCGCAACTGTGTCTTTGGGCTACATTGGCTTGTATGAGGCTACATCCGTTTTCTTTGGCAAGGATTGGATGCAAGATCACAGTTGGAATGAGGATGGCAAGCAATTTGCGCTTTCTATGGTTCGCCGAATGAATCAGCTTTGCCAGCAGTGGTCAAAGGCTGAAGGCTACCATTATTCCGTTTACTCAACACCTGCTGAGTCTTTGACGGATCGCTTTAACCGCATGGATCGTCAGAAGTTTGGTCGCATTGAAGGCGTTACTGATCACGACTTCTACACTAATTCCTTCCATTACCCAGTGTGGTTGCAGCCAACTCCTATGGAGAAGCTTCGCTACGAGGTTGACTTCCCGTATCTTGCTTCTGGCGGATTTATCAACTACTGTGAGTTCCCGTGCTTGCAGGCAAATCCTAAGGCTTTGGAAGCTGTGTGGGATTATGCTTATAAGATTGGCATTGGCTACTTGGGCACGAATACTCCAATCGACCATTGCTTCGTTTGCGGATTCCAAGGCGATTTTGAGCCGACTAAAGAAGGCTTCCGCTGCCCAGAGTGCGGAAACAGTGACCCAGATAAGTGCAATGTGACTAAGCGCACTTGCGGATACTTGGGCAATCCTGTTCAGCGCCCAATGGTTCATGGACGCCACGAGGAGATTGCTCATCGCGTAAAGCACATGTCGGGCGAAACTGGCCATGTTGTTCTTAATAATGGCGAGTCGCGCGAGTGGTACGAGGAAACCAAGTAGTAGCGTAGAATCGCTTGAAATAACGTTTTAGTTTGTGTTTATTATTTGGTGATATGCAATATATCTAGCCGTTAGAAAATGTTAATAGCATTTTTTGACGGCTGGATTTTATTTTATTTAACAAAAGTGAATACAATCTAACAAAAGTTACTATAATTCAACAAAAGTTTATTTAAGATTATTTAATAAAATATTTAAAGCTAGAGGAGGTGGACTATGGCTCGCATAAGTTTACATGATTTTGCTCCATCAGACGTTAACCGTGGACCGTGGATTCCAACCTCTCTTTCTAACAATCCTCGCGCAGGTCAATGGTCTAGTGAGCGCATGAGCAAGGGGATGGTGGCAGATTATAAGCGATTTCTTATGACAGATGGCGAAGGAATCCGCTGCTCGCTTTACGTTTCTGGCTGCCCATTCCACTGCGTTGAATGCTATAACGAGTCGATTTGGGATTTTCGCGCTGGTCACCCTTATACTCAAAAGCTCGAAGATCAAATTATGGAAGATTTATCGCAGCCTTATGTACAAGGATTGACGCTTCTTGGCGGTGAGCCGCTGCTTAACACTGGTATATTGATTCCACTATGTGAGCGTATTCGAAGCGAATTCGGTAATACAAAAGATATTTGGAGTTGGACTGGTTACACCTGGGAAGAGCTTATGCGACCAGGTGAGACGCCTGACAAACTTGAGTTATTGCGATACATTGACATTCTTGTTGACGGGCGATATATGAAGAATCTTCACGATTCGCTATTGCAATTCCGCGGCTCTAGTAATCAGCGAATTATCGACGTGCCAAAGTCGCTGGAAAATCCACAAAATCCGCCTGTAATCTGGGAAAAGCTTCACGATCAAGAGCGTTTTATTCCATCAATCTACGGCAAGGATCGAGCGCAAGGCGAAGGTGACGCTTCGTAATCCTATTGAATGCGCCACTCATACGATATATTTAACAATGTTTGCGGACGATTATAAGAATGCATACATATACACATGTTAAGCTAAATATAATTAACCTAGTAACATCTGTATTGCAAACTGTCAAAAGAATTATGCTAACTATGCTCATAAATACTGTAACTAAACGATATACAGTTGGGTATGTTTTTTCTTTGCATAAATATAAAAGATAGATTAGTAATATTAATAGGACGAATGCTTGAATGGTGAGACTAACAGTATTAATACAAGTGTTATCGTCTTTTAAGTCCTTTAATTGTTTAAAGAAATAAATAGCTGACGAAATATAACAAAGCAGCGTTATTGGCAGTAGAACTACGTGTTTGCTGTTCATATTGTTCCTCACATAATTGTTGATATTAATTGGAAATTCTCACTGCAAGTCGACACGAATGCCTTTCTGCTGTGCTACAGCGCCAACTATCTTTGTGTTACTCATAAGTTTCTTCTTGGGTGTTGGCTTGAACTTGCAATGGTAGTAAAAAAGACATGGATAATGCTACTGAGCAAGTAAGTATTCTATTAATAGATTTTTATATTCATGACAGTACCTCTTTATACATGCGAATATACATTCTTTCATTATATAATTTTTTATAAGATGAAATCAATCGTTGTTTATAATTTGAATGTGTAGAAGCACTTTTTCGTATGTGATTTGTCTGTATACTACTATGTCAAAGATTCATCTATTTATGCATTTGGTAATGAAGTAACTCAATACGGAAATGCGCCATGCGCAATAGTTAAAATTTGAGAAGTGATATTATTAAACCTACACATTACGTTATATATGGGGAGGAGCACAATGGCGGGGAATTTGAAGGACAATTCGCGAAAAATTAAAAATAATCCTCCTTGTGCATTGCGTACGATTCTATCATCTTTAAAAAAGTACCGTTTTCTTGGCGTTTTAACAGCTGTTACTATTCTCGTTGAAGCTGCTATGCAAATTGAGATCCCTACAGTAATGTCAAATCTTATTGATTTTGGTATTATGTCACGTTCTCAAGAAGCTGTGCAATATTATGGTTTGCAATTGCTTATTTTTGCTGCAATTGCAATGATTGCAGGCGTTGTTTCTGGTATTTGTTGCGCTCATTCTAGTGCTGGTTTTGGTAAAAATTTACGTCACAACATGTTTTCACGCTTACAAAGTTTAAGTTT
Organism: Gardnerella sp. DNF00109; assembly: GCF_049262845.1. Lineage (NCBI taxonomy): Bacteria > Bacillati > Actinomycetota > Actinomycetes > Bifidobacteriales > Bifidobacteriaceae > Gardnerella > Gardnerella sp. DNF00109. The sequence goes on from NZ_CP058406.1 coordinate 371,760, forward strand.
TTCTGATTTAGATAAGTTTTCTAGCGGTACTGTTGTTACGCGTATGACTAGTGATGTGTCAAATGTGCAATTTGCTTACCAAATGATTATTCGCTCTGGTATTCGCAGCGTTATGATTATCATCACTGCTTGGTGGTTTACTTTTTCAATTAGCCCTGCTATCTCGTGGGTTTTTCTTTCATTTGTGCCTATTATTGCTGCAATTGGCGCTGTTGGAGCTAGTATAGTTGCTCCAGCATTTTCTCGAATTTATCGAATGATTGACGAGATGAATAATAGAGTTGGCGAGAATTTGCATAATATTCGCGTCGTAAAGTCTTATGTGCGTTCTGATTATGAAATAAGTCGTTTTACGCGTATTTCACATAAAATCTATGATTATTTTATTAAAGCTGAGTATGTGTTAAATTGTAGTATTCCTTTGTTTAACTTATGTTTTTATTCTGGCATGCTACTTATTGCGTGGTTGGCTTCGCACGAAATTGTGGCTTCAGGAAATAATCCTGCTTTTGGTTTAACAACGGGAAATCTTGCTGCATTAGTAGTGTATGCTTTGCAAATTTTGTTTGCTTTAGCGAATTTAGTTGCAGTGTTTGTAATGTCGTTAACAGCTCGAGCTTCGATGCATCGTATTTCACATGTTTTGCAATCTCGAAATACTGAAGTTGTTTCCAAGCATCCACTTACAAAGCTTTCTGACGCTTCTGTGCGTTTTGAAAATGTTTCGTTACGCTATCCTCAATCAGATAATACAGATGAATCCACTCCAGCAGAACAGGAAATTTTACATGATATAAATATATCTATTCCTTCTGGAGCAACTGTTGGAGTTGTTGGTGCAACGGGATCTGGAAAATCAAGTTTAGTGCAATTAATTGCAAGACTTTATGACGTAACTTCTGGTGCTCTTTTTGTAGGCGGAAAAGATATTCGCGATTATGATTCTTCTAGTTTGCGTGAAGAAGTTGGTGTTGTTCTACAAAAAAATATTTTGTTTAGTGGCACAATTGCAGAAAATCTTCGCTGGGGTAGGGCGGAAGCAAGCGATAATGATTTGCGTCAAGCTTGCGAAATTGCTTGTGCTGATGAGTTTATTAAAGATTTACCAGACGGCTACAATACGCATATTGACCAGGGTGGTAAGAATGTTTCCGGTGGTCAGCGACAGCGTTTGTGCATTGCGCGCGCACTTTTGAGGAAGCCGAAAATTTTAATCCTCGACGACTCGATGAGTGCGGTTGATATGAAAACGGATAGTAAAATTCGCGATGGCTTGAAAAAGTTTATGCCTGATTCTACGCAAATTATCGTTGCTCAGCGCATATCTTCAATCGAACATGCGGATATTATTGTTGTTCTTAAAGATGGTCGTGTTGTTGCTAACGGTTCGCATGATGAATTATTTAAATCTTGTGAAATTTACAGAAATATGGTGGTTTCTCAAGAAAAAAGTCGAATAACTAGCGCAACTAAAGAAGAAGGAGCTAAATAACAATGGCTAATAATAAAACGGCTCACTCTTCTAAAAATGATTCAGCTATTAGTTGGAAAACTCTTAGCAGACTTGCCTCTTATGTGCTTGTGTATCGAGTTAAAATTTGCGTAATTATTGCATCAATAATAGTTAGTGCAATCGTGCAAGCTGCAAGTGCAATGTTTTTGCAATCTCTTGTTGACTCGTATATTCTTCCGCTTGTCGGTAAGCATAATCAGGATTGGACGCCTCTTGTTCGCATGATTATTCTGATGGCAAGTGTTTACGCTGTTGGTGTGTTTTGTTCTTGGCTTTGGAGCAGGCTTGTTGCGAATATATCTGAAAGTGTTATGCGTGATTTGCGAGATTCTATGTTTAAGCATCAGCAGAAGCTTTCATTGCGTTACTTAGATTCTCAAGGTTACGGCGATATTATGAGCCGTTACACAAACGATACTGAGGTTCTTCGTGAGGCAATTTCGTGGGCATTTCCGGACTCTTTTTCTGCACTAATGTCGATTTTGGCAGCGTTTATATCTATTATGTGCCTATCGCTTCCGGTTGCAGTTTTTGTAGCTATATTTACTGCAATGTTGCTTTATTTAGTGCGTTTTATGCTAAAGAAATCTGGCAGTTTATTTGAGCAATTCCAGCATGCATTAGGCGAGTTAAATGAGTTTGTTGAAGAATCTGCAACAGGCAGCAAAGTGATTAAAATTTTTAATCATGAGACAGATTCTATTGAAAAATTAGATAATTGCATAGAAAAAGTGCAAAAAATTTCTGCAAGTGCCAATTCTTATGCGAATAATGTAATGCCTGTTATTAGTAATGCAAGCTATTTGCTTTATGTATTAATTGCTTTACTTGGTGCGTGGGCTGCTTCAGCTGGTTTGCCAACGCTGGGATTATCTGGATCTAGTACTCTTACATTAGGTACGCTTATATCTTTGCTGGCACTTTCGCGCGCATTTATTAACCCTATTGGCGAAATTACAATGCAAGCTAACGCACTTATGATGGCTCTTGCAGGAGCTTCTCGTATTTTTGAGTTACTTGATGAAAAGCCAGAACTTGATTCTGGCAGTGTGCAATTAGTTAAAGTGCGTGTACTTCAGTCTGCTGAAGATCTTGGAGAAAAATCAGAATTTGATGTGCTTGAAGAAGTAGACGAACAATCTGAAGGAAACAATATTTATTGGGCTTGGAAAAGGTCAAAGCAAGATAATGGCACTAAAGCTAAAAAGTGCGCTCAAAACTTAAGTGAAATGGCTCAAGAGATTGTGTGCCATGCAAAGCGAGATGCTCGCACTTCTAAGGATGGCCGCTATACTTTGCTTCGAGGCGACGTGCGTTTTACGGATGTTGTGTTTGGCTACAAAGAAGATCATCCAGTTTTGCACGATATTACGTGGTTTGCAAAACCTGGTCAAAAAGTTGCTCTTGTTGGAGCTACAGGTGCTGGAAAAACTACTATTGCTAACCTTCTTACGCGTTTTTACGACATTGATGATGGGCAAATTTTGTATGATGGCATTGACGTGCGCGATATTTGCAAAACGGATTTGCGTCACGCTATTGGCACTGTTTTGCAAGATGTGAATTTATTTACTGGCACAATAATGGACAATATTCGTTATGGAAATCTTGATGCTAGCGACGAAGATTGTATTCAAGCTGCAAAATTGGCTCATGCTGACGCGTTTATTTCTCATCTTCCTGACGGATACAATACGCAGCTTAACAATGGCGGTGAAGGGCTTTCTCAAGGTCAGAAGCAGCTTATTTCTATTGCTCGTGCTGCAGTAGAAAATCCGCCTGTGTTGATTCTCGATGAAGCAACTTCATCGATTGACACGCATACTGAAGAATTAGTTCAGCGTGGAATGGATTCTTTGATGGAAGGGCGCACTGTATTTGTAATCGCTCACAGACTGTCCACAGTGCGCAATTCTGATGTGATTATGGTGCTGGATCACGGTCGCATTATTGAACGCGGTTCGCATGAGGAATTATTGGCAAAACGTGGGGAGTATTATCAGCTTTGCACTGGAGCTGCTGAGCTTGAATAATAGCTTGATTTTGTGCTGCAACACGCCGAACACGCGCGGCACTTGCATTTTGCTAAGGATTCTGTAAGATAGTGACTCGGCTGTTCGAGAGAACAAAGCCACGGCCCCGTAGCTCAGTTGGTTAGAGCGCCGCCCTGTCACGGCGGAGGTCACCGGTTCAAGTCCGGCCGGGGTCGCGATTAATAGAATACCCGGTTCGCCGGGTTTTTTATTCATCATGGCTCTGTAGCTCAGTTGGTAGAGCGAACGACTGAAAATCGTTAGGTCAGCGGATCGATCCCGCTCGGAGCCACTGTCAGAATAAGCGTTAGAAGTGTTTGATTGCTTCTAGCGCTTTTTGTTTTTGCGTCTTACCTACATTATCCATCCTCACCCTGTTTTGCTGCTTTGATACCATACGATGAGTTGATATTATGAGTCGTAGTTTAACAATTTTATGTGAATAGAAGTGGAATAAAGTGGAAGAATCTCAAATAGTAAATTTGCAATCTGACGAATTAGAATCCAATATTTTGGAATCTGATGAATTGAATTGTATGAATAAGCATAAAAACAATAAAGATGATAAAGACAATGGTTCTGCTAGAGTAATTCTTTCTTTTGTAAGAAGGTCTGCTCGTTTGGATGCGCGTCTTGAGCGAGCAAAAGAGCGATATTCAAGCCAATATTTATTAAATGTTGAAGATAGTTTAGGGTCTTTACGTGTAAAAAGCGATTTGCTGGTAGACTCCAACTGGGTTGCTAAAAATTGGGGTAATTCGAATCCTCTTATTGTAGAAATAGGATCTGGTCAGGGCGAAAATATTGTAGCTGCAGCCGAATCAAATCCAAATATTAATTTTCTTGCACTAGAAGTTTATGATCCAGGAGTGGCACACACAATGCTATTAGCTGGAAAACAGGGTGTAGAAAATCTTAGAATAGCGCAAGTTAATGCACCTGATTTTCTAGCTTCATGCTCTAATGGTGTTTTGAAAGAAGTTTGGACTTTCTTCCCAGATCCATGGCCTAAAATGAGACATCACAAGCGTAGGATTGTGCAGCCGTCTTTGGCAGATGCGGTGCATAACGCACTTATTGATAAAGGCATTTGGAGAATTGCTACGGATATTGAGGATTATGCACTACATGTTCATGAAGTTATGGATGAACGAGAAGATTTTGAAAATACTGGAAAGTTACAAGTAAGTTTGCCGATTGAGCATGTTGGTAAGGGCAATGCTCAAGATGCTAAAGATTTACCTCATGCTGATTTCGCGGAATCTGTAAGATTTGAAGGTAGGGTTTTGACGAATTTTGAGCGTAAAGGATTAGAAGCAGGTAGAAAAATTCATGATTTGACTTATGTTGCTAAATGAGTGACAAAATGATTCAACACGCCGTAATTTGCTATGTGAGTTTATGAGTGTTAATATCATATGGTTTGGTTAAAGCCCCCTTCGTCTAACGGTTAGGACACCAGACTTTCAATCTGACAACAAGAGTTCGACTCTCTTAGGGGGTACAAATTCTAAGCCACTTAGTTTGCTAAGTGGCTTTTTGATTATCAATGTATTGTTGCAAGTAGTGATTTCAGGGTAGCGATTACCCCGATTACCCGTAATTCAACCAAAGTTAATTGCAAATAAGAAATAAGATTATGTCAGTGGTCAGTGGCGCGTTTAGTGGCATGCAGGGTAAAATAATGAACAGCGTGTGTTTACAAGATTATTTGTAGATAATATACAAAATGTGTAAATAGCAATGACTATTAGTTAGACGAAAGAGGCTGGTTATGCCAAATATGTTCGGAACAGATGGTGTTAGGGGATTAGCCAATCGAGATTTAACCGCGCAGCTTGCGTTGGATTTAGGAGATGCTGCAGTACGTGTTTTAGGTGAAGCAACGCATAGTAGCGAGTCGCATAACGAAGATGCAGGGAAGAAAATGCATGCTCGACGCAGAGCGTTGGTTGGGCGAGATACTAGAGTTTCTGGAGACTTTTTAGCATCGGCTTTGGCTGCTGGAATGAGTGCAGGTGGTTTTGATGTGATCGATGCTGGCATAATACCAACTCCTGGCGTGGCTTTTCTAACTTCTGTGCTCAATGTAGAAATGGGAGCTGTGATCTCTGCTTCGCATAACCCAATGCCAGATAACGGCATTAAGTTCTTTGCACGTGGAGGCTTTAAACTTCCAGATAGCAAAGAAGACGAGATTGAGGCTGTTTTAGGAAAAGAATGGCAGCGCCCTACAGGCAGCGGCGTTGGACGAATCAGCCACGATACTATTACCGCAACAAACCTTTACATCGATCACCTCGTTTCTTCTGTTGCTCCATTAAACAGCGAAACATCAACACGTCCAAAACCTCTTTCGGGATTAAGAGTTGTGGCAGACTGCGCAAATGGTGCAACGTCTGTAGTAGCACCAGAAGCATTGCGCAGAGCAGGCGCAGAAGTAATAGTAATTAACGCTTCTCCAGATGGATACAATATTAACGATCACGCAGGTTCCACACATCCAGAACAATTGCAAGCTATGGTTAAGGCGTCTAACGCCGATTTAGGAGTAGCTTTCGATGGTGATGCAGACCGTTGCCTAGCTGTAGACGAAAAAGGAAACATGGTTAATGGCGACCAAATTATGGGCATTCTTGCGCGTTCTAAGAAAGCCGAAGGCAAGTTGAATCATAATACTCTTGTTGTTACAGTAATGAGCAATCTTGGATTAAAGCTTGCGCTAAAAGACATGGGTATTTCCACTGTTCAAACAAGCGTCGGAGACCGCTACGTTCTAGAAGAGATGCTTAGAGGCGATTATTCTCTTGGCGGTGAACAGTCGGGTCATGTGATTAATCGCGAGTTTGCAACCACGGGAGATGGCACACTTACAGCACTTACGCTGTGTCGCGAGGTTGTGCGCGAAGGCAAGAAGCTTTCGCAAATGGCTGCCGACTTCCCTCAGCTTCCGCAATGCTTAGTCAATGTGCCGAATGTAGATAAGATGGCAGCTAAAACTAATGCTGCTGTTCTTAAAGCGGTAGAAAAAGAAAGCGCGCTTTTGGGAGATACGGGGCGCGTTCTTCTTCGACCAAGCGGAACAGAACCACTTGTGCGCGTTATGTGTGAAGCTGCAACGCAAGAGCAAGCAGATGAGGTTTGTGCACGACTTGCGCAAGTTGTAACTGATAATCTTAAGCTGTAGCGCTCGCGCGACGACCTACCTTTTCGCTTAGAGCGTAGCGCGAAAAGGTAATTCGGAGCGCTGAGCTTGCTTAAGGTTGAAAGCACGGTGTGCTTTCAACGCAAGCGAAGACGTTCGCGCGGCTAATCCGCGCGAACGACATGATTAACTTTTCAGCTTTTTGTAGCTCGACACGCTGATCATGACTACAAAAAACAGATAACCTTGATATACTAATCCTTTTGGTATTGTTGTTTGAGCGTATGTGATTTAGCAACAATAATCAAAGTTGGCTTTGTAAATTACTTTAGAAGTTTTGTAGAATTAGCCTTGGTAAAGGAGCCCTATGTTTACGCATCACGCAAGTGTTGATACTAAGCTTAGCCGCGCGGTGGAGCGCCTTTTAGATTCCGCTACAGACGATGGCGTGCTATCTATAGTTCAAGCAGGAGAGCCTGTGTTAAGACAACGAACAGTGGCTTACGATGGTCAGCTAACGCGTGCTACTCTTAATAAGCTTATTTCGCTTATGCACAGCACTATGTTAGATGCACCAGGAGTTGGCTTAGCTGCTCCGCAAATTGGTTTAGGTCTTGCAATTGCTGTTGTAGAAGACCATGTTCGAGACGATGCAGATGATCCTAGGGATATTGCAGAATTGCCATTTAGGGCGATCATAAATCCCCACTATGAACCAATTGGAACACAAACACGCAGTTTTTACGAAGGATGCTTGAGTGTTGCAGGATATCAGGCGGTTCGTCAGCGTTGGTTAGATATTCAAGCTACATGGCAAGATGAAGATGGTAAGCAGCATTCTGAACGTTTACATGGTTGGCCAGCGCGAATCTTCCAGCATGAAACAGATCATTTACGCGGAGAGCTTTATATTGATCGTGCTGAGATGCGCTCGCTTTCTACAGATGAAAATCTTGAGGATTATTGGTCTGATGAGGCTGTTCCTGTAACTGCTGCTAGAACACTCGGTTTTGCGATTTAAAATAAAAGACGAATGCAAAATAAAATCCCCCACAAGTTTTCTTGCGGGGGATTTTATTAATCACAAATATCAGATATGGAAGTAAAGCTCATACTCGAGTGGCGTTGGAGCCAAACGAGCCATATCCATCTCTTCATGCTTTAGATTAAGCCAAGTTTCAATCAAGTCGCTAGTAAACACATCTCCTTGCATAAGGAAGTCGTGATCTTCTTCCAAAGCTTGCAAAGCCTCACCAAGCGAAGAAGGAACTTGCTTAATGCCGTCATGCTCTTCTGGAGGAAGCTCGTAGAGATCTTTATCAACAGGAGCAGGAGGCTCAATGTGGTTCATAATGCCGTCTAAGCCAGCCATAAGCTGAGCAGAGAACGCTAAGAATGGATTGCAGGAAGGATCCGGAGCGCGGAACTCAATACGCTTAGCAGAAGGAGCCTCACCAGCAAGAGGAATACGAATAGCTGCAGAACGGTTACGAGCAGAGTAAACCAAGTTGACTGGGGCTTCGTATCCTGGAACAAGGCGGTGGTAAGAGTTAAGTGAAGGATTTGTAAAAGCGAGCACAGAAGACGCGTGCTTAATTAAGCCGCCAATGTACCAACGCGCAATATCGGAAAGCTGAGCATAACCAGTTTCCGCATAGAACAATGGCTTACCATCCTTCCAAAGCGACTGATGGCAGTGCATGCCAGTGCCGTTATCTCCAGCAATTGGCTTTGGCATAAATGTTGCAGCCTTACCAGCCAAAGCAGCAGTCTCGTGAACAACGTACTTGTATTTCATTAAGTCGTCGCCAGCATGAACAAGCGTATTGTAACGGTAGTTGATTTCCTGCTGACCTGCGCCGCCAACCTCATGGTGAGAACGCTCAAGAATCAAGCCAACCTTTTGAAGGTTGTAAACCATGTCGTCGCGCAAGTCTTGATTATGATCAACAGGTGGAACAGGGAAGTAGCCGTGCTTTACGCGATTCTTAAAACCAATGTTGTTGCTGCCATCATCTTCAGTATCAATGCCAGAATTCCATGGAGCTTCGTTGGAATCCACCTCGTAGAAGGAGCGTTGCATGTCGTTTGCAAAACGCACCTTGTCAAAAATGAAGAACTCGGCTTCTGGAGCAAAGCTTGCGGTATCGGCAATGCCAGTTGCCTTTAAGTAGGCTTCGGCTTTAATTGCCACTTGGCGAGGGTCCCTAGAATAAGGCTCGTCTGTTACAGGATCCACAATCGAAAAAGCAACATTCAAAGTCTTATGCTTGCGGAATGGGTCAATGTATGCGGTGTCTACGTCTGGAATCAGCTTCATATCGGACTCGTTAATAGCTTGGAATCCTTGCATAGAAGAGCCGTCGAAAGCCATCCCATCTGTAAAAGCGCTGTTTAAGAACTCGCTTGCAGGCACAGTAAAATGCTGCTGAACGCCAATCAAATCGGTAAATCGAACTGATACGTATTCAATGCCTTCTTGCTTAATCAAAGCTTCGGCATCTTCTTTAGTTTGTAAAGTGGTCATGCACAATCCTTTCGTAAAAATCTCAGTAAATAGTTTAGATTGTTGCATAAGATTTTGGATTTCAGCGACTCGACTATCTGGTTACGATTGTGTTACACGCTACTTATTTGTGTTTATATGCACAAAACATGCAAGCGGCTCGTGCTCCCACGTTATAAAGTACAATGTATTTTATGAATACTAAAGAACAACATGAAGGCAGTATAGATAATCACAGCACAAGTGCAAAGCTTGATTTATCCGCGATTTTCCCAGCCAAAGGGGATGATAGGCGCCCGCCAGATTGGCTTAGCCGCGCGCTTATGTATGCTGTTATTGCAGCGTTCGTAGCGATTTTTGTATGGTTTGCTTGGGGAAATATCGCCTTTATAGTCTTCGATGTTGTAGTATCCATTTTTATAGCGTTGGCAATTGAACCTCTTGTTGTGCGGCTCATAAAACACGGGTGGAGTAGAGCTTTTGCATCTTTGGCAAGCTTGTTTGGGCTGCTTGTAATAGTTATTTTGCTTCTTGTGCTTTTTGGTAATCTTTTTGTGCAACAAGCAGTTTCCATGGTTTTAGGTCTACCTGATTTATACAACCAGTTTGCCCATTTTGTACTAAATTCCACTGGTTTCAAAATGCCAAACATTGAGCAACTCGGCATGGAAATTCTTAAACACGTTCAAACCTCTTGGGTTGTAGATTTCGCTGGACAAGCAATTAATACAACGTGGGGATTATTGGCGGTTTTGCTTGATTTACTCACTATTCTTATGGTGACCTATTACATTTCTGCAGCTGGTCCTTCTATGCGCAGAAGTGTGTGTAGGCTGTTGAATCCTAAATCTCAGAGGCGATTTTTATTTATCTGGTCCGTTGTACAGGAGCAGATATCAAGCTTCCTATTTTCGCGCACAATTTTGGCAGCTATTAACGCAACGGGTACTGCGATTTTCCTAATATTCATGAATGTTCCATATTGGCTTCCGCTTTCACTGTTTTGTGGAATCGTTTCGCAATTTGTTCCGACAATAGGAACATATTTAGGTGGAGCACTGCCAATTTTATTTGCGTGGGGATCTAATGGTTTTGGATCAGCTATAGCAGTTTTGATTTTTGTGACAATTTATCAACAGATTGAAAACATGGTGATTTCCCCTAAGATTTCCGAAAAAACCATGGACTTAAATCCTGCAGTAGCCTTTTTATCGGTGTTGATTATGGGTGCTGTGTTTGGTGCTCTCGGTGCATTCTTAGCACTTCCAGTAACCGCTAGTTTGCAGGCAATTCTCAAAGTTTGTACAAAACAATACAATCTAGTTTCTTCACCTTTAATGGACGATCCAAAGCCTAATCGTAAATCAATTATGGTTACGAGTGTTGAAACTATAAGAAACAGTTTTGTTAAACCTGTTAAAGATAGTGTGCTTAGAGTTATGAAAGGATCCTCATCTCGAGTATCTATTAACGAAGACATTATGTATTGGTATAAGCAAGCCTATAATTCTTCAGACGAAACTATTGAAAATGAAAATTCAGTTGACGATTCTGGGTATGTTGAAACTATGGCAATTTCACGCGATATTTTAGACGCTGTAAATAAGGATATTGCTAAAAAACGCGCAGAAAATTCAGATTCGGATAAGTCGCAAGCAACCGATCAAGATAAGGAAGAACTAAAGTCAAAAACAAATAAATCTGGTACAATTCCAAACGAAAATAAAAAAGAAAATAAAAAAGCAACAAACTCAAATAGTAATCCACGAAGTGGGTGGAATAAATGATTCTTTTGTCTATTTTCGACGTTTTAGTAATCATAATTGGCGTAAGTAGCGTTGTATATCAAGGTGTTTGCGCAGTCGCATCGCTTGTAGCAAAGCCTATTGTGTTTCCGAAAGCACCAATGGACAAGCATTACGCTGTTCTAATATCCGCGCGCAATGAGGAAGCTGTAATAGGGAACCTCATAAAATGCATACAATCCCAAACTTACGATCAAAAATTAATCGACATTTGGCTAGTCGCCGACAATTGCACCGACAGCACGGCGCAAGTTGGAAGAGAGTACGGGTGCAATGTTATAGAGCGATTCGACAAGCAGCATATTGGCAAAGGCTACGCTTTAAGCTACCTGCTGGATCACATAATGGAGCTTGGAAAAGACAAAGATTACGACGCGTACTTTGTTTTCGATGCCGATAATAAGCTGGATTTGCACTATTTTGAAGAGATGAACAAAGGATTCCATGCAGGATACCAGATTCTAACAAGCTACCGAAACTCAGTGAATTTATCGGATAATTGGGTGTCTTCTGGGTCGGCATTGTGGTTTATACGCGAATCGCGATTTACCAACAATTCGCGCATGCTTTTTGGGTCTAGCTGCCATGCAGGCGGAACAGGATTCATGTTTTCGCGCGAAATCATGCACAGAAATCGCGGGTGGAAATTCCATCTGCTTACAGAAGACCTTGAGTTTACAATGGACTCGATTTTGCACGGCGACAAAGTGGGTTATTGCGGATCGGCGGTTCTCTACGACGAGCAGCCAGTATCGTTTAGGCAAAGCTGGAGACAGAGGTTGCGCTGGAGTAAAGGCTTCTTGCAAGTGTTCCGCTATTACGGAGCAGCTCTTATACGTCACGGAATCCGCGAGCGCGATTTTTCGTCAGTTGACTTTACGCTTATGCTATGCCCGTTTATGGTGCTTGCGATTGTGCGACTCATACTCGGATTTATTTTTGCCGCGTTTGGATTCGTCACTTGGACAAGCCAGATTGACTCGACGCTTAACTTTATAACCACTACTGTCACAAGCGTTTTAGGTATGATGGTGTTTGTTTCGCTTACCATTCTTGTAGAACACGATAAGCTTGGAGCCACTAACAAAGAGCTTTTTGCGTACGCACTAAGCTTCCCTATTTTTATGCTTTCGTACGTGCCGATTGCGTTCCAAGCTGTGTTCTCTAAGAGCGAGTGGAAGCCGATTCATCACACGGGTCGGTAAATCGGAGCGAGCGCGCGAAATTCTCTGTTTGGTGTTGCGCTACTTCCTGTTTGGTGTGTAGGAGGGCTGGGTGTTTCTTGTCTCACAACGCTTCGCCTCTTACGTGTAGTTTGTTGTTGCGGTTGTTCCGATTTGGTTTTGATTTTGTTTTTTGGTTGAAGTTTGTTTGTAGTGGTTGATCATTTGGATTATTTGGTATCGGCTGCCGCTCTTATATTGTTCGACCAAGAATCACCCAGCCCTCCTACGTACTTGAACAATTGCGTATTGCTTAATCACTGAGATTCTCGATTTTTCTTGCTGCTTCAGCGAATCACCATCGGAGGACTGCGGATCGACTTGCATGAGCGCTTAAAGCGTAGCGCGCGAATGCACTTCGATTCGCTGAGCTTGCTCAAAGTTGAAAGCACAGTGTGCTTTCAACGCAAGCGAAGGCGTGAGCGCGGCTAATCCGCGCGAGCGATACGCTTCATCCGCTGCGAAAAATCTCGAATCTCTACCTAGCTCGGTGTAATTTATGCAATCTCGTAGTGCGTTCATACGCAATATATGAGATAATAGAAGCCTTGATGTAAACGTGCGATTGCGCAATAATGTGGCGCAATACGTGCGTTTATCTGTGTATTGCGAGGTTTTTATGGTAGATTCTGTTCCTTCTGCAAATGCGTCTGGCAGTGTTCCAGTTTTTGGCGTAAACGCTTACGACGCTACTAATGAAGAAGTTCCAGCGGTTTCTATTCGCGGATTTGTTAAGACTTTTGGAAAAAAAGTTGCTGTAGATAATCTTTCTTTAGACATTCCAGCAGGCTCTTTCTACGGATTGGTAGGTCCGAACGGTGCTGGCAAAACCACTACGATTAAAATGCTTACGGGCTTGCTTATGCCAGATGCTGGCTCGGCTTCGATTTTTGGCAACGACGTTTGGAGCGACGTAAATAGCGCTAAGCGCTCAATCGGTTTAATGCCACAAGCAGATGAGATTTTTAAGACGATTACTGGTCTTCAGCTTTTAACTTACGCTGGCATGCTTCGCGATATGAGTCGCGCGGAATCCGTAAAGCGTGCAAACGACTTGCTTTCTGCTTTCGATTTAACAGAAGCTGCAAATACTATTGTCTCTGACTATTCAACTGGTATGACTAAGAAGATTTGCCTTGCAACAGCTATGATTCACAGCCCGCGCGTGCTTGTGCTCGATGAGCCTTTTGAGGCAGTGGATCCTGTTTCTAGCGCAAATTTGAAGGATATTCTCGCCGAGTATGTTTCTACTGGCGGTACGGTTATTATTTCTTCGCACGTTATGGAATTGGTTGAAAAAATGTGCTCGCACGTGGCAATCATTAACGAAGGTCATGTTGCAGCTTCTGGCACTCTTGAAGAGGTGGCTCAGGGCAAAGATCTTGAAGATCGCTTTATGGAGCTTGTTGGCGGACGTCACGCTGCTGCACGCATCGACTGGCTTAATGGCGGTAAATCTGATAATGCTCCTGCATCTTCCACCGATCTCAACGCTTAAAAAAGGAGAGCCGTAATGTCTATGATTTTCACAATGGTTCGCCTTCGCTGGGCGCTTACTTTTTCTGTTATGCGAAAGTCAATGTGGCAAAAAATTGGCTTTGGTATAGTCATTGTTTTTGGGCTTGCGATTATATGCGCTCTTGGTTTTGCCGGCTGGCAAACTGGCAAGTACATTGATCCAGGAATGCTTGCAGACGCTAAAAATTGGCAGGAATTCCAACTTGCTCCAATAATGGTTATGTCGATTGTGTCAATTTTTACGCTGTTTATAAACCTGTTTATGTTAGGCAGCGACACAACACTAAAATCGCGCAGTTTTGCGCTTTATGGCATTCCTTACGTAAAGCAGCAAGCTGGCATGCTTCTTGGCTCTCTTTTTGGAGCATTTTCAATAAGCTGCACAATCGCGCTTGCTTTGTGGTCTTTAGCGTACAGAAGCTTTGGAATTGTGCCGGTTTTAGTCAGCGTAATTGCAGCTCCGCTTTACGTTGCAACAATCGTGTCTTTAAGCAAAATGCTTATTGAACTTTTGGATACTATTTTAATAAACAAGCATTCAAGAAACATTTTCTACTTTGCCATTTTTATAGCGTACATGATTTTTGTTGCCACTGTGAATATTGGTAACAAAAATCCAAGCGGAATTGTGCTCGGCTCAAGTTTCTGCGCTGCGTCTGCTTTTACGCCGTTAAGTGCGGCTATGGCTTTGCCTCTTGACGCCATTAATGGCAATTGGCTTGCGCTTGTTATTCGCTTCTTTATTTGCGTTGTAACGATTGCTGTTTGCTTTGCAATATCCGTATTTTGCGCAAAATTAGAGCCGAAGCTACTTCGCGGCGAGCAAAAAACAGTTGTTAAAACTAAAGGAATCGGCTTATTTGCATCAGTTCCAGACAACACAGTTGGTGCGATTATTGCGCGAATTATTAGCGTTATGAGAAGAGACATGCGTCAACTGTTTTTGCTTCTTACGCCGCTTTTTATGCTGATAGTTGCAGGAGGAGCTACTTTCAAAACTAAAGGATTTGCTTCTATGGCACAGGACTTAGGTGTTTCTTGCTGGCTTATCTATGCTGCTTCGCTTATGGGCATGGTTGTTGGAAACAATATTGCATACGATGGCACAGCTTTTACTATGCACGCGATTATTGGTGTAAAAGGCTTGCACGATCGCTTAGCGCACGCAATAGTTTGGTCCGCCATTTGCGCTGTGTATTTTGCGATTCTTGGAGTAGGAGTTTACGTTTTTCTTTTCTTCGTATTAAATGTTCATCAAAGTGTAAATGCAATTCTGTTCCAAACTCTTTCACCAATCGGAATAGCTTTTGCTACCATAGGAATCGGCTTAATCTCTTCGTGCATTGCAATGTACCCTGTATCATCAATCGAAAAGCCATTTTCTAGGCCGCAAGGCTCTGCTGGCGCTAGATCTTTTGCTCCAATAGGTTTTATGCTGCTATCTTTCGTATGCATGATTCCGTCTATTGCTTTGGCTATTGTGTTTGTGGCTATTAACATGAATCTTTTGTGGATTGCAAGCATACTGTTTGTAATAAACGGTGCAATCGTTCTGGTTGTTGGCGTTATTTTGGGCGGTAAAGTGATGGATAAGCGCATAATTCGCATTGTAGAAAACTTGCGCAGATTCGCATCGATTACTGCTTGAGTATTACTGCGCACGCCTTTAAAAATTATGCGCACAAACTTACTCTCGGCATATGCAAGTGTATAGTTTGTATAGTTGTAAAGAATTGCAATTAACTTAAGTACATACACATACAACTTAAGTACATACACATAGGCGGCGTGCGCATGCAAGACGATGAAGACCTTAAGAATCTAGATAACATAGTCGAGATTCCAGAAGATGCTTTCACGTCGAAAGAGGCTAGGGAAAAAGCTGGTTTTAAGTCCAGTTTGCAAACAGTATCGCAAAAAGTATCCTCGCCAACAGTATCGCAAAAAAAGCAAGCCGAAACATTGGATGAATCGCCAGCAACCGAACTTAGTGTAGAAAACCACGCCAATGGCTCTAGGCTAAAAAACCGTTTTCTAGTCTGCTTAATATCGGTAATTGGCGTAATTTCTTTAATGGGTGGCTATATTCTGTTTGATTGCCAAGATATTTTGCAAAATCGTTTTATTAATCAGTTTGAAATTGCTGCGCGTGATCATAAGATTTTTCAAAAGTTAACTAGCCCCAAACCTAAGAGATTAGCTAAATATGCTAGCTTGATTAAGCAGGTGGATAAGAATAAGCCTGTTGACAAGTCATCTGCGGAAAAGATTTTGAAGGAATTTTTTGAATATCCAGGTCTTGGTCCTAATGCTTCAGCTGTTATTGCTGATGCAAACGGAAAGATTATAGCTGCTAAAAATGAAAATCTTGCTTTGCAGCCGGCGTCTACTATGAAAACGCTTACGGCTCTAGCTGCCTCGCATGTTCTAGACATGGGATCGACTCTTTCTACAACAGTTTACGCAAACTATGTTGGAAGCTCTAGAAATGCTGATTCTGCTGTATCTGGAGTGAAAAATGGTTTTGCTAGGCTCGTTCTTCATGGCGGCGGCGATATGCTGATGGGTGCTGCAACCAATGATCCAAATCATGTAAATGGTAGAGCTGGTCTTGAAACCCTTGCTAGCAATACTGTGAATTCGCTTAAAAAACAAGGTGTAAAAGTTGTTGAGCTTGCTGTTGATGATTCCTTGTTTGGAGAGAAACGCTATCCTGATTTGATTCATGAAAATGATGAAGAAGGACGTTTTTATGCGCCAACATCGTCTTTAGCTGTTGATGAAGGCAGAGATCGTAATTTTGCAGCATGGGTGGCTGCTGGCAATGATGCTGATGACCCAGATGATTATCCACTTTTAGATCGGCATCCAGCTGTAAGTACGGGATTAATTTTTGCGAATCTACTCAAAAAATTTGGTATTGACGTGAGAACTTGGAGCACTGATTCTGCAAAAATTGGCAAAACTTCCAAGATTGATGGATTATCATCCATATATGTTAGCTCTAGAAAACCGATGATTTCCTCTGATTTTAAGCAAATAGCCCGCGTTTCTTCTGCTCCACTTAACGAAATTATGGCATATATGCTAAGGCATTCGGACAATTCTATTGCGGAAGAATTTGGTCGTCTTACTGCGCTCGCTATGCGTAAAAGTAATTCTCCAGAAGGTGCCACAGATGCTGTACGCGACGTTTTGCGCGATTTAGGCGTTGATATAAACGGATTACACATGTCTGATTGTTCTGGGCTTTCGCCTAAATCCGCTGTTCGTGCTGTGACTCTTGTGCAAGTTCAGGCTCAGAATCTTAAAATCGGTAAAGGTGCTGCAGCAGCAGAAGGCTTAGCTTTACCTGGTGTATGGTGCACTTCGGCACGCCATCGTTTGTCAGATCCTTCGGCAGCTGGCTTGCTGCGTGTTAAAACTGGTTTTCTGGGTGATGTGTCATCTATGGTTGGCAATGTTTCTAGAAAGTCGGGAGGCGCGCTAACCTTTGCGGTTGTTGTTAATCCTCCTGGAGATGTTAACTACACTTATGTTGGCATTAATAAGATGATGGCCGAGCTGACTAATCTTTAGTGCGCGACGACCTGCCTTTTCGCTTAGAGCGTAGCGCGAAAAGGTAATTCGGAGTGCTGAGCCGCTTAATGCAGAAGCACTGCTTCTGTGCGGCGAAGTCGTTCGCGCGCTGTAACGCGCGAACGACTTACCGAGAATGTTGTTCAAAATGGAAAAATCAGCAACAAAATCGGGAAATCGCTAGCGTTCGCAAATAGTTATAGTCTGTGATTTTCTGCTTGCCGCATATCCGCCAGGAAGCGCTACAGGTTTTTGACCGTGCCAGTTTGTAATTAGCTCGTCGATTGATTCTATATGATTTGACGAAAAACGTATTCCAGCGGCGGTTAAAGCGCGGGCGATTATTCTGCGTCTTATCGAAGTGTGTTGTTTTGTTAAAGGTGATATTGCTATTTTTACTTCGTGTGCGCAAGAATCATAATTTTGCTTTAAAATCGTCTCTCTTTCTATTATGTCAACTTGAGAATTAATGTAATCTAAATCGTCTTGTGCAAATTTGGCACCTTTGGCAAGTAGTAAAGTCATATCTGTAGCAAAAAACCGTGAAATATAAGGCATTAGAGTATGTCTTATTCTTGAGCGAAGAGGGTATGACTTTGGTAGTTCAACATCGCTTGGTGTTAAATCGCCGTTTGTTGGATCATCCCACCACTCAATGCCCAAATCTTTGCAAATATTGGTTGTTTCAAGCCTTCTAAGGTTAATTAGCGGTCTAGCAAAACGTATTCCACTTCGAACCGTAATATTTTTCATTCCAGCTACAGCCTCAAGACCTGCAGAGTCTCGTAAACCTATAATCACTGTTTCTGCTTGGTCGTCAGCCGTGTGCGCTAAAAGAACTGCGGATGCACCCAAATCCTTAGCCGCGTTAATAATAGCAGCGTATCTAGCGTCTCTTGCTGCAGATTCTTCTCCTTTTTCGCCATCTTTAACTTGCACGGACTCAACGAATATAAGTGATTTGTCTACTCCTAAACTTGCAACAGTATTAGCAGCGTTTTGTGCAACTTTTGCGGATCCTTCTTGCATGTTGTGGTTCACTATAATCGCTGCACATCGAATACCTCTGCTTGCGCACACTTTGACTGCCAGTGCTGTTAATGCTAGCGAATCGCGTCCTCCAGAGCATGCTACCAGCACGATTGGTGCGTTTGGTAAAGCCAAATGTTGCCCGTGCTGCAAGAATTGTGGACCTTGCACTTCTAGCCCAAGATTATCGAAGCAGCGTTTTACTTCGCCAATTCCTTTACGCCAACTAGGTGAGTAAACCATGCTTATAGTCTAAATCATAATGCGTAAGTTGTAACACGTCCGTCATTCGTTTATGCAATCATAGTTAGCATGCAGATTGCTGATATAAGAGATGATATTGATTACGAATTGATCAGTCACGAAGAACTTATGAAGCGTATTCGTGAGGTTGCGGCTCAAGTTAGTAAAGACTACGAGAACCGCGATATTTTGCTTGTTGCAGCGCTTAAGGGTGCTGTTAACACGCTTGCTGTTTTCTCGCAGGAGCTTAGTCTTAACGCGCCGATGGACTTTATGAGTCTTTCCAGTTATGGCAGTGGCACTAAAAGCAGTGGTCAGATTACGGTTCGCGAGGACTTAACTACAGATGTTCGCGGACGAAACGTGCTTATTGTTGAAGATATTGTTGATTCTGGCAAGACTTTGGATTGGCTCGTTAAAGAGCTTAAGAGCAGAGGCGCTGCGAGTGTGAAGGTGTTTGCGCTTCTAACTAAACCTGCTCGTCGCGAAGTTGAAGTTGATATTACTTACGTTGGATTCGAGATTCCAGATGCTTTTGTAGTTGGTTTTGGAATGGATTACGACGAAAAGTATAGGAATCTTGATTCTATCGCGGTTCTTAAGCCATCTGTGTATGAATCTTAAGTATTCTTTATTGATTTTGAGTAGTAATCTTAAGAAACTTTGGTTAGTCTTAAAAAATCTTGATTAATTTTAGGTAATCTTGAATAATTAAGTACTGGATAATAGAAACCAAATAGTAGGATTTAATCCTAGTTTTAAGCATATATTTCTATGTAAGGAGCCTTCAGAAGGATCCTGAAAGGAGCCTGATTATATGGGCGCTTCTCCAATGTCGCCTCGCGGACCTATGGGTGGACCTATGAAAAGTCCTTTGGGAGGTAACGGTAATAATCCGTTCCTTCCGCCTAATTTTGGAAAAAATCCAGATAGGAATAGTGGGAATAATAAGAACAATAAAAACAAGAACGGCAATAAGAATCAGAATGGTAATGATTCGCAGAATGATAATAATCCTGATTCTCGTCGTAAGTTCTTTAAATCTCCTTGGACTTGGATTGTTCTTCTTGTGATATTGTCTGTAGCAGGATTCCAGATGTTTGTGCATAACGGTACACAGACAATTGATACGCAAGATGGCTTGGAGTTGCTTCATAAGCGTAGTGCAAATTATGTGGAGGTTATTGACAACAAACAGCTTGTAAAGCTTACGCTTGACAAGAAGTATGTTAAGCTCGATAAGCGCGATAAGCAGAAGCACGATTATGGAAAAGACGTGCAATTCTACTATACGATTGCTCAGAGTAAGACTGTTGTTCAGGATATCGAAAAAGCTAAGCCAGTTAATGGTTGGACTGTTAGCATGCAGTCTTCTAGCATAATTTCTTATCTGATCACATCTATGCTGCCGATTTTGATTCTGCTTGGGCTTGTTTGGTTCATGTTTGGCAGAATGGCAAGCGCTGGCGGCGGAATGCTTGGAATGGGTGGCGGCCGTGGACGCGGAAAGCTTTTGGAAGGTCAAACACCTAAGACTAAGTTTGCGGATGTTGCAGGTGAACAGTCTGCTGTAGAAGAAGTTGAGGAAATTAAGGAATTCCTTAAGGATCCTTCTCGCTACAAGGCTTTGGGCGCGCGTATTCCGCGCGGTGTGCTGCTTTATGGCCCTCCAGGAACAGGTAAGACTCTTCTTGCGCGTGCTATTGCAGGCGAAGCTGGTGTGCCGTTCTATGCTATGGCTGGTTCGGACTTTGTTGAGATGTTTGTTGGTCTTGGTGCTTCTCGCGTGCGCGAGCTATTCGATGAGGCTAAGAAGAACGCTCCAGCAATCATCTTTATTGATGAGATTGATGCAGTTGGACGACGCCGCGGTAGCGGTATGACAGGCGGCCACGATGAGCGCGAGCAAACGCTTAATCAGCTGCTTGTGGAGATGGATGGCTTCGATAACGACACTAATTTGATTATTATCGCTGCTACGAACCGCCCAGATGTGCTTGATTCTGCGCTTTTGCGACCAGGACGATTTGATCGTCAGGTTGCTGTGGAAGCTCCAGATTTGGAAGGTCGCGAGGCGATTCTTAAGGTTCACGCTAAAGGCAAGCCTTTTGTTCCAGACGTTGATCTTCATATGGTTGCTGTTCGAACTCCTGGTTTTACGGGCGCGGATTTGGCTAATGTGCTTAATGAGGCGGCTTTGCTTTGCGCTCGTTCTGGCGCTCAGCTTATTGACAATCGCGCTATTGACGAGGCGATTGATCGCGTTCAGGCTGGTCCTAGAAAGAAGTCTAAAGGCATGGCTTTGGATGAGTTGCGTAACACTGCGTATCACGAAGGTGGTCACGCGCTCGTTGCTGCTGCCTTGCATCATACGGATCCTGTTACTAAGGTTACAATTTTGCCTCGTGGACGCGCTCTTGGATACACGGCTGTTATGCCAACTAGCGACCGCTATTCTCAGTCTCGAAATCAGTTGCTTGATCAAATGGCGTATGCTATGGGCGGCCGTACTGCGGAAGAGGTTGTGTTCCACGATCCAACTACTGGCGCTTCTAACGATATTGAAAAAGCTACAGCAATCGCTCGTAAGATGGTTGTTGAATATGGTTTCTCCTCTAAGCTTGGTGCCGTAAAGTGGATGGACGCTGATCAGGATTCTTCTGGTTCTTTGGATTCTTTGCAATCGCGTAAGTTCTCTAATAAAACTGCCGAAGTGATTGATGAAGAAGTTCACAAGTTGATTGAAACGGCTCACACTGAGGCGTGGGAGATTATTAATAATAATCGTGATGTTTTGGATGAGTTGGTTCGTCAGCTTCTTGTTAAGGAAACGCTTAACGAGAAAGAGCTTGAGCAAATCTTCTCTAAGATTCGTAAGGCTCCAGAGCGCGATTTGTGGCTTTCTAATTCGGATCGTCCAGATTCGCCTCTTCCTCCTGTAGAGATTCCAGAAAGCTTGAAGCGAAATATTGGTGTTATTAAGGATGATGCCTCTGAGGGTGATTCTTCTAAGGATAATACTGAGGATAAGTCGCCAGCTGATTCTACAGATGAAAATAAAAGTCTAAAATAATAATTTAATTTAAATAATAATTTAATTTAACAATTTTACGCGCGGTGTTTAGCGATTATGCAAAGCACCGCGCGTATAATATTTTTGGGAGGCGATTATGGACACAATTAAGTTAAGTGGTATTAAACCGAGTGATACTGATGCTTTTATTGGCTTATATACTCGCCTTAGTGTTGACGCTGTTTTGAGTTTAGATTTGAGGGCAGCGGTTGCTGGCGACTCTACCCAAACGGTTGATATTGCCCAGATTTCTAAAAGGCTTAGCCGCGTTTTGGACTCGTGTGTTCAAGATGATGATATTGCTAAGAATTCTTCGATCTGTTTGGAGCTTACGGCTGGAAGGCTACTGGATTCAGCTATGAAATCTTGGCTTGTTAAACAGGCAGAGATTACTGTTAATGCGCAGTTTAAAGCTGATTTTAACGATGCTTCTTATGATTTACCTAATGCAGATGGCGTGTCTATTACGATTCGTAGGGTTGCAGACGATGTGGAAACATCGCAGATTTTTGGATTGGCGAATCCTACAGATGCGTCGCCTTTTGCGGCTGAGCAGAAGGAAAAATTACAAGATGAGACTTCGAGAGATGAGTCTAAAGATAAGTCGCAAGCAACCAGCGATTCTAATTCTTCTTTAGATTCTGTCTATAGTCAATCTGGCTATAATCCAATTATCACGACTGCAGTAGTGTCAATGCAGGGAGAAAAATCAGAGTCAACAAAATTCGCCATGCTAGATGTAATCACGAGTTTGGAGCAATCGAAAGAACCTATTTCAACTCAATTAGACGGCGTTTCGGCGCTATATCAGGTAAGCTCTGATAAAGGCGAAGAATATTCTGCAATAATAGTGGTATCTAGTACAATGGTAGAAGATGATTTAGCGCTTAAGATCAAAGAAATGCAAATTTCTCAAGAACAAAATTTGCGATTGAGAATTTTAGGCACGAGGCAATACGGATCTGATAGTTCAAACACAAAGACTATGGATTCAGATAGGCTTGATTCACAGCTAAATGCTGCACAATTGGAGCCATGGATGCAAATTGAGCCAGATGCTTCAATTGACGGAGAACCACTTGCGTACAAACTTGCGTTTGCACCAGATGCAGCGCGAGTCGGTATTTATTCAGAACGTTGGATTATGGGAGAGTGTTGATGAAAGCTTACCGCACGCCTTGGTGGTACTTTGTACTCGGGGTGCTATTTGGATTTGTATTCGGCGCATTCCTGGTGTCTATTACGGAATCAAGCGCAATATCGCTTTCTGGTGCGCCGTGGGTTGTTCTTGCGTTTATGACAATTGGTGGAATAGTTACCTTTATTCTTACTTGGCAGACGCATCAGTATGTTACTGCAAAGCCAGAGGAGCATAAGCATTTAAATATGCAGCTTGCTGTTGCAGCTCTTATGCTTGCAAAAGCGCTTGGAATGGCTGGAGCGATTCTAACTGGCTGGTATGCTGGGCAACTATTCATGTGTTGGCCGCATGCAAATATTCCGCTCTATTCCAACATTATTCGTGAATGCATTATAGCTGGAATAGTATGTCTTGTAGACATGATTATTGGTATTGTGGGTGAGTGGATGTGCCAACTTCCTCCAGAAGATGGTGCGGATGCATCAAGTGGTACTTCCGACAGGGCACAGTCAGCTGCTGCGATTTAAAATTATTTAAAATATAAAATTTAAAAATATAAGTATAAAACCGAAATACAAAACATAAACACAAACCTAAAATTTAAAAATCTGCTGTAATAATTTAATTTTAATTCAATTTAAATTCAATTTTTAAGGATGGTATATTACTTTGGCTGAATTTATTTACCAAATGATTAAGGCACGCAAGTCTTACGGGGATCGCGTGATTCTAGACGACGTTACCTTAAGCTTCCTACCAGGCGCAAAGATTGGCGTTGTAGGGCCTAACGGCATGGGTAAATCAACGTTGCTGAAGATTATGGCTGGTTTGGAGAATGTATCAAACGGCGAGGCTTCGATTACGCCAGGTTATACCGTTGGAATTTTGCAGCAGGAGCCACCTCTAGATGAAACGAAGACGGTTGGCGAAAACATTAAGATGGCATTTGGTGAGATTGCGCAAAAAGTAGCGCGTTTTAACCAAATCGGCGAAGAGATGGCAAATCCAGATGCTGACTTTGATGCATTGATGGAAGAAATGGGTAAGTTGCAAACAGAGATTGATGCTGCAAATGGTTGGGATTTGGATTCTCAGCTTGAGCAGGCGATGGATGCTTTGCAATGCCCAGACCCAGATTCGCCTGTTTCTGTGTGCTCGGGTGGAGAAAGGCGTAGAGTGGCGCTGTGCAAGCTTCTTCTTGAAGCCCCAGATTTGTTGCTGCTGGACGAGCCTACAAACCATTTGGATGCTGAGTCTATTCTTTGGTTGGAACAGTTCTTACACAAGTATGAAGGCGCTGTTATTGCTGTAACCCACGATCGCTACTTTATGGATAACGTAGCAGAGTGGATTTGCGAGGTGGATCGTGGTCAGCTTTACCCATACAAGGGCAATTACACCACTTACTTGGAAACCAAGGCTAAGCGTATGGAAATCCAGGGCGCTAAGGATGCCAAGCTTGCTAAGCGCTTAAAGAATGAGCTTGATTGGGTGCGTAGCTCGCCGAAGGCTCGTCAGGCTAAGAACAAGGCTCGTTTGGAGCGTTATGACCAGATGGAGCAAGAGGCACGCAATTCCAAGAAGCTTGATTTTTCGGAGATTCAAATTCCTGCAGGTCCACGCTTGGGATCGCAAGTTTTGGAAGCGAAGCATATTCACAAGGCTTTTGGAGATCGCGTGTTAATCGACGATTTGTCGTTTACTTTGCCTCGTAACGGTATTGTTGGCGTGATTGGTCCGAACGGTGTTGGTAAGTCTACGCTTTTCAAGACGATTGTGGGCTTGGAGCCACTTTCTGGTGGAGAGCTTACAGTTGGAGATACTGTGAAGATTTCTTACGTGGATCAGAATCGTGCAGGATTGGATCCTAATAAGAACTTGTGGGAAGCTGTTTCAGGCGGACTTGATTTTATTGAAGTTGCAGGCGTTGAAATCCCTACTCGCGCATATGTTGCAAGCTTTGGATTTAAAGGTTCGGATCAGCAGAAGCTTACGGGCGTGCTTTCTGGCGGCGAGCGTAATCGCTTGAATTTGGCTTTAACTCTTAAGCAGGGCGGCAACTTGCTGCTGCTTGATGAGCCTACTAACGATTTAGATGTTGAGACTCTTGAAAGCCTAGAGAACGCTTTGCTTGACTTCCCAGGCTGCGCTGTAGTGGTGAGCCACGATCGTTGGTTCCTTGACCGCGTTGCCACGCATATTCTTGCGTGGGAAGGCGACGATGAGAATCCTGCAAAATGGTACTGGTTCGAAGGTAACTTCCAAGCTTACGAAGAAAATAAGATCGCACGCCTTGGTGAAGAAGCTGCTCGTCCTCATCGCTTGCATCGTAAGCTTACTCGCTAAATCGCGTATAACTCGTGCTATCAGAGTAAAACTGAATTAAAATCACGTATTGAGCTAAAAAGGAGAACAAATGCCGATACTTGATAAAAATGATTCTTCTAAAGTCCAAGAGTATGAGGAATTCATAAAACATTCGCCTTATGGAAACGCTATGCAAGATATGCGTTGGGCAGATGTGAAAAGCAACTGGATTAGTGAATACGTTTATCTAGAAGAAAACGGTAAGATTACAGCAGCAATGTCTGTTCTCGGCATAAAAGCTGTTGATGATAAAATGTTCCTCTATGCTCCTCATGGACCAGTAAGTGATTTTTATGATATAGAAACCACTAAGAAGCTGATTGAAGAAGCTAAGCCTCTTATTGAAAAGTACAATGCGTTTTTGCTGCGAATGGATCCTTGCGTTAAAAACGATCAAGATCTTGTTAAGAAGTATAGAGAGCAAGGTTTTACTTTTAGGAGCGATGGGGAAAAACTTCATTCTTTCTCCAATCCTCGATATGAGATGATGCTAGATCTTGAGGGTAAGTCTACGGATGATCTTCTTGCTGGGTTTAGTGCGATGACAAGAAGGCACATAAGGGCTTCTTTAAAAGCTGGCGTTACATCTAGGTGGAGTCGTTCTCAGGAAGATATTGACAAGTTCTATGAGCTTACTGAGATTATGGCAAAAAGACACGGTATTACATACAGACCTAAAGAGTATTTTGAGAGATTGCTTGCAGCTTATCCAGAAATGAGAATTTATAGCACGGACTATGAGGGTAAGACTATTGCGTGCATGATTGGTTTGCCTTATAACGGTGAATTATGGTACATGTATGGTGCTACTGCGACCATGCAGGGCAAGGTGAGCCCAGGGTATTTGTCTATATGGGATTTGATTCAGTGGGCGCATGAGCTTGGAATGAAGTACTTTAACATGGGTGGTGTGTTCTCACTTGATGTTAGCGATGGTCTTTATTTCTTTAAGTATGGTTTTTGCAAGGCTACTGATCCGTTTATTTGGATTGGTGAGCTTGATGTCGTTGCAGATGAGGATGCATACAGCAAGTTTGTTAATAGGTGATCTCCTGAAAATTTGCTATTTCTAGAGTGCTATAGTGCGCGAGTTGGGGTGAATCTGGTGCAAAGTACATCATGTCGTTCGCGCGCTACGCTTTAAGAGCTCATGCAGGTCGCGTCTCCCGTGTTTGTTTCTATTTTGCTCAAAAAGGGAACAAATGCGGGAATATTCTTACGTGATTTTGATTATCTTGTAGTGTTTTTCTTATCCCGCGTTAGTTTACTTGTATTCGAGTGTAACGGCATGTCGTGTATAGCTTATGCTTATCAATATCATTAATAAAAAATATATAGCGAAAATTTGTGTAAACCTTATTTTGTTAATGTTTAGTAAGGAAAATCAGTAATTTTTTAAAAAATAATATAAATCTGTGATTAAAATCACTCAACAAATTCTCTCAAAATTATTGAATTTTTCCACGGGGGGGGGGGTAGATTACTCTAATTGGCAATTTGCTATCTCTGTGCTTTGTTTTGTTAGTTATTCTACATTTTATGAACAAATATTTGCCTGTGATGCAAAAAGTCGAAAAGTATAGACGTCCTAAAAGGGTGAAGTATATGACGAGTAAACAAAATAGCGCGAAACACATATCCATATCTAAAAAGTGCACAAAATCTTCGTACCTAGATAATTCTGTTATCGATTCAATGGCGAAATCGATTACGTCTACAAACTTTGAGGCAACTTCTTCTAGAAGGGTCTCTGTACTTCCTAAAATTGCTTTAACAGCAGTGCTAGCAAGTTTGCTTGCATGTGGAGCAGGATTGCCATCTAACCATGCATGGGCTAATGGCGTGAATATGCCTGACGGCAGCTATAGGTATGCGAATCGTGATTCTTCTACAAAGGCGCAGAGGTATGTTGATATTAAAGCACTTCCTTGCGATAAGAATCAGGTAACTGATAAGAATAAGGCTGATAGAGAAACTTACGGACAGTATTACAAGGTCGAATACCAGTTTAATTCTCAGGGTGAATGGTGGGGTGGTCGACCATTCTGGTGGGCGAGCGTGCCTAAGGATGTTGACATTGTAGATAATAAAGTTACTTTGCATAAAGATGAACAGTTGACTGGTGATGGCGGTTCCAAACAAACAGGTGCAACATATGGAAAGGATGCTTGGAATCAGTCTGCAAGCCGTTTCTGGTTTAGTAAGAATACGGAGAAAACTGAGTTTGAGAATAACTGGAAGAGGATGACTGGTGAAGCCGGCGGTTATGACAACTCAGGTGATACTTACAATACTTCTACAGCATATATGAACGATACGAGTGCACTAATTATTAACTGGGAGAGTAGGGGCAATAGAAAATCTAAGATTAGCTTTGTTATCAAACTGAAAGATAAAACGGAGCCTTTAAAGTTTGCTGCAGGTGTGTACTAGGTGATGGGCAACTGGCATTACACTGTTGGCAAAGTTGAGATTGCTCCAACGTTACCAAAGTATGCTCAGGAGTTAGAGCTTAATTATCCAAATGATAAGGTAGAGGTTGATTCTGCGAAATATGGCAAGAGTCTTACGAAAGACGAAAAGGATAATGTTCTTACAAAGCTGTGGGATGCTAATAAGAGTAATACCGATGTGTTGAAAAAGCTTAAAGGTATGGAACAGACTCAAACTGAAGCGGCTTTCAAACAGGCTGTAAAAGTTAATAATGATGGTAGCGCGACTATTACGTACAAAGATGACTCTAAGGATACTATTTCTAAGGAGAATCTAACTAAGCGCTACGTGCCATTGTCAGAGCGCACAAAAATTACGTATCCAGCTTTGACTCCTGTGAAGAATGCGTCTTCTCTTGATTCAACAGAGAAGACGCAAGTTGAAAATGCTATTAAGAATGCTAATCAGAATAAAAATATCAAGAGTGTAACTGTTGATGGTAACGGTAAAGCGACTATCACGTTTGATGATAAAATTGGCACTCCTTCCACTAAGACAATTGAAGGCCAGTATCTTGTAAAGAAGCAGCGTTCACTTGCGGATAAGTTTACCCCTTACTATCCAGTGCCAATGGCAGTTGGAAATCCAAGTAATTTGTCCGCATCTGAACAAAAAACATTGTTAGAAAAAATCTATGAAATTAATCAATCTAACAAAGAATTCATGGATGCTATAGGAAATCCAAATACAGACGATGCTAAGAAAAAAGCTATTTCTGTTAGTAGTAATGGTGATGTAACTATCACTTATACTGATAAGTCTAATGATAAGCTCGATGGCAGCAAGATGGTGTATAAAAGTAAGCCACTCGCTGATTTGACGAATATTACACTTCCAGCTCGTACAGCAGTTGATAATGCTAAGAGTTTAAAAGAGGAAGAACAGAATAAAGTTAGAAAAGCTATATTAACAGCCAATAATGGTCTTAAAAGCAAGCTAAAAGGTAATAATGAAAATAGTGCTATCACATTTGATAATGATAAGCATATTATGACTGTTAAGTTTAGTGATGATTCAACTTCTACCTTCGACTATTCTGAGTTGGCGTATACCAATGG
Source organism: Gardnerella sp. DNF00109 (assembly GCF_049262845.1). Classification (NCBI taxonomy): domain Bacteria; kingdom Bacillati; phylum Actinomycetota; class Actinomycetes; order Bifidobacteriales; family Bifidobacteriaceae; genus Gardnerella; species Gardnerella sp. DNF00109. The sequence goes on from NZ_CP058406.1 coordinate 400,486, forward strand.
TAATCCAGAAAAGCCAAAAACTGAAACAAAAAATAATAATGGTTACAAGTACAACATCACTAAGATTGCTATTAACGATAAGGATAAGCCGCAGGTTGCTGATTGGAATAGTTTTGTCATAAAGTTCATTCAAGATAATTGGAAAGTTAAATCAGGAAATGCTGAAATAACTACAGATTTTATAACTAAGACTGATGGCTTACTGAATAAACTTACCACTACTGGTGACAGTATAGGTAATGGAATGCAACTTTACAGATATAGTGGACAGTGGATTGAAAAAAATGGATCTAATCTTAAATTGGTTAGAGGTGGATTTGGTGGTGAAGATGGAATTGTAACAATTTATTTAGGCGACTCCATTGAAGTTAGAAAATCTAGTAAATATGGTGGTTCTGATTTAGCATTCAGTCTTACTAAGAACGATTGCTTTGTATCTAATGCTGCCGCTCCTAAGCCTGAAGAACTTAAGAAAGAAGCTAATGATCTTATTGACAAGATTCTTAAGAAGAATGGCTTAAATGATGAAGAAATCAATAAGTTTAAGCAAGAACATCAAAGTGAAATCAACAAGATTGCTAAGCCAGACGATTTAGACAAGATTATTAAGTCTGCTGATAAGCATGGTCAAGATGAGAAGAAAAAGAAAGATGCTCAAAAGCAGATTGAGAATGCTCAGGATAATCTTGGTTTACCTGAAGATCAGAAGAAAGAACTCAAAAAGAAGATTGGTAATGAGACTGATCCTGAAAAGATCCGTGAGAAGATAAACGAGTTCCAAAAGGATCAGGATCAAAAGAAACAGGAAGAGCATAATAAGCAGCAGCAACAAGCTGATCAGCAGGCTGAGCAACAACAGAAACAGCAGCAGCAGAAAGATAATACGAAGGTTGATACTGATATACAAACTCAGAATCAACAGGAGCAGCAAGACACAGGCAAGGCTGAAGAAGCTAAGAAGAAAGCTGAGCTTGAGAAGCAAAAGCAGGCTGCTATTAATGAAATTAACGGGAATGATAAACTCAAGCCTGAGGACAAAGAGCAGTTTATTAAGAAAGTTAATGCGGCTCAGGATACTGATGGTGTAAACAAAGCCAAAAATGCTGCTACACTAAAGGGCGATCAGAATCAGACTGATGCTGATAACAGTAATAATAATGGTCTTGATACTGCTAAGCAAGCTGCTAAGGATACTATCGGTAAGCTTACTAATCTTAATGATACTGAAAAGCAGAAGTATCAGGGTGATATTGATAAAGCAAATAGTCTTGATAAAGTTGCAGAGATTCTCAACAAAGCTGAGTTTGAGGATGTTAAAGCTGCAGCTAAGAAGAAGATTGCTGATCTGAAGCAGAAAGGTGATCTTACTGATCAAGAAGCTACAGATCTAAATAATCGCATTGATAAAGCTAATGATTTGCGAGAAGTTGAGGGTATTCTTGAGGAAGCTGAGTTAAATAAAGCTAAGAGTGATGCTAAATCTGATGTAGATAAGCTCACGAATCTTAACAAAGCTCAAAAGGATGCTTTGAAGCAGAAAATTGATGATGTTGAAACTGATCCTACCAGCGATAATTTGAAGACTGTTGATCAGGCTAAGACTGCCATCACTGCTGTTGTTGCTAAGGCTAAAGAGCTTGACAAGAAGATGAGTGATCTTAAGACTCTTGTTGATTTGGTCAATAAACAGAAAGAAACTCTTAAGAAGTCTGATGGCTACAAGGATACATCTAAGAAGAATGCTTTTGACACTGCATTAACAAATGCATCTACTCTTGTTGATCTAACTAAGGGTACGAATGCTGATGGTGCCAAGGTTGATGAGACTAAGAACAAATTAGAAAATGCTGTTAAGGATCTCGGTGGTAATACTGTTGACAAGTCAAAGCTTCAGCGTGAAATTGAGATAGCTTATGAATTGCAAGGCAAGAATAAGCAGGGTCAGGATGATTCTTCTAAGAAGAAGAATCCAAAGTATGAGAATGCTTCTAAAGATAAGAAGAATGATTTTGATACTGCTCTGTCCAATGCAAAGAAAGTTTATGACCAAAAAGATGCTTCACAGGTGTCTATTAATGAGGCAGAATCTAAGTTAAGCAAAGCAATTGATGCTCTTGATGGTCATGATAAGACTGAGTTGAGCAAAGCTATTAAGAAAGCGAATTCAAAGCAATCTGAAATTGTTTACAATAACGCGTCGGAAGATAAGAAATCTGCTTTTGATAAAGCGTTAAAATATGCTGAGGAAATCGAAAAGAAGCTTGGCGCATCAGATGTTGAGATCAGTAAAGCAAAAGACGACTTGGATAATGCACTTAACGATCTTAATGGTAAGGTTAAAACTTCTGATTTGGAAGCTGCTGTAGAAAAAGCAAAGAAAATGAAGAAGTCAACAACTGATCCTAAATCTGATGGCGATCCTAAGTATGAGAATGCTTCTCAAGAAAAGAAGCAAGCTGTTGATACGGCTCTCAATCGCGCTGAGTCTGCTCTTGCTGACGCTAATAATGATAAGTCAAAGAACACTCCTGAGCAAAAGCAGAAAGCTATTGATGAAGCATTAAATAAACTTAATGATGCTATTAGTAATCTTGATGGTGTTGACAAGACTAAGTTGACAGGAAAGCTTACGGAGGCAAAAGGTAAGAAGGGTACTCCTGCTTATAAGAATGCTTCTAATACCAATAGTAAAGCGCTTGATGACGCTATAGCTTCTGCAGAAAATATCGTAAATAAAGCTGGTGCAACAGAGAAGGAAATTTCTGATGCTATCAATAAGCTTACCAAAGCTATCGATGGTTTGGATGGTCATGATATTTCTGATTTGCATAACGCTGTTGATAATGCCAATACTAAGAAGTCTAAAGTGTCTTACAAGAATGCCAATCAAGATAAGCGAGATAATTTTGATAAGGCTCTGAAAGCTGCTGAAGAAATCTTGAAGAACCCTAATGGTAAGACTGAGCAGGCAATAAAGACTGCTAAGGATAATCTTGAAATTGCATCGAACGAGCTGGATGGCGTTGTTGATACATCTAAGCTGCAGTCTGAAGTTACTAAGGATACTGATATAAAGGATAAGCCGCAGTATAAGAATGCTGATAAAGATAAGCAGACTACTTTTGATCAGGCTCTTATCGAAGCTCAGAATGCTTTGAGTGAAGCGAAGAACAATAAGTCTCAGTCTCCTGAGGATAAGCAGAGTGCTGTTGACAATGCTTTGCAGAAGCTTCAGACTGCTGCAGCTTCGTTGAATGGTGCTGATATTAGTGCTTTGCAGGAAGAGATTGCTCTTGAAGGCACTGTGAGAATGTCTTCTGTGTACCTATATGACACTTCGGATAAACAGACTGCATATAATGATGCTTTGCAAGATGCGCAAGATCTCGTTTCAAAGTTGGCTGATATATCTGGTACTGGTAAAGATCTTGCTTCTAAGACTCAATCAGAGCGTCAAGCTCTTGTTGATTCTGCTTTGAAGAAGCTCCAGCAGGCTAAGAATGCGTTGACTGGTGTAGCTCCTACTCAGTCTCTGTCTCCAGTTATTCCTGTGAATCCAGAGTTTGAGCAAAAGCCTGTTCCAGTTCCAACTCCCGATACAACTCCAACTCCAGAGCAAACTCGTGATTCTGGTTTTGGTGTGAATGATAATGCGCCAGCTATTGTAGATAAGGGCGAGTTGCATTTGCAGATCGAGGGTGCTGAATCCGATTTGCAATCTAGCGATAATGCCAATGGTTCGCAGCAGAACAATGTGGATGATAACTCTGGCAATTCTATTAATTCAGGGAATGTTAGCAAGAGTACAAATAGTGGTAATGGTGTCACCAGCAGTTCTGCTGCTAAGCAAGATAATGCATCCAATGATAATGGATCACATGATGCAAATATCGATTCTGGTGTAGAGAATTCTCCAGCTGTTAAGCAGGCGGATATTGATGTTTCTAAGGCAAAATCTAATGTTGATAGTGCTTTGGCGGAAGCTAAAAAGGTAGCGGACGATCCTCATAGCACTCAGGAACAAGTGAATGCTGCTGTTGAGAAGCTGAGTGCTGCACGTAAGGCTTTGCTTGCTGCTAAGTCTCGTGCTTCGCAGGTTCGTGATGATGTTCGTGCTCAGGTTATTAAGAATTCTAAGTCTGCTGGTATGCGTGCTTATTCGAATGCTGAAATGAGTAGTGATAGTAATAAGCGTGGAGAAATCAGTGGCATGAATACTGGTTCTGTTGTTGCTCCTACTGGGCTGCTGGCATCGCTTCTCGCTGCTGCTGGAGCGCTATTTGCTGCTCGTCGTGGTGGATTGCGCAAAAATAAGTAAGCAGTTTTAGCAGTGTAAATTGGTTGCTCGGTTTTATAGCTTTTTGCTTGTAGCTGAGCAACTTTTTTTATTCTCGTAACCTGCATGGCTGACTAGTTTATAACCGTATGCACTTATGCAGGTCATTTTTTACTTGTATTTGTACGTGCTATGGGGGTGAATATGGCGTAGGGTGTGTTTCGACGTTCGCGCGTTACAGCGCGCTCACGTCTTTGTCTGCTATTGTTCCTTTTTGCCCGCATTTGTAGTCGTTTTTGTATAAAGAGGGAACAAATGTGAGAATAGGGTTACGATTATGTGAGCGTGCTGTAACGTGCGAGCTTTATGGCTTCGAGTTGAAATATGTGATATATATGAAGTTGTAGTGTTTTTGTTCCCAAAATGCGTAGTTTTGAAAACAAAAACACTACAGAGTAGTAACATGCATATGTACTAAGAATGTGTTATGTGATTATTAGAGGTTATTTTTGTTGCTGCTATTTATTTAGAAACAAAATGTATTTCACTCATAGCCATATGATGCCAAGTATTTCCGATATCTACAGGAATAATACGATAGTATTTAAAAGAATTCTTTAGAATAGCTGCAGGGATTTTTATATATTGGCGTTCTATATGGACTTGAGAAGTTTTCCAAGGAATAGTAAAAATCATATCTTTTTGTCCATCTTTTATATTTTCCCAATTTATTCCATCTTTAGATGTGGAAAGCTTAAATTTTTTAATTGCCTGATCATTACCGTAGTTAGCGTAGAACTCTATGCCAGATATTGATCTACATTTATCAAATTTATAATTAATTGATATCTTTTCTTGCTTTAAATGAGAAGGCTTAAAGTCGAATACTCCAGTTTTATATCTATTGGTGATCTCCCCATTAAAAAGATTATCTATAGCATGAGGTTCTACAGGAACAAGTCCATTAGAACTATATCGTTTCATATTGTTTGCTGAAAATTCAGGCGTGATAACCATGTGGGTTACATGACTGCTATGCTTCTGCAAAGAAACAATATTTACAATCCCACGTTTCATTACTGTTTTACCGCTACGTAATTTTGAAATATCATCTTCTGTTATTGGATCCCATGTTACTGGTTCTTGAGTTTCTATTCCATCACTCCAATTAACGCGTACATATGATTTTGTGCCTAATATGTTCTTTTCATAATAATCCTTAATACCATCACCATTAATGTCATAAGATTTTGTATTTATATCTTTATTACCAACAATTGGGTTTTCAGCAATAATGCTAACAATATGTAATTGATCGGAGGATAAATTATGTTGATTTTTAGGCAACTTTTTGTAAACTCGAACATAATCTATATCCATGGTATTAGGATAAGGCTCCCATTGCCATGACCCTGTCCAACCTCCTGATCGTTTTTCGTATAAAGACAAAAGCTGAATCATAGGATAGTCAATATTTACTGATACTTTAGCGTATTCATTACCATCTACATAAAAAACGATACGATCTGGGTATCCAGAGCGTGTTCCTGTACCTTTTTGCCAATCAAAACCATATACATGATATTCATCATTGAAACTCTTATTTTTGTCGTAATACGATCTCAATCCAGTAAAATGAGGAAAAGCAATTTTATCTCTCCAAGAATGTAGATTTGGTGGAACCTTATGATTGTCCCTGCCTTGTACTTCCATGATATCAATTTCAGCACTTTGCTCTGGAGTATCTTCAAATCCTAAGAGCCACCATGCGCTATGTCTAGCAGAACCAGGTTGACCTTTCATTCTCATCTCGTAATAGCCATATTGATTAATATGAGTTAGCTCTGTTTTGTCTGGATTGCGAACGATGTTTTTTCCTGTCCAATTGTGTAAGCTATTGCGATTACCGGTAGAAATACCGCTAACAATAGTTTGCCCATCAAATTCTGGACACCATGGTTGAGAATTTTGATTAATCTGTAATTGCAAATGTCCATTATTAACTAGATAGTTACTCGCATTTTGCGAAGTAGTGCTCCATGAAGATAGATATTTATTTACCCAATATTTTGTATCCAAATTATTTTCATTAAATTCATCATGAAAAATCAAACGATAGCCTTGTTTTTGTAGTTGATTACCTGGTATATTCTTACCAAATTTTGCGTAAAATGTGACGCCATTGCTTAGTTCAGAATGAAGAGTCTCAGGAATTAGAGATAATTTAAATGGGAAGATTGCCTTATATTCATTTCCTGAGCTTTTTATTCGCCAAAACCAGCCTAGAAAATCTTTACCTTTCCTAATAGGATTTTCTGGCAGATTACTGTCATAGATCGTATAATCTTTGCCATCAAAATCGACTTGTAATGTTTTTATTACGTTGTCGTCAATCATGAAACGAACAGGAATATTTGTCTTGGCTTTATCAGTGTCTCTATTCTTAAATGTACGGCTATGCTTAGAATTGATTTCTAAACTGTTTGCCACCGAAAACCAGTTACTTTGTACAACACATGTACTTATACATATAGCAGAAAATATGCACATGCACTTTTTATTAAAATTGATTATCTTCATTGATTATCCTAATTATGTAAAAACATTTAGCTATAAATATTTAGCCCTTTACTGATCCAGCTAAAAGACCAGAAACTATCCACTTCTGGCAGAAGCAGAAGAAAATAAACACTGGAATCAAAGCTAATACAGTCGTTGCCATGAACAAAGGCCAGTTTGTTGTGAATTGTTGTACAGCATTGTAAACCTGTAAGACAACAGTCTGTTTGTCTGTTGATGATAAGAACACGCTTGGTAAAAGAAAGTCATTCCAAGTACCCATTGTTTGGAAAACAACTACGGCTACAATAATTGGACGTATAAGAGGCAGAACTATAGTCCAATATATTCGGAATGGTCCTGCGCCATCAATTTTTGCTGCTTCAAATAATTCTTGTGGAAGAGCTTTCATATAGCCAACAATAAGAAAATAGCAAAAGACGCAGCTACCCATATATAGCGCTACAAGACCTGTAAGAGTATCTGTTAAACCTATTGAAGATTCCATACGGTATAAAGGCAATAAAGTCGCTTGTACTGGTATTGCAAATGTAATCATTAGGATTGACCCAATAATCATAGTAAAAAGAGATTTTTTCTGTACTACACCATAAGCTGCAAGTGATCCGATTAATACTTGCAAAATAACAGCAACAGCAGTCACAATAATTGTGTTTATAAATGCTTGAATGATTGTTCCATCTGCAAACGCATCTATGTAATTATTCCATAACCATTGTGTTGGTAGCTGCAATGGGTGTTTAATCATGTCGATAGGTGTTTTGAATGAACTAATTACAACGTAGTACAGGGGGACAGCGCATATTAGAGCAATTGTCCAAACAACTATAGTTCGAACTGTTTGAGATACGATTTTGTGACGCTTATTCATTATTGGAATCTCCTTGCAACTGTGCTTGATACCTTCATTTGGATTGCAATAACAATTACGCAAGCAATCGTGAATAATGTAGATAATGCTGATGCTAAACCAACGTCAGATTGTCCCATGCCGCGCATAATTATCGCTTGAGTTATGGTATTTGTGGAATGACCAGGACCTCCAGCGGTCAATGTGTATGGTAAGTCGTATATTTTCAAAGCAGTTGTCATCAATAAAAATGTTGAAACAACCATTCCTGGAATTAACTGTGGCAAAGTTATATGAACGAATCGCTGTAAACCATTCGCACCATCTACTCTCGCTTGTTCATAGAGATCTGCTGGAATTGCCTGAAGCCATGCGATGTATAAAGTAGCATGCCATCCAACTTGCATCCATACTGCTACGAACATTACGCAAAAACGTGCCCAGTTATCTTGAGAAAGCCATTGAATAGAAGGTAAGCCAAATGTGTGTAAAACTTGATTGGCGACTCCAGAATCTAAAGGAGAAAAAATGTATTGCCAAATTAGACCAATTACCGCTTGTGCTGGTACTCCTAGGAAGAAGAATAATGATCGCAAAAAACTCTTACCAATCATTGCTTGATTTAAAACAACGGCTAGAGGAATTGCCAGACATGTAACTACGATGGTAACGATGAATGAATACATCAATGTAAAAATTAATGCTGAAAGTAATGATGTGTCAGAAAAGACTTGTTGATACTTTTGCAAGCCGATGAAGTGAAAATTTAAATCGTAGCCATTGAAATCAGTAAATGAGTAAAAAATTGATTGCATTAAAGGAATTAAAGTTAACACAATAAAAATAATCACTATTGGCAATAGGAACCAAAATGAAGTTAAATTATCTTTAAAGTCAGCTGAAGATACAGAAAACTTATGTCTTATTTGCTCAGAATTGCTGTTATTGTTTGGTGAACACCTCATAGTAATGCCCCCTCTATGATCTACAAATCTGCTATTGCTAACAGGATTACAGATGCAAATTACTCTCGTCAATGAAAACGGGTTGCACTCTGTAACAGATTTTACTGATTTAAAATTTCAGAGTGCAACCCATTCTGCTTATACTATTTCATCGAATTCCATTTATCGTCTAACAACTTAGTGAATTCTTTTGGAGTGATTTTTCCTTGAACTAGCTCTTGTTGACGAGATGCCATTTCTGTCATCATTGCGCTAGGAGACTTGGAGAAGTTCACCCAGTAGAATTTGTTATTTTGGAAATAATCTTTAATAACTCCAGCAAGTTCAGCAGGAGGATCTGCGCGATACTTATCAGATAATGACAAAGTTCCAGCATTTGTTGTGAACGTCTTAAGACCATCCTTGCTGTTCAAATATGCTAAGAATGTTTTTGCTGCTTCTTGCTGAGCTTTAGATGCTTTAGCTGCAATAGCGAATCCTTGGTCAGGGCCACCATTAATCCACTGCTCTCCATTCTTATAAGAAGGCATAGGAGCAACACCAAAATTAATTCCAGAGGCTTTTACATCTGCCAAATCCCAAGGACCAGAACGCATAACTGCAAGATTTCCAGTGACAAATTCTTGCTTTACCTGATCTGCTGTTAGGCCAATGCTCTTATGAGGAATGACTTTTGCGTCTATAGCTTTAGCCCATTCGCTCAATGCTGGAGTCCACTCTTTACTAAATGTTGAAGATCCGTTCCAGATTACTTCGTCTTGCTTATCGTTTTTGTCAGAAGCATATTTACTTGCTAATAATGCCTCGAATGTGCCAGATGGCTGTGTGTTAAAATCTTCCAAGAATGCGACTTTACCAGAATCATTAATCTTCTTGCCCATAGTAATAAAGTCGTCCCATGTCTTAGGGAATTCAGTGTATCCAGCTTGCTTCAAAATATCTTTATTGTAAAACATTGCACCAACCCAAGCAGAAACTGGCATGCCATATGTTTTACCGTTGTGTTGGAATAGCTTGAAGTTTGATTCATCAATTCCAGAGAAGAATTTTGATCCTGAAATATCCAGAGCTTGACCAGATTGCATTATGTCAGTGCGGTTATCCATTGTTAAATTGAAAATCGTCGGAGGAGTACCGCCAGCTAGTCGAGTTTGCAGAGTTTGGATGTATTGCGTTGAATTTTGACCATATTGCGCATCAATCTTAATATTTGGATGTGCTTTTTGAAATGCTGAAATTACATTGCCTATCTGATTTTTCTTGAAGTAAGAATAAAACGAAATAGATACTTTTCCAGCAGAATTTCCATTGCCACATGCTCCCAATGGTAATAACACTGTGGCGAGTGTCACCAGTGCCACCGCCGTGCGCTTTACATTTCGAAACCCACACCTCATTGTGATTTCCTTTCTTTGTGATAGCAAATCTTCTACCATCTTTTCAATACGTATTAGTACTGATAGGTACAGTATGACACATATCTTATAAAAATGCAACTTAAATATAGTTATATGTGTTTTTAAAAAGATATATAACAAGCGTAAAAATAGTGATTTATTAAGGGATTTCGTTATTTATGGGCAAGATAAACTTGTATGGATAAAGAATATTTTATATATATTAGACAATATCCATTATTAATATTATAGTAATAATACGTATTAGTAATAATTGAATGTATACAGATAATATTTTTTAGGATGCAAGATGAACGTGGAAATTAGTCGCACAACGGATGTGCTAAATACAGCAGAGACAACAAAAACAAATGTAGTTTCAAACATGGCTTCAAACATAGCTGATAAATTTGTAACCACAATTAGGTTGCTCGAAGGGGAGCGCTGGTGGGGTGGAACAGTAATTGATGGGATATATGAACCATTTGGGAAACAAGTATTTACAAGAGATTTGTCTGAATGGACTCAAAAACTAAGAGAAGTTCCTGAAGCCTCAAATCAATCTTCTCCGCTACTAATATCTACGTGTGGACGATATGTATGGTGCAAAGAACCTTTCAAATTTACATTCGCAGATAGAACTCTATCGATAGAACATTCATCATCTCTAACGTTTACCAAAGTTGGGGATAAATTATCTGATGCTTATAAGTATGCTTGCAATAAATATTTTCCACCAAGCGGTAGAAGTATACCTGCAGATCTTATTGATAAGCCGCAATATAATACTTGGATCGAAATGCCTTATGCTCCAACGCAAAATAAAGTAGAAAATTATGCGCGTCAGATTCTTGAATTAGGAATGCCATCTGGAATCATTATGATTGATGACAAATGGTCACCTGATTATGGTGATTGGACATTTGATATTTCGCGTTTCCCAAAACCTCGTAAAATGATTGACTCATTGCACGAACAAGGCTTTCGTGTAATGCTTTGGCTAGTGCCTTTCATTAGTCCTGATTCTGAAAATTTCCGTTATTTGGAAAAAGAAAATCTTTTATTGAGAAGTGTAAATGGGGAAACAGCAATACGACGATGGTGGAATGGCTTGAGTGCTGTTTTGGATTTGTCGCATCCAAAAGCAATCTCTTGGTTAGAAGAGAAGCTTGATGCTCTTAGACAAATAGGTGTTGATGGGTTTAAATTCGATGGTGGTGATTTTTATGAGTGTCATAACGATGACATTTCATACGAATCAATGACGTCTGCAGAATTTTGTGAGCGATGGGCGAAATTCGGGTTGCGCTACTCTTACAACGAGTTTAGAGCATGTTGGAAAATGGGTGGTCAGCCTTTAGCGCAGCGCTTACGAGATAAGCCACAATCGTGGGGGGTTGAAGGTCTACAATCGCTTATTCCAGAAATAATAGCTCAAGGTCTTATTGGTCACGCATTCACATGTCCAGATATGATTGGTGGAGGCGAAATTGAATCTATGCAAAATGCTAATAGTATAGATCAAGATTTCTTTATTCGGTATGCACAGATTGCAGCATTATGTCCTATGATGCAATTCTCTACTTTACCTCACCGTGTTTTAGATAAAGAGCATATGAAAGCTCTAATTTGTGCTATAAGAACGAGAGAAGCACATTTGCCGACGATACAAAAGTTTGCATTAAATGCTGCTAATACTGGTGAGCCAATAGTACGACCAATGTCTTACCACTACGATCATTGTGAAGATATAATTGATCAATTCTTACTTGGAGACAGAATTATAGTGGCTCCAGCTCTTCATAAATATCAAAAACAGCGTTCTGTTTATATTCCTGATGGAAGTTGGGAAAGTGATGATAAAATTATTTTTGATGGACCAACTACTATCATTGTTGATACGCCGTTGGATCGAATTCCAATATTCACAAAAAAAATGTAGAGTATATTTTGTATATACTATATATTCTGTATATTTTGGGATTGATGGCAAGTAGTACAAAGGTTGTAATTGCTTAGCGATAGGTTGTAATGCAATGAGAATTTCACAAGACGGATTTGCCTACAAAGCTCCTACAAGTAAAGATGTAGCGACTTTAGCTGGAGTTTCGCAAACAACTGTTTCGTTTGTTATTAATGATAAAAACGGGATTGCTCCTGAAACACGTAACCGTGTACTCAATGCAATGCGCACACTTAACTATCATCCTAACGCTGGCGCTCGCATTCTTCGAACATCTAAGACGAACATTATTGCACTATTTGCAGAGATGCGTAGCAATAAAGATGCAAATGAAACTACTCCTTACATAGATACCATAGTTCGTTATGCTGAAGAACATGGATATGATGTTATTCTTAACACAACTGCACATGATTCAAAGAGTATACAAAGATTAGCTAATAAGACACTTTGTGATGCTTTTATCCTTATGGATATTGAGACTAATGATCCTCGTATACCAGTAGTTTGCCAATTGACTCAGCCAACAGTGCTAATTGGAAGACCTAGAAATGCGCAGGGCTTGGATGTCGTAGATTTAGATGCTCGTATTGCAGGACGCATGGCAGTTGATGAACTATATGAGACAAATCATCATCATATTGCTGTAATAGGGGAGCCTGTGAGTAACCCGTACTCTATAGACTTTGAAGAGCCTGAAAACATGTTCTTTATTCACGAGTTCCATATGGCCATACGTCAAGAATGTGAAAAGCTTAATATTCCGTATTCTATAATCCCAAGAAAATCTCCAGACTGGACAGGTTTTGTTGAATGCGCTGACAGATTATTGAAGTACAAAGATGATAGACTTGGTATTATTGTTCGTCAGCCTAGTGTGGCTCAGTGGTTGTTATGGTATTTGAAAGAACGAAATATTCAGCCTGGGAAAGATTTATCGGTTATCGTACATTGTTCTGATGATTATGCAGAGAGTTTCCCAACGCCTATTACTAATATTTCAACTGTTCCAAGAGAAGTTGCAAAAACTGCGATTCAACTAGTACTTCAGAGACTAGATAGTGAATCCAATCAACAGCATTCTGAATTTAAACAAAATAAGATTATTTCTAATCGCACTAATCGTGAGATACTTGTAGCTCCATCTAATATACATAGGAGAGCAACGACTGTTACATCATGGTAATACGCCTTTTAAGTATTTCATATGCAATTTGTGATATAAAAGTATTATGTCTCTTATGCGCAAAACAAAGCACGTGCTTATGAATAAACTTAAACGCGTGACATGTTTATGCGCAGCTGCGTCGATTTCTCTATTGGCGCTAGCGTCTTTGAGTGGGTGTGAGCCTAATAATCACGCGGTTGGGGATACGGGTAAGGCAGACGACATAGTTCACGATGGCATTGACGTAGAAGATATCAAGCTACTTATAGTTGGGTCAAAATCCGCATCTCTTGATTCCAAGCTTCTTCATTTATGCGAAAAATCTGGTTTGAGTGCAGCTTATGCTTCTGTGTCGGATGTTAAGAACGCTAATGAGGCTGCAAGGGATGCGATTAAGTCTGCTTCCGAGCAGCCTGTTTCTATGATATTGATTAACAACATCAATATTGATGCTTCAGATTCTACAGATTTAGGTGTTAAAAGCAATGCTGGTGGAGCGCATGTAGATTCAAAGGCTCGTGAATCTTGGATTGATGCGCTTAAATATGCTCGTTTTGCTGGAATACCAGTAGCTCTTGTGAATCCTAAAAATCCTCCAAAGGATTCAACTTTGTATGCTGCAAAATTGTATATTTTCAAGGATTTAGACAATCAAGCTTTGTTTGAGTTTAATAGGGATAATAAGTCGAATGTAGATAAATCGGGAAAAATTCAACATTCATCTCTTCTAAAAATCGTTCAATCCTTAATAGATAATACGCCTCACAGCAGGGATGTGATTATAAATGACAAGAACTAGCGTAATTAAGAAAGATTTGCCAGAGACTTCGCGGAGGCTGCAGATGCGTGATTTGAATAATTTGTGTGACATAAGTGACATGTCTGATTTGCCTGATTTGCCAAAAGTTAACGAATCTGGTTTAAATGCAGATGAAGTTTCTTATGCTGTGGAAAATGGCGACGTTAACATTACGACTAATCGAACATCTAGGTCTGTGCTTTCTATTGTGCGCGCAAACGTGTTTACACTTTTTAACGCGATTATCTTTGTAGCAATGGTGGTTGTTCTCGCTACTGGATCTTGGAAAGATGCCGTTTTTGGTTTTGTTATTTTGATTAACACTGGTATTGGCGTTGTTACTGAGTTGCGTGCAAAACACACGCTTGATAGGCTTTCGATTCTTGTGGCTTCGCGGTCGATTGTGCGACGAGGCGGAAAGAACGTTTTTATAAACCATTGCGATATTGTGCTTGGTGATTTGTTATGGGTTCGTGCTGGAGACCAGGTTCCTGCAGACGTGCAAGTGCTTGAATCTTGGGGTCTGGAGATGGATGAGTCAATGCTTACGGGCGAATCTGCAACTGTACGTAAGGCTGCAGAGGATCGTGTATATTCTGGCTCTACCGCTGTTTCTGGTGTTGCTTTGACTCGTGTTACGGCTGTGGGTGGCAACAGTTATGCTGCTAGATTGGCTGCTCAAGCAAAGGTTTACACTAAAACAATTTCGGATTTGAGCCGCGGAATTAACACGATTTTAAAGTGGATGACGATTGTTGTTGTGCCTCTTTGCGCTTTGCTTGTATGGTCTCAGATTAGTAAGGTTGGTGGTTTTGCGCTTGCGTGGCAGACTGGCAATTGGCGTAGTGCCGTGGTTTCTGCTGTCGCTGGTGTTGTTGGCATGATTCCAGAAGGTCTTGTGCTTTTAACTTCGCTTAATTTTGCTGTTGCTGCTATGCGCCTCGCTCGAAAAAAGACTCTGATACAAGAGCTAGAATCTGTGGAAACTTTGGCGCGAGTGGATTGTTTGAATTTGGATAAAACTGGCACTATTACGGATGGTGGAATCGCATTTGTAGGCGTGGATTTGCTTGATGACAATTTAAGTGATGTTGCAAAGCAGAGCAGCGCGGATGCTTTCGACTTGAATGATGGTTTGCGCGGTTTTGTAAATCAAGCTTTATTTGATTTATCTAATGAAGAAAATCCAAATGCTACTGGTATAGCAATTATGGAAGGTCTTGGTAGCAAAGATACCTTTAGCAAAGGTCTTAATGATAAAAATGTTGAAAATCAGGGTGTATCCTCTGGCTGCGTAATAAATAATCGTCTTCCGTTCTCGTCTTCTAGAAAATGGAGTGCTATTAATTACAAGCATAAAGATGGTAGTTTTGAAACTTGGTACATGGGTGCTCCAGAAGTTTTGGTTAGTGCGATCCGTGAGTTTCGTGATTGTTCTGACGGCAATTCTGATTCTAACTATTCTAATATGCGCTCGCATGAGCAGTTTGATCGTATTTTGCATAGTGTAAACGAATATGCTCAAAAAGGTGAGCGTGTGCTTCTCCTTGCTTTAGATGACAGCGATTCATGTGATTCTACTTTTTCTGATTCTCCTACTATTTCTTCTAATGCGCGTCCTGTTGCCTTGGTTCGCTGTTCGGAGAAAATTCGTTCGGATGCTAGACAAACGCTCGCATGGTTTAGGAAACAGGGAGTTAGATGCCGTGTTATTTCTGGCGATAATCCTATAACAGTTGCTGCAGTGGCTGAAAAAGTTGGATTAACCGGCGATTCTAAGCCTGTTGCTATGGATGCTAGGAATCTTCCTAAAGATGTTAATCAGCTTTCTCAGGTGCTTGAGAATGTTGATGTTCTTGGTCGTGTTTTGCCAGATCAAAAAAAGGCAATTGTTCAGGCTCTGCATGCTAAGGGTCATGTTGTTGCTATGACTGGCGATGGTGTTAACGATACTCTTGCGCTTAAAGAAGCGGATTTGGGTGTAGCTATGGGGAATGCTGCTCCTGCAGCTAAGGCTGTGGCTCAAGTTGTGCTTGTTGATTCGTGTTTTTCGCATCTTCCAGACGTGGTTGCTAGGGGTCGTCAGGTTATGGCAAATATGGAGCGTGTTGCAGGATTGTTCCTTGTTAAAACTGTGTATTCTGCACTTATTTCGGCTGGTGTTGTTCTTCTTGGTCTTCACTTCCCGTATTTGCCTCGTCACATAACTTATATTGGCTCGTTAACAATTGGTATTCCAGCGTTTTTGCTGGCTTTGGCTCCTAATTCAAGACGTTATATTCCAGGGTTTTTGCATCGTGTTGTGCGTTTTGCTCTTCCTAATGGTGTGGCTGTTGCTATATCTGTGTTGGTTACGGCTGTTTTTGCTCCTATGATGTTGGTGCGTGGTTTAGATGCTTCTGGTGTGAGTGCTTCCAAGCTCATTGTTGGTGCAGCCAAGTCTTTGGATGTGACTCGTAGTATTTGTTCGGTTGTTGTTTTTGCGCTTGGTGTAGTGGTTTTAGCTACTGTTTCTAAACCTATTTTTTCTTGGCGTGGAATAATGGTGTTGTGCTTTGCGCTGGCTGGTGTTGTGGGTGTGTTTATACCGTTTGTCGCTCATTTCTTTGATTTGCACATTCCAACTAATGGGAACGATATGTTTGTTATGATTTGTGCAGTAATGTTTGCTTTTGTTGTGTGGATGCTTTTACACTTATTTAGCAGACTAATCGTAAGTTGGTTAGACAACAGTCATTCTTCTGATATTTCTGCTGCAGATATTTCTATGGATGAAGATGCTGATTAGCTTTTATTAGCTTTTATCAACTTTAGTTGGTTTTTGGGTTTTGTAGTGCATTTTATTTTTATGTTGAACGCAACGTATATCGAATCGCTGCGTGTCGTGACTTTGAAATTATGCTTACAATGTATATGTGTTCAGTATTTTAGAAATGTTTTCGATTGGTGTAGGACCTAGTTCTTCTCATACTGTTGGTCCTATGCGCGCTGCGAACGCTTTTGTTACTTCTTTGAAGGAAAGTGGAAAGCTTAATAATGTTGCGCGAGTTCATGTTACATTGTACGGTTCTTTGTCTCTTACAGGTTTAGGTCATGGCACGGATCGTGCTTCTGTTGCAGGTTTGGAGGGTAATTTACCTGACGATGTTGATACAGAACACATGATGACTATTCGCGAATATTGTAAGAAAACTGGTACTTTGACTCTTGCTCATAGTCATACTATTGAATTTGATTACGATTCAGACGTGATTTTTGAAAAGTGGAAGCGCATGGTTGCACACCCTAATGGCATGAGGTTTGTGGCTTTTGATTCTCAAGGTAATACTGTTGACGAGCAAGTTTGGTATTCAATTGGAGGTGGTTTTATTCGCAAAGGTAACGCGAATGATGCAATGGTTGGGTTGCATGATCGCGTTTTAGACGATGCGAATAATGTTGATGATTCTAAGTCTGACTCGACAAATAATTCTGTAAATGGCGATTCTTCCGTAAATTCTTCCAATGATTCAACTGTTCCTTATCCTTTCTCGACTTGTAAAGAGCTTATTTCAATTTGCAAAAAAGAACATAAGAATATAAGTGATATTGTTTGGCAAAATGAGCTTGCTTTGCATGAGGGAGATGCGCATTACGTTCGCTCCTATTTGCTACATGTGTGGAAGGTTATGAGCAAGTGTGTGGAAAATGGTTGTAATTCTAAACAGGAGATTCTCCCTGGAGGACTTGATGTTCCTAGGCGTGCTCCCAATATGTATGCTCGTCTTGCTGCTAATTCAGATATGCTTCGTCAGAATCATCGTAGGGCTGATTCAGCTTTAGAAAGCTCCGATTCTGCGTGGGTTAATCTTTTTGCACTTGCTGTGAGTGAGGAGAATGCTGGTGGTGGTCGTATTGTTACGGCTCCTACTAATGGTTCTGCCGGAATTATTCCAGCTGTTTTGCAATATTATTGGCGGTTTGTAGATAGTGCTAGTGAAGATGGAATTGTAAGATTCCTTCTTGCTTCTGGCGCTGTTGGATACCTGTTTAAACGCAATGCTTCGATTTCTGGTGCAGAAGTTGGATGCCAGGGAGAAGTTGGTTCCGCGTGTTCTATGGCTGCTGCTGGATTATGTGAGGTGCTTGGCGGCACTCCTGAACAGGTTGAAAATGCTGCGGAAATTGGTATTGAGCATCATCTTGGTTTGACTTGTGATCCTGTTGGCGGTTTGGTGCAGATTCCTTGCATTGAGCGCAATGCTATGGCTGCTAATACGGCGATTAATGCTGTGAGAATTGCTCTGCTAGGTGATGGTTCGCATATTGTTAGCCTTGATAATGCGATTAAAACAATGAAGGAAACTGGTCAAGATATGATGTCTAAGTACAGGGAAACATCTAAAGGTGGACTCGCCGTAAACGTTGTTGAATGTTAGATTGAATGTTAGATTGAATCCTAAATTAAATTTTGGATTAGATTAGGATTTAACTTTATATTATTGGCATAGGTAGCGGTTGAGTGCTAATCTAAATCACGCTATAAGATTACAGAACTGTTATAATGTTTGAAGTTTTTGGATAATGCTATTAAACATTAGTTGATTTTTGCAAATGTTTTAAGCATTTACATATGGCTGTAAGGGATTGGAAAAGATTATAAAGGAGGGCAATATGGCACAGGATATGCCAGAAGTCGTTGCGGAATTTGGTACTACGCCAACGGTGACGTTCCCAGCGTCTGAGCCGCCAGCGGGGCTTAAGGTTGTTGAGTTAGTAGAAGGTAATGGTCCTTTAGTTCGCGCTGGAGATACTGTGACTGTTAATTATCATGGTGTTGTTTGGGGTGCGGATAAGCCGTTTGATTCTAGCTTTGATCGTCATAGGCCAGCAAGTTTTGGCATTGGCGTTGGTCAGGTGATTCAGGGGTGGGATCGTACTGTTCCAGGTCATAATGTTGGCTCTAGGCTTCTTGTTTCTATTCCGCCTGAGTATGGTTATGGTTCTCGTGGAGTTCCTCAGGCTGGAATTAGTGGTTCAGACACTCTTGTGTTTGTGATTGATATTATTTCTACGCGATGAATATTGCGTGTGGTTGATTTTTAATTTGCTGTTTTATTCTTTGTTCTTTATTAAGGAGATTACAAAATGGCTGAAGAAAAAACGATTTTGTTGACTAAGGAAGCTTACGATAAGCTCAAGGAAGAATTGGCTCATCGCGAAGGCGAGTATCGTGATGAAATTACTGAACGTATTGCTGCTGCGCGAGCTGAGGGCGATTTGTCTGAAAATGGTGGTTATCAAGCTGCTCGTGAGGAGCAGGGCAAGAATGAGGGTCGTATTAACGAGCTTATTGTTAAGCTTCGTAATGCTAAGATTCTCGAAGCTCCAGAAGCTGGCAGTGTTGGGAATGGCTCTCTTGTAACCTTGGAGCTTGCTGGCCGAGAAATGACTTATGTACTTGGCTCTCGCGATATTGCTGTTGCTACAGATTACGATGTTATTAGTCCAGAATCTCCAATTGGTGCTGCAATAATGGGCGCTAAAGCAGGTGATACTGTTAGCTATTCTGCTCCAAATGGTCGTGAGATTTCTGTAACTATCAAGGATTCTCATCCTCTTGCATAATAAATTTTATGTGACAGGAAAGTTCATTTTTTTTTTAATCGCTGTGATTTTAAAGCTCTTATAGCTGCTAATCACAGCGATTTTTTTTTATTGTTTGTTTTACATATTGAGAGAGTATTTGTAATGTTTTGCGTTTGCTAGAAATTTAGTTCTAGTTCTGCTTAAAACGTTAAATTTTTCTTAAGATAGTAACAACTTTACCCATTATTTTTGCGTGTGATCCATCTATAGGTGAATACGCTGGATTGTGTGGCATAAGCCAGACGTGACCATTGTCTTTTCTAAACGTTTTTACAGTAGCCTCATTATCTAGCAGTGCGGCAACTATATCTCCATTTGTTGCTTCATTTTGTTCTCGTACAACAACGTAATCTCCATCGCAGATTGCTGCATCGATCATTGAATCTCCATGCACTTCTAGCATAAATAGATTTCCGCTTCCAGTAAGTCTTTCTGGCAATCTCATAACATCTTCAACGTGTTGCTCTGCTGTTATAGGTGTTCCAGCTGCAATTCTCCCAACAAGTGGTACGTCGTGTGAGTGAATCAATGAGTCGTTGTTGTATATGCTTACATCTACTGCTGATTTTGTAATCAGTGTATGAGCTTTCTCCTTATTTTTCTTTAAGAAATCTCCAATAACCTCAATGGCACGCCCTTTATTGGCGCTTATTCTTATTAGTCCTTTCATTTCTAAGGCTCGCAATTGATGTTTTACGGAAGAAGGACTTCTTAAGCCTACAGCTTCGCCTATTTCTCTAAATGATGGAGGAAATCCATGTTCTTCAAGGCAATTTTGTATGGCATCCATGATTTTGCGCTGACGATCTGTTAGCGGTTCTGTGTTGTGCGCCGCGGAATCACTAATCTCGTTTGTGTTGATATTCATGGTGTCTCCTTTCGATGATTTTATTCTATGACAAACTTGCAAAAAAATCAAACATATGTTCGACACGCCGTTGCATCTTTAGAACAGATGTGTCAAGATTGATACACCTGTTCGATAGAACAAATGTTCATATGGATTTATATTGATTTAAATTTGTGAGAAAGGGTAATTATGCATAAGAGATCAAAAGCAACTGGTGCTTTATATAGTCAGTTTGCGAACAACGGTACTTGCGTAGATAAAACTTGTTTAAAGCGAAATAAGTATAGTAAATCTTTTATTAGATTTATTGTTTTTGTTGCTTTAGTGTGTTTTGCATGGATTATTTTTACTCCAAAGCCAGCAGTTTCTGCAGTGTCAAAATCTTTTGTAACATACACTGTTCGTCCTGGAGATACTTTATGGAGTTATGCAAAAACTATAACAAACAAAGACAGTAATATTTCTGATTCTGTAGATTATCTCATGCAAATTAATAATTTAGATTCAGCAGATTTAGAAGTAGGTCAGTCTATAAAAGTGCCGTTTATATATGATTAATCAATGTAGATAATTTTATTCGATAGTTAAAATATGGAGGTTTATATGGATTGGATTTGCGAATGTGACTCGTATGATGAAGATCATAACAATGTTGTATTTATGGCTTCGTCGATATATGAAACAAGGGTACGAGTAATTGCAGATATGGTTTTATATCCATCAATTCAGGTATTTATTGGTAAAATTTATCAAGAATATGGACAAAAATATGAAAAAATCGATTTATTTATATAACAAATATTAAAGCATATATAACATATTTTAATAATTTTTAGTATGCTAGATGTATGCATTGTCCTTTTTGTAAGAATTCCGATACTAAGGTTATCGATACGCGAATTAGTGAAGATGGATATTCGATTCGTCGCAGACGTGAATGCCAGATGTGTGGCAACCGCTTTACGACAGTTGAAACTACTCAACTGCTTGTTATGAAACGATCTGGTTCAATTGAGCCATTCGACCGAGCAAAGGTGGTTGCTGGTGTAGGAAAAGCTTGTCAGGGTAGACCTATAGACTCTGAAGCTTTAAAGACGTTGGGAATGGAAGTTGAAGCTGATTTGCGTGCTCGCGGATTAGCGCAAGTTACATCTGAAGAAGTTGGAAAAGCAATATTGAAACCATTGCGAGAACTGGATGAGGTAGCTTATCTTCGTTTTGCTAGTGTATATCAGAACTTCGCTGGCTTGAAGGATTTTGAACAAGCCATTGAGGATCTTAAAAAGAGTAAGCAATAACCCTTCTTGTTTGACCCATATATTTCAATAGGTCAAACAATGTACTAGGTTATTCGGGTTTAGTGTTTTTGTGTTTATTTTGAAAAATCAGCATCATCTTGTGTGCGCAAGATGACTAATCGCTGTGTTGGTCTTGTCATAGCAACGTACAGATTTGCTGCTGCTGTAAGCATAGATGCTGCTTCTTGTTCTATTTTAGAAGGTTGCATCAGAATTACGGCATCGTATTCTAATCCTTTAACGTCTTCAGGCGTGCAAACGCTAATCTGACTATCGTCTGAATTCTGTTGAAGTATACGATTGTATTCTTTATCGGAAAGATTTTTACGAAGAGTATCTTTAACGATTTTATCAGTATGGTCTAATAGTTCATTAGGAACTATTATCGCTACGCGACCACTTCCATCTTCTGATACGAATTCTTTAAACAAATCAATGCAATATTTTGAAAGTGTTCTATCTAGTTCATCTTGATGCTTAAGTGTATGGGTAACAAGAGAATCAGGAACAGATCGTACAGCATTAACTGTGGAAATGTACAATCCAGAGTTGTTTGCCACTTTTCCTGCAGCATCTGAAACTTCTTTAGGGTTACGATAATTAATGGTCAACTCGTAAAGATCCCAGTTTGCATCTCCAAACAGTGAGCTCATATTCTTTTGCCAATGATGCGTTCCACCTAAAGCAGATGTTTGAGCAACATCACCAACGATTGTAAATGATCTAGAAGGGCAGCGACGGATTAGCATTCGCCAATCCATTGCTGTAAGCTCTTGAGCTTCATCTACGACCACATGACCATAAGTCCACTCTCTATCTGACGCAGCAAGATTGGCTACCATGCTTGTATCGTCACCTTGAATGTTCTCTATGAGCATATCTGCGGTGACGATTCCATTTCCAATGCCATTTTGAGCAAGTGTTTCAGAAGCGTATTGCTGCTCTTCGAGCTTTTTGCGAGCATTTGCAGCATTTTGTGCCTCAACTTTTGGATCTGCACCTAGAAGCTCCATAGCCTCATCAAGAAGCGGTATATCAGAGCGAGTTAGAGGACTACCTTTTGGTCTAGTTAATACACAAATATCGTCTTCACTTAACCAAGGAGCATATATGCGAAGTTGTTCAGGTTTAGAAAACAGCTGGTCAATAAGCCACGTGGCAGTCATAGGGAGCCAAGCAAGATTCAGAGTAATCTTAAGTTTCTCTTCCATACGAAGCTGCGATGTAATATCGGATATTTCAGACTGCGAAGGAGTATAATCTAACTGTTCCAGGTATCTATTTCTAAGTGAACTTATAACTGACTTTACGAAAGTTTTGCGAGCCTGATTATGAGGTTGGTGTGTTCGTTGAGCATCTGATTGTGCAAGCTCAATATCCTCTTTTTTGAGTTGTACAGCAAACCCGTTTATGCGTAGCGTTGGTAAATCTTTAGGAACACGTATTCTTGCACAAACAGCGTTCTGAATAACGTTTTTCATGCGATACATTCCCTTAAGCTTTGCCGCATGTGGAGTATCTTCTGCAACAGCATGAACATTTGGGATCAAATCAGAAATTGTTCTACTTACAACACCAGTTTCACCCAAAGAAGGCAAAACTTGATCTATATATCTTAAGAATGCCGAGCTTGGTCCTACAATCAGAACGCCTGATTTTTCAAGTTTTCTACGATGTGTATAAAGAAGATATGCTGCCCTGTGCAATGCTACGGCGGTTTTGCCAGTACCAGGTCCACCTTGTACAACAATAGTATGGTCAAGAGGAGCGCGAATAATGCGGTCTTGTTCAGCTTGAATAGTTGCAACAATATCCGTCATTTTTCCAGTTCTACGAGAACCTAGTGAAGCTAGTAAAGCACCTTCGCCTGTTAGAGTTCCCTGCTTAGAAGCCTTGTTTACCTCGTCTGCATGAATATCAAGAATCTCGTCTTCAACTCCAACAACTTCGCGGAATTTAAGAGTTATATGCCTACGCATAACGATGTTTCCATGGTGACGTGGCGTCGCCTCATAGAATGGTCGCGCAGCTTCTGCTCGCCAATCTGTAAGAATAGGATCGTGATTTTCACTGAGTAGACCAATCCTACCTATGTAGTGTCTTGTTCCTTCGCGATCGTCCAGTCTTCCAAACACAAGCCTGTCTTCTACGGCTCTAAGTTGAGTTAACCGATCCTCATACATTGTTGCAAATGAATCACGTTCGGTGCGCTGAGTAGGCGACCCGTGTGATCCTGCAGCTCGTACAGCGTCAAGTCTTGTACGAACTGTAGAGCGCAAGTCATCTAAGCGTCCGTAAGCGCAATCAACTGCTTGTTGTTCTTCGCTAAGTTGTGAGGAGTACGTAGACATTTGTGTCCGTTCTTCTTAAATGTTGAGCTAAAAACTAGGCGTTTAAGTATATCTCGAGGCTTATACACGGTATTTTCTAAGAAAGTTTTTGCGACGAATGCATAAAGTGGCACTTTTATGAAAAAAAATATTATTTTTTTATAAAAAGTGGGGATTTTTGGTGAGGAATGGGGTAAAATGGTGAACGATGTGCAAGTGGCATATTGCATGTTGAAAAGGAGGTGGAGTTATGGCTCGTAATAATGCGGATGATAATGCGCAGAATAAAGCCAATTCCTCCTTTATGCATGCTCAAAATCTCTCTGACAGTGATTCTCAAAATATTGCTCAAGCTAATGCTCAGGAAATGCATATGCCAATGCAAAATCCTCAAGCGTACGCTCAGCCTTATTATGTGATGCCACAGATGTATCAGCCACAGCAGATTCCGCCAATGCAGCAGATTCCTTTTGCGCAATCCATTAGCCAGGCTCCATATTCGGCTTTTAATTCCACTCCTTTACCGAATAATGAAGATTCTCGTGGTAATGGCATAAGCAATCAGAATCAGCAGCAGAATCAAACCCCAATTCTTCTTGGTACATATGCTCCAAAAATTGATGGAAAAGGTCGTGTAGCTTTACCAGCGAAATTTAGATCTCAATTAGGGAATGGTTTTGTTATGGCGCGCGGTCAGGAACGTTGCGTATACGTACTGCCAATGCAAGAGTTTCAACGTATTACAACGCAGATTCAGCGCACATCTATGAGCAATAAGTCTGCAAGAGACTATTTGCGAGTGTTTCTTTCTGGCGCTGTAGATCAAGAACCAGATAAGCAGGGACGCATAGTAGTTCCACCAATGTTAAGAGATTACGCAAATCTTGGAGACGAGATTGTTGTAATTGGTGTTGGCACTCGCGCAGAAATATGGAATAAGTCTGCTTGGAACAAATACCTTGCAGATCGTGAGCAAGATTATGCAGATATTGCAGATGATGTTCTTCCGGCGGTGATCCAATGAAAGGTGATCCGATGAAGGACTTATCTACAATACACGCACCAGTATTGCTCGACGATTGTGTAAATCTAGTATCTCCAGCGTTAAACCACAAGAATTCTGTTGTTGTGGATTGCACGCTGGGTCTTGCTGGTCATGCAACAGCTTTTCTTAAAGCTGCTCCTCTTGCAACGCTTGTAGGCATAGACAGAGATGGCGAAGCTCTTGAGCTGGCTACGAAAAGAATGCGTGAAGAAGGATTAGACGAACGTTTTATTCCAGTACATGCAGCATTTGATGAAGTTGACAAAGTTCTTGAAGATTTAGCAATCTACCATATTGATGCAGCATTTATGGATTTGGGACTTTCTAGCTTGCAAATAGACGAAGAAGATAGAGGATTCTCATATTCTCACAACACTGCATTAGATATGAGAATGGACACTACACAAAGCATAACAGCTGCGACTATTCTCGCGACTTATGATTCGCATAAGCTTGCGAATATTTTCCGAGAATATGGTCAAGAGCGTTTTTCTGGTCCAATAGCTCGCAAAATTGTTCAAGTTCGTGAAGAGACTCCGATTACCACATCTGGTCAGCTGGTTGAATTAGTTGATAACGTCATTCCTCGTTTTCATCGTGCTCCAGGAAACCCAGCTAAGAGAGTTTTCCAAGCTCTTCGCATTGAGGTTAATGGAGAATTAGACAAACTTGCTAGGACACTACCAAAGTTGGCTCTGCGTTTAAATCAAGGTGGCAGGATTGTTGTTGAATCTTATCATTCGCTAGAAGATATTGCGGTTAAAAGATTCATGAACAATGGCTTAGAAGTAGATGTTCCAGCGAATATGCCTATTGTTCCAGCAGATGCACAGCCTTTCTTTAAGGCGCTAACTAGAGGAGCTGTAAAAGCATCTAAGGAAGAAATAGCAAATAATACTAGGTCTTCGTCTGTTCGCTTGCGTGCAGTGGAACTGATTCGAGATATTCCAGAACGTTGGATTAAGGAATTTGAATCTATTTCTAGAGGTATTGAAGAATCATCTAATTCTTCGACTATACGATTTGCACATAAAAAAGGGGGTAGGTTCTAATGATTAAACCATTAAAAAACCGTGCTCCTGGATTGTCTACTGTTACTGCAACAGCAGCTCCTGCAGGTCGTGTAAAAGAAAAAGTTGTTGGAGATTCAAGGAAAAATCGTGTTCTAAAATCCCTTCCATTGGTATTTAGCGCATCAGACCGCAGATCTTACACAGTAATGAACCGCTTGCATAAGGTTATAGAGTGGAGCAATACTCGTAAAGCGCCTCTTTTTAATGTGATTATCGTTGTTTTGTTCTTAGTAATCACTCCTACAACATCTCTATTGTTGCGCACAAAAATGGCAGAAATATCTTTTGAACAGGCTGCTACACAATCGAGTATTTCTAGGCTTCGTCAAGATGTAGAAACAGCGCAAACAAAATTAGATACTTTAGAGGCGGATCTTCCAGCAAAAGCGCAAACGATGGGAATGGTTCCGCAGCAAGGTGCAATAACCGTTGATTTAAGCGATTATGCAAATAAAAAGAAAGCTGAAAAAGCAATGCTTGATGCTAAGAAAGCTCAAACACAGGCTAGTTCTAAGAATCAAAAGTCGCAGCCCAAACAGCAGGCGCATGATTCACAACAATCTAAACAACAATCTAAACAACAAAAACCAAAGGATAAGGAGAAACATTGATGAGCCGCCAAATCAAGCAACGTTTCGCCAAATATTCAGGCAAAGTTAATGGAGTTGTTAATTCTATTAAAGACAAAGTTAATAGAACAAGCAATTCCAGTGGATTTTCAAAAACCAGTAAGTCTCTAAAAGATGGTATTAGTCGCGTTTTTAGCTTACTGAAGCTGATTAAAAGAAAATCGCAATTTACAAGGTTTAAAAAGGCCAGCACATACAATGCGAATTCTTATGAGGCTTACGGATCCTATAATCGGTCTGCTGCTAATAAGACTGCTGCGATGAATAGCACAGTTTTTGCAAAGAAGTGCGTAATTGTTGCAATTATTTTTGCGTTTGTTGCAACATGTGCAATAGTAAAACTTAGTTTTATACAGCTTATTAATGCTCGTTCTACTGCTCAGGCGGCTCAAGCAGAACGTATTAGGACAAAACCAATTCTTGCTAGAAGAGGTCGTATTTTAGATACAAACGGTTCAGTTCTTGCTCAAAGTGTTGAAAGATACAATATAATTGCTGATCCTATGAATGCGCAGGCGTTTAAACCTACTCCTTGCACAAAACAAACTGCTGGTAATTGTCATTCGATTAATGGTAAGGATGTTGAAGGTACTGGTGCCGTGGCGGTGGCACGTCTTTTAGCTCCAATTCTTCATATGAGCTCTGTTGAAATCGGCGGAAAGATTTCTGGATTGGGTCGTTACGCAGTTATCAAGAGGAATGTGAAGCCTTCTGTTAAGCGTGCAATTGACAAACTCAACCTTTCTGGTTGTGTTTATGCAGAAAACAGTAGTGAACGAGTGTATTCAAGTGGTCCTATTTTGGGTGCCCTAATTGGTTCTGTCAAAGATGCCGAAGAAAGCTCTAGACCAGAGGCAAAGGGTAGAAGAGGCGAAATAGGTGAATCTGGATTAGAGCTTTCGCAAGATAAAGTTTTAACTGGTACAGATGGATATCAAAAGTATCAGGGAAACAATGTTGGAAATGAGAAAATTCCTGGCACTGTTAGCGAATATAAAGATGCTGTAAATGGTAATGACATAAAGTTAACCATTGACAGCGATGTAGATTGGTACGTTAAAAAAGTTCTTCTTGACGGAATGAAGCAGTACAAAGCTGGATGGGGAATTGCTGTTGTTCAGGATATTCGCACTGGTGAGATTCTTGCGTTAGAAGATACTGACGATATTAAAGCTGGTTCTTCAGCTGCTAGAGCATCTGTTTCTAAAGCGGTTAGCCAGATCTTTGAGCCAGGTTCTATAGGCAAAGTGTTTGCCATGGCTGGAATGGTTCAATCTGGTGCGCGTCAACTCAGCGACAAATTCTCAGTTCCAGGGACAATAGACAAACAAGGTCAGGTTTTCCATGATTCTCACAGTCATGGTATTGAACGTTTAACATTAGCTGGAATTTTAAAGGAATCTTCTAATGTTGGCATGATTTTAGCTGGCGAAAAATATCCTAATAACAAGCGTTATGAGTTTTTGTCTAAGTTTGGAATTGGGCAATATACTGGTTTAGGTTTACAAGGTGAATCTCCTGGTCTTCTTCCAAGCGTACAAGCATGGGATGGTCGTAAGCAAAACACTGTTTTGTTTGGTCAGGGTTATGCCACTAACGCTTTGCAAATTACTAATGCTATTGCGACTATTGCGAACAAGGGTGTAAGGCTCCAACAGTCAATAATCAAATCTGTAATAGATCCTCATGGACGTGTTTCAGAGCACAAGAGACCTCAGGCAACTCGCGTTTTGGATGAACATGTAGCATCGCAAATGTTGAATGCTATGGAAAGCACAGCGGAATCTTACAAGAACTTTATATCAATTAATGGATACCGTGTTGCTGCTAAGAGTGGTACTGCAGAAGTAGCGGGATTCGGTGGAGGATTAAGTTCTATCGTTGCAGATTGTGCTGGAGTCATTCCTGTGGATAATCCACGATTTGCTATTACAGTGGCATTAAGTAATCCTCAGGGAACTTTCGGCGTTGTTGCAGCAGCACCTCTTTTGAAAGCAATTGGAGAATTCTTGATGCAAAAGTATGATGTTCCAGTTTCTACTCCTCGTAGCAACCCTATTGCTGTAGAATGGTGATATACAACAAATAAGGGCGAGTGCGAGTATGAATGCTGTTGATGAATTTTCCAGAACCAGAGTGACGCTTGGTTTTGCTGCTGAACAGTATGGTTTTGAGGTAATTCCTTCCTTTGCATCTGGTGTGACTATTACATCATTAGCTTGTGATGTTAGAAGTGTTAAACCAGGTTGTCTTTTTGTTCCTTCATCTCGAGTAGATAAGAGACAATTAGAGGCTGCTAGAGATGCTGGAGCGTATGCTGCAATGGTTCCTCCAGAGTTTAGATCTGAAGCAATGAGTGTAGGCATTCCTCTGCTGGTATCTTCTAATAATCCAATAACTCTCGGTAAGCTAGCTTGTGATGTTAATTGCGATCCGTCATCTTTTATAGCAACTTTTGCAGTTGCAGGAGATAGTGATGATGAGATTTACGCAAATGTTATACGTTTGGCTGATTTTCTTCATATGCTCGGCAATCCAGTTGGTATTATTAGTGCAGCTGGGTCTAGCTCTCTTCAAAGAGAGTTAGATTTAGAGTATCCTATGGGAATAATTGATATACAGCATAACTTGTCTGTGTGTGTAGAAGATGGCGCTGCAGCTGTTGTAATAGCATTAAATTCTGCAACTCTTAGTAAAGATGCATTGCAGTCTGTTAACGTTGATGTCCTTGGAGTTGAAAGCAATAATGCTTTAGCAATGGCTGGAAGCCTTGACTTATATGCAAGCGACTCTTCTTATTCTGATCCTTACTCTAATACTTCAAAATTTGATAGTCATGCAAATCATGCAAGTCATGCAGATGATAATGCAGATAATCATTCATATAATAAAAAGAAGTATGATTCTGATACTACATTAAATCAGAATTCAAAATCGCAGCAAAAAGTCGAATCACTTAATTCCGATAGTGAATCTCATAGTGAATCCGATAGCGTATCTGATATTTCTTCTTATAGAACTTCTGCTAATAAATCTGATAAACATTACGAAAATAGTTTTATCAAAAATCAAAATGATGATTCCGCTATAGATGAAGAAAGTATGAAGTCCGCGCGACCAGTAATAAGTTTTTATACTCTTCAACAACGTTATGGGTTTGTAAGTCATGAAAGATCTTATTGCGTTATGCGTTCCCGTGAATCAGATGAGTTAGCTGCTTTAGCAGATCAGATTGGTGGCAAGGATGTTCACAAACATCTTTCTCTTTCAATAGCGATGGTTCTTGCAGCTGGAGTTAGAAGAGGAACTATTAAAAGCGCGTTACGAGTGTCTCATGAATTAAAGTAGTGTTAATTAAAGTAGTGTTCAGAAACGTGTTGATGATTAATAGATTTGTTGCAAAGCAAATGAAACCAATGTTGGGAAAATAACGAGGTTATGATGCAAAATAAGACTTTGGGCAATAATACAACGACCAATAATATGCGTATGATGCCTATGAGTGTTAAGGAAGTAGCTGCTGCGGTTAATGGCAGACTTTTTATAGGTGGTTGTTTAGTAAAAGAAAACCACAGTGTTACTTCTGAGAAATTTTGCATAACAAATAATGATGTTGTTATTTCAGATAATGATGTTGTTATTTATGCAACAAGTGATTCTCGTAAAGTTGTGGATTCTTCCATATTTGTAGCAATACCAGGCGATCGTGTTGATGGTCATGATTTTGTTCAAAAAGCTGCAGAACTTGGTGCAAAAATCGCAATAGTGGAGCATTTTGTAAAGTTAGATGAGTCTAATAATAGTAAAATTGCTCAAATAGTTGTTGAAAATTCGGTTGAAGCTCTTGGACTTTTAGCAAAACACAATCTTGAGCGTCGCCGCGCGTTAAATACACCATTTAGTATTATCGGCATAACTGGTTCAGTAGGAAAAACCACTACAAAAGATATGCTCAAGGCTCTTCTTTCAACGCTCGGTAACACTGTTGCGCCAATTGGATCTTTTAATAATGAAATTGGTTTGCCATTAACATCTTTGCAAGTAAATGAAAACACGAGATTCCTTATTGCAGAAATGGGAGCAAATCATGTTGGCGAAATCGCAAAACTAACCACAATAGCTCCTCCTGATTTAGCTGTTGTATTGAAGGTGGGTGTTGCGCATTTAGGTGAGTTTGGTTCTGTAGAAAGAATTGCTCAGGCAAAAAGTGAGATTGTTAGAGGTCTTGTTGCACACGGAATAGCAATTTTAAATGCTGATGATTTTCGAGTATCTGCAATGCGTTCTTTAGCTGATCAAGATAAATTGCGTTGGTTTGGTAAAAACACCAATACGGAAGGTGATTTTGACGCATCTAACAATGGCAATTACCAATTGTCTGCAAGTGATATTTCATTAGATGAAATGGGTTGTGCAGAATTTGTTCTTAATGAGAAGAATGAGGATAAGTCTAAAAACTCAGTTAGAGTCCATCTTGCTATACAGGGACAGCATAATGTTATGAATGCAATGGCTGCTTCTAATGTGGCAAGATATTTTGGAATGAATCTTGAGAGTATTGCTAAAGTTTTGCATGAAGTTTCGCATATTAGTCCGCATAGAATGCAGCTTTCTAAAATTTCTAACAATAATAATGTTTTTACGCTTATTGACGATTCATTCAATGCAAACCCTGATTCCATGAAGGCTGGAATTGATGGATTGTGTTCTTATGAAAATCATGACTTACATAATTTAAACGTTAATGCTGAAGAAGATCTAACAAGTAAAAAGAATAATATTTTTAGAATAGCAGTTCTTGGATCTATGTTAGAGCTTGGTTCTAATGAGAATAATATGCATGAATCAATAGGCGAATATGTTGCAAAGCATAATATTGATGCGCTAATAGCTGTTGGTTCTAAGTTTGATAAAAAATTAGATGAACTAGCTGGTTGCATTTATAAAGGTGCTAAAGATAATTGGCAGAATAAGAGCCTTGATGTTGAAAATGGCGTATATTTTGTTCATGATTGCACTGAGGCGGATAACGTTGTGTGGAACCTTGTGGCCGCGCATTCGAGTAGTGTTGTGTTATTGAAGGGGTCTCATGCTTCAGGCTTGAGCGTGTTAGCTGAACGCTGGTCTAAACTTAATGAGAGTCTTAATGAACATACGGAGGTTAACCTGTGATTGCGCTTATCGTGGGAATTGTGGTATCGCTGATTGTTACTATTGTCGGTACGCCGCTTTTAATCCGCTTAGTACACCGTTTAAATTACGGTCAGTACATTCGTCAGGACGGTCCACAATCTCATTTAGTTAAACGTGGAACTCCTACAATGGGAGGTGTTGTTATAAACCTTGCTGTTGTAGTTGGTTGGGCTGCTTCTGCTCTTTACAGATACTTCTCTGTTGGGCGTACTCCATCTTGGTCTGCGGTTCTTGTGCTTTTTGCAATGCTTTCTATGGGTTTCCTTGGGTTCATTGATGACTTTGCAAAAGTTCGTAAAAAACAGAATCTTGGTCTTTCGGTTCGTGCAAAGCTGGTTGGTCAAATTATTTTTGCAAGCATTTACGCACTTTTGGCTCTAATGCTACCAACTCAGTCTGGTATTGCTAGTGCTCAGGCTGGTATGAGCTTTATTGAAAAACCATTCCTTGATTTTTCAATGTTTGGGCAAGTCGTAGGAATTGTGGTTTTTATTATTTGGGTTAACTTCTTGATGGCGGCTTGGTCTAATGCTGTAAATCTTACAGATGGTTTAGATGGTTTAGCTTCTGGCTCTTCAATGATTGCTTTTGCTGGTTACGCTATGATTGCGTTCTGGGAAAGTTACCACGTTAAAGGTGGCGGTCATTTTGGTTTCTCGTACGCAGTATCTGACCCTCTTGATTTGACTATTATTGCTGTTTGTGCAGCTGTTGCCTGCTTTGGATTCTTATGGTACAACTCAAATCCTGCTCAGGTATTTATGGGAGATACGGGATCATTGGCATTAGGCGGTCTTTTTGCTGCTCTTTCTATAGCTACTCATACCGAGTTCCTAGCTGTTATTTTGGGCGGACTATTTGTTATAGAAGCATGTAGTGATGTAATTCAGGTTGGATGTTTTAAGCTTACGCATAAGCGAGTGTTTAAAATGGCTCCTATACACCATCATTTTGAGCTTGTTGGCTGGGCAGAAGGTAAAGTCGTTGTCCGTTTTTGGATGATTGAGCTTATGTTTGTACTTTCTGCATTGATGATGTTTTATGCGGATTGGGCTGGTCATTCTGGGTTACTGATTTAACGATTAGTTCTGACTTAACGATTAGCATTGACTTAGTAATTGAGTATCTACTTGGTAATTGGTGAGGGTTAAATAATATGAGCAGCGTTGCAGAAGATTGCTTGCTTAGGGAATTGTCGTTCCACAAGAAGTTCCCATTCAATAATGTTCTTGTGGCGGGTCTTGGTGTTTCTGGCATTGGTGCTGTAGAAGTGCTTAAATCTGTTGGTGCTACAGCGATTACTGCAGATGAGCGTAAGGAAGAGGCTCAGGTACACGATTTTTCCAAGATTGATTGGGATAATATAGATGCTGTTGTAACATCTCCTGTTTTTAATCCTCGTACACCTTTTATTCTAGAAGCGCAGAAGCGTAATATTCCAGTTATTAGTGAAGTGGAGCTTGCTTGGCTTGTTCGTGTAAACTCAGATAAAACCAATAATCCTGCACCTTGGGTTGGAATCACTGGTACGAATGGAAAAACTTCCACTACAGAGATGACTTCCGAAATGCTAACTGCTTGTGGTTTTGATGCTCCTGCAGTAGGAAATATTGGAAAATCGGTTTCTCACGCTGCTATGGAATCAGAACATGATGTTTTGTGTGTAGAATTAAGCTCTTTCCAGCTTCATTTTACTAATTCGATGAGATTAGATTGTGCAGCTATTACTAATATTGCTGCGGATCATTTAGATTGGCACGGTGGGATTGAAGCTTACGCAAAAGACAAGTCTAAAGTTTTTAATGGGGTTAAAAAGGCTCTTGTTTATAATGCTCAGGATCCTAGAGTAAGTGAACTTGCAAGTAACGCTCAAGTAGAAGATGGTTGTAAGAAAATTGGTTTTACACTTGAACCTCCAGAATCTGGAGAAATAGGTGTTGAAAATGGTTGGATTGTAGATAAGAGTGGTGTTGCTGGCGGAAAAGTTGGAGATCCAGTTAAATTAGTGGAGCTAAGGGATCTTAAGCATTTATGCGAACCAGACGGAAGCGTATATCCTCATCTTCTTGCAGATGCTTTGACTGCTTTAGCTCTTACATTAGGGTTGAATCCAGATGTTGAAAATGCTGTAAAAGCTTTGTGTAACTTTGCTCCAGGAGGTCACAGGATTCAAACTGTTGCAACTTTAAATGCTAACGATGATCTTCCTGAACACTCGATTCGTTTTGTAGATGATTCAAAGGCTACTAACGCTCACGCTGCAGCAGCATCTATTTCTAGTTTTGGTAAAAAATCTGTAATTTGGATCGTTGGGGGGCTTGCAAAAGGCGGTTGTTTTGAAGATCTAGTTAAAGATAATAGAAGTATTATAAAGGCTGCTGTTGTGATTGGTGTAGATCAAAAACCGATTATAGAGGCTCTTAATGCTAATGGAAAAGATATTCCAGTAACTATTGTTTCTCCAGATGGAACAGGTTGTGAGTCTTTTGATTATGCGGATGATTCTGTTCTTAAAAAAGTGGAAAACGATAAGACTATTAGCCCAGATTCTTCTCTAGGTCAAAAAGTTATTTCTAAAGCAGTTGATGCTGCTGGATGTTATGCAAAACAAGGAGATGTTGTGTTGCTGGCTCCAGCGTGTGCATCAATGGATCAGTTTGTGTCTTATGCGGATCGCGGATCTCGTTTTGCTAAAGAATCTGAGCGATGGGTTAATAGTCATGAACGTGAATAGCAAAAAATCTAATCCTAACAATTCTAATAAAAAGCCTTTGCGATTGTTTTCTTCTAGTAAAAAACAGCGTTCTACTAAATCGTCAAGAGCGTATGAAACTTTTAATGAAAACAGTCATGCTTTTAAACAATACGTTGGTATTCGTAGCATATTTAACCCATTATGGTGTTTGTATGGTTTAAGAATATCTGTTGCAATGCTTTCTGTTTTCGGCTTATTTATGGTTTTTTCAAGTTCCTCAGTGACTATGATTACTTATGGAGCAGGTCCTTGGGGTTCTGGAATAAGTCAATTGATTTATTGCATTATTGGATTTATTGGTTATTTGATTGTTTCTCGTCTTCCAGTCGATTTCTATAAAAGTAAGATTATTGTTATTTACGCAATATCTGTTTTTATGCAATTTTTGACTTTTGTGCCAGGAATTAGACATGAGGTTAATGGTAATGCTAGCTGGATTAAAATAGGTCCTTTTACAATGCAGCCCGCAGAAATAACCAAGTTAGCTATATGTATTTGGCTTCCTATGGCTCTTATACTGGCTAAAAAAGCTTATGAGCGTGTTCAAATGCGCGCATACATTCCGTCTGTAGTGGCTCTCGGAGTTTCATTGCTTCTTGTTGTTGCTGGTAAAGATCTTGGTACTGCGTTGATTATTCTTCTTATAGCCGTAGTCGCATTTTATATAGGAGGATTCCCTACAAAGTGGCTCGTTATCGCTCTTATATCTGCATCTGCAGCTGTTTTATTGTTGGTTGTTACTAGTCAAAATCGTATGAGGCGTATTCTTGCGACTATCCATGGTTGTGATGCTAAGTCTATAAAAGGCGTGTGCTTCCAAGCTATTCATGCGCAATATGCTATGGCTTCTGGTGGTCTTATGGGTGTTGGCATAGGTAATTCTCGAGAAAAATGGAATTATTTACCTTATGCTCATAATGATTTTATTTTTGCGATTATCGGCGAAGAAATGGGATTTTTTGTAGCGTCTTGTGTGATTCTTCTTTATATTGTTATTGGATGGTGTTTGTTAACTTCCGCATTGCAATCTCATAGTAAGTTTGTTTCGATATCTCTTATAAGTATTGCTACATGGATTGTAGGTCAGGGTTTAATAAACATATTGGTTGTGGTTCAAGTTCTTCCTGTTATGGGTGTTCCTATGCCGTTTATTTCTGCTGGTGGTTCGTCTTTAGTTATGTGCTTGTTGAGTATTGGTGTTGCGGACTGTTTTATTAGAAGTAACCCTTATATTAAGCCTAGTATTAATAGCAGTATTAAGTCAGTTTCTAGTGAGGATGACAATAAACGTTAAAGTCTGGTTATTGTCTAATTGTTTAGTCTTAGATTAAAGTTTTAGATTAGGTTAGAAATTATTATAATTAGTGGTTTTAGATTGATTTAAATTTATTTTAGATTCACTCTAGCTTGAATGTAGGTGGTTTATATGGAAGATGTGAACTCTGATTCATCTGTCGATAATGTCGATGAAGATTCTTTGCATGTTGTTTTAGCAGGGGGCGGAACAGCAGGTCATGTTAATCCTCTTCTTTCTGTAGCTAGCGCGTTAAAAGATTTAGATGAATCTGTAAAAATTAGTGTTATTGGAACTAATGTTGGATTAGAAAAGACTCTTGTTCCACAAGCTGGTTTACCGCTTGATGTCATTGAGAAAGTTCCTTTTCCTAGAAAACCTAATTTATACATGTTTAAGTTTCCTTTTAAATGGGTTCGTGAAAAGAATAAGGTTCGTGAAATACTGAAAAAAAGACGCGCTGATGTTGTTGTTGGTTTTGGTGGTTATGCTTCTGCTCCTGTTTATTCGCAAGCTCACAGCATGAGATTGCCTATTGTTATTCATGAGCAGAATGCTCGTGCTGGAATGGCAAATAAACTTGGTGCGCGTTGGGCTAACATGATTGGTTGTGTTTATGATGGCACTGGTTTATGCTCAAAATTAGGTTCGTGCACAAAAGCGTTACGAGTCGGTTTGCCTCTTAGAAAAGCGATATCTGATTTATGCGCACAAATTACACAAGATTCTGATTTAGCTAGGATAGAAGGTGCTAAAAAGCTTGGATTAGATCCAAGTAGACCTATTGTACTTGTTACAGGTGGGTCTTTAGGTGCTAAAAGTTTGAACGATTCTGTTTCTATTGCTGCTGGCGATTTGCTTAAGTGTGCTCAAATAGTTCATCTTACGGGTTCTGGAAAGTCTAAAGAAGTTAAAGATAATGTTGCGCGAGTGGCTGGTCTTAATCAAATAAACGACGTTAAGCCAGAGCATGCAGGTTTAGGTGATTATCATATTTGTGAATATTTGGAGAGGATCGACTGGGCTTTTGCTTGTGCAGACTTGGTGATTTGTAGGTCTGGCGCTGGTACTGTTGCAGAAATATCTGCTATTGGTCTTCCTGCAATTTACGTTCCGCTGCCGATTGGTAATGGTGAGCAGCGTTTTAACGCACAGCCTGTTGTGGATGCAGGAGGAGCGATTATGGTTAGCGATTCTGATTTTACTGTTGATTGGATTCGTGACAATGTGTTGAAATTGCTTGACAATACAAATCGTCTTGAACAAATGCGTGAAAAATCTTGGAAATATGGCATTCGTGATGCTGCGAGTGTAATGGCAAAATATATTCTTGATATTGCAAAAGAAAGCAGAAGATAATTATGGATATTAATATGAATCCTATGCGCTCAGCATTTGAAGCAGACCAGACTATATCTTCGTTAGGCTCTGTTCACTTTATTGGAATAGGCGGAGCTGGAATGAGCGTTTTGGCAGAAATGCTACACGAAGAAGGGGTGGAAGTAAGTGGATGTGATTGTCAAGAAAATGACCACACAAGACGCTTAGAAGAACTTGGAATAAATGTAAAAATAGGTCAAAGTGCAAGTCATATAAAAAATTCCGATATTCTTGTGTATTCTAGCGCGATTAAGCCGAGTAATCCTGAAATTATTGCTGCTTATCAAAATGGTGTGAAACTTGTACACAGAAGCGACATCTTATCCTTGCTTTTAAGTGCTAAAAGGGGAGTAACTGTTGCTGGAGCGCATGGCAAAACTACAACAAGCTCACTTTTAGCACATATTTTGCGAGTTTGTGGTAAAGGTGATCTAGCAGACCCGAGTTATGCGATTGGTGGATCTATTCAAGCACAAGATGGTGGTGAAATAGACGGAGGGCATGCTGGCAGCGGAATCGTTATGGTTGCAGAGGCGGATGAATCCGACGGCAGCTTTGAAAAATATAATCCGTATATTGCAATTGTTACAAATGTTGAAGCGGATCATTTGGATCATTATGGAAATGCGCAAAATTATCGCTCGGCTTTTGTTGAACATTTAAGCCATGCTCTTGGGCATATTGTGATTTGTGCAGATGATGATGGCGCTCGTGCCGTTTTAGATGCTTTAAGCGATGATTCTCTTAAAAAAACAATCGTTTACACAAGTAATAAAGATAATGTTTCTTTGCTGAATGATCGAGTGAAAAGTTTTGTAAAATTTGCCTTTATTGAGCATGAAAGTGAAAAAACGGGTAGCGGAAGTGAATCGTTTGTTATTGAATTTAATGGCGATTTTATAGACGTTAATCTTATAATTCCAGGATTGCATAATGCTAGGAACGCATGTGCTGCTATTATTGCTGCGATGCTTTTAGGCATGAGCCCTAAAGATGCGGCAGATGGTGCTTCTAGTTTCCGTGGGGCTTCTAGGCGATTCGATATTCGTGGGTGTGTTAATGGAGTAACGGTTGTAGACGATTACGCGCATCATCCTACGGAAATAGATGCTCTTTTGCGCGCTGCAAGAAGAAGATATCCGAATGCTAGTATTCGTGTTCTTTTCCAGCCGCATCTGTTTTCTAGAACTCGCTCTTTTGCGCATGAATTTGCATCTGCATTATCTCTTGCAGATGACGTGATCGTCACTGGAATTTTCCCAGCTAGAGAAAAACAGGAAGATTTCCCAGATATTCACGCGTCAACTATTGTTGATGTAGCTAGGAAAGATGATATTACGTCTAATATCGAGGCAGTGGAAGATATGCGTGAAGGTGCTCTAAAATTGGCTAATCGAGCAAAAAATGGCGATGTGCTGTTTACTGTTGGAGCAGGAAGTATCACAGCTATGACATCTGTTATGCTTGAAGCATTGAGTTCCAAAAGTTTGTGAGTTTATAAGAGTTTATAAAATTTTAAAGCAGATAAAAGTCGTAAGCTGATTTAAGAGGTAATGTATGGGGCGTGTGATTTTTAGCAAATCTGAAGGTCGTACTGTATCTAGTACGACTGGAAACGATGCGGAAAATCGTAACCTGATTTCTAAAAAATCATTGCGCAAAAAAGGTAGAACAGCAAAATCGAATTTAACTACATCTGATAGTTCTATTGAGTTTGTTACATCTTCCGTGCCTACAACTGCATCTAAATCTTCTGCGTCTTCTGTAACTGCAGAGTTTTCTGTATCGGGTGAATCTACAAAAAATAATGCTTCTAAGAACACTTTTGTAGATGCTAGGAGACTTTCTGTAGTTGATTTTGTAAAACAGACTTTGCGTTCAACCGCTGGGCCATTAGGTATTGTTTCTAGGCCTAAAGTTATAGATTTCAGTGCTAGAGAAAAAGAAAAAAAGTTCGCTAGTTTACGTACGATTCTGTTGAGATTTCTCTATAGTTTTCTGATAATTGCATCTATAACATTGCTATGTTGGGTTCTATTCTTTTCTCCTGTATTTAGACTTAAGTCTAAAAATATTAGTATTTTTGGCTCTAACGAATGGGTTAGTGAGCAAAAAATTTCGTCTATTGCATCTAATCAGGTAAATAAATCGCTGTTTTTAGTGTCATCTCAAGAAATAATTGAGCAACTTAATAACATACCTGGTGTTACAGAAGCTAAGGTTTCAAAAAAATTCCCTCAAGGATTGCAAATAACGGTTAGGGCGCAAAAGCCTGCTGCGATACTTAAATCTCACGGTAGTGAAAAATTAACAGCTGTTGACGTTAAAGGTAGAGTTCTTAATGCAGTTGAAAATGTTCCTACTACAGGAATTCCAGTTATTGAAGTTACAGACGTTCACAAGAGTTTGAGCAGTAAGGCTGTACGTGAGGCGTTGAAAATTGTAAGTTCTTTGTCTGAAGATTTTCGTTCACATGTAATGCGAGTTAGTGCCAGAACTCAGGATTCTGTTGAAACTGAGATTTCTTCCACTGTTTCTAACGTAGAAATTCATCGTGTAATTGTTTGGGGTGATTCTTCAGATTTAGATCTTAAAAAGGCGATTGTAGACGTGATTATCAATGATCCTAGCAAAATTGGAAACAGGCAACGTCTTGATGTTTCTGCTCCCGCGAGACCTATTTTAAAGTAGTTCGTTTAAGCGGATCTTATTTAAGCGTATTTTAATTGTCAAGCAAAGATGTATAATAGTAATTCGTGTGTGCCAACGGTTCGCCTTATGTTATAGGTGTTCTCGTTGGGATATCCCAAGTGCCAAGGATAGCGCGCAGTAATGCGTGGCTGGAGGCATGAGGGCCATCGGGCCGGTGGACTGTGGCTTTTACTCTTTTAACCGATTCATGGTTTAAGGTGTGCTGCAGTGTGGCGGTTTTCACCAAATAGAAGATAACAATGAATCGGAGAACTTAAGTTGCCTACGATTGAACAACTCGTCCGTAAGGGACGTCAGGCCAAGCCTAAGAAGTCAAAGACTTTGGCCTTGAAAGGTAGCCCGTTGCGTCGTGGCGTGTGCACTCGTGTGTACACCACCACTCCTAAGAAGCCAAACTCTGCGCTTCGTAAGGTTGCTCGTGTGCGCCTCAGCTCGGGTATTGAAGTAACCGCCTATATTCCAGGCGAAGGTCATAACTTGCAGGAGCACTCCATTGTGCTCGTGCGCGGTGGCCGTGTGAAGGATCTCCCAGGTGTGCGTTACCACATCGTGCGTGGTGCTCTCGATACCCAGGGTGTTAAGGACCGCAAGCAGGGTCGTTCCCTGTATGGAGCAAAGAAGGCGAAGTAAAACATGTCACGTAAAGGACCTGCAAAAAAGCATCAGCTGCTTCCTGATCCAATCTACGGCTCGACCGTCGTGGCTCAGTTGATTAACAAAATTCTTCTCGATGGCAAGAAGTCCATCGCAGAAAACATCGTCTACACTGCTCTTGAGCAGGTGAAGGCAAAGACCGAGCAGGAGCCAGTTTCTGTTTTGAAGCGCGCTCTCGATAACATTCGTCCAAGCCTTGAGGTTCGTTCCCGCCGCGTCGGTGGTGCAACCTACCAGGTGCCAGTCGAAGTTAAGCCTGCTCGTGCAAACACTTTGTCCTTGCGCTGGCTTACAGACTTCTCCCGCCTTCGTCGTGAGAAGACTATGGCTGAGCGTTTGGCTAACGAAATTCTCGATGCCTCCAATGGCTTGGGTGCTTCTGTAAAGCGCCGCGAGGATACCCACAAGATGGCAGAAGCAAACAAGGCTTTTGCTCACTATCGCTGGTAATCCACAAGATAATCGGTATCTTAAAGAGCTAAGGATAATAATATGGCACAAGATGTGCTTAACGACCTGAATATGGTTCGTAACATCGGCATCATGGCGCACATCGATGCTGGTAAGACTACTACCACCGAGCGTATTCTTTACTACACTGGTAAGAATTACAAGATCGGTGAAACTCACGATGGCGCATCCACCATGGACTTCATGGCACAGGAGCAGGAACGCGGTATTACTATTCAGTCTGCTGCAACCACTTGCTTCTGGCAGTGTCAGACTCATGACACTGACGATCGCTACCAGATCAACATCATCGATACACCAGGACACGTTGACTTTACCGCAGAGGTTGAGCGTTCTTTGCGTGTTCTCGACGGTGCTGTTGCAGTGTTTGATGGTAAGGAAGGCGTGGAGCCTCAGTCTGAAACCGTTTGGCGTCAGGCTGATAAGTATAGTGTTCCACGTATTTGCTTCATCAACAAGATGGATAAGCTTGGCGCAGATTTCTACTATTCTGTTAAGACCATTAAGGAAAAGCTTGGTGCTAAGCCTCTCGTTATTCAGCTTCCAATCGGTGCTGAAAACGACTTCCTTGGTGTTGTTGACTTGATTCGTATGAAGGCTTACGTCTGGAATGACGTTAAGGACGATATGGGTGCCCACTACGACACCGTTGACATTCCTGCAGACCTGCAGGAGCGTGCAGAAGAATATCGTGCCGAGCTTATGGATCAGGTTGCAGAAGCTGACGAAGAGTTGCTTGAGAAGTACCTCGAATCTGGAGAGCTTTCTGAAGAAGAAATGCGCGCGGGTATTCGCAAGCTTACTATTGCTCGCGAAGCCTTCCCAGTAACTTGCGGTTCTGCATTCAAGGATAAGGGCGTTCAGCCAATGCTGGATGCTGTTGTTGACTTCCTTCCAAGCCCAGAAGATGTTCCATCTATTAAGGGCTTTGATCCAAGCGACGAATCTGTTGAAATTGATCGTAAGCCAGTAAACACCGATCCATTTGCAGCTTTGGTGTTCAAGATTTCAACCCATCCATTCTATGGAAAGCTTGTGTTCGTGCGCGTGTATTCTGGTGAAGTTAAGCCAGGCGATTCTGTGTACGATTCCACCAAGTCCAAGAAGGAACGTGTTGGTAAGATATTCCAGATGCACGCAGATAAGGAAAATCCTGTAGATTCTGCAGAAGCTGGAAACATTTACACCTTTGTCGGTTTGAAGAATGTCAGCACTGGTGATACTTTGTGCGACGAAAAGAACCCAATTTCTTTGGAATCCATGACCTTCCCAGATCCTGTTATCGAGGTTGCTGTGGAGCCAAAGACGAAGGCAGATCAGGAAAAGATGAGCTTGGCTTTGGCTAAGCTTTCTGATGAGGATCCTACCTTCCAGGTTAAGACCGATGAAGAGTCTGGTCAGACTTTGATTTCTGGTATGGGCGAGCTTCAGCTCGACATTATTGTGGATCGTATGCGCCGCGAGTTCAAGGTCGAAGCGAATGTTGGTAAGCCACAGGTTGCTTATCGTGAAACCATTCGTAAGGCTGTTATGAACCAGGAATACACCCACAAGAAGCAGACTGGTGGTTCTGGTCAGTTCGCAAAGGTTTTGATGAACTTCGAGCCAATCGATCCAGAATCTGGCGAAGTCTATCAGTTCGTTAACGAGGTCACTGGCGGCCACATTACTAAGGAATTCATTCCTTCCATCGACGCAGGTGTGCAGGAAGCTATGGAATCTGGCGTTTTGGCAGGCTTCCCAGTGGTTGGCGTTAAAGCAACCGTTACCGACGGTCAGACTCACGACGTTGATTCTTCGGAAATGGCCTTCAAGATTGCAGGTTCCATGTGCTTCAAGGAAGCTGCTCCTAAGGCTCACCCAGTAATCCTCGAGCCAATTATGGCAGTGGAAGTTCGTACTCCAGAAGAGTACATGGGTGACGTTATGGGCGATTTGAACTCCCGTCGTGGAAACATTCAGTCTATGACCGACGCTACTGGCGTTAAGGTTATTGACGCTAAGGTTCCACTGAGCGAGATGTTCGGCTACATTGGTGATCTTCGTTCCAAGACTCAGGGACGTGCAATGTTCACCATGCAGATGGACTCTTACGCGGAAGTTCCAAAGGCTGTTTCGGACGAGATTATTAAAGCCCAGCGCGGCGAGTAAAAGCGCACGCTACTTCGGTGTTTTGTGTCCCTAGTCAACGCTAGAATTTCGTACGTTGACTGGGTTCTGGCACCGAAGTGGCACCTAACCCAGAAACCCAGTAAATATGTAGCGAGAGGCTTCACATAAGGTTGTGAAGCAAACTACGAGACGTCCAGGAGGACAAACACATGGCAAAGGAAAAGTACGAGCGTACTAAGCCGCATGTTAACATTGGTACCATCGGTCACGTTGATCACGGTAAGACTACCTTGACCGCGGCTATTTCTAAGGTGCTGCATGGCGAGTATCCAGATCTGAACCCTCAGTATGACTTCGATCAGATCGACGCCGCTCCAGAAGAGAAGGAGCGCGGCATTACCATTAACATCGCCCACATCGAGTATCAGACGGCTGCACGCCACTATGCTCACGTGGACGCCCCAGGCCACGCTGATTACGTTAAGAACATGATCACTGGTGCCGCTCAGATGGATGGCGCAATCCTCGTGGTTGCTGCTACCGACGGTCCAATGGCTCAGACCCGTGAACACGTCTTGCTTGCTAAGCAGGTCGGCGTTCCAAAAATTCTTGTTGCTTTGAACAAGTGCGATATGGTTGACGACGAAGAGCTTATCGATCTCGTTGAAGAAGAGGTCCGTGACCTCCTCGAAGAAAACGGCTTCGATCGCGATTGCCCAGTCATCCGTACTTCCGCTTACGGCGCTTTGCATGATGACGCTCCAGACCACGACAAGTGGGTAGAGACCGTCAAGGAACTCA
This sequence comes from Gardnerella sp. DNF00109, assembly GCF_049262845.1. NCBI lineage: Bacteria > Bacillati > Actinomycetota > Actinomycetes > Bifidobacteriales > Bifidobacteriaceae > Gardnerella > Gardnerella sp. DNF00109. The sequence goes on from NZ_CP058406.1 coordinate 444,709, forward strand.
TGAAGGCTGTTGACGAGTACATCCCAACCCCAACTCACGATCTTGACAAGCCATTCTTGATGCCAATCGAAGATGTGTTCACCATCTCCGGTCGTGGTACCGTTGTCACCGGTCGTGTTGAGCGTGGTAAGCTCCCAATCAACACCCCAGTTGAGATCGTTGGTTTGCGCGATACCCAGACCACCACCGTCACCTCTATCGAGACCTTCCACAAGCAGATGGATGAGGCAGAGGCTGGCGATAACACTGGTCTTCTTCTCCGCGGTATCAACCGTACCGACGTTGAGCGTGGTCAGGTTGTGGCTGCTCCAGGTTCTGTGACTCCACACACCAAGTTCGAAGGCGAAGTTTACGTCTTGACCAAGGACGAAGGTGGCCGTCACTCGCCATTCTTCTCCAACTACCGTCCGCAGTTCTACTTCCGTACCACCGATGTTACTGGCGTTATCACCTTGCCAGACGGCATCGAAATGGTTCAGCCAGGCGATCACGCAACCTTCACTGTTGAGTTGATCCAGGCTATCGCAATGGAAGAGGGCTTGACCTTCGCAGTTCGTGAAGGTGGCCGTACCGTTGGTTCTGGTCGTGTGACCAAGATTCTTGCCTAGTATTTTTTCTAACTGAAGATATTAGTTAAGTCTTAGAAAAGACCCCATGAGGAAAATCGTGGGGTCTTTTTGTATTTTCTGTTGAAGAATTACACATAGATCGTTTTGTGTTGTTTGGTGTGTTGTTTGGCGTTGTTTAGCGTGTTTTGAATTTTTACTTTTTTATAGTTATCACAAAAATTATCACAACATTGTTTTTTTTTTAAATGTTATTGTGTAAATGGCGAAAGTGTGTCTGAGAGTCAGTCTTTTGTTGGAATATTGGGGTTATAGGCCAAAAAGTGTGTAATAAATCATGTCTCACGCATTGCAATACAAGGGTTTTGCGGTAATCAAATCTGTTTTCTGCACATTCGCCACCCGGATAAAAAGTGTGTAAAAAATCAGTTCATAACCCTTATAGCAGTACGGCTCGCGGCATATCGAATGTGGGTTATTTCTTATGTTCTTTGGTGTTCGAAACATGTATTAGCTGAATATTTAACAATAAATCGTCAAACGCTGTTACTGTCGCAGATTACGTACTGCACTAGTAACATATGACCCTTACTTTCTCAGTTGGCTGACTGAGTTATTAACAGTGTCGTGCCTATTACCGTTATTTTCTCAGTTCGTTAACTGAGTTATTAACGGTGTGTGTACTGTGGCTTATACGCCAGAAGATTAATCAGCTTAGCTTTACACACTTTTTAGCCTATAGCCCATAAATCATATGTGAATAATGAAAAATCTAAATACGAAAAAACCCAAGCCGCAAAGCTTGGGTTTTGTTTGTGCCCCCTCAGGGATTCGAACCCTGGACACGCTGATTAAGAGTCAGCTGCTCTAACCAACTGAGCTAAAGGGGCGTTGGTCATTTCTTGAGCCGAGTAATAACTATACTCAGAATCGATTTATTTGCAAGTTACGGCGTGTCGTGTTTTGTTATTAGTGCTATAACACTTTTTGGTTTCACATTTTATATTTCGGAAAAATTTCGATAAGAAGTTTATCTAAAGTAACATATGTTTATAAATATAAGCAATATTTATAAAAAATAGTAACAAAAAACGAGTTTTGAATCTTTTGTGTGAACAACATGTTAATTTATAGTTGTATAATCAACGCAATTCTGAAAAATTTTCTCTTTAGAAATGGCTATATTTAGCCGTTCTTTGTGGGTTGATTCGTATTTTTTAACTGTTTATGCATAAAAATTTACATATTTATGTTTTTTTTTATTTTCCTCAATGCTAGGCTTGTGAAAAATATTTTATAAGTATTTCATTGAAGGAGAGCGTATTTATGAAGTTCAAAAGAGCATCATATTTAACTCGCTTAGCTGCATTAGGAGTTGCTACAGCAACCCTTATCGTGCCGCTTTCCGGATTAACTACAGCATACGCAGAAACTGTATCAAACGTAAATGTTAATAAAAAATCTGATAAAACCACAATTTCTGGTGCAAATAAATTGCTCAGCAAAGCTGCTGATTCAGGTCATGTGCCTACAGAAGCAGAAATTAAAAGAGCTATTAAAGATTTTGCTGAAAATAAAAAGAATGAAGGTACGGAAGAATCTTATAAAGGTTCATTGCTTGAAAAAGCTATAGAAGATTATAAAAAAGCGTATAAAAACGAATTTGACTTTAATTCTAAAGAAGAAGTAAATGTTGTAGTTACTCTTAAAGGTAAAGGTGGCATTGGAAAAAGTATTGCTTCAGAACGTAAGAATCAACAAAATAAACTTCTCCCTCAATGGTGCAAAAAATATAAGATGAAGGTTCGCCGTCAGCTTGGATACTTGGTGAATGCATTTGAGGTAACCATGCCTCAGAATATGGTATTAGAACTTAGAAAAGAGCCTGAAATTGAATCTGCTCACAAAGCACGTAAATTCCGGACAATGGAAAACAATGCACGTGTTTTACAAGGTGTAGGTGAGGCTTTTAAAAAGTATAAGCTTGATGGCACTGGTATGCTAGTTTCAATTATTGATACCGGTATTGATATGAATCAGCCAGATATGAAGCTCGATGAATCTGCAAAAGCTCATATAAAAATGAAACCTAAGCCTGGTTTTACAGATAAAATTCCTGACGGCTATAATTTTGCAGATCAAAACGATAATGTTAGAGATGATATTAGTGAAGAACAGCATGGCATGCATGTAGCTGGTATTGTGGCTGCTAATGGAGATGAGACAGGTAAACCAGCAGACAAGAATTGGCGTGTAGATGGTGTTGCTCCAAACGCACAGCTACTTGCTATGAAAGTGTTCTCGAATGAAGCTAGCAGATCTGGCGGTGCTGATGATGCTGATATTGCTGCTGCTGTTGAAAAATCCGTTGAGCTTGGTGCGGATATTATAAACATGTCGCTTGGTTCTATCAACGGCTTTAGTGGAGCCTCAAATATTACAGGTTTGGCATTAAAGAAAGCTAGAGCTGTTGGTGTGCTTCCAGTTATTTCTGCCGGTAATTCAGGTTTGAATTTTTCGTCTAATGGTGAAATAGATGATGTTTTTGGAAAGTTAGATGATGCGACTCTTGGCACGCCTTCTGCATTCCCTGAAGCTTTCAGTGTTGCTTCTGTTGAAAATTCAGTTATGACAGAGAAAAAAGCAACTTATAAAGTAGATGGTTCTAGTAAAGGTACAGATATACTTTATAGGTTGGCTACAGGCAAACCTGATGGTCAAGAGCGTGAAGTCGTTTCTGTAGGATATGGAAGATCATACGATGATGATTCAGATGATCCTGATATAGATGAGTACGATAGCGTAAATGTTCACGGTAAATATGTATTAGTTGAGCGCGGTAAAATCAATTTTGCTACAAAATTCAAGCATGCTTTTGAAGCTGGTGCCGCAGGTATACTTGTTTACAATAATGATAAAGGTACAGAACAATTCCTTGGTATGGCTGGTATTGAAGGATTTGGCAAAAAATTTGGAGTGTCGATTAGGCGTACTGACGCTTTAAAAATGCTCGATGATCTTAAGCAAAATAAGAAAGTTAAGATTTCTTTCAGCAATGATTATGTAAGCGCTCCAAATCCTGATAGCATGCATCCTTCAGGATTCTCTTCGTGGGGTTCAACGCCAGAGCTCGACTTTAAGCCTAATATCGCTGGTATCGGTGGTAATGTATTTTCTACTCAGAACGGTAAAGGCAATTATGTAAACATGTCGGGTACCTCTATGGCTGCTCCAAATGTTTCAGGTCTTTCTGCACTTATGGTGCAATATTATAAGAATCGTTTTCCTTCTATTAGTAGAGTAGAACGCGCAAAGAGAGCAACTCAAGCGTTGATGAATACTGCGAAGATTCTTACTGATGATGGTAAAGATACGGGCGTTCCATATGTTCCTCGTCAAATCGGTGCTGGCTTGGCACAGGTTGACAAAGCTATGGATACAAATGTTATTGCTACTGTTAACGGTGAATCTTATGTTCCTCTTCGTGAAGTTAATGGTGAAAGAACTATTAAAGTAGATTTGCACAATTACGGAAGCAAAGATTTAACTTTCAACGTTCCAACTCAACAAGTATTAAATGAATCAAACGAAGCTAATAAAAATACTGTTACAAATATAAGTAAGAATGAGGATTTGACTCCTCAAAATTGCAATGGCAGTATTTTAGTAAAAGCTAATAGTGTTGCAACAGTTGAATTTAAGCTTAAGCCAAATACTAGTAGAAATCACTATATTGAGGGTTATATTCGATTTGAATCAAAAGATTCTAATCAACCAAACATCTCAGTTCCATATCTAGGTTTCGTTGGAGATTGGAATAAAGAGCCAATTCTTGTTGATCCTAGTAAGGAGTATTCTTCAGATATTAAAGCAAGTACAACTCTTGTTTCTGCGGTAAGTAATACTAATAAAGTAAAGGTGAATCGTGAGGGTGAAGCTACTAAATTAGGTTCATTCTCTCCTAACAAAGATAAGCTTTTAGACACTATCATTCCATCTGTAATGATGTTCCGTAGTGCTGAAGAAGTCAGATATTCTATATATGACAGTAAGGGCAACCTTGTTAAAGATTTAGGTTATGACAATTATCTTAGCCGTAGTGATTACAGGAGCCTTAAAGGAAATGCTCATGGTAATGAGAGTTCTACTGGTGAATGGGATGGTAGTGAATACGATCCTAAAACCGGTAAAGAGGTAATTGCTCCTGATGGAATATATACGTACAAGGTTACAGCAAAATTGTCTAAGAATTCTGATCGTTCACAAACCTACACTATGAAGGTTGGTCTTGATACCAAAGCTCCTAAGATTAAGGTTTCTGACCGTGACTCTAATGGTGATGTGATTATTACTGTCACTGACGATTTGAGCGAAACTTATGTGCCTGATATTCATATAAATGGCAAATGGTCTGCAGTTAGAAATGTAGATAAAACATGCCAGGAAAAAGATGACAAGGGTGCTTGTAAGTTAAACTTTGATCCTTCTAATCCTGCGACAAAGCATACTTATAAAGTTCATATTGGGTCTGATGCTAAATTCCTTTATGTCTCAACTAAGGATTCTGCTGAAAATAAAAGTGGTTATGTTTATAAGATTTTTAAGGATTCTAAGGATTCTAAAGATGTTGTTATAAATGGAGCCTCTAAGCTTGCAAGTAAGACTATGGCCATTAGATTCATGTCTAAATTCGATGGTGACAATAATCTTTATCTTCCTATCGGCGGTTATGCTTCCGATGATGTGAAAGATATTAAAGTTTCGGTTACCTATAAAGATAATGGGAATAAGACTGTAACTGTTGATGATGAGCATAAGAAATTCTTCAAAGATAAGTCAGCTTTTGCCGCCTATGTTCCTCTTGAGAACGGTGTTAATCATATTGTTGTTACAGGTTTAAACAATGAACGTAAGCCAATTGGTAATGATGAAGTTGATGTAACTTTCAATGCTCATGCTCCAAATATAACAGTAACCAATTTGAACAAAAATAATAATCTCGATGTTCTTAAAAACGGTGAGGTTACTATTAAGGGCAAAGTTACTGATGATAAAGGTGACAAGCTTTCGATGCATTTGGATTATGTTAAGACAGCGCAAACTCCTGATGGTGGTGTTTCCGTTGGTAGCGGTTCTTCTTCTGGAGAATTTGTAGATCCTGATGATGTAAAGCTTAATGATGACGGTTCATTCGAAGTTACTATTAAACCTGATGCTACTGCTTATACAGTTACTTTAACTGCATCTGATGGTGCGAATGATTCTTCTAAAGTGTTTGCTTTAGAAGGTCGTACGAAGCCAGTAGATAAGTTTGATAGTGAAGTTCATAGGATATTCAGCAAGGATTATGACTTTGAAATAGATAAGGAATCCGCAAATAAGTTTGAAGGAATTAACACTTATATAATTCAACCAAAATTGAAAGACGGTAAGCCAAATCCTAATATAAGTGGTAATTCCTTTACAGTAACAGGTAAAGTTGGACCTAAGATTTCAAACATAGTGTTCACGCCTTCTGCTGAAATAGTTGACGGTCATATGAAATTGAAAGATCCTATTGTTGCTTTAATTAAAGATGGTCATTTTTCTGTGACGCTTCCTATGCATGTTGGAATAAATGATTTCCGTATGCAACTTAAAGAAAAAGTTAAGAAAGAAGGGTCAACAGAGGAATTAGAGAGAAGCTTCCTTGATACTAAGGCAAGATTCTACTTTGACGTAAATCCAGCTAAGGCTGTGTTTAACGAACCTATTGTTTACGGTAATAAATTGTTCACCAATAAAGATTCTGTGGACTTCAAGGGTTCTATGAGCCAGGATTGCTTTGGGTATTCTCTGTTTATAAACGGAAGTATAGTTAGTGAATTCTTCTCAACAGATGGTGGTGGTGAAAAGGTAAACAAGTCATTGTTTAACAAGAATTTTGCTGTAAAAGATAAGGATATTATTCATGTAGAAGTGAATAATACAACTGCTTCATCTTTGGAAACCTTCATACCTGTAGTTGTTGATAAGAAGGATCCTGAAGTTAATATTGGTGTGGAAAGCAATGAAACTATTAGTGATAATAGATCCATCAAGGTGAAGGTCAAGGATAATAATCTTCAACTTGCAAAAGTATATGTTGATGGAAAAGTTGTCGCTTCTGCTAAAAATAATCTAGTTAAGAAGAATATAGAAGATATTCTTGTAGATTCTGATAATAGTAAAGATAATGCTGCTGTTGTTGCTAGCAAGCCGGGTGAGACTGAATTCAGTCTTGATATTCCAACTGCTGATTTAAATAACGGTAGTCATACTATTAGAGTAGAAGCTGTTGATTACGCGGGTAATATTACGACTAATACGAACGCTGATAGTGATACGGTTTCTAAGGTAATTGTGATTGACAGAAAGAAAGAAAAGAAAGATACGCCTCAAGGTCCATCTGAACATTCTGGCTCTTCTAATACTTCTGTAAATCCACCTGCTGAGTCGACTTCAGCGCCTAAGGCTCCTGAATCAATAGCAGATCTAAAACAATCACTTAAAGGTGATCTTGTAGTTGGTAATCGCTTGAATAACTTTGCTCGTGCTGGTAAGAGCAATCCTGTTGTTATGCTGATTGCTGGAATGAATGATTCTGCTGAATCTGGTTCTGAGTCTCCTAATGCTAAAGTTTCTAGTGATACAAGTGCATTCATTAACCAACTTAAGAAGAATAAGTTAGCTTATGCTTATGCTTACATTTATTCTTCGCCTGTGCTATTGCATGGTAAAGATGGATCTAAGTATGTAACGGTAACGTTAGGTGATGATGGGTTGCCTCGCTTCGACGCTAAGATCCCAGAAGGATATTCAGGTGAGTATACGATTGTTCTTCTTGATGAAAATGGTTCGCAGATTGCATGGACTACTGTGTGGGTTATTCCAGCTAATGCAACTTCATCTGAAGAAACAATTGCAGAATATAATCTGAAATATTCTGAAAATAATTTCGGAAGTGTTTTGGGAAGTTCTTCAGGATTTGGATTTGATTCATATCACGAGAATTATGAATCTTCTAGCAATGCTGCCAATGATTATTTGAGCTCTGGTTACGCAAATGCTAGTGGATCTGCAAATGCAAGCAATGCTGATGCCAACGGTAGCGGAAGTAAGAACGGAAGCGGATCTAAAGCTAATGGTGCTGCCAATTCTGGTGCAAGCAATTCTGCATCTTCAAAGGAAGCTAATGCAAGTAGCATGCTTTCAAAGTTAAGTGCAACTGGTGTTGGAACAGTTTCCACTCTGGTTACAGTTACTTTGTTGATGCTAATTAGTGCTTTTGCGTTAATTGCTAGCAGATTGCGGAATCGAAGTATTAAATAATTGAATTTTAGATTCTGAAGTTGAATTTTAGATTCTATGATTCTAAATAATTAAGTACTCCTCATGCTTAATCGCATGGGGAGTATTTTATTGTGGGCACTACTGTCGAGAGTTATCGCGTGTTTGTCCCTCTTTGCAGTCAAGCTGTAAACATGACCTCGTCAAATATGATGCCGCAATTATTCCAGGATGATGCTTCGCAAGATATGCCGCAAGATTCGCAGCAGACGATTATGTCGCAGCCGCGCCAAACGTTCGTTCAGTCGCAGCCGCAGCCGCGCCAGCTTCCTCTGAAGGCAGCCGACACGACTGCCGAAAATCCTTGGCCGGTAAGCGTTATAAGCCAAAAGTTCCATGGTGCTGTAGAAAAGTGGCCTGCAGCTTGGGTAGAAGGTCAGATTGTTGAAATCAACATGAGAAGGTCTACGTCTGGCTACATAACGCTCAGAGACAGTAACGAAGACATTTCAATCTCCATAATGGGCTTTAGCAAGTTTGTTCAGCAATCGAAAGATTTGCGGCAGGGCGATAGAGTAGTAGTTCACGGCAAGGCGGATATTTGGGTAAAAGCAACGCGATTGAGCTTTGTTGCAGACGAAATTAGACGTGTTGGCGCTGGCGACTTAAAAGCGCAAATAGATGAGTTGCGCAAAAAGCTTAAAGGCGAAGGCTTGTTTGACGTGGAGAATAAAGTGCCTCTGCCTGAGTTCCCAAAGTGCATTGGTCTAGTGTGTGCGCCTCAAGCTCGCGCCGAGGGGGATGTTATTACAAACGTCAATTTGCGCTGGCCTGTAACGCGTTTTAAGGTGGTTCACGCGCATGTTCAGGGTGTGCAATGCCCAGCGGACGTAATTGCGGCCATTAAGCAGCTAGACGCAGACCCAGAGGTTGATGTGATTATTGTTGCGCGCGGCGGCGGTAGTTTTGAAGATTTGATTGGATTTTCGGACGAAGGCGTGGTTCGCGCTACGGCTGCTTGCGTAACTCCGATTGTTTCTGCGATTGGTCACGAAGACGATTGGACGCTTATTGATTTGGCTGCAGATATGCGAGCCTCTACTCCTACAGATGCAGCAAAGCGCGTTGTTCCAGATGTTAACGAGCAATGGCAGTTGATTGATAACGCTTTGCAACACGCGCGTATGAGGATTTCTGCGCGAGTTAGCAACGAGATTCAGCTTATTGAAGGCTACGCGAATCGTCCTAGCCTTACTAGACCTAGCACTATGCTGGAGCCGCATGAGTTGTTTGTGCAGCAGGCCGTTGAACGCATGAGGCATGGTTTGGTGCGGCTGCTTGACGACGCTAGTTTGACTGTTGAAAAAGCGCATGCCAGTATTACGGCTCTTAGTCCGCAATCAACGCTTAATCGAGGTTACGCAGTTGTGCAAATTAGCGGTGGGAAAGTACTCGATGATTCTAGTCGTGTAAAAACTGGCGATGATATAACTGTTACTCTTAAAAGTGGATTGATTACAGCTAGCGTTACTTCTGTAGAAAAGTCGTAAAGTTGTAAAATCTAAAGCTGTAAAGTCGTAAAATCTAAAAGTCTTAAAAATAAAAACGCAAAAATTTTAAATAAAAAAATCTTAAATAAAAAATTAGAAAAGGATAATTATGAGCGACGAAACAAAAGACGCAGGTGCAAAAGTTGACGCTATTAGCACGCTTAGCAGTGAAGAGCGGGCTGCGATTAACGCAATGCCTTACGAAGAGGCGCGCGAAAAGCTTGTGCAAGCTGTTAAAGCACTTGAGGCTGGCGGTTTGACTTTGGATCAGTCTATGCATCAATGGGAGCTTGGAGAAGCGCTAGCAAAGCGTGCGCAGGGCTTGCTTGCATCGGTTCGCGCTAAGTTGGACGCGGCTCAAGCGGAGCAGTCTGCTACGGCTGCAACTGCTGGAACGCAGTCTAATCTTGAATCTTGAGCAGGTTATAGCGTGTAAACCACGCTATAGTGTATAATTGCCATTTGTTGCCTCGGTAGCTCAGTGGATAGAGCACCACTCTCCTAAAGTGGGTGTCGTCAGTTCGATTCTGATCCGGGGCACTTTTTGCTAATGTTAGGGGATAGTGTTAGATTGTTTCTAACTTAAGCGATGATCCGTTATCGGCGGGGAGTTTTCGGAAGAACGGCGAGGATTCGTAAGATCCTCGCTTATTAGAACCGACGGGGTTGGCCCGTATAGCCAAACACGAGAGGCTGCAAGAGTTGCGTAAGCATCTTGCAGCAAGCGAGGTGGTACCGCGGCAATAACTGTCGTCCTCGCAGGGAAATATTCACCCTGTTGAGCGAGGAGAGCACAGTGAGCGAATCCACTAATCCAGCAACTAGCGCGTGCGCAAATACGTCTGCAAATCACGTATATCCGAAAGCAAATGTAACTGCATCAACGCAAGAAAACGCCGGCGCGCAAGTTGCACCAAATCCTTCCTTCCCAAAGCTTGAAGAATCAGTTCTCCAATACTGGGATGCAAACAACACTTTCCGCAAGTCAATCGAATACCGCCCGTCTGGCAAAGGTAGCCAAAACGAGTTTGTGTTCTTCGATGGCCCTCCATTCGCAAACGGTCTTCCTCACTACGGCCACCTTCTCACAGGCTATGCAAAAGACGTGGTTCCGCGCTATCAGACTATGCGCGGCCGCAAAGTAAACCGCGTTTTTGGTTGGGACACTCACGGACTTCCAGCAGAGTTGGAAGCGCAGAAGGAACTCGGCATCGAGTCGGTTGAGCAAATCGAAAAAATGGGCATCGCGAAGTTCAACGATGCTTGCCGTGCCAGCGTTTTGAAGTACACGAACGAGTGGCAAAACTACGTACATCGTCAGGCTCGCTGGGTTGATTTCGAGCGCGGCTACAAGACACTGAACATTCCATATATGGAATCCGTAATGTGGGCATTTAAGCAGCTTTACGATAAGGGCTTGGCTTACAAGGGTTACCGCGTGCTTCCGTACTGCCCGAAGGACCAAACTCCACTTAGTGCCCACGAGCTTCGCATGGATGCGGATGTGTACCAGAATCGTCAGGACACTACCGTTTCCGTGGCTGTTAAGCTTCGCGACGAAGACGATGCTTACGCAGTATTCTGGACCACTACTCCTTGGACAGTTCCAACAAACTTCGCAATCGTAGTTGGTGCAGATATTGATTACGTGGAAGTTCGCCCAACTGAAGGCAAGTTTGCTGGCAAAAAGTTCTACATTGGTAAGCCTTTGCTTGGTTCCTACACTAAGGAACTTGGCGAAAACTATGAGGTTGTGCGCGAGCTTAAGGGCGCTGAGATGGCTGGCTGGCGCTACTATCCAGTGTTCCCTTACTTTGCAAGCGATTCTGCGCTCGCTGAGGGTGGCACTCCTGGTCCTAACGCTTTTACGATTTTCACAGCAGATTATGTTGACACCGCTGAAGGTACTGGCCTCGTTCACCAGGCTCCTTACGGCGAAGACGATATGAACACGCTTAACGCGCACGAGATTCGCAGCGTTGACGTGCTTGACGCAGGCTGCAAGTTTACAAGCGATTGCCCAGATTACGAAGGCTTGTACGTTTTTGACGCGAACTTGCCAATTTTGCGCAACTTGCGTGCAGGAGACGGTCCGCTTGCTCAAATGCCGGAAGATCAGCGCGCGTTGCTATTCCAAGAAAAAAGCTACGTGCACAGCTATCCTCACTGCTGGCGTTGTGCAACTCCGCTTATTTATAAGCCTGTTTCTAGCTGGTTTGTGTCTGTTACGAAGATTAAGAAGCGCTTGCTTGAGCTTAATCAGGAGATTAATTGGATTCCTGGAAACGTTAAGGACGGCCAGTTTGGTAAGTGGCTTTCTAACGCTCGTGATTGGTCTATTAGCCGTAACCGATTCTGGGGCTCGCCAATTCCAGTGTGGGTGAGTGACGATCCAAAGTATCCTCGCGTAGACGTTTACGGTTCGTTGGATGAGCTTAAGGCTGATTTTGGCGACTATCCTCGCGACGACGACGGCAATGTGAATATGCACCGCCCATATATTGATCGCCTTACTCGTCCAAATCCAGACGATCCTACTGGAAAGTCGCAAATGCACCGTATTACGGATGTTCTCGACTGCTGGTTTGAGTCTGGTTCTATGCCTTTCGCGCAATTCCATTATCCTTTTGAAAATAAAGACTTCTTCGAAGAGCACTTCCCATGCGATTACATCGTTGAATATATTGGTCAGACTCGTGGATGGTTCTACACGCTTCACATTATGGCTACGGCTCTGTTCGACCGTCCAGCTTTTAAGAATGTGATTTGCCACGGCATTGTGCTTGGCTCCGACGGTCAGAAGATGAGTAAGCATTTGCGCAATTATCCGGATGTGAACGGTGTTTTCAACGAGTATGGTTCAGATGCTATGCGTTGGTTCCTTATGTCTTCGCCAATTTTGCGCGGTGGCAATTTGATTGTGACTGCAGACGGCATTAGGGATACGGTTCGTCAAGTTATGCTTCCAGTTTGGAGCTCATATTACTTCTTCACTTTGTATGCGAACGCTGCAAACGGTGGTAAGGGTTACGATGCTCGCAGGCTTCGCGCGGACGAGGTTGCAGGACTTTGCAACATGGATCGTTATTTGCTTGCTCGCACGCGTTTGCTTGTTGAGCGCGTAGAAAAATGCTTGAACGAGTTTGCAATTAGCGATGCTTGCGCGGCAGTAAGCGATTTTATTGACGTGCTTACGAATTGGTATATTCGCGGCAGCCGCGACCGATTCTGGAATGAAGACGAGACTGCTTTCAACACGCTTTACACTGTGTTGGAAGTGTTTATGCGCACGATTGCTCCTCTTGCTCCTATGGAAGCAGAGGCTGTGTGGCGTGGTCTTACTGGCGGCGAATCCGTGCATTTGGCTGATTGGCCTTATTTGGTTGAGCCGCAAATGCTTTCAGATGGCGAGAAGAACCCTAAGGCTGGCGAAGTCACTGAGCTTGGTGCTGTTCTTGCGCACGACGATGCTTTGGTTGCTGCTATGGATAAGGTTCGCGAGGTTGTGTCTTCTACGCTTTCTTTGCGCAAGGCGGAACAGTTGCGTGTGCGCCAGCCGTTGGCAAACTTGACTGTTGTTGCAGAAAATACTGCTGCTGTAGAGCCTTACGAGCAGGTGCTTGAGCGCGAGCTTAACGTGAAGAATGTCACATTCTGCACTTTGCAAGATGCAAGCGAACACGGTTTGAAGATTGTTCACGAGCTTAAGGTTAACGCTCGCGCGGCTGGCCCTCGTTTGGGTAAGCAAGTGCAGTTTGCTATTAAGGCTTCTAAGAGTGGCGATTGGCGTGTTGACGAGTCTGGCGCTCCTGTTGTTATGACTCCAAACGGCGAAGTTGCGCTTGAACAAGGCGAGTATGAGCTTGTTAATCGCGTTGAGTCTTCGGATGCTCAAGCGGCTGCGAATACGGCTTCTTCTGCAATGCCAACTGGCGGTTTCGTTATGCTCGACACTGCTTTGACTAGCGATTTGCTTGCTGAAGGTTACGCTCGCGACGCTATTCGCGCTGTTCAGGATGCTCGTAAGGAGAACGGTTTGGATGTTACAGACCGAATCGCTTTGACTTTGAATGTGCCTAGCGTGGACGTTGCTAAAGTTGAGCAGTTCCGTGATTTGATTGCTAACGAAACTCTTGCTACAAGCTTAGAAGTTACTGAGGCTGATTCTAGCGCAACTGAGCTTAGCGTAAGTCTTAAGCGCGCGTAAAAAACACAACTAACAGCTAATTAACTAAACAAAAAACGTGCCGTTGTATGATTCATACGTCGGCACGTTTTGTTTGTCTTCGGATTTCGCATAAGTGTAGGCGAAATCGGGGTCGCGATACGCTCTAAGCGAAAAGTGAAGCAATGCGACACTCTGATTTTCTACACTTCCATACCTTCATATAAATTCGTTATGACAACAATACAAATTTATTCATGTTTGTATTTGTTAGTTTTATAGAAAAATTGCAATACGAAAGTGCAGGTAACGAAATGAGTGGCGATGAAAAGGGGCGGTGTATTTTATTCGCGTAGTAAGCGCGACTTATCAAGTGTTACCGCAATTGTTGGAATTGCAATAATATCACTGTTTGTTTTATTGGCGATTTTTGCCGACCTTTTTACTCTTATTACAGGTAATGATCCATATAGCGAAAATCCCGATGTTTTGTCGGATTCTTCGTTGCCTATAGGCATAGGCGGAATAAGCTCAAAACATTGGTTTGGCGTAACGCCATTGCGCGGAATTGACTTATTTGCAATCATCTCTCACGGCGCAAGGATCTCTCTTGGAATTGGCTTAGCTTCTACTGCAATCTCCGTTGTTTTAGGCGTTGTAATTGGCGTTATTGCTGGTTATTTTGGTGGTTTTGTTGATTTTGCAATTTCTCGCATTATGGACGTGTTCTTTGGGTTTCCGTTCCTAATCTTTGCGATTGCGCTTTCTGCGATTGTGCCTCAAACTTTCCCGCGTCCGCTTCTTTTAACTCTTATAATCGGCTTTTTTGGTTGGCCTAGTATGGCGCGATTGGTTCGCGGCGAAACACTTAGCCTTAAAAATCGCCATTTTGCTGTGGCTTCTAGAGTTATGGGCGCTAGTGCTTTTCATGTTTTGCGCAATCAGATTTTGCCAAACATGCTTCCAATAATCATTGTTAATACAACACTTTCTATACCAGGCCGTATTGCACTTGAAGCGGCACTTTCATTTCTTGGCGTTGGCATGAATCCGCCTTCGCCTTCGTGGGGACGCTCAATATCCGACGCAGTGCAGTGGGCATTGGTAGACCCGTGGTATTTAATATTCCCAGGTTTATCTTTGTCCCTGCTTGCGCTCGGGTTTAATATGCTGGGCGATTGGCTTTCTTCAAAAATGGAGATAGCAGCATGAGCGTTTTTCTTTACATTATTAGGCGCGTTGCAAGCGCTTTGGCTGTTATTGCTGTTATTGCAATGGCAATGTTTTTGATTTTCTTTATGACTCCAACAAATCCTGCTCAGCTTATGTGCGGCAAACCTTGCACGCCTGAGCGTTTAGCACAAGTTTCTGCGTTTATGGGAACTGATTTGCCTTGGTATAGTCAGCTTTTTAACTATTTACAGGGTATTTTTGTTGGCCGTACTTTTGGCGATTCTGCATCTGCCAGCGCAATTGTTTGCGCGGCTCCTTGCTTAGGATGGTCTTTTGCGCTTAATGAACCTGTTACTGGTTTGATTTTTAGTCGTTTTCCAGTTACAGCATCAATCGCCATTGGCGCTGCTGTTTTGTGGATGATAATTGGCGTATTTGCAGGCGTTTTGCAAGCTGTTAAGCGTGATTCGTGGATTGACCGCTTAATTGTAGCAATATCTTCGATTGGTATTTCGTCTCCTACCTACTTAATTGGTTTGCTGGCGATTATTGCTTTTGCGGTTTACATTCCCGTTTTTCCTACGGGTGGATATGTTAGCTTCTTTGCTAATCCTTTTGACTGGGCTTGGCATCTGCTACTCGCTTGGATTGTTTTAGCGTTGATAAATGGCGCTTTTTATGCGCGCATTACTCGTTCTACAATGATTAGGGAATTTGGTAAAGATTATGTGCGAACTGCAATAGCAAAGGGCATGCCTGATTCACATGTTGTAGTAAATCATGCTTTGCGAAATGCGATTTTACCAATATTTACAATGTTTGGTTTAGATCTTGGCGGTCTTCTTGGTGGAGCGGTTATAACTGAGCGTGTGTTCTCTATGCACGGGTTGGGTTCGCTTCTTTTAGACGCTGTTAAGACTTTTGATTTGCAAGTTTTGGTTGGAGTTACGCTGTTTTCGGCCGCTCTTGTAATAATTGCAAATCTTATTGTTGACGTCTGTTATTGTTTGCTTGATCCTAGAGCGGCTAAAGTCGCCCTTTAAAGTGGTGATTAGTGAGCGATTAAAATCGCCAGCAAAATCGCCATTAAGGTTGCAACTAAAGTCGCTACTAAAGTCTTCTTTAAATCACAATAATAAAAATTTTTAATAACTTTATAACTTTATAAAAAATTAAGGAAAAATCATGCAAAATACACAAAATATACAAAATTATTATCAAATCATCAAAAAATTTAATCGCGGTTTTGCTCTAAATATATTAAGAGCAATTGCTGTAATTCTAGTGTTTTCGCTGGTTTATGCATTTTCTGCTTGCGGAACTGCTGTGCAAAGTGGTCAAAACCTACAAAAAAGACTACCAAATGCTTCTGTGCTTAATAGCAATCCAAAAAAGGGCGGAACACTTACGATTCTAAGCTCTGAATCAAAAATGGATTTTGATCCTGCAAGAAGTCAGGGTTTGCCAATAACTTCTAATAGCCTAGTTTTCCGCGCTTTAACAACGTGGAAAGTAACGCCAAGTGGCAAAACGCGTGTTGTTGCCGATTTAGCAACAGATACGGGAACTGCTTTAGACGGCGGAAAAACTTGGAAGTACACTCTTAAAAAAGGCATTAAATACCAGGATGGAAGCCCAATAACGTCTAAAGATATTAAATATGGTCTTGAGCGTTCTTTTGCAAACTCGCTTACAGGCGGATTCGGTTACCACAAAGCGCTTTTGGAAGGCGCTAAAGACTATGCCGGTCCGTTTAGTGGCAAATCTTTGGATTCGATTGAAACTCCAGACAATCAAACAATCATTTTTAAACTAAATGCTGCTTTTGCTAATTGGCCTTGGGTTGCGTCTTTGGCGGCCTTTGCTCCCGTTCCGTTAAATTCTGGGAATGCGCAGGATTATGGTAAAAGCCCAGTTGCTTCTGGACCGTACAAAATTGTTGAAAACGAAGTTGGCAAGCAAATTGTTATGGTTAGAAACACTAATTGGGATTCCAGCGCGGATTCAATTCGAGCTAATTACCCAGACAAGATAATTTGGAAGTTTGGTGTTGATCCTTCTGTTGCTGCCCAATCTATGATTCAAGGCAATTCTGGCGCAGACAATGCTATTCTTGCAGATTTTGTGCCTCCAGCTCAACGCGCACAAGCTAAAGCAAGCTACAAGTCGAGCAATCTTTTAGTTACAAGCGGTGACGGAGCGTTGGAATATTTGGCCATGAACAATCGCCGTATTAAAGATGTTAAGATCCGAAAGGCGATTCAGTACGCTGTAGATAAGCAGTCGTATCAGCGAGCAAAGGGCGGTGCGGTTGCTGGCGGTTTTGCAACAACGCTTATTACTCCAGGCGTAAGCGAGCGCAAAGTCTATAATCTCTATTCTGCAAATCCGCGTGGGGACGTAGAAAAGGCTAAACAATTATTAAAGGAATCGGGTAAATCTAAACTAAAGTTTAGTCTTATTGCTCGCCCAGATCAGGCGCAAGTGGCATCTTCTATTCAAGCAAGCTTAAAGCGCGTTGGAATTGATGTTTCTATACGAACTGTGGATTCGCAGATTTTTACCGATATGATTACTGGCGATTCTGGCGACTACGATTTAGCTTTGTCTAAATGGCAGCCTGATTTTCCTTCTGCGTATGCAAATATTGGTCCGCTTTTTGACTCTTCGCAAATAGGCGGCGGCAATTGGAATATATCTCGCTACTCGAATCCAAAAGTGGATTCCTTGATTCGTCAAGCTGTTGGCGTTATAGATAAGTCGCGTGCAGATTTGCTTTGGCAGCATGTTGATAAAGAGATTATGCGCGATTCTCCAATCGTTCCGCTTATTTACTCTAAGAACACTTATATTCACGGAAGCAATGTGGAAAACTTCTTTGTTGGGTCTTTCCCGGCTTATCCAAACTATGCGCGAGTTTCGCTTAGAAACTAGAAAAGGATTTAAGAAAATGTTGGAAAATCGCGAAAACCCAGTGCTCAGCGTTAGTAACTTGTCTATTGCGATTGGCAAAAATCAGATTACGCATAACGTATATTTAAACTTATATGCGGGCAAAATTAGTGCGCTGGTTGGCGAATCTGGTTCGGGAAAGTCCTTAACTTCGTTGGCGTTAATGGGTCTTCTTCCAGGCGATTTTAGTGTTTCTGGCAAAGCGGTTATTAATACAAGCGCTAATGACAGTTTGGATTTACTAAGCAATAATGCTCCGTATTCTTATATTCGTTCGGGGCTTATTTCAATGGTATTCCAAGAGCCATCTACAGCATTTAATCCAGTTATGCGCATTGGCAAGCAAATTGAAGAGTCATTAAAATATCATCACGAAAAGTTTGGCAAGATGAGCGCTCGCGCTAAAAAATCGCGAGTTCTTGATTCCCTTAGCGAGGTTGGCCTAAAGGATGTAAATCGCGTTTATAGGTCTTATCCGCACGAACTTTCTGGAGGGCAGCTTCAGCGCGCAATGATTGCAATGGCAAT
Source organism: Gardnerella sp. DNF00109 (assembly GCF_049262845.1). Lineage (NCBI taxonomy): Bacteria > Bacillati > Actinomycetota > Actinomycetes > Bifidobacteriales > Bifidobacteriaceae > Gardnerella > Gardnerella sp. DNF00109. The sequence continues at coordinate 462,951 of NZ_CP058406.1, forward strand.
TATTAATCAACCTTCTTTGCTTATTGCAGACGAGCCTACAACAGCTTTGGATGTTACAACTCAGCGTAAGATTTTGCAGCTTTTGCGCGATTTAGCTAAAAAGCATAATATTGCGGTTTTGATTATTACGCATAATATGAGCGTTGTTAAGGCTGTTGCAAACACAGTTTATGTTATGAACAGTGGCAGTATTGTTGAAAGTGGGCTAGTTAAAGATGTGTTTTCTAATCCTAAAAACAGCTATACGCGATCTCTTTTAGACTCTATTGTTGATTTTGATATTAGTAATTTAGCTAGCGAATCAACTAGTTCGGAGGCTGGCGATTTTTGCGTAAACATTCAAAATGTTTCTGCTAAATATGCTAAGTATTCTAAAATTTTCAACCCTTCTAAATACGCAATAAGTGATTTGAACCTTAATATTTTAAGGGGGAAAACGCATGCGCTGGTTGGCGAATCTGGTGCTGGAAAAACAACGATTGCAAAGCTTATTTCTGGTCAGCTTAAGCCAGAATCTGGCAGCATAAGCATAGAGGGTCTTAATTTATACTCCGATTGCAAAAAACGCGCAAATCGCAAGATTTTAAGCAATATTGGGTTCATTTTCCAAGATTCTGGCTCGGCGCTAAATCCTTTAAAAACTGTAGGTTGGAGCATTGCCGAGCCTCTTATTGTCAATAAAAGTCTTAGCGAAGAAGAGCGCAAAAAGCGCGTGGAGCTTGTTCTTAATCAAGTGCATTTGCCATTAAGCTTAATAAACAGGTTCCCGCACGAGCTTTCTGGCGGTCAAAAACAGCGAGTTGGCATTGCGCGAGCGTTAATAAATCGTCCTTCTTTGATTATTGCAGATGAGCCAACTTCGGCGTTAGATGCAAATCATTGCCTAAAAATCCTAAATCTTTTAAGTAGCTTGCAAAAGCAGTACAACTTTTCGTGCTTGTTTATAACGCATGATTTGGCTTTAGTAAGCCGCATTGCTAGCCAAGTTAGTGTTATAAAAGGCGGAAGGATTGTTGAGCAGGGAAGCGTTAAAGATGTATTGCGTTTACCTAAAAATCCATACACGCGCAGTCTTATTGATGCTGTTTTGCAATGATTATGTTTGTGCTAAAAAGTACCATTGTAAGAGTTTATTAGGAGGTTTTTATGTCTTCGTGCGCTCCAATAGGTGTATTTGACTCTGGGTTAGGTGGTATTTCTGTAGTTCGTGAGCTTCGAGAAGCAATGCCAAATGAGCGCATTATATACTTTGGGGATTCTGCTAATGCTCCATATGGCATAAAAACTCCGCAAGAAGTGCGTGAGCTTAGTTTTAAGATTGTTGAGCATTTTGCAAGTCTTAATGTTAAAGCTATTGTTATTGCTTGCAATACTGCCACTTCTGCTGCTGTTAAAGATTTGCGTGAGCACTATAGTATGCCGATTATTGGCATGGAACCTGCTCTTAAGCTTGCTTGCGATTTAGGTGGCGGCAAGCCTCAGCGCGTGATTGTTGCTGCTACTCCTTTAACGCTTAAAGAGCGCAAGTTTGCGGAACTTATGAATCGTTTTACGCAAGATCACCAAATTTTTTCTAGACCGTGTCCAGATTTGGTAGAAATTGTGGAAAATGGTGATTTAGGCAATAAAAATATTGTTATGAGTGCTTTGCATAAGTATTTTGATTCTTATGATTTAAACAATATTGATTCAGTTGTTTTAGGCTGTACTCATTTTGTGTTTTATAAAAGTTATTTTCGTGAGTTTTTGCCTGATTGCGTGAAGATTGTAGATGGTAATGCTGGCACTATTCATCATCTTAAAAGCGTCTTAGATTCAATGAATCTTCTTGCGGATAAAGATGACGAGGGGAGTGTTTTGCTCACTAACTCCGATTCAAGCGATCGTATTGCTAAGCTATCGCAATCTCTGCTTAATAGTGACTGCTGATTATAACTTTAATTTAAATTGCAGCTTATAAATATGTGATGAAATATGTGATGAATTTAGTTGTATAAGCTTTTGATTCAACTAAATATAGCATGACCGTATTTGCTTAAAATTAATAGCACGATTACGAATATCCATAGTGAGTCTACGATTAAATCGTAGTTAATTCTGTAATACGCGTTTAGAATTTTATTTTTTAATCCAATTCCTTGCGCGCTAACTGTTGCGTGGCTAAGTGACATGAATTGTATAGTAGTGCAAAACATTAGTACTAAGCACCATGGGCAAAGAACTTGTATTACGAACATTGATTGAGAAAACAGCCAATACGCGTACAAGAGTGCGCATAACCCGCCTACCCAACTAAATATCGCTAGCCATTTTGGAAGTTTTACTTTTGCTATTCCAATTACAGCAAGTGTTACAAATACGCTTTCGGCGGCTATTCCAAAGAAGGCGTTAGGGAAGCTTAGTTCGCCAAATCGTATGAATTCTGCTTGCCATGTTTGAGCTACTTTAGAGCATGATATGAGAGTGTTTATATCGCATCCAAGCGCTTTGTGCGGTGTGCGCGCAAGAGCTAAAGTTTCAGAAGATAATATTAGAGATGTTAGAAGGGCTATTGCAGAAGTAACTAGCATAATAGCGTAAACCCAAGTAGCAGAATGTCTCCAGCCTTTTAATGAGTTTGTTTCGTAAAGTGTTTTTTCGTCTACATTGTTTTCCGTTTTAGATAGCTCATTTATATTTGTGAGTTCTGTTTGTGAATTACAGCTATCCATAAGTACTCCTGTAAACGCTAATAATGTAGGGATTAATCGTTTATAAGATAAACGTTACATGCCACAGTTTACGATAATTGTATGACTGTAACTAGCACTAGCGCTGATATTGATTTTTTTGCAAACCCTGATGAGAATAATTCTGGTTGGGATTTGCATTGTCATACCTTTTATTCCGATGGTACAAAGTCGCCAGAAGATTTGGTAAATGAAGCTAAAACTATTGGTCTTAAAGGTGTGGCTATTACAGATCACGATACTACTGCTGGTTGGAGTGATTTTAAAGAAGCTGCTAATATTGCGGATTTTCCAGTTATTTTTGGATCCGAAATCACATCTGTAGAAGGTAATATATCTGTTCATATGCTTGCTTATCGTTATAATCCAAACGACGAGTGCATTATTGAAATGTTTGATTTAACAAGGAAACGTCGTTTAAATCGTACGCGTAAAATGGTGGAGCTTATGTCGCACGATTTTCCGATTACTTGGCAAGATGTTCTTAATCAAGCAGGTAAAGGGAATCTGACTACGATTGGCAGACCACATATTGCAGATGCATTGGTTTCTGCAGGTGTTTTTGAAACAAGATCTCAGGCTTTTGCAGGGCCAGTAGCGCCTCATGGACCTTATTACATTCCTACGCCTTCTCCCAGCGTTGATGAAGTTATTAAAGTTATTAAACATGCTGGGGGAGTGAGTGTTATTGCACATCCTGCGGATTATAGTAGGAATCCTGTTATTCTTTCAGACTCTCAAATTGCTTATTACGCTAGTTTAGGTCTCGATGGTTTAGAAGTGTATCATCGTGGTAATTCTTTAACGCAAAGACAAAGACTATTTGGATTAGCAAAAGACTTGGATTTGCTTGTTACTGGCGGCTCTGATTGGCACGGAAGCGGGAAACCAAATAGTCTTGGTGAAGAAACAACTAGCGACGAAGTAGTGAGTAAAATCCTAAATCGCTAGTTTTGTAATTACAATGCGTTGAAACCAACAGTGTGTGTTGGGGTATCTCCGATTATTGCATAGGCAAAAGAGTTGCTAGGTACAACAATTTTCCTGTTATTTTTATCTGTAATGGTGATTAATTTTTCGTCTTTGATTGCATTGGTTATAATATTCTGCACGTCTTCTTCGCTTTGTTCTGATTCAAAGCTGATAGTGTCGTTTACGTGTTTAACTCCGATTGTTACCTTCATTTTGTTTCCTTTAATACTTTTGATACTTTTAATAATTGGTTTCTTTGATTTTACTTAATATTTAGCATCTAATATTTAGCATTTACGAATTACTCAGTTTGTCTTTAGCATCTTTAATAGCTTGATCTGCATCTTTTAGCATTGGGATAATAATAGTTGCTGGCTTATCTAAATCTTCATTGTTATTTTTGCCAGTATTTTCTACATTGTTATCTTTGCTTTCGATGCTGTTATTGCTCTCAATCTTGCTTTCGATGCTTCCGTCACTATTCTTGTTACTATTATCGGCGTTATTGATAATGCTATTTATAACTTGTGTTTCTAGATTATCAGCAACAGATGTAGTTTTAGTAGCATTCGTATTATCAGACTCTTTGTAAGAATCTTCTTGCGCTTGTGAATTTGAATAGTTCACTTTTGTAGGGTTTTCACTCGTGCTGTCGTTATTGCTGTTTAAAGCAATTGTCTGACTTTTAGCACTTATATTGCTCTCATTTGTGGCATCAGAAGATTCAATAGTATCGTCTTTAACTATATCTCCTACAGTTAGAGAAGACGCAGGATTTGCGCTTGAATTGTTGTTTTGATTAGCATTTGCGTTTCTAGAATTGTTTATACGCGTAAGCTCGTGAGCAAGACGTTCTACTTGTGCTTTAAAGCGCATGATCCCAGTTGTATCCGCACGCTGCAAAGCTTGAACAAAGTCGCCAACCTGCTCCATTTGAAGCCATAGGTTTGCGCGAAGCATAATCATGCTGTCTAATCTGGCTCCTAGCATTCTTCCGTAAGCGCTAAGAAGTGCATTCCTATGCTGTTCATTAAGTTTTGCAAAAATCCACGCTAAATCTCGCGCAGGATCGTTGATTTGCATGCTCTGCCAATTGGTTATTGCAGTAATCGTAGATCCAGAAAATAGAAAATCTCCATCTTTAAAACCGCCGTGAACAGGGCAAGTGTCAAATGCCCACAATCCATCGGTTTCAAGCACTCTGGACCAGTTATCGGTGATTTCAGTAGGAATGTGACCAGCTTGACGTAGCCTTTTAATCCAAGATGTTAATTGTGCTCGAATCTGACCAGTAGTAAAAGTAGGGTAGCCGCCTTTTGTTAAAAATGCTGGGCTTAGTCGGTGAATTGCGCCCATGGCTGTGCCAGCGTTTACGCAATCGTCTGTTGTAAGAAGGCTTAATTCTCTAGCGCTTCCGTTTAAATGTGGGCAAATCAATACTGTTGGATTATTAAAATCTGCCTGTCCAAGTCTTTCGCCATATAAGCTGTTTGAATCAGATTGGTTATCTTCTTGTGTAGATTGTGTAGATTGCGCAGCTTTTGTATTTTGCGTATTTTGATTGTTCTGGTTTGAAAGGGAGCCAGGAACAAACTTAAGCATTTCTTCGTGTGCAAATCCAAGAGCTGCAAGTCCTTTGGTTTTTTGCAGCACCCATGCTGCTCTAGCTCTGTCGTGTAAGCGTTTTTGCCCTTTTTTCTCGGAGCTTACAAAAATGTCATAAAGGTTACCAGAAACGTCTTGAATAACGGCATGAGATATTCCCGCAGCGGCATCGGTGGCGTTTGCCTGCTCACTTTGGCGGGTTCCGGCGAATTGTACTTCTGGCATGACCGATGAGGCCAGCGCTACCAACTTGAATCTGCTTATCTGTGTCACAGTTCAACAGTAATACAAAGCAGCGAGATATAGTCAAATAACCTTTAACCACATTTGTGTTTTAATCTTTTATTTTTTCTTTGTTTGCTGTAACAATAGAAATATGATTTCTTCTCCAGAGTCATTATTGAATGATTTAGATGATTCACAGCGTGCAGCAGCCATGGCGTTAAATGGTCCTGTTCGCATTGTGGCGTGCGCTGGTGCTGGTAAAACTCGCACTATTACACGCAGAATAGCGTATGCGTGTGCTAAAGGAGAATGGGATGAAAATCGCGTTTTGGCGGTAACTTTCTCTGTAAAGGCTGCTAAAGAAATGCAAGAACGTCTTAAAAAATTAGGTGTTAATAATGCGACTGTTGCAACTTTTCATTCTGCAGCATTAAAACATTTACGTAAGGTATGGGATTCAGTGTGCTCAGCTCCTTTTCCAAGAATAATGGATGATCCTAAAGAAGTTACAGAGCAAGCATTGATTCATTACACAGATCTTGCAAATATGACGTCTGTGCAAATAAGAGATATTATTTCAGAAATTGATTGGGCGAAAGTTTCGCTTATTGCACCAGATGATTATGCGAAAGCATATGCTTGTGTTCATAGAGAACTCCCTGCGGGCTTAGATGTTAAACAATTCGTAGAAGTTTATAAAGCGTACGAGATTGAAAAAAATACGCGTAATCTTATTGATTTTAACGATTTGCTCCTTTTAACCTGTCATATTTTAAGATCTTTCCCTAATGCTGCTAAACAGATTCGTAGTTTAATAGGTTGGGTTACTGTTGATGAGTATCAGGATGTTTCGCCGTTGCAACATGAGCTTCTTGTACTATGGTTGGGCGATAACCGCAATATTTGCGTTGTTGGAGATCCTGCCCAAACCATCTATTCTTTCGATGGTGCTAGTAGCTACGATTTACTTGAGTTTCCAAAAGAATTTGCACCAATCTACGCGGATATTAGTTTGAATACGGATTACAGGTCTACAGAACGTATTGTTGGTCTTGCTAATCGTGTTCTTTCACAATCTGCGTGTAGGCGTGATTATTTAAAATTAAAATCAAATATTAAGGGTGGCGCTCGCGTTTCCAAAAGTATTTATAATACTGATTACGATGAGGCTCTTTCTGTTGCTCAGCAGATTTCTAAAGCTGTTAAATCGGGGGATGCGCTTCCTACGGATTTTGCTATTCTTACGCGCACTAATGTTCAGCAGAATATGTTTTGTAGAACATTAGGTAGCTTGGGCTTACATTTTTCTGTTAAAAAAGATGCTGGTCTTCAACCTGATGTGCTCGATAATAATATAGATAATACAGAAGTAAGCAATTCCAATTCATCGGTTGCTGGCGACTTATCCTTTGCTGATACAGATAATAAGTTTGTAGATAATGTTTCCGAAAAGAAGCATGTTGATTTAATTAAAAAATCTTTACTTCCTGTAACTATATCTACAATTCACGCGTCTAAAGGTTTGGAATTTAAACACGTTTTTTTGGTTGGCTGTTCTGAAGGTCTTCTTCCTTTTGGATCTTCTGTTAGTAGAAGTGAAGATGAGGATGAAGAAGAACGCAGACTTATGTATGTTGCAATAACAAGAGCGGAAAAAACCTTGCATATTTCTTACGCTCTTTGCAAGGATTATGGAAGTGGTATGCAAAGAACTGTAAGTCATTTCTTAGAATAATTTGTTTAAAATAATTCTAAGAAAATCGCAAGTTTTTCCGCTCTGTTTTATTATTTCTATTCATTTATTATTCATTTGTTATTTATTTATTGTTATTTATTATTTATTTATTTATTATTCACTTATTATTTATTTATATCTGAATCGGGATTTGAATCAGAATCAGTTTCACCGTTATCTGAATCTTCGTCAGCATTGTTGTTTGCGTCATCAGATTCGTCGTCAGACGTGTCATTAGATGCTAACAGTTTGCTTAATTCATCGTCCCAATTCACATCTTTGAGTTTCTTTTCTAAATCTTCACTATTCTTGAAGTCTTCCAAATTAGGCATATTCATGCTTGATTCTTTTGACTCTTTATTTGTTTCAGTTTCCGATTCAGAATTAGACTCAGCATTAATTTCAGCATTAGTCTCAACATTATCATTTTTCTTATTTTCATAAGAATTTTCATGTTCAGACTCGTCGTTATCAATCTTAGAAGCTGACGACTCTTCATTATCTGTAGAATCAGCCTCATAGGATTTGCTTGCCTCATCTTTGTTTGTAGAATCTGCAGAATCTATTTGCTTATTATTATCTGTGCTATTTTCATCTGTAGTATTCGTTTTTTTATCACTTGCGTTTGCCTCATCCTGAGACTCTGGTAAATCAGGCAAAAGATCAGGATGATTCCACATAGAGTCTCGCTCCTCAATGCCTTTTTCGTTTGTGATTGAATCCCATAATGCTGCAGCTTCTCGCATTCTGCGCGGTCTTAATCTCAATCCGATAAGAGATTCAAAAGTTATTTCCGAAGGTCCACCTGCAGCGCGCTCGCGTCTCATCATCTCTCTAAGTTGATCGATGTGTGGAATATGTGCCATTCCAGCACGCCAAATAACGCAATCAACCCAACCTTCTGTAAGAGCAAGAAGTGTTTCCAATCCTCTAAGAGCCTGTTTTTGACCCTCCGTGTCTGTATCTGCAACTTTAGAAATATCTACCGCTCCAGAAACAGCTTCTGGATCCATTTCTTGAATATCTCTAAGCTGGTCTTCTACAGCATCTAAGTCAATAGAAATACCATCTGCATACTTTATAATCAGAGCTTCAAAACGTGGCATAAGCCATGGTACAGACGCAAACAAGCGAGCGTGTGCAAGTTCACGTAAGGCAAGATAATTCATAACTTCTGTTACGTCTAATCCCCAGGTTTTTGCATAATCTATGCAATTGTACGGAATGAGACCTCCAGCTGGATTGTTAAGTAATGCTATACCTTGATCGAAGCTTCCATGAACCTCGTGAGATAATGCTCCAGCAGCGTATCCTAGTTGCATAGCAAAAGATGTATTTCCGAGCAATCTCATAAACTGGTCAGGTTGTTTTACCTCATCTGGCATAGGGATTGGCATAATTCCATCGTATATGCCATCCACTTCTGTATCTTGTGAATCGCCGAATCTTGCGGATATTACGCTTGTAAACGCCTCGCACACAGATTTTGCAACAGGGTTCGCGAATTTAACCCACGAATCTATTGTTCCTTCAATCCAATCAGATCTAGAAAGAATATCAGGTGTTCCTGGCGCAGGATTTAAGTTGCAACTTGTGTCTAGCCACAAGTTTGCTTGGCTAAGTGCTCTTCTAGCACAGTCCGCAACTTCAGCGTTTACGGTTCCTCCATCGCTTGTTGATCTTTGAATAGCGATAGATTGTGCAAGCTTTTTATTTATTGGACCGTCTTCGAGAGTCACTCTCATTTCAAGAGGATTGTTTAATCCTCCTGTAGAAAAAGCTTGCATCATGGCGTGAACTTCGCCTGGTGTCGGAAGTCCTCCAATTCCACACCTTTCCTTGATGTGTTCGCGTATGTCAAAAGGGAGGTTCTCAAAGTTGTGCCATGCTTTTTCGCCTTGTTCAGAACCAAAGCAGTCGACGAGCCACTGGTGAATTTCTTCTTCGCTCATAGTTAAGTCCTTACAGTCTTAGTTAAAAGTCATCTAATATTTTCTACGTTATTTCGCATTCATTTATTAGTGTGACTTTTTGCAGCTTATTACAGATTCTACCTGATATACGGCAATTTTCATTCAATAAATCAATAATTTAAGTAACTTTTTTAATTTAATATTTTAAATGAATCCTAATTCCGTTATGCGTATGGCTTGAGTATAGAATTATTTCTTATGACTAATAAGATATTTGCTGTTTTTAATAATGTATGTATGACTGTTATAAGTTTTACGAGTAGAGTTTTTAATTATTTTGTTAAATATTTTTCTTCAAAATCCGTGCAGTATTTTATTGGACTGATCATTGGTGTTCTTGCGATTATTGTGCTTTTTCTTCCTAGCGCATATGTTGTTGAAGAGCCAGGGCCAACTCAAGACGTTTTAGGAAAATCTTCTGGAAAATATGTGATAAACGTAGATAATCCTAATAATCCTAATAAAAAAGCTGCTTCAGCTGCTTCGGGTTTAAAATCGCATTCAAAAAGTGGCAAATTGCTTTTAGTCACAGTAAATACGTCTGGAGTGCCAGGGTATGAGATTCCAAATATTTACGCTGTTTTATCTTGGTTTGATTCAAAAAAGCAGATTTTGCCGCGTGAGGTGTTAGTACCTGTAAATCAAAATGCAAGTGATTATAAAAAAGAAACAAATAAGCAGATGACTTCCTCGCAATCTTCTGCGCAAGTGGCGGCTTTGGATTATGCGAAGAAACATCTTAATGTGAATGTAAAAAACGTAAAAGTTAAGATGCATATAGACGATATTGGCGGTCCTTCTGCAGGAATGATGTATGCTTTGGGTATTTTAAACAAGCTAACTGGCGTAGATTTGGCTGGCGGCAAAACAATAGCAGGCACGGGAACCATTGATAATAATGGGAAAGTTGGGGCAATCGGCGGAATTCGTTTAAAGATGATATCTGCTAAAAGAGATGGTGCAAGATGGTTTCTAGCGCCAAATAGCAATTGCGATGAGGTGGTTGGCAATATTCCGCAAGGTTTAAACGTAGTAAGCGTTAAGACTTTAGATGATGCGTATAAAGCGTTGGAGAAAATTAAGGCTGGTAAAAGTATAAAGTCTTTTAAAACGTGTAATGCGAAGATGTAGAAGATGTAGAAGATGTTGCTTCATTTTTAACTCTTTATTTCTTTAACTCTTTATTTCTATTATCGAAAATCCTATATTTAGTATGTTTTATTATGCAAAGTGCTGCATATTGTGTTTTAAGACACGCCGAGTGTGATAATTTCGATGCTAAAAGCGAAAAATATAAAGTTTCCAATATATTTTTAACGTATTTTATGGTGATCTTTATAGAATCTAGGAATTTTTACGAATGTTAAAAAATGTGTAGATTTTCCTTGAATTTTCCTATGGGGGGGGGGGTACAACTGTATACGTGCTTTGCAGTAGTGCACTGTATTATTTTGCATTTGAGCGTTTGGAGCGAATTTAACTACTGGTTTTGGGGAAGCTAGGTATGCTTACGTTTATTTAACGCTTGCACAATAGTTTTCATCAGTAGTTTCGAGTCGGCTTACGTTTATTTACGTAACTTGATTGCGCGCTTTTTTGCTTGCAATGCAGTGTTCTGCACCCCGGGCAATGCTTGTTGGCTTATAAAACCAACAAGCATGAGTATTCGAGCAGCTTTTAGATTTTAAGAAATCGAGGCGTTAGAATGTCACGGCTTCATGGCTTATTGAACTTGCGTAAGCAGTTTAGAATGCTTAATGCTTCCTCTTCAAATAGTTGCAGCCGTACTCTCTCAAAGCGTTACGTTTTCCGCGCGCTTTTAGCAATGCTCGTTGCCGTCGCCACCATAGTAACCATGCTCATCGTGCCGCCAGTACAAGAAGCTAAGGGTTATGCAGATGGTAAAGCACCGATTCACGCTTGGTGGAATAGTTTTGGTACAGGCTTTGTGTCTGGTTCTGGCTTTGGAATAGGGGATGCTCCTAGTCAGATTGCTTCTAACGTTGAAGTTGTTCGCAATGTTTATGATTCTTCTACTGGTAGAAATAGAACTCAGATTAAATGGGAAGTGTTTTTCAATACTTATTCTCAAATGTACGAGAGTATTGTAACAGGTGAACCTTATAGCGGTAAGCAAGAAGATAAAGCGTTTGGTGGTAAAAGACCTCTTCTTATGGCTTGGCTTCCAAAAGGTATTGATAGAAAGAGTATAAGAATTAGTAGAAGGAAGTCTGGTAATAGAGCTGGTTACCGTAACTATGGCTGCTGGCCTGAAACAGACAAGTGGTATAGCGCGTTTTCAAAAGATAAACAGTTTGATAAAACTGATAACGGTCGTGGATGTAGAGCAATCCAGTATCAAGAGCCTATTGTTACAATTAATAAAACATTAGATGAGTTTGTTAACAGTAGTTCTAGATGGGCTCATTCGTTCGATGGTAATTTGTATGAAGGTAAAGCTGGTAAAGAGGGTGCTGGTAAAGATCAACAGCTATTTAACTCTTATTGGGATAATGCTTTAGGTACTTCCAGACTTACATCGTATTGCGATTCGCGAGATAAGCATGACATGTGCGAAATTAGAAACTGGAAGAATGATTTCTCTACGGTTCTTGCTGACTGGGAAGTTTCAGGTAATACGGCTTTTCAGTGGAATATCACTGCGTTTGTTGATGAAAGTATGGAAAATCGCTCAGATTTAGTATTGAAGAATCTTCCGTTCTCAGCTGGATGGAACTCTGGCAAAGGTACATATTCCGAAAGCGATTTTGGAGATTTAGAAACGAAGAAAAATGGTGCTGTAGAAGTTAGAAGTAAGTGGACTTTTATTGGACCTTTCGATAGTGATGGCGATGGTATTCCAGATTCTATGGAAGGTTATGACCATAAGAATCCTGATGCTTTGCCTGATTTTAGTAATAGTGATCAGCCGCATACTGTTTTGAATAATATTACTGATCCAAATGGTAAGACTGAAATCAAGTATCCTCAATATTCGTCTAGCATGATGAATGATTATGTAAAGAAATTAAATAATCAGAATTTAAGCTCGGACACTACTTATGGTGGCGTAGAGAATGTGCCTGTTACTACGTATGGTACGCCTGTAACAATTAAGCCGTACGTTAATACTGGTTCTTGGCAGGGGTGGGATTTAGGCGACTGGGACGGTCAATATTCTCTACAAAACCATTATGGCGGTCACTATGTTGCAGGAAAAGATACGGATACTACTACTAATATTCCATCAGATTTTCCTAACGGCTCTAGCATGAAGTACGAGCTTACTTCTATTCCACAAGGTATTACGCAATCAAGTAGTTGTAGTACTGGTAAGAATAATTCTGACAAAGGCTGTGTGAGTATAGATAGTAAAACTGGTTATATTACTTATAATCCAGGAAGGTTGGATCGTAAAACCGAAGGTATTACTTTTAAGGTGAAGATTACGCACCCAACTCCTAGTGCCTACCAATACAACTGTAAGTATACGACACCGATGGTTCAGGAAAATGTACCTATAAAAATCAAGGTTGTTTCTAATGCCATGTTGTACAACCCGCAGTACAAGGAAACTACTGTTGCATACGATCCAAATCAGAAGAAGTTTAACCCTACTGATAGCGAAGAGCCTAAGAGTGTACGAGCTAACAAAAAGCCGTGGGTTAGAGTAGGTAATCTTCCTAAAGGTTCTACCTTTAAGTTAGAGAAGTATGGTAAATACGGTTCTCCTGTGCTTGATTGGTCTAAGATTGATTCGAAAAATACAGGAAACGGCAAAGTGACGTTTAGCCCGTCTAAAACACAAGCTGGTAAAAGTGAAAAGACGCCTGTGCTTGTTACGTACCCAGATGGTTCTACGTCTAAAGATAGTGATGCAGGTAATTATGACAAGGTCGTGTATGCTACTGTTAAAGTTGGTGATTTGCCAATTTCAGGCGGTGACTTGAATCTTGGTTTATATGACGGGAATAGCATAAATAATAATGGTTTCTGGGGCTTTTCCTTTAGAGATAAAACGAATCCTCACGAGATCGATAAGGGTAAGAAAATAGGTCTGTCAGATAAGGATCACAAGAACCCTAATAAGGGTATTGTGTTTGATTCTTGGGCAAAGAATGGTAAAGGTCCTATTACTTTCCGCGTGATATGCCATAGGACGGATGTACCTAATTCTCCGTTCGCGTTGCTTAAGCCTAAAGAAGGAAACAAAGAAGCTAGCGGAGAGATTAACGGCTTGCATTTTGAGGATTTCCGACAGTGGATTCGAGATAACGACAAGCGTTGCAAGGGCAAGGATTGCAGTAACGATAATCTCTACCTTCACTCTAGAGAATACGAAAATGACACTATGGAGCGTTCGCGCGCGATGATTGGTGGCACGCCTAAGGAAGGCGGCTCGTACGAGTGTAAAGTGTTTGCTTTCCACGACAAGCCTGATGATAACAAGCTTAAGGACTATAGTGGTTCGTTGGACACATTTGATAAAGCGGCAAAAAATGGTGGTTCTACTGAGTATTCAATACTTTTTGATAACTATGAAAGTATTAAAGCGGCAACAAAAGGCTTAGAGTGGATTACTGACAGTTTCTACTTTAAAATCAAGCTCAAAGACAACCAAAAGTACAACCCGACTTATGTAAAGATGCCAACTATTCAAGCTGGTAAGTCAATTAAGGATGGTAGGTATAGCAGTCCAACAAAAGACAATATCAGCACTGATCAGCCAAAGAGCACTAAAGATGGAAATGATGTTTCGGAGGATGATCGAGCTAGCATTCTTGTTGGTGACCTTCCTGATGGTACGTGGTTTGAGATTAAGAATCTGATCAAGAAGGTTGATAAGAAAGATCCTAAAGACTGCCCTAAGGAAAGTGTGCAGTGGTCTAGGTTTGAAGATTTTGAAGACAACGTTAAGCGCGGCGCTGACAACAAGCCTGTTAAAGATAAAAACGGCAAAGTAGTTACTTTAGATCAGTCTAGTCGCGAATACGGTGCCGTCACCTTCCGTCCAGATAAGTGGCAGTCTGCTGGCGAATATTGGGCGGAAGTTAGAGTTCACTACCCAGACGGCTCGGTTTCTGACGGCGAAGGCTCTGTGAACGAGAAGCATCCTGTGTATGCGAAGGTGAATGTTACTGCTAAGCCTGGCAATAATACATTTGGTCTTAATTTGTTTAGGTATACAACGGATTCTCAATACAGAACTATCAGCGTTGAAAATGGCATAAACCTTCATCCAGGAGATTTACTCGCTGGTAACGATCGCCCTATGTTTGATTCTTACTTAACAAACGCGATTGGCAATCTTCATCAGCATATGATTTGCTCAAAGCAAGACAAGAATGGTAAGCAAACCGATTACACGTATGGCATTCTTCCTGGTCATGTTAATAATGAGAAGTCGCAGAAAGATAGCGAAAAAGACGGATTGCGACTTTTGGAACCGCAGACGATTTGGAAGCATTCATCACTTAAGGATCAGTTTGAGTGCAATACTAATGGCAAAAAGTGCAAGTCTGATACTTACTTATACGATGATTGGGTTGATAGCGATAAAAGCTATAACACTTTTGAGCGCACGCACGGATCTTTTGGTGGCGTGGCGCAAAAGACTGGCGACTATGTGTGCAAAGTCTACGTTATAAAGGGTGATCAGAAGAAGTCGGATGCGTTTAAGAATGCTGTTGAGGCTAATATCAAATCTAAGAAGAACGAAGACCCAGTTACAAGCGTTCTTAACGCTAGAGGTAATCCATATGGCAAAGAAGGCGAAGACTACAAAATTGGCGCATTCTCTGTGCATATTCATAGAGATAACCACTTCTACAACCCGGAGTACGCTGCTGTGAGCGTTAAGGCTGGTCAAAAGGTTGAGAATGTTGTGCCGAAAAGCGTTAAGAGCGCTAACGGTGCGGATAAATACCAGGATGCTGTGAAGGATGGCGCGCTTCCGGACGGAACTTGGTTTGAGTTTAAGGATGCTACTCACGGCTTTGAGGTAAAGGCTGACAGCACTGTTGGGAACAAGGTGTCTTTAGACTGGTCGTATTGGGCTGGTAACGCCGCAGATAATTCAGGTGATCAGAGCAATAAGCCTGATGATACCAAACAAAAGAATGGCAAGCACAATGCAAAGGGTGACGGCACTCGTTACGGCAAAGTGACATTCCACCCGGATCAATCTGTTGCGCCTAAAGCGTACTTGAAAGAGATTGTCATCCATTACCCGGATGGCTCCACTTCGGACGACCCGGATTCTGGAAACAACGGCAAGCCTGTGTATGCGAAAGTTACGGTTGGAAGTCTCAGTGGAGCTGACAAGGATCTTAAGATGATATTGCTAAGATCCCAAGACGCTGATCCTGTTGACACGCTTGGTGGCGGTAATTCTCTTACTGTTATGAGCGGCACGAGTCTTACTAAGAACCCGTATGTGCGCGCGTGGAGCTTGAAAGATCGTAGCAATATTTCATTGCGTATGATGTGCACTAAGCAAGGCGAGAAAAAGTGGAGTCGCGGGCTTGACAATACGCTCAATATGCACCTGAACCAGAATTACGGCGAAAAGGTGCAGCCGTGGGCTTTTGCAAGTGCTGAGCAGCGAAAGTCTTGCAGTCAAGACGGTAAGACTTGTGTGGCTAACTTGCTGTATGGCTTCACGAAGAATGGTAAGCAGGACAGCATAGAAAGCGCTGTGTCTCGCAGTGAAGACGATATTGTTGGCGTACCTAAAAAGGCTGGAAATTACACGTGCGCTGTGTTTGCGTTGAAGCCGAATGCACTGACGGTGTTTAATAACACGGTTAATGCTGGGCTTAGTGATGATAAAAAGTATTCGTCTACGGATATGAAAAATACTTGGTTTGAAGGCGTAGCCATTGGAAAAGACTGGAACAGAATTGCTGTTGATGTGAACGTGATCGATCCGCCTAAATTCGCGTTGCCAAAGACGGGCGGCATGAACTGGAACATGCTTCTTAGTGGTGTTGTGTTTGTTGGTACTTCTCTGATGCTTATTGCATTATTGCTTGATCAAAGCAAGTGGGGACGTGCGCTCATCGCTGAGATTATCAATATTATTAAAGTTTTTATCCGCAAAACCGCTAGAAAATGGCGCATTGAAAGGTGGCGATGCTGATGAAAATTTTCTGCAGCGCAAAAACTGCAGTGTCAACGTTCCATGTGTTGGCAATTGCATTGCGTAGTTGCGTTGCGTAGTTGCGTTACATAGTGATGTTGCACAGTGACGTTACATAGTGACGGCAATTATGCCGAAGCATGGTTCGGATTTAATCTTGCTGCGCGCGGCGCAAATCGTAGCCGCCGACAGAGTTCATACAACTTGCAATGGCTCCGCCGACCGTGCGCAACACAAAACAGAAAACTTATCTCTTAAACCTGCTCGAAAGAGCAATAAAAAAGGAGAAATTATGAACAAGATGACTAAGCAATGCGTGGCGGCAATCGCCTCGCTCGCAATGGCTGGCACGCTGTGCGTTGCTGGCGCCGTGGTTGCTGGCAGCTCAGCTTGGGCTGTAGATAATGCAGCTGCTGCTAAGGCTCCATGGGATAATGCCAATGGGACCGGTTCCATTACCATTAAGAAGAAGGATGATACTTCTGGTACAGCTGTTGGTCTTGACGGTGCAACCTTTACAGTTCAAAAAGTTTTAAAGATTGGTACTGCTGCTGTTCCTAATCTTGCGAAGCAAGAGGATTGGATTACTCTTGCATCTAAAGTTAAGGAACTTAACGAGGCTGCAAAAGCTGGTAATCCTACAAGTAAAGTCACGTTTGATACGACTTTTGGCAAGCAAGGCAAGATGAGCCAAGAAACGAAAACAGTTGATGGTGAAGCCGGCATTGCAAAGTTCGATAAGCTTGCAATCGGCTTGTACTACGTTGAGGAAACTAAAGTACCAACAGGCTATAGCCCTGAGTTTACTCCATTCTTTATAACTGTTCCGCAAATTACGCGTGAAGATGGTAAAACCACCAACACTTATACATATGATGTAAGCGTTTCTCCAAAGAACTGGAATGCTAATGGTGGTATTACTAAGGATGCTCAAACTAGCAAGATGGTAGGCGCTGGAGACACGCTTCCATACGTGATTACCGCTAAGGTAAAGCTTCCACTAACGCCTGCTATGGATCAAACTAAGTTAGCCAGCTCTAATTTCAAGGGCTTTAAGGTTTGGGATGATGCGTTAATATCCGCATATAGCAACCTTGATGGCTTTGGTAATACTGCAACTAATTATAAGGTTCAAGTTGGCGAGTACGATGCTAAAACTAAAGCTTTGAAGAATACTGCCGTTGATTTAACTGCAGCAAATAATGATTTTAGTGTAAGCGATAGTACTAATACGCCTAACGATAATGATCGTAAGCGCATTCTGTTCACGTTCGAAGATGCTGGTTTAACTAAGATTGCTAACGCATTTGGAACAGATTCTAAAGCGTACGCTAGTAAGGATATTCGAGTTCAGGTAACTTTGAATCTTAAGATTAATAAAGATTTTGGTAAAGACACTGTAAAGACTGAACTTACTAACAAGTATGGTTTTAACCCAGGCGGAGACAGCGGTAAGGATACACCTGGTACCGATACAAAGACTGTATTCCACAAGTTCCATGTCTTGAAGTATGACGGCACTGATACCTCAAAGAAGACAGTTCTTTCTGGTGCAGAGTTCAAGGCGTTTGCCGATCATGATAAAGCTTTAGCGTGCGCAAAAGACACAACTAAGTGTGCTGAAACTAATGGAGCTATGCCTGGCTTTGCTGCTGCTGCACCTACTAAGGCAGGAGATAGTACAATCACTACAACTGGCACTAGTGGCAAGACTTCTGATTATGTTGTAAAGACTACTGATCAGAATAGCAAGATTTATCTTGTTGAGGTTAATGCTCCAAATGGTTATGTCCGCTCAGAAGATGTTCATGAAGTGGATACTGCTAAAGCAAAAGATAATGAATCGCTTGAGGTTCCGATTGCTGATGTTCCAACGAGCAATAACATTGAACATTGGTTCAAGCTTCCTAATACTGGTGCTTACGGCGTGATTATCTTCGCCATCATCGGTTTGGGCTTGGTTGGCGCTGGTACATTCATGTACATGCGCAACAATCGCAAGAAGGAAGAAGAACAGGCTTCCTGATTTGCTCAGTTTGATTAGCAAATCATAAACGATTGAGTCTATAACGATTGAGTCTAGGGCAAAAACCCTAGACTCAATCCTATGTGGACTGTTAAAGCAACAAAACCCGTCGTTTTTCCGCTTTTTGTTGTTGATTTTGTGGTTTTAAGCAACATTTTCGGTAAGTTTTTCCCGATTTTGTTGTTAATTTTGCCGTTTTGAGCAACAAAAAGCACAAAATCCCACTGCGTTTGTAGCAAAATCAAACCAAATATTATCTTTCATTAAATAGCTTTAGCTTGGAGGAGTTATGAAGCTAGCCGATATTAGCAATTGGTGCCGCTTGTTGAGCGAGCGCGCTGTTGCTAAATTGTTTAAGAATAAGGCGAAGCGTACCTCCAGTGTGGCTAGCACGAGCAGTGTGGCTAGCACGAGCAATGTGGCTGGTGCGAGTGGCGTGGCTGCGGAAAAGTCGCTAGCAACCGAAGAGCAAACTCCACGATCCAACTCAAGCAAAAAAATAAACCAAAAAACACAGAAAAACTTAAAAACACAGAAAACTTTTATACATCGCATAATTGAGCCGATTGCGTTAGTGCTAGCAGGCGTATTGTTCTTCAGCTACCCAGTGGCGTCAACACTGTGGAACAACCACGTGTCTAAACAAATTTCCATAGATTACGACAAAGTAAGCTACAATCAGGCCGCTGGCGTGCGAGAATCTATTCTAAGAAGTGCGCGAAAATACAATGCGCGCAGAAAAAAATTCTTTACAGCCGACCCGTATGACGGCAGTGACAATTACAAAAAAACAGCAGACTATAAGTCATATATCAAACAACTAGACGAACCAATGGGAATTATGGGAATCATAAAAATCCCGAAAATTGGTGTAAAACTACCGATTTACCATGGTACTTCGCGCGATGTTCTAGCTCGCGGAGCAGGGCATTTGTATGGCACAGATTTACCTGTGGGCGGCAAAAACAGGCATACCGTTATTACAGCGCATACTGGATTGCCTACAGCAACCATGTTTGACGGTTTAATCGACATGAAGCGTGGAGACTACTTCTACATTGATGTACAGGGCGACACGATGCGCTACAGGGTGTTTCGCATTAGTGTTGTAGACCCGCAGGATATCAGTTTGCTGCAGCGTGAGCCTGGGCGCGATTTGGCGACTTTGCTTACATGCACGCCGTATGGTGTGAACTCGCATAGGCTACTGATTACGGGGTATCGCGTGCTGCCGGACCCAGCGCACGCTCCAGAAGATCATCTTCAGTGGCCGCTTTGGATGACGCTGTTTGTAGCTGCTATGATTCTTTCGCTGTTGATAATTTCAATCATGGTAACTGGATACTTGCAAAAGCGTAAGAATAAATCAGATTTGCGCGGCAAGCACATACTGCGCGAGACCTGCCTTCGCGCTTAAAGCGTAACGCGCGAACGATTTTCCCGAGATTGTTTACGTATTTGGTGGTTTTGGGAACAAACACGTGGAAAAAATAAACAAACACGGGGAGCGATACGCTAACCAAGAAAAGCGGAAAGTGGGCGATGAGGGACTCGAACCCCCGACATCCACCGTGTAAAGGTGGCGCTCTAGCCAGCTGAGCTAATCGCCCGCTTGAAACAAGATACAGTATGGTGTGTACTAGATGCGTGATTCGCGATTTGCGTGTGTCTTTCAGAGTTTGTGTTTTGCGTTTTGAAGCGTCTTAACAATCGCGTAGAGTATATTCAATAATGATATGTTCAGGAGGTCTATTGTTTATGGCAAGTAAACCCGATACTGCGCGTAATTCTTCTGGTATTGAGCGCGTAGGTAAGCGCAAGAAGGGTTACAGCGTAGAGCAAGTTAATGATTTTCTTGAGCGTGCCCATTCTTTGTATGAGTCCGACGACATTCGTCTTACACAAAAAGATATTCAAGACGTGTCCTTCGATTTAGAAGATGAAGGATACGCTATACCTCAAGTTGATGCGGCTCTTTCTAGGTTGGAACGTGCTGTTGTAGATAAAACAACCGAATACGAAATTTCTCATCGCGGTAGAATCGTTTGGAAAGCACAAGCCGATAGTGAATACCGTGTTTTGCTTAATCATTCTCAGCGTGATTACAAGATGCGTTTTGATTCTGGTCAATCTCGCAAGCCTTCGTATGATAAAAAACAGGTCGATAATGTTGTTAATAAGACCTTAGATAAGATTTCTATTCTTCTTGGATATAAGCCAACGTGGGGTAATAGTTCAAGCGATCTTGATGGCATTGACGCAATGTTTGTTTCTAACGTGTTGTTTACACAGCGTTCTGGTAAACATGGATATGATGAGCGTCAAGTGGATTATTATTTGAACGCTTGCATACGATTGCTTAGTAGGCTTGAATCTTACGATCGTGTTTCTAAGTACCTAGATTTTGATTCTAATGGTGCTGCCGCATCTTCTGTTAACGCAGCATATAGTCAGACGACGCCACAGCCTGTGCAATCTGCAAATCCTATGCCTCCATCTGTTCCCGTTGAGCATAATGCGGATTCGTTTGTAGTAAATCCTGTTCAAAATACTGTTGAAGCAGATAATCCTGTTGCAAATGATATTTTTTCTAGAACTACAGTTGATGAAGTAGATTCGCATCATATTAGTGCAGATAGTGTGCCAGTCGTTGAGCATGTGGCAGGTAGTGATAATAGTTCTGCACAGCATATTGAAGATATGCCTCAAGATAGGCAAAGCATTTTCGCACCTGTAGACAACAGTGTTGATAACAATAGTGGTGCTTCTCTTAACGATTTGCACCATGGGGATAGGGCTATTTTTACGCCTCATTCTGCTAATGTAGAGCCTAATGATGATACTGATGACGAGATGTCTCAGGCTTCTACTGTTATGCCTCCTACGTTCCCACCATCGTATGCTCCGAAAGATTCCTATTCGCAGACTTATACAAGAGACAGTGCTATTCCAGCTGCACCTAGCCAAGATTCTTATAGTCAGAATCATGTTAATGCTGCTAATGCTAATGCTGTTAATACTAAAGATGATGATAAGAATGATTCAAAGAATAGTGCTTCAAACCCTGTTGGTGATTTGAATTTGTCTCTTCTTGCATCTCCTAAATTTGAGCCGTCGCAAAGTCTCAATCTAGATATTCCAGATCTTTCATTCCCAGTTATGAATCATTTTAATGCTTCTTCTGAAGATTTTAATGCTAACAATGCTGGCAATAATGATTCAGATGATTTGGATGATACTGGCGAATCTAATTTCGGTGGTTTTGTGAATCCAAGCCACAACTGATCTATAAAAATACTTTGGATTAGCAGATTAAGAGTTTTTGATTTTCATGCCGTTGTATAACGATGAGGCTGTAGTTCTTAAGACTTTTCCTTTAGGAGAAGCGGATAGAATTGTAGTTATGCTTACTAAAAAGCATGGTAAGATTCGTGCTGTTGCAAAAGGTGTTAGGAAAATAAAATCTCGTTTTGGGGCGCGTTTAGAACCTTTTATGCGTGTGAATGCACTTTTTGCTACTGGAAGAACTTTTGATGTTGTTTCTCAAGCAGTTTTAGTTTCTGCTTATGCTGAGAGCATTTGTGCTGATTATGATTTGTATAGTCGTGCTAGCATGATTGCTGAAATCGCAGATGATTTGGTTTCGTCTTCTGCACAGTATCAGGATTCTTGTATGCAATACAATCTGCTAGTTGCAGCCTTATCTGCTCTTTCTAGGGGATTGCATAGTGCTGATTCAATTGGATTCTCATATGTTTTAAGAGCGTTAAAACTAGCCGGCTGGTCTCCTATGCTTAATGAATGCGTAGTTTGTGCAACTAAAGATGATTTATCATATTTTTCCTCTTGTTCTGGAGGAGTTATGTGTTCTAAAGATCATGATTTGCAGTCAATTAAGTGTAATGATTTAGCACGTTTTCAAATGATTTCTTTGATTAATGGCGATTGGAAGAATATAGACGGAACAGATATTGATTATTTAACGTATAGATGCGTTGAGCAGTGGTGTGAATATTATCTTGAGCGTCCAATTAAATCAATGCATTTATTAGAAAATAATATGTGATTTAATATAGCTTTTTTAGCGTCTTATTTAACGTTTTTGTGAACGTTTTAGTGAGCGTTTTTGTTAATTTTTTGTTTGAATTTTATAATAATTGTCCTCGCTGTCTGATGCAATAATGATTGATATCAGACACGGGTGCTCTTTCAAAGAGCTGAGAAGATTACTGTCTAACCGTTTAACGTGATTCGGTTAATGCCGACGTACGGAGTTTTCTGCAGGGTCGCCTTTGTTTGATAACTGATAATGAAAGGAGACCCTAATGGGTGCATCTGTTGAAGAAGAAACCGTGCGTCCATCTTTGCGATGGAATGTAGCTGATATTACGCTCACGGTTGTTGTAGCTGTAGCTTCTGGTATTATCTTCTGGGGTATCGGTTTGATTAGCGAGCCTATTTCTGCTGCTCTTAAGCTTATTCCAGTTCCAGGAGTCAGCGCATTGTACTACGGTTTGTTCTATTTTGCTGGTCCTTTGGCTGCTATTATGGTTCGCAAGCCAGGTGCAGCATTGTTCGGTGAGTTTATTGCTGCAATGGTTGAGTTGACTGTTGGAAGCCACTGGGGTGGTATCGGTACCGTTCTTCCTGGATTTGTTCAGGGCTTGTTCGCTGAATTTGCATTCTTGTTCTTCATGTATCGCAAGTGGAATGTTGGCTTAAGCGCACTTTCTGGCGCATTAGCTGGTTTGGGTGGAATCGTTTCAACCTACCCGTTCTACTATGCAGGTGTTCCAATCTTTGGTTCATTCATGGTGATTCACACTATTTGCAGCATGATTTCTGGTGCTGTAATCGGTGGCGTTTTGATGTGGTACTTGTATAAGGGTATTGCTGCCACTGGCGCATTGAGCCGCTTTGCTTCTGGCAAAGAAGTGCGCGCCTGATTTTACGGGTAAGATTACAAGTAAAATCAACTTATAAATTTGATTTGTGGGCGGGGATTAATTACCTCGCCCATTTTTGTAAAGTCGCAAGTTAAATCGCAAGTTAAGTTGCAAATAAAAGTCAAAATAAAATCACAAATAATAAAATCACAAATCACTATAAAACAAAGGAGTTAATATGCTAAGAGTACGTCTTGAATATGTGCATCCATGGACGAATCACGCAGGTATGTATCTTGCAAGAAAGCGCGGATTGTATGCACAATACGGATTAGATGTAGAGTTTACAAGCACAGATACAGAGCGCGGCGATGTTCCAGCATGTTTGGAGCGTGGAGAAGTAGATATAGCTCTTGTTCGTTTAAATCAACTTTTGGCTCATCAAAATGGTGCAAACAGGCTAACGTCGTTTGCTGTAATGAATCAATCGCAAATTGGTGGAATCATAACAAATAAAAACACGGGCATTACGCGATTTAAAGATCTAGAAGGAAAGCGCGTAGTAATTCCTATGGGCGTTAAGCGCCTATACACGGAGCTTCAGCAGGCGGTTGCTGCCGACGGCGGCGATTTTAGCAAGCTGATTACAATTGACCCAGGCCCATGGGAGCCAGACATTAGAGCAGTAGAACGCGGAATGTGCGATGCTTTTATTAACGTAGCTTGGTGGGAGCCATACCAGGGTTCGCTTCCATTTGATCAAGTTGTTGTTCTTCCATTCGATTCTATTGGCGTAGCGCCGCATCATTCTTACTATGTTTGCGCTCGCCAAGAGATGATTGAGCGAAATCCGCAATTAATACGTAACTTTGCAAGCGCAACAGTTAAGGGCTATGAGATGGCAGGAAAAGACCCTCAGGCTGGTGTTGATGCTTTGCAGAATGCGCTTTGCCATATTAGCCCAGAGGCTTTGCGTGCCTCGCTAGACGAAGTGATTCCGTCTTGGTACGACAAGAATGGTCGTTGGGGCACGGCAGACATGGCTTTGGTGGAAAACTACACTCGTTGGATGGGTGAAAATGGCCACTTAAGCGTGCCTCTTGATTGCGCGCTAAAAAGTTTAGAAAACGGGTGCGTAACAAACGAGTATTTGCCAGAATAGTCGTTAGTTTTGCATAAGCAAAGTCGCCAGCAGCCGCACATGAGCTAGTTGGCGTCAAATAATTCTGCAAAAAAATGCGCGAAAATCAATGAGCCTGTAGCCAAATATCTGTAAATTGGAGCGAATATGGAAAACGAAAGCAACGACCCTCAACTAGATATTGTTGCTCAAAGATGGGCAAATGTTGATTTAGATGAGGCAAATACTGTGTGCTCGCTTTTAGAGGAGTCGCTAGAAGTAGATTGCGTTTTAAGCCATAGTTTGCGCCCGATGGCTGCAGGTTCATTGCTTCGCGCGCATTACAAAGATAATGCATCAAAGCAATCTAAAAGTTTGGACGTTTATATTAAAAGATGCAGCACAAAAGTGAGGCAAGCTAGCACAATTAGACCGTATCATCGTTTTGCTGAGCATCTTTTACAAAACAAAATAAGCACACCAAAGTACTTGTATTTTAATAAAAATAGCGAGTCTTTAGGTTTAGAAAAGAATACTTCTGGCGATATTTGCGTAGACGGAACTCTTCTTGTAATAGGCGATTGCGCTTACGAAGTTACTTTAAAAGCTAGTGGAGAAGACCGATACAAAGACGCGTACACTTGGGATCCGCCTAAAACGTGCGAAGAAGCCAAAAATCTTGGAGCGATGATGGCAAAAATCGCCTTAGCTTCACAAAGTTTTGACGAGCCAAATCCTAAGGAAATCAACGCTTTTCAATCAAGATTTAGTCTTTGTGCAAGCGAAGACGTGCAAAGTGATGCCGAAGTTTGGTTAAAAAATAGGCCCGATTTAGCGAAATTCTTAAAAGAACAGAATCGTGATTTTGTAAAAGATTTAAGCGAATTTGCTCCAACATGCAAAAAAATTTACGATTTGGGGTACGCGAATCTAAGAAAGCAGTGGACTCATGGAGATCCGCATATATCTAATTTTATGTGGGAAGGTAGTGCTCCAAGCGCAGTATTTGACTTTGGAATGGCGTATAGAAACACAGCAATCTACGATTTAGCAATGACTTTGGAACGCAACACAATTCAGTGGGTAGATATTGCGAATGGCAAAAAAGATTCATTTAGAACAGACTTAGTTAAGTCAATTTTGCAAGGATATGCTATCGTTCGACCATTAACAGATGTTGAAAAAGAGTTGCTTCCGCTTATTCTTAGCGTAAGTCAAATTGAGCAATGCGTAGAATTTGTAGACTATTATTTAAAGTCAAATGGATCTTACGACTTTAAAATTTGGGGCTACGATACTGGGTTCTTAGAGCACGCTAGATGGTATAAATCTAGTTACGGAGAGCAATATTTAAACGCTTTAATAGAGATTTTGCGAGAAATATAAATATAGAGGATTTTGGCGGATTTTTTATCTGATTTAGCTGGCTTTTATTAAGCTTTGCAAAACGGGTTTAAGTATTCGTTCAATGGGGTTGTTAGATTTTAACTATGAGTTTTGAAAACGTTGACTACACTTCGTTAAATATTCCAGCAGCTCCATTTAGTGATCCTAGCCGCGTGCCAGATTTTCCTAAAGGTAAAGTTCCTCGACATGTAGGCGTGATTATGGACGGCAATGGGCGTTGGGCTAAAGAGCGCGGAATGATTCGCACCGAAGGGCATAAAGCGGCGGAGCCAGTGGTTTTCGACACTATTGCAGGAGCCATAGAAGCAGGTGTTCGCTATTTGAGCTTGTACACGTTTTCTACGGAAAATTGGAAAAGATCTCCTCAAGAAGTGCATTTTTTGATGGGATTTTCTAGAGATATTATTCACCGCAGAGTTGCGCAAATGAACGAGTGGGGAGTGCGCGTGCGCTGGGCCGGAAGACGGCCAAAATTGTGGAAGTCTGTTATTGACGAGTTGGAAAAAGCTCAAGAGATAACGAAAAATAACACTACGATTGACGTTGTTTTTTGCTTAAACTATGGTGGTCGCGCGGAAATCGCAGACGCTTGCGCGGCAATTGCTAGGGAAGTTAAAAGCGGCAAAATTAAGGGTGATCGCATTAGTGAGAAGATGATTGCGGAACACTTGTATAACCCAGATATTCCAGATTGCGATCTTGTGATTCGCACTTCGGGAGAGCAGCGCACTAGCAACTTTCTGCCTTGGCAAGCGTCTTATGCTGAGCTTGATTTTGTGCCAGAACTTTTCCCAGATTATGGTCGCGAAGCGCTGTGGAGGTCAATTGACCGTTATGCGCATCGCGACCGCAGATTTGGTGGCGTAAAAAACGCTTAAACTTATCTGTTAGTAGAATTAATTTATTAGTCGCAAGCTAGCCAAGCGCAAGCTGCTACAACAGCTGATTCAAGTCCACGATTTAGAGTTGGTTGCAAATCTGGAGCAAAAGCTGGATTGTGATTTCCAGGAGCATTTTTCATGTCTTCAAATCCACCTAATCCCCAGTATGCGTAAGGTGTATTAAAAGCGTTCGCGACTATAGAAAAATCTTCCGAAGCAGAAGCGCGCGAAATATTTACAGAGTCTTCTCCAAAGTATTCATCAAAAGCTTTACGCACGCGCAAAGACGCATTCTTATCATTATTCGTAAGCGGATAGCGGTCATAGTATGTAAATTCTGGTTTCTTAGGACATCTTGCAAGCTCGCACTCTCCACGCACAATTCGTTCAATAGCATTGTGTACAAATTTTTGAGTATCTTCGCTATAAGTTCTTGTGTTAATTAAAAGCTCGGCATCATCAGGAATAATATTCGACTTACTTCCTGCATTAAGCGCACCAACTGTAACAATTGCGTAATCTTTAGCTGCAAGTTCGCGAGAAACAATCGTCTGCAATTTAAGCACAATTGACGAAGCAACAACCACTGGGTCAACACTCAACTCAGGCATAGAACCATGTGAACCTTTACCAAAAATGTGCAC
Source organism: Gardnerella sp. DNF00109 (assembly GCF_049262845.1). Lineage (NCBI taxonomy): Bacteria > Bacillati > Actinomycetota > Actinomycetes > Bifidobacteriales > Bifidobacteriaceae > Gardnerella > Gardnerella sp. DNF00109. Next base: position 490,295 of record NZ_CP058406.1, read on the forward strand.
GCGAATCGAAGCTGCAGTAGTTAAGAACGCGCCCGAACGAATACCGACTGTTCCTGCAGGAATAGCACCCAACACATGCTGGCCAAGGTAAACGTCAGGCTTTGCAATCATGCTCGTAATGCCATTTTCCACCAAGTATTTTGCGCCTTGAGCTGTTTCTTCTCCAGGCTGAAAAACGCCAATGTACGTTCCTCTCCAAGCATCTTTATGCTTGTTAAAAGCCTTCAAGGCTCCAAGTAGGCTGGAAATATGAAAATCGTGACCGCAAGCGTGTGAAACTCCAACCGTTTTGCCATTTTCATCTTGTGTCGTAACTGTTGAAGCGTAATCTTTTCCTGAATTTTCTTTAATTGTAAGCGCATCGATATCCGCTCTCATAGCGACAACAGGACCTTCGCCGTTTTTAATCTCTGCCACAACGCCTGTTTTTCCAACTCGCTTTGTTTCAATCCCAGCTTTGCTAAGAATATCAATAATTGTTTGAGCTGTATGATCTTCTTTCATTGACAGTTCAGGATGTTGATGAAAGTATTTGTATTGTCTTTCTCGTTCTGCTTGGGTTTCATCTAAATCGGATAATATTTTCTGAACTGCCGTAAGTTGCAGCATAAATTCCTGCTTTCTTTTGTTTTATTATAACTTTGTTGAGTTTTGAGATTATTTGATTTTAGTTTTATTTTTCTTTATTTCGTTCTTCAAGAATCTTGTCTACAAGAGCAGCTTTTGCGTCGATTTGATCGCTAAAACCAGGGCGAATGTCTAGTTTTAAAATAACGCCTGTGCGATAGCCTTTTTCAACAAGAACCATAGTTGCGTCTTTTACAACGCGCATAACGTCGTCAAATTCGCCTTCGATGTTTGTAAACATTGCGTTTGTTTCGTTTTTTAAGCCAGAATCACGAATCACTTTAACGCAATCTGCTACGTATTCGCTAAGTTCTTCGCCAACTCCGCTAGGAGCAATGCATAATGCTGCAACTGTATTAGTTTTGTGGCAATTCTTGTTATTGCAAGTATCGCAAGTATTGTTATCAGTGTTTTCGCTCATTTTAAATCCTCTCAAAGTGAAAAATATGTGTTGCAAAATTATGCTTATACTTTATTGTATTCGTTTAGCTTATATATGATACTTATATATGTTGCTTTAGCGTCACAGGGTTTTTCTATAATAAACACCGTTTTCACCCAAATTTTCTAGATTTACGAAAAAGGTGTATTGTGGCTGTTTCAAAGCTTGATGAAGTCGTATCCTTGGCTAAGCGTCGAGGATTTGTGTTCCCAGCTGGCGAGATTTATGGTGGTACGCGTTCTGCTTGGGATTATGGTCCTTTGGGCGTTGCGTTAAAAGACAATATTAAGCGCGAATGGTGGCGTTATATGGTCACTACGCGTGGCGATGTTGTTGGAGTGGATACTTCTGTTATTTTGCCTTCCCAAGTTTGGGTTGCGTCTGGTCACGTTTCTGTGTTCAATGATCCTTTGATTGAGTGCTTGAATTGCCATAAGCGTCATCGTGCAGATAAGCTCGAAGAATCCTATGCCGAAAAGCACGGCGACAAAATGCCAGAAAATGGCTTGAAAGACATTGCTTGCCCAGATTGCGGCACTCGCGGAAACTGGACGGAGCCTCGCGATTTCAACATGATGCTTCGCACGCATTTAGGACCAGTTGAAGACGAAAACAGCTTGCACTACTTGCGCCCAGAAACAGCTCAAGGCATTTTTGTTGACTTTAAGAACGTTATGACTGCTACACGCCAAAAGCCACCATTTGGCATTGCGAATATTGGTAAGTCTTTCCGTAATGAAATCACTCCTGGAAACTTCATCTTCCGCACTCGCGAGTTTGAGCAAATGGAAATGGAGTTCTTCGTAGAGCCTGGAACAGACGAAGCTTGGCATCAATATTGGATTGATACACGCGTAAATTGGTATGTTGATTTGGGTGTAAAGCCTGAAAATTTGCGTATGTATGAGCATCCTAAAGAGAAGTTAAGCCATTATTCCAAGCGCACTGTAGATATTGAATACAAATTCGGCTTCCAAGGATCTGACTGGGGAGAGCTTGAAGGTATTGCAAACCGTACCGACTACGATTTGTCTGCTCACGCTAAGCATTCTGGCGAGGATTTGAGCTACTTCAATCAGGCTACTGGCGAAAAGTATGTGCCTTACGTTATTGAGCCTGCTGCTGGTCTTACGCGTTCGCTTATGGCATTCTTGGTTGATGCTTACGACGTTGACGAAGCTCCAAACACTAAGGGCGGAGTTGACAAGCGTACTGTTCTTAGACTTGACCCTCGCTTGGCTCCTGTTAAAGCTGCAGTTTTGCCTTTGAGCAAGAAGCCAGAATTGCAGGCTGTTGCTCAAGATTTGGCTGCGGATTTGCGCCAGCACGATTGGGTTATTGATTACGATGAGTCTGGTGCTATTGGTCGCCGCTATCGTCGTGAGGATGAAATTGGTACTCCTTTGTGTGTAACAGTTGATTTTGATACTTTGGAAGATCATGCTGTAACGATCCGCGAGCGCGACACTATGCAACAAGAGCGCGTTTCCTTAGACAAGGTTGCAGATTACGTAGCAAGCCGCATTAACGAAAAGCGCGTTAAGTATCCGCAAGGTCCTGTAGAGATTGTTGGTACTCGCGCTGCAGACGGTGGTGTGGATGTTTCTAAAGAAAACGGTGTTGATGAATCGCAGCCTGTAAAGATTGCTCAGGCTGGCGGCTTGTATTAATACGCGTATAGTGAAAAATCGCTAATAAACAAAAACAAAATATATTAAAGTGAATGGAGTTAAAGCAATATGGATTTTTCTATTAAACCAGTAGATTTAGGGAAAATTCATATTGCAACTCCTGTTGTTTTATCTCCAATGGCTGGTATTACTAACTGGCCTTTTAGAGTGATTTGCCGCGAATATGGTCCGGACGGGCTTTACGTAGCAGAAATGATTACAGCTCGCGCATTAGTTGCAAGGAATCCTAAAGCCTTGCGTTTATGCCGTTTTGCGCCTAACGAAAAAGTGCGTTCTTTGCAACTTTACGGAGTAGATCCTTCTATTGTAGAGCTTGCTGCTCGAATTGTTGTTGATGAGAACATGGCGGATCACGTTGACTTAAACTTTGGATGCCCAGTTCCTAAAGTTACAAGGCGCGGCGGCGGTTCTGCTCTTCCTTGGAAAACAGATTTGCTTCAGGAGATTTTGCATCGTGTTGTTTCTGTTTGTGATCCAGCAGGAATTCCTGTTACAGCTAAATTCCGCGTTGGTATTGACGAAAATCACGAGACTTTTATGCAAGCTGGTCATATTGCGCAAGAAGAAGGATGTGCTGCTGTAACTTTGCACGCGCGTACCACTGCAGAATATTATGGTGGTCATTCTGATTGGAGCCGTATTGCTGAGCTTGTAGATGCTTTGGATATTCCTGTTTTTGGTAATGGCGATATTTGGGGTGCGGATGACGCTCTTGCAATGTTTAAAGAAACAGGATGCGCAGGCGTTGCTATTGGCCGCGGATGCCAGGGGCGTCCTTGGATTTTTGCTGATATTCGTTCTGCTTGCAATGGAAGCGACGATCGCGTTAATCCAAGTCTTGGGCAAGTTTGCAAGGTGATTTTAAGACATCTTGAGCTTTTAGTCGAGTTTTATGATGGCGACGAGCGAATGGCTGTTCATGACTTGCGCAAGCATATTGCTTGGTATTTAAAGGGGTTCCCTGTTGGAGGTGGAACTCGTAAGAATTTTATGGAATGTGAGTCTATTGAGGATGTCCAGCGTAATATTGATGCGTTAGATTCTTCGCTAAAGCTTCCTGAGCAAGTTTTAGACACGCCGCGTGGGCGAGTTCGTTTTGCAAAAAAAGTTCATTTGCCATATGGGTGGTTGGATTCTCGAATAACATCTCATAGTGAGCGTGAGGAGTTGTTTGGCGATGATCCAATGGATGCAAGTTACTAGGTTTTACTAGTGTTTTCTAGGGTTTTTGAGTATATAAAACATAATATAAACTACTGCTTAATATTTTAAACTTTTGTTAATAAAACGCATTAATGATTTGCGTATAGCACGGTGTATTATCGAATCGGTGACATTTTTTCAGTTTTTATTCATAAAACGCCGCCATTATCGAGCGTTTTGCGCTAAAGTAATGCGTAAACGTGCGTGTGAGTGACAGGAGACAACGGTGAGCGAGATTGCCCAGACTGACAATTTCAACGACAAAACCATAATCAAGGTAGTCGGCGTCGGTGGAGCCGGTGGTAACGCCGTCAACCGAATGATCACCGAGGGTTTGCAGAACGTAGAATTTGTGGCTATTAACACTGATGCCAAGGATTTGTTGCGTTCTGATGCTGACGTGAAGATTTCATTATCTGACGCTTCGAGTCGAGGATTAGGAGCAGGTGCTGACCCAGAAAAAGGCGCTAAAGCTGCTCAAGATCATCAATCTGACATTGAAGAAGCATTAAAGGGCGCCGATATGGTGTTCGTAACCTGCGGAGAAGGCGGTGGAACTGGTACGGGTGCAAGCCCTATTGTTGCCCGCGCTGCACACCAGCAAGGTGCTTTGACAATCGCAGTAGTTACGCGTCCATTCGGTTTTGAAGGACCTCAGCGTGCTGCATCAGCAAAACTTGGTATTGAGAATCTTCGTAAAGAAGTAGACGCTTTGATTGTGATTCCAAACGATCGTTTGTTGGAAATTTCAGATCGAACCATCGGAATTATTGAAGCTTTTAAGACTGCAGATACCGCATTGCTTGCAGGCGTTCAGGGTATTACAGATTTGATTACCATGAATTCTTATATTCATGTTGATTTCTCTGATGTTACCGCTGTTCTTCGCGGTGCAGGAACTGCGCTATTTGGTATTGGTGCAGCGAAGGGTGAAGACAGAGCTACGCAAGCTGCAGAAATTGCTATTAGCTCTCCATTGCTTGAAGAAAGCATTGAAGGTGCTCATGGTGCTTTGATTAATATTGCTGGTCCAAGTGATTTGAAGCTTCAAGAAGCAAGTGCTGCAACAGAGCTTGTTCGTAAGGCAATACATCCAGAAGCGCAGATTATTTGGGGTCTTTCTTTGGACGATTCTTATGGAGACGAGGTTCGTGTTACTGTTATTGCAGCTGGTTTCGATTCTCATCCTAAGTCTGAAGACAGCAAAGCAGGTGCTTTCGTAGATATGCAGGCAGGAGTCGATTCTGTGGCTCCAGCTCATTCCACTACTACTGCTCCTTCTAAGCCTGTGGACACTGTTGAAACCGCGGAACCTGTTTCTTCTATGTTTGATTCTGTTGATCCAGTTAAGCAATATCAAACACAGGCTACTCAAGTGAAGCCTCAAGACGAACCAGACGAGCTGGATATTCCTGATTTTCTGCGTTAAGCATAACTAGGGGAGGGCATCTTAATGGCTGGTTTTATGAAGAACATGATGTCTTATGTAGGCATGAGTGATGTTCAGGACGACGATGATTTCGTTGATTCTCAAACACAGGATACTTCGTTTGACAACGACCACAGTGTTGCTCCTATGAGCCTTCATAATGGTGATGTTGCACAATCTGGTAATGGTGCTTCTACTCGATCTAATGCAGGTCGTATGAGTCGCATTACTACGATTCATCCAAAATCTTATGAGGATGCGCAATTAGTTGGAAGAGCTTTAAGAGATGGAACACCAGTAGTCTTGAATCTTACGGGTGTTAGTGAATCCGTTGCATATCGCATAGTTGATTTTTCTGCTGGCGTTGTGTTTGGTGTTCGCGGATCTATAGAAAGAGTAACTCCTAGAGTCTTCCTTTTAAGCCCTTCTCAAGTAAATATAAAAGTTGAAGATGCTCCTAATGGCGGATCTGCTCGCGACTTATTCTCCTAAAGCTAAATAACATGAGACTAGTCGCCAGCGACCGAACATTCGATTGCTACGCTTAACTTGTATTTAAGGCAGATATCTTTTAGGTATCTGCCTTAAATTTATACTTATTCTGTACTTATATTTTGGTTTACGATTAACTTAGCTATTGTGTAAAATTATTGAAAATAGTTTAAAGGAAAATCTTAATGAATTTTGTAATACGCTTAATACTAATTTTGAATATTTTCATAAACGCTTATCTAGTAATACTGTTTATTCGCGCAGTTTTAGATTGGATTCCGTTTATATTCCATTCTTTTAAACCAAATGCGATTTTGCAAAAATTCACTCAAATCATATATTTTATGACAGAACCACTTTTAAGATTTGCGCGAAAATTTATACCACCAGCAAGATTAGGTAGCATAAGTTTAGACGTGAGTTTTATGGTAGTGTACTTTTTGTTACTAGTTTTACAAATGTTTTTGAATATGCTTTACTGATGCTTATTAATCACAATTTTTAATGAAGCGACACGATAGTTATTAATTTAGAAAAATATTGGTAGATTTCGTAAAAAAATAATCGCTTTTTACACAATTTTTTCTATAGACGTGATAGCATCGAATAGATATATCAAAAGGGCTGCGCGCCCAAAAGTGAGGTGTAATGCATTATGGCTCTGTTAACGCCTAAAGACATTCGCGAGCATACCTTCCAAATCGTTCGATTCAAGGGAGGCTATGATGTTGACGAAGTTGATGACTTTTTGGATCAGGTTACAGAAACAATAGAAGCGCTTGGTCAGCAGGCAGTGCAGGGGCTTGGAGCTTCCACGCAGTCTCTTGGCGCCGATGTTGCTAGCTTGAACAATAAGATTTCTGATTTGACAAAGCAAGTTGAATCTTTAACAAAAGAAAATAATGATTTACGTGAAGCATCCAGCAGCGCGAACAAGAATGACAATGATCTTGCAGCAAAGCTTAAGGAAGCTGAAGAAAATAATCGTGCATTGAGCGAGCAGAATCAGCAGCTCAAAGAGCAGCTGGATGGTTTAGGTGCTCAGGTAGATCAGCTCACAGCACAGGCTGCAAATGCTGATAATGCTAAGGCAGACGCTGATAAGAAAGTTCATGAAGAGCTTGAAAACGTTACTCGCGAACGCGATGACTTTAGAGCAAGTAGCGAGAATTTGGGTCGCGAATTGGAAGAAGTCCGTCAACAGCTTGTTGTAACACAGCAGGAAAATGCAAAGGTTCAGGATTTGTCTCGTCAACTTGAAGAATCTCATAAGCGCGAAGAGCAGCTTCGTGAGCAGGTTGCTAAGATGGAGCCAAGCACGGAAACAGGTAGCTTGCAAAAGATTGCAGGTGCTGGTGCAGAAGTGGGCGGTTCTGAACCAGAACGCGCTACAGCAATGTTGACTCTTGCAATGCAATTGCACGATCAGTATGTAGATAAGGGCAAGGCTAAGGCAACTCAGATAGTCGAAGAAAGCCAAGCTCGATATAACGAGATCGTTACTAAGGCAGACGATTATTCTAATCGTACTCGTAGCGAGGCTGATGAATACAATAAGCAGACTCGTGGAGATGCGGATGATTACTCCGTTCGTACTCGTAGCGATGCAGACGCTTATGCTGCTCGCGCGCACAACGAGGCAGATGCTTATTCTGGTAAGGTTCGTCAGGCTGCTGATGATTATTCTAAGCAAACTCACGATCAGGCTGATCAATATGAGTCTGAAGTTCAGCATAGAGCAGCGGATTATGATTCCACTACTCGTACTGCTGCAGATGCTTACGCTCGCCAGGTACGTGAGAATCTTGAAAAGCAGACTAAGGTTATTGAAGGAAACATTCAAAGCCTCAAGCAGTTTGAAACTGAGTATCGTACTCGCTTGACTGACTTCCTTGGTCAGCTTGTTGCTCAAGTTTCCGATGAGAACACTTACAGTTCTATGGAAAATCAGGACCAACAGGATCAAAAGTAGTTATACTAAATCCAGTTAGATTGGAAAAATACATTGACGCATTGTGATATGCGTGTAGAACGGCTGCGTAATCGCGCAGCCGTTTTTGCACTGATTGCTTTTATTGGAGTGGTTTTAGACCGCATAACCAAAGTTTGGGCATTAGCAGCGCTTAGTGGAGGAAAAAGCATTGATATTCTTCCACATTTGCTCTCTTTTACTCTTGTTAGGAATCCTGGAGCATCTTTTGGCTTAGGCTCTTCTTTTACTTGGGTTATTAGCGTGTTAGCTTGCGTTGCATGCGCTGCTATGATTGCGGTTATTAAGCACACAAAATCTTTATATTGGACTATTGCGCTTGCTTTAGCTTTTGCTGGAGCTTTTGGAAATCTTATTGATAGAGCGCAATATGCTCAAGGCTTTTTGAACGGAAAAGTCGTAGATTTTATAAACTACGGATGGTCCGTTGGGAATGTTGCAGATATTGAGCTTATGTTTGCAGGAATTGCAGTTATATGCCTCATTTTGATTGGGATTCCTCTTATAGAGCGCGCTGATGAGTGATATTCGTTTTACAGTTACGAGTCAATTTGCTGGATGCAGGTTCGACGTATGCTTGTCGAACCTTATGGGAGTATCGCGTGCAAACGCAATATCGCTAATCGATAGTGGCAAAGCAAAAATCTTAGATAAAAAATCACAAAAATCCTCAACTTTGCAAGATGGAGATGCGATTGTTATAAATCAAGAGGAAGTTGAGGATCAAAAACAAAAGTCAACTAGCAAATCCACTATATGCGATATTCCAATAGTTTATAATGATGAAGATATTGTCGTAGTAGATAAGCCTGTTGGAGTTGCAGCGCATTCAGCAAAAGGCTGGGATGGCCCAACAGTGCCAGAATGTCTAGAAGCAAGCGGTGTTGAAATAAAAACAACCGTGTGCGATGAATCACGAAAAGGAATCGTAAGCAGATTAGACGTTGGAACAAGCGGATTAATGCTGGTTTGCAAAACAGATTTTGCGTATGAAGAAATGAAAAAACAGTTCGCAAATCATAGTGTGAAGAAAATATATCACGCTTTAGTCCAAGGAAATCTTAAACAAAATAAAGCTACAATTGATGCACCAATTGGGCGAGCAAAAGTTTCAGATTTTCGTTTTACAATAACTAAATCAGGTAAGTCTGCAATTACGCATTGGGATGTTATAGAGCGTTTTAAGGGAGCGACTTTAGTGAAAGTCAATCTGGAAACTGGCAGAACACACCAAATTCGTGTGCATTTTTCGTCAATAGGACATCCGGTAGTGGGCGATCCTATGTATGGTGCAAATCCTCAATTAAGTGAAAAATTAGGGCTTTCTAGACAGTGGCTTCATGCAATGAGTCTAAAATTCAAGCATCCTCGAACGGGAGAACTTATTAAAGTTGAATCGAAGTATCCGTTAGATTTGCAACACGCTTTACACGCCATACAAGAATTGTAAAAGTAGAGTTATTTAGTAAAACAGGTCATATTGCATCTATAGAATAGCCACTATGGCTAGGTTGGAAACAAACTTCGTACACTTACATAATCACACACATTATTCGCTTTTGGATGGTGCTTCGAAGATACCAGACCTAGTTGCACGTGCAAAAGAATTAGGTATGCCAGCTGTGGCTATTACAGATCACGGAAATATGCATGGTGCATACGAAATGTGGAGTACTGCTGTAAAAGCTGGAATTAAGCCGATTATTGGAATCGAAGCTTATGTGACCCCTGAAACAGCCAGACAAGACAAGAGCAGAGTGCATTGGGGAACTGAAGCGCAAAGAAGCGACGATGTTTCTGGCGGCGGTTTGATTACGCACATGACAATGTGGGCTGAAAATGATGAAGGCTTAACAAATCTACTCAAAGCGTCTTCTATAGCTAATTTAGAAGGTCGCGTAATGCGATATCCTCGAATGGATAAAGATGTGTTATCAAGGTATTCTAAAGGGGTTATAGCGTCTTCTGGATGCCCATCTGGAATTATTCAAACGCGTCTTCGTTTAGGTCAATTTGATGAGGCTTTACGCGCTGCAGGCGAGTTTCAGGATATTTTTGGGCGCGATAATTTCTTTATAGAATTAATGAATCATGGGCTTTCTATCGAAACGCGCGTTACTAAAGATTTGCTTGAGATTGCTAAGCGTCTTAATGCGCCTCTTCTTGCTACAAACGATTTGCATTACGTGCACGAAGAAGATCGCGAAGCGCAAGATGCAATGCTATGCATTAATTCAGGATCGCGCTTGGATGATCCAGACCGTTTTAAGTTTGATGGCTCTGGATACTATTTAAAATCTGCCGAGCAGATGCGTGAATTGTTTAAAGAGTTTCCAGAGGCTTGTGACAATACGCTAGAAATTGCCCGTCGTTGTAACGTTATGTTCGACGATGGTGAAGATGGCGCTTTTATGCCGCAATTTGATTGCCCTGAAGGTTGGGATGAGACTTCGCTATTCCTTAAAAAAGTTGAAGAAGGATTAGAGCGTAGATATAACAACAATGTTCCTATGGAAGTCTTAAAACAAGCAGACTACGAGTGTGGTGTTATATGTCAAATGCAGTTCTGCGGATACTTCCTAGTTGTTGCGGACTACATAAATTGGGCAAAAGCACATGGTGTTATGGTTGGTCCTGGACGTGGTTCTGCAGCAGGCGCAATGGTTGCGTATGCTATGGGAATTACTGAGCTTGACCCAATGAAGCATGGTCTGATTTTTGAACGATTCCTAAACCCAGAGCGAGTATCTTTACCAGATATTGATGTTGACTTTGACCCAGATGGTAGAGCCAAAGTTTTGGAATACGTCGGTGAAAAATATGGAAGAGATAAAGTAGCTCAATGCGTGATTTATGGAACGATTAAAACAAAGCAAGCATTGAAGGATTCAGCTCGAATAATGGGCTACGAGTTTTCCGTTGGAGAAAAAATTACAAAAATTCTGCCTCCTCCAAAAAACGGAAAAGATATGAGTTTCCACGATATTTTTGATGAAAAATCAAAGAGATACGCGGAGGCGCGCGAGTTTCGCGAAATGTATGACACTGATCCAGATACGAAGCGAATTACTGAAGAAGCAAAAGGTATTGAAGGTTTGATTCGCCAAACTGGTGTTCATGCTTGCGCAACAATCATGGGCTCGGAGCCGATTACTGATACTTCGCCTCTTTTGGAGCGTACTGATGGAACAATAACAACAACGTTCGAGTATCATACTTGCGAAACGTTGGGCTTAGTGAAAATGGACTTTTTGGGTCTTTCCAACTTAACAGTTATTAGGGATACGCTTAAAAATGTTGAGCATAATGGTAAAGAGCCTATTGATTACACTAAAATTCCGCTTGACGATAAGGAAACATATCAGCTTCTTGCTAGGGGAGACACTTTAGGAGTTTTCCAGCTTGATTCCGACGGTATGCGTGCCCTTCTGCGCACACTTAAGCCAGATAACTTTAACGATATATCGGCTTTGATTGCACTTTATAGACCAGGTCCTATGGATATGGATTCTCACACTAACTACGCCAAGCGTAAGAATGGTTTACAAGAGATAACGCCTATCCATCCTGAAGTTGCTGAGCCGCTAAAAGATGTTCTTGGCGAAACATATGGTTTGATTGTTTACCAGGAGCAGGTGCAGTCAGCTGCGCGTATTTTAGCTGGGTATAGCCTTGGTAAAGCAGATGTTTTGCGTCGAGCAATGGGTAAAAAGAAGCCAGAAGTGTTGGCTAAAGAAAAAATCCCGTTCTTTAAAGGCATGAAAGAACATGGTTATTCAGAAGAAGCTGCACAAGCTGTTTGGGATGTTCTGGTTCCTTTTTCTGGTTACGCGTTTAACAAGGCTCATTCAGCCGCATACGGTTTGATTTCTTATTGGACTGCGTATTTGAAAACGCATTATCCTGTGGAGTTTATGGCTGCATTGCTTCAAAACGAGCGCACGAATAAGGATAAGACAGCGCTCTACTTGGGTGAAGCTCGACGTATGGGTATTCGTGTTTTGCAGCCAGATATTAACGAGTCTGTTCTTGAATATTCTGCAGTTGGAGATGTAGTTCGTTTTGGACTCGGAGCTGTTAGGAATGTTGGTGATAAAGCCGTTAACGATATTATTAGCGAAAGAGAAAGTGATCGCGGAAAGTTTATTGATTTTAAGGATTTTGTAAACCGTGTATCTTTTGCCGCTTTGAATCGTAGACTTGTCGAATCTCTTATTAAATCTGGTGCTTTCGATTCAATTAATCCTTGTAGAAGAGCTATTTTTGAAATTTGTGAACCACTAATTGACTCTGTTATTTCTATTAAGCGCAGACAGGCAGGTGGTCAGTTTGATCTTTTTGCTGATCTTGATGATTCCGATAGTGATCTTGGAGATGCTCAAATCAACATTCCAGATGTTGAAGAATGGGATAAAAAAACGAAGCTAAACTTTGAGCGAGAAATGCTTGGGCTTTACGTTTCGGATCATCCTTTGAGTGGTCTTTCTGCTGTGTTGGCTGGTCTTAGGGAAATGTCGATTGCTCAGCTTTTAAATCGCGCTAAAACTATGGGCGAAAATCAGCAGGTAACTCTTGCAGGCCTTGTGACTAGCGTAGACAGGCGAGTATCTAAAAAAGGTAATGCTTGGGCGATTGTAACTATTGAAGACATGGAAAGTTCAATACAATGCATGTTCTTTGGTAAGGTCTATGAGTCATCTGCTGCAGAACTTGCGATTGATCAAGTTGTGAGAATTAGGGGACAGGTAGAGGTTCGAGACGAAACAGTGTCTTTAAGAGCAACTGAGTTTGAAGTTCCAAGCTTAGAGGCGGAAGATGCTCAGCCTGTTACAATTGTTCTTCCTTTGCAAGCATTAGAAAAGTCACGTATAAAAGAGCTTGAAAATATTGTTACAAGACATCCTGGTTGTTGCGAAATGAATCTTGCTTTGATTGATTCTAGAGGATGCGCAAAAGTGTTATCGTTTGGAGATAGATTTAGAGTTAAGCGAGATACGTCACTTTTTGCAGAGATCAAAATATTGTTTGGTCCTAATTGTTTGCCAAGCGCGTAGATTATGCTTAAAGTGTTTTTAAGTGGCGTTAACTAGCTGTTTAATAAGTTAGGGGTACAAAATGTGTGCAGATCATGAAGGTTTGAGTGAAGATAGTAGCTACAAAAACTTTGCGAATAATGGGAAAAATTCCAATAATTCTTCTAATTCCAAAGAGTCGAAAGAAGTTCGCACATCTTTTACTGATAAAGAGCTTGAAGATGCGTTACTTGGATTTGAAAAAGAATTTAGCGATGAACAAAAACATGATTCTGTCGATGATGTTGTAAACAAAATTGAGCAAGCAAACTTTGAAGAAGATTTGGAAGGTTTGCTGGGTAAAAAAGCCAAGTGTGCTCTGTTTCTAACTGTTATGGAACCAGGGGAGCTTCTTGCTGCTTTTTGTAAAATGGCTGGTATTAGAGCTAAATGTTTTAGTGACGAGAACGGTGGAGTCGCCGTTTTATGCGATTTAGACGAGGATAATCCAGAAAAATCTGTTAAACGATTCACAGAGTATTTTCGCGGTATTCCAGCGATTTTAATGGTGAATCGAGCTAATAAAATTGATGCAAAAGTCTACGAATATAAAAAAGAAGTACAGGATGCTATTCCTCCTATGGTTCTTACCATGTCTGCTAGATGTGTGGAAGATCTTATGATTTGTTATGCGACAGTTGAAGATCTTAAAGAGTCTGGGATTGAGGTTACTTATACGGATGATTTAAGTGATGAGCAAGCTAAAGAGATTTTTTATAAATATGGCAAAAAAATGTGAGTCTAATCTTGCAAATACGCTAAATTAAAAGTAAGTAAATTCATTGCTATATTTCTAAATAAAAACTAAATATAAGAGATAATATAGTCATTGCGTTTTGCTCTAAAAACATGTTGAAAAATATAAGACTTGAATACTGATTGGACTGTAGATATGGATAGACAACAAGAGTTCGCTTTGCGTACGGTTGAAGAGCGTGATGTCCGTTTTATTAGACTATGGTTCACGGATGTTCTTGGAACTCTTAAATCGGTTGCTATTGCTCCAGCAGAGCTTGAAGCTGCGTTTGAAGAGGGTATTGGCTTTGATGGGTCTGCGATTGAAGGCATGACTCGCGTTTTAGAAGACGACATGATTGTTAAGCCAGATCCTTCGACTTTCCAACTTTTGCCATGGCATGGCGGCCCAGAGGGTACGGCACGCATGTTTTGCGACGTTCTAACGCCAGACGGGGAGCCGTCTCTTGGAGACCCTCGTCATGTTCTTAAGACTGCGCTCGCAAAAGCTAAAGAAAAAGGCTTTACTTTTTACGTTCATCCAGAAATTGAGTTTTACTTATTTGAAACGCAAGACGATTGGTCTAAAGCACCTGTTCCTATTGATGAAGGTGGGTATTTCGACCACGTTCCAAGAAGTTCGGCAATGGACTTTCGTCGTAGTGCTGTGAGCATGCTTGAACAGATGGGTATTTCTGTTGAGTATTCTCACCACGAAGGCGGTCCTGGTCAAAACGAGATTGACTTAAGATATGCAGACGCTCTTACTACTGCAGATAACATTATGACTTTCCGCACTGTTGTTAAGGAGATTTCTCTTGAGCGCGGAATGTATGCGAGCTTTATGCCTAAGCCTTTAACGGATCAGCCTGGTTCTGGTATGCACACGCATTTAAGCTTGTTTGAAGGAGACTCCAACGCTTTCTACGAGGCTGGGCAAGAGTTTAATATGTCGCTTATTGCGCGCCAATTTGCGGCTGGTATTTTGCATCATGCTGCGGAAATTTGCGCTGTTACCGATCAGTATGTGAACTCTTATAAGCGCTTGTGGGGTGGAGCTGAGGCTCCTAGCTATGTTTGCTGGGGTCATAGTAACCGTTCTGCGCTTTTGCGTGTGCCTCAATATAAGCCAGGCAAAGGTAATTCTTGCCGTATGGAGTTTCGCGCGCTCGACCCTGTGGCGAATCCGTATCTTGCATACTCTGTTTTGTTGGCTGCTGGCTTAGATGGTATTGAAAAGCAGATGATTTTATGTGAGCCTACGAGCGACGACGTTTGGGAGCTTACGGATGCTGAGCGTCAGGCTATGGGCATTCAGCCACTTCCTGAGTCTTTGGATGAGGCTTTGAAGATTATGGAGAAGTCTGATTTTGTGGCTAGCGTACTTGGTGAGCATGCTTTTGAGTATTTCTTGCGTAATAAGCATCAGGAATGGGAAGAGTATCGTCGTCAGGTCACTCCTTTTGAATTGCAGAAGTATTTGCCTAGACTTTAGTTTTCTTTTGCATTGCTTTCGCGCGTGTCAAATCTAAATTTTTGAATATTTTTGAATATTTTTCAAATGTTATTATTTGTGATTGTTGACACGCGTTTTAATTTTTTGTATTCATATGTTTAGTTTGTGGCTGAGCTCACAGCTATAATCTAAACATATGTTTATATATATTAACGTTTGTTGAAAATTATAACATTTTATAACAAAATTCGTGAATATTAACAATTAAAGCAACATTATGTCTTCTTGCTTCTATTTAAATATGCCATTGCTTTTCGAGATTATAATAATAAAATTTTTAAATTGGTGATACTTAAATATCAAGTTAGATATTCAATTACACCCATGATTTACAACGACTGTAAGCCATGCCTAAATATAAGAAGGAAGGTAACTCAAGTGAAGAAGCTGATTCTTGATCTTGATACTGGTGTTGACGATACTCTCGCTATATCTTATGCTCTTGGAAGCCCTGAAATGGAGCTTATTGGCATAACTGGCACATACGGTAATGTTTTAATGGAGCAAGGTGTTCGTAACGCGCTTGCAATCACAGATTTACTTGGGCATCCAGAAGTAAAAGTTTATAAAGGTCTTTCACACGCAAGCACAAAAGATTCATTTGAAGTGCTTCCAATATCTGCTTTTATTCATGGTGACAATGGAATTGGCGATGTTGAAATTCCAGATTCTCCTCGCAAAGCAGAAGATGAATCCGCTGTTGATTTCATTATTGATTCCGTAAAGAAATATGGCAAGGACTTAGTGTATGTTCCAACCGGTCCAATGACCAATATTGCTGCTGCATTGAAGAAAGCTCCAGAAATCAAAGACGAAATCGGAAAGATTGTTTTGATGGGTGGAGCACTCACCATTCATGGAAACGTAAACGCTTGGACTGAGGCGAATATTTCCCAAGATCCAGATGCTGCAGATATTCTATTCCGTTCTGGTGCTCCAGTGACAATGATTGGTTTGGATGTTACCTTACAGACCTTGCTTACTTACAAGGAGACAAAGCAATGGCGTGATCTTAACACCAAGGCTGGCAAGTTCCTTGCAGATATGACTGATTTTTACATCAAAGCTTATGAAACCACTGCTCCGCACCTTGGTGGATGTGGTTTGCATGATCCTTTGGCTGTTGCTGTTGCAGTTGATCCAACGCTTGTTACAACGCTTCCAATTAACATGCAGGTTGATGTGGAAGGTCCAACTCGCGGTCGTACCATCGGTGATGTTACGCGCTTGAATGACCCTGTTAAGACAATGCAAGTTGCTGTTGGCGTAGACGTTCCACGATTCTTGAACGAGTTTATGACGCGTATTTCTGGCTTGGCAAAAATCGCTGGCTGAGTGTGGATTTTACGTGTTTTAATTCCGTTTTAGCTCCGCTTTTTGTTGTTCGACACGCCGCAAATCGCAACATTTTCCGCAATATGCGACGTGTCTTATTTGCCAATGTAAAAACTAAAAATATTTATTGATCGGATTATTATGACTGAAATTGCAAAATCTACTGCGGTAGATCCATACGAGGATCCAAAAACCCGCGACAAAGTGGCGATTTACTCGCTGATTTTGTTGCTTATAACCTTTATTCTTGGAACATTATGTTTGCAGGGATTTAATCTTGTATTCGACCAGATTGGCAAGGCTGTTGGTGCCCCTGATCAAGCTTCGCTTATTACAAGCTTGCCAATTATTGTTCTAGGTATCGTGTGCTTTATATACGGTTCTCTAGGTGACTTTGTTTCTCTTCGCAGACTTATAACAATCGGTCTTGTAACACTGTTTGTTGGTTCCTTGTTTGGTTTTATTGCAAACTTCTTCTTTACTCCAAATTTGTGGACTGTTATTATTGCTCGCATTATGCAAACTGCTGGTGAACAGGTAGCAGGTTCTTCCTTCCTTGTTATTGCAACTAAGTATTTGCGCAATGATTTGAAAGTTATTTTCTTTGGACTCTTTACTGCCGCATATCAGCTTTCTGCTTCTATCGGTGTATTTGCTGCTGGTGCTCTTAGCTCTATTGCTTGGCAATATTTGTTCCTTATTCCTGCGATTACCATTCTGTTCTTGCCAGTACTCGTTAAATGCTTACCAACTAAGAATGGTATTGGTGGAAAGATTGATAAACTCGGCTTTACTATATTCGGTATTGCTGTGACATTGTTGACTTTGTTCTTCTCTTACAAAGTTTGGGGATTGTTACTTGGATCCATCGTGCTGTTTGTTATGTTCGCTGGATACATTATGAAGGCAAAGAACCCGTTTGTGACTCCTGCATTCTTTAAGAATAAGCGTTGGCTTTCGGGCATTGTTTTGATATTCATCTTCTACTTTACTAACTATTGCATGCCTCCAATTTACAATGTAATTGGCGGTGCTTTATACAAGATGGATACTTCTCAGGTTTCTTCTTACCTTGTATGGGCATTCGTCGTAGCAGCAGTGTTTGGCACTTGCTCTGGAACAATCATCGGTTTCATTGGACGTAAAGCTGGTATTATTACAGCTGCTGTTCTTATGATTCTTGGATGGGTTGGTGCTGCTGTATTCATCAATTCTGGGTTCCTTACATTAACACTGTGCGCATGCGTTTACTACGCTGGGTGCGGACTTATGTATTCGCCAATCGTTTCTACTGTTCTTAGCGCATTGCCTGTTGAAGAGTCTGGTCGTGGCTGCGGTATGAACGATTTGGTTATGAACGTTACAGCTTCTATTGGTATTTCTATTTTCAGCGGATTCTTTGCTGGAAATCTGTTCAAAGGATTCTCCTTTGCGAATATTCAAGGATTAGCTGCAGGATACTCAAACTTGCTTATGATGGGCGCTATTGTAGCCTTCATAGGTTTGGTGGTTTACATAGTTCGTAGCGTTATGGTTAAAGAGTAATTAATCTTTACCCAATATATTAGTGGTCACTATCTTGCAGTCATCTTTGGCTGCGTGGATAGTGGCCACTTTTTGTAGTCTTATGCCGCGCATTTTTACGCTAACATAGTTTTTACGCTAACATAGTTTTTTCATACGCTGAATACTAATCGGGTATGCTGTTCCAAGTTCTTGTGCCCAAAGAGAAACATAGAATTCTTCGCACATCCACTTTAGTTTTTGAGCTTTTTCTTGAGCCTCATCTCTATTAGGTCCAGCAGGCAAGCTTTCTGCTCTATTTTGAGCTTCTAGCACAAGCTTATGAGCTTCATCTGCTTGCCAAGCCCATCGTACATCTCTATCCTTATTTGTTTTAGCTTTATCAAGTCTAATTAAATCAGCATGCAAGTAGCGTTCTATTGAACTAAGTGCGCTAGAATCTGCTTTTGCAATAAATCCAGGAAAAACAAGTGAGGCTGCGTGTTCTCTAATCGATTGAAGAACGCTAAGCATTGGCAAGTCGGCTTTGCCGCCAACAGCAGTGCTAACTTTAGCAAAACGCTTCAAAATAGCAATCACATCGTGCGCAATACCATAAACTGTATCTTCGTATACTTCGGCAATATTTCCAACAGCTTCCTTAAGCTCAACATCGTTAGTAATTTTTTGTGTATCTGGTATAAGTCGCTTAAT
The DNA here is from genome assembly GCF_049262845.1 of Gardnerella sp. DNF00109. Taxonomy (NCBI): domain Bacteria; kingdom Bacillati; phylum Actinomycetota; class Actinomycetes; order Bifidobacteriales; family Bifidobacteriaceae; genus Gardnerella; species Gardnerella sp. DNF00109. Next base: position 509,044 of record NZ_CP058406.1, read on the forward strand.
AGCTGCCATTTGCAAATCTTGGGCCAAATCTTTAGAAGACTTATAAGGTGCAGAAGCAAGTATCAGAGCCTCACTTCCGAGCCATCTAGATGTAATACGTTTATCATCTAAAATAAGCATATTGAGCGCGCCCTGCCAAACCATTTGAGATCTAGAAAGATTAGTTGCACCAGACTTGTGTAACAAATCTGCTCTCTCAACAACATTTCCAGCTTGTGCAGCTTTAATCGCTTTGCTATTAACAACATTTAATGCACACTCTTGAGCTGATTTTGCAAAGCGATGCTGAAGACTTATCAGCGATTTATCTGTTCCTAAAACAGTAGGCTTAATGCGCTTTTTGCTTTGATTATGGGAATTGTTTGATTTATTTTGATTAGCTTTCTTTTGCTCAACGCTAAAAGTTATGCGCAAATAAGGAGATAGCCGTTGCAACTGTTCATCGCTTAAAACTTCTGGGTGGATTTGTGCTCCAACAACACTAATCGCAGCTTTAGTAAAGACTTCGCTAAAATCTTGCCAAATAAAATCTTCTTGTGGATTTTCGTTTATTCCTGGAAGATAGTCATAATTGTCATCTATCCACTCACGGATTTTACGAGCAGTATCTGGAGCTGGAACGAATTGTACTCGCAAAGTCTTAGGAAGAGACTTAATCATGCCAATAATAAGCTCGTCTAATAAGCCTGGCACATTCCAAGTAAACTCTTGAGGTTTAAGTCGCAAAAGCGCATGAAGTGGAACGTGCACAGTTACACCATCTAAAGGATCATGCGGATCATAAATGTAGCTTAAACGCAAGTTGATTTTCTGACCGTCTGTTCCAATCGTATGCCAAGTATCTGGATAGTCTGCCAAATCAGTGTCATTTGCGTATTGCAAGCGCTCAACACAATCTGGGTTAAAATCAAGAAAATGCGGGTCTTGGAGCCTGTAATTTTTCCACCATTTAGCTAAATCTGCAATAGTCGTAGCTTCTTGAGGAAGTTTATTATCGTAAAAAGTAAACAAATCCTCGTCGTTTACAGTTTCGCTTGCCTGTCTAGTGCGATTTGTTTGATTATCGGCATCGTTTAAAATGTTAATATTTGAGGAGATAAAATCGTTGAATGGAAAACGCTGTTGAACGTTTCCTTCGACTAAGCCTTGACGAATCATTAACATTCGAGATTCGTAAGGGTTGATTTTAGACCATTGAACAGTGCGATTTTGCACAATAGGCAAGCCGTACAAAAGCACCTTCGATTGGGCGATTGCCGCACCTTTGCTTGCGCTCCAATGAGCATCTGAATATGTTACGCGCGTAAGATTCTTAGCTAAAGACTCTGCCCAAGCAGGGTCTATTTGCGCGCAATACCTTGCCCAAAGTCTAGAAGTTTCAACTAATTCCGTACACATAATCCAAGAAGGAGTTGTTTTAGAAACAGATGAAGCTGGAAAGATTGCAAACCTTGTGCTTCTAGCACCCTGATAATCGTTTTTTGCCATTTTTTGAGCACGCTTAATAGCGCGAATTTTGGCTGTTCCGCGAAGACCTGCAAAATCCGAAGCCTTAGGCTCGCGAATAACTTGCATGCCAATCATAGAAAGCAAGCCAGAAAGCATAGAAGCGTGGATTCCTTGATAATCCCAAGTGCAGCAAAGACTGTGAGCAGCTTGCTGATTATTTGGTAATTGGCGGATTTGCAAAGGTGCGCGCTTAAGTGGCAATGCTTCACCAACATTATAATGAAGTTCTTTGCATAAATCTTTAAGCTGATTAACTAAATCTTTCCACTGTTTTAGGCGTAAAAAGTGGAAAAATTCCTCTTTGCAAAGTCGCCTTAGCGCGTTATTGCTTATTTCGCCATCCGCTTGGAATATGCGATCCCAAATATTCAATGCCGTTAAAAAGTCACTTAACTCGTCTGCATAACGATTGTGTAATCTATCTGCTTCATCGCGTTTATCTTCCGGACGTTCGCGCGGATCTTGCAAACTCAAAAACGCCACAATTACCAGCACAGCAGCAAGAGTATTAGGAGTGGTTTTACGCGCAGCTTCAATAATCATGCGTCCAAGGCGAATGTCAATCGGTAGTTTAGAAAGCTCGCGTCCAATATGAGTTAAAGTGATGAAGCCTGATTTTCTGCTTATTGCACCAAGTTCACTAAGCTCGTTAAAGCCGTCGCTTACAGCCTTAATATCTGGAGGATCAATAAATCCAAAATTCGTTATATCTTCACCAGTTTTAGCAACACCAACAGAGAGCATGTGTAAAACAACAGCGCCAAGTGAAGTGCGTAAAATCTCAGGGTCGGTAAAGCGCGGGCGAGTTTCGTAATCTTCCCTAGAATACAAGCGAATAGCAATGCCATCTGCAATTCGCCCACAACGACCAGAGCGCTGATCTGCACTTGCTTGAGAAATAGGTTCTATAGGAAGACGCTGAACTTTAGCAGACTTAGAATATCTCGAAATTCTAGCAAAACCAGGGTCTACAACGTAGCGAATCGAAGGCACTGTAAGAGAAGTTTCTGCAACATTAGTGGCGATTACAATGCGCTGATGCGTGTGGTGTTCAAAAACGCGATGCTGGTCTTTAGAAGAAAGACGTGCAAAAAGTGGAACAATCTCAATGGCGTCACTACGATTCATGTCGCTTGCACGCGCACCGAAATAAGAACGCAACGATGCTTCAAATTCTCGAATATCGCGCTCGCCAGAAGCAAAAACCATAATATCGCGCGCGCCTTGAGTGTGGTTTGAATGAATCACAAGTTGAGCACATGCGCGAGTTACAGCAGAAGCAATGTCTTCGTCGCAAATATCGCCGCTTTCCGAAAGACTTTGGCTTTGCGCAACGCTTTCATCATCCATAGCAATATCGGCAAAACCTGGAACGTGCCTCATAAGTGAAGGCGCGCTTCCAAGCGGCTCGTAAAGTACGCGCACGGGGTATGTTCGCCCCGAAACCTCTATAACAGGCACCTTAATGTGCAGCGCTTGCTCAAAATGGTCTTTAAATTTTGCAGAATCTATTGTTGCAGAAGTGATAATAAGTTTTAAGTCTTTGCGCTTTGGCAAAAGAGTTGTTAAATATCCAAGCAAAAAATCAATATTTAGGCTACGCTCGTGAGCTTCATCAATGATAATAGTGTCATAGCGCGTAAGAAGTGGATCGCGTTGAATTTGAGCGAGTAGAATACCATCCGTAACTATGCGAAGCTTTGTTTTAGATGAGCTTTCGTCGTTAAAACGCACCTGATAGCCGATTTCTTCGCCAAGCTTAACACCCATTTCGCTTGCGATTCGTTCGGCAACTGTGCGCGCAGCAAGTCGTCGAGGTTGTGTGTGAACAATTTGCTTTCCGCGACCACCTCTGCCAAGTTCCAAAGCCATTTTTGGGATTTGAGTGGTTTTGCCAGAACCAGTTTGACCAGATACGATTATAACCTGCGACTCTTTAATGGCTTCAATAATCTGGTCGTGTGCAGCACAAATCGGCAGTTCACTAGGATAGTCAAAGTTCATATTCAATCCTGTTAAATTTTGCTAAATCTTATTTTCTTAAGACTTCTATAATCCTGTATCCCTTAGAGCTTGCGTATTTTTCAACGCTAAAATCTTCCCCAAGAGTTTTAGAAAGCCAAGTGATTAAGGAATCGGAGCCAAGATTTTTTTGAACAACCAAATAAGCAGCTCCACCAACTTTTAGGCGAGGAAGCCAGGTGATCAAAATATTGTGCAAAACGTCTTTTCCAACGCGGATTGGAGGATTAGACCAAATAAGATCAATGTCTTTTAGCGCATCTTCTTTTAATGCATCTTCTACAAGATAAGTGTGAATGTTGTTTAATCCAGCATTCTTGGCATTAATACCAGTAAGATCTAGAGCACGTTCATTAACATCTACAGCATAAATTTGCGCATTAGGGGATTCAAAACCTAAAGCCAAACTAATAGCACCCCATCCGCAACCGATATCGAAAAATCGCCCATTTTCTGGAGGCTGTGGAGCGTGTTTAAGTAGAACTGCAGTACCTAAATCAAGCTTAGAGGAGCTAAAAACTCCATTAGAAACTTGCACACTAACCTCGTGACCGCGCAAATCAACATGCAAAGTTCGTCTTAAGTCTAAAGAGTTTGGATTAGCGGAAAAATACTGTTCGCCGCCAGTTTTAGCTTCTTTAGTATTTTTGTTTGTTTTAGTAGCATTAATGCTGCTTGTCTTTTTAGTTTTATTAAAAGTGTTAATAGCCATTTTAGTGTTGCGTTAAAAATTATGTCTTCTAGATTCACAATAATAAAACAAACGTTGTAAATCGTGTATTAACAGGGGATTTAGCGTTAGTAGTTAAAGCAAAATAGCAAAGGGCATAGTTTTGGTAGATACTTTAGCAAACAGCAATTTGGCGAGTGGTGATAATAATATGCCTGAGCATAAAAATGAGCATAAAGACGTTCTTTCAGGACATTCCGAAGTACTACTAGATTCCACAAACACTGGATCAAGCCTAGAAAGTAACGATGAAGCTTGGCAAGAGCGAGAATCAAGAAACGCCTTAAAACGAGTTGCGGGTCTTGGAGAATTACAAGACGTAACCGAAGTAGAATACAGAAAACTAAGACTAGAACGCGTTGTTTTAGTAGGCGTATGGTCTAGCGCTCGCGGAACTTTAAGCCAAGCAGAAGAGTCCCTTAGAGAGTTGGCGGCGCTTGCTAAAACAGCTGGTGCAGTAGTATGCGACGGCATGTTGCAGCAAAGATACAGACCAGATGCAGCAACGTATGTTGGTTCTGGAAAAGCGCGTGAACTTGCAGCGGTTGTGGCGCAAAATGATGCGGATACGATTGTAGTAGACGACGATCTTCCACCAAGCCAGAGAAGAGCTTTGGAAGATGCCACTAAAGTCAAGGTTGTAGATAGAACGGCTGTTATTCTAGACATTTTCGCTCAGCATGCAACAAGTAGGGAAGGAAAGGCGCAAGTCGAGCTTGCTCAGCTTCAATACATGCTTCCGCGACTTAGAGGTTGGGGTGCTGCTCTTTCTAGGCAGGCTGGTGGTCGCGCTGCAGGAGACGCAGGAATAGGCTCTAGAGGTCCTGGTGAAACAAAAATCGAAATGGATAGGCGCGCAATTAGGAATCGAATTTCAAAATTGCGTCACGACATTGCACTAATGGCACCAACTCGAGAAACAAAGCGCGGATCTAGGCGTCGTCAAGATATTCCAACTGTTGCAGTAGTAGGGTATACAAATGCTGGAAAATCTTCGATTATAAATAGGCTTACAGGATCTAAAGAACTTGTAGAAAACGCGCTTTTTGCAACTTTGGATACTGCTGTTCGAAAGTCTTTAACTAAAGATGGTCGCGCTTATACACTTGTAGACACGGTTGGCTTTGTTCGAAGGTTGCCAACTCAGCTAGTAGAAGCGTTTAAATCAACTTTGGAAGAAGTTGGTAATGCAGATGTAATTTTGCACGTTGTTGACGGTTCTCACCCAGACCCTGTTTCTCAAATTGAGGCAGTTAACGAGGTTTTAGCTCAAATTGACGGTGTGGAAGATATAGCGCAAATTATTGCGTTTAATAAGTCGGATGTTATGCAAGAACCAATGCGTTTACGTTTGCAATCGTTGTATCCTGATTCTTTAATTGTGTCTGCTGCAAGTGGAACAAATATTGACCGCTTAAGAACGCGTATAGAAAATTTGTTACCTTCACCACATGTTCATGTTAAAGTTACATTGCCTTATAGTGATTATTCTGGATCTTTGCTATCTAGAGTTAGGGAAAACGGTATTGTAAAATCCGCGGAATATAAGGATTCTGGTGTAGAATTAGATGCTTTTGTTGGCGATTCTTTGGCTGCAAAACTTATGCAAATTGCACTTTAAACAAAATTCCGGTGGTGTGATTAAAGTAAAAACTGTTTATACACATATAGCTCTTAATGTGAGAGCAGCCCTTGTATTTTTCTATTTATAAGTTATAAGGGTCGACTCGGTTTGTGGAAAAGGGGTTTTTCTAATGGTGAGTTCTCAGGTTAAGCCAACTAAGCTTGCGATTATTGGTGCTGGTGCAGTAGGTTCCACGCTTGCGTTTGCTGCAGCTCAGCGCGGTGTTGCTCGTGAAATTGTGCTTGAGGATATCGCTAAGGAACGTGTTGAAGCGGAAGTGCTCGATATGCAGCATGGTTCTAGCTTCTATCCAGCTGTTTCTATTGATGGCTCAGATGACGTTGAAATCTGCCGTGATGCAGACATGGTTGTTATTACTGCTGGTGCTCGTCAAAAGCCTGGTCAGACTCGCTTGGAGCTTGCAGGTGCAACCATCAACATTATGAAGTCGATTATTCCTAATGTTGTGAAGGTCGCTCCAAACGCTATCTATATGCTTATTACAAATCCTGTGGATGTTGTTACGCATGTTTCTATGAAGCTTTCTGGTCTTCCTGCTAATCAAATGTTTGGATCTGGTACAAACCTTGATTCTGCACGTTTGCGCTTCCTTATTGCGCAGCAAACTGGTGTGAATGTTAAGAATGTTCACGCTTATATTGCTGGCGAGCATGGCGATTCCGAAGTTCCTCTTTGGGCTTCTGCAACTATTGGTGGCGTTCCAATGTGCGAGTGGAACGCTCTTCCAGGTCATGAGCCATTGGATGAAGCTAAGCGCGAAGAGATTCATCAAGAAGTTAAGAACGCAGCTTACAAGATTATTAACGGTAAGGGCGCTACAAACTACGCTATCGCTATGTCTGGTGTTGATATTGTTGAAGCCGTTCTTCGCGATACTAACCGCATTTTGCCAGTATCTTCTCTTCTTGACGATTTCCATGGAATCTCAGACGTCTGCATGTCCGTTCCAACTTTGTTGAACCGTAATGGCGTAAACTCTCGCTTGAACACTCCAGTTTCGGATCGCGAGCTTGCTGCTTTGAAGCGTTCTGCGGAAACTCTTCGTCAGGCTGCTGCAGAGTTTGGATTCTAATTAATATTAGCTGTTCATAAAACGCTAATTATTAAAATTTAAATTTTGAAAGTCGTTCCTTCAATCTTTGTTTTGGGGGAGCGACTTTTAAATTATGAACAAGATTTATAAAATTTGATTGTATAGGTTGTATAAATTTGCTTAAAAGGGGATTTTGAATGTTTAATCATAAAAATCTTGAGACAGATACTGTGTTAATGCACAAGTTTGAAGATTTGAGATCTCAATTTCCAATTTTAAGTCGCAAAGTACATTCAAAACCCTTGATTTACTTAGATTCTGCAGCTACTGCTCAAAAGCCGCAGGTTGTAATCGATGCAGAGAGCGAATTTTATAAGACTATTAATGCTGGCGTGCATAGGGGGGCGCACGAGTTGGCGGCGCTTTCGACAGTTGCCTTTGAAGAAGCACGTGCAAAAGTTGCAAAACTCGTTGATGCTTGTAGTGAAGAAGGAAACGAAGAGATTATTGTTACGCCTGGTGCTACAGGCGCTCTAAATCTTCTTGCCACTTCTATTGGGAACGCTACGATTAACGCTAGATTAAATCGCACTGGTTTTGCGGAAGATAACTTAACTTTGCGCCAACATTTTGTGATTAATGAGGGAGATAATATTGTTGTTTCTCGCTCAGACCATCATTCTGTTTTGTTGCCGTTCCAAGAGCTTGCGATTCGATCGGGTGCAGAGCTTCGCTGGATCGATGTAAGTGAAGATGGTCGAGTGCGGGCGGACGCGGATTATTTGAGCACGATTGTTGACGAGCGCACGAAAATCGTTGCAGTTACGCATATTAGCAATGTTACTGGCGCTATTACGGACGTTTCGCCGATTTGCAAGCGTGCGCATGAGGTTGGTGCAATTTTTGTTCTTGACGCCTGCCAGTCCGTTCCACATATTCCAGTTGATTTTCATGCGCTAGATGTTGATTTTGCAGCATTTAGCGCGCATAAAATGTACGGCCCTACGGGCGTTGGGTTCTTGTATGGACGCCGCAATCTTTTGAACAGTCTTCCACCAGCCAATTTTGGTGGATCTATGGTGGAGCTTGCGTGGCTTAACAAGCCAGCGCAATATATGCAAGCGCCTTACCGTTTTGAGGCAGGAACTCAGCCAGTTGCACAAATGGTTGCTGCAGGAGTAGCTGCGGATTGGCTGCGCGCGTTGGGCATGAACCGAGTTGCAGAGCACGAGCAGGAACTTGCTGCAGAATTGTTGAAATTGCAGGATGTTCCGGGCGTTCGCGTGCTTGGGCCGCTTGATTTAAACAACCGTATTGCAACGGTTTCTTTTGAGGTTGAAGGCGTGCATCCGCATGACGTTGGCCAGTTTTTGGATGCGCAAGGAATTGCGATTCGCGTTGGACATCATTGTGCTCAGCCGATTCATCGCCATTTTGGCGTGTATGCTTCAAATCGCGCGTCTGTTGGAGTTTATAACACAATCGAAGAAGCTCGCGCGCTTGTGGAAGCTGTTTCCCATGTTCGCGCATACTTTGGTGCATAGTATTGTCAAATAAAATTCAAATAGAATTCAAATAAAATACTGTTTAATAACAAATAAGGAGAGCATATGTTTGATATGAGTGTTGACGACGGTAGTGGCTTAGAAAGCATGTATCAAGAAGTGATTTTAGATGCTGCTAGAAATCCGCACGGAAAAACACATTTTTCAAACACAGAAAGTCTTTCTAAAGCAGAAGAGCAGGAAGAGAAAGTTGAGGAGGCTTCGGATAAGTCGCCAGCAACCGATGAGTTAAAAAACAATTCTAATATAACAATTACAAATCATCATGAAAATTGTGCTGTAGAAGCTAATAAAAATTACGCATTAGGAAAATCTCATCAATTTAACCCAACTTGTGGAGATGAGGTTACGATGCATGTGGAACTCGCTAAAAACGTTGACAATTCAAGCAATGCGCTTGTTAAAAGTATTAAGTGGGATGGCCATGGTTGCTCAATTTCGCAAGCTAGTCTTTCGATTATGGTTGATTTGGTTGAGGGAAAAACTGTTGCGGATGCCTTGCGATTAGCCGCGCTTTTCCACAAGCTTATGGAATCTAGGGGAGCGGGATTAGAAAACGAGCAAGACGAAGATGAGTTGGAAGATGCAATGGTTTTTCAAGGCGTTTCTAAATATCCAATGCGAATAAAGTGCGCATTGCTTGCATGGGAAGGCTTAAAAGACGGTATTGCAAAGGCTATTGAGGCTTTATAAAATCGTATGTGGCTTTATAAAATCGCAGTGTAACACTAAAAATAAGGAATATTATGGCAGAAAATCAAGCTCAATCTCAGATCAACGTAAATAGCATCGGTCGCGTAACTGAGGAAGACATTCAGGATGCTTTGCATGATGTTGTAGACCCAGAGCTTGGAATTGACGTAGTTGATTTAGGTTTAGTTTACGGGATTGAAATTGATGAGCTTGGACGCGCGATTATTACGATGACGCTTACAACGCCTGCTTGCCCGCTTACGGATTTGATTGAAGACGAGTGCGCGAGTGCGCTTGTTGGATTAGTTGATGAATTTCGTATTGATTGGACTTGGAAACCGCGTTGGAGTGTTGAAAATATTACGGAAGATGGGCGCGCGCAGCTTGAGGCGCTCGGCTATAATTTGAACAATTTGCCTGCTAGCTTTGGTGCTGGAATTGGTGCTGGTGCTGGAATGTCGTCCTATGCCGGAGGAATTTCGCCAACTGAATAATTTAGGATTTGTAATGATTTGTACAGAAGATGTTTCGCCTAATCGCAATGATTGCAAGAATAGTTGTGATTATTGCGATTTATGCGCGCAAAAAATTATTGAAAACGGCATAACAGATGTTGTTTTTGACTTGCATCTTCTTGTTGATTGGGATGCGCGTCGCACGTTGGAATCGTATTACCCAGATTATATTGGCGAGGTGCTGTTTAGCTATGAGCCAGAATGGGGTTTTGAGTTTCACGAGGCTTTGCGTGAATCAGGATGGAGCATTGAGCGTGCGCTTGAATCGTTTAGTGAGCATCATGGTCCTGCCGTAACTTGGCTTTATCGCTTGTATTTTGAGAATTTTTTACACGGATTTTTAGGGGAGCGAGCGCGTTTTGCGGCTGTTGCTCGCGATTTAACTGCAAAAGGTGTGCGCGTTTGGGCGCTGGGAAATGCTTCACAAGAGTGGGTTGATTGCGCGCGCACAACTTGCCCAATACTTGGCGAGATAAATGGCGTTAGCGCATCTTATGAATATCATTTGCGCAAGCCGAATATTATGATTTATAGAGATTTTTTGAGCAAAAATGGTTTGAGCGCATCTTCTACTGTTTTTGTTGAATCTGATTTGCGTAGTTTAAAAACTGCACAAAGAATTGAGTGTGCATTTGCAAAACTATTCACACTGTAATAAAACTATTCACGCTATAGTTGACTCAACATTTGTCGGCTGCTTCAAGTGAATCGTAGCCATACATGCGCACAGTATTTGTAATAATCATTTGCGTTAGATTTAGATTTTTCGCTGTTAAATCTTCTATAAAAGACTTATATTTAGCAAAAGTTTCGGCGGAATACGTGCTTAATTCTCCTCGTAAATACGTTTCAAAAGATGTATTTTCTTCTGTATCTTCGCTTGTTTTTAGAACGCGCATTGCAAGACCTAAATGAGGGTATCGATCGCGAAAATCATCCGCCCATTTAACTTGCGTTAAAATAATCTTCTCTTGCTCGCTTTTTCTAGGCTCTAAAATCGGCTTAATATAAGGCTTAATTGTGCGCTCAAAAATTTCTGGAGCAGTAGACTCCATCATTCTTGCATATTTTTCTGTTATCAAATTTCTGCCATTGCTGTCAGCGCGCTCAAGATCTTTTTTATAAGACTCTTGCAAATCCAGAGGCCAAGTTAAAAATTGACTCATGCGCATAATGCGGAATGTTTGCCAATCTTCCTGGCAATTCGCGCGCCCGCCTTCGTTTTGCGTAAGCTGGAATTGCTGCCATTCTAGTTTTGTAATTTCTTCTGCAAGATTTTGCGTTTTTGGATTTGATAATGAATCGCACATCATAAGCTCCTTAAGCACGTTGCGCGCGAATTAATATGTGCTTCAACATACGGGCGTTGCCATTCTAAAAACGTTTCATTGCAATCGCTCAAACCTTGATATTTAAGCTCTTGCACTACTTCGTTGCACACGTTTTGAATAATCTCGTTTATTTTAGATTCAGCTTCGCTGCTGCCTTTTGTGCCTTCGCCAAATCCGATTCCACCAAAGCATGCTGCGGAGCTTAGTCGCATAAGCGATTCAAGTTGATTTGCTACGCCAGAAAGCCTAGACGCCATGCGATTGCTTAGCTTGCGAAGTGCTGCAAATTGCCACTTATAATATGGCAAATATCCTGCACTTATTGGGTTATTTAGCAAAAATACGATTGAAGCGGTTGCGCGCACAAACTCGTTTATAGAAAGCCATGCTGCAGCTCCGTCTTTTCGCGCTAGCATTCGTGGAACATTGTATTGACCTGCTTGAGCCATCATGCCAAGCCTTCTAGAGATTAGCGAGATTCGCACATCGTCTGGCATGAGTTTAAAACTTTGACGCGTTTTGCTAAATTCTCCAAGTGGGTCTGCAAAAATTTGGCCGTTCGTAGCTGCAGCAAGTGTTGGCTCGCTTAACGAAAGCCATAAATGCGGCTCGTTTTGACTTGGTGCAGTAGAAAATCCCGTTATGTTTTCAAAAAATTCGCTTATGCTAAATATTCCAACTCGCTTGCTTCCTTCGCATGATTTAGCGCGTGGAGTTTCTTCGCGAGAGCCAAAACCAGCGTATTCTTGCGGAAGAGAATCGTAAGCTGCTTGCAAATCATCGCCAATTTTCGCATAGTCTTCATCTGTAAGCCATAAGCAGAATCCTGGGCCAAAATCGTGATCGCGCGAAATCTCGTCGTCAAATCCGTAGCATTCCGATCCGTGACCTACTAATCCTGCAGCTATGCGGTTTTTATAGTCTTTAAATTGTTCAAGTTCAAGCAGTGGTTTTCCGTAAGTTTGCCAATATGATTTTGCAAGTTGCATGCCGTTTTTGATTTTTGGATTATATTCTGTTTTTACAGTTTTGATTGATTTTATGGTTTTATTTGATTGTATAGTTTTATTTGACTCTGGCTTTGGCTCATCGCTTGCTTGCGACTTTTCCGAATTGCATTGAATTGTATTTGCCGCGCTTTTCGCCGTAAATTTTTCTTCTGCATCCTGTGCTTGCTGCAGATTCTCCAACGTTATAGCGTATGACTCGCTATCTTTTCCGTAACATTGTGCTATTAAATCTAGAGCTTCGCTGTATGCTTTTACAGCGTCGGAATACTCTTTTCGTGCGTATTGAACTTGAGCATATCCAGCTAAAGCAGATGTGTAATGTGGTTGATTTTGGTTATTTCCTGCAATGTACATGCGAATACTAGTTGAAGCGTGTTCAAAAGCAGAGTTAAGGATAGTGGATTTGCTGTTTGTGCTTTCGCTAGGCTGCGAACACTCTTGCAAAATCGCAAGCGCAAGATTTGTGTGAGTTGCTGCTATATCTATGTCTGTTGAAGGATCGATACTCGATTTTTGCAATATTTCAAGCGCAATATTAAGTTCATTAATTGCTTCGCTCATGTTGCCTGTTTCGCTGTAAAGCATTGAAAGATTGTTGTGAAGGGCAGCGAGTTTTCTATCGTTTGGTTTTAGTGTTTTCGATGATTCTTTAATAGCTTGAGAATATATTTCTGCTGCGCGCTCATAGCTGCCCGCGGCTCGTAGGCTAGTAGCAGCGTTAATCAAAGTGGTTGTGCCAGCTTCGCTGCCTACTAAATCCATCTTTTTTGCCAAATCTAGCGCATTGTCAATGATTGGCTTGTTTTTTGCGTATTCTCCTCTAGACCTATAAAATCCCATCAACTCGTTTAACACAGATAGTTGCAATGCTTGAGCGTTTGATTCTTGTGATTTATCGTATGCGCAATTTGCTTTTTCTTTAGATTCTTTATTTTGTGTTTCTTTGAGTGCTTCTTCTTGCGATTGGTTTAGCGCATTTAGCAGGTATTTTTCGATTTCTTGCGCGCTTGTGTGGCTTGCAAACATATTGTCTAATTCTTTATAAAATTGCGAAACGCTTAACATTTAAGCCACCTTGCTTCTTGCGATTAAATTCCGTTTTGCTCACTACTCAATCATAGCGAATTATTTGTTTATACGAGTGTTGTAATATGCGCGATTGTGCAAAAAATCAAAAGTCGGGCTGGTGGGATTTGAACCCGCGGCCTCTTCGTCCCGAACGAAGCGCGCTACCAAACTGCGCTACAGCCCGATGTCGATTGTGCGAACTCAATAGAGATTGCACATCGTGAATCCATCTTATGAATACATGACGCAGCTACATGTTGTAATTGCGCATGCAACACTCCGACAACGTGGTTATAATAGCGTGAACTTGCTACAAATTAACAGTGTGTGTCGTTGTCAAATAAATTCTTTTAAAATTTTATTAAAAATTCACTTGTATTCTTTTGCAGCTGCATGGTCTCCGCAATATTTGCAAAATGATGTAACTTTTCGTAAATAATTTTGTATATCTTAATAAAATAATAAAAAGTTTTACTGTAAATGTATTTTTCTTTCGAAAACAGAAAAATATAAATATTTCTATAAAAATGTATATTTGTTGCAAAAATGATTAGCGCAATCGATCTAGTAACACAATAAAATGCATTTGCGACTCGCTTACCTGTATTCCCTAGTAGCTACAATTGGCGTTTATGACTGACACGAATACTGCAATGTCTGCCGCACAAAACGCCGCAGAAAATGACGTAACAGATAACGCCAATGAAATTGACACCGTTGAGCATGCTGAGATGCTGCTCGCTCAAGATGAGGCTATTGCTAAGCGCGTAAATGATGGTGCTACTCTTGACGAAGCAATTGATCCAAGCAATAAAGAGTTTGGTCCGCTTGCGCACCCAGAGCAGGTGCAGATGCGTGTTGCTAAGCGCGCGATGATGCTTAAGGAGGGTGTGCAGCCATACCCAGTGCATCTTAATGTTACGGATACTATCGAAAAGGTTCGTGCTGATTTTGATGGCAAGCTTGAAGCTGGCGAAGAAACTGATACCGAGGTTGGTATTGCAGGTCGCGTGCTTTTCTTGCGTAATGCTGGTGGCTTGTGCTTCGTTAAGCTTGCTGCTGGTGACGGCACTACGATTCAGGCGATGGTTTCCAAGAAGGAAATTGGCGAAGAATCTATTAAGAGCTTCAAGCAGATGGTTGATTTGGGCGACCATTTGTATGTTCGCGGTCGCGTTATTTCTTCTAAAACTGGCGAGCTTTCCGTATTCGCAACTGAGTGGGCAATTGCAGCTAAGGCTTTGCAGCCACTTCCGGCTTTGCATAAGGAATTAAGCGACGATACTCGTACGCGCAAGCCTTATATTGGCATGATTGCGGACGAGAAGATTCGCGATATGGTTCGCAGGCGTTCTCATGCTGTAGCTTCTCTTCGCCGCACTTTCGACAGCCATGACTTCTTGGAAGTTGAAACACCAATGTTGCAAACGGTTCACGGCGGCGCTGCTGCTCGTCCGTTTACAACTCATATGAACGCGTTCGACATTGATCTTTATTTGCGTATTGCGCCAGAGCTTTTCTTGAAGCGCTGCTTGGTTGGTGGCATTGATCGCGTGTTTGAAATCAACCGTGATTTTAGAAACGAAGGCGTAGATGCAACTCACGCTCCAGAGTTTACAATGCTCGAAGCTTACCAAGCTTATGGCACTTACGATACGATTGGAGCTCTTACTAAAGAGCTGATTCAAAAGGCTGCTGTCGACGCTTTTGGCTCCACTAAGGTGACTTTGCTTAACGGCGAAGAGTACGATTTTGGCGGCGAGTGGAAGCAGATTACCATGTACGGCTCGCTTTCTGAGGCTTTGGGCGAGGAAATTACGCCGGAAACTTCTGTTGAGCATTTGGGTGCGATTGCAGACAAGCTTGGCGTTGAGCGCGACGAAGTGGAGAATCACGGCAAGTTGGTTGAGCACTTGTGGGAGCACTTCTATGAGGATAAGCTTTATGAGCCAACGTTTGTGCGCGACTTCCCAGTGGAAACCAGCCCGCTTGTTAAGGGTCACCGTACTAAGCCAGGAATGGTTGAAAAATGGGATTTGTATGTGCGTGGCTTTGAGCTTGCAACCGGCTACTCCGAGCTTAACGATCCTGTTGTGCAGCGCGAGCGCTTTGTTGCTCAAGCTAAGGATGCTTTGGCTGGCGATGTTGAGGCAATGGATATTGACGAGGACTTTATTGAGGCTCTCGGCGTCGGTATGCCTCCTGCTGGCGGCATGGGAATGGGTATTGATCGCTTGCTGATTGCGCTTACGGGCGCAACTATTCGCGAGACGATTACGTTCCCACTCGTTAAGCCTCTTCGCTAATTGATAGATTTTAGTAGATTGTAAAGCCGTTGGATGTCGTTTAAACATTCATCGGCTTTTCTATTAAATTTTTCGTGTTTGTTTACTTTTATGCAAGTAGTCTTACGAAACGAATAGACTGGGTAACTATGACATATAAATTAGTATTGCTCCGACATGGTCAGAGCGCATGGAATAAGACCAATCAGTTCACTGGTTGGGTTGATGTACCGCTGACTGAGCAGGGTGTCGAGGAAGCTAAGCATGGTGGCGAGCTTCTTAAAGAGAAGAATGTTCTTCCAGACATCGTGTTCACTTCTTTGCTTCGTCGTGCTATCAATACCGCGAATTACGCGCTTGATGCAGCCGACCGCTTGTGGATTCCAGTTCGCCGTAGCTGGCGTTTAAACGAGCGTCATTATGGTGCTTTGCAAGGTAAGAACAAGTCTGAGATTCGTCAGGAATATGGCGATGAGAAGTTCATGATTTGGCGTCGTTCTTACGCAACTCCACCTCCTGAGATTGATCCAAACGATGAGTATTCTCAGACGAATGATCCTCGTTACGCAGGTGATCCAGTTCCAGAAACTGAAGCTTTGGCGAACGTTGTGACTCGCGTAACTCCTTACTGGGAGTCCGATATTATTCCAGAGCTTAAGTCTGGCAAGACTGTGATGATTGCAGCTCACGGCAATAGCTTGCGCGCAATTGTTAAGATGCTCGACAACTTGAGCGAGGAAGAGATTTCCAAGGTGAATATTCCAACCGCTATTCCTCTTCTTTACGAGTTGGACGAGAACTTTAAGCCAATCAAGCCTCGCGGCGAGTATTTGGATCCAGAAGCTGCTGCTGCTGGTGCTGCCGCCGTGGCTGCTCAGGGTCAGAAGTGAGTTTGATTAGCTTAAGTTAGCTTAATTATCTTAAATTAACTTAAATAAAAAGTAGGTTTGCAAAATTAATTGCAAACCTACTTTTGTTTTACAAGCTACTTTTTAGATTTCTATTCAAAAATCGTGTTCTATGCCACAACCGTATTTATGCCACAACCGTGTCTTTATCTGGTTCTGGCTTCTTAGTTGGGTCAAATCCCGAAACAATAAATACAACTTGCCTTGCTGCAGCAACTGAATGATCGCCGATTCTCTCCATGAATCTGCTTAGAAGTACTAAGTCAATCAATTGTTTTCTAGTGCCATTCCAATCTTCGCCTTCTACAAGCGCAAAAATGTGTTCGTGCAACTTATCCATTACATCGTCGCCGTGAATAATTGCATCTGCTACATTAACGTCTCTATTTGAAAGCATGTCTGTTAATTGACCTGCAAGAACATGCAAAAAGTCAACCATTTTTTCAACAGTTTCTTTTGCTTGATTTGGTATTGCGCAATCAGGCCAATTTCTTCTTGCGATTTGCGCAACGTGACTTGTTAAATCTCCCATGCGCTCAAAAGTCGCAGCCAAACGCATGGTTGCTACTACTTCTCGCAAATCTGTTGCTACAGGATTTTGTCTAGCTAGCAATGTTAAGCATTGATCTATAACGCTATCTTCTAGTGAATCTAGTTGAGTATCATTGTCTATAACTGCTTGTGCAGATTCTAAATCAGCATTTAATAAAGCATTTCCAGCATCGTTCATGGCTTTTGCAACAAGCTCTGCCATGCGTTCAATGTTTAATGCAACTGCCTTCATCTCTTCGTTGAAAATCACTCGCATGGTGCGTCCTTTCTTGCGTTCAATCGCGCTCAATTGCGTTTGGAGCATATTCGCGTTTGTTTAGATTGCCCTAATCAAGTATAGACTACTGTGCGCACGTGCGTTAAATGTATTAGTCGCTGTATTAGTTGCTTAAATGTGAGCGCGTTAGAGTATTCTTTAAGAGTATGCTTCAAGATTCGCCATATTCGCCTTTAATGGTGTTTGTTGTTTTTGCTTTGATTGCGCTTTGTGTTGCAATCGTAATTGTTATGTTTGTTGTTGATTCGCTTTTTCCAATATTTCGTAGTGTTTTTAGACCGTTTTTTAGTTCTGTTGTAAATCCTATAGCAGGTGGTTTGCGTAGGATTTTTCGTAGTAGCTTTAAGAAGATCTTAAAAATTTTAGGTAAACGTAATTTTGGTGATGATGAAGATGATGAAGATTCAGTTGATAGTAATTCAGATGATATAAGTTCAGATGCGTGTGCGATTTTATCCATGCTGTCTGCTGCGACTATTGTTATCGATGCTGATAATGATGTTTTACGAGCTAGTTCTGATAGTTATACGCTTGGTGTTGTTGTTGATGATTCTATTGTTCAATCGAGAGTTCTGGATTCTGTAAATCGTGTGCGCGCGTCTGGCGGTTTTGAGAGTTTTGATTTAGTTACTTTTACTCCTGAACAGTATATAACTATTGGTGAAGATTCTGATTTTAATAGTAATTTTTCTGGTGACAGTGCTGTGTTATTAAAATCAGCTACGGTTGCTGGCGACTTTTCCTCGAATAAAACTGATAAATCGTCTGATGCTTCTACAGTTTCTAGACCTAATTGGCTTAATGTTACTGTTGGAAGTGTTGGAGCAGGCAAGGTTGTTGTTATTTTAAATGATACGAGTGCTGCGCATCGTTTTGAGCAGACTAGAGATGATTTTATAAGTAATGTTTCTCAACAACTTATTAGCTCTACTCGAATGATTTCTAGTCTTATAGAACTTTTGCAGGATAGTAATGTTACTCTTAATCGTGTTAAGGAAGTGTCTTTAAAAGCTCAGAGGTCTTCTAAACGCTTGGAACATATGTTGGAAGATCTTCTGCTTCTTATGAGTGCTCAGAAGCCTATAGATGTGTCTAAGGCGAGTGCTGTGAACGTCTTGAGTGTGTTAAAAGATGTTCAGAATCAGGTTTCATATCTTGCTTTGAGCCGAAATGTGCGTCTTTGCGTTAAGTCTGATTCTTCGCTTAGTGTTTTAGGCAGTTTTTCACAAATCAGCGCTGCCGTGCGTAAACTTGTTGAGAATGCTATTATCTATTCTTCAGCAAATAACAGTGTGGCGATTTCAGCGTTAAAGTCTGATGACTCTCAGTTTGCAGTGATTCGTGTTGTTGATTGTGGCTCTGGTATTGCGTTGCGTGATCAGCCTCGTATTTTCGAGCGTTTTTATCGTTCGGATAACCAGAATGACGGCAGTCAGGATGGTGTTGGTTTAGGTCTTGCTATTGCTAAGCACGTGGCTCTTACTCATCACGGTAGCATTACATTGTGGAGTAGACCAGGGAAAGGTACTACGGTTAATTTTGCGATTCCGCTTTCAAGATCGGATGCAAAATAGTTCGCTTAATCGTATTAAGCGTTTTACTTTCCTAGTCTTCTATAATCCCAACGGTCAAAGTGTTCCCAGATTAAAAGCAAAATACCTATTACGAATCCGCTAAGGCAAGCTATAGCAAAAAACCATAGTAGAAAGTGCAAGATTGCGAGCACAACAGTGATTATTGATGCTATAAGCCATAGAACTGTTCCAACCATAAATGCTTTGCACAGGTCTACGCGCAATGGCTTTGGTGCCTCTTTGCGTGCATCTGGGTTAAGAATCGGTGCTAGCTTCATATGATTAACCATACATCTAGTGATGTCTAATATCAATTTTTGGTTATATTTTTTGATGATATACGTTTATGATATACGTTTAAATTTTACTATTTTCTTTTTCGACACCATTTTTATCACATCCGCACCACGTTGTAGTCTTGAGCTTTGTAGGTGCCGTTTTGACGTGATACTTTAACAATTCGGGAGTGGTTTTTTATGAGACATGGTGCACATGGTGCTAAGAAAGCAAAGGGGCGTTTCGTTTCGCCTTTTATGCTTTTTTCCTCTTCTCATATTTCCAGTGCTACTTCTGAGCGTTCTACCGAAGCGGTTTGTGCGAATAATGGTGCAGTTGTGGGCTTGAGCGAATCTGTGGCTCAGAGTTTGCAAATGTCTTCTGCTCCTCGTACTCGTCGCGAGATTCGTTTAGCTCGCGAATCTAGAGAACGTAAGAATTGTATTATTGTTTCTACGTCTTTAGTAGCTATAGTTGGTGCCGCATTGACGTCTATGGCTTTGAGCAAGACTGATGGTTTGGGTTCTTTTGCTTCAAAGCAATATGCTTCTGAGATTAATTTTTCCAATGATTCTAATGATCAAGCTGCTTCTCGTTCTAGTCAGCGTGAAAAGTTAGATCGTGCTGATAAATATTTGAAGTTCAGCAGTGCTGTTGCTGGTCTCGAAGCTGATTTAAACGCTTTCTCTACTAGATCGTCTCATGAGTCTAAGTGGGATTTAGGTTCTAATTCAGATTTTAAAGTTTCTGAAATGTCTAAGTCTTCTGCGAATAATCCGCAGGTTGCTATTTTAATGGATTCAGACGTTAATTCTTTGCCTGCTGGATTTAATCCAAATCATAGTTCTGGTGATTCTGGGAATGCATATGAGTTTAGCCAGTGCACTTGGTGGGTTTATATTCGTAGGCATCAGCTTGGTCTTCCTGTTGGTTCCAATATGGGAGACGGCTGGATGTGGGCTTTGACTGCTCGAAAACTTGGATATTGGGTAGATCGTACGCCTCGTCACGTTGGCGATATTATGGTGTTTGGTCGCGGTCAGGCTGGCGTTAATCGTACTTATGGTCATGTTGCTGTTGTTGAAAAAATTAATCCTGATGGTTCTATTGAAACATCTGAGTCTAGTGCGGAGCTTCACGGTAGGACCTTCTCTAGGGTTGTAAATCCGAATGAAACTTCGGCTTTTGAATTTATCCATTACTAGATTATTTGGAATTTTAATATTTTGACATTTTAATATTGATATCTGTTACTACGTTTTGCGGTTTTCTAGTCTATTCTGGCTGTTATGCGTGTAGGTGTGCATTGTTGTGCTGTAAATAGTGCGTGCAAATTTTGTTTGTGGTCTTAGTTTGTAGTATTAACATGCTAACATCGCTAATGATGATTAAGCGAGATAAGATTTTTTCTTCTGTATTTGCAGGTTTTGTATCTGCAGCGCTGGTTGCTGCTATGATTCCGCTTGCTTGTGCTTCCGCTTCTGCTGAAGAATCAGCAGTTACATCTACACGTTCTTTCCCTAAGATTACTGATGTTAAGCGTGATTTGTTTACAGAATCCACTTCTACCGATGTTGATGCTAATTCTCATTGGGGCAGTATTGAGTCTTTGGATGTTCCGCAGACTAAGAGTGCTGCTGAACTTGCACTTGAACAGGCTCGCCAGCAACAACAGGCACAGAATAATTCTGTTGATGGCTTCGACGCTACTGCAAGTCGTTCTGGAGCGCGTAATGGCGTTGGACCTATGACGTACTTTGTTGCTCCTCCAGATAATCAGTCTGTTTCGGCGATGCTTAATTTTGCGGCTCAGTTTTTAGGTAAAGTGCCTTATCGTTCTGGTGGTACAAGTCCTGCTGGCTGGGATTGCTCTGGTTTTGTGCAGTACGTTTTTGCCAATATGGGTATTTCTTTACCTAGAACTTCTGGAGCTCAGGCCACTGTAGGTACGGCTGTTCCGAGTTTAGCTCAGGCCCAGCCTGGTGACATAATTGCCAATGGTGCTCATGCATCTATTTATGTTGGTAATGGAATGGTTATTAATTCTCAGTACGCTGGAACTCAGTATGATCCTATTAGATACGTTTTTTCGGGATCTTATTCTATTCGTAGAATCTTCTGACAATTTGATTTTGAGTGGTATTCATGATTTTATGGATACAACTTTTAGTTTTTGTTAGTAGTTTTGATACGTTTTTAGGTTATTTTTAATTAATTTTGCCATTAATACTTAGGTTTGTTGTGTCGCGATAGACGCGACTACCTTAAACGCGCTATTCTAGTATTTAAAGTATTTAAGAAAATAAAAAATCGCGCGATGCTAGGAGGATCTAGATGGCACAAGGTGTTATTACACAAGAAAAAGCTGTTCTTGTAGGTGTTGATGGTTCTCATGCGAGCTATAAGGCTGTATGGTGGGCATCTAATTATGCTAAGCATGCTGGATTACAGCTTCAAATAGTTTGTGCATATTCTTTACCTAGTTATGCAGCTGTATCTTTTGATGCGACTTATACTGCGATTGGTGATGATAATGTTGCTCATCAAGACGCTCAGGAAATTCTTTCTAAAGCAAAAGCTGTAGCTTTAGAACAGGGTGTGGATGCAACAACGTTAATCGTTACTGGCGATCCTTCTTCTGTGTTTGTAGAGCTTTCTAGGAACTATCAGCTTATTGTTATTGGTAACCGAGGTAAAGGTGGATTGGCTGAGCGTTTGCTTGGCACGACAAGTTCTTCGCTTCCAGCCTACGCTTATTGCCCAATTGTTGTTGTTCCATATACAGATGATGATGGTCAACGAATCCACTTGAATAATAAGATTTCTAAGATTGCTGTTGGCTCCGACGAGTCTAAGTGGGGATTAAAAGCTCTTGAGATTGCTGCAGATTTGGCTGATAGTTGGAACGCACAATTAGATGTGATTTCTGCTGTTCCTAGCGTTCAGGGTGCAGAAGGTGACACTGCTGTTATGGGATCTTATATGGAAGATCTTGATGAGAGAGTAAAGCCTATTTTGCAGCGTTTGCCAAATCTAAAGATTCATCGTTCTGTAGTTCCAGGTTCTGCTGTAAACGCTTTGACTCAAGCGAGCTTAAACAATGATTTGGTTGTTGTGGGTTCACGAGGACGTGGTGGTTTTACAGGATTGCTTCTTGGTTCTATTAGCCAAGGTTTGTTGCAGCATTCTTCTAGACCGGTGTATGTGGTTCCACGTAAGTATGTGGAGTTAAGCGCTGCTCAAGTAGCACAGCAGTCTAAGGTAAGTAATGATACTAGTGCTATTGATTCTATAAGTGGCGTTCATACAGTTGATGTTCCAAAAGCTGGTGTGGAAGCTGCTAAAGAAATCGAGCAAACTATTGATCCGCTTCACTAGTAGTTTGTAGTAGAGAAGTAGCTTGTAGTAGAAAATAGCGTCCAAAGCACTAAAACAGTGTTTTGGACGCTATTTTGTTGCAAAGCTAGCCCAGGCATGTACTATGTGCTTTTTATTTGTTTAAGTTTGATTTTTACTTGTTTTTAAGTAAAAATCGTGCGCGTCTTTTTTCGCGAGCAGCGCGTTTTTTAGCAAGTTCGTTATTGTTCATTTCAATAGCAAGTTTATAAATTTTAATTAGCTCTTGAGCTTGCTTTTTAAAGTCATTGTTCTTTGAGTATTCGAGAACATTTGCTTTTAGTTGTGCTTGCTCTTCTTCACTCATGTTAAGAACGTGACTAAACACTTGCTTAAAGTCTTCTTTAGAATCCCACTGATAACCATTTTTGCCACTAATAATCTGATTCTCATTAGGGATATCGTGCTTTACGAGAGCAAATAATCCAGATGCCATGGCTTCAAGCATAGAAAGTGAATGCATTTCCGATAGGGAAGCGGTAGTGTAGTAGTCCATAGCGTGCAAATACTTAGGGATCTGCGTGTGTTCAATAGGGCCAAGTAGGTAGATTCTATCTTCAAATCCTTTGCTAGCTACTTTCTTACGCAAGTCTTCTAAATCAGGTCCTCCGCCAATAACAACGAGTCTAGCTAATTCGCGTGGAAAATCGCAATACATAAAGTTGTCAATAAGCTCAGAGATATTCTTTTCTGCTCCGATTCTTCCAACAAAAACGAAGAGTTTCGTGGAATCAGCAATACCGTATTTTTTACGGAATTCTTTTCTAAAAGCAATTCGCTCTGGTGTAGGCAAGAACTTTTTATATTCAACTGCATTGCTAAGAACAACAACTTTTTTATCGACTTTTTGACGATCAATATAAGCTTGAGCCTTAGCGGACATACTAGTAATAATTGTTGCATTTTTAGAAAATCGCGTAAAATATTTTGCTGAAATATTCCTAGAAAACTCTGTAAAATGCTTTAGACCAATATAAAACAGGAACTTATCGTATTCTGTATGAAGAGTATAAATAACAGGAACATGTTCTTTTTTAGCAACTTCTAGACCTATTTCACCAATACCAAACTCATTTTGTATATGAATAACATCTGGTTTAAAGTTGATAGGGAATTTTTTGCGCATGTTTCCAATCGGAATTGCAACTCTATACTTGTATAGCTTTTTAAGAAGTATTCCTGGAACGTATACAACTCCGTCTACAAGCTTAGTTTTTCGCTGTTTTTCGGATCCAACCGTAACAACAAGAACCTCGTGTCCAAGTTCCTCGTACATTTTTTTAAGCATGTATGATTGCGTTGCTACGCCATTTATGTATGGTGGATATGTTTCTGTAAAAATCGCGATTTTCAAAGTTTCCTCCAGTTACATAAATAGCTCTAACAACGTTAAAAGTGTAGCATTGTGTAAGTTATTGCGCCACAAATTGTGATTTTTAGCGTTTTTAGTGTCTTACATTTACTGTTACACGCACTTGCGCGCCGCGTTCAAGAGTGTGCTTAACTGTGCAACCCTTGTTGATATGTCTTTCCATGCGTTCTTTTAGTTCTTTTGCATTTTCATCGTTTAAAGCAGGTTTTGCGCTTGTAGCATCAACTGTTACATCCTCTTGGAATCTTAAGTAAGTTCCTTCTTCTGGATCATAAGTTCCATTTACAAGAACTCGAGCGCCTTTTCCTTCTCCGAGCGCATGTTCAACAGCGTATTGGCTGCTTAAAGCTGTGCAACCAGCTAGAGCTATTTGCATTAGTTCCACAGGTGAAAATTGTCCTTCTCCTTTACCAAATTTTAGTGTTGCACCATCATCACTTTGTGCTTGCCAAGATCCGTCTTCTAAACGTTCAACCCATATTCTTCTAGTCATTTTTGCTCCTTTGCATTTTTATACATTAACACATTGTGATTATGTTTGTGCTTATGTCTATTTGTTTTTAACTTTTATTTTTTAAGACAAACCTATTATAACTAGCATGCTTTGATTTCAGTTTGATTCTTGTTCTTATATTTCTTATATTTACTTTTGGTGGTGTTGAATTTAGCTAATGATAAAATAATCTCATGGCTTTAACTCAAGAAGAACTTGCGGATATCCGCTCTCGCGTACCACAGAAACCTACTTCCGATATTCCTACACCTTATGAGGATTTGGTTAGAAAAATACTTATGGAAGGTACTTTAAAATCGGATCGCACTGGTACTGGAACAATATCTCTTTTTGGTCAACAAATTCGATTTGACTTAAGCAAGAGTTTTCCGCTTATAACCACAAAAACAGTGTTCTTTAAGGGACTTGCATATGAGCTTCTTTGGTTCCTTAAAGGTTCTAGTAATGTGCGCTGGTTGCAAGAAAACGGTGTGCATATTTGGGATGAGTGGGCAGATGAAAATGGCGATTTAGGTCCTGTTTACGGCGTTCAGTGGCGTAGTTGGCCAGCGCCTACGCAAGAAAATCCTAATCGAACAATCGACCAGATTGCAAACGTTATGGAGCTTATTAAAAATCATCCAGATTCTCGTCGAATGATTGTCAGTGCTTGGAATCCTGCAGAAGTAGAGAATATGGCTTTGCCGCCTTGTCACTCGCTTTTCCAGTTCTATGTTGCTGACGGCAAGCTTTCTTGCCAGCTTTACCAGCGTTCTTGCGATATGTTCCTTGGCGTGCCATTCAACATTGCTTCTTACTCGCTTTTAACAATGATGATGGCTCAGCAAGCAGGATTGGAACCAGGAGAGTTCGTGTGGACAGGTGGCGATTGCCATATTTACGATAATCACGTAGAGCAAGTGCTTGAGCAGCTTTCGCGTGAGCCGTACCCGTATCCGCAGCTTGAGATTCGTAAAGCTGATTCAATTTTTAGCTACGACTATAGTGATTTTAAGGTTGTTGATTATAAGCATCATCCTACGATTAAAGCTCCTGTAGCTGTGTGATCTTATTTATTAGTTGCTTATTAGTTTGAGTTTTTGACTAGGAGTTTTATGGCAAACGATATTCCTGTGCGTTTAATTTGGGGGCAAGCATACGATTTGGAAGGCCGCGTAGGCGCAATGGGTGTAAATGGTGGTATGCCATGGAGACTTTCCACAGATTTGCGCTATTTTAAAGCCATGACAATTTCTTGCCCAGTAATAATGGGTAGGGGAACTTGGGATTCTATGCCAGAAAAGTTCCGTCCTCTTCCTGGGCGAGAAAATATCGTTGTTTCTAGGAATCCAGATTTTAATTCAGATGGTGCAAAAAGTTTTACAAGCATTGAAGAAGCAATATGTTACGCAAAAAAATGGATTGAAGATAATCCTATTGAGCATGTAGATTCTTCAGATTTGCCTAAAGATGGTAGCGCAGTTTGGATTATTGGTGGCGGAGCAATTTTTAGAGAAGTGATTGAGTCGCAAATTGTTGACGCTGCCTATGTAACTCAAATTGACACTAGAGTAGAAGCTGATACGTTTGCTCCTAACATTCAGAAACTTGTAGATGATGGATTGTGGAAAGTTGCACGTGATTGTGATTGGCAGGAATCGACTATAAAAGTTGGCGCAAATCAATTCAATACAAAATATAAGTTTATGGTTTATGAGCCAGTTAAATCTAAAAATAAGCTAGATTAAGGATATGTATGGAATCTTTAAACAAAATTCACGTAGATGCTAAGCATCCGTATGTTGTTATGACGGTTTGTACAGGGAATATTTGCAGATCGCCAATGGCAGAAATTGTTTTGCGTAACGAGTTTAAGCTTAGAGGATTAAGCGATGTTGTTGCTGTAAAATCATGTGGCGTAAGTGACGAAGAATACGGAAATCCGATTGATAGACGTGCGCAAAGAGAGCTTAAAAGTAGGGGTTATTCTTTGCCGTTAAGCCATTTTGCGCATAGGATTGAGCGAGATGAAATAGAAGAGACGAATCTTTTTCTTCCAATGACTGCTTCGCATATGCAATCTTTGCTCAGGATTATTCCGCCACAAAAGCGTAGTCTTGTTCACATGTATAGGTCTTTTGATCCGTCTTTAGAAAAGCCACAAGTTGGTCGCGAAGCTGTTTTGGATTTGGCGGACCCATGGTACGGAGGTCCTAAAGAGTTTGAGATTGCAATGGATCAAGTGGAGGAGTGTGCTCCTTACATTGTGGATTGGGTAGAGTCGCAGATAACGCGCGAAT
Source organism: Gardnerella sp. DNF00109 (assembly GCF_049262845.1). NCBI lineage: Bacteria > Bacillati > Actinomycetota > Actinomycetes > Bifidobacteriales > Bifidobacteriaceae > Gardnerella > Gardnerella sp. DNF00109. The sequence continues at coordinate 535,598 of NZ_CP058406.1, forward strand.
AATAATTGCGTAAAGTCATATAAAGTCGCTTAAAATATATTAAAACCAGACGAACCAATTGGAACGTCTGGTTTATTTTTATGCCTTTTATTTAAATAAAACCTACGATTTATTTTCCTCTTAAAGCTCTGCGACTTACTCGAGGAGCATGAGTTGGGTCAATTCCTTTTGGAATACCGAACCCAGATTTGCCCTGTAGTGTACGCAAACGATCATTCAAAATTGCAAGCTCAGTTTTAGTGAGGAAGAAGCGACGATTAGGGTGAATCATCTTAAACAAAGCAAACTTGTGATTTGTAGGCATTAAAGTTTTAGATTTTAAAACCTTACTTCTTAGATCCCTAAGTTTAACTTGATTTTCACCATTACCGACGCAAATGCGGTAAACAGGAATATTAGATCCTGCTGTAACACTTTTAATCGCGTGCTCTTGGCGATTCATAGCTTGGCTTAAACGCTCATAGTTACCTTCGCCAACAAGGAAGATTCCGTTAAAACCAGTTCCTCTCCAAATAGCATCTTTTGTGCGAGGATCAACCCACACAGGTTGTTGAGGGAAAGTAAATCCGCCTTTGTTAATAGCAGATACAATGCCAGCCGCAGCTCCAGGCTTTCCTTCTAGTCTTGCATAGCCAACCTTATCTGCGCGTTTAGTGAGAACAACAGTAAACAGTAAAAGACCCAGCATAAGTGCTGTTATTACCATCATAATCCAAGTCAAAATGGACCATCTAAGAATAACACCAGCTACAATGCACAGCACAACAGGAGCTACAAAAGCTAAGCCAAGCCAAAGTGGAAGCTGCTTATCGTCTGTATGCGTGTACTTGTAGATACGCATAATTTGTGAAATCATGCCTGGCTTCTTAATGCCTTTTGGTTTATCGTTTGCCATTTGCGTTTATCCCCTAATACATAATATTAGCGTTTTATTGCTTTGTATTTTGTTGCTTTATTGCTTAGTAATCATACCCTAAACACGCTTATGCTATAAATCATAGCTTTGTTAGTATACTAGCGATTTATTTAGGCCAATTACCGCGCTTTGGTGTACTTGGCTTTGGGAGTCTCCATCTGCGCATTTGTATTGCTCGACTGCAAGCATACATAGCAGATCTAGAGCTTTTGCCAACAGAAACTTCGCCGTATCGCTTAACAAGCTCTTTACGAAGCTTGCGCCACATTATTATAACGTCAATAATTGCAGCAAAAAGATATGCGTAAAGAACAATCGCAAGAGCAAAATATAGAGCAATATACTTAGTGGATAAGAAGTTTTGAGTTAAGAATATGCAGAGCATAATAACGATTGCAAACGGCACAAAAAATTCGCCAATATTGAAACGCGCATCTACATAATCTCTAATATAAACTCTCCATGGAAGCTGCTCTGACTTTGGCATATGAGCTAAGTCTCCATTTTTCATCGCATCGTATTGAGCATTTTCTTTTTCGCGCAATCTGGCTCGCGCAGCCTTTGCGCTTGCTTTTCTATCCGTTGGAACTAACGGTCTAAGATTCTGCGCTGTAGCTTCGCTTTGCTTCGGCGTTGGAGCGTTTTTTGTGCGAGTCTTTGCCTTATTTTCTATTTTATTTTCACTATTTTCATTAGTCGCTGATTGATTGCCATTTTGTGCACCATTATCAGCAGATTTTTTTACGAATGGATTCCATGTCATGTTTGCAGATTACCCAACAGACTAGACGCGTTATGAGCAATTTCGTTGGTTATGAATAGTCTGATAGTAGTAATTCAACTAATGTTTTTACTAATCTACTGTTTTTTGGAGGACTTATGGCTAGTTTAGAGGTTGCTGATGTGCGTTCGCGCGTGCAAAACGCTTGGGAAGACGTTATTAGCGTATTAAATAAGAAGATCTCTTTAGGAGCTGTTTCTGCTAAAGGCATTACTGGAGATCATATGCGTGCTTCGGCTGAGTATGTGGCTGAAGTTTTGCGCGAAGTGGGTGTAGATGCTCGCGTTGAGCAGTCTCAGAATCCGGATGGTACTCCTGGAGCTTTTGAAGTAGTTGGATCTCGTATTGTGGATTCTAGCGCTCCAACTGTTTTGCTTTACGCTCATCACGATGTTCAGCCTGTTCCAGATGCAAGCGAATGGAATACTGATCCTTTCAAAGGAACTGAAGTAGATGGTCGCTTGTATGGCCGCGGTAGTGCTGATGATGGCGGCGGAATTGCAATTCACTACGGTGCTTTGCGCGCTTTAAGCGAAGATTTAGGCGTAAATATTAAGGTATTTATTGAAGGTGAAGAGGAAATGGGCTCTCCAAGTTTCATTCCATTCATCGAAGCTCATAAAGATGAGTTTGAATCAGACGTTATTATTGTTGCCGACTCTGGAAATTGGTCTGCGGATGTTCCAAGTCTTACGACTAGTTTGCGCGGAAACACTACTGTAGACGTTAAAGTGAAAGTTCTTGGACATCAGGTTCATTCTGGACAGTTTGGCGGACCAATTTTAGACGCATACACGCTTGCTTCAATGCTTATTGCTTCTCTTTATAACAAGGAAGGTGATTTGGCCGTTCCTGGAATTGAATCGCAAGAGCCTGTTGGCGGTTTGCAACGTGATTTGGATGAGGCTCAAGTTCGCGCAGATTCTTCAGTAGTGGATTCTTACAAGCTTGCTGGTACTGGTTCCCTTGCTGCTCGTATGTGGACTAAGCCTAGCTTGACTGTTATTGGTATGGATGCTCATCCAGTAGAGGAAAGCTTTAATGTGATTGCTCACGAAACGCGTTTGCGACTTTCGCTTAGAACTGCGCCTTGCCAGCGTCCAGAAGAAGCGCAAAAAGCTTTGAGCGACTTTTTGGTCGCAAACGCCCCATTCGGTGCGCAAGTTACTGTAGAGCCAGTTGACAATGGTATGGGTTGGGCTATGGATCCTGATGCTGTAGCAACTAAGGACGCTTTAGCTTCTATGAAGGATGCTTTTGGCGTGGATCCTATTAACAAGGGCGAAGGTGGTTCGATTCCATTTATTCCAGAATTGCAACGAATTTTCCCTAAAGCTCAGGTTTTGGTGACTGGACCTGAAGATCCAAAGTCTAATGCGCATAGTCCTAACGAGTCGATTTCTCTTTCTGGCTTGAAATCGAATATCGTAACTGAAGCTTTGCTTTTAGATCGTCTAACTAAGTAAACTTAACAACTCGTATACAATCGCTATATAAAATTTTAGCGTTTGTATACGAGTCTACGCAATGACGTAAAATCTTCACACGACACGGGTGCTTTGCATTAATTTGTAAAGCTGAGAGAAACCGCTTGAACGTGAATCCAGGTAATGCTGGCGCACGGAGATCTGTTTTTCCCGTGCCTTAATGGTGACCTACGATTTAAGCCAACGCATAAGTCGTAGTGAAAGAACAGTAAGGCACATATCTATGTCGAAAGAAAATGTCTTATTGCAATGCAATCAGCGATGTAAATCACTGATATGACGTTTTGTTATTAGGATAAGTCAAAAACGTGTTTGTAATAAAGACATTTTAGGATTTTTAGGTCGTTAAAAAGTCCGTAGCAGATCTAAATGATTCTAAAAGAAAAAATTAAAAAATAGATAGAAAATAATTAAATAAAAATCATTGCCATAAAGGATTTTGCTATGCCCGATGCATTTGAAACGCCAGTTTTGAACAAAACTAATACGCAGGATGCCGAAACATTCCTTCCATCGGCTAGCTGCAATGCTCAGCTACGTTTTGATAATTGGGGTTATCGTCATGCTTCTCGCAAACATTTTGCTGTACGCGGGTTGAACCTAACAATTGAAGCAGGGCAAAGAGTTTTGTTGCTTGGTGCATCGGGCATAGGCAAATCCACAATTCTTGAAGGTGCTGCTGGGCTGATTGGTAGTGATATTGTTAAATCTAGCTCAAATAATTCAAAGCCTGATTCGAAGAAGAATGTTTTAGTAGAAGATGAAGATGGCGGTGTAAGCGAAGGCTCAGTATTCGTAGATGATTTACCAGTTCATAAAGCGCGTGGGCGAGTAGGATTAGTGTTACAAGATCCAGAGGCTCAAGCTATTTTTCAGCGTTTAGGGGATAACGTCGCCTTCGGTCCTGAAAATATGAATGTTCCTCGTAAAGAAATATGGGATCTTGTTAATAAAAGTCTTGAAGAAGTAGGTTTAGAAGGATTACAGTTACACCGTTCTACCGCCCATTTAAGTGGTGGTCAAATGCAGCGTCTGGCATTGGCTGGAGCATTGGCTATGAAGCCAAGTGTGCTTCTTTTAGATGAGCCTACTGCGAATCTAGATCCAGATGGTGTTAATCAGATTGTAAAAGCTGTTGGTAAAGTTTTAGACGATACCAATGCAACAATGGTTCTTGTAGAACATCATGCGCAGCCTTGGATTGATTTGATTGATAGAGTAGTGGTTCTTGGTCTTGATAATTCTGTGAACAATACTGAAGAGAATAATTATGTTCACGATGATGATATTGCGCGAGACGAGTTTGCGCAAACAGTTATTGTTGCAGATGGAACTCCAGACGAAGTGTTCAGTAGAAGCGATCTTGATTTTGAAAACCTTGGGATTTGGCTTCCTGACAAGTATAAAGATCCGCAAGATTGCAGAATTGGTAGGATTTATGTTGAATGTGAACCAGATTGCGATCCAGCAAAAGGTGATGGAAGAGTAGTTCTATCAACAGAAAACCTTGCGATTAGTCATACGAGTACTCCAATAGCCAAAAATATCAATTTGAAATTTAATTCTGGACAAATCACAGCATTAGTTGGAGCAAATGGTGCTGGAAAATCCACTTTATCTCTAACTTTGGCAGGATTAATTCCAGCTTTAGAAGGTCAGGTTGTAGCTAGTGAGGATCTTTGCGAAGGCGCTGGTGGCACCGATCCTATGAAATGGAAGTCTACTGATCTTGCTAAAAGAATTTCATACGTTTTCCAGAATCCAGAACATCAGTTTGCGTGTGGAACTGTTCTTGAAGAAGTTATGCTAGGTCCTATTAGAACTGGAATGAGTGAAGAAGACGCTAAAACTAAAGCAGAGTCTTTATTAGATAGATTCCGCCTATCTAGATATTCTAACGCAAACCCATACACTTTATCTGGAGGTGAAAAGCGTAGACTTACTGTTGCCGCATCTTTGGCTGCAGCTCCAAGAGTTTTAATTTTAGATGAACCGACTTTTGGACAGGATCGTAAAACTTGGTTACAAATTATAAAACTCATTGCAAGCCTTCGCGCAGATGGCGTTAGTGTTATTGTTGTTACTCATGATAGAGAGTTAGTAGATGCGCTTGGAGCGCGTTTAGTGGAACTTAAAACTAATGTGGATTCCACTAATGACGAATCTTATGAGTCTGAAAATGTAGATAATTCACAAGAATCTTTAGCATTATCTTCGTCAACAGATGCAACGAATATATCTCGAATAGAAGTTAGCGATGTGAACCATCGTGATGAGGCAGCTCGCGCATCAAGTTATTCTCCATTCTTGGCATCTTTGAATCCTGTGTATAGGATGCTTGGAGCTTTCCTACTTTCGGTTCCGCTTTTGTTTACTCTCGACTGGCTTTCTGCAACAATAGCTTTGGTTTTGGAGTTTGTGATTCTTTGGGTTGTTAAAATGAACCCTTTGCGAGTTATTAAACTTTCTTGGCCTGTATGGGTTGGTGCTCCTGGATCTGCATTAGCAGTGTGGTTGTATGGTAAATCAGGTGGAGCAACATGGTTTGATTGGGGAATTATTCATGTAAGTGATCATTCCACAACTCTTGCAATTGCAACATTCATCAGAATTTTAGCTATCGGTGTTCCAGCTATTGTTACTGTTATTGGCATTGATGCAACTGATTTAGCTGATGCCTTTAGTCAAGTTATGAAATTGCCAGATAGGTTTGTTTACGGTGGATTAGCTGGTATGCGATTGTTTAGCGTCCTTCAAGATGATTGGGCTGCTCTCAGCGCATCTAGGCGTTCTCGCGGACTTGGCGATGATAGTAAGATTAAGGCTTTTATGCCTCAAGCTTTTGCTCTTTTGGTGCTGTCTATTCGAAGATCTACAACTTTGGCTACGGCTATGGAAGCTCGTGGATTTGGCGGAGAAAACCCAAGATCTCATGCACGTATAAGCCATGTGAATAAACGCGATTATGTGTTTATGATTGGGTGCTTAATTATTCCTGCTATAGCTTTAATCGCTGCTGTATATTACGGTACTTTTGCTCTTCTTGGAGGAAATTAATACTAACACAAAATGTGGGCTTGATGAGATTCGAACTCACGACCTTCTGCTCCGGAGGCAGACGCTCTATCCACTGAGCTACAAGCCCGCAACTTGTGAAAGTATACACGTTGCTAGGGATTGAAAGTATACGCTATTAGCCAATCTTTGTGACTTTAATGCATACTTTAGCGAGTTATTACGCTTTTAAGATCGCTTGCTACTTTTTTAGGATCTTCAGCGCACATGAGAGCAGATACAGTGCATACTCCATCAATGCTTAGGTCTTTGATTGGAAAAACGGTGTTTTCGTGTATTCCACCAATCGCTAGAGTTTTTACACCCATGCTGTGTGCTACTTTTGCTACTTCATTTACGCCTTCAATTCCAAGAGGAGGAACATCATGCGCCTTAGTATTTGTGGCAAATGCAGCTCCGATTCCTATAACATCAGGAAGTGGAGTATCGTTCTCTTTGCACTCTTTATATGCTTTTTCCATTAGGTCTACTCTTGCGCAAGAAAGTCCAATCATCCATTCGGCTGGCATGGATTTACGTGCTGTAACGAAAGGCGTATCTTTTTGACCAATATGCAGGTTGAATCCCAGTTTTGCTGCGGTGTCAACGTGATCGTCTATGAAAATCGGTATATCTCCATGTTTTGCTTTTATAAGTGTTTTGCGTAACTTTATGGCTTTTTCTGATATTTCAGTATCGTTGGAGTATTTATCTCGCAATTGAACTACTGTCACTCCTCCATCTATGGATTCTACTGCAACTTGTTCTTCGCTACGGTTTCCCATTCGTGGATCTGTGACTAGGTAAAGCGTCCAATCTGTTGGTTCTATGCTAAATTCAATGTTTGTTAGTTCAAACATGTTGTTTACACTTAATGTTTGCAATGCGTCGATCCACAGTGTTTTGAATGTTCCTGGTGCGGTTGTTTGTCTTGCTGCAAACGTTCCAGCTGCTGCAGCGTGCACGTGTGCAGCCACTGTTGCTGCCACTGGGCGCTCTGGGTTTGCACCCACATATGCCGCCACTAATGATCCAAGAGCGCACCCAGTTCCTACAACTTTTGTCATAGCCTTGTGTCCGCCAGTTATTCGCACTAGGCATCCGTGACCGTATACCGCGTCTTTTTCTCCAGATATTGATATTACAGATCCGTATTCTTTTGCCAGTTTTTTGGCTGCTTCTAGCGCGGAGTTTACTGGATCTTGCGCATCTACGCCTTTCATCTGACTGTTTTGCCCAACTAAAGCTAATATTTCGCTTGCGTTCGCTCGTATTACTGTTGGGTTTCGTTTTACTATTTCTCTTACAAATTTTGTTCTAGTGGTTAATTCGTCTACTCCAACTCCAACTGGATCTAGTACCCAAGGAGTTTGTGTTTCTTCGCAAGTTTCTATTGCTTTGCGTATGGCTTTGCCTTTTATCTCTTCGAATGTTCCAACATTTACTAGAACGCCTGACGCTATTTTTGCAATGCCTGCTGCTTCATCTGGGTCGCATACCATTATTGGCGTAGCTCCTGCGGAAAGTAGTACATTTGCTGTTATTTCTTGAACAATATTGTTTGTTATGCAATGAGTTAGTGGCTTCTTTGCTCTCACTCTTTCTATGCATGATCTAACGTCATTTAGAAACATTCGTCTTCTTGCGCGAACGCTAAAACTTGTATCTATATTTGTATCTATATTTGCATTTGATTCGTTTAATTCTTCCATGATTTTCCCTTCGCTAGCACTACCTAGATCAGGTTTAACGGGTGTAATCTCAGCGTTTTTACGCACCCCGAACCGACTTTGACTATATCGTTTGTGTATGACGTTTGGCTATGTAATATTTTATTTCGCGCGTTTTGCGTTGTTTCGCTTGAAATTTCGGGGATGATTGAAGATTATTGTTTTGGATTTTATAAAATTTTTCCATTAATTTTTTATTTTTGTTTGCATTTGTACTTTTATAGTGTTAGCATCAAACACAACACAAACGGATATCGTAAATTTTACGATTTACGATTTTGGATTTGTGATTGACCACATTAAGCGTTTAGCTTTGCAGCTAAGTATTAAGGAGGCGGCTATCATGCGTAACATGAATGCTCAAGCTCGCGATACTTTTGATGCTGCTCGTATGTGGTGGTGGCAGACTTCTCTTTGGCGTAGTTTACTCTAAAGCTTTAGAAGCTGCTTGTTTAGGCTTGTAAAAGACCTCTAGGGTAAACCTGGAGGTCTTTTTTATATCTCCAGAAAGCCAAATCTATTTGGATTAATTTTACGTCTAAAACAAATCTATAAACATAAAAAACAATTAAAAAATTGTTTAAAACAATCAACATAAAAATCTACATAAAAGGAGAAAATCATGGCTCAGGAAATTAATGAAACTAAGCAGGAAACCTCATTTACTTCTGCTGAATCTAGTGTTAATCAGGCTGCGGATTTACTTAAAGGTGTAAATGTTAAAAAGCATGCTTTAGATATTACGTCTTTGGTGTTGGTGGCTGTTCTTTTTGCAGCAGGATGTATTCTTGACTTTACAGTTGCAAAAGCGCTTTCGATTGGGAATATTCAGCCAGAGTTTGTAATTGCATCGTTTTGCCTTGCGATTTTGTTGGTTCGTCCAAATGTTATTCAGGGTGCGATTATTGGTGCTTTGGCTGCGACTTTAATTCAATTTAACACTTCAATTCCTGGTCTTGAATACGCTTGCGATATTCCAGCAGCAATTATTATGACTTTGATGTTGATGGGTTATTTAAAGGCTTTTCCTAAGGATGCTGCTAGAAAGTTCAGTATTTTCCCATTAATTTCTTCCTTTATTGCAACTGTTATTTCTGGAATGATTTTTGCAACAATCGCATCTTTCTTTATTCTTCACTCTCCAAACACTGTTCTTGTTATGCTTCCAATCATTTTGGGTACTGCTGTGTTTAATGCTGTTGTTGTTGAAGTTCTTTACACTCCAATTCGACTCGTTCTACACAAGTAAATCAGAATTGAAAAATAATTAAACAAATTAATTTAAATCAATATAAATAAATATCAAAACATATATAAATAACAAAAGTCGATAATTAAAACTTGATTATCGCAACTTAAAGGAGAAGATTATGAATCAGGAAATTAACGAACATGAAGGTAATATGCTTAATGCTGTAAGTATTAAAAAGCACGCTTTAGATATTACGTCTTTAGTGTTGGTGGCTGTTCTTTTTGCAGCAGGATGCATTCTTGACTTTACAGTTGCAAAAGCGCTTTCAATTGGAAATATTAAACCAAACTTCTTAATCGCATCATTCTGCCTTGCGATTTTGTTGGTTCGTCCAAATGTTATTCAGGGTGCGATTATTGGTGCTTTGGCTGCAACTTTAATGCAATTTAACGCATCTATTCCTGGTCTTAATTATGTTTGCGATATTCCAGCAGCAATTGTTATGACTTTGATGATTATGGCTTATGTCCGCGTTTTCCCTAAGGATGCTGCTAGAAAGTTCAGTATTTTCCCACTTATAGCAACTTTTATAACCACAGTTGTTTCTGGTTTAATATTTGCATCTACTGCATCTTTCTTTGTTCTTCATTCTCCTAAGACGATTCTTGTTATGCTTCCAATCATTTTGGGAACTGCTGTGTTTAATGCTGTTGTTGTTGAAGTTCTTTACACTCCAATTCGACTCGTTCTACACAAGTAAGTATTTGAATTTATTTTAGATGATATTCAGTAAGTCATATAATCGTCAGAGAGTAATCAATAAGTAATGTTCATAGTATTGTTGGGTTTTTAAGAGTTAGGAATTGTTGTGTCTTTGCTTGAGCTTAGGGAAGTATCTTTTAAATATTTGAATCATAATAAGGATGATTCTTTAGACTCTGCAAAGGCACAAGATTCCACTTTTGCCTTGAACAATATAAGCCTTAGTATTGAAGCTGGCGAATTTGTTGGAATTATTGGACCATCTGGATCTGGTAAAACAACTCTTGCCTCTATTTTCTCTGGTGCTATTCCTCATCATTATTCTGGAGAACTTTCTGGAATCGTTAAGATTGCAGGTCAAGAAACTAAAAATCTTGCTTTAACTAATATAGCCTGCTTAATTGGATCAGTTATCCAAGATATTGATGCGCAAATGGTGGCTGCAAACGTAGAAGATGAGATTCTTTTTGGTCTAGAAAACTTTGGTGTTGCACACAATGAAATACCGAATCGAATCGATGAAGCTTTACAAATTGTTGGCATTAGTGATTTGCGCAACCGCGATTTAGACACTCTTTCTGGAGGTCAAAAGCAGAAAGTTGCGATTGCTGCTATTCTTGCGCTAAAACCTAAAGTTATGGTGTTAGATGAGCCTACGTGCGCTTTAGACCCTGTTTCTTCTAAAATGATTTTTTCGATTCTTAAAGATTTGAATAAGAATTTTGGAATAACGGTTGTTGTAATTGAGCAGAAAGTGGCGCTTTTAAGCGAGTATTGCAAGCGTTTGGTTGTGCTTTCTAATGGCACTTTATCACTGGATTTGCCTGTTGGACAAGCGCTAAAAAATATGGATTTGCTTTATTCTATTGGAATAAATTATCCGCGCACTACACATTTGGTTAATGATTTACAGCGTGAGAGTGTTTGCTCTAAAAGCGATTTGCCTGTGTCTGTAGAAGATACAGTAAATACTATTGTTAATACGATTAATAGTGGAAATTCTTTAGTTTCACATGATGATTCACATAGTGAATGTGATGAAGATAAATGTGCGGCTGCTTTCGACTTTTCCAATGCATCGCAAAACTTAGCACAAAATTCTTCACCATGTCTTTCTTTGCAAAATGTTAGTTTTTCATATCCGAGTGGTGTTAGTGCTTTAGAAAACGTGTCTTTTGACGCTTATCCTGGGGAGCTTGTAACTCTTGTTGGAAGAAATGGTGCTGGAAAAACAACTGTTACTAAGATAATAAACGGTTTGCTTAAGCCAAATAGTGGAAGTATTTTTATTGATGGCAAAAATACTAGCAACATGAAAATAAGCCAAATTGCCCACTATGTTTCGACTCTTTTCCAGAATCCAGATCGTCAGCTTTGTAAAGATACTATTTTAGAAGAAGTAGCGTTTAGTTGTATTCTTTTAGGTGAGTCTGTTAAAGAAGCTAATGATCATGCTATGCAAGTGATTGAAAAGCTTAATTTAGATCCTAATGCTAGCCCTTTTATGCTTTCTAGAGGTCAGCGTCAGATGGTTGCTTTGGCTGCAACTGTTGTAACTAAACCTAAGATTCTTGTGTTAGATGAGCCTACTTGCGGACTGGATTACATGGAATGCTTGAGAATCATGCAAGTTGTAGAAGACCTTAGAGACCATGGTTGTTGCGTGATAATGGTTTGCCACGATATGGAAGTGGTTCTTGATTTTGCAACGCGTTTAATCGTAGTAAATGATGGACATATTCTTGAAGACGGAAGCATAAGCCATGTGTTTGAGAATAAGAGTATTTGCGATGAAGCTGCTTTATGTGCTCCTCTTTTGTGCGCTGTATCTCAGGGCTTAGTTAAAAATGGTTTTGCTAAGTGTAAAGGATTGTATAAGAGAGATATGTTGGTTAATGCTCTTAAAAAGAGTTGCAATTTGTAAAACAAATGGGTGATTTTTATGCAAACTAAGATTCTTACTTATAATGCTGGTTCAACTTTCTTGCACAAGGCAAATCCTATTGCAAAACTTATATTAGCTATAAGCGTTGTTGTGTCTGCTTTTATAGCTCAACAATTTAGCGTTCTTGTAACTATTGCAGTATTGATTCTTGTTGCTATGGCTATGGCTGGGATTCTTAAAACTCTGTTTCCTCTTGTGCGCGCAATGCTTATTCTCGGCGTTGTAATGTTCTTTTTGCAAACGATTATTGCTCAGGGTGGAAATTATATGTTCTTGTGGTTTACATCAAGAGGAATTTCTGTTGCTGCAAGAGCATCTTTTAGACTATTCTGTTTTGCTTTGCCTCTTGTTAGCGTTCTTAGCATTACAAAATTGAACGATTTAGCTAATGCTGTTGTTCAATATCTACATGTTCCTTACTGTTATGTTTTTACTATTACTACAGCTGTGCGTTTTGTTCCTATTTTTGCGTACGAAATGTCTCAGATTACGGAAGCTCAAATGGCAAGAGGAGTTGAGTTCGATACTAAGAATCCTTTTAAAAAGATTAAGCTGATGATGCCTTTGATTGTGCCTCTTTTGGTTTTGTCTGTTCGTAAAGCCGATAGTTGTGCTTTGGCTGCGGAAGAACGTGGATTCTATTTGCGCACTCGTAAGTCATCTTATAAAAAGTACACTTTTGGATGGCGTGGGCTTGTTCTTATTGTAATATCTGCGATTATGATTGCTTTGCCTATAGTTGTGTCTATATTAGCTCCACAAATTATTTAAAATAGTTTAAACTAATCTAGAATAAGTTAAAAAATTCTAGAATCTAGGCGATTTTTGATGAATAATTTAAAGGTTTGGCTTAAAGGTGCAAGACTTTATACTCTTCCAATCGGAATAGTGCCAGTTATTATGGCGATTTCGATTTTTGCAAGATATTTATTCAGTGGTCAAATACTTGTAAAACCTTATAATATTGAAAATTTTGTTATTCAATCACTATTGTGTATAGGTGTTGCTGCTTTTATGCAGATTTCAGTGAACTATGCGAATGATTATTGTGATGGTTTGCGCGGATTAGATGATCAAAGATCTAATAGAGATTTAGGCGATAAAACATTGTGTGATGTGTCTTGGAGACTTGCAGACGCTGGTATTAAACCAAAATCAGTTTTGTATGCTGTTTGCATATCTGCCTTAGTATCATGTGTTTTTGGGTTAATCATTACTGTTAGAAGTGGAATTTGGATATTTATTCTTCTTGGACTAGTTTGTCTTATGGGAGCGTGGTTTTATGCGGGAGGATCGCATCCTTACGGTTACCGTGGTTGGGGAGAATTTAGTGCGTTTTTGTTCTTTGGACCTGTTGCTTTTCTAGGAACATTGTGTGCTCTTAGTTTTGGAAGTGGTTTTCCTAAAGAATCAATAACAACGGCAAGCGTTCCACAAATTGTGTTTTGTGTGTTATTGTCCATCATTCCAGGCGGGTTCTCTGCTTGTCTTATGATGATTAACAATTTAAGGGATATAGAAAGTGATACAAAACACGCAAAATTTACAGCAATGTCAATTGTTGGGGAGAATATAGGGCGAATTATATTCGTTTCTGTTGTAATTATGTTTACGCTTCTGCAGTGTGTTTATGTTTTTCTTAATATATTTTTTGCTAAGTTTATGACAATAATTTGGAATGTAGCCAGATTGAATAAAAATGCTTTCAGAATAAATTGCTTCTTGTTTAATCAGGGTGTGTTTATTGTTTGCTGCATTTTGTTATTATTGCTTACCTACATGTTTATTAAAAAAGCGTATTCGCTAGCATATGCGGTTATATGTGGGAATTATGCTAATGCTTTTCCAATATGCGTATCTTTAGCAATGCTTGGTGCTTTGACTTTTGTATTGTCAATATTTGCATGCTAGCTTTACCGCATTAAAAAGCGGTTTATAATGTATTTTATACATGCGTACTAGTAAAATCGTATGGCAACGCGCACGGTGTGCTTTTAGTGTTTGTGCAATGAATATGCATGATGCTGGTTCACGCAATGACCGCAAAGCTGGCGTGTATTAGAGTGTGCAAAATGTGTGTTGGTGGAATACATAGCGCTGTTGCCTTGTGTTTTAGGGTAAGGAAATGAGGTTGTAAAATGTCTGCTGTAACCAGCGATGAAGAGATGGGGAAGTCGCCAGTTGTGCTTACCGATGATGAGTTGCGAGATGCGGCTGAGTTGTCTACTCCTAAAAAAGACGATGATAACAGTGAAAGCAAAAAAGAAAATGCTGAAAAAACTGTTGTAGTTGCAGAAGACGAGGCAGTGAACCGTATGGATCTTGTAGCAATGTTGGAAGATAATGGCTACAAGGTTGTAGGACAAGCAGCTAATGGAGAAGAAGCGGTTAATCTTACTCGTCAATTCCATCCAGATGTTGTTTGCATGGACGTTAAGATGCCAGTAGTAGATGGTATTCAAGCGGCTGCCACTATTTGTGACGAGAATATTGCTCCAGTTGTTATGCTCACTGCTTTTTCTCAATCTGATTTAGTTAAGAGAGCTACTGGCGCTGGTGCTATGGCTTATGTTACAAAGCCGTATGAGGAGTCAAAACTTTTACCTGCTCTAGAAGTAGCTATGGGTAGGTTTAGTGAAATTAACGATTTATTAGATAGTGTTGAGCGTACTGAAAATAAGCTACAGGATGCGCAAGATCAGCTTCGTAAAGCAGAAGAGAAGCTTAGGAAGGCTGAAGATACTCTTGAAGAGCGTAAGCTTGTAGACAGGGCAAAAGGTTTGCTTATGGACAAGGCTGGATTCTCGGAACAGGGTGCTTTCCGCTGGATTCAAAAAACTTCTATGGATCAGCGTATTCCAAAGAAGCGTCTTGCTTTGGCTATTATTGCTAAGTATGGTGAAGAAAAACCATCTGCAGAAGCGTAAACAGTATTTCAAAGCATTATTTAAAAACAATATTTTGTAGTTGTTACAATTAATGGTTGTGACAGCTATGGTAAATAATTTCATAAAAAATTTATTTTACGAGAACGCAGGTGGGTAGTTAAGTGAATGCCAGCATCGTTGCAAACGAGGATTCTTTGAATAATGAGGATGAAAATGGAACGTTGTTGGTGGTAGATGGCCACTCACTTGCGTTTCGTGCTTTTTACGCAATATCTGCGGATAATTTTTCAACAAAATCTGGTTTTGCAACCAATGCAATATGGGGTTTTTCAACAATGCTTTCTCAGGTTATTGAAAAAGAAAAACCAGATAAGCTTGCTGTTGCTTTTGATGTTAAAGGCGGAACTTTTAGGAATAAACTTTTGCCGCAATATAAAGGAACTCGAGAAGCTGCACCAGAAGAGCTTCTAGCTCAACTTCCTGTTATACAAGAATTGCTCAATGCATTAGGTGTTAAATATATTACAAAACAGGGTTATGAAGGCGACGATATTATTGCAACCTTAGCCACAATGGGCGCTAAAGCTAAATATAAGACTCTTGTTCTTTCTGGAGATCGTGATGCGTTCCAACTTATTGATGAATATATAAATGTTTTGTATCCAGGCAGGCATTTTAAAGATTTAAAACAAATGGATACTGATGCGATTATTGAAAAATATAATGTTACGCCTAAGCAATATTCAGATTTAGCAGCGCTTAGAGGAGAAACTTCCGATAATATTCCAGGTGTTCCTGGCGTAGGCGATGGTTATGCAGCAAAGTGGATTAATCAATTCGGTGGATTAGAAGGCATTATAGAACACGCGGATCAGGTGACTGGCAAAAAAGGTGAGTCTTTGCGAGAAAGCATAGATCAGATTCGTCTGAATAAGAAAGTAAATACTCTTGTTAAAGATTTAGATCTTGGTGTTAGTATTAATGATCTTGAATTTGGAAATGTTGATGCCACGTCAGTTGGCGAATTATTTGAAAGACTCGAATTTGGTACTCGCAGTAGAAGGAAGATTTTAAAAGAATTTACGCGTGGAAGCAAAGAGCTTTTAGAAGAGAACATTAAGATGATGATTTCTGCTGGAAGCACTCATGCTGGCAGTGATGTTAGTTCTACAGAGTCTGATAATTCAGATGATTTAGAGGATTTCAAAACTATAGTAGATAAAATAAATATTCATAAAATTTATTCAGAATCTGATTTAGATAATTGGATTAATCTCGTTTCACCATGTATTGAGAAAAGTGAGTCAAATGGATCGTCAGAATTAGTTAAAGAGAATACGGAATATAAATCTAAAGCAACCGTAGATTTGTTTGAATTACTTGAGTCTCAAGAAAAACCTTCTTTAAATCTTATAAGAAATGATTTAGAGTGTGCAAAAACTATTAAAGATCACAAAGAACTAGTTATATATGCATTGCAAAAACCAAATGATAGCAGTCAGTTTGGTATTTATGCAGATGTGCTAGTAATGCTATCGCAAAATAATGCTGCAATTGTGTATTCTGATGTTCTTAATGGGGATTCTAGCGAAGATTGTAATAAAATCTGCCACAAGCTAAAAGATTTCATAAAAATGTATGAATCTTCAATTGTTTTGCATGACTACAAAAAACATATAGCTCTTCTTAAATCGCTGAAAATTGTAGATAATAATTACTCTTTTAATCCATTACTTGACACTCGTTTAGCATCTTATTTGATAGAACCAGATTTTCGCAATGAAAATATTGAAGATATGGCGGAACATGTTCTAAATATTCATGTAGAAAATGAAAAATCTAATGAAGAGCCTGCACAAGGAGAGCTTGATTTTGTTTTAGAAGATAGTGATAATCCTGAAGAGTTAAATCAAGAAGAGGATAAGCGTAAAAAGCAAGAAAAGCGTATTTTGGAAACTGCTATAACAATAAGATTGTTGGCAAAGCAATATGCTATAAAACTAGATGAACGTAAACAAACAGGATTAATGGTCGATGTCGAAATGCCTGTTTCTAGGGTCTTAAGAGGCATGGAAGATGCAGGTGCTGCCGTAGATATGAACAGGCTCGTATCTATGAGAGATAATTTTGCGGCAGAAGCTCAATTTGCCCAAAAAATGGCTTTGGATGTAGCAAACAAGCCGATAAATTTGCAAAGTCCTAAGCAGCTTCAACAATTGCTATTTGAGGATATGGGTTTAAAGCCTACAAGAAGAACGAAAAGTGGATCTTATACTACTAATGCAGAAGCATTGCAAGAATTATATGCAAAAATTGATCCGGATGAAAAAGCTAGTCAATTCTTAGGGGCTTTGCTAAAACATCGTGAGACAAACAAGTTAAAGCAGATTGTACAGAGTCTTATTGATTCTGCAAGATATAAAGATGGCAGGATTCATACCACTTTTGAACAAACTATTGCAGCTACTGGGCGTTTAAGTTCTTCGGACCCAAATTTGCAAAATATACCGAATAGGAATGTGGTCGGTAGGGAAATTAGAGCTGCTTTTATTCCAGGAAATCAATACGATCAGCTTATGAGTTGTGATTATTCTCAAGTAGAGCTTAGAATTATGGCTCATGCTTCTGCAGATGAAACACTTATTAAAGCTTTTAAGTCTGGTGTTGATTTTCATAAGTTTGTAGCAAGCTTGGTTTATAAGATTCCAGTTGAACAAGTTAGCCCAGATCAGAGATCGCATGTTAAAGCAATGAGCTACGGATTGGCATATGGGCTTAGTACTTATGGTTTAGCAAAACAGCTTTCTATTAGTCCTGCTGCTGCAGAAGTTCTTAAAGAAAAGTATTTCGATACCTTTGGTGGCGTGCATGACTATTTGGAGTCTTTAGTAGATAAAGCTAGAAAGCTTGGATATACTCAAACGATGTTTGGTCGTAGAAGGTATTTTCCTAAGCTAAATTCCACGAATAGAGCATCTCGTGAATCTGCAGAGCGAGCAGCTTTAAATGCTCCTATTCAAGGAAGTGCTGCAGATATTATGAAGCTTGCAATGATTCAAGTAGATAAGGATTTGCGAGAAGCTAAAGTAAAAAGTCGTGTGATTTTGCAAATACACGATGAACTTGTTCTCGAAATAGCACATGGCGAAGCAGATATCGTAGAAAATATTGTTAAAAACGCTATGGAACATACTGTTGAGCTAGACGTTCCGCTTAACGTGTCTACTGGATTGGGAGCTGACTGGCAGCTTGCTGCTCACTGATTTTATTTGTGAGAATTATTGTAAAGCCCGCTGTAGGTTTATTGTAGGTTTATTGTAAAGGTGTAAAATATGGCAACTTTAGTTGATGTTGTTAATGTTTTAGAAGACTTGTATCCTCTAAATCTTGCTGAATCTTGGGATAATCCTGGACTAATTGTTGGAAATCCTACGGATAAGGTGAATAAGATAGTTTGTTTATCTGATCCAACTTTAGAAGCTGTTGAAGAATCATGCAAAATGGGTGCTAATTTGATTGTTTCTCACCATCCTTTATTCTTTAGGTCAGTTCATGAAGTTTCTGGTTTTTCTGTTCGCGGAAAAATAGTTCAGACACTTATTGAAAATCATTGTGGATTGTGGGTCGGTCACACTAATGCGGACGCGGCTTTTAGGGGAGTGGCGGATGCTGCAGCTAATGCTTTTGGTCTTAAAGATTTGCATCCTCTTGTTCCAGCAAGTAATAATGACCTTTCTCTTGGTCTTGGCAGAGTTGGAGTGCTTGAGCAAAAAATCACGCTTAAAGAGTTTGCTATGCGCGTTTTTAACGCTTTGCCTACTACTAATCTAGGCATTCAAGTGTGTGGAGATATTAATGAAATGGTTAGTAAAATAGCTGTTCTTCCAGGTTCAGGTGATTCTTTATTTGATGAAGTTCGCGCTTGCGGAGCAGATGTGTATGTAACAAGTGATTTAAGGCATCATCCTGCAACGGACGCGTACGAGCAGGCTGTGTATGAAGCGAAATTAGAAAATTCTAATATTATTAAGCCCATGCTTATAAACACTCCTCATAGTGCCATTGAGTCGTTGTGGTTTAAGTATGCTGTGCAAGATGTTCATGATTCTATATACAAGAATTTTGGTGAATCGTTGGATGTTTCTTGGATTGGTAGAGCTTTTGACCCTTGGAATTATGTGATTAATTAGAGTGATTGATCAGCGCGATTAGCGGATATTATGAATATGAAAAACAGAAAAGTCTTGCCGATTTCTCAGCAAGACTTCATTCCGTGTCCGGAGCGGGACTTGAACCCGCACGCCTGTACAAATAGGCACTAGCACCTCAAGCTAGCGCGTCTACCATTCCGCCACCCGGACGGGTGTTTTAGACAACAGATAGAACTATAACATCTTTTTTAACTCTTTGCTTCGGCGTGTTGAAAATTAATCTATTTTTGTCATAATTTTGTTAATTTCATCCTTATTTTGATGATTAATAGGCTTGTTTGGGTCAAAATCGACAATTATTACTGGAATATTTTGCACTTCGCCGCTTGAATCCACTATAGAATGTTGTGGATTTTGATTGTTATTACGTTTTGGATAGTCCAATCTTGTGAATGCTCCACGAGATTCATGTCTTGCAAGTGATGCTTGCAGAACCGATTTTGCAAGCGTAATCATGTTTTGTAATTCCCAAATAGTGATTAGCTCTTGATTAAAAACAAGATTTTGTGAATGTAAAACAAGAATTTTAGCTTGCGGAATAATAATCGTATCGATTTTTTGCAAAGCATCTTTAAGGGTATTTTCGCTACACCTAACCGCTGCAGCATTTTCCATAATATTTTCTAGTTTTTCTAGTAGATTATATGGGTTTGTTGTGTTGCTAGATGTGCTTGTATTTTGAATAAGACCGATTATCTCTTGTACACGATTTTCTGATAATTTGTCTAGATTTTCAAAAGTATTAGGAGTGCTATCGTACACATTTTTTGATGTATCTACTATATGCTCTTCGTGTTTTTCCTGACTTTTTTCCTGACTTTGTTCTTTTAATTCTTTTGCAATAGACTTACCAGATAGTTTTCCGAACAGGCATGCATCAAGAAGAGAGTTTCCGCCAAGGCGATTGGCTCCATGTACTCCCGAGCATGCGCATTCTCCTGCGGCATATAATCCTATTATTCTCTGTTTTTTATTATTAACCAGTTTATAAACTTGCCCGTTAAGCGATATGGGTATTCCCCCCATCGTGTAATGCGCTGTAGGTCTAATAGGTATAAGATCTTTTGAAGGATCTAAATGCGCATATTTTTCAATAGTTTCTACAACCTGTGGAAGAGCACTCAGCATATGTTGCTTTTCTATACGAGTCATATCTAGCCATACGCAATCTTTTCTATCAATGCTGCTAGTAGTATCTTCAACGCCTCTTAAAGCATCTATTTCTGATACAATCGACCTGCTTACTACATCTCTTGGAGCTAAATCCGCATGCGTGTCGTCGTAGTTTTTCATAAATGCTTCATTCTTGCAATTCCTAAGAACTCCGCCTTCTCCTCGAGCTGCTTCCGAAAGCAATATTCCAGTATGAGCTAGACCAGTCGGATGGAATTGTATGAACTCTATGTCTTCTAGTTGCAATCCTGCGTTTAGTGCTAAAGACATTCCGTCCCCAGTTAAATCCCAGGAATTAGATGTTGTTGAAAATAGTCTTCCAGCTCCACCAGTTGCTATAAGAACATTTCTTGCACATATTTTTTCTACTTTTCCACTTTTTTCGTTTAGCGCGATTATGCCCTCTACGCTATTAGATTTGTGGTTTATAGCAAGGTCTGTTACATAAATATCTTCTTCGATTTTAATATTTTCCTCTATGCATTTTTGCCATAGGCTGTATAGAATTTGGTGTCCAATTCTGTCTGCAGCGTACGCAGCTCGTCTAATTGGCTGCTGACCGAAGTCGGCAGTATGCCCACCAAAAAATCTTTGATTAATATGACCATCTTCTGTTCTAGAAAAGGCAACTCCAAAGTGTTCTAGTTCAATAACTGTATCTCTAGCTTCTTTTGCTAGCATTTTTGCTGCGTCTTGATCGCTTAACCAGTCTCCACCGTGAACGGTGTCGTAATAGTGCCATTGCCAGAAATCTTTTTCTATGTTTCCTAATGATGCTGCGATTCCACCTTCGGCAGAACCTGTATGAGACCTTAACGCTTGAAGCTTGCAAATCACTAATATTTTAGGCTGTTTTCCTTGAGATTTTAGCGTTTTATATTCTTCAGATTTCACTAATCCCAGTGCTGCAGAAAGTCCTGCTGCTCCTGCGCCGATAATCACAACATCGTATGATGATTGCTCTACTTGTATTTGCACAGTTTTTTCTTTAACTGTAGTAGTATTTTCTTTTTGCTGACTCAAGTTTGACTGCATAACATTTATTTTCTCATATTTTCTGCTTTTTATTTAAGATTTTTCCTATTTAAACTAAAAACACCATTTTGGTTTTTGACTATTCCATTTAATTCAAGAATTGCTATTTCTCCAGAAATCTTAGATATTGAAAAATCATTATTTGAGTTTGTATGAAGCATGATTGCGTGTATATTGTCAATGTTTGCGCATATTTTTTTGCTCTTACACTCTTGAATTGCTTTCAATACAATTTTTTGAAAATCATTACACGTATCTGGAATAATATTGTTATTGCTTAAAGAGTGTGGCAAATAATGGTGGGAATTAGGATAGATACTATCTATATCATTTTGTGAACATATCATCATAGCTTTTCCATCGTGAATAAGCATATTGCATCCAGCATTACTCGGTGATGTTACATCTCCTGGAACAGAATAAATCTCGCGATTTAAGCTATTCGCCCAGTTTGCTGTGTTTAAAGCTCCAGATCGTAATCGTGCTTGAGATACTATTACCTTGCTGGCAATAGCCGCAATAAGGCGATTTCTGAGTAAGAATCTACGTGCAACAGGAGTAGTGTCTGGGCATAATTCGCTAATACATGCTCCGCCGCTAGAAAGAATCGCATCAAAAAGTTGAGCATTGCTTGAAGGTCCCATTTTGTTCAAACCTCCAGCAAAAACAACAATTGTTTTGCCAACAGGATTAACATTTGCTGCATGAGAGTCTAAAGCATCCAAGGTTCCCCAATGAGCTGCAGCGTCAATACCATAAGCTCCGCCAGAAATAACTGTGTGCCCCTTTTTAGCGCACGATTTAGCGAATGTAAAGCTAAGCTCGTATCCGTAGTCATTGCAACCTCTAGAGCCAACAATCGCAAGTGGCTGATTACATTGAATAAGCGCGTTGGGATCTCCAATTCCCCACAAACACAATGGGGGAGCTACTTGGCATTGGGTTGCTAAATCTTGTAGCTGTTTTGGCCAATATTTACTGTTTGGTGAAATAATCCATTGCGTTCCGTTAGAACTAAACCATCTTTTAAGTTGATTTGAATCCCAAGAAGGCAATTGTTTTAGTCTTAAACACCATTTTTTAATGGATCTGTGTAATATATCAAAATTGTTAATAGCAATTTTATTGTCAGCATTATTGCTTCCCCATATTTTAAGACCTTTCAGAAAATATTCTTCTAAAACAGAAACTTTTGAGTGATTTTTTATAATGTTAAGAATTTTTCCATTATTTTCTAAATCATCTAAATTCGATTTAGTCTGGTTTTCTAAAGATCCGTCTATGTAAAAATCATCTTGACAGCAGCCATTTTGCAGATTTAATTCTAGCTGCTTGTTTTTTGTTTTGCCAATAGATTCACTTATAGATTCGCAAATAAGGTGAAGTGCTTCCACAATACTGCCAGTGTTTACTGACCCTATTACAAGTGTGTACATTATTGCATCTGCGCCATCAATACAAAATGTGAGTATTGCGCGCGATAAAGTATCGTTATCTATTCTGTAAGTATTGTTGTTGCCATTTATGCTACTAATATTGTTCATATTCTGGTCCTTAAACTAATTGCCTGAGCCATGTCAGTTAAATCTGGAGAAGTGTGCCCATAAAGATCAGCTAAAGTCCATGCAAGCCTTAAAGCTCGATCTGCTCCGCGTAAACTCAACTTGTGGTTTTCAAGTGATTTATTAATCAACTCAATAGCGTATTTAGATGTGTATTTTCTAAGCCATGTTCCAGACGCTTGAGCGTTACAACTCCATCCGAGTTTTCTAAAACGATTTTGAGCAACCAGCCTTGCGTTTTTTACGTTTTCTCGCATCATTGCACTAGTTAGAATTTTTTCTGACATTTGACTAGATCCATGTTCTGATTGCGCTTTTGAAGTAATAATTTTTTCTACAGGTGGAACATCCATTTGAATATCAATCCTGTCTAGAATTGGTCCAGAAAGTCTAGAAAAATAACGTATTCGTTCCTTCTCTTTGCATGTGCATCGTTCGCCATTGCCATAGGCGTATCCGCATGGGCATGGATTTGCTGCGATAACAAGTTGGAATTTAGCAGGATATAATGTTGTTCCTTTAGATCTTGAAACAGCTATATGACCAGATTCCAATGGTTCTCTAAGAGTTTGCAAAACTCTTGGTGAGAATTCTGGAGCTTCATCCATAAACAAAACTCCACAATGTGCACGAGTTATTATTCCAGGCTTGGCTAGACCTGCGCCTCCTCCTATAAGAGATGCTGCAGAAGATGTATGATGAGGTGCCTCAAAAGGCGGAACATCTGTTATTCCATAGTATGGTAGTGTTCCGCAAAGTGACCTAATAGATGCCACTTCAAGCTGTTCTTGTTCGTTTAGTGGGCACATGATGCTTGGCATTCTAGATGCCAGCATAGTTTTACCAGATCCTGGAGGTCCAATCATCATAACGTGGTGTCCGCCAGCTGCAGCTACTTGCAATGCCCACTTTGTGTGTTCTTGCCCTAATACTTCCGACATATCACCGATTTCTCCTAGCGGATTGGCGCTTTTTATTGGATCAACATTATCCGTATTATTCATGTTTGAAGTCGTATTATCGTTAAGTGCTGATTTGGAATAGAGTCTTGTATTATCGATTTCTTTAATATGAAGATGATCATAAGGGTTAATTGCTTTTAATGCTCGTTCTCTGTTCTTTTCGGCAATCGGTCTAGCCTTGTTTTCTAATTTCCCGTTTAGTTCGTCTACCAAATCTAAAATGTGTTTAATCCCAATTACTTCAATTCCATTTATCAGCTTGGCTTCTGAAAGATTTTCGTAGGGAATAATCATTTTTGTAATATTTTTTTGCTTGGCATATAAACAAATTGGTAGCATGCCTTGAATTGGTAGAACTGACCCATCTAAGTTAAGTTCTCCTAAAATAATCGTATTTTCTAGCTCGTTAAGTGGAATAATTCCTCTAGCACTAAGTATGCTTGCTGCAATTGCAAGATCGTAAGATGCTCCACTTTTTGGCATAGACGCAGGTGAAAGATTCACTGTTAACCTTGTTTCTGGCCATTCGCAGCGTAAAGACGTATATGCTGATTTAACTCGTTCTCTCGCCTCGCTTAAAGAGGTGTCAGGAAGACCAATAATAGAGAATCCTGGCAATCCACTAGATATGAATGCCTGCAATTGTATTGTAAAGGCTTTCAAACCCAGTAATCCTACAGATAATGCGTTTCCAATAACCATTAGAATGCTCCTAAAATGTGACGTAGTTGAATATTTTTATCTTTTGAAATTAGTATTGATACAACGTCGAATCGTATTTTTCTGTGTTTAAAAAAGTTGTGCTCGTCTAACCACTTAAATCCAGCTTTATGTGTTTTTAAGCATTTTTCGTTTGTTACTGCTTCTAGTGGAGTTCCAAATCTTACGCTTCGTCTCGTTTTTACTTCTATGAATACAATTCTTCCAAACGGATCCATCATCACAACATCAAGCTCTCCAAAACGACTATGCCAATTTCTGTCTAATAGAATCCAATTTTTAAGAATTAGTTTTAGAGATGCGTATTCTTCTCCAAGATTTCCTATTGTTTTATTAGGGATTGAAAAATCGCATAGTTCTACTTCAATTTCTGCTATGCGATTTAAAATTTCTTCTTTTAATCCCACGCCATCCGTGCAATATTCGTTTTGCTTATATGTCATATTGCTATTTCATCAACACTAAAAACGAATTACCAGATTTTTCAATCAATGTGGTTAAAGGATGTTTTTGGCGTGTTGCGTTGGTTTTAAAGGGAAATTAGCACATAAATATAATTCATATTTTTTTTTATTATGCGTTAATTGTGATTATTTTTAAATCTTTTTCATCTTTTATAAAGAATCGCCTACGGTATTAATGAAAACTATATAAATATATGCAATACTTGAATTATGCAAATTAGACCAGGTTCTATGTATCCGCTTGGAGCTACCTACGACGGTGCAGGCGTGAACTTCGCATTGTTCTCTGAGGTGGCAAAGCATGTTGAGCTATGCTTGTTCGATGAGCAAGACAATGAGACTCGCATCGATATGACCGAGCAGAATTCTTACGTTTGGCATACTTACATATCTGGAATACAGCCAGGGCAGAGATACGGTTATCGTGTGCATGGACCGTATGATCCAAATCATGGATTATGGTGTAATCCAAACAAACTTCTTTTGGACCCTTATGCAAAGGCAATAGAAGGCAATATTGACGGTGACGAAAGCCTATTTTCGTATTGGTTTGCTAATCCAGATGATTTAGCCGCAATGAACACTTTGGATTCTGCAGATCACACTATGAAAGCAGCTGTTATTAACCCATATTTTGATTGGGGTAACGACCAGCATCCAATGATTCCGTACCACGATAGCGTGATTTACGAGGCTCATGTTAGAGGAATGACGAATTTAAATCGTAATGTTCCTCCAGAAATTCGTGGAACATACGCAGGTTTAGCTCATCCAAGTGTAATATCTTACTTAAAAAAGCTTGGTATTACTGCTATTGAGCTTATGCCTATCCACCAGTTTGTAAATGATTCTTTCTTGCAAAATAAGGGATTAAGCAATTATTGGGGGTATAACACCATTGGATTCTTTGCTCCTCAGAATTCGTACTCGAGTTCTGGACAACGCGGCGAGCAAGTTAACGAATTCAAGGCAATGGTTAAGGCGTACCATGCTGCAGGAATGGAAGTTATTCTAGACGTTGTTTACAACCATACCGCTGAAGGAAACGATAGAGGTCCAACCTTAAGCTTCCGCGGAATCGACAATCGCGCATACTATCGTCTTGTAGATAACGATCAGAGACATTACTTCGATACTACTGGTACTGGAAATTCGCTTCTTATGCGTTCTCC
The DNA here is from genome assembly GCF_049262845.1 of Gardnerella sp. DNF00109. NCBI lineage: Bacteria > Bacillati > Actinomycetota > Actinomycetes > Bifidobacteriales > Bifidobacteriaceae > Gardnerella > Gardnerella sp. DNF00109. Next base: position 561,652 of record NZ_CP058406.1, read on the forward strand.
TAAAGCATTGCGACTAATCACAGACAGCTTGCGCTATTGGGTAACTGAAATGCACGTAGACGGATTCCGATTTGACTTGGCAGCAACGCTTGCTCGTCAATTCCAAGAAGTAGATAAGCTTTCTGCATTCTTTGACATTATTGAGCAGGATCCTATTATTTCTAGCGTAAAACTTATTGCAGAGCCTTGGGATATTGGCGTAGGAGGATATCAAGTTGGAGGATTCCCTCCAAGCTGGTCCGAGTGGAATGGTCGCTACCGCGATTGCGTACGCGATTTTTGGCGCTCGCAGCCTTCAACTTTGCCTGAATTTGCAAGCCGACTTATGGGAAGCTCCGATTTATATGAGCAAAATGGACGTAAGCCTGTAGCTTCTGTAAACTTTATTACCGCTCACGATGGTTTTACTATGAACGATTTGGTGAGCTATAACGAAAAGCATAATGAAGCGAATAAAGAAGGTAATAACGACGGTGCTAACGATAATCGTTCGTGGAATTGTGGAGTAGAAGGTCCTACTAATATTCACGATGTTAACGAACTTCGTCAACGTCAAATGCGAAACCTGTTCTCAACTTTGTTGATGAGCCAGGGCATTCCTATGATTTGCGCTGGTGACGAGATTATGCGTACTCAAAATGGAAACAACAACGCATATTGCCAAGATAATGCTATTTCTTGGATTAATTGGGATTTTAATTCCACACAAAAAGATATGTTTGATTTTGTTTCTAAGCTTATTCATTTAAGACTAGATCATCCTGTTCTTCACAGGCGTAGATTCTTTACTGGTCGAGAACCAGGGGATGATGTTTCAGAGATTCCACAAGTAGAATGGTTTGATCATACTGGTTCTGTTATGGATATGGAGGCATGGAGTAATACGCATGCTCTTTCGGTAATGATTTATTTGAATGGTTCAGATATTCCAGAAACCGATTGGTATGGAAGCAGAATGGTAGATAATGACTTCCTTCTTATTTTCAATGCGCATTATGAGCCTATAACATTTACTTTGCCAGATAAGAATTATGGTGAAAAGTGGACTCTTGTTGTGGACACTCATAATCCAAAAGGACCGCAATTGCATTATGAATCAGGATTCAATATTGTTGCTCAATCGCGAAGTTTCCTTCTGCTTATGAGTGAAAATCAAGAAGAAAATAATCTAGCATAAAAATATTCATATATAAAACTAATTTTCATATATAAAACTAATTGAGGCTTAGATTCTAAAAACTAGATTCTAAGCCTCAACTTTTTTATTGATTAATCTATATCATATTGAATATTGTTTTTAGAATGTTCATTTATTTTAATCTGCAAACGGTCGCTTTGCATTGCAGCGACCTGTCTTGAAAATACTATTATCCATCCTAAAAAGAGTAAACAAGATAATGCTTCTACATTAGTTAATGTGTTATGACCATGTACCCATTGGTTTCCAACCCATGCGGTAAGGACTACTGCTAAATCTGAAGCTACGTAGAATGTTTTAGAAAGTCTAGGAGCAAGCCAAGGAAGGCAAATAAGCATAGTGCAAATAAGACCAGTAACACCTCTTGCGCATAAATCATGTATAACTGGGTGAGGAGTGTATCTAAATGTTCCTATGCCAATAAACGCAATTCCTCCCAAAATTAGTAATGTAGCCATAATGGTGGTTCTAGTTTTAAAGTGTTTTGTAATATTAGCGTCTTTATGTTGCAAAATTTCTTTCTGAGTGGCAACGAACTCTGTTATAGCAAAGTAGCTTGTAATAATAATGCATATTCCAGATAAAATCAGCGTAGCATTAAACATGCTTGCAGCAAATGTTGTTTTATCTCCTAGTTGAGAGAAGTTATTGTTGTACCAATACGGGTCGTCGGATGTCAATCCAGCTGTTGCTGCACCAGAAATCACAAATAGTGGTAGCAGTGATGCAACGGTTTTCGCCTCTAAGAGTTCCGCTTGAACCAGAGTTGCGTATCCAACAATTCCACTTAAAGCACAACAAAGTACAGGAAGATAACTGTTTACTGCGCTTCTTCCAATAATGCTATTGATTATAGAAAGCAGAGCGAAAGACATAAGCAGCATTGTTGCGCCATAAATCGTAGATAATGCGATTATTTCAAAAGCATGTTTTGCAATTTGTAGCCAATTCTTTTTAAGTATTTCTTTGTGTGTTCTTAAATATCCGACTACAAAAGTACACATGCTGCAAATAGCCACTATTCCAGATGCTACCGTAAATAATCGTTGCGTAACTTGCCAAATCGCTGGCATAGTTTTCATGTATACAGACATTACGACTATGCTGAATATTGCACAAGCTAAAAAAGCTATTAATCCAGCCGCTTCTGCACGCTGAAAACGCCCCATGCTAACCTCTAAAATCTATCGCCTATTTTCAATGCTATTTATATTCTATCGCGCGTGTTGCAAATTTGCGTTTGTCTGCGATGTGCGCTATTGTAGTTGATTGTGCTTGGAGCTGGTAGTCAGCTTGGAAGCCTCGGGGTGTAGCGCAGTTTGGTAGCGCGCCTGCTTTGGGAGCAGGATGTCGCAGGTTCGAATCCTGTCACCCCGACTTTTTTGTATTTGCTTGTATTTACTTGTTTTTGTGTAATTTTTAATTAAACTGTGTACGTAGTTGTGTACTTATATAAATGTGCTTATATAAAATTGCGTATTTGCATTTTCAACACTTACTATACAAAAAAGTACTCTATGTGTATTCTTGTAAAGGTGAGTTTTTGATGCATTATTTGCGTTGGATTCTTACATTGTGATTATAAATATTTGACTCGGGAGCCGTTTCTGGCTGAGAGGAAGCGAAAGCTTCGACCGATTGAACGTGTGCTAAGTAATGTTAGCAACGGATGTCGCTCTTTTCCCGTGCCCAAATCTTTCAATATTGAAGAAAGGCACTTATTATGACTAATGTTTCAATGGAACATTCTAATCGCTGGCGTATTCTTGATATCGTCATAGCTGCTATTATCGCTGTTGCATCTGGCGTATTATTCTGGGCTTGGGATATTGTGTGCGCAGCTCCTACTAATCTTTTTGCAAGCCTGTTGCCTGGTGCTGAAGGTTTATCTAATGGTTTTTGGCTTTTTGCTGGACCTTTAGCTGCAATAATCGTGCGTAAGCCTGGTGCTGCATTGTTTGCTGAAACTCTTGCTGCTTTTGTGGAACTTATGTTAGGAAATCAATGGGGTGTTGGCGGATCGTTAATCGTCGGCATTATTCAAGGTGTTGGCGCTGAACTTGCATTCATTTTCTTTATGTATAAAACATGGAATTTGCTTTCCACTGCAATATCTGGATCGTTAGCAGGCGTAGCTTGCTTTATTTATAATTGGGTTAGCGGCGGTCAAGGCTGGAGTACTCAGTATATTGTTGCAAATCTAATTACTTCTATTATTTCTGGTTTTATTGTTGCAGGCGTTGTAGTGTGGTTTGTTCAAAAGGCATTAGCTGCAACGGGCGTGCTTGATCGTTTTGAATCAGGCCGTCCTCAAGCATTAGTGTGAGTTATATCTAAATACTCATTGCAACTTGTAAACTATCGTGTTTTGTGTAAAGAGTACAAAACACGGTAGTTTACTCGTATGACGCTTATATTTTGTATTTGTTTTACTCTATATTTTTGAAATTGTGTTATGCAATTTTTATATTTTAGATTTTGCTATGCAATGAAAATTTTGCTATGCAATGAAAGTTTGTTTGTATGCAATTTGTGAATAAAACTGAATGGACTCCAGCTAGTGTAGTTGCTAAAGACTGGGGTTGGAGACACGCTACTCGCAAAGATTTTGTGTTGAGGAATGTAAATATTGATATTAAGCCTGGTGAACATGTGTTGCTTTTAGGTGCTTCTGGCGCTGGAAAAAGCACATTTATGGCTGGTTTAGCAGGTGTTTTAGGCGATGAAACAGAAGGCATGGAAGAAGGTAGCCTTCTAATCGGTGGTGTTCATGCTAGGGATGCTCGTGGAAAAGTTGGACTTGTTATGCAAGATCCAGATTCACAAATCATTCTTGAAAGAGTAGGCGACGATGTAGCTTTTGGAAGTGAGAATCTTGGAGTTGATAGCGAAGAGACTTGGAATCGCGTAAAGCTTTCGCTAAAAGCTGTTGGTTTAGACAATATTACTCAAGGAAGTCAGGGTCTTAGACGCTCAACACAATCTTTATCTGGAGGCCAAAGGCAACGTCTTGCTTTAGCAGGAGTGCTTGCAATGCATCCTGGATTGCTGCTTTTAGATGAGCCTACAGCTAATCTTGATCCTGAAGGTGTTCAGCAAGTGCATGATGCTGTAGCGAATATTCTTAAAAAAACAGGTTCTACAATGATTGTAGTTGAACATCATATTGATGTGTGGCTGGATTTGATTGATAGAGTTATTGTTATTGGAAAAAATGAAAATAATAATGATTCAAATGTAGGATGCGTTATTGCAGACGGCAAACCTGAGGATGTTTTTGAAAAATATGGCGATATGCTTGCAAAAGGTGGTGCTTGGGTTCCAGGAAGAACAGTTAAATCTTTTGCTCCTAAACATTGCGATGGCAGAATTAATGGCGAAATCGATGGCAAAATCAAAGATACGGAAGAATCTGTTGCGCTCTATACTAATGATTGCTCTTTTGGAAGAACTTTGCCACTAGCGGAACATGTTAATGTAGCTTTTCGTTTTGGTGAAGTAACTGCTTTAATGGGACCTAATGGTGCTGGTAAAACTACGCTAGCGTTAACGCTTGCAGGCTTGTTAAAACCAATTGCTGGCAGTGTGTGCATGATGGAAAAGTATGTGCCAAAACGACGTAAAAATAATCTTTTTACTTGGAAAAGTCAAGAATTATTAGGGCGAGTTGGCATGGTGTTTCAAGAGCCAGAACATCAATTCATAACATCTTCTGTAAGAGATGAAGTTGCTGTAGGGCCTAAAAAGCAAGGAAAAAGCGAAAAGGAATCTTACGATATTGCCGATAGCATGCTTGAACGTATGGATTTGAAGCGTTTTGCTCTTGCTAATCCTTACACATTATCTGGAGGAGAAAAACGTAGACTTTCTGTAGCTACGCTTTTAGCTGCTGCTCCGCGTGTTGTTATTATGGATGAGCCTACTTTTGGACAAGATTTTAAAACTTGGACAGCAATGGTAAAACTTATTGCGCAAATCCGCGATAGTGGCTCAGCAGTGATTGTTGTTACTCACGATGATGAGCTTGTAAAGTCTTTAGATGCCAGAGTAATAAGAGTTGAGTACGAAAAAATCGTAGAGTCCGCTCATAACTATAGCGAAGGGAATGAGTAGAAGTGAATAAAACTAGTAGTGCAGAAGAATCGTCTAGTATTAAAGTTAAAGACTTTGAAAGTTTATTAAAAGTTTCGCATATTGATGTAACAGCGTCTTCTAAACGTTTAGAAAGTGAACGACTAGTTTCGCCTTCTTGGTTTATTCGTAAGCTTAATCCAATAAGTCGTTTTATTGGAGCGTTATTACTTTGCTTGCCTATGTTTGTTACATTAGATATTGTTTCTGCTTCTATTGCATTTGGTTTAGATATACTGTTATTTGCAATTGCTGGAGTAACTCCTTGGTATGTTTTACGCCATACTTGGCCAGTTTGGATTGCTGCTTCTGGTAGTTTTATATCTGTGCTTTTATATGGCCAAAGTTCTGGAGATGATATATTTAAGTTTGGCTGGATGCATATAAGTCAAGGATCATTGTATTTGGCAATTTGTACGTTTGTTCGTGTTGCATCTGTAGCAGTTCCAGGCGTTATATTAGCCATTGGATTAGATCCAACTGATTTAGCAGACGGCTTAGTGCAGATTTTGCATTTTTCTCCACGATTTGTGTACGGAGCATTAGCTGGATTGAGAATGTTTAGTCTATTGCAAAATGATTGGCGTGCTTTTGGTTTAGCTCGCAGGTCTCGTGGTATATCGGATGGTAAAGCGTTACAGCGCATGCTTTCGCAATCTTTTGGTTTGCTCGTGTTATCTATTCGCAGAGGTACGAAACTTGCTACAGCTATGGAAGCTAGGGCTTTTGGAAGTAGTATTAAACGTGTTCCAGCACGAAAATCGAAGTTAACAGCATACGATTGGATATTTTATGTAATTTGTATTGCTGTTCCTGCTATTGCTTTATATGCTTCAATACAAACAGGATATTGGCATAATGCGTTTATTCATATGTAAAGCATTGTGAAAATTACAATGCGTACATATTTATAGATAGTATTCATAATATGAGCGAAATAATGAATCCTTATAATCATGATGATGTTTGGCAAGCTCCATCGTGCAATATGCCTTTGAATGCAACAGTGAATATTCCTGGAAGCAAATCATTGTCTAATCGTTATTTGATTTTAGCAGCTCTTGGTAAAAAACCAGTTGTTCTAAAGGGATTGTTGCGGTCAAGAGATACGGAACTTATGATTAACGCGCTAAGCGTATTTGGAGTTAAATGCGATTCGCTAAGCTGCGATGGTACAACAATTTGCGTTATTCCGCCCAAAAATGGCGTTTTTAGTGTAGATGATTGTGCGGTTGTTAATTGCGGCTTAGCTGGAACGGTTATGCGTTTTGTAACGGCTTTAGCGCTGTTTGCAAATAATTGTGTGAAATTTGATGGAGATGAGCAAGCATATGCTCGTCCAATGAAGCCTGTTCTAGATGGATTGGAACAATTGGGCGCAAAAATCGTATATCACGGAAAAGTCGGATTCTTACCATTTAGCGTTATTCCGCCTAAAAATCTTGAATCATATGGTATAAATGACGCGCAAAATTCTTGCAATAATCGCGTTATTCGTATCGACTCTTCGTCATCGTCTCAATTTATATCTGCACTTCTGCTAATTGCATCTCGTGTTCCAGGAGGGCTACAAATCGAGCATATTGGAAGCAAATTGCCTAGTATGCCGCATATTCAAATGACAATGGAAGATGTGCGCAAAGCTGGCGGAGTGGTAGATATGCCAGAAAGTGGAGTATGGCGTGTTAAAGAGCATGATTTGACTTTGCCGCATGAAGTTGTTGTAGAGCCAGATCTTTCTAACGCGGCGCCTTTTATTGGAGCAGCGTTGATTGCTGGCGGATGCGTTAAAATCCCTAATTGGCCGCTTAAAACAACTCAGCCTGGGGGGTTGTTGCCTGGTATTCTTGAGCAAATGGGCGCAAAAATTGTTTTTGAGCATTCTAGATCAGATTCTTCAACATTGTGCGTAACTGGTAGCGGAAAAATTCGTGCTATTAAGTCGCTTGATTTGGCTGCTGCTGGCGAGGTTGCGCCAAGTATTGCTGCGATTCTTGCGTTTGCAGACAGTGTAAGCGAGTTACGCGGTATTGCGCATCTAAGAGGCCACGAAACAAACCGCTTGAGTGCAATAGTTACGGAACTAAATCGCGTTGGAATAGGCGCAGAAGAGCTAGATGATGGAATTCGTATTATTCCTAGCAAAAATATGCATGGGGAAGTGATGGAGACTTATGCGGATCATCGCATGGCAACTTTTGCGGCAATGTTAGGGCTTCGTATATCTAATATAAGCGTAAAAAATATTGCCACTACGCGCAAAACGCTTCCTGATTTTCCAACAATGTGGAATAACATGCTTAAAGAGTGAGCCTAAATAGTGAGCTTAAATAATATGCTTAAATAACAAATAATCCCGAGTTTTTTAACCCGGGATTATTTATGTGTTACGTTTTTACGTTACGTTGTTTTACACTACGATTTAGCGTTCAAACTTGTTGCCGTAAGAATCGACTCCATCTTCTGCAATTTGTGCAGACTTTCGAGCGATTGCCAACTCTTCGTTAGTTGGGATTACAGCAATAATCACAGAGCTATCTGGAGTGGAAATAATGCGTGGCTCCTTAGAACGAACCAAGTTCTTCTCTTCATCGAGCTTAACGCCGAATGGAGCAAGCTTTTCGCACACAAGAGCGCGAACAATCTCGTCGTTTTCACCAACGCCAGCGGTGAATGTGATTACGTCCACGCCGCCCATTTGAGCAGTGTAGTTGCCAATATAGCCAACAATGCGGTGAACGTACACGCCGAGAGCAAGCTTAGCGTCTTCGTCGCCTTCTGCAATTAGATTGTGAATGTCTCGCAAATCGCCGTGGCCAGTCATACCCATCATGCCAGAACGCTTGTTGAAGAGCGTATCAAGCTCGTCTACGTTCATGTGAGCGTTGCGAATAAGGTGGAACACTACAGCTGGGTCAATATCTCCAGTGCGGCCGCCCATCATTAAACCTTCGAGAGGCGTTAACCCCATAGAAGTTTCAACTGGCTTGCCAGAAATCTGAGCGGAAGCAGAAGCGCCATTGCCAATGTGCAAAACAATCTGCTTTAAGCCTTCTGCAGGCTTTCCAACAACGCTTGGAACTACAGAGCCAATGTATTCGTGGGAAGTGCCGTGAGCGCCATAGCGACGAATGTGGTACTGGTTTGCAATATCTTTGTTTAATGCGTAAGTTGCAGCAACTTGTGGCAAATCGTGGAAGAACGAAGAATCGAACACCATAATTTGTGGAACATCTGGCAAAAGTTCAGTCATGACTTCAGCGCCAACAGCCTCAGGACCGTTGTGAAGTGGAGCCAAAACAGCCAAATCCTTCACCTTATTAATGGTCTTTTTGTTTACTAATGCAGGCTTAGGGAATGTTAAGCCACCCTGAACAACGCGGTGTCCAACAGCTACGATTCCAGACTTGGAAAGATTTGGACCATATTCCTCGAAGAAGCCGAGTACGCGCTTTAAGCCTTGCTCGTGATCATGCACTGGCTCGTCAAACTCATGCTTTTCGCCATTGAATACGTGCTTGTAGTGTCCGTCAACTGGCTCGCCAATTTTTTCTACAATACCAGATGCAATACCTTCGCCGCTTTCCAAATCGACGAGCTGGTATTTAATCGAACTAGAACCAGAATTGATAACAAGAACGGTTTTTGCCATGAGGGAATCCTCCATAAAGTGTTGATAAGGCTAGTAAATTGCCACGTTTAAGTGTACAGGTAAGTTCCTACAATGAGTAGGTTTTATTAGTCAGAATCTCTGCAGGAACTTACCTATTTATTAAATTTGTTATTTATTGTTAGAATTGTGCTTCCAATGCTGTAAGAGCAACAGTGTTAATAATATCTTGAACCAACGCTCCTCTAGACAAGTCGTTAACAGGCTTGTTTAATCCTTGTAGGATTGGTCCAACAGATAAAGCGCCGCTAGAACGCTGAACAGCTTTATATCCAATGTTTCCAGCGCATAAATCTGGGAACACAAACACATTTACGTGACCTGCTACATCATTTCCTTTAGCTTTGGACGCAGCAACAGTTTCAGACCATGCAGCGTCAAATTGAATAGATCCAACAACTTTCAAATCTGGGTCTTTTTCTTTTACAAGCCTTGTAGCTTCCTCAACTAAATCAACGTCTGGGCCTTTTCCAGATCCAAGAGTGGAGTAAGATAGCATTCCAACTTTAGGATCTAATCCGAAAGCTTTAGCGGTTTGTGCAGATTGAAGAGCAATGTTAGCCAATTGTTCAGCGTCTGGGTTCAGATTAATAGCACAATCAGCAAATACTGCTACATGATCCTTAAAGCACATAATGAATGCGCCAGAAACAAGCTTAGATCCAGGCTTAGTTTTAATAACTTGAAGAGCAGGGCGCACAGTATTTGCTGTTGAGTTAACAGAGCCAGAAACAAGTCCGTCTGCTAATCCAAGTACTACTAGCATTGTGCCAAAGTAGCTTGCGTCTTTAAGCTGTTCTCTAGCTTGCTCTTCGGTCATGCCTTTCTTTGCGCGCAATTCGCAAAGCTTGCTAATCATTTTGCTAAGAACCTCTTCGTCGCTCATAGACTGGAAGCTTGCTTTGCTAAGAGACTTTAATCCAAGCTCTTGTCCTCTTGCAAGAATAGATTCGCGTTCTCCAACAATAATAATGTTTACAATGTCTCGTTCTAGCAAATAGTCAGCTGCTTTTAGAATGCGGTCTTCTTCTCCTTCTGGAAGCACAATTGTTTTCTTATTTGCTTTAGCTTTTCCAAGCAAGCTGTATTGGAAGGCGTACGGGGTAGTAGGTGCATTAAATGGCTGTTTCAAAGCGCTAATAATCTCTTCATCTGCTACATAGTCGTTGAATTTATCTGATTCTGATTCGCTTATAGAAGGCAAAGTCCAAAGTGGAGTGCCATTATTGTTTTGAGCGTAGTTTTCTTTTACTTCTTTTGCTAAGTCTTCTTTGCAATCAGTTACAAATACGCCGAATACTTTTGTGTATTCTTTGCTAACGCTTGCACATTGTGCTTCGATTGTTTGCAAGATTTGCTTGCTATCTCTGCCTTCTGCGCAAATGCTTAGGAACACTGGAGAAGCTAAGTCGGCTGCCACACTTGCATCAAATCGGAATAAATCTGGATCAAATACAGAAGTAGAATCGCTTGCTACAATAACGCATCCTTGAGCGTTCGTCACGCTAATCAGCTCGTTGAAGTGAGCTACAATGTCTCCTCTTAGTGTGTCTTTGTTTTTACGAACTGCGCATGGGCATGCTGCGATCACTTGTTCTAGAGTCGGTTTTGTATTGCTTGATGCTATTAATTCGCTTGTAAACGCGTCATCATGCTTTGCGGATGGTCTAAAAACAGTTGTTGGATAATGACTTGAAAGAGCTTTTGTAACTCCTAGTGCTACGACATTGCGACTTTGTGCGCAATCTGCGCTGATAATAGTTACGTTAACTAACGACACGACTTTTCTCCTTTGATGCGTCTGTGTTTATTCTATTTTGCATTGCATTTTCGTTTTACTATTCTTCGTATTTCAACGTTGAAAAATTTACATATCAAACGAAGAATCCTCTAGTTATTCTAGAGCTATTTGCGGAACAACAAGCTGATTTTTTAATTTTTTGCATATTTTTTATTAATTTTTTAGGGAGCCAACCTTTCGATTGACTCCCTAAAAATCAACTAAGCAATTTTAGCATTGATAGCTTAAAACTACTCGTTATCGCCAGCGGTTGCAGCGGTAGCGGTGACAGCGCCTGGCTTGTCGGTCTTAACGCCTGGCCATACCCAATCGGTGTAGTCTGGGTGATCAAGACCCTTGTCGACTGCATACTGGAAGGCTTCGAGGCGGAAGTCCTCGAGCTTCTTGATTTCGTCGGCATACTTAGCGGCGTCAACCATGCGCAATGCTTCAGCAGTAAGCTCGTAACGATCCATGTCGTTCACGCGAACCATATCGTATGGCGTGGTGGTGGAGCCCTGCTCCTTGTATCCATGAACGTTGAAGTTGTCGTGGTTTGGACGATCGTAAATCAAGCCGCGAACGTCATGTGCGTAGGAGTGATAAGCGAAGAGGACTGGCTTGTCAGCAGTGAAGAGATCAGTGAACTCTTCGTCAGTCAAAGCTTCGTTGTTTTCCTTAGCAGACTGCAACTTGAGCAAGTCAACAACGTTAACAACCTTGAACTTAACGCCAAGCTTGTTCAACTTGTCGGCAGCTGCCATCAATTCCTGCTGTGGAACATCACCAACACCAGCGAGAACAACCTGAACTTCGTCATTGTTCTTAGCGTTGGAAGCCCACTTCCACTCAGCAGCACCCTTCTCGAGCTCTTCGCGAGCTTCGTCGAGAGTCAACCAAGTAGCAGCTGGCTGCTTACCAGCGAAGATGGCGTTAATCATGTTGGTGGACTTGTAAGCCTTTTCAGCAACAGCAAGCAACATGTTGGAATCTACTGGGAAGTAGATGCCGATTACATGATCGTTGTTGAAGGTCTTGTTCAAGAGCACGGAAGTTACGCCTGGATCCTGATGCGAGAAGCCGTTGTGATCCTGACGCCACACGTGAGAGGATACCAACAAGTTCACAGAGGAGATTGGCTTACGCCATGGAATCTCACGAACGGTAGCTTCAAGCCACTTTGCGTGCTGGTTCAACATGGAATCGATGACGTGTACGAAGGACTCATAAGAGCTCCAGATGCCGTGACGACCAGTGAGCAAGTAGCCCTCGAGGAAGCCTTCCATCTGATGCTCGGAAAGCTGTTCGGTGACCTGGCCGGTAACAGCCATGTGCTCATCGACTAAGCCAGAAAGGTAGCCAGCATCCCACTGCTTGTTGGTTACCTCGTAAGCAGCCTGCAAACGGTTGGAAGCGGTCTCATCTGGGCCAAAGATACGGAAGGAATCTGGGTTGTTCTTGATGATGTCGCGAGTGTAAACGCCAAGACGACGGGTAGCTTCGAGCTGACCCCAGCCGTGACCGAATTCCTTAACTTCCTTGACTTCGTAATCCTCAAGCTTTGGAAGCTTCAAATCTTCACGAATACGACCACCGTTGGCGTTTGGATTTTCACCAATACGGAGTTCGCCCTTTGGCATGAAGGAAAGAACGTCTTCCTTAACAGCACCCTTTTCGTCGAAGAGCTCTTCAGGCTTGTAGGACTTCATCCAGTTCTTCAAAACCTCGAAGTGAGCTTCGGTATCGCGAGCAGATGCCAGTGGCACCTGGTGTGCACGCCAAGAGCCTTCGGTCTTCTTGCCGTCGATGAACTTCGGGCAGGTCCAACCCTTTGGAGTGCGGAAGATGATCATTGGGTAGTAAGGACGAGTTACATCGTTAGTCTGAGCTTCAGCCTTAATATCGCAAATCTCATCGAAGATGGTTTCGAACATGTCAGCGAAGCGACGGTGGATGGAAAGATGATCCTCATCGTCGAAGCCAGCAACGAACTCGTATGGTTCGTAACCCATGCCGTGGAAGAACTCATGAAGCTCTTCGTCAGAAATACGGGAAAGAATAGTTGGGTTAGCAATCTTATAACCGTTCAAGTGCAAGATTGGAAGCACGATACCGTCGGTACGTGGGTTCACAAGCTTGTTGGACTGCCAACCAGTGGCCAAAGGACCAGTTTCAGCTTCGCCATCGCCGACGATTGCTGGAACGAACAAGCTTGGGTTGTTCATAACAGCGCCGTAAGCGTGAGAAAGTGCATAACCAAGCTCACCACCTTCGTGGATGGAACCTGGGGTTTCAGGAGCGAAGTGAGAAGGAATACCGCCTGGGTAAGAGAACTGACGGAAGAACTTCTGTAAGCCAGCTTCGTCCTTAGTGATCTTTGGATAATATTCAGTGTATGTGCCGTCGAGGTAGGACTGAGCAGTACCAGCTGGGCCGCCGTGGCCTGGACCCATGATGATTACAGTATTCTGCTGGTGATCAGCGATAAAGCGGTTGATGTGTCCAATAAGGAAGTTAAGGCCTGGAGTAGTTCCCCAGTGACCTACCAGACGATGCTTAACATCTTCGCGAGTAAATGGCTCCTTCATTAGAGGGTTGCTGCGAAGATAAATCTGACCGATTGCGAGATAGTTTGCTACGCGCCAATACTTGTCTACGCCTTCGATGGCCGCCTCAGAAACTGGAGCATTTAGCTTCTTCCAAGGGGTGCCAATAACAGGACTCGTCATGTGTACTCCTGTACTCAAGCACTTTTCAGTGCAATTTTAATCATTACCATTTGGTCATAGAGGCTTAAAAACGAATGTATTAGCCTCTTTTTCCATCATTCTCAGTATAGTAACAGCTTTTGACTTTTGTGCGTTTGATTACTCACTACGTGCGATTTTGTTGAAAAAATGTGTTAAAGTGTTCGCAAAAATTTTCTTAAAATTATCATTTATGTTATGTTTTATGTTCACTTTATTGTTATATAAAGCTTGATTGGTTTTAAAACTAGATAAGTCACGGCGTTTCGAAGCGCTGCAACGTCGCAAAGCGCCATTAGTATAAAATGAATCAGCCTTAAATATCACCTTTAAAACATTTGCAAAAAATAAAGTGATAAATAAGTAATATATAAGAAGCGTGTAAATAAGGAGAATCATGGCAAAAGGTCCGGTACTTGTAGTTGACTTCGGTGCCCAATATGCCCAGCTAATCGCTAGAAGAGTGAGGGAAGCAAACGTTTATTCGGAGCTTGTTCCGCACTCTATGCCAGTAGAAGAAATGCTGGCAAAAGATCCAAAAGCCATAATTCTCTCTGGCGGGCCTGCTTCCGTTTATGAGCCAGGAGCGCCAAAAATTGACACAAAGATTTTTGAAGCAGGAGTTCCAGTGCTCGGAATTTGCTACGGATTCCAAGTTATGGCTCACGAGCTTGGTGGCGTTGTAGACAAAGCTGCATTGGGTGAGTACGGAAAAACGCATGCAACTATTGATGAAGCAGAAGGATTGCTTGCTAATTCTCCATTAGATCAAAATACTTGGATGAGTCACGGAGTGGCAGTTAAGAGCGCGCCAGAAGGATTCGAGGTGCTTGCTCACACTCAAGGTGCTCCAGTTGCAGCTATGCAAGATAAAAGTCGCAAGCTTTACGGAGTGCAATGGCATCCAGAAGTCAAGCATACGCCTTTAGGTCAAAAGCTGATTTCCACATTTTTGCACGAGTGTGCAGGATTGGAAAATGATTGGAATCCTTCGAATATTATAGAAGATCAGGTTGCAAAGATTCGCGCTGAAGTTGGAGATGCACAAGTTATTTGTGGACTTTCTGGAGGAGTCGATTCCGCCGTTGCAGCAGCACTGGTACATAAGGCAATCGGAGATCAGCTCACTTGCGTTTTTGTAGACCATGGCCTTCTCCGTAAAGGCGAAGTTGAGCAAGTTAAGCACGATTTCGTTGAGGCCACTGGAATCAAGCTTATTGCAGTAGATGCAGAAGATGACTTTTTAGATGCGCTTAAAGGCGTGAGCGAGCCAGAGCGCAAGCGCAAGATTATTGGCGAAAAGTTTATTCGCACATTTGAAAAAGCGCAACGTCAAGTTATTGAAGAAGCTGGAAAATCTGGAGCAGAAGTTAAGTTCCTTGTACAAGGCACACTTTACCCAGATGTTGTGGAATCTGGTGGCGGAGACGGTGCTGCAAACATTAAGTCGCATCACAATGTTGGCGGCTTGCCAAAGGACTTAAAGTTTAAGCTTATTGAGCCTTTACGCACTTTGTTTAAGGATGAAGTTCGCGCAATTGGTACGGAGCTTGGGCTTCCAGACGCTATTGTGTGGCGCCAGCCGTTCCCAGGCCCAGGATTGGGAATTCGCATTGTTGGCGAGATTACTCGCGAGCGTTTAGCTGTTCTTAGAGAAGCAGATGCGATTGCGCGCGAAGAGCTTTCGGCAGCTGGATTAGATCGCGATATTTGGCAATGCCCAGTTGTTCTTTTGGCAGATGTTCACTCTGTTGGAGTTCAAGGAGACGAGCGCACATATGGATCTCCAATTGTGCTTCGACCAGTAAGTTCTGAGGATGCTATGACTGCTGATTGGTCGCGAGTTCCTTACGATGTATTGGCAAAGATTTCTACTCGAATCACAAACGAATGTCGCCAGATTAATCGCGTTGTGTTAGACGTTACATCTAAGCCGCCTGCCACAATCGAGTGGGAATAGATGGTTCTAATATAGTGAGGTAGAATCTAGCTCTAAAAAGAATAAAGTAAGAACAAAGCAAAGCCGCAATTCTTGCAGGAAGGAACAATGATGATCCACGGCATAGAAGTATTTACAAGCTTCAATAAAAAGGCGCTTGTAAAGTTAAAGTTTGTGTTGGCAAGAGTTGCGGCTATAACATCTTGCGTCGCTATGATTTTGGCGGGAGCAGTAGTCGCAAGCAGACCAGCGATTGCAGATGAGGGCGTAAAATCATCTCAAAAAACTACACAAAAAGGTGTAATCGTAACAGCGTTCCAACAAAATTGGAGAAGTATAGCTAAGGAATGCAAAAAAACGTACGGCCCAGAAGGCGTAAAATATGTACAAGTATCACCTCCGCAAGATCATATTAAAGGTGACCAATGGTGGACAAGCTATCAACCTGTAAGCTATAAGCTAAATTCAAAACTTGGCACAGAAGACGAGTTTAAAAAGATGATTACAACGTGCAAAGCTTCGGGTGTTGGAATTATTGCAGATGCGGTAATAAACCACACAACTGGTTTTGCAAACAAAGACACTGTTGGCGTTGGTGGAAGCAAGTATGATGCTGCAAATCAATCGTTCCCAGATGCTGGATATACAAAAGACGATTTTCATAAGTCAACAGAAAATATCAACACGTATCGAAAAGCAGAAATCGTTTGGACGCATCGACTTGTTGGACTGTTGGATTTGGACACTTCTAATCCTCATGTGCAAAAAACTTTGGGAGAGTACTTTGCGCATATGCTAAAGCTTGGAGTGGCTGGGTTTAGAGTTGATGCAGCAAAACACATGTCTCCGCAAGATGTAAAGGGAATAAAAGATGCAGCTGCAGAGGCTGCTGGAACAACGCCAGATAAGATTTGGTGGATGCAAGAAACAATAGGGTTTTCTGAGCAAGACCCTAGAATTCAGCCAAACCAATATTTGCAAACTGGTGAAGTGAATGAATTTGAGTACTCTTATAGGCTTAGAAACTATTTTTATGGGTCTATTGAGAATCTTAAACATATTACAGATAAGTTGATTCCAAGCAAAAAAGCTGCGATTTTCGTTACAAATTGGGATACTGAGCGAGATAATGCAAGCAGAGTTTTGACGTATAAAGATGGTAAAAAATACGAGCTTGCAAACGCGTTTATGTTGGCGTATCCATATGGAACTCCAAATGTGTTTTCTGGTTATGAGTTTACAAAACGAGATGAGGGAGCACCTGGAGCTACGCAAACTTCGATTCCTGATGTGAGTTGTGCAAAGGATTCTAAGTGGCAATGCACGCAAAGGTTAACTTCGATTCGCGGAATGATTGGGTTCTACAACGCCGTTAGGGGCACTAAGGTTACTAATTGGCAAGATGATGACGATAATAACGTTGCATTTAGCCGAGGAAACAAGGGTTTTCTTGCGATTAACAATACGGAAGAGCCGCAAAAAGTGAGTTATAAGACTGACTTGCCAGATGGTGAATATTGCAATGTTTATGAGTCTAAAGATTGCACTAAAACTGTGAGCGTTAGTGACGGAAAAGTAAAGACCACTGTTGATGCGGAATCTGCTGTTGCTCTTCATGTTAATGCTGTAAAAAGTCTTGGAAATGCTAGAGCTAGAAACGTTACAATATTTATTTGCGTGTTTGTTGCGTCAATTTGTACGTTTGTTGTTAATAGAAGATTTGTTGAAAAATCGAAGAAGCTTGCCAAAGGCAATAGTGATGGTGTTAAAACAGGTGAGACTAAAGGTAAGTGATTTATTGGATTAGTCTTTGGATTAGTCTTTGGATTAGTCTTTGGATTAGTCTGAAATAAATCAATAGCCTAAAACAGGTTGACTCTGTTAAAACGTTTATTTATAATGATTATTCTGGCTTTATGCCAGTATCTAATTGATAGTTTGATAAATCAAAAGGGGTCGATCGGTTTCGACGGTGATCTGTTCGCCGCGGGGAAGCGTGCCGAGAATGCGAAAGTCCACTCGTAAACGTCCTTTCGCAAAAGAATAAGTGCTAAATCTAATCGCACTGAGTTCGCTCTTGCTGCCTGAGCTTCGCGCCAGGATTAACCAGTGAGCAGCTGCTCCGTTTACCCACTCACGTCTTCGGAGTGGTGCTAAACGTCATTAGAAGACTTGCTTGAATTGCCGAGCTGCAGGGTAGTTCAGGGACTTTTACTGTAGATATGCTCGCCATGAATTGTCTGCGATAACATGGGGGCAGAAAAACTGCCGAATGGCCAGCAGGCTACGCACGTAGAAGACCGAGGGTACGGTTTCCGGACCGGGGTTCAATTCCCCGCGACTCCACAAACGCAATAACGCCACTGCTAAAACAGTGGCGTTATTTGTAGCAAATCCCAATGTTTCCAACGCTTTTAGCATAGAACAGTGGGCGTTGTTTACCGCTTGCACACAAGTATGTACGATATGTGATATAGCACATACAACAGACGGAAATAATCAGAGCAAAAGCTCTAGGTATAAGATCTAGAGCTTTTTTGACTTTCCTATGCATACTTATTTGCGCCGTATGTTTTGACCTATACCACTTATTTATTTTTATTTTTATCATTAATATCATTGTTTATGTAGTCAACAAAATGTCGTGCTGTAATACGAACAATGTTTTCATCAAAATAAATTTTATTATTTTTAAGCCCATTCAATATGCTTAATTTTTCTCTTAAAATTTTTTCAGCCCGTCTTATTCTTCTAACTTTTTCATCTTGATTATATTGATTAAATTTTTCAATTTGTTCAGAAATTATATCTTGTATGTCTTTTTGTAGTTCTTCATCATCTTTTCTAAATTCTTTGCTTCGTGTTGTTCGTGAATTCGTATTAATTACTGGATGTTTTACGTAATAATCATGAATAATTTTCTTAGATATTTCTACTTCATTAGCCTTATTTGGTAATATCCCTCTGCGTGCATCAATCCATGGCATCTCACTGCGGGCGCGATTTTCTAGTTCTTCAATACTAAAATCAATTAAAGCGTCGCAAACGTTATAGATAGTGAGTAAATTAGAATAAGTAAGATGATTTTTAAGTTCATAAGGTCCTAGAACAATATCTTTACATTCTATAAAAACATCATTAATTCTGTGCATTTTAAATAAATCTAGGCATACTGGACCGTTGCGCCAAGCCTGAAAATTGTTATAGAACAAAGGAGAATTAGTGGATGCTAGGTTATAAGCTTGGCAATAGTAAGAAAGTAATTGTAAGCGATTAATATTCATTTTCCCATAACGTTTTAAAATCGCATATGCTACATGAGAAATAGTAATCATATCTATTCTCCATCGGTGCAGAAAAGACAACAAAATGATTAACGTAAAACCAAATGGAATCCTTTTATAAATCACGTTGAACGAATAATTTTAGTTGTAAAATGCACGAACACGTGTAAACAATAAAAATCATTCGGTTTTAAGTTAGCGAAAACGGTACCATATAAAATAAAACACATCAACAATAGCGCGTGTCGTCCTCAATGGGGATTGTAATACAGTGTGGTAATCAACTACTGCTTTGGTGTCGAAGCAAAATCTCCTACTACTTTTATTGACTTTTATGTATGTTTGATTGTGTAAATTTGTAGAAAAGATTCTTCTTTAAGGTTGATTTTAGTTCGTTTAATATGATTATTAGGAGCGCATTGTGTGCAAACCGCCGAAAGTGATTTCGATTGTAGGTCCAACAGCATCTGGCAAAACGAGTCTTGGTATTGCAATTGCAAAGAAATTTGCTGAACGTGGTGTAAAAGCGGAGATTATAAACGCAGACGCATATCAAATGTACCGTTATATGGATATTGGTACAGCAAAAGCCACTAAAGAAGAGCAAAGCGAGATTAAGCATCATTTAATAGATATTATTGATCCAGAAGAATCCATGAGCGTTGCAAAATTTCAAACGCTTGCTAGGCAATGCATACGCGATTTGCAAGAAAAAGGTATTCGCCCAATTCTTGTTGGAGGCTCTGGTCTATATGCTCGTGCGGCTGTAGATGATATAACTTTTCCAGGTACAGATCCTAATATTCGCAAAGCTTTGGAAGATCGTGAAAAGTCGCAAGGAGCAATGTCTCTTTTTGAAGAGTTACAAAAACTGGACCCAGTGGCGGCTAAAAATATGGATCCAAGAAATTCGCGCAGAACAATTCGCGCTCTAGAAGTTATTGAATTAACAGGAAAGCCGTATTCTGCTACTCTGCCAAAATACAAGTATTTGATTGATTGTGTGCAAATAGGATTGGACTTAAACAGAGAAGATTTGGATGCGCGAGTGGAGCTTCGCACAAAAATGATGCGCGAGCAGGGTTTTGTAAACGAAGTTAAAGAGATTCGCTCAAGGCTTGGTGTTACTGCGAGTAGAGCTTTGGGATACAAGCAAATAATGGACTATTTAGACGGCTTATGCAGCGAAGATGATGCTTTTGCTGATATTGCTCAGAAAACTAAACGTCTTGCTAGAAAACAAATGGGTTGGTTTGGAAGAGATTCGCGTATTCATTGGGTTAATGCTTTGCAGCCAGATGTGGTTGATGTCTCAATGAAGATAATTAATGCTGCTGATAATGGCGATTTTAAAGATGATTTGATTGCCGAATCAACTTCCCATCATCTCGGCGCGTTAATTGACGAATAGTAATAATAGAATAAGTTTTTAGATAATTAATCTTTAGATGTTTATGCGTGAACCCTAGCTTAGGCTGGGGTTCATTGCGTATAAGGCATATTGGGAATGATATTGAGAAACGATATCGAGATACTTATTTGTATGAACATAGGAGATTTGTGTGAATAATCATCATTTGTCAAACTCTTCCAGTGAAATCTTAGAGAAGAATGATTTAAGTACTTCTGGAACTAATGCCGCTTCTTTGCAAGATGCTATTAAAGCAAGTCATGCGCATCAGCATAAGCTAACTATCACTTTGGCTTTAACGTCTATTGTATTCTTGGCAGAAGTAATTGGATCTGTTTTAACAAATTCACTTTCTTTGTTAATTGACGCAGGACATATGTTAACAGATATTTCTGTTTTAGCTGCATCTACGGTTACTGCGATTTTGATGCGCAAAAGACCTAATGCAAAGCGCACTTGGGGTTGGGCTAGGCTAGAGGTAATTACTGCTGCTGCTGGTGCTCTTGTTCTACTTTTTGTTGGCATTTATGCGATTGTGGAATCTTGTATGCGTCTTTTTGGTGTAAATCATAATGGAATACATGATGTAAATCAGCTTCTTTTCTTTGGTATTCTTGGTTTGCTTGCAAATCTCGCTTCTCTTGTAATTCTTGTTTCTCAATCTAAAGACAACATGAATATGCGAGCAGCCTTTTTAGAAGTAATGAACGATGCTTTGGGATCTGTTGCTGTTGTAGTGTCTGCTGTAGTAATGATGAGTACTAGTTGGAATGGATTTGATGCTTTAGCTGGCGGGATTATTGCAATTTTGATGATTCCTAGAGCGTTACATTTGCTTAAAAATGCTGTAAAAGTTTTGCTTGAGCAAACGCCGGAAGGATTGGATATAGAAAAAGTTCGCGATCATCTTGAACACGTTCCTCATGTTCTTGCTGTTCACGATTTGCATGCAAGTACTGTTTCTACAGGAATGCCTATTTTTATGGCACATGTTGTTGTAGAGCGCGATTTAACAATGGATCAGTGTGCTGATATTTTAAGCCAGCTTCAAGATTGTTTGCGTGAGCATTTTCCAGTTTCTGTTTCGCACACCACATTCCAACTAGAACCTGAAGGATATACCACTCAAAGTTCGTCGGAACATCATGAGTAGTTTCGTTGAGTAGTTTTGTATTGCAACATTTACGCGTGTTGTAACTATATGTAAAGTAGAGTGATATTATGCCGTTAAAAGAGTTAATAGACAACGCGCATAGCGATCGCGTTAAGCGTATTTGCGCAATAAGTCGTGCAAAATCGCGAGTGGATGGGCGCTTTTTAGTAGAAGGTCCGCAAAGCGTTAGGGAAGCGGTAAGGTACGCGCATAAGTCGATTCTAGACATTTACGTTTTGCAAGATGCTGTTAATAGTGACTACATTGATGTCAATTCTTTTAAAAATCTTAAAAATGGCATTTTGCAAAATGGATCTTTAGAAACAATAAGCAAAATTGTTGACGAATCCTTAAAAAATCAGTGCTATGTGCACCCTGCAACAGCAGAAGTTATGCATAAGATCAGTACGGATTGTCAAGGGATTGTTGCCGTTTGTGATTCTACTATTTTAGATAAAGAATTTATAAAAGAATTTAATAGTATTGGGGTAGAAAGCAAATATAAGTCTGGTTTTGCTTATGATCCTATATTGATTGCAGCCTGCTGGCAGGTAAGAGACCCTGGCAACGCTGGTGCGATTATTCGCGTTGCAGATGTAGCTGGTTGTAGTGCCGTTGTTTTTGTTGACGATTGCGTGAATCGTTTTAATTCAAAGCTTGTTCGTTCTACTGCAGGCTCATTATTCCATTTGCCAGTAGTGACAATGAGTGAGGATGATTGGTTTGATTGGACAAAGTCATTAAAAATAAGGGTTATTGCAGCTGATATTTATGGAACGGAAAATAAAAAACCAAAGTCTTTTGCAAATCTTCTAAAACCACTAAGTGATGATTTAAATAAAGGATATAACGAAGGATCTAATGCAATATTATTTGGAAACGAAGCCAGAGGATTGCCAGAAGAAATATTAAATAAAGTAGACGAAATATCGGTAATACCTATTTACGGAAAAGCAGAATCAATGAACTTGGCAACCAGCGCTGCAGTAATGCTAATGGGCTTGGCTATGTCTAGTCATGAGCGAAAAATGTAGATTTGAGACGTTTTTTGAATGCTTCACAAAAGTACACATAACACGGATAGGAAGGGTGCTGTGGCAAGTAGTAAGCCGTTCGACTCGAAGGCAATTACAAAGGTAGTAAAAGAGGGTATAGCTTGTGTTCAAGCCGCTAAAACAATGGAAGAGTTGAAAGCGGCAAAAACTAAGTATGCAGGAGCTCAGTCTGCAATGACCCTTGCCAGCAAGTCTATTGGAAGTCTTCAAGTAGAAGAAAAGAAAGAAGCTGGCAAGATAATGTCGGCTTTACGCGCTGATTTTGGTCGTGAATTTGCAGCAGCCCAAGAGCGTATTAAGGCTATTGAAGAAGCTAATATGCTTCAAAAAGAAACAATCGATATGACCTTGCCAATAAATCGTAAGCCGCTTGGCGCTCGCCATCCGATTGCGCGTATTATTGAAGACTTTGAAGACTTCTTTGTGTCTATGGGTTGGCAGATTTCTGCAGGACCAGAGGTAGAAACAGAGTGGTTCGATTTTGACGCGTTGAATTTTGGTCCAGATCATCCTGCTCGTCAAATGCAAGATACTTTTTATGTGCAAGGTAATCAGGCAAAGGATGCTGCAGGATTTGTTGGATCTAACATGGTTTTGCGTACGCAAACTTCTTCCGATCAGGTTCGTGCGTTAATTGAGCGAGGAGTACCTCTGTATATTGCGTCCCCAGGCCGAGTATTCCGCACGGATGAGCTTGATGCAACGCATACTCCAGTCTTCCACCAGTGCGAAGCTTTGGCAGTAGATAAACATTTGAGCATGGCTGATTTAAAGGGTGTTCTTGATCGCCTTGCTGTTGCAATGTTTGGTCCAGATGCAAAAAGCCGTTTGCGCCCAAGCTACTTCCCGTTCACGGAGCCTAGTGCGGAGTTGGATCTTTGGTTCCCAGATAAGAAGGGTGGCCCAGGTTGGATTGAATGGGGCGGATGCGGAATGGTGAATCCGAATGTTCTTAAGTCTGCAGGCTTAGACCCAGATGTTTATACGGGATTTGCTTTCGGTGTTGGCTTGGAGCGCACTTTGCTGCTTCGTCACGATATTAACGATATGCACGATTTGGTTGAAGGCGATAAGCGCTTCAGTGAACAGTTTGTGATGGGAGAGTAGTACTCATGCCAATGGTAGATATTGACTGGCTTAAAGATCATGTTGAAGTGCCAGAAGGTTTGACTTACGAGCAGCTTGCTAAAGATTTGGTGCGAGTTGGCTTAGAAGAAGAAGAGATTCACGACTCTCAAGTTACAGGTCCTATTGTTGTAGGATACGTCGTTGATGCTACTCCTGAGCCGCAAAAAAATGGCAAAATTATTAATTGGTGCCATGTTGATGTTGGAGATAAATACAACGAGGTAGACGAAAATGGTAATAAGGTTCCTCGTGGAATTATTTGCGGTGCTCCAAACATGGCTGCTGGAGAAAAAGTTGTTGTAACTCTTCCTGGGGCAGTTTTGCCTGGCGATTTTAAGATTGAGCCTCGCAAAACTTACGGCCACATTTCTAATGGAATGTGCGCATCCGAGCGCGAGCTTGGTTTGGGAGATAGCCACGATGGCATTATTTTGCTTCGCGAATACGGTTTCTCTAAAGCTGAATATGATGCTTTGAAACCTGGAGACGACGCAATGTCGCTTCTTCACTTAAACAAGCCTTTGCTGGAAATTAACATCACTCCTGATCGTGGATACGCGTTTTCTTATAGGGGTGTTGCGCGCGAATATCACCATTCAACTGGTGCAACTTACACTGATCCAGTAATTGAACTTAATAATAAAGCTGATCAAGTAGTTTCTATGTCTGATGGAGCTTCTAAAGATATAGAAGTTAGTATTGAAGATAATAATCCTATTCATGGTGTTGTTGGATGCGACCGTTACTACGCTCGCGTTGTTAGAAACTTTAATCCAGATTCTTCTAGCCCTAATTGGATGCGTAGGCGTTTAACTCGTGCTGGAATGCGTGGTATATCTCTTGCAGTAGACGTTACAAATTACGTAATGCTCGACTTAGGTCAGCCTCTTCACGCTTATGATTTAGATAAGATTGAAGGTCCTATTGTTGTTCGCCGCGCTAAAGCTGGAGAGCGTTTAACAACTTTAGATGGCAAAGACAGAGAGCTTAACGTTGAGGACTTGCTTATTTGCGATTCTCCAAAGGGAAATCACGGTTCGCGTGTTCTTGGACTTGCTGGCGTAATGGGCGGAATGTATGGAGAAGTAACGAGCGAAACGAAGAATATTCTTGTTGAAGCTGCACACTTTGACCCCGTTTCTATTGCACGTACAGCTCGTAGACATAAGCTTCCAACTGAGGCATCTCGCAGGTTTGAGCGTGGCGTTGATACTGCTTTGCAGCCAGCAGCTGCGCAAATGGCTGTTACAATGCTCAGCGATTTTGGTTCTGGAGAGCCTTCTAATACGCCTACAGACGTAAACAATACTGTTGATAGAAGTGTTATTGTTTTCAAAGCTAGCGAAGTAGAGCGTGTTTCTGGCTTAAGCATTGATTTGAATCGTATTAGCGATATTCTTACGGATATTGGTTGCTCTGTTGCTGGCGGCGGAAACGGATCCTTCTCTGTTTTGCCTCCAACTTGGCGCCCAGACTTAAATGAGCCATGCGATTTGGTCGAAGAAATCGCGCGCTTGGTTGGCTACGATGAGATTCCTGTTAAGGTTCCAGCTGTTCCTGTTACTGGCAAAACTGGTTTAACGCAAGATCAAGCAACTCGTAGAGCTATTGCATATGAACTTGCTGAAATGGGCTTGATTGAATCTTTGAGCTACCCGTTTGTTGGTCAGGAAGATTTTAAAGCTTTCCGTGAAGACGTTGATTCTGTTGCTAAAGTCAGCGTAAAAATCGCAAATCCTTTGGCTGGCGATCGTCCTTGGCTTCGAAGGAATGTTCTTACCACTTTAGCTGGAACGGTTCGCAGAAATATTCGTCGTGGCTTAAGTGATGTTTCTCTTTATGAGCTTGGTCACGTGTATTTTGCGGATCCTAATGCTCCAGCTATTCCTGCTTTGCCTGGTTCGGTTCGTCCTACGGATGCTCAGCTTGTTGCGTTGGATGCAGGTTTGCCTGAGCAGCCTTTGCATGTTGCAGCTCTTTTAACTGGTAATGCTGAAGAAACAGGTTGGCTTGGAACTCATAGAGAAGTTGATTGGAGTGATGCTGTAGAAGCTGTTAATCGTTTAGGAAAGCGAATCGGCGTTGCTTTTGACGTTCGTCAGATTAATTCTGATGATGTTCCTGCTTCTTGGCATCCAGGTCGTACCGCGAAGGTGTATATTCCTGTTGATGGTGCCGACGATGTTGAAATTGGTATTGTTGGAGAGCTTCATCCTCAGGTTGATGAGAATTTGGGTTTGCCAAAGCACTCTGCAGCATTCGAGCTTGATTTGAGCGCATTGTTTGATGCTATGCAAGTTAAGCCTGTTCAGGCAAAACCTGTTTCTACATTCCCTCCTGTTAAGCAGGACTTCGCGTTTGTTGCTCCTTCTTCTTTGACTGCTCACGATTTAAAGGAAGCTATTGTTAAAGCTTCTGGTGATTTGCTTGAGTCTGTAGAGTTGTTCGATGTTTATGAAGGCGAACAACTTGGAGAAGGGCTAAGATCTCTTGCTTATTCTGTAACATTTAGGGCTGCTGATAGAACGCTTTCTAGCGATGATATGGAAGCGGTTCGAGAGGCTATTACAAAGTCTGCTCAAAAATTGCATGCAACATTGCGAGTATAAGTTCGAGTATAAGTTACAGAGTCGCGTTTTTTAAATTAATACGGCTGAATGATTAGTATTATCTGGTTGTTCAGCCGTATTTTTTAGTAAATAAAATAGTATTTATGGCTTTGTTAAAATGTATATATTCATGAATATATTTATGTATTCATGTATATTAGATTGGAGTGCTCTTTAGAAAGGTATTGCCAATTATGGTTGAGTCTAATAGGAAGTCAAATAATTTTAGTAGCGATGATGCGCTTAATCATAGTTATGTGAATGAAGATAATAATTTTGACGATGCTTTTGATGATAATGACGATTTTGGTTCTATTGAATCCGCTGGAAAGCAGCGTCCTACGACTAAAGCTGCACGTTTAAATGCGATTGAACAGGCGCTTTTAAGTGAGGTTATTACTTCACAGTCTCAGCTTGCTAAAGTTTTGGCTCGTCATGGTTTTGAGGTTACTCAAGCAACTTTGAGTAGAGATTTGGATGAAATAAATGCGGTTAAAATTCGTCTTACAGACGGCAGAATTGCTTATGTTCTAGGAGATGGAACTGGTAATCGTCACGCAATGGATACCGTTAGGATTGATCAACAGGTTGCTAGGACTCTTTCTGGTCTTATTACAGAAGTTGGATTTGCTAATAATATTGTTGTGATTCACACTCCTTCGGGCGCTGCTCAATATGTTGCAAGTGTTATTGATAGGCAGCCTTTAAAAGGTATTTTAGGTTCGGTTGCTGGCGATGATACAGTGCTTATGGTTTGTGTTTCTAACGAAGAAGCAGAAGATAGAGCTAATTGGATGCTTTCAGTTGCATCTAGGTGATTTTGTATTAGTTTATTCATTTTATAGTTATATTTGTGTCTAATATGCATCGATGGATGTTGAATTTATAATACTTGCTGCAAAGACCACAGTGTTGTGGTTTTGCACTTTGTTATAGTGTAATCAATTGCATAAGTATTATTTTTATTGTCTTATTTTTTTAAATATTATTTTTCGGAATGTAATAAAAACGTTGTATTTCTAAGCGTGTTGAGATTTTATCTATGGTTGTATAATATACTATATATCGTTTATTTATTCAATATATGACCTTGGGAGGTCACTATGACTAGTAAGAAACGTATTGTATTGGCGTATTCGGGTGGCCTCGATACATCTGTAGCTATTCCGTACCTTAAAGAGCAAACAGGTCAAGACGTTGTAGCTGTGTCACTAAACGTTGGTCAAGGTGGAGAAGCGCTCGAAGTTATTAAAAATCGTGCTTTGGCTTGTGGTGCTGTTGAATCGTATGTAGTTGATGCTCGTGAAGAATTTGCGGATAACTATTGCATGCTCGCATTAAAAGCAAATGCAATGTACGAAGACGTGTATCCTTTAGTTTCCGCGCTTTCTAGGCCGCTTATCACTCGTCACTTAGTTCACGCAGCGCACGAATTTGATGCTGATACAATCGCACACGGTTGCACTGGCAAAGGAAACGATCAGGTTCGTTTTGAAGTTGCAATCCAGTCTTTGGATCCAGATTTAAAGGCAATTAGCCCAATTCGCGATTTGTCGCTTACTCGCGATGTGGAAATCGCTTTTGCAAACGAGCACAAGCTTCCGATTACTCAAAGCAAGAAAAGCCCATATTCTATAGACCAAAATGTTTGGGGAAGGGCTATTGAAACAGGCTTTTTGGAAGATCCGTGGAATGCTCCAACCGAAGAATGCTACTCTTACACAAAGAATCCTTTGGAAGCTACAACTCCAGACGAAGTTACAATCACGTTTGAAAAAGGTATTCCAGTTGCAATTGACGGTCATAGCGTAACTCCATTGCAAGCAATCGAAGAAATGAACAAAAGAGCTGGGGCACAAGGAATCGGTAGAATCGACATTATTGAAGATCGTCTAGTTGGCATTAAGTCTCGCGAATTGTACGAAGTTCCAGGCGCGCAAGCTTTGATTACGGCTCATCAAGAGCTTGAGAATTGCTGCTTGGAGCGCGAACAGCATAGGCTTAAGCGTGCTCTTGATAAAAAGTGGGCGGAATTTGTGTATGACGGCCAGTGGTTCTCGCCAGTTGTGCGTTCTTTGAACGCGTTCATAAACGAAACGCAAGAGCATGTTTCTGGCGATATTCGCATGACTTTATACGCTGGAAAGGCTGTTGTAACAGGCAGAAAGTCGGATGAGTCTTTGTACGACTTTAACTTGGCTACTTACGATTCTTCCGATACTTTCGACCAGCGCGCTTCCAACGGATTTATTGAAATCTACGGATTGTCTAGCAAGGTTGCAGCGGCTCGAGATATGCGCGTTGCAAAGAACAACTAACAAGAGGAAAGCAGAAAGAAGAATATAACTATGCACGATGCAAATGCCAACGCAAATGCCAACGCAAATGCCAACGCAAATGCCAACGCAAACCATCCAATAGCCTTGTGGGGCGGACGTTTTAGCTCAGGACCTTCCGCAGAGCTTGCAAAGCTTAGCAAATCAACTCAATTTGACTGGCGATTAGCAGATGACGATATTGCAGGATCTCGCGCTCATGCGCATGCGTTGCATCGTGCAGGTTTATTAACAAATCAAGAATACGAGGATCTTCAAAAAGCTCTAGACGAGTTGCAAAATCGCGTGGATAATGGCACTTTTACGCCAATTGAAGAAGACGAGGATGAGGCAACTGCATTAGAGCGCGGTTTGCTTGAGATTGCAGGAAGCGAACTTGGCGGAAAACTTAGAGCTGGACGCTCTAGAAACGATCAAATTGCAGCTTTAATACGCATGTTTTTGCGCAGACACTCGCGCGTTTTGGCTGCTCTCGTGTTAGATGTTTGTAATGCTTTAGTTGCTCAATCTTTAGCTGCAAAAGATTCTGTAATGCCTGGTCGTACTCACATGCAGCATGCTCAACCTATTTTGCTTGCACACCAGCTAATGGCTCATGTTTGGCCGCTTTTGCGAGATGTCAATCGCCTTGCGGATTGGGATTTGCGCGCAAACGAAAGTCCATACGGAGCAGGGGCATTGGCTGGCAACACTCTTGGGCTAGATCCCGAAGAAGTTTCTAAAGAACTTGGTTTTTCTGCTGTCTGCGCGAATTCTATTGATGCTACAGCAAGTAGAGATATTGTTGCGGAGTTTTCATTTATTGCAGCCATGATTGGCGTTGATATTTCTCGCTTAAGCGAAGAGATTATTATATGGAATACTCAAGAATTTGCGTTCGTAACTTTAGACGATGCTTATTCTACTGGATCTTCTATTATGCCTCAAAAGAAGAATCCAGATATTGCGGAGCTTGCTAGAGGAAAAGCAGGACGATTAATAGGAGATTTAACTGGATTAATGGCCACTCTTAAAGGTCTTCCTACTGCTTATGCAAGAGATTTGCAAGAAGATAAAGAGGCAGTTTTTGACCAAATTGACACTCTAGAAGTTCTGCTTCCAGCATTCGCAGGGATGGTTAGAACAATGCAATTTAATATTGCTAGGTTGCGTGAACAGTCTGCTACTGGTTTTGCCTTAGCTACAGATATTGCAGAATGGCTTGTAAAACAAGGTGTTCCATTTAGAAATGCGCATAAGTTATCAGGATTATGCGTAAAACGTGCTGAAGAACTTGGTGGAGATTTAGACGTTTTAAGTGATGATGATTTTGCTAATATTCTGAATGATTTTGTAAATCGAGCCGATATTGAGAATCTTAAACTTGTTCTTTCTAGTGATGGATCAGTAGCTTCTAGATGTGGAAAAGGTGGAACGGCTTTTGTTCGCGTAAAAGAACAAATTACCCAAGCTCAGCTTGCTATTGATGAGTATAAGAAATTTTCTGAATCTGTAAGTGATGGAACTGCTTATAAGAGTGTCGCCCTGTGCTGCCAAAATTGAAAGGCTTGGATTGCGCTTTTAGCGCCCGATGCCTAGGTAAGTTTTGGCAATAATAAGGAGATACGAATGGCTCAGGTCAGGAATTACAAGGAAGCTGGATTTGCCTCCTTGTTTGAAGAGCTAAAGTGGCGTGGATTAATTTCACAATCTACTGATGAGCAGCAGCTTGCTCAAGCGCTTGACGGAGAACCATTAACTTATTATTGCGGTTACGATCCTACTGCTGCTTCATTGCATATTGGTAATCTTGTTCAGCTTATTAATATGCGTCATTTGCAAGCTGCAGGTCATCATCCTATTGCGTTAGTTGGTGGTGCTACTGGTTTGATTGGTGACCCTCGTCAAAGTGGAGAACGCACGCTTAATTCTAAAGATATTGTGGCTGGTTGGGCAGAGCGCTTACGCAAACAGATTGGCAGAATCTTGCCTCTTGATGGAGAGAATCCTGTTCGTTTTGTTAGCAATTACGACTGGGTTTCTAAGATGTCTGCTATTGACTTTTTGCGTGATGTTGGTAAGAATTTCCGTGTTGGCACAATGCTTTCTAAGGATATTGTGGCTCGCCGCTTAAACTCCGACGAAGGCATTTCTTTTGCTGAGTTCAGCTATCAGGTTTTGCAAGGAAACGACTTCTTGTACTTGTTTGATAATTACAATGTTACTTTGCAGCTTGGCGGTTCGGATCAGTGGGGTAATTTGACTTCTGGCATGGACTTGATTCGTAAGGTTCGCGGAGCTTCTGTGCACGTGTTTACAAGCCCTATTATTACGGATAATCAAGGTCGTAAGTTTGGTAAGTCGGAGGGTAATGCAATGTGGCTTGATCCTACAATGCTTAGCCCTTATCGCTTCTATCAGTTCTGGTTTAATCAGCCAGACGATGAAGTTGTTAAGCTTCTTAAAGCTTTTACGTTCTTGCCTAAGAGTGAGATTGAGCGCTTGGAAAAGCAAATTCAAGAAGACCCAGGAAGTCGTGAAGCTCAGCGTGTTCTCGCTTGGGAAGTTACGAGCTTTGTTCATGGTGAAGATGTTACGAATCAGGCGATTGCAGCTTCTTCGGCATTGTTTGGTAAGGGTGATTTAGACGCTATTGATGAGCAAACTCTTGAAGCTGCCTTGGATGGTGTTAAGGTTAAGGCGCAGGATGGTAGTTTAGAATTTGCTAAAGCAAATAGTGGTGATCGCGTTGTTGAGGCTGCTGTTGCTGCTGGATTGTTCCGCACAATTTCTGAAGCTCGTCGTGCTATTGAAGCCGGTGGTTTGTACGTTAACAATAATCGAGTAGACAGTGTCGATGACATTTTGAATGATAATTCATTCTTACATGGTCGTTTTGCTTTGATTCGTAGGGGCAAGAAGGCTATTGGCGCTGTTGAGCGTGCTTAGTTTTTTAAGCGTGTTTGATTTGTTTTTAATATTAGATTTTTAGTATAATTTTATATTTTTAGAATTTGAAAGGTATGCCAATAATGGGCGAAGAACGCGGATCGCGTAGTGGTAAGTCGTTTGGTAATCGTGGCCATTTTAGCCGTCAAAATGGCGGTAAAAATGGTGGAAACGGCGAGCATCGTGGTGGATTCCATAATGGTGGATTCCACAAAGATGGTGGCAGAAAGTTTAATCACCGTGATGGCGAACGTAGATTTGAGCACAATGATCGCAGATATGATGATCATAAGAACGGTCGTCGTGACGATTTTGAGCGTGATTCTGGTAGTTCAGAAGGTTTAAGACGCAATGGATTCCACAAAGGTGGATTCAATAAGAGCGGTTTTAAGAAGGATAACGATCGTAGGTTTAACCATCGTGATAATGATCATAGGTTCAACCGTGATGATCGTGATAACCGCAGTGATCGCAGATTCGATAGAAAAGATAATCACGAAACTCGCAGAAATCGTGGTTTTGATGCCAAGTCGGAAGAAAATGGCAATCCAAGGTACAAGAAGTTTGATCGTGATAATCGTGGCGAGCGCAATGATCGCCGCTTTGAAGATAATCGCGGTGGCTTCCACAAGGGTGATTTTAAGAAGAATGATTCTAGAAAGCGCGATTCAAAGTCGTCTTTCCGCTTTGAAAATGGTCCTCGTAGAAACTCGGATGGAACTGTTTCTTACCCATCTCAAAACCCTTATACTGATAGGCGTCCAGGCGAACCTAAGATGCCTAAGGGCTTAGAGTATTCCATGCTTTCTAAAGAATCTCGTGAGCGTTTGCGCGGTCTTTCTAAGGAACATTCTGAAAATATTGGTTTGCATATTCTCGCAGCTTATGCTTTGCAAGAAGAAGATCCAGAGCTTGCATTGGAACATGCAAAGTGGGCTGCAAAGCAGGCATCGCGTATTGATTTTTCGCGCGAAACATTAGGATTTATTGCATACCGTCAGGGTGATTACAAGCTTGCTGCGCGCGAGTTTAGAACAGCTATGCGAATGAATGGCTACATGGATTATCTTCCATTTATTGCCGATTGTGAGCGCGGTATGGGCAACCTTGATAAGGCTTTGGAAATCTGCATGTCGGATGAAGCTAGAAGGGTTACTGGCGAAGTCAAGGCAGAAATGTTCCTTGTGTACGCAGGTGTTTTGGCAGATACAAACCATTCAGATAAGGCTATTGAGCTTGTTCACGCAATGGGTAGGTCTAAGGGTTTGCCTGGCGAGTATAGAATGCGTGCAGTTCAGGCGGAACAGTACTTCCTAGAGGAGGCTGGGCGAAGTGATGAGGCTATTGAGCTTGACTCTTTGCTTGATCGCTTAGAAGAGGAATACGCAGATATTGAAGACGAAGAAAATCCAGAAGATGTTGTGATTGACTACGATTTGGAACATCTTAATGACGCGATTATGGACGAAGTTGGCATTAGTGAAGATGATGCGCAATTTGCTCCAGCTGATGATTTGGAAGATGATTCAGATGATTCAGATGATTCAGATGATTCGGGCGAAGATTCAGACGATTCAGACGATGATTCACAAATCGCAGACAATACTGAAACTATAGAGATGAGTGCAGTTAAGTCTGAAGAGGAATAGTACAACCATATCTTCTAAGCCCGGCTTCTGTATTATGAGAGTATAGTAAGCCGGGCGTTTGCTACTTTGATATTTTTAAAATCATGCGGGGATATTCTATGCAACTTGATGAACGAACGAATTTTTCAAATAGTAAATCTGCGTTAAGCAAGAATTTTCGCTTAGCTTTGCTTGACTTAGACGGCGTAGTGTATAGAGGCGGAAAATCCGTTGAATATGCTGCTGAATCAATTGAAAATGCTCAAAAAAATGGCATGTTTATTGAATATACGACTAATAATTCTTCTCGTTTTCAAGGAGTTGTAGCAAGTCAACTAGAAAGTTTCGGCTTAAAAGTAGAGCCGTGGCAGATTATAACTTCTTCTGTTGTTGCAGCAAGAATGGTTGCTCGCTACGTTCCGAGCAATTCTAATGTTTTAGTGCTTGGAGCCGATCATCTCATACAAGAGGTTCGTAGTGCTGGTCTTAATCCAGTAAAGTCTTGTAAAGACAATCCAAAAGCTGTTATCCAAGGCTGGTATCCGCAAATGACTTGGCAAGAAATGGCACAAGTCGCTTTCGCAGTAGAGCATGGAGCTAAGTATTTTGTTACTAATCGCGATTTAACAATTCCACGTGAGTTCGGTATAGCTCCTGGATGCGGTTCTATGATTCAAGCTGTAGTAAATGCAACTGGAGTTGAGCCTATTGCTTCTGCTGGAAAACCCGAGTGCGCAATGTATGACGAAGCGAGATTGTTGGTTGCTGCAAATGCAAATCACAATGATGAAGATGTTAAAGAATATGCAGAAAAAGATGAGTTTGGGAATCCTGTAATAAGTATTTCGCGCTCGCTAGCCGTAGGAGACCGATTGGATACAGACATCGAAGCTGGTACCAGAGGGGGATATGAGTCTCTTCTAGTGCTTACTGGTGTCACCAATCCGCGTATGTTGCTTGAGGCTCCAAAACACTTGCGACCAAGCTTTGTTTCTAAGGATTTAAGAGGACTAAACGAGGCTCATGAGTCTCCAAAGCGTGTTGACGACGTTACATTTGTATGCGGAACTTCTAGAGCACAAATTGTTTGTAACTCTATTGAAGTAAACAATCCTAATGATTGCAACGCTTTACGTGCTGCTTGTGCGCTCACTTGGAGCTTAATAGACAGTGGAAAATCACTTGAAGACTACATTCTTCCAGAGTTTTCTTTATAAATATATGAGTTTGCATATGTGTGTATGAGGATTTTTCAATGTCTGACGGAGATGATTTAGTTCAGCGATTAGATTGTGAACTTGTAAATCGCGGATTAGTGAAAAGTAGAACGACAGCTCAGCGTTTAATTAAGTCTGGGTTAGTAAAAGTAGATAATCGAATTGTTTATAAATCATCATTTTTAGTGGAAAAAGCGCAAGAAATAAGTTTTGATGAATCAAAAAAAGAAAATTCTTGTCTTAAATATGTTTCTAGAGGAGCACTCAAATTAGAAGGTGCGTTCTCTTTATTTGAAGATTTAGGATTAAAAGTTTATTCAAATACTAAAGCGCTAGATATTGGTGCTTCAACTGGCGGTTTTTGCGATTATTTGTTGCAAAATGGCGTTAATCGCGTTATTGCTTTAGACGTTGGACACGGTCAATTGCACCCAAAGATCGCAAGCGATCCGCGCGTTATCGAAATGAGTGGCGTAAATATTAGAAATGTTTACGCGCAAGATCTGCCTTACAAGCCTAATCTTATAGTCTCAGATGTTTCTTTTATATCTCTTACTTTTGTTATTCCAGTAATCGCGCGTATTGCGCAAAACAACGCGAATATTGTTCTTCTTGTAAAGCCACAATTTGAAGTTGGTAAAGGAAATCTTGGAAAAGGCGGAATTGTAACAGATAAAGACCTAAGACTTAAAGCATTAGAAAATATTAAAGAATGCGCTAAAAATAGTGGTTTAAAAGTTGTTTCAACTCATGAATCTCCTATAGAAGGAACTCATGGAAATATTGAATATCTTCTTTATGCGCAATTTAATAGTTAAAAATAATTATTTGATAAATATTTTTACATAAGCAGTACAATGCGCAATATGTAGTGCAACAATTACAATATTTATTGTTATTTGCAAAACCACAAAGGGGCTGTGTTATGCCAGAACTTTTAGTAGATGATGATGCTTCTTATGCTCGTCGCGCTCTGGTAGTTACGCATGCGCGTCTTGATAGTCACAGTGCCGTTGTAAATCAAGTTACCACGCAGCTTAGTAGTGCTGGTTTTCATGTAGATGTGTTTCATAGTGCTGCCGTATCTGATTTTGCGCAAAAAACAGCACATGTTATTGATGAAAACACAGAGATTGTTGTTGTGCTTGGTGGAGATGGCACAATGCTTCAAGCTGCAGAATTGGTGCATTGCACTCCTGTTCCAATCATAGGTATAAATCTTGGTCATGTTGGATTTTTGGCGGAATTTGAAAGCTTCCAAATAGATGAGGCTATTAGAAGAATTGCTCAAAAAGATTACTTTTTAGAGCATAGGATGGAAGCTCATGTAGATGTTTGGCTTCCTGGAGCGAGTGAGCCTTTAAGTGATTGGGCGCTTAACGATATTACTTTAGATAGGGCAGATCGCGGTAGAATGGTGGAGCTTTCGATTCGCGTTGATAATGTTGAAATGTCGTCTTTTGGCTGCGATGGTGTTATTGTTTCTACTCCTACTGGTTCTACTGCGTACGCATTTTCGGCAGGAGGTCCAATCATGTGGCCAAACGTTGAGGCTTTGCAACTGGTTCCTTTGGCTGCACACGCGCTTTTTTCTAGACCATTGATTATCGGAGCAGGTTCAACTTTTACTATTGATATTTTGGAAGATTCAGCTTCTGGTGGTTGGATTTGTTGTGATGGTAGGCGTCAAAGGGCTTTACCGCAAGGCTCTAGGATTCAAATTCGTCAGTCCAAAGATGAGCTGTTTTTAGCGCGTCTTTCTGGTGTTCCATTTACACAAAGATTAGTTACTAAGTTTGATTTGCCTGTAGTTGGTTGGCGCGAAAATCGTCGTAAAAAGTCTTCCAAACCTAAGGAATATGAGGCTAATCTGCATAATGAAACCGATAGGAATTATGAAGATGTTCCAAATGTCTCAAATAACTACCATAACCCTAATAGCTTAAACTCGTAGGGGGCATCCTTGCTTGAAGAATTAGAAATTCGTAATTTAGGACCAATCTCTCACGCGGTTATTACTCCCTCATATGGGATGACTGCTATTACTGGAGAAACAGGGGCTGGAAAATCTATGCTCCTAAGCGCTATAAGACTTATATCTGGAGGAAAGGCTGATTCTTCTAGAATTGCATCTTTTGCGTCAGAATCATGGGCGCAAGGCGTTTTTTCTGTTTCAAAGTCAGGAATTGTTTCTAATCTTTTGCAAGAATCTGGGATAGATGTTGAAGAATCTGAAGGCGATGATTCTAAAATAGATGTTTATGTATCTCGTACTGTTCCAAAATCTGGTAGGTCTAGGTCGGTAGTATCTGGTTGTTCTGTTCCTAAGACTTTGCTGGATAAAATTTGTTCGCAAACAATAACAATTCATGGGCAAAGTGATCAGTTGCGTATAGCAACAAGTGCAAAACAGCGTGAGTTCTTGGACTCAATTTCTTGTGATTCAAAAGAATTACAAGAATATTCTGTGGCATTTAAAGAATGGCAGGATGCTGTTGAATCTTATAACAGGCTTATAAATCAAGAATCTTCTTCTAGGCAGCGTGCAGATTATTTGCGAGAATCGCTAGAAAAAATTCGCCAAATCGATCCAAAACGGAATGAAGATGAAGAGCTTAAAGCTAAAAGAGATCGCATAGAAAACGCTGCTCAAATCGTTGGAGCTATTAGCGAAGCAATTTCTTCGTTAGACGCAAGTCAAATTGACTACTGCGCAATAGATTCCGTTGACGCATTACATTTGGTTGACAATGCATCTAAGTCAATTCGCTCAATTCGAGTTGACGGAGATTATAGCGCGATTGCAAATCAACTTGACGATATTTCTTCCCAAATTTCCGACATTGTTATGCAGCTCGCTCAGCAATTAGATGTTGATGAGAGTCAGGAAGATCTAGACGCTATTAACAATCGTATTCACGATTTAAGCGATTTAACACGCAGATGGGGTCCACAGATCGACGATGTTTTAGAGTGGGCTAAAAAGGCACAATTTGAGCTTGAAGATTTAGATGATTCACCTGAGGCTATTGATCGCGCTAAAAAAGCTTGTGATAAATATTATTCTAATGCCAAAAATTTAGCAGATAAACTTTATGATTTGCGCAAAAGTGCAGCAGAAAAGTTTAGTTTTGAAGTTAGTAAAGAGCTTGAATCTTTGGCTATGCAAGATGCTCAGCTTTTAATCAAAGTTAATAGGCGTAAAGTAGATGAAACTGGAGTAGTTGACTTAGATTCTCATGGTTTAGACAATGTTGAGTTTCTTTTTAAGCCTTTCCCGTCGTCTGATTATTTGCCAATGGGTAGCAGTGCTTCAGGTGGAGAGTTAAGTAGACTTATGTTAGCTATGGAGTTGGTTGCGGCAAAATTCAATAACAGCGACTCTCATTCTATGACTTTTATTTTCGACGAGGTTGATGCGGGAGTTGGAGGAGTTGCAGCAGTGGAATTAGGCAAACGCTTAGCTCAACTTGCTAAAAGTTCTCAGGTGATTGTTGTAACGCATTTGGCTCAAGTTGCTTCTTTTGCTGATGCTCAATTTGTGGTTAGAAAAAGTTTTAGTGATTCATCTGTTTCTGGCGATTCTTCTAATGATTTTGACTCTTCATTAGTCGTAGATACTACTGTTACTAAGTTGGATGATTCACAGCGTGAGCAGGAAATAGCTAGAATGCTTTCTGGAAGTCAGTCTCAAGCCTCTTTAGAGCATGCTAGAGAATTGTTAAAAACAAGCAAAATTTAATTTAAAATCTGAATCTAATTCAAAGTAATTTTTATAAAACAGGATTAATATCAGGATTAATAATATGAGCGAAAATGTGTTAGTTGATAATTCAAATTGCGCAGCAATTTTTGATTTTGATGGTACTTTGCTTGACTCCTTACATGTTTGGGATGATATAGACGAAAAGAGTTTTGCTAAACGCGGTATTAAAGTGCCTGCTGATTTTGCTGATTCAACTGCAACAATGACTCCTCGAGAAGTGGCTGATTATGTTATTGCACGTTTTGGTTTTACGGATTCTCCAGAAGATTTAATGCAGGAATGGAATGATATGGCTAATGAAGCTTATTCTAATCAACTGCTTCTTAGAAAAGGTGCAAAAATTTACGTGGATTATTTGCATAAAACAGGTGCAAAATTAGTTCTTATGACTACTCTTTCTAAATCTTTATGCGAATCATCTTTAAAGCGAACAGAATTATGGCAATATTTTGATTTGATGATTTTTGGTGAAGATTTACAATCAGATGGGAAAAATAGTCCTCAAACTTATTTAGATTTGTCCAATAGAATAGGTGTAAAACCAGAGTATTGCACTGTTTTTGAGGATTCAGCTATAGCTTTAAAGTCGGCTCGTTTGGCTGGAATGAAAACTTGTGGTGTAGCGGATTTAGATAATAGTGATTTAAATCCAGAATTTAATAATTGTTTCACAGTTTTTTGTGATTTTGATTTCGCTCCAAAAGTGTTATGCAAAAAACTAAGTGAAAATCAAAATTAAGTTGAGGTTTCACATACCCCGGGTTTTGTCGCGTGCAAAATGCACACGGATGACCATCCATCTCGATTTGACGTTACCGCCAAACTCTAGCAGTCTACCCGAAGACTTAGGCGAGCAGCCCTTAAACACCTTCTACTTGACCTTGCTCCCAATGAGGCTTGCCATGCGGCTAACTGTTACCAGAAGCCCGGTGGTCTCTTACACCGCCGTTTCACCCTTACCTAAACAAAAGTTTAGGCGGTCTATTCTCTGTTGCGCTATCTCTCAGGTTGCCCTGGGCGGACGTTATCCGCCATTGTGCTCTACGGAGCCCGGAAGTTCCTCAGCTGCTCCGAATGAACATTGCAGCCGCGGTCATCGTGAAACCTCAACCTTCCCAATTATAACAGACGTTTTAATTTTGCGCATATTTTGCGACTCGCTAGAAAATGGCGGCTTTTAGCGGATATAATGGATGTATCAGCGGCGCTGGTGCCGTTGACGTGTACACAAACCGATTTATATCGGATTACTTAAGGAGGTTCGCATGGAAATCGTCATCACCGGACGTCATACGCAGATTAAGCAAAGATTCCGTGACGTTGTGGAAAGCAAGATGAATCGTGTGACCGCCATTGCTCCAGATGCGCAGCGCATTCAGATTGTGCTTAACACTGAGGGCAATCCAAGGCAGGCAGATACTGCAAAGAGAGTTGAAATTACTGTAGTTGCAGGAAGTACGGTTATTCGCGCAGAGGCATCTAGCACAGACCAATACAGTGCATTGGATATGGCTCTTGATAAGTTGACGCTTCGTTTGCGCAGAACTCGCGATCGTCGTAAGGACCATCGTCGTGGATATGAGCAGATGGTTCCAGTTGACTTGGGTGTTGTAGAGCCAGAAGTTGAAACAACTGTTGAAGAAGTTGCACAAGAAGATGGAACGAATAGTGCAGATGCTGCGGTTGCTTCCGACTTGGGTCCTGGTGAATCAGTAGAGGTGAGTGTTGGAGATACTCCTATTGTGATTCGTCGCAAGCTTCATATTGCTGAGCCAATGAGCATTGACGAAGCGTTGTATGAAATGGAACTTATTGGTCATGATTTCTTCCTGTTCGTAAATAAGGAAACAATGAGACCTTCGGTTGTGTATCGTAGGCATGGATGGAGTTATGGTGTGTTTGAAATTGATACTCCAGAAAACGTTTCTAAAAAGAAGTAATAAAACAGTAAAGAAACAATAGAAGAATAAGGGTAAATAAAGTAAATAAAATAACTCATATGAGTTTAATGCCCGTCTAGTAATTAGCTAGGCGGGCATTTTATGCGTTGTTTTGGACTCGCTAGCTGCAAAAATCGTAGCCGTCGCGTAATATAGGCACAGTTTACGTCTATATTGGCTAGCCGAATAATAGACACGACCTAAGGGAGCTAAACGTGGTAGATATCGTCGATAAAGCCTTGCGCATGGGTGAAGGCCGTCAATTGAAGCGCCTTGAGAATGTTGCAAAGGCTGTGAATGCGCTAGAAGATGAGATTTCTGCGCTTTCCGATGAAGAGCTTAAAGGGCAAACGGCAAAATTCAAGCAGAAGTTAGACAATGGTGCAAAACTTGATGATTTAATGCCAGAAGCATTTGCTACAGTAAGAGAGGTTTCAAGGCGTACTCTTGGTCAGCGTCATTTTGACGTTCAGCTCATGGGTGGTGCAGCATTGCATTGGGGCAATATTGCAGAAATGAAGACTGGTGAAGGTAAAACACTTGTTGCAACACTGCCTAGCTATTTGAACGCTTTGGAAGGTAAGGGCGTTCATGTTGTTACTGTTAACGACTATCTTGCTAGCTATCAAAGTGAGCTTATGGGTCGTATTTACAGGTTCCTTGGCATGAGCGTTGGATGCATTATTACAGATCAGCAGCCTCCAGAGCGCAGGAAGCAATACAACGCAGATATTACTTACGGCACAAACAACGAGTTTGGTTTCGACTATTTGCGTGACAACATGGCTTGGGAAAAGGGCGATCTTGTTCAGCGTGGTCATCACTATGCAATCGTCGATGAGGTTGATTCCATTCTTATTGATGAGGCTCGTACGCCACTTATTATCTCGGGACCTGCCGAAGGTGATGTTACGCGTTGGTATCGCGAGTTTGCAAAGCTTGTTCTAAAGCTTGATCGCGATGTTGATTACAAAATTGATGAGAAGCGCAAGACTGCTGGTATTTTGGATCCAGGCATTGCAAAGATTGAAGATTATTTAGGTATTGATAATCTTTACGAGCCAAGCAACACTGCTTTGATTGGCTACTTGAACAATGCTTTGAAAGCTAAGGAATTGTTCCTTCTTGATCGCGATTATGTTGTTACTAATGGCGAAGTTTTGATTGTTGACGAGCACACTGGTCGTGTTCTTCCAGGTCGTCGTTATAGCGAAGGCTTGCATCAGGCGATTGAAGCTAAAGAGAATGTTGAAGTAAAAGCAGAAAATCAGACTTTTGCAACTATTACTTTGCAAAATTACTTCCGCATGTACGACAAGCTTGCTGGCATGACTGGTACTGCAGAAACGGAAGCTGCCGAGTTTATGGGAACATACAAGCTTGGAGTTCTTCCAATTCCTTCTAACCGTCCAGTTATTCGTATGGATAAGGATGATTTGATCTTCCGCACTAAGAAGGAAAAGCTTGCTGCGATTGTTCGAGACGTAGCTCAGCGTCATGCAAAGGGTCAGCCTGTTTTGCTTGGTACTGCATCGGTTGAATCTTCCGAAATCGTTTCTTCGCTTTTGGATGTTGCTCGTATTCCTCATCAAGTGTTGAATGCTAAGCAAAACGCTAAGGAAGCAGCTGTTGTTGCTGTTGCAGGTCGTAAGGGTGCTGTGACTGTTGCTACAAACATGGCAGGTCGTGGTACAGATATTATGCTTGGCGGAAACGTTGAGTTTTTGGCAGATGCAAAGCTTAAAGCAGAAGGCTATTCTCCAGACGATACTCCAGAGGAGTACGAGAAGCGTTGGCCAGGTGTTTTGGCAGAAGTTAAGGAACAAGTTAAAGACGAGCACGAAGAAGTTAAGAAGCTTGGTGGCTTATATGTTTTAGGCACTGAGCGCCACGAATCTCGTCGTATTGATAATCAGCTTAGAGGTCGTTCTGGCCGTCAGGGTGATCCTGGCGAATCGCGCTTCTACTTAAGCTTGGAAGATGACTTAATGCGTTTGTTCAACACTCAGCTTGTTGCGCGTGTTATGGCTAAGGGCTTGCCAGAAGGTGAGCCAATCGAATCTAAGTATGTTTCTAATGGCGTGCGCACGGCTCAAAAGACTGTTGAGGCGCGTAACTTTGAAATGCGTAAGAACGTTTTGAAGTACGATGATGTTATGAATAAGCAGCGTACTGTTATTTATTCAGAACGTCAGATTGTTCTTAAAGGTGAAGATATTCATGAAGATATCTTGAAGTTTATTAAAGATACTGCCGATAGCTATGTTCGCGGAGCTATGAACGGTTCTGATAAGCCAAAGAACTGGGATTGGGAAGGTCTTAAAGACGCTGTTAATGCTGTTATGCCAATTATTTTGGATTGGGATCAGCTTCGCCTGCAGATTGAGTCTCTTAAGGGAGAAAAAGCTGTTGAAGCTTTGCGAGACACTATAGTAGATGGCGTTACTACTATTTACGCTGTGTTTGAAGAAAGAATGGGTTCTGATAACTTGCGCCAGTTTGAGCGTAGAGTTGTTCTTGCTGTTCTTGATCGAAAGTGGCGTGAACATCTTTATGAGATGGATTATTTGAAGGATGGTATTGGTTTGCGCGGTATGGGTCAGCGTGACCCTCTGGTTGAATATCAGCGCGAAGGATTCCAGATGTATAACTCAATGATTGAGGCAATTAAGGAAGAGTCTATTCAGCTTCTATTCCGTATGAATCTCGAGCAGATTGTTGCGGAAACTGAAAACCAAGATGATTCTTATGTTGATGCCGATATTCAGCAAGCAGAACAAGAAGAAGATGAGCATTCTGGAATCGTTGGTCCTGCTCCTATGAGCCATGCTGATGGTGAAGTGCCATTGAGTAAGCGTCCAAAGGTTGAAGAATGGAAGACTCCTTGGGCTGATGGTCGTACCTTCCCAGGAACGAACAAGAATGATGAGTGCCCATGTGGCTCTGGCAGAAAGTACAAGTTATGCCATGGTCAGAATGAGGATTAAAATAATTTTAGTTTAAACGAAGATTAAATTTTAAGTTGTAATCTTTAAAAAATGAGGCTGGTGCTTTAACATCAGCCTCATTCTTTTGTATAAATGCACTTAAACTCGTGCGCCTTTTCCGTAGTCGTTGTAATCTTCACTAGAAGTATAATTTTTCTTTCTACTCATAAGTAAGCCTGCAGATCCAACAAGAAACAGAAAAGCGCTTATAGTACCTGAGTATGCTGCGAAATATGGCACTAAGACGCTAAGAATTACGCCCAAAATACCCAGAATAAGAATAGTCCATAAAACTATGAGGGTAATAGAAATATTCTTAAAATGTGGGTTTGGTGGAACAAAATCGTCTCCGTAAGAATCCATTGTTTCATCAACATCTAACCAACTGGTCTTAACGTTATCTCTTGGACCAGCATTATTGTATGACGCTATTTTAGTAAGTGGTTTTGTCGCCTGACTAATACGTTTTTTAAAGATTTTCGCACTTTTAGATTTCTCTATTTCTTTAAAATCTTCTGCATGATCTCTAATAAAATCAGACCAATTCTCATTAAAAGAATTATCGTCAAAAGAATCGTCATTATTGTTGTTTGAGTTTTTGTCCTCAGGGTGAGGGGAGTTGGTATTCTTAGAAGAAGTCATAAATTATACTGTAGCAAGTCTGCTTGATTGCGTAATGATTCGCTTTTAGTAACTCTTGCTAGAAGGGGTTTTTAGAATGTTGTATTGGTTCTTTGTAAAGGGGTTTGGATTTATTGCGCGTTTACGGATTAATCCTACTGCTCAAGGCGTTAACAACATTCCTAAAAAAGGTGGGGCTATTATTGCCGCAAATCATCTTGCCGTGATTGACGATGCACTTTTGCCTCTCACATGCCCTAGGATGATTCATTTTATGGGTAAAGCCGAGTATTTCGAAGGCAAAGGATTAAAGGGTCGCTTTAAAAAATGGTGGTTTACGTCCGTTGGCGTATTCCCAGTGGATCGTTCTGGAGGTTCTAAATCTCTTGGGGCATTGAATCATGCTCGTGCGATATTAGAAAATGGACAGCTTTTTGGAATTCATATTGAAGGAACTAGAAGTCCTGATGGAAGATTATATAAGGGACATACTGGTGCAGCTCGCTTAGCTTTAGAAACAGGATGCCCGATTATTCCAGTTGCGATTATTGGTACTAGGGAATTACAAAGGCATGGTCAGGTTATGCCTGCAAAGGGCTATACAAAGGCTATTTATGGCGAGCCTATTGAAGTTGAAAAAATGAATCCAGAAGATATTACGCACGATATTCTTCGTGAGCTTACCGATAGAGTAACCAAGACAATTCAAAAAATGAGCGGTCAAGAATATGTTGACGAATATGCTCAAACCGTTAAAAAGCGTATTATGGCAGAATCAGCGAAATAAGCTGGTAAATTGTTTGTTGTAGATTATTTGAGTAAAAATATTTTGATTCAAACAACCTACAACATAACTCACAACATTTCATACAACATTTTATACAATGTGTGTGTAGCATTACCTACGTTATTTGTATAAATCAAATAACGGTTAATGTAACAACTGTTGGGTTTCCTCTTTCATCAAGAACACGAACTTGTGTACCAGGAGCTACAGACTGGAATCTTACCGTGTGCATAAAGTCTCCAAGCGGAGCGGAAACATTTACTTTTAGTCCTAGGGCTTCAAGAGCTTTTCGAGCGTCGTTAGCATTTTTATTGCGAACATCTGGCATAGTAACAGTTCTTGGACCTTTAGAAACAACGACATTGAGTTTATCTCCCCAATGAAGTTGCGCTCCTTTTTCTACAGATGTGCTAATAATTTTGCCTTTTTCAACGGTATCATTGAACTCTTCACTGTATGTTGGAACAAGTTTTGCGTCGTTAAATGCTTTATCCGCATCTTCTTTTGTTCGGTTAACAACATCTGGCATAGAAACAGGC
The DNA here is from genome assembly GCF_049262845.1 of Gardnerella sp. DNF00109. Taxonomy (NCBI): domain Bacteria; kingdom Bacillati; phylum Actinomycetota; class Actinomycetes; order Bifidobacteriales; family Bifidobacteriaceae; genus Gardnerella; species Gardnerella sp. DNF00109. The sequence goes on from NZ_CP058406.1 coordinate 606,506, forward strand.
ATAGGACCTTTAGATAATACAACAGTAATATTCTTATTGTGATTCATTTGCATTCCTGGTGTTGGAGAAATTTCTACAACACAGCCTTTAGGAACATCTAATGAATAAACGTCGTTGCTTTCTTTGTGATTAATAGAAGTAAAACCAGCTTTGCGTAAAGCTTTTATAGGATTCTTACCAGTTGTTGATGTTGGATCGATAATATCTTCAGGAATTGTAGATTGTCGTATTCCTTTTGACACAATAACATGAACTTTATTATTTCCGTGCTTAGATACATGACCGCCACTGAAATCAGGATTAGTGGAAATAATGTTTCCAGAAGGTATATTATCGCTAAATTCTTTTTGAACAGAATAAGGAATATTGGATATTTTAAGAGTTTGCTCGTAATCAAACCATGGAATATTTGTGATTTTGCAAGCTTCTTGTGTTTTGCATGACTGCGTATTTGGCTTCGGCAAAGACCAGTAGCTTCCAGGTCCTAGATAATACCAGTAAGAACCAAATGCGATTGCTGCTGCAACAACTGCCGCGCTGCTAACAGCTATAATAACAACTTTATTGTGTAATTTTTTATGATTAGAGTCTTGACTTTTACCGTCAGTGCCTAAATCATTCTTATTAAATTGAGGCGCACGCATAGCAATAGTTAGCATATTGCTATCATTAAAATCTTCAAGTTGATTCACACTGTTTGAAGAATTTTGACTATTGGAATAGTTAAAATCACTGTTACTGTTTTTTTGAACTATTGTCATAGTTGCATCAATATCAGCTGTTTTATCAATATCAGTTGTTTTATCAATGTCTTTAGTTTTAGACAATACCTCATTTCCAATATTGTTAGGATTAGAACTACTCTGATTTACATTCTCTTTATTAACTTTATCAGCATTATTCGCATCGTTCACATTAGGAGGAAGAGGTATGTTAGAGTAATTTCTTTTATCGAATTTATCTGAATCAGACATTTTATTTTCAGTTTTGATTGCGTCTAAAGTCGTATTTAAAAGTTGATCTTCATTATCGTAATTTGGATCAAACTTATATTGCCAATCTTCTTTAGGCATGTTAGCGCAAATTTGTCTAAGCATACTAAGTGCTTTAGAAGCGTCACTCGGTCTTTTTTCCATTTCTCGAGCAGTAATAGAGGCAAGAAAATCAGCTATAGAAGAGTTGATGTCGCTACAAATTGTTTTTATAGATGGAGTGTCTTCATGAACGTGCTTAAAAACAAGCGTAACAGGATTATCTGCGCTAAAGGGAACACGCCCAGCAAGCATTTCCCAAGCCATCATTCCAGCAGAGTATAAGTCTCCTTGAGGAGTGGCAAGATTCTTTTCAATCATTTCTGGAGCTAGGTATGCGGCAGTTCCAAGAAGAAGACCAGTAGAAGAAAGTGTAGCTTGCGATATAGCGCGAGCAAGACCAAAATCAGTTATTTGCACGTGACCGCGGTCGTTAATAAGAATATTTTCTGGTTTAATATCTCTGTGTACAACACCAGCAAGGTGTGCTGATGCAAGACCATCTAAAGTTTCCGCGAGAACTCGAAGAGTGTCTTTTAGGCTAAATGTGCCATATTTGTTCATTTCGTATCTAAGATTTACTCCATGAACATATTCCATCACCAAGTAGTCAAGCCCTTCAAATTCGCCAGTATCGTAAACCTGAACAATATGAGGATTCGCTATTGCAGCGGCAGATGTAGCTTCACGCCTAAATCTTGCAATAAATTGCTCTCTATGTATTCCTTGAGCTAGTTGAGTATGCATGATTTTAAGCGCAACTGGGCGATTAAGACGCTCATCTTGCGCTTGATAAACGGTAGCCATGCCGCCTTCTGCTATCTTCCGCATTATGCGATAGCGATTCTCAATACACATTCCTGGTTGCGCTTGAACTTCACTCATGTAGTAAATCCCTTATACGCGTATTAAACCAACTACCTAAAAGTGTACAGGCAATACAGTATCCACTAAATATTTAGTATATCAGTGATTTTACTGCCATTCTCTAGGAATGAATTTGCTAGAAACCTCGTTCAATATGGATTTTCCAAATTCAGATAATGTACTGTTATCTATTTTTTCTTGTGATGAAACCCAAAGATTATGAATACGATTTTTAGATTTATCTATAGCACCACTCTGATTGAAAATGTTAATAATCCTATTAACATCATCTTCATTGCGATTATTAGAATTATAAGCATCTATCAAAAATAGACGATCTTCGCTTGAAGAAAGATCTAGAGCATCAGCCAAAAGGACAGTGCGTTTACCTTCTCGAATATCGCCTCCAATAGGCTTTCCAGTGTGAGCAGAATCTGAAACAATATCAATAAGATCATCTGCAATCTGAAAAGCAATTCCCAATGGTTCACCAATATCATTCGCCAACTTAATAGCGTAATTTTTATTAAGTCCAGCAGATAAAAATCCGAGCGCAAGTGGAGCTATAGTTGTGTAACTTGCAGTTTTCCAACGAAAAACATTTATTGAGGATTCTGCTAGTTTCTTTGGATTTTTAAGGCTCATCATTTCTATGGAAAGATCTAAAACTTGACCAATACCAACATTTCTTTGCATATTTGCAAACTCGCCTAAAACTTCTTGAGGATTGCGCAAATTAGTACATGCTTTTCTAGTTATGTCAAAGCTTTGAGTTGCTAAAATATCTCCAAGCATTAATCCAAGTCCAATGCCGATATGCTTGCTATTGCATGCTTTGCTCAATGCGCAATATGCGCTTGGTCTTCCTCGTCTTAAAGCAGATTCGTCGATTATATCGTCATGTACAAGTGCTGCAGTTTGAAAGACTTCTAAAGCACATGCAACATCTAGCATTGCGCAATATACAGTGTCTTTAGAGCAGTTACCGCGTACTGCATCGAAAGCTTCTAAAGCTAAGTAAGCTCTGAGTCTTTTGCCGCCTTCACTAGAAGAAATTGCTTGTTTCACTACATCTTTAAGTGTTTTATCACAACTAGAAATAAGGTTTTTACAAGCTAAAGAATTAAATTGGTCATAAATTAATTCGCTTATACGCGTCTCTATACATGACTTTTGCGAATCTAAACTCATATTAAGAGTTATCCACATGCCTTAGACATTACAAAATGAGTATTTTTCTAGTATTTTCTAGGATTTTATAGCCTTTAACCACATTGCGTTATTTTTATTGCACTAATTTGTTTCTGCTGCAAAACTCTTATTACCAAGTTAAAAACAGTATAAAAACACAACAAAATAAGGAGGAATTATGCAAATAAAAAGTGAATTGAAAAACAAGCAAGTTTTTGAAGATAATGATCATGAATATTCAACTTTGAAAGAATTAACAAATTTATATGCTGCAGGTACGTTTTGCGGAATATCTGAAGAGTACTTTGCTATGACTTGTGTTGCTGGAAATAGTATAGAAAAAGTGAATATCAGTAATGTTCCAAAAGAATGTATGACAGTTTTAGATATTCCTAAAGATTATATTAACAAACATCATAATTATGAAGATTATTGGATTAAATGTCTTAGAGATTTAACGCCAGATCTTTTTGAAAAATACATAGGCATAGATTATATGAGCAAAAATTTGAATGTTAAAAAAGAGGAAGCTGTATTTTCAAGTTATGATATTTTTGTTACACAATCTATACGAAACTGGCATAACATGGTTTCTAAAAAAGACGGCAATATTGTGGGTTATGACTTAATAATGTTGCCGATTGCAATGCTAAATAACATTAATGTTCGAGATACTCTGCTTGTGTCTTTACTAGACAGTAAAGGCGAGTATTACAACATAAATGATCTACTCGTGCTAGCTTTAGCTCCACGAGAAAAAGAAAGATCTAAGGAATTAAGAGATTTTCTAGAAGAAAAATTTAACGAAGAATATGAGTTGCCTGATATTTGTAAAGCGCTAGACGTTGTTAACTTGCTAAAAGCTATGACTTATGTTGTAGATAATAATCCTAAATTAAAAGTACAAGTTTACGCATTAATGTCTTATATAAGCTGGTGGTTTAAGCTAGGAGATGTTGAAAGATACGTTTCAATGGCGCTAGAAATCGATCCTGATTGTTCTATGGCTATGATTGTGGATAATGCATACAAAAGTCATGTTGAGCCAGCATGGTGTAGAAAATTCGCCACGCCGCAAGTAGGGAAGCAGAAAAAATCGTCCTTAGAAGATGATTTACTTCTTAAGTAAAAGTTGCCCTTGCCATAACTATGCCTTTGTGGTATAGTGAGATGCCTTTAAAGGGCATAGCAAGGTATGATGAATGCCTTAATATGGCGGATTACTTTGCACATAGCAGGGAATCTACAGGAGGAAAAGTTTGGCGAGCGAAGATACATCTATTGTCGATTCCAAGATGGGCAAGGAAGAAAATCAGGAATTTAAAATGTCAGAAGATGTTGATGATCAAGATGTAGATGTTGACGTTGATGCAGACATGGATACAGATGAAGAACATATGGATTTAGAAGATTTTGATGAAATCCATGATGATCTTGATGTAGACGATGTTGACAATTTAGATGACGTTGACGATATGAATAATCTGGATGACATTCCAGATGATGAAGATTCCGAAGATTCTGACGATAATAAAGAAGAAGCGCCACAAGTTCCACAAGCAAAAGGTGCTTTTATTGTTCGAGATGATGATGACGACGATAATCTTACGCCTTCTGGAAATCCTAAGCGTCGAGTAATCGCCACTGGCGCTACAGCGGATCCTGTTAAGGATTATTTAAAGCAGATTGGTCGCGTGAGCCTGCTTAACGCAGAGCAGGAAGTTGATTTGTCAGAGCGTATTGAGGCTGGTTTGTATGCTCAGCATTTGCTTGATACGCAAATTGACCAAATGGAGTTTAAGCGTAAGCGTGAGCTTAAGTGGGCTGCAGCAGACGGTAAGAAAGCTAAAGATCATCTTCTTGAAGCAAACTTGCGTCTTGTGGTTTCTCTTGCAAAGCGTTATACAGGTAGAGGCATGCTTTTCCTTGATTTGATTCAGGAAGGTAATCTTGGTTTAATTCGCGCAGTAGAAAAGTTCGATTGGAAGAAGGGCTTTAAGTTCTCAACCTATGCTACTTGGTGGATTCGCCAGGCTATTACTCGTGCTATGGCAGATCAGGCTCGTACTATTCGAGTTCCAGTGCATATGGTTGAAGTTATTAATAAGCTTTCTAGAGTTCAGCGCCAGATGCTTCAAGATTTGGGTCGCGAACCTACGCCAGATGAGCTTGCGCGCGAGCTTGATATGCCTGTTGAAAAGGTGCAAGAAGTACAGAAGTATGGTCGTGAGCCAATTTCTTTGCACACTCCTTTGGGTGAAGATGGTGATTCTGAGTTTGGCGATTTGATTGAAGATACTGATGCAATCGCTCCATCGGACGCTGTAGCATTCTCGCTTCTTCAGGAACAATTTAGACAAGTTCTTGAAACTTTGTCTCCTAGGGAAGCTGGCGTTATTAAAATGCGCTACGGTTTGGAAGATGGTCAGCCAAAGACTTTGGATGATATTGGTCGAGTATATGGTGTTACTCGTGAGCGTATTCGTCAGATTGAGTCTAAGACAATGTCTAAGTTGCGCCATCCTTCCAGATCGCAAACTTTGCGTGACTTCTTAGATCAGTGATTTTAGAATAATTAACAAGTAAAGTGTCGTATTGTTGCTTTGTTTAGCAGGGATGCGACACTTATTGCTTAGTGGTTGCTTAATATTCGTGTTGTACAAGGGGTAGAAGTGGTCTCTAATAAAGATCGAGAACAGTATGATGCCGACAGTTTGACTGTGCTTGAAGGCTTGGATGCTGTACGAAAGCGCCCAGGCATGTATATTGGCACCACTGATAGTCAAGGTTTAATGCATTGCCTTTGGGAAATCATTGATAATGCTGTTGATGAGGCTTTAGCTGGGGCTTGTGACCATATTATCGTCACTCTTCACGACGATGGTTCTATTGAAGTTGCAGATAATGGTCGTGGTATTCCAGTAGATGTAGAGCCTAAAACAAAACTTACAGGTGTTGAAGTCGTTTTAACTAAGCTTCATGCTGGAGCTAAGTTTGGTAATGCTTCGTACAATGCTGCAGGTGGCTTGCATGGCGTTGGATCTTCTGTTGTAAATGCGTTGAGCTTGCGATTGGATGTTGAAGTTGATCGTGATGGTAAAACGCATCACATGGCTTTCCATCAGGGTCATCCTGGAGTTTATAGTGACGCAGATCCAATGCATCCGTCTCCAGTTTCTCCGTTTAAGCGCACTCGCAAGAACAAGCCTACTGAGCTTGAGATTATTGGTACTGTTTCGCCAAAAACTACAGGTACTCGAGTTCGCTATTGGGCTGATCCTGAGATTTTTAACTCAACAGCTCGCTTTAGTTATGAACAGTTAATTGATCGAGTTCGTCAAACTAGTTTTTTGGTTCCAGGCTTGCGCATTACTGTTATTGACGAACACGTGCCAGAAGGCGAATTTAGCGATATTCAAGAGATTGATGTTAGCGCTAGTGATGATGCGAATGCTAATACTAGTGATTTAACAGATGATTTGGCTTTTAAGTATGAATCGCAAGCAACCGTAGATAATGAATCTAATGAGCTAAATCAATCTGAATATGAATCAGAAGAATCTGAATCTGATGGCGAATCAGAAGAAACCACTGCGCAATCTGTTGCAAATAGTGAGTCTTCTAGAGAATTGCAAAATAAGCATCATCCTCGAGTGGTTGAATTTTTGCATAACGGCGGAGTAAAAGATTTCGTTGATTTTCTTTCAAAGGGTCAAGCAGTCTCAGATATTTGGCGTATTTCTGGCGAAGATACGTATGTAGAGGAGACACAAGCTGTTGATTCTGCTGGAGATTTACATGCTCAGCAAGTGACGCGTAAATGTGGCGTTGACATTGCAATGCGCTGGGTAAATGGCTACGATTCAACGATTATTAGTTTCGTAAACGTTGTTGAAACTCCTGGCGGAGGCATGCACGTAGACGGATTCTTGCAAGGATTGACTAAGCAAATTCGTAAAGCTGTTGAAGATAATGCTCGCAAGCTAAAAGTAAATCTTAAAGATTCAAACACTAAGATTGAGAGAGACGATATTTTAGCTGGAATGGTTGCTGTTGTAACAGTTCGCATTGCTGAACCTCAATTCCAAGGTCAAACTAAAGATGTTCTTGGAACTGCTCAAGTTAAGCCAATCGTTACTAAAATGACGGATGCTCAATTTGGGGAGATGATTAGCGGGTCCAAGAGAGGATTCAAAGAACAGTCTGCCAGAGTTTTAGAAAAAATTGTTTCCGAAATGCATGCGCGTATTCAAGCGCGTAAAACTAAGGAAGTTACTCGTAGAAAGAATGCACTTGAGTCTGCTTCAATGCCACCAAAGCTTTCTGATTGCCAGCCTGGAAATGACGATGTTGCAGAACTTTTCATCGTCGAGGGCGATTCTGCACTTGGAACTGCAAAAGCTGCTCGAAATTCTGCTTTCCAAGCGCTTTTGCCAATACGCGGTAAGATTTTGAACGTTCAAAAAGCAAGTCTTGCGCAAATGTTATCCAACAAGGAGTGCGCTGCAATTATTCAAGTTGTTGGAGCAGGGTCGGGCGCAAGTTTTGATATTTCGCAAGCGCGTTATAACAAGATTGTTATGATGACCGATGCAGATGTTGATGGCGCGCATATTCGTATTTTGTTGCTAACGCTGTTCTACCGCTATATGCGTCCGCTTATTGAGAACGGGCATGTTTATGCTGCTGTGCCGCCTCTTCACAGAATTGCTCTCGCTGGAAAGCACAAAGGCGAGTATATTTACACGTATTCCGATGACGAATTGGCTGGAAAACTTGATGATTTGCAAGCTAAGGGCATTGATTTTAACAGCGATATTCAGCGCTACAAGGGATTGGGTGAGATGGATGCGGATCAGCTTGCAGACACCACTATGGACCCTAGAACGCGAATGCTAAGAAGGATTCGTATGGAAGATGCTCAGCAGGCGAGCGAAGTATTCGATTTGCTTATGGGTGATGATGTTCCTCCGCGCAAGCAGTTTATTGTTGATAACGCTGACGACTTCGATCGTTCCAAAATCGATACCTGATTTTGTTTTACTTGTGCGTTAAGTTACTTAATTTGTAATTTTCTTCGCATTATATAATGTGTATTACAAATTTTGAATTGTAATTACATTATGACATTTAGTTAAGTTATAATGATTTTATGATATAATTGCGAATGCAGGTTTGCTTCAATAGTGGAAGTGAATCTGGGATTTTGCATTTATTGATTTTCTTAGAATTTGTTTTATAAGAGGGAAAAATGAACAAGAAAACTGTGATTTTATTATCGACTACGATGATGAGTATTGCTACTGCTGCTTGCGCTTTTTGCGTGGCTCAAACTGCGAATGCTGCTGATACTTACGTGGATTCTGGCACTTCAACTGCAAAAGTTACTACCCCCCCCCCCAATTGAAAATAGCTCTTCTCAAAAAACTGGTACTTTTGATAAGAGTGTAATAAAGTCTTCTGATTCTTCTGATAAAGATAATATAAAACCTGAAACGAATTCGAAACCAAATTCTAATACAAAAACTGAATCCAAGCTTGAAGCTAAGAGCGATGTAAAGTCTAGTATCAAGCTTTCTGCAAATACTAATGTAAATTCTGTAGTTGATACTACTGCTAAATCTAATGCAGATTCTGTTGTAAATACTGATACAAAGACTGAATTAAATATTGATTCAAAGTCTAAGGGTGAGGAAGATCCAGTTTCACCAACAATTTTTAATCAAGCGCTTTTTGCTAGTGGTAAGCCAGCTCCTAATCAAACTCCTAAACCTCAAACACAAACAACCGAGCTTAAAGTAAGTCTTTGCTGGGAAACTATGAACAAGGATAATAAAAATGCATTTATTAAGGGTGATAGTGATTTTGGTCAATTGAATTTTGAGAGTTGGGACTTTGGTTCCACGCTGGACTCAACTAGACAAGACGTAAAGGATGCATTTAAGAAGATTCAGTTTAAGATAAAAGATACAACTGATAACAAGGTAGTAGCAACAACTACTGGAACTTATGATCCTGATACTGCTACTAGTGCAACCAAAAGCTTGGGTAGTTATGATTCAAGCCATACTTATGAAGTGTCAGTGGTAAACAGCACAGTTCCAAGCCCGTATTATGTGACATACAATAATGTTTCTGTAGATGAAGGTGATGAATTTACACCTAGTGTTAGCCACTTTACATGGACTCCAGCTAGCGGGTCTAATAAAACGCAAAACAAATATTTTCGTCTTAATGCCTTGGAAATTGTGTATGCCAAGGATGAGGATGTTGCATCTAAGTGTTTCTCGTACGCGCAGCCTCAAAACTCTAATAAGGAGTATCAATCTGACGGAAACTGGAAGTTCACATATAACAAGGATAATATTTTTGAACGTCTTCGTGTAAAAGACAACGCTATTCAATTCCCGATGGATGAAAATGGTAAACCTAAGGTTCCTGTTAAAGCTGGTTACAAGTTTGTTGGTTGGCAGTTCTATGTTGCTAAAAAAACGAATGGTCAACCATACACATCATATGACCGTATGGGGGATGACAATAAAACGATGATTAATAGTACAACCGTTGCGTACGTACCATTTAACGATCAAACTACTGCCTACCCATATTTATTTGCTGTACTTAGAGACAACAAGGGCGTTAATACGTTTGGTAGTATGCTCGGTACGCAATATTGCTCTACAAATCACACATTTGTTGTATTCCCTAAGTGGGAGGTTGCTGGTCATACAGTTACTTTTATGGATGGAGATACTCAATATGCACAAGTAAAAGTGCAAGAAGGTAAAACTATTAATAGTGATGAGTGGACTGATCAGTCTATGCCTGATAATCCTACTAAAGCTGGTTTTACTTTTAATGGTTGGTATCAGGATAAAAATGGAACTGGGGATGCGTTTACTGGTGATACTGTTGTAGCTAATAGTGATATGACTGTATATGCGTCGTATGTAAAAGAAACATCTCCTACACCATCTCCTACACCATCTCCAACTCCTGAACCAACACCAACGCCGACTCCAGATCCTGAGCCAGATGTGACTCCTGAACCTGAGCCAATACCAGTTCCTGACGTTCCTGATGTTCCTGGTGGTTTGTGGATTCCTCTTCCTGAGATTGTTCCTGAGAATCCAGAGTATTCTGTTGTTGAGCAGCCTGTGTTGAATCCTGTTCATTCTTCGGATAAGCCGGTGGAGCATTCTGTTGAGCAGCGTTTTAAGGCTGTTGATGCTGGTGAATCTTATAATGCTAAGGCTCCTGCTAAGCATTTGCCTGATACTGGTGTTTCACTGGTTATGTCTATAAGTACTTTGTTTGTGTCTTTGTTTGCTGGCTTTGGTTTGTCTCTATTCAAGTCTCGCCGCAAGCATTAAACGCAAATATCGCATATAATCGCGTATAAACGCGTATAAGAATTAAAAAATATTGGAATAAGGCTTCTGAGTAAATGTTTTATAACATAAAGTCAGAAGCCTTATTTTATATGCGATTTTTGATGTAAACTGTATTAAAGGTTTGTTTTAAGAATTATTACTTTGTAAGTCAGTGTTCTATTGTGCTTTATCTTAAAAAGGAGGGTTTATGATTGGTAATAAGCAAGAAGTCTTTGACAAAGATAAGCTTGATTTTGCAATATTTTGTATTGAAAATGTTGCAAATAAGCTTAATCAAAACCCTCGAGATACGTATGATGCTTTGACTAAGAAAAGTAATATTCTTATGTCTTATATTGTTCCATCTTATGATGTTTTGCATACTCAAGGCAAAGAGTATATTACAAATGACATTATTTCCTTTATGCGTGAAAAAGGTGTGGCAAGTTTTAGGGGAGTGATGGATTTTGAAGGCGAATCCTATTTTGTTGCAAAAGAAGTATGCTAGGGTTGTAAGTTTGTTAGCTGAGCGTGCTGGGTTGAGTTATGAGCAGGCGCTTGACGTATTTTACCATTCCGTCACTTATGATTTGATGCGTAATGGTATTTCGGATATGCATTGTATGAGCGACGGATATTTGGTTCAAGATCTGCTTGATGAGATGCATAATTCTAAAATATGTGTTAATGCATGACTTTTGTAATAAATTAAACGATCGCGTGATATATCATGCTTGCATTAGTATTTCGACTATAAAGCGTACAATGTGTGTATGTTTTTACATTATTGCGTTATATATCTTTAAGAGGAAAAATGGGTAAGAGAACTAATATAATTTTGACTAGCGCTATGATGGGTATTGCTACTGCTGCTTGTGCTTTTTGTGTAGCGCAAAGTGCGAATGCTGCTGAAACTTCAGCTGCTTCTTCTGGTGTTAATACGTCTGTAAATTCTTCTGCCGCAACTTCTAATACACCCGGGGGGGGGCTTTAGATAGCACTTCCTCAGAACATGCTAAATCTGTTGATGAAGATAGAAGTGCTCCTGAGGAAACGCCTGTATTTGATACTGCTGCTAACTATAAGAAAGTTGGCGAAGATGATGACCAAATTAAGTACACTTATGTGAATAATACTACTAAAAAAATCACAAATCCATTTCCAGATGTAATTTCAGATGACGAGATTGAAAAAGCGTTTAAGAATAAAGAAACTTCTGTAGAAAAAATTTATTTTAAGCCTGCTGCCACTTCAGATAATCCTAATCCCAAAAGTGAGATTGTTAAAAATAGATTCTTAAAGAATGTTGATGGAGAATATATTGTTTACAAAGTATATAAAAATGATTATGTTTCTGGCAAAAATGAGTCACAGATTACTTCATCTCAGGGTGTGTCTGTAAATGGTTCTATATCAAAAGATGGTAGTATTTATGCAGGCTCTGAACAAACAATTACAGCTTCTGCTGAACCAGTTGATTTTGAATTAAATGGTTATACTGTTGCAAAGAATTGTAAAAAGTCTATTGATATTCGCTCTGAGTATGCTTTCAAAAATTACTTATACCTAAAACTCACGTATAAGTATAAGTTTAATTTTGAAAGATTTAAATTTGTGTATGTTTATTGTCATCATGCTGGGTGCAATACAAGTTATAATCGTTATTTTTCTGCAGCAGATGCGCAGTTCCATTTTGTGGATGATTTGCAATATAGATCTAAGAATCCAAATGGGGTAGATAAAGATGGTAAGTTAAAGCAGCGAGGAAATTCTGACACTCATCCATCTTTAACTGATGCAGACAAGAAGAAGGGTACTCTAATATCGTCGGTTCCATTTTACGAAATTGCGGGATTGGCGGATATTTCTGGTACTTCTGCTGTAATAACTGATAAAGCAGCCTTCTATCGAACAGATAGTGGTGACGGTAAGACATCTATTTTGTCTTTTGATAAAGATCCAGATATAAAATATGCGAAGCGTCCTATACTTACTGATCTTACTGGTAAGAATATTCCAGGATACGTGTATTGGGATAATGACATTGATAAGCCTCAGAACAAGAATCATGAGTTTGCGAACGATAAGGATACTAAGGAAGATCCTGGTAATCACTATCTTTCCTTTGCTTATGAAATGAAGGATGGCAAGCCTGTTAAGCGTCTTACACGTAAACATTATTATGTTACTTTTAGAGCAATTCCTACGCAGTTGGTCGTTAAGTATAAGAAGTCTGATGGAACATTTGAATCAAATGCAAAGTACGAGCTTTTAGATTCTGGTAATGCGAAAATTGGCAATGAATTTGCTGCTGCGAGTGGTGATATTGTTGCCAGCAGTATAAACGATCTAGTGACTATGATGAAGTCAACTGACACTACTCTTCTTAAAGGTTTTACTGGTTACTTATCTAACGGTGCTGTGTATTTGACTCCAGGAAACTATACTGTAAAACCTACAGCTCAAGCGCCTGAAGGGTACGATTGGGTTGTAGATTCAAATAAGCAGGATTCCAAAACTAGTGCAGATATTAATATCGGACTTCAAACTGGAAAGACTACTGCTATACAATTTATTACTTTTGTATTGAAGAAGAAGCCAACTCCTCCTATTCCTACGCCATCTCCAACTCCTGAAACTACACCAACGCCGACTCCAGATCCTGAGCCAGATGTGACTCCTGAACTTGAGCCAATACCAGTTCCTGACGTTCCTGATGTTCCTGATGATTCGTGGATTCCTCTTCCTGAGGTTGTTCCTGAGAATCCAGAGTATTCTGTTGTTGAGCAGCCTGTGTTGAATCCTGTTCATTCTTCGGATAAGCCAGTGGAGCGTTCTGTTGAGCAGCGTTTTAAGGCTGTTGATGCTGGTGAAGCTTATAATGCTAAGTCTCCTGCTAAGCATTTGCCTGATACTGGTGTTTCACTGGTTATGTCTATAAGTGCTTTGTTTGTGTCTTTGTTTGCTGGCTTTGGTTTGTCTATGTTCAAGTCTCGCCGCAAGCATTAAATATGCATGTAGTAGGTTGATTTTATGTAAGAATCTAGTTATGTTGTGTTGATATTGTGATTCAAGAATTCCCCCTGTTGTGTAACTTGTATGGTTGTTTGCAGGGGGAATTTGATTTTATTGTGTTTTGTTTCTGTTTCGCTTTATTTACTGGCAAACATATCTTTCGCATACTGGCGAATATCATCTGGATTTATCATATTGTATTTTTCTTTTATTTTTGTGAAGTATTCGCCAATTATCTTTTTGCTGATTATTTTATTTGATGAATCATTAGTTTTTAGATTTCCGCGAGTAAGTATCCAAGGCTCCTCATGATGCGTAAATCGTTCAAGTTCTTTACCGCTGTAGCAGCAAAGATTATCAATAACGCTATCGCATACTGCTTTTTCGGTAGCTGATAGTGTGGTTGTTAGTTCTGATGTAAATAATGTCACATCACTTTTTTGAACATGTTTGTAATCCGCTAATTTTTCTGATGATTTAATTCCTGATATTTCTGTTGTCGGTGAATCTATTGGAGTAAAAGTGTAGTCTTTATAACGCAAATAGACGTCTTTATATACAGGTCCATGAATCCATGCTTGACAATCATCGGTAAATATGAATGATTTATAAAAAGCGAAATAAAAACCCTGAATGTAGTATAAGGATTTTTGCAAGGCTAGGGTAGTTATATCCTCACACTTTATAAGCAAGTATTGTATTACATTGTGTATTTTGTCACTCGACTTATTGCCATCAAAGTTATTGTTTGCAAAGTTATTTTGTAATTCGCGTATTAGTTTTTGTGTTGCTTTATAACTTTTTTCGTAACTAATTGCAGATTTCAGATTATCCTTATTGCTGATTAATAATTGCAAGTAATATTCCGGATCATTATAAATGCGTAGCAAAATATCAGAATATTGTTTTGAAGGAATGTCTCCGTCTGCAAATCTAGAAAACGTTTGTTCACCCCAACCGAGAAGCAGTGAAAGTGGACGCTTGCCTATTGAGTATTTAGCAGGTATTTCGTTGATTTTGTCAAGCGGAATAATATTGTTTTCTTTACGATACTCGTCATACAATGCTCGAAGATTCGCGTCAATAATTTCGGGTACATATACAGCAGAGCCGCATTCTTTGCAGTGTGCTTCTGTGCCAGTGTAGGAATATTGTTTTCCTTTGATAGATGCAGTCATTGGAACGGATTTTGTTGAGTACTCAACGTCATTCCTGCATTCTTCACAAAATGTCTTATTATCTTTCATTATGAGCCTTTTATTGAAAATTAGCAGATTTATTATCTTTTTGAGTTGTTTATTAGATTATTTAAATAAATAATCTATCTGTTTATTTGCTTTATGGAATGAAATAACAACTGTTCTATTTTGCTGAGAAATAGTAATGATATTAAACTTCGTGTAAATGTTTACCATCTCACATTTACCTACGTGTGATAGTTTTACGCGTGGTGCGAATACGTAAAGCGTTTCATATTCATAGCCTCTTTTTTTGTTTTTTAACGAATGACAAAAATCTTCCACTTCTATGTTGAGAAGTATATTTTTCTGAATATCTGATCGTATGTTGTATTCTCGAATGAAGTTTATGTTTTCTTGACGATTTTCGTTTAACGAGATGGTAAAACGGTCATTCCTTATGCAGTCTTTTATCTTTGCAAGTATTGCTGAAATTTCTTCTTTTGTGTAATTCTGATTATAGTTCTTGTTCATACATCACCTCTAGTCGTATGATACAAAAAATAGGTGCATTTATCAAGAAAAATGCATCTATTGATGCATAAATAATTTCTAAGCATTCTAGAATAAAATTTATTAGCCTTATTAATGTATTTGGCTTGTTTTTATGCTTTAAGATGATATGCAATAAAATGTAAATTTGAAACTTTTATTTAGTTTAAATAAGATGTTGAATCATTTGGTTACTTACAGTATTGCTTATGCTGTTGAATATTGTATCATTTTTATCGTTGCTAATTTTTGTCTTTCCTAGTAACACATATTTGCAGTAGGAGTGTTGCATGACTGATTTAGATGCTATTTTTGATTTCTCTACAACAAATTGTGCTTTTTGCAAGAAGTATGATATTCCTAATGCTGATACGTTTGCTGCATTTGAAGAAACTGAGTAACTGAAGTATGATCCTAATGCGAAAACTTATAACTCGTTTTATGAATTAATATGTGAATATGATTAATCTTCTTCTTGCAATTATTTATCTAGCATTTATCAGTTTGGGTTTGCCTGATGCTCTTTTGGGATCTGCTTGGCCGACTATGAGTCACGATATTGGCGCGCAAATTTCTTGGGCTGGCGGAATATCAATGGTTATTTCTGCAGGAACTATTGTTTCTGCTCTACTGAGTGACAGGATGACTAAGCGTTTTGGTGCAGGCAAAGTTACGTTTGTATCTGTTGCTTTAACTGCATTGGCATTGTTGGGTTTTTCTTTTGCACCGAATTATATTGTGCTTATTTTGTTAGCAATCCCGTATGGTCTAGGTGCTGGAGGGGTAGACGCTGCTCTTAACAATTATGTTGCTGTGCACTACGAAAGCCGTCATATGAGCTGGCTTCACTGCATGTGGGGTATTGGAGCTTCAGCTGGACCTTACGTTATGGGTTTTGCGCTTTCTCACGAATTGGGATGGTCTGCAGGATATCAGTATATTGCGATTGTTCAAGTGATATTAACTGTAATATTGTTTATAAGTTTGCCATTGTGGAATAATCATAAAGCGCATGAATTAAGTAAATCTATTCAGATATCTAAAGAATATTCTAAAACGCTATCTTTTGCGGAAGTTTTGCGCATTCCTGGAGCTAAAAATATTCTTATAATGTTCTTCTGCTACTGTGCTATTGAACAGACTGCAGGATTATGGGCCAGTAGTTACATGGTTTTGTATGGGTCCGTTAGCCACGTTGTTGCAGCAGGATGGGCAAGTTTATTTTATGTTGGTATTACAGCAGGACGATTTATAAGCGGATTTTTGACAATGCGTTTTAATGACGAAACCATGATTCGTCTTGGGCAACTAGTGATGATTCTAGGTATTCTTGTGTTGTTATTGCCATTGCCCAATCATATAGCATTAGTTGCAGGATTTGTGATTATTGGCTTAGGGTGTGCTCCTATTTATCCATGCGTTATTCACTCTACACCGCATTATTTTGGAGCTGATAAATCGCAAGCGATTGTTGGCATGCAAATGGCTAGCGCATATATTGGATCAATGCTAATGCCTGCAATCTTTGGGTTTATTGGTCAAAACGTGTCTATGTCTTTTCTTCCAGCATATTTGATTATTTTGCTATCTATAATGGCGTTTATGCATATGCAATTGCTTCGGATTTGCAAAAGTTGAGTATGAGAATATTTTCGTGTGATTGTTTGCTTAATGGTTGTTTGTTTAAGATTTATTAAGCTTATTGTGAGTTTGGTTACATTTTGTTGAGATTGAAGTTGTAAGTTGTAGAATGTCTGAAGATTCAATGCTGTTAAATGCCTGTATTATACTTGTTTTGGTGTTGATTCCGTTATTTTGGTAATTATTCTAGAAAATTTGGTTTTGCGGGAGGAAAAATGAGTAAGAGAACTAACATAATTTTGACTAGCACTATGATGGGTATTGCTACTGCTGCGTGTGCTTTTTGTGTAGCACAAAGTGCAAATGCTGCCGATACCTCAGTGAGTGATGGTATTAATACAACTGTAAATTCTTCTAACGCAAACTCTTATGCTACAAATCCTAGTAAAAACCAGCATGGGGGGGGGGCTTTAGATAGCACTTCCGTAAAATCCTCTGAAAATATCAATTCCTCCAATTCTAATGAAGCTGCAAAAATTACCGAAACTGCAAAAACTGATAATGATGTTGTTAAATCTTCTAAACCTGTAGACGCTACTGAAAATTTTGAAACTACTAAACTTACTCAAACTCTTATTGATGTAAGCAATACTAATCTTCAAACAAATAATCGTGAAGATAGAAGCGTAACTGCATATGAAGAATCCAGAGCAGCTTCAACTGATTCAAGTAGCACAAATGATGAATCTTTAACTTGGACGCGTGACGACTTTAATATCACCCCTGACGGCAAACAGATTGGGTACAGGAAAGATATTACTGTTACTGATCATGATGGAAAACCAGCTGGTACAGAAAATGTTATTGTTCCAGGACTTAATGAAAAAGGCCTTGCAAAGCTTAAGAAAAATCCGCATATTGTAATTCCAGAAGGTATAGAAGTAATTGGAGAAGTTGCTTTTACAGGTAAAGCGAAACAAGTTGGCAAAAATCATGAGCATATCGAGGGTGAACATTATATAGAAAGTGTCACTCTTCCGCAATCTCTTAAAATCATCGAATACGGTGCGTTCGGCTGGAACAAAATTAAGGGAACTGTTACTATTCCGAAAAGTGTAATTTCAATACATAATGGTGCTTTTGTAGCTAATGAAATTGAAAAAGTTGTGTTTGAAGGCGTAATTGATGACAAGGGCAAAGAGCACGATTCAGACTCTAAGCCGTATTATCTTTCTGGAATTGGTAGCGATGCTTTCCAAGGTAATAAAATTACTGAAATTGATGTAAAAGATAATTTGGCTAAGTATCAATTATTCCCATCTAATAATCCACAGAAGGGCGATTCTGTGTTCGATAACCAGAATCCTGGAACTTTCACTATTGAAGTAGGAGACGAATATAAAAGTCCTATTAAAATTACGAAAGAAGGTGTCAATCAGAGTATTAATGTAGTGGAAGGATTCAAAGAAGATGGTACTCCGGTACAGATTGAAAATTCATCTTATTTTGAGAAGAATAAAGAAGGCAAATATATAGCAGTAAAATCTGGCAAGCTTGAAGGTCAGTGCCTGTTTTACGATATTATCAAAAGACAATTTAGGATAATTGGTATTTCGCACTTTACCTACAACATTGTTCCTAAACCTAAGATCTACAAAGTTACTTTTGTTAATGATAGCAATAAAAATTATGCTTCTGTGCAAGTTAAGGAAGGCAAGAGCATAAGTGAAAACAGTGTTGCAGGTCAGATGATGCCATCGGCACCATCTAAAGAAGGTTATACTTTTGTAGAGTGGAATGCTGATTCTACAGGTAAGGATAAAAGCAAAGTATTTACTGCTCAAACTCCAGTAAAAAGTGACATGACGGTTTATGCTATTTATACACCTACGCCATCTCCAACTCCTGAACCAACACCAACACCAACACCAACACCAGAGCCAGCGCCTGAGCCAGATGTAACTCCTGAACCTGAGCCAATACCAGTTCCTGACGTTCCTGATGTTCCTGGTGGTTTGTGGATTCCTCTTCCTGAGATTGTTCCTGAGAATCCAGAGTATTCTGTTGTTGAGCAGCCTGTGTTGAATCCTGTTCATTCTTCGGATAAGCCGGTGGAGCATTCTGTTGAGCAGCATTTTAAAGCTGTTGATGCTGGTGAAGCTTATAATGCTAAGGCTCCTGCTAAGCATTTGCCTGATACTGGTGTTTCAGCAACTTCAACATTTGTGATTTCAATCATATCCCTTTTCGCTGGTTTTTCTAGTTTGCTTGCTGGAATAGCTAAACGCAAAAATTAGTATTGCATTTATGAATGTTTTGAGCGAATGCTGATAATTTCCCTCTGATGTTTTATATATCAGGGGGAAATTCGTTACTATCGTATTGTCTACTTTCAAGCAAATATTGTGTGCATCTACTTATATTTAATGTTTATTTATTGTATAATCAAAAGTGTTTATAAGTTTTGTGGATTTAAGCTTTGCTTAATGGTTGTTTGTACAATTTATGTAATTTTATGAGTTTTTAGTGAAGAGGCTAAAATGAATAAAAAAACTGCAATCGTGTTGTCAACGACGATGATGAGTATTGCTACTGCGGCTTGCGCTTTTTGCATGGCTCAAACTGCGAATGCGTCTGAAAATAATTCTGCATCAGATGTGAAGCAGAATGTCACTAGTGTTGATTTTTCTAATGGGGGGGGGGGTTCCTGGTGATTTAGCAAAGTCACAAAAATCTGTAAAATCACAAGAAAATGTGCAGAATGATATATCTGCAAAGTCGCGCGGTTTGGCGCAGTCACATGCTTCTAAACAGTCACAAGAAATTATTAGAAAACAGAAGTCTGATTCTGAAGATCATGAATCTAACTTTGCTAATGCTGATCCTTCCAGTAGTGAAACTAGGTTGACATCTTCCTCTGACTATAGTGGTTCTGTTGCCGATAACAAAGCTGATAAAAGAAATGATCCTACTGATGCGGATAAACCAAAAAACGATGAAGTAAGTACACAAAAATCAGTTAAAGCAGCAAAAGATGATAGGGCGTCAACAGATTCTACAAATAATGGCGAGAAGAAAAGCGAAGTTAAGCCTAATAAAGATGGCATATATGATTTTAGTAATGACAAGAATGTAACCAATCCGTTCCCGAATGTTATTACACCTGCTGAAGTCAAAGAGCTGCAGGATAAAACAACATCTGTTAGACCTCTGCCTTCTATTCAAAAGATTTTTTATACGCCTTATGGCAAGAAATTTTCTGTAGAGAATGGTCAAGCATCTGGCGATACTAGAAGTATTAATGAGATTATCAATACATATAATGGCAGGCTTGGAAGAGTTGATACATTCATATTTTTCCCGCGGGTTGATAAAGAAAGTGTATATACTGCCGATGGTCAATTTTACCCATACAGATCATCCCGCGAGCTAAAAAATCCAGATGGATCAGCAGATTTTGACTTTAATAAAGCTCCCGACAATAAGATCTCATACAGGCTCGAGGTAAATGGGAAGCTTATTGGATCCAATTTGGCTGATAAGACAAATATCACAGTATATATGAGAAAGAACCAAACGTTTATTCATGTTGTTATGGAGGGTGACAACACTCATGAAGCTATTTTTGGCTATGAAGGATTTAATCATGAAGACTCATCTGGAATTTTTGGATATGTCGCCTTTCTACCTGAATGTGGCGCGCAATTTCACTTTGTAGATGATTTGCAATATCGCAAGGCAGCAAACATTAAAGGGAATGATGATCTTCCACAACGTAGTTCTGGTGAAGCTGATAGGTTCTCTACTAAACCGTTTACCAAGTTGGATTTATCCGATTTGTCTGACGCGAAAAATATTTCCAAAGTTAGGTTTGGTAATAATCAGGTTGTCAGAAATATGTATACGCCTCTTCTAAGCTACGAAGGCGATCCCAAGAAAGATTCTATTAAGCGCCCAACTATGGAAGAGCTTAAAAACACGCAAATCACTGGTTATTTGTATTACAGTAATGATATAGACACGCCAAAAGACGGTACTTTTACTACTAAAAATGCTGACAAAAAACCTGGAAATTTCAATTACGGTATTGTTCGAGATAAAGATGACAATCAACTAAATACAAAGCATTATTATGTGACATTTAGACCAATTCCTACTCAGCTTGTTGTGCGATACAAAGATTTGCAAAACAAGATCGAGAGTGGTAAGAAATTTGGACTTTACGTTGGCGATAAGCAAATTGCTGGTGATTTCAAGTCATCTGAGTCTAGCGCAGCTCCAGAGTTAAACGCATTACAATCAATGATAACAAATAAAAATACGGCTTTGCTTAGTGAAGCTGCTGGTTATCTTTCCAATGGTTTTGCTTATTTGTCTCCTGGAAACTACATCGTAAAGTCTGCTGCTGAAGCGCCTACAAACTATGAGTGGGTTGTTGAACCAGAAAATTCAGCAGATATTAATAGTGCTCCAACTAGTGCGAATGTTAATATTGCAGTGCACAAAGATGATAATGTTTCTACTCAAAAAGTTGTTACTTTTGTGTTGAGAAGAAAGATTGCTACCGTCAAATTTATAAATGGTGATGACAAGAAACCGTATGCTACTGTGAAAGTTCAGCAAGGTCTCTCTATTAGTGGTGATGGTTTAACTGATCAGTCTATGCCAGCTAATCCTACTAAAGCTGGTTTTACTTTTAATGGTTGGTATAAGGATAAAAATGGAACTGGGGATGCGTTTACTGCGTCCACAATTGTAAGCGAGGATACTACTGTTTACGCTATTTATACGCAAATACCTCCTGCACCTACACCTGAGCCAACTCCTGAACCAACGCCAACGCCGACTCCAGCTCCTGAGCCAGATGTGACTCCTGAACTTGAGCCAATACCAGTTCCTGACGTTCCTGATGTTCCTGATGATTCGTGGATTCCTCTTCCTGAGGTTGTTCCTGAGAATCCAGAGTATTCTGTTGTTGAGCAGCCTGTGTTGAATCCTGTTCATTCTTCGGATAAGCCAGTGGGGCATTCTGTTGAGCAGCGTTTTAAGGCTGTTGATGCTGGTGAAGCTTATAGTGCTAAGGTTCCTGCTAAGCATTTGCCTGATACTGGTGTTTCGCTGGTTATGTCTATAAGTGCTTTGTTTGTGTCTTTGTTTGCTGGCTTTGGTTTGTCTCTATTCAAGTCTCGCCGCAAGCATTAAATATGCATGTAGTAGGTTGATTTTATGTAAGAATCTAAGTTATGTTGTGTTGATATTGTGATTCAAGAATTCCCCCTGTTGTGTAACTCGTATGGTTGTTCGCAGGGGGAATTTGATTTTATTGTGTTTTTGCTGATTATTTTATTTGATGAATCATTAGTTTTAGATTGCCGCGAATAAGTATCCAAGGCTCCTCATGATGCGTAAATCGTTCAAGTTCTTTACCACTGTAGCAACAAAATCGCAACTATAGCAGTAAAGATGATTACCCAATATGCGCAATTGGGGAAACTAACTCGGTTCCTGAAGCGTCTCTTCGCATATCTGGCTTAGGTAGCTCTACGTTCGCTCCACGTTGTGTAGTCGCGTAAAGCGGATAATTCCCAACGTATGCTGCCAAAATCGTGTTTTGCCCCTTAAGGAATCGCTGTGATCGCACGCCTCCGGTGCCGCGACCCTTTGTAGGGTACATTTCTAGCGGCGTAATCTTTGCAGCTCCGTTTTCTGTTCCAGCAAGCGCATCGCTATCTCCAGCAAGAGTGAACACTACGCTTCCAGAAGCAGAAAATAGACCATTTTCGCCCTCTTCGTAATTCCATTCAACATCATTTTTAGCAACTACAGCAAAAGCAGAAACAGTGCATCCTTCATTAAGCCTAATTCCTGCCATTCCTGCAGAGCTTCGCCCCTGCGCACGCACTTGCTTTGCATCGAATGTAAGTAGGGAAGAATCGTTGCTTATAAACACAAGCCTATCTTCATCATTAGCAAGTGCTGCATTAATTACTGAATCGTTGTCTTTTAAGTCAATAATGCTCCAAGAATCCATTGTTGTTGGTGATTCAAAATTCCATCGTTTTACAACGCCATTCTTTGTTCCGATTGCGAGAGGAGTTTTAGAATCAGATTCGCTCAACGCAATAGCAGCTACGACTTTCTCTCCTCTAATTGGGTCTGTGCTTTGAGTAGAAGTTAATAATTCGCTTGCTTTAACACCATTGGAAAGAGATTCCGAAACGTTTTCATCTCCTTGATTTAAATGTGGCAAGTCTGCAACATGCGCTATTACTAATCGCCCTGCGGATGTTATTAAAGCGTATGTTGCTCGCGTAGTAGTAGTAAACACGTTTAAGCATGGAGTGTCAAAGATATTTGAAGAATGTGATTGCCATCTATTGAATGTTTCAACACTAGTTCTTGCTATAAGCCCAGATGTGCTCAAAGCTACGGCACACGGTTCGTCGCTTAATTGCAAAGCCGCTGAGGTTGCGTCAGTGTCTCCAGACTTACGAGCGGCGCTTGCGGCTGCTGCAACATCTGCCTGGGCATTTGTCAATTGATTTGCTGCAATAACTGCGTCCATAGCTGAATCAGAATTAACTTCTTTACTGTTTTTAGTGCAAACAGGCGTAAAGCTGCCGTCTTCTTGTTCGTCTAAAAGAATAGTTCTGCGCGGAGTATCCCACTGTTTTACAGCGTAATCCATTTCTGCAATCACAACTTTGTCTAGCTGGCTTGCGGAGCTTAGAATCTCGTTAAGTTCATCTATTTTTTGCAATAAGTCGTTTTTTTCGCCTTCTAGCTCGATTCGACTCATTTTTGTAAGTCTTCTAAGTCTTAAGTCAAGAATGTATTGCGCTTGAATCTCGTCTAAATCAAATACGCTAATAAGCTTTGATTTTGCGGTTTCTGCATCTTCGGAAGACCTAATTACTTGAATTACTTCGTCAATGTCTAGCATTGCAAGAAGCAATCCTTCTACAAGGTGCAGTCTCTCTTTGGCTTTGTTTAGTCTAAATTCGCTGCGCCTTCTAATAACGGTTCTTCTGTGCAAAATCCACACGTCTAGAAGCTCTCGAAGACCCATTGTGTGAGGTCTTCCATCAACTAGTGCAACGTTGTTAATCGTAAAGCTTTCTTGCAGCGGAGTGTGCTTAAAAAGTTGCGCAAGAACCGCGTTTGGGTCGAATCCTGTTTTTATTTCGATTACGATTCGCGTTCCGTTATGTCTATCTGTTAAGTCTATTGCTCCAGATATTCCGTCTAGTTTGCGCGCTTTTATGCCTTGAGATATGCGTTCGAGCACGCGCTCTGGTCCAACCATAAATGGTAATTCGGTAACAATAATCGCCTTTTTGCGCGCTGTAACGTTTTCAATATGCGTTTTCGATCTAGTTGTAAAAGCGCCTCTTCCAGTTTCGTACGCTTCGCGGATTCCACTTCGCCCAATAATTATGCCGCCGCCAGGCCAGTCTGGTCCTGGAACTATTTGCATTAAATCGTCTAGAGTAGCATTTGGATGCTTCATAACGTATTTTGCTGCAGCTACGACTTCGCCAAGATTGTGAGTAGCCATATTTGTGGCCATTCCAACTGCGATTCCAGAAGCTCCGTTTACAAGCAAGTTTGGTATAGCGGCAGGCAGAACAGTTGGTTCTTTTAGCTTATTGTCATAGTTTGGAGCAAAGTCAACAGTGTCTTCGTTTATATCTGCATTCATTCCAAGTGCTGCTGGAGCTAGTCGCGCTTCCGTGTACCTAGATGCTGCAGGACCGTCGTCTAAGGAACCAAAGTTTCCATGACCGTCAACCAGAGGGAGTCTAAGAGAAAATGGCTGAGCCAAACGCACCATTGCCTCGTAAATTGCGGAATCTCCATGCGGATGCAGTTTTCCCATAACTTCGCCTACAACGCGAGCAGACTTCATGTATGCGTGTTCTGGGGTAAGGTTCATGTTTCCCATTTGATACACGATTCGGCGCTGTACAGGCTTCATTCCATCTCTAGCGTCTGGCAATGCGCGCGCGTAAATCACCGAGTATGCGTATTCGAGGAATGATTTGCTCATTTCTTCGTTAAGCGGCGTTTCAACAATGTTTTCCTTAACCTTTCTAGGGTCGAAGGTTTGTTTTGCTGATTTGCTGCGTGAAGGCATGGTTTTGAACTCCTTGAAGTGATTTACAAGCCTTTATAATACCAATTTATGTGCACAAAACTTTATTAAATGCTTATTTTATGCTTATTTTACTCATAGTCTGTTATGCATTATTCATGATTTTGTATAGTTTGTGTTTTGACTACAATGTTGCTTATGAGTATTGAGATTCCGTCTGTGGATGATTTGCTGAATTTTGTTGATGATTCGTGTAACTCCAATCTTCGTTTGTCTGCGATTCTTCCAGCAGTAAGCTCTTCGATTGATGCTTCGATTAGTACAGCTGTTTATAATGATCCTGATACTGCGCGCATTAGTCTTGGATTTCCGAAGTCACAGAGTGCTGTTGTTGTGCTTGTAGACGGACTTGGCTATTGGAATCTTGCTATTAGAAAAGGTCATGCTCCTTATTTGCGCTATCTTCTTAACGATTGCGCAAATCAGCGTCCAATAAAGACTTGTATTCCGAGTACTACGGTTGCAGCAATGGCAACTTTTGGCACTGGAACATGCCCTGGTCTTACTGCAATGACGGGATACACGCAAAAAAATCCTAAAACGGTGGCATTATGTCAATTAATCCAATTTAGGGATGCTCCAGATCCATTAGATTTGCAACGCCAGCCTACAATATTTGAGTCGCTTTCTAATTTAGGTGTTAGAGCGAATCATGTAAGTCTTTCAAAATTTGAGGATTCTCCTCTAACTCAAGCAGCTTTTAGGGGAGCTAAATTCATAAGTGGATCAACTCCTAGAGCAAGAATTATGAATGCTGCCAATAGTACTAAAACGCCTGGTTTAACATATTTGTACCTTAGAGATATTGATAAAGTTGGTCACAATTACGGTTGGAAATCTGAGAATTGGGTTTCAGCTTTTGAGCAGATAGACGCGCAACTGAGTCTTTTAAAAAAGAATTGTCAAAAAGGCACTTTGATTGTTATTACTGCAGACCATGGAATGATTGAATCAAATCCAGATTTGAAAATAGATATTGCAAAAGATAGTCGTCTTACTAAAGGAGTTAAGCTTGTTGGGGGAGAGCCTAGGTCTGTTATGCTTTACGCGGAAGATGGCGAAAATCCAGATGACATTGCGTTAAGATGGTCTAACGTTTTGCAAGATAAAGCGCGTGTAAGAACTAAAGAGCAAGCTGTTAAAGATGGTGTTTTTGGGAAAGTCAGCCCGTTAGCATTAAGCGTCATAGGTGATGTTCTTGTTCAAGCAAAGTCATCTGTAACTATAGTGGATTCCAGGATAGAAACAGAAAAAGCCATGAACTTACCAAGCGTTCATGGCTCTATGAGTCACATGGAAATGGACATTCCATGCTTAGTTGATATAGCTTGATTTATGATAAATTAAGCCTCTCCAAAAAGAATCTCATCCCAACTAGGAACAGCAGCTCTCGTGCTCTTCTTAGCCCTAGTATGCTCGTTCATATGCTGTTTTGGTTCAGTTTTTGGAGTTTCTATAGCAACTGTTTTATCTGCTTGAACATGCGCATCTTCAGAATCTGATCCAAAAGTGTTTGATTTAGAATTTGCATATTTGCTTTTTGCAGAAGCAGAATTGGAAGAATCGACTACCGCATTTTCACTAGAATTATCTTGTGAAATGTTTGCGCTCGCATTTTCGCTACTATCTTCATTTTCTGAATTTTCTTTAGACTTATAGATTCCAGAATTAGAAGAAGAGTTTGCAATATTTGCAGCAGTTTCTGCGGCTTCTATGTTTTTTACGTTTGCAGAAGACTGTTCTGTATTATCTGGATTGTTAGATGGAGTAGAGTTTGATACCAAATCGCTTAGAATTGGATTTTCTGTATAACCATCTAAAGAATTATTAGTATTGTTGCTGTTTTGTTCTTTTTGTGCAGCCTCTGTTTGAATAGCAACATTTGCAAGATTAACGCTATTCCTTGATTCCCACTGACTCACAGCACGTTCTATTCTTGCAGAACGAATCGAATTTCCTGGAAGCTCATCATTTGCGAATGGGAAGTTTATGCTTACTGTGTCTCTATAAGCTCCTCCAAACTGTGATTTTTTAGAAGAAGAATCATTGTTCATAACTTCTTCGCCAAGCAACAATCTAGATGAAGGGTTTGCGCACGTAATAGAGTTGTCGTGCATATTCCAAGTCCACTCTGCTTTTATTGTTCGAGTAGCAGTGTTGAACTCTGCTGTTATAAGCCATGGTTCAAGTCCGCGTCTTGTGGCACGCCATTTTACAGTTTCCATTCCAATGTGTGCTTTTGCGAGAGTTCGTTCAATCAAATCTGAAATAGTTCTCATATTGCTTTGTTTTGGAGCTGGAACTGTTAAGAATTGCTCAATAGCATACTGTTTTTCTGTTTCAACGCCACTAGAGAATCTTTTAACTTGAGATTCGCTTACGTTATATCGCTTTGCAACATGTTCTGGATCGACGCCAGCACGTATCAGTGCTTGTATCTGAGATATAGGTAGTGTTGCCGTGGTAGCAGCTGGCGAATCATCAGATTTACTAATAGAATTAACTGTGTTTTGATTATCGCCACCAACATTTGTTAGTTTTTTTGATTCGGCAATCGCGCGCTCCAGCGTGTCGTCAACATGAATTTTTAACGGCGTGTTTTCAAAAATAAAAATTAAATCGCCATTATTATCCACATGATCGAAACTCGCCTCTTTTGGCGGATTTTCAAGCATTGTGCACCACTTTCCTCGCTTTTAACGCTACTTATAACATACTTTAGTCCATAGTCTGCCTTCTTTGCCATTTTCTATGAATAAAAAAGCGAGTATTCTATGCGGGGTAGCTTTCATGTATGCTATGCGCGTAGGTAGCTTTTATTAGATAGCTAAAAGTATAAAAGTAGATTTAGTAAGTAGTTTTAAAAACGAAAGGACCATAATGGCACAGGATTATGATTCTCCTCGTAGTAAAGACGAAGACGAGGAGTCATTGGAAGCGTTGAGTAAGGGTTCACAAAGCTCTGCTAACGATATAGACGATGATGAGAATGCTATTGCAGAAGATTACGAGTTGCCAGGTGCAGATTTAAGCAATGAAGATGCGTCTGTTACAGTAATACCAATGCAGGGTGATGAATTTATTTGCTCAGAGTGTTTCCTCGTAAAGCATCGTAGTCAGCTTGCACAAATGTCTCAAGATGGTCAGCCAGTTTGTAAGGAGTGCGCAGCCTAATGTCTTATGACGAGACCTACACTGGTCCAGAACAGGTAGAAGTTCTTATCAAGTATTTGGATAATTTGAATGATACTGATAGTAATCAGCCTGCTATGGAACATATTTCTTACGCTCATGCTGGAGATGCTGGGGCGGATTTACGAACTACGCAAGATGTGACTTTGCGCCCATTTGAACGTGCTCTGGTTCCAACTGGTGTTGCTATAGCTTTGCCAGCTGGATACGTTGCTCTAGTTCATCCGCGTTCTGGTCTCGCTGTAAAACAAGGTGTTACAGTTCTTAACGCGCCAGGAACCGTTGATGCTGGGTATCGCGGTGAAATTAAGGTTCCGTTGATAAATATGGATCCGAACAATACTGTGCAGTTCCATCGTGGAGATCGTATAGCTCAACTAGTTATCCAGCGTTATGTTGAAGCTAATTTTATTGAAGCAAATAAGCTTCCAGGATCAGATAGATCTACAAAAGGATTTGGATCTACTGGAGTGCAATAAATTACATAAATCCGGCCAGAGCTAAGTTTATTAGACTGAGTCGGATTTATTGTATTTAATATTAAGTTTATTGTGTTTAATATTAGACATGTAGATTATTGTATGATTTAGCTTGTTTTACAATGTAGGATAGTAACTATAAATCGGGAGGTGATATTCGATGGGTGAAAATCAAGACGACATTAAGGGCGCTAACATGCTCGGATGTGAAATTAGCGAAGATATGCGAGACCCATTGTGCCCAATATTGCGAATGTGTAAGTGGCATCATCCCGATGAGAATATGGAGATTTTGCACAAAGCTTATGCTAGAGCCGTAAAACAGCATACTGGTCAAAGGCGTAAATCAGGCGAACCATATATTATTCATCCTCTTGCTGTTGCTCAGATTTTAGCTGACCTAGGAATGGGTCCTATAGTTGTTGCTGCAGGATTATTACACGATACTGTTGAAGATACGGATTACACGCTAGAAGAGTGTAGGGCTGATTTTGGTGATACTGTTGCAGGATTAGTCGACGGTGTTACAAAAATATCAAACATGGAATATGGAGAAAGCGCTCAGGCAGAAACAATCAGAAAAATGGTTGTTGCAATGAGCCGAGATGTGCGAGTGTTGGTAGTAAAACTTGCAGATCGTTTGCATAACGCTCGTACATGGAGATACGTTAAGCCATCTAGCTCGCATAAAAAGGCTCGTGAAACTCTAGATGTTTACGCTCCTCTTGCAAATCGACTCGGTATGAACGCAATTAAGACAGAGCTTGAAGAGCTAAGCTTTAAAGTTTTATATCCAAAAATTTATAACGAAATAGTAGTTTTAGTTGCTCGTAGAGCTGGTCAACGTGAAGTTTATTTGCGTCAAATTCTAGAAGAAATCAATGAAGATTTAAACCAGCAACATGTAAAAGCTTCTGTTAAGGGGCGTCCAAAAGATTATTTTTCAATCTATCAAAAGATGATTGTTCGCGGTCATGATTTTGAAAATATTTACGATCTTGTAGGTGTGCGAATAATCGTTGATTCTATTCGGGACTGTTATGCTGCATTAGGTGCAGTTCATGCGCGCTGGAGTCCTGTTCCTGGACGTTTTAAGGACTATATAGCAACGCCTAAGCTAAATATGTATCAAAGCTTGCACACTACTGTTGTAGGTCCTGGTGGAAAGCCTGTGGAGATTCAGATTCGCACATGGGACATGCATAGGCGTGCTGAATTTGGTATTGCTGCTCACTGGAAGTATAAGGCAAACGGACAAGCTGGTCGCGCTTTAAGTAAGCCAGATAAAGGTGATGTTAAGCGTGAACAAGAAGAAAACAAAGAGCTTAGCGAATTAGATAATTTAAAGTGGATTCAGCAGCTTGCAGATTGGACCAGTGAAACGCCAGATTCTGACGAATTCTTGGGTTCCTTAAAGCAAGATCTTGGAGCTTCGGAAGTCTACGTGTTTACTCCAAAGGGAAGTATTGTTGCTCTTCCGCAAGATGCAACTCCAGTTGACTTTGCTTATTCTGTGCATACTGAGGTTGGTCACAGAATGATGGGCGCTCGCGTAAATGGAAAGCTTGTGCCACTTGACACTAAGCTTAACAATGGCGATACTGTAGAAGTTCTTACATCAAAGTCTGATACTGCTGGTCCTTCAAGAGATTGGCTCAGCTTTGTAAAAAGCCCTAGAGCTAGAAATAAGATTCGTCAATGGTTTAGCAAGGAACGCCGTTCGGAGGCGATTGAAGAGGGTAAAGACGAGCTTACGCGAGCTATGCGTAAACGTAATTTGCCTTTATCTACTTTACTTACTCCACAAGCGTTAATAGGTGTTGCAGAAGAGCTTAATATAACTGCTAATGTAGAAGCTGTTTACGCTGCAATTGGCGAAGGTCAAGTTTCCACTCAAAACGTTATTTCTCGTCTTGTTAAAGATGCTGGTAGTGAAGAAGTAGCTGAAGAAGCTCAGGAAGAAGCACTTCCGCTTAGGAGAGTTGAGCGTAATCGCAAATCTAATGGTGTTCTTGGTGTTTCCGTAAAGGGCGTTGGAGATGTGTGGGTTAAACTTGCTCGCTGTTGCATGCCTGTTCCTGGAGATGACATTGTTGGTTTTATAACTAGAAATCAGGGTGTTTCTGTTCATAGAACGGATTGCCAGAATATGATTGATTTGCAAAAGTCACAGTCAGAGCGTGTTATTCCTGTTCAATGGACTAGCGATAAAGGCTTGTTCCTTGTTAAAGTTCAAGTAGAAGCTTTGGATCGTCAGCATTTGCTTTCGGATGTTACGCGAGTTCTTTCGGATCATGGTGTAAACATTCTTTCGGGAACGATTGCTACTGGAGATGACCGCGTTGCTACAAGTCAATTTACGTTTGAAATGGCAGATCCTCAGCATTTGAACACTCTTCTTGCTGCAATTCGTAAGATTGATGGCGTTTTTGACGTTTATAGAATTACGGGCGCAAAAGATAGTGCGGAACCGCGACTTAGAAAAATGGAACGCGACTAAACAATAAAACCTAAACAATAAAACTTCCAGTCAAATAATGTTTTGGCTGGAAGTTTTGTTATTGCAATTTTATATTATTTATGCTTTATTTTAGTTAATGTTATTACTTAATAACCTCAATAGATATAATTCCAACTGGCTCTAGTGGGGCATCAGACCTATCTGTTGGAACAGATTCGAGCTTATCTACAACAGCTTTAGATTCATCATCTACTACTTCTCCAAAAATAGTGTGATGACCATCAAGCCAAGGAGTTGGTACGGTAGTTATAAAGAACTGAGATCCATTCGTTCCATGTAAGCGTCCGTCCCGTCCTCGCTGTTTTCCAGCATTTGCCATTGCAAGAAGATATGGTTTATCAAACTTTAAAGATGGGTCAATCTCATCATCAAATTCGTAGCCAGGACCACCCATTCCGTTTCCGAGAGGGCATCCGCCTTGAATCATAAAGTCTTTGATAATACGATGGAATGTTAAGCCGTCATAGAATGGTTCGCTGGATTTTTCTCCCGTAAAAGGATTCATCCACTCTTTTGAGCCAGTTGCCAAGTCAACGAAATTTTTTACTGTAATAGGCGCTTTATCGTCAAAAAGATTAATCTTTATATCGCCTTCGGACGTATGCATATTGATAAGTGTCATAATGCGATTTTCCCATATATTAAAGACTGTTCAAAACTGTTGCAAATAAAACTGTTGCAAATAAAAATAAGGCGAGCTTGAGCAGGATTAATCTTGCATTAACTCGCCTTATTTTCGTAATATCAAAACTTTAGAAACATAGATACTCTACGCTTTGGCGCTTTGATACAACGTTGAACCAGCTTCCTGGAACTTTTTACTCATCTCTTTCATACCCTCGGCAATAGCCTGACTGCGGGCTTCTTCAACAAGTTGTTCTTGTTGATCTGCGCCACCGAAACGCTTGCGAATATTCTGAGAAATAGCCATTGAGCAGAATTTTGGTCCACACATGGAACAGAAGTGAGCCATTTTTGCTGGCTCTGCTGGAAGCGTTTCGTCATGGAAAGCGATAGCGGTATCTGGATCGTAGCTTAAATTAAACTGATCCAGCCAGCGAAACTCGAAACGAGCCTTGCTTATAGCGTTATCTCTATCCATGGCATGCGGATGATGCTTAGCAAGATCCGCAGCGTGACAAGCAATCTTATAAGCAATAACACCTTGCTTAACGTCGTCCTTATTAGGAAGTCCTAAATGCTCTTTAGGAGTGACGTAGCAAAGCATTGCTGTGCCATAACGAGCGATTTCAACGCCGCCGATAGCGGAAGTAATGTGATCATATCCTGGTGCAGTATCGGTTGTTAAAGGACCAAGAGTATAGAATGGAGCATTCTGGCAAATCGCTTTCTCCATTTCAATATTCATGCGTACCGTATCAAATGGTACGTGTCCTGGGCCTTCAATCATAACCTGAACATCGTGTTGCCAAGCAATCTTAGTAAGCTCACCAAGCGTCATAAGCTCGGAAAGCTGAGCAGCATCGTTTGCATCAGCCAAGCTTCCTGGTCGTAAACCATCTCCCAAAGAGAACGCAACATCGTACTTGGCAAAAATCTCACATAATTCTTCGAAGTGAGTGTATAAGAAGCTTTCTTGATGGTGTTGCAAGCACCATTCAGCCATAATGGATCCGCCTCGAGAAACAATACCAGTTACGCGGTTTGCAGTAAGAGGCACGTAGCGAAGAAGCACGCCTGCGTGAATAGTCATGTAGTCAACGCCTTGCTCGCACTGTTCAATAACAGTGTCGCGGAAAAGCTCCCAGCTGAGCTTAGAAGCATCATCCTCAACTTTTTCCAAAGCTTGATACATTGGAACGGTACCAATCGGAACAGGGGAGTTACGCAAAATCCACTCGCGAGTTGTGTGAATATCGTTACCTGTGGAAAGATCCATAACGGTATCTGCACCCCACTTAGTAGCCCACGTAAGTTTTTCTACTTCTTCGTCAATAGAAGATGTTACAGCAGAATTACCCATGTTTGCGTTTAGCTTAGTTAAGAAGCGAGAACCAATAATCATAGGTTCTGCTTCAGGGTGGTTGATATTGCAAGGAATCACAGCGCGACCAAATGCAACTTCAGAGCGAACAAGTTCCACATCGCAATTTTCGCGAGTAGCAACATACTGCATTTCTGGAGTGATAATTCCATGACGCGCGTACCACATTTGGGTAATAGGATGATCTGCAGCCTTCATTGGCTTATGAGTGCGACCACGCCACTCTTTTGAAGCTTTACCGCGCTTAATAGCTCGCTTGCCGTCATCTTGAAGATTTCGACTACGACCTTCATATTCAACAACATCGCCACGATCTCTAATCCAATCAAGACGAAGTGGAGCCAAGCCTTCCTTAGGATCGCACTTAGGTCCCTCTGTGTTGTAATCCTTAAATGGTGGGTTAGGGCCAACGCCTGGAGTATCAGAAAGCTTAATTTCTGTATAAGGAACTTCCAAATCGTAAGAACCATATTCATATTCAAAGTGAACTGGCGTAGTTTTACGAATATGAGCTTTGTCCCTCTGAGTACATCCGCGAGAAGCAATATCAACGCGCTGTTGCTTTGCTAATTTTGCAGCATCTTTTGCTTCTTTAGCATTAATGAACTTTGGCGTATTGTTAGCTTTCTCATCAGCTTTTTCCTGAACTATAACGCGTTTTGCATAACCGTGCTTTTGATTGCCGCGAATGTGCGTAAAGCGTTCCACGAATTCACTCATAGTGGATTCTGGTGTTTCGCTTGCGTACAATGCTTCAGATACAAACAATCCTGCAGCCTTACTGCGAGCAATCATGTCAACATCTTCTAAAGATGTTCTTCCTCCAACAAGTACTGGAAAATCGCTTGCTGAGCAAATAGTATTAATCTTTGCTACATCTAAAATAGTGTGATTTGGTTCTAATTCATAAGTTGGAGTAATGTTTTCGCAACCATCTTCTGGATTACGCATTGCCGTTACACAAATATAATCAATGCAGCCATCAGGAAGTTCATTAATAACCTTAACAAGACTTTCTGTTTCTACGGACAAGCCTATTATTGCGTCTTCTCCCAAAAGTGCTCGTGCTTCTTTAGGTTCCATGTCGCTTTGCGCAAGATGAACTCCATCGACTTTAATTCCTTGATTTCTTGCCTGCCAGACAACGTCAACTCTTCCGTCTATTACGAAAGTTACTGAATCACATTTATCGTTATCTTCTATGATTTGTGCAATATCTCGTGCGATTGATGTGATTTCTTTTGCGCTTTCATCCGCACAATTAAGCCTTATAAATGTTGATCCTGCGCGTAAAGAGTCGTCAACTATATCCGTGAGTGCGCGACTTTTGCATAGTTTAGGATTTGCAATAAAACATGTGTTTAGGTTGAACTGGTCACGCATTGATGCGTATGGATAGTTTGAGGTCATACTTAATCGTTGCTCCCTACGTTGTATTAACTAACAGGTTCGAAGGGTCAGGTTTTTCACCTATCTCAGCCTTCTTTAAAAAGAAAGCACCCCTGCAAAATGTTGTGACTCAGACATTCTACATTATTTGGTATCTTTTTAATAAATCGTAGGCATGTTGAATGGTTGATCATTTGATAAATAGAAAATCCTAGAAGCGATTAATAGATTTTACTGTATCTTACGCTACTAGGATTTTATTTGTGACTTTTTTATTTGTGACTTTTTATTGGATATTATCGACGTTCATGATGGTTGATTTTATTGGATATTAAATCTCCAACAGTTTGTACTACTTGCACAAGAAGAATACAGAAAATAACAGCAACACTCATAACATCGTATTGGTAACGCTGATATCCGTAGCGAATTGCAATATCTCCTAGACCGCCTGCGCCAACAGTTCCAGCCATTGCAGAGAATCCAAAAAGTGTAATGAAAGTCAATGCCGCTCCACGAATTAATGAAGGCAAGCTTTCAAAAAGCAATACTTTGAATACTATTTGCGTATTGCTTGCGCCAAAACTTTGTGCAGCTTCTATAAGACTTCCATCAACTTCTGCAAGAGATTGCTCAACAATTCGCGCTACGAATGGTGCAGCTGTTAAAACAAGAGGAACAATAGCGCCAGAAACTCCCAAAGACGTTCCAACAATAAGTCTAGTAAGTGGAATTATTGCAACAAGTAGGATTATAAACGGTATTGAGCGAACAATATTTACAATCCAACCTAAAACCGCATTCAAATATGAGTTAGGACGTATTCCTTGTTTTGCGCTTGTTATAAGAAGAACTCCTATTGGTAATCCTATTACGTATGCGAATAGTGTAGATATTGAAGTCATAGATATTGTATCTTTTGTGCCTTCAATAAGTAGTTCTCCATATTCGTCTATAAATTGTGAAATATTTTCTGGCATTTTTATTTCACCCCATTGTTTGTTGCGCTATTAGTGGTTATTCCATTTTCGGAATTACTATTATTGGATTTAGTTCCCCTATGGTTTTCAACATGTTCGTCTGCAATAAGCGTTTTTAAAATATTGCTTTGAGGATTTTTGAAAAGTGTTGAAGTGTCACCGATCTCTACGATTTTTCCGCCGTCAATCATAGCAACCCTATCGCAAATATTTCTTGCTACTGCTAACGAGTGAGTAATAATAACCAGTGTTACGTTAAGATCTCGGTTGATTCTTCTAAGCAAGTCAAGTATTTGTGCTGTAGTTGTTGAATCCAAGGCGCTTGTTGCTTCGTCACAAAGCATTATAGAAGGATTATTAGCAAGTGCTCTCGCTATTGCAACTCTTTGCTGTTGTCCGCCAGAAAGCTGAACAGGGTAGCGGTTTGCTAAATCTTTTAATCCAACTAAATCGAGTAAATACTTTGCTCGTTCTTCTCTTTTTTCTTTAGGAGTGTTGTTTAGTTCCAAAGGAAAAGTCACATTTTGTAACACAGTTCGCTGTTGAAAAAGACTAAAGTTTTGGAAAATCATTCCAATATTCGATCTTATTTTAGATAAATCTCTATTTTTGGCGTCCGTAATATCTTTTCCGTCTATTAGCACTCTTCCAGATGTTGGACGTTCTAACAAGTTCATGCATCTGACTAATGATGATTTTCCAGCTCCAGAAGATCCCAAAATACCAAATACTTCGCCTGATTCAATAGTTAAATTAATATCGTTAAGTGCTTCGTGCGATTGCTTACCACTTGAGTAAGTTTTATAAAGATGCTCAATTTGAATCATATTATCTCTCACTGATTTTGAAAAGCAAATATGAGGCACGTGCCTCTATGCTTTTGTGAGGCACATGTCTCATATTTGCTTAAGGTTAGAACAATGCAATCATCTTAGAAAACTGGCAAAACAGCGCCGTTGTAGTTTTTCTTTATAAAATCACGAACTGCATCTGTTTTTAACGCTTTTACAAGAGCCTTGATTTTAGCAAGCTTTTCGGATCCTTTCTTAACAGCAATAATGTTTTCGTATGTCTTAGCAGCTACGCCTCCAACTTTTTCGCTTGTAAGAGGATCTTTAGTTGGGTTAAATCCAGCTTGAATAGCGTAGTTTCCGTTTAGAGCAGCTAAATCAACGTCCTTAACAACTGTTGGAACCAAAGCAGCGTCTATTTCCTTAAACTTTAGATTCTTTGGATTAGAAACAATATCTTTCTTTGTTGCGTTAACATCCTTTGGATTCTTTAGCTTAAGAAGACCTGCGTCTTGCAAAAGAAGAAGTGCGCGAGCTTCGTTGGTTGGGTCGCTAGGAACCGCAACTGTTGCGCCATCTTTTAAGTCCTTAATTGTTTTAGTCTTTCCTGGGTAAAGTCCAAATGGTTCAAAGTGGATTCCAGCAATAGAAATAATATGCGTTCCTCTTTCTTTATTAAAGTTATCTAAGTATGGCAAATGCTGATGGTAGTTTGCGTCTGCTTCGCCTTCTTCTACAGCAGTATTTGGTTGCACGTAGTCAGTAAATTCCTTAACAACCAACTTATAGCCTTGTTTTTGCAAAATTGGCTTAACTACTTTGTTCAAAATATCGCTGTGAGGAGTTGGGGAAGCTGCAACCTTAATTACCTTATCGTCTTTAGTTGCTCCATTTGCAGAAGATCCGCATGCGCTTAGTGAAAGCCCCAAAATCGCAGTTAGTGCTGTAAAAGCTGCAATAATCTTTGTGTTCTTCTTTGTGATTTTCATATTTTTCCCCTTGTCCTTTAATGTTTTTTGTTCGTTGATGTTTTGTTTCTTAGCAACGGAATATCAATATATGCGATTTTGTATCTTCTTCGCTACCTATTTTCTATTTGTATAATTTATGACGAGTTAGCAATACTAATGAAATCAGGCAGATATGTGACAATTAATTTTTTATACTTGCGATTGATTTTTTGTTTTTCGCTTGTTTTTTATGATTGGCGTTTTGCGATTTTTCTGTTTAGTGGATGCTTTTATTGCAATATGACTTTATACAATGCGGCTTATGCAACATGGATTATAATAAAAACATGACTTCTTTGCGTTTAGCTTTAGCTCAAATTGACACTTGCGTTGGAAACATAAGCAAAAATACGGATGAAATATTGCGATTTTGCAAAGATGCAAGTAGTGGAAACGCTGATATTGTTGTGTTTCCAGAAATGACACTAACAGGGTATCCAATCGAAGACCTTGCTTTGCGTGCAACATTTAGAAAAGCAGCTAGCGACGCTGCTTACAGTCTTGCAAAAATCTTAAAAGATAGCGGATTAGCTGACTTATACGTTGTTGTTGGAACAGTTGGTGTAGACGATGAATTAGGTAAGCCAAGAAATCGTTTACTTGTTATTCATGATGGAAAAGTGGAGCTTGTTTACGACAAGCATTTCTTACCAAATTATGGCGTTTTTGACGAATTTAGAATTTTCTCTTCTGGAGATGATTGCGGAATTCTAAACGTTAAAGGCGCAAAATTAGGATTTGCGATTTGCGAAGACATTTGGCAAGATGGCGGTCCAGTTGCGCGTCTTTCTAAAGAGGGGATTGATGTTTTAGTAACAATCAACGGTTCTCCGTACGAAGAAGGCAAAACGGATATTCGCTTAAAGCTGGCGCAAAAGCGTGCAAAAGAGGTTAATGCTCCTCTTGTTTACGTAAATCAAGTTGGTGCTCAAGATGATCTTGTTTTTGATGGCGGCAGTTTTGTAGTAAACGCAGATGGATCCCTGATCGAGCGTTCTAAAATGTTTGATCAAGACTTAAGTTTTGTTGATTTTAATACAGATTTAGATGCACAAAAATGCTCAACGATTGCTCAAAAATTAGACCCAGACGAAGAAGTTTATTGCGCATGTGTATTGGGACTTAGAGATTACATGCGCAAAAACGGATTTAAGGGCGTTTGCTTAGGACTTTCTGGCGGAATTGACTCTGCGCTAGTTGCAACTATGGCGGCAGATGCTTGCGGAGGGCAAAACGTTTGGGGAATCTCAATGCCAAGCATGTATTCTTCGCTTGGTTCTAAAGACGACGCTTGCGATTTAGCTAAGCGACTTGGAGCACATTACGATATTCAGCCCATTGAGCCACTTTTTAAGTCATTCCAAAATCAGCTTGATTTACAAGGTGTTGCTGCAGAAAATTTGCAAGCGCGAGTTAGAGGCGTGATTGTTATGGCGTACTCTAATTCAAAAGGATTGCTGGCACTAGCTACTGGCAATAAGTCGGAGCTTGCATGCGGTTATTCTACGATTTATGGAGATGCAGTAGGAGGGTATGCTCCTATTAAAGATTTGTTTAAGACTCGCGTTTGGGCGCTTTCTAGATGGCGAAATCGTGCTGCTCAAAATGGAGTAGGTCTTGGAATGTTACCTATTGCTGGAAGAGAAGATTTTCCTAAAGACAATGCTCCAAAAGATAGCATTCTTATACCTGTAAACTCGATTATTAAGCCTCCAAGCGCAGAGCTAAGACCAGGGCAAAAGGATTCTGATTCTTTGCCAGAATACGATTTGCTAGATAAAGTGTTGGAAGCTCATATTGAGCTTGCTCACGGTCGCGCAGATTTGCTTGCAGACGGTTTTGATGAGCGCACAGTTGATACAGTTATTAGGCTTGTAGACCGCGCAGAATGGAAGCGTAGGCAGTATCCGTTAGGGCCAAAAGTTAGTGCGATTGCGTTTGGAAGAGATAGGCGAATTCCAGTAACAACCGCGTTTAGAGAGTAGACGAAATCTTGGATACGTCTTGGGAAAAGTCGCAAGCATCCGTTGATTAACTACATATTGCATATGCGCTAGTTTGAGTATTCAAACTAGCGTTTTTTACTAAATTGAATACATAAAAGCATAAAATGTGAGGTAACTCACTTTAAAATAGTAAAAAATCGACGTGTACTGTTTAAACATTGCTTTAACATAGTAGAGAAGACGGCGTGAAGAAGCGTCGTGGATACGAAAGGAGTCAAATATGGCATCAGTGGATGCATCCGTTCTCACCGAAGAGGATCTTCGTGCAAAAGCGTGGGATGGATTTACAAGCGGCAATTGGGAAAAAGATATTGACGTACGCGACTTTATTTTAAAGAACTACACCCCATACGAAGGCGACGAATCCTTCTTGGCGAATGCTACCGAGAAAACGAAGCATATGTGGAAGTATCTCGATGACAATTACTTGGCAGTTGAGCGTGAGCGCCGCGTATACGACGTTGAAACTCATATTCCAGCAGGCATTGACGCAATGCCAGCAGGCTACATTGAAAGCCCAGAAGTAGATAACGTAATCGTCGGTTTGCAAACTGACGAACCTTGCAAGCGCGCTATGATGCCAAACGGTGGTTGGCGAATGGTTGAGCAGGCTATTAAGGAAGCCGGCAAGGAAGTAGATCCAGAAATTAAGAAGATTTTCACCGTTTATCGCAAGACTCATAACGATGGCGTGTTTGGTGTTTACACCAAGAATATTAAGATTGCTCGCCACAATAAGATTTTGACTGGTTTGCCAGACGCTTATGGTCGTGGTCGTATTATCGGTGATTATCGTCGCGTGGCTCTTTACGGCGTAAATATGCTTATTGAGTTCAAGAAGCGCGATAAGGATTCGATTCCATACCGCAACGACTTTACTGAGACCGAGATTGAGCATTGGATTCGCTTCCGCGAAGAGCACGATGAGCAAATCAAGGCTTTGAAGCAGCTTATCAACTTGGGTAACGAGTACGGCTTGGATTTGAGCCGCCCAGCTCAAACCGCTAAGGAAGCTGTTCAGTGGACTTACATGGGCTATCTTGCTTCTGTTAAGAGCCAGGATGGCGCTGCAATGAGCTTCGGACGTGTTTCCGCATTCTTCGATTGCTACTTTGAGCGTGATTTGAAGGCTGGATTAATCAACGAAACCGATGCTCAGGAAATCATTGATGCTTTGGTTATGAAGCTTCGTATTGTTCGCTTCTTGCGTACTAAGGATTACGACGCAATCTTCTCTGGAGATCCATATTGGGCAACTTGGTCCGATGCTGGCTTCAGCGATGATGGTCGCACATTTGTTACTAAGACTTCGTTCCGTTTGCTCAACACTTTGACTCTTGAGCATCTTGGGCCAGGTCCTGAGCCAAACATCACTATTTTCTGGGATCCAAAGCTTCCAGAAGCCTACAAGCGTTTCTGCGCACAAATCTCTATCGACACTTCTGCAATTCAGTACGAGTCCGATAAAGATATTCGTGAGCACTGGGGCGATGACGCTGCTATTGCTTGCTGCGTTTCCCCAATGCGCGTTGGTAAGCAAATGCAGTTCTTCGCTGCTCGCGTTAACTCCGCAAAGGCTTTGCTCTACGCGATTAACGGTGGTCGCGATGAAATGACTGGCATGCAGGTTATTGATAAGGGTGTTATTGACCCAATCAAGCCAGAAGCCGACGGAACTCTTGACTACGAGAAGGTTAAGGCCAATTACGAGAAGGCTTTGGAATGGCTTTCCGAAACCTACATTGAGGCTTTGAACATCATCCACTACATGCATGATAAGTACGCGTACGAGTCCATTGAGATGGCTTTGCACGATAGGGAAGTCTATCGTACACTCGGCTGCGGTATGTCTGGCTTGTCTATTGCTGCAGATTCCTTGGCTGCTTTGAAGTATGCAAAGGTTTACCCAATTTACAACAAGGATGCTAAGACCACTGAAGGTCATGAGTATGAGTACATCGAAGGCGCAGAAGACGACTTAATCGTTGGCTACAAGACGGTTGGAGAGTTCCCAATCTACGGTAACGATGACGATCGTGCTGATGACTTGGCAAAGTGGGTTGTAAGCACTGTTATGGGTCAGGTAAAGCGTTTGCCTGTGTACCGTAATGCTGTTCCAACTCAGTCTATCTTGACTATTACTTCTAACGTTGAATACGGCAAGAACACTGGTTCCTTCCCATCTGGTCACAAGAAGGGTACTCCTTACGCTCCAGGCGCAAACCCAGAAAATGGTATGGATTCTCACGGTATGCTTCCATCCATGTTCTCCGTTGGCAAGATTGACTATGATGATGCTCTCGATGGTATTTCTTTGACCAACACCATTACGCCAGATGGTTTGGGAAGAGATGAAGACGAGCGTATAACGAATTTGGTTGGTATTTTGGACGCTGGCAACGGTCACGGCTTGTACCACGCAAACATCAACGTTTTGCGCAAGGAACAGCTTGAAGACGCTGTTGAGCACCCAGAAAAGTATCCACACCTTACGGTTCGCGTTTCTGGCTACGCAGTGAACTTCGTAAAGCTCACTAAGGAGCAGCAGCTCGACGTTATTTCTCGTACATTCCACCAGGGTTCAGTTACTGACTGATTCTGATTGATTGCGAATGCCGCCGGGAGTGAGTAGGTTTTGCTCCTGGCGGCTTTTAAAATAAACGTAGTTTTTAAAATCGAATAAATTAAACCAAAGACGGTTATAGGAGGGCATATAGATGGTTGAAAACACAGCATTTCGTACCACGACTCAGCACATGTTAAAGGAGTCAAAAGAGTATGCCCGACAAACTTTAATGGGTGGTCTTTCTGGTTTTGAATCTCCAATTGGATTAGACAGAAAAGACCGCTTAGTTGCTCTTAAAACTGGCGATATTGGATTTGTGCATTCTTGGGATATTAATACTTCTGTTGATGGCCCTGGCACTCGTATGACTGTTTTTATGAGCGGCTGCCCACTTCGCTGCCAATATTGCCAAAATCCAGATACTTGGAAAATGCGCGATGGCAAGCCAGTCTACTTAGATGCAATGATTAAAAAAGTAGACCGTTATCAAAGTCTTTTTAAGGCAACTGGTGGCGGAATCACATTTTCTGGCGGCGAATCCATGATGCAACCAGCTTTTGTATCTAGAGTATTTCGTGCAGCAAAAGAAATGGGCGTGCATACTTGCTTAGATACTTCGGGCTTTTTGAATCGCAATTATACAGACGAAATGATTGACGACATTGATCTTTGCTTGCTAGATGTTAAATCTGGTATTGAAGAAACGTATAAAAAAGTAACTGGCGGCTTGCTTCAGCCAACTATTGACTTTGGTCAGCGCTTAGCGAAGGCTGGTAAGAAGATTTGGGTGCGTTTTGTGCTCGTTCCAGGTCTTACAGACAGTGAAGAAAATGTTGAAAAAGTTGCTGAGATTTGCGATTCGTTTGGAGATGCTGTTGAGCATATTGACGTGCTTGGATTCCATCAACTAGGCCGTCCAAAGTGGCATGAGCTTAGGATTCCGTACCCACTTGAGAATCAAAAAGGACCTTCTAGAGCATTAAAAGAGCGAGTTGTAAATCAGTTCAAAGACCACGGTTTTGTAGTGTATTAGACTGAACCTCGATGCGTTTTAGGCAATCTTTGTGTATTGTATTTTTTTGAAGGATTTTGTATAATTATACAAATACCCTTTTTAGAGAAAGGATACGCAATGAAGCGCAGAATAGGTTGTTGGATTGCATTAGCTTTTGCATTAGCGTTAGCTATTTTTGCACGGTGTAACGATCAGTTTGGCTTTGGCACAGCGCTTATTATTTTAATTGTTTTGCCGATAATTTTGTTGCCGATAAATATCGTTGCGGCTTTCGATAAGAAACCTCTTATCGAAGTGCCGATAATATCTATTGCTATAACTATTGCTACAGAACTTGCCACTTTCCCAATAAGAGATTTAGGTTTACATGCTCTCTACGTTATCCCAACAGTTTTAGTTTCGGCAGTCGCATTTACTCTTACTAGATTCCTTAAAACTAAACTTGTTAAGCGCATAAATGGAGAAATAGTAAATAATAAAACAGATTGATTATCTAAATGATTATTTAATTGATTATTTATTTTGATTAGTCGTAGTTGTGTGCGAAAGTTGAAGCCGTGTTAAAAGATGCACAATCTATAACACGGCTTAAATATTTTTTACGGATATTTTGCAAAAAATTGCAAGGCAAGATGCAAAAAGCGTAAGACTTTGGCTAGAGCATGCAAATCGGGAGGCGTTCTTGAATAAGGAACCAAAGCTCTTAAAAGAGCCTAGAGAAGGAGTTCCAGAAGTCATTGATACGCTTGAAGCATATAAAGAATATTGTAATTTGTTAGCATCAGGGTCGGGGTCTTTGGCTGCAGACGCAGAGCGCGCATCTGGTTTTAGATATGGTCACGAAGATTGGCTGATTCAGTTCAAACGCAAAGGTGCAGGAATTGGATTGCTGGACCCAATAGCGTTAGGAAAACTTGGCGTTGATTGGCATGAATTTAACAAGGCAGTAGGAGACGCGCCTTGGATTATTCACGATTCTATGCAAGATTTGCCAGGATTTTTCGATATTGGTTTGCGCCCGCGCGCCTTATTTGATACCGAGATTGCAGCTAAATTGCTTGGTAGAAAGCGATTTGGATTAAGCTCTGTAACTGAATATTATTTGGGGCTTACTCTTGCAAAAGAACATTCTGCAGCGGATTGGTCATATAGACCTCTTCCTAGAGATTGGCGAAATTACGCGGCTTTAGACGTTGAATTGCTAATCGAATTAGAAGAAGTAATGAGTGGCGAGTTAAAAAAGCAAGGCAAGCTTTTATGGGCAAATCAAGAGTTTGCACACTTATTAAGTAAAGGTGCGCAAAAGAAGGCTCCTCAC
This sequence comes from Gardnerella sp. DNF00109, assembly GCF_049262845.1. NCBI lineage: Bacteria > Bacillati > Actinomycetota > Actinomycetes > Bifidobacteriales > Bifidobacteriaceae > Gardnerella > Gardnerella sp. DNF00109. The sequence goes on from NZ_CP058406.1 coordinate 650,721, forward strand.
CCAAATCCTTGGCTTAGAATATCTCATATAAGCGTTCTTATGCACGATAAAATCGGCTTAATGATTGCAAAAGAGCTTTGGCAAAAGCGAGATGAGCTTGCTTGTCAATACGATATTGCGCCAACTCTATTGCTTTCGGATGCTGCGATTATTGAAGCAGGAAAGCGAAAACCAAGTAATTCTAGGGAGTTTCGCTCAATTCGCATTCTTAACGAACGCGTTAGGATTCACACGGGCAGCGAGCAAGACAAGATGTTTGAACGTTATGCTCCGATTCAGCGCAAAATCAAGCCAAATGTGTGGAAAGTTGTTATAGAAGACGCGATTAGTCGCGCTAAAAGTGGGGAAGTTGCTATTGTTTCTAAGCTTGATGATTCAAGTAGTAAATATGGCAATTACAACGATTCTGGCGATTCTGACAATTCTGCGGATGCTGGCGATTCTGCGGATTCTAGCGACGCACAAGAATCGCAAGCAGCTCCACGATCTATGAAGTATTGGCGTGATCATCATCCCAAAAGATATGAGCGCTTACAAAATGTAAAGCAGTCTTTAATCAAGATTGCAGAAGATACGCATACTCCTACAGAAATCATTATTAAACCGCAAATTATTCGCAATCTTTGTTGGCAAGATAATATTGAGCATATTAACGTTAAGGAGTTTCTTGTAGAGCAGGGCGCAAGAACGTGGCAAAGCGATTTAATTGCAGAGTCCGTAACTCGCGCTATTATGTAACGGTTGTGCCATATGGCAGAAGCTAGAAAACGTAATTTCAGGAGCATGAAGCGTGAAAATCAGCGTCAGGAATCTTGAGCCAACTAAGGTTAAGCTCACCATTACCGCAGATCTCGAAGATTTTGAGCCATTTATGGATAAGGCTCGTAAAGAGATCGCAAAGCAAATCAACGTGCCAGGTTTCCGTAAGGGACACGTACCAGGCAAGATTGTAGATCAGCGAGTTGGCTTCGGAGCTGTTGCCGGTGAAGCTGTAAATTCTGCTGTTCCAGAGCTTTATTCTAAGGCTTTGGAAGAAAAGAAGATTCGCCCAATGGATCAGCCAGAATTTGATGTTCAGGAAGTCCCAGAATCTGCTAAAGACGAACTTAAGCTTAAGTTTGTTGCAACTGTTGAGCGTCGTCCAGAGTTCAAGCTTAACAAGTTCAAGGGTGTAGAAATCGAAGTAGAAAAGCCAGAAGTTACAGACGAAGATGTTAATGCTCGTCTTGAGGCTTTGCGTCAGCGCTTCGGTACTCTTGTTGGTGTTGATCGCCCAGCTAAGAAGGGTGATTTTGCTAACATTGATTTGGAAGCTCGAATCGACGATGAGGTTGCTGATTCTCAGAATGGCGTGAGCTATGAGCTTGGTTCCAACACCATGCTTGATGGTTTGGATGAAGCTTTGGAAGGTCTTTCCGCTGGCGAAGAGACCACTTTTGAAGGCACTCTTGAGGCTGGAAAGAACCAGGGTAAAAAAGCTCAGGTTAAGGTGAAGGTTAACTCTGTTAAGACTCAGGAATTGCCAGAGCTTAATGATGACTTCGCTCAGGAAGCTTCTGAGTTTGATACTTTCGAAGAGCTTAAAGCTGATGTTCGTAAGTCTTGCGAGCAGGCAAATGAAGGCCGTCAGGCTACTATGGCTCGCGATGCCTTTATTGCTAAGATTCAGGAAGAGGTTGAGATTCCTGTACCAAAGGGTGTTAAAGAAAAGGCTGTTGCTGAACATCTTAAGGGTATGACTCCAGATCCTGAAAAGGCTACTAAAGAGCAGAAGGAAGAAGCTGAGAAGGCTGCAGAAAAGGAGCTTCGTGACCAAATGGTTCTCGACGCTTTGGCAGAAAGCCTCGATGTTTCTGTATCTCAGGCAGATGTCACTAACTTCTTGGTTTCTGTTGCTCAGCAGTATGGTATGGATCCAAGCCAGTTTATTAACGCTATTGTTCGTAATGGTCAGCTTGGTTCCGCTGTTCAGGAAGTTGCTCGTTCTAAGGGCTTGCTTGCTGGTATGCGTGCTGTGAAATTCGTTGCTGGTGGAGAGGCTATAGACTTGAGTGCTTTCTTAACGGAAGAAGAGGAGCCAGAAGACGAAAGCGTTAAAGCTGCTTCCGCTGCTGCTGCAGTAGCTGATGAGCTTACCTCTGAAAAGTAAGTTAGTATCTTCTATTAGATTTTAATCTAAGACCTAGTGGAGTTTAGCTCCGCTGGGTCTTACTTATATCTAATTAAATAATTACGATTATTATAGGAAAATCTTAAGAATTGCGAGACATTATGGATAATAGTGCTAAAACTAAGCATGAAGCTTGTTGCAGATTTGGCAGATTCGGTAAATCTTGCAAGTTATTTAGTTTTGCAATTCGTCTAGCGTGTTTTATTGAAGTCTCTGTTGCCCTTGGCGTTCTTATTGGCCTAGGAGCTACAGTTCTTACGCTTATTTTTTATGCTGTACAATACCTTGCTTTTGGCTCAATTGAATCTGCTAAAAACACTGTATTTTCAGCTCTTCCTTGGTATCGATACGTGCTACCTGGCACAATTGCTATGACTATTGCTGCACTGGCTTGGTATTTTTTGCGAAAAAGAGAAAATCCTCCTCGAATCGTTACTATTCCACAAGCCGTTAGTGGCAGTAGAATGCCAATTTTTTCTACTATTGCACATGTTTTATTGCAAATCGGCATTGTTGGCTCTGGAATTTCAATCGGAAGGGAAGTAGCTCCTAGAGAATTAGCTGCAATGATTGCTCAGCGTTGCAGCAGTATTTTTCATATGTCTGTTAAAACTCAGCGTATACTAGTTGCGTCTGCTGCAGGTGCTGGCTTGGCTGCAGTGTACCACGCGCCTTTAGCTGGCACCGTGCTTTCTTTAGGTTTGCTTAGTAAAACCCAAGGTTTTGGTTTTTATGCGTGGCTAAATCGCGAGAATGGCTCGCTAATAGATAATGCAGCTAAAAATATTGCGCGCTCGGAGCGTTTGCATTGCTTGCCTTTTGCTCTTGTTATGAATTATGTTGCTGCGTTTGTTGTTGAATTTTTATTGCATCATTCTAGATACTACAATATTTCGCAATTTTCTTGCGTGATTTCTTGGCAAATTTGCGTTTTAACTGTTGTTGTTGGTGCAGCGTGCGGCTTAGTTGGTTACGTTTTTCGCTTGGGTATTATTTGGTGTAGAACTCATGCTTTGCGTGGCATACAAATGCTGTGTTTTATGCCTGTAGCTGGCTTAGTTATTGGTGTTGCGGCTTGTTGGTTTCCGCATATTATGGGGAATGGTAGGTCGCTTTCTCAGCTTGCTTTTTCTGTAGCTAGTTTTCCGTATTTGGCAGAAAGTTCACATATTGTGACTATTTTATTGCTTCTTGCAATGATGAAAATGCTTGCGACTTTGTTGGTTTTGCGTTACGGTGCCTCTGGAGGCGTTTTGCAGCCGAGTATTTCGACTGGCGCTTGCTTTGGTGTGATTTTATACGCTATTTTTTCAACGTCTGCGCTTTCGCAAGTTTTTGACATTTCGCAAGTTTCTGCAATTTCTGTATCTATTATTGGCGCTGTTTCTTTACTTGCATCTTCCAGAAAAGCTCCAATTATGGCTTGGCTTTTAGTTGCTGAATTAGTAAATGCGCCGTTTGCATTACTTTTTCTTATGCTATTTGCTGCAATTGTGTCCAATTGCGTAGCTAATTGTGTTGAGCGATTTATTTCGCATTTTTTTGCGGTCACGCGCACACGATAGTCTAGATATATTCAAAATGTTTGTAAGGAGATAAGGTGACTGAGCTGTTTACGGCTTCTCCCATTATGCAAGAAGGGGAGCCACAAAATCCAATGGATTCGATTTTTAATCAACTTTTAAAGGATCGTATTATTTGGCTTGGTTCTGAAGTCAAGGATGAAAATGCTAATATCATCTGTGCACAGATGCTTATGCTAGCTGCGCAAGATCCTAAAAAAGATATTTGGCTTTATATAAATTCGCCTGGAGGGTCTATTACGGCAGGAATGGCGATTTATGATACTATGCAGCTTATTGAGCCAGATGTGGCTACTATTGCTGTGGGAATGGCTGCTTCTATGGGTCAGTTCTTACTGAGTTCTGGTACTCCTGGTAAGCGTTTTATTACATCTCATGCACGTGTTCTTATGCACCAGCCTTCTGGTGGCGTTGGCGGTACTGCAACTGATGTGCGTATTAATGCTGAGTTAATTATGGATATGAAGAAGACTCTTTCTGAGCTTACTGCGCAGCAGACTGGTCATACAGTTGAAGAAATTTACCGTGACAATGAGTATGATCATTGGTTTACTGCGCAGCAGGCTTTGGAGTATGGTTTTGTGGATAAGATTGTCACCACTCCAGCTTCTATGCGTGGGGAGGAGTGATTTTATATGGCAAGTGAAGAAGCAAAGTTTGTTGCACGCGCCCAGCGCTTGGGTGGATTTGGTCAAACCAGTGGTGTGTTTACGAATCGTTATGTTTTGCCTCAATTTGGCGAGCAGACTCCTTATGGTATGAAAACTCAAGATCCGTACACTAAGCTTTTTGAAGATCGTATTATTTTCATGGGTGTACAAGTTGATGACACTTCTGCTGATGACATTATGGCTCAGCTCTTGGTTCTAGAAAGCATGGATCCAAATAGGGATGTAATGATGTACATTAACTCTCCAGGCGGTTCTATGACAGCTATGACGGCAATTTACGACACTATGCAGTATATTAAGCCAGATGTTCAAACGGTGTGTTTAGGGCAAGCTGCTTCGGCTGCTGCGATTTTGCTTGCAGCTGGTTCTGCTGGTAAGCGTATGATTCTGCCAAATGCTCGTGTTCTTATTCATCAGCCTGCTATGGGTCAGGATTTTGGTAAGGCTACTGAGATAGAGCTTCAGGCTAAGGAAATGTTGCGTTTGCGCGAATGGTTGGAATCCACTCTTGCAAAGCATACTGGTCAGGATATTGAGCGTATTCGTAAAGATATTGAGGTGGATACGATTCTTACAGCTCCTCAGGCTAAAGAATACGGTATGGTAGATGAAGTTCTTGAACATAGGTCTTAAGTAGTTTTTACTTTTTAGATTTTTATGTTTTAGCTGCAACCCTTGGCGACACGCCAAGGGTTGTGTTTTTGTGAATATGGTTGTATATTAGTCAAGTTGCCGAAAACAAGGGAACGATTTCCTAAGGCTTCGGAAACATGCGCCAGTAGCCCAACGGATTAGAGCATCTGACTACGGATCAGAAGGTTGCAGGTTCGAATCCTGTCTGGCGCACAGGTGGCGCGGTGATTTTCACCGCGTTTTTTTTTTATTCTGTTTTCCGCTTAACGCATACAAAATCATATTAGGTATAAAAAAACGAGGAACAAATCCAAAATTGGGAGCGTTCCTCGTTTGCTTGTAAGTCTTACGCTTATCGTTTAAACCTACTCAGTAACTGCCTTCTTGAGCAAAGAACCAGCGGAGATTCTAACACCGTAAGATGCAGGAATCTTAATGGTTTCGCCAGTGCGTGGGTTGCGGCCAGTGCGCTCAGCGCGCTTTACACGCTCAGCGGAGAACAGGCCAGTGAGCTTCAATCCTTCACCAGACTGCAAAGCCTCAACGAACACATCCTGGAATGCGTTGACAGCGGCCTCGGCCTGTGCCTTGGTAAGGTTGGACTTCTGAGCGATCTTCGAAACGAGATCAGACTTGTTGTATGCCATACAAGCATCCTTTGTGTTAGGGGCCTTCTCTTCCAAAGACCACTTTCACTCATAGATATTAATACATTTTCCCTACAAATGCGCGGTTTTTCGCCGTTTTTCCGAGATTTTTTTACGATTTTTTAGATTTTTTGCTTGATAAAATACTTTAAAATCGTAGAAATGCCTTATATAGGTTTATTTATACTATTATCAACTAAATAATCTTATATAATAAGAAAGTTGGTTTTTCAAGATTTTAAGCAGACCATACTAAGCTGTCTAGCTTTTTAAGCATATGTTACATGGTCTAAACTAATCCGCGGTTACTAAGACTTTTCATAGCAAAAGCGCCTATTGGTATTCTTAGCCAGTAGAACATGAGTCTGTAAAGTAGGGTAGCAGATAATGCGATAGTTGGATGAATTCCAACTGAGGTAAAAGCAAAAGTAAGTGAAGCTTCAACAGCTCCCAATCCACCTGGTGTAGGAACAGCGGAACCAGCAGTATTGGCAACTAGGAACAGTAGCACTGTTTCCCAAGGGTTTGCATAGTAGCCGAAAGCAAGAAGAGCTACCCAATATCCCAGTCCTGTTGCAAAAACAAGAATAAGACCGCCTACAGTGCCTTTAATGAGCTGTTTAGGGCTACTTATTAGCTCTTTAATCTGTTTACCATAATCTGAAAGAATAGGAAGATATCTTTTACGTATAAATTTTCGAATAGGTGTAATAATCATAAAAGTGCATATGATTAGCGTTACTATTCCTATTACTGTTATGAGCATGTGTGTAGGAATCATTCCAGAAAGCACATTTTTACCAGTAAAAATGCCTACGCAGAACATAACTAAAGCTGTAACAAGTGCTTGTAAAAGCCAAACTGCACTTGTAATGGCTGTGGCTTGAGCAGCCGAATACCCATTCTTTTTTATAATTTGCATGTTCACAAAGGCTGGTCCTACGCCAGCTGGCATGGAAACAGCTGTAAACCCAGAAGCAGCTTGTGATGTAAACAGAACGCCAGCAGAAGGGCGTGAATCGTCCATAAAAGATCCAACTGTAATCGCAGAACCTACCCAAGCTAGCAAGCTGAACGCAAAGCATAATAGAACCATTAATGTATCCGCGCGTTTAAGAGCAGATACAATTTCTTGAGGATGCCATTGTGTTGCAATAGCAGCCAGAGCTGCAACAATAAGAATCAGCGTAACGAAGAATCTAATATTAAAACGGGCTAATCGCACTGTATCATAATCTTCGTCATCTGTGTGCTCGCATACCTTTTCACCCAGCTTAGTTTTAAGTTCTTCAAACAATTTCTTATTCCAAGACGTTAATGCTCTAGTTGATGAAGGAATAGCAGCTTTTTGCATAAAAGGCATTATTTGAGCTAGCTTATCTGCGCCCCAAGTATTCATAGCAGCTTCTATAGCGCTACTTGTATCAATGCATGTTGCGATTATTGATAAAAGTTGTACTTTGTCTAAAGCAATATTGATGTCGTCGCTAGCCACATCGCCATTTTGCCATCCTGCAATAACCGGAGTTCCATCTTCTAGCCTTGCAAGTGTTTCTGGGCTTATTCTTCTATGTGTTATTCCTCGATTGTTTGCAATATCGAGGTAGCGCATAAGTCTTTCCGCATCTTTAATTGTAAGCGTGTTTAAATTGCATGGCACAAGTACATTATCGGTGTGGAATACCATTATTGAAGATTTTCCACAATCTGTTACTCCATAAACGTTTGCTGTAGCTAAGTGCAAGCTCCTAAGAACAAGAAGCATTGAAAGATGATGATGTATGGAGTGTCTTGCAGAACGATCTCGTCTAACTGGTATATCTATTAGCTTAATCCATTGCCATAGCTGATTTAGATATCCTGGCAAGTGAACCTGATTATCTAGAACCGAAATCACGTATCTTGTTCCATGAATATCAATCGCATCGTATAGCCTTGAATTTTCAATCAGATCGTCATCAAGGCTAGATTTCAGAACACCATTATGGTCTGTAGTTAGTGTACGTCTGTTTAATTGAACAAGATGAGTAATTCCAATATTTTCTAATGCGTCAACTATATCTTTTCCCCAAGCACCTTTGCTGCGAGTGCCTTTAATAAATCTGATTATTGTACCTATAGCGCGACCAATACACCAAGATGTTAAAACACCTGTTAGTGAATGCCATGATGTGACTATTAGTATAGGTGAAGCAATTATTAATGCTTGCCAAGATATTCTTACGACTTTACTATCTCGTCTAGGTCCACTAACGGTTAAAAAAGCAACTATTACCGCGTATATGTCTGGCAATAATTCAGTACCGTGACTGCTGGAAATCGAATTGAATGATGTAAATAGTGGAGCATTATTTAAAGCAGTGAGAAGATAAGAAATATACCATACGAGAGGATATGTTAATAGCAAGGTTAGTGTAGATATCGTTGTATCAATCCAACGTCTTGCGTTAATCATAGAAATTACTACGCTAGCTACTATGGCGATTGTAATTGCTTGCTGGAAAAGAGAAGATGGTAATCCAGTTACAATCCACACAATAATTTTTCCAGCATTTTTTGCATCGTGCTCTACGCCTGCGGTTGTGCCAGAAAAACACATTGTAAACAGCACAACCGCAGTTCCTAGTGCAATAGATATAATCGCGTAAATCAAGTCAGCCCAATTACGAACTAATTTAGGCCTCGTGTCATTAATAACCAAATTTTCTTCTACTTGCGATTGCATAAACACACCGTTTATTTATTAAATAAAATTATCGAATAAAATCAACCAGCCTAGATGCAATACCAGTATAAGATTCTGGTGTAAGAGCTTTCAACCTATTTGCTGTTTCTCTATCAAAGTTTCTAGAAGATATAAACTTTTCAACATCTTGCCTAGAAATACTATGACCGCGCATTAATTCTTTAACCTGCTCATATGGGCGTTCCATTCCTTCTACGCCAGCAATTTCTTGAGCTCTCATAGCAGTTTGGATTGGTTCTCCAAGAACTTCCCAATTGCTGTTAAGCTCTTCGCTCATCATTTGCGTGTTTGGATGAATCGACTTTAAGCCGCCAAGAAGATTGTTCAAAGCAAGAAGAGCATAACCGAATGCGGAACCAACGTTTCTTTGAGTAGTTGAATCTGTTAAGTCTCGCTGCCAACGGCTCTCGGTAAGAGTTGCGCAAAGAGTGTCGAAAAGTGCGCAAGAAATCTCAAGATTTGCTTCCGCGTTTTCAAATCGAATAGGATTCACTTTGTGAGGCATTGTGGAAGATCCTGTAGCTCCTTTAACTGGAACTTGTACAAAAACTCCGCGAGAAATGTACATCCACACGTCTACAGCAAGATTGTGAAGAATATGATTAATGTGACTTACAGTGCTATAAAGCTCTGCTTGCCAATCGTGACTTTCGATTTGCGTTGTAAGAGGATTGAAACAAAGACCCATTCTATTTTCTACAAATTCTTTAGAAACACTAAGCCAATCAACATTAGGGAAAGCAGCAAGATGAGCGCCAAAAGTTCCAGTAGCACCGTTTATTTTTCCAAGATATTCTTGGCAGCTAAGGTGTTTTAGCTGGCGATTTAGCCTGTAAACAAACACTGCAAGCTCTTTACCTAAAGTTGTAGGAGTGGCAGGCTGACCATGAGTGAGAGATAGCATTGGCATATCTCTATACTCTTGTGCTTTTTGAGTTAAGTAATCAACAATAGCTTTCAAATTTGGCGTGTATACATTTTCAACCGCGTTTTTTACACACCTCGCTATAGAAAGATTATTTATATCTTCACTCGTGCATGCAAAATGAACTAATGTTTTAAGATTGCTAAGCTGGGTTTTATGCCCTAATACTTGCTCTGCTTTGTCTAACTCGTCGTCAATGTAGTATTCAACAGCTTTAACGTCGTGATGTGTTATAGCTTCGTGAGCTGCATGGCGTTTTATTCCTTCTGCTCCAAAATTTTCTGGAATTGCACGCAAATAATCGCATTCTTCATCTATTAAAGGATTTACGCCGTCTACAATGGTTTTGAATCCGTTTCCCTTGTATCCGTTTGCTAAAAGGATCATCCATTCAACCTCTACGCGCATGCGCTCGCGGTTTAAGGCTGGTTCGCTTAGAAATTCTACAAGATCAACAGTTTGATTGTGGTATCTTCCGTCTAGCGGAGTCAAAGCAATAGCAGGGCAAATATCAGTAAGCTTCATACTTTAAAGGTTACAGCATGGCATGAAACTACTAGGTGTTTTGAGCGGTTATTAGTTAATGGCGCATAGTTAATGGCTCATAATTCCTTGCCATAGTGTTGTTTCTTCTAATTCGTCACCTAGTGTTTTTCTAAAATGCTCTTCTTGCATTCGTATCTCTTTAGATCCAAGTTGATGAGCGTCTTCATAAGCTGCTTTATGATAATTCAAATCATGTGTGAGCGTTCCTTCTTCTGGTACATTTTTTACTAAGATTCCATCTTTTTCAAAAAGTTTTTCATTTTTATAACTTTTAGTTCTGTATTGTTTATTGTTTTTCTTATTATTTTCTTTATTTTTGTTTTGCGATTTTATTACATTTACAACAAGTGAATTGTATATTGCATTATGAGCTGTTTTAGGGGCGATTGTGCCATTGTGAGCAATAGCGCTTTTCTTGGCAGTTCCATGTATTGTAACCCAATTATTTCTATTTGGATTAGATGCGCCATCTAAGGTAGGAACTAGTTCGTCTTCCATTTCTATGCTTGTGACCCAAGTTTTATTTGGTATTGGATGGTTTGCTATTGGAGATCCAGCAGTTACTATGTGTCTTATGTTGTATTGTTTTGAGTAATCGCTAGCTATGCTTGCAGATACAATTCCTCCTTGTGAATGTCCAACAAGAATAACTGAGTCTTTTGCTTTAATTCCGCTTTTTCTCATGGCTTCTATAACCATTCTTATGCTGTCTGCATTTTGTCTTACGTTTTTAGAACTACTCATAACTTCTGCGTTTTGTGGCCATCCAAAAGGAGATTTTGGTTTGCCATCTGTTCCAGGTATTGTAACAAGCCAAGATATGCTACCGTCTTTTTTCTTAAAGCGTTGTATTGCTATTGTTGCTGCATCTGCGTTTATTTTAGGCGGTTTTACGCCAAGGTTTCCATTTGAAAGATCTGTTAGATTTCCAAGAGCTTGACTAATATTACTTCCTCTGTAATGAAATATTTTTGAATATTCTCTGTGAGGTAATCTAATTTTTATTACTTTAAGATTATTCCCTTGTTTTGCATCGTTGATTTTTGCGCTAAACAAGCTTAATGCACTTGCAAGCTTAGAAACTGGATCGTTTGAATGCTTATTTGAATTTCTTTCTTGAATACTAGAAATAAAATGCACAGGAATTCCCGTTACGGGGTTTATTAGAAAATGCTTAGAAAAGCCTCTAATAAAGCCTTGTTGAATTGGTGCAGTTTCATGACTCCATTTAGAAAAGTTTTTCATACCGCTTTTTTGAGTCATATCTAAAAGTATGCTAAATCCTACGCTTGCAAAGAATGGTACTGCTGTAATAGGAAAGATACTTGTACCAATCGATACAAGATTATCTAAGTTTTCTCTATTTTTGTATTCTGCGTTAGCATATAGATTATTTGCTCTGATTATTAGAGAAGATAATTCATCAAGTTTATTTGATAACGATTCGCATTGGCTTGATTTTATTCTGCATTCTGCAGGATCCAATAGCGGTTGTAAAGAATCGTCGTTAAAATAACCATTAAAATTTTTGTTATTTTCAGAGAAAACAGATGATTTTTGGCTTTCAATCTGCATCGCAGCTTGCATCCAGCTTGTGCTTAACGAGTGGAAATCGTTGGATAGTTCTTGTAATTTTGCGGATTTTGTTTTGTATTCGCTAGCATCAGCTACGCTAATGGTTTTCCCACCTGTTATTGTTGATTTAACTCTCCAAGGCATTAAATTCACCTCCATAAGTTGATTTTTGAGTTAATAGAGCCAATTTCGCATGCTTTTTTGGCAGCATTAAACATTTCTTCATTGAACGCGTTTGCGGCTTTTCCATGCCAATCTTTAAGAGTATTTGAATGTGCTTCGCCAAGCACGCTGTTAGAACATTGTTCTGTTCTTGCTATCAGCCAGTAATAATTATTAAATGTATGCATACAAAGTATTACACACAATGTTTTTTAAATAGTCACGAAAAATCTTTTAATGTGGTTAAAGGTTCCAAAATATTGAAATATAAGGGTTTATATTCTATTAGATATTTTTTTTTATTACCTTTACCACGGCTTGTTACTTGAATCTTCTTGTTTAGAAGACTTTATTTTTCCGGACTTACTATTTGAATCATTATTGCTGTAATCTTTTTCGGATTGGTTTATTTGATTCTGGTCTTGATCTTTTTGATTGTTTTGTTTTAATAAGTCTTCGACCTTCTTTTTTTGAGAATCGCTTAAACTAGAATTCCCAGATTTGTCCTGCAAATTATTTTTTTGGTTTCGGTCATTATAGTTGGATTGTGTACTAGAATCAGTATTCTTTTTATCTTCATCAATTTGTTTTTGTAAGAATCTAGTAAGTCTTTTAGATATTAGTGCGTTGTGCTCAATACTATTTTTTATATGAGGTAAAAGAATAGTGTATGGCGATTTTGCTTCGCTAAATTGATCATCAACCTGTTTTTGAGATACGAGCAATATTTCTATATCTGCATCAACTTTTTTTGACGCTTTTATGTTATTTATTAGTGATTTTGTGGCAGAATTATACGTTGATTCTGCTTTAAGATTAGTAATAGACAAATAAGCTGATATAGCGCATAAGGCTATAACAATAGAAGATAAAGTAACAAGAGAAAATCTTAGGAGTGACTTAGGTGTGATTCTGCTAATCATATAAGCTTCCTTGATTTTGTAATCCAGCATGATAATTCCCAAAGAATCAATATGCTTGCAAGAATAGCAAAAGGCCAAACGATTGGCTCAGGTCTAAGTCTCGGCTTAACAGTATTGTTCTGTCTCCATTGTTTAGAAAGAATATTTTTTGCTTCTAATCCAATAGAGTGATTTTTGCTAGAGTCAACATATTTTCCACTAACCTCATCAGCTATATTCTTAAGATTCTGCGGATCCATCTTAGATATTCCAGGTTTTCCAGTAGATGGGTCAATAATCCATTTACCAGATTGTTTTGTAGAAGAATCTGTAGAATTTATATCATCTAAATCATTTAGCTTAGTGGTGGTATTTGGGATTTTCCCGCCATTTTTAGAACCTACGCCAATAACATAAGCATGATTCACGTATCCGCGTAGAGATGAGAATGTTCTACGCTTTCTAGAAGTTGTTTCTTCTCCATCGCTTATTAAATATAAAACTGTAACGTCTTGCGGATGAGCGTCATGAATTGCCTTAGCTTCAAGAAGAGTTTTATCTAGGGGAGCATCCAAACTAGTTCCATTTGAAACTCCAACAGGTTCAGTGTTGATAGTATCAACCCAATTTTCAATTGCATTAGAATCTGGCGTAAGTGGAACATCAACACTAGAAGACGCTCCAAACCTAATAGCAGTAAAACTTGCGTTTATGTAATTATTTGTAATTTGTTTTATTATTTGTTTTGCAGAATTAAACCTAGTGGTTGTGTTGTTGTTTAAATCCTTAGAATCATTAACATTCATAGAGCCAGTAACATCTAAAACAAATATAACATTTGTAGCATTAAGAGAGCGTTGCAAGGTGCTTTTCATAACACAAGGGCATAATGCGCAAATAGCTAGAAGAACGCATATCAACACTCTTCGAACCCTCATATAAATTGTTTCGTCCGAACTAAGGTTTTTGCGATTAATTGGGAAAATTTCATATAATGCCAAAATGCCAAGAATTGCAATAGCAACTAGCGAAATCCAACTAAAAGATATTTTCATCGTTTTATCCTTCTCGCTGAAATAAGCCAGAGAGTTACAAAAATAACCGCAAATATTGTTGCAATACTAGGATCGTCGCTTAAAGCAGATTGTGTAGAGTCCTTTTGCATAATTGTGTGCTGCTGTTCAATTTTACGTACCAAAGCTAAAACAGAATCAGAATTATGCTGAGTTAAGAAAATGCCACCATTTTTTTCAATAAGTTCACGCATCTGATTAGTAGTGTTCTCATTTTCGCTTTGAGTAGATCCAGAATACAATCCATCGACTTGAATATTAGCTCGTTTTGTTAGATCTAAAGCTTGCTTAAGAGAGTAAACTGGTTTCCCAGAAACAACATTATCTGTAGCTAAAACAATAGATGCACTACGATTAAGACGATTATGAGGTTTTTGGGAGTTGCTAGAAGAACCATATACAACTCCAGGAATCATTGCAGCGCAACTAACAAGACCATCGCCAATTAACGATGTTGCTTCTTTTCGGTTTTGCGTACCATCAAGCCACGTGGAAATTTGCTGATACTGCTTTTGTTGCATATTGTCGATTTTGTCTTGTGTTTGAACTCCATCCAACAGCTTAGAGGCGTATTGCAACTGTTTTTTAACAAGTGAATAATCGTCTGTAAGAGGAAAAACAGTCCTAGAAGTTGAATTAAAAATACTCAAACCAATGCGCTCGCCTTGAAAATGCTCAACAAATTTCAAATAAGCGTTAATAACTTCCAAATCATACGGCAGAGTAGATCCAGAAACATCTAAGCATAAAACAATATCTCTAGAGCTTGATTGTTCGTTTGCGTTTAAAACTCTTGAAGGTCTAGAGCTGAGAATTGTAGTGCATATAAGAGCTAGGATAAGCATTATAAAAGAGAATTTGCGAAGAATATTCCATAGTCTCCATTTTCTAGCACATAAACTTCCTTGCAAATCCTCGTCTAAAGTAAATGTTCTCAAAAAGCTTGATTCTAAAATGTTTCTTGAATTGTACGAATGATTCTTTAAGTTGTGTCGTTTAACCTCGCTAATCACTAATACAGTTATAAGAATTATTACGCTTGCTAAAACACCAAAAAACAGGACTATTGGCCATTTAAGTCGCATAGAGAAAATGGATGAAACTAGTGTTGAATAATTATATATTTGGCAGTTACATAATGTTGAGAATGATAATGTGGAGAATGTCATCTTTTATTCTCCTTTGTTTTCCAACTTTCTAGCAGAATAAGAACCCATCTTGCACCCTGATCCACATCTGTATTTTTAGCTTGATTATTATATGTGCTATCTGCAAATTCAGGAGGATATAATGCTGCGATTGTTTGTCTTAAAAGATCTGCTCCATGAGTGTTTTTCCAAGATTTTCTAAGTGAACTAATCTCTCCAAGTGTATGCGATTTAATGTTTTCGCCACTCATTATGGAAACATATTGTCTAGCTATTTGCGCTAATTTTGCAAAAGCCTGATCTTTCTCAATTTTATTTTCATGATATTGGCTTACCACTAAATCAATCTTTTTACGCCATTCTTGCTTATTGGCATTCAATGTATGAGCAGCATTTTTAACTTTTTGCTTAGAATCCACTTTAGTGTTCATTTTATAAATTGCAGCATATAGAACTATGAAAGCAGCGCATGCGATTATTAGACTTAAGCCAATAAATGCGAATAGCATTGAATCATCGTTTAGAATTTTATTAACATCAAGAATACTCATCGACTTACCCCACTAACTCAAGCGTAAATCTTTATTGCTTTTAGCGCCAGAAAACATACTCTGTAAGGTAGCTTTCGATATAAATTTCGTCGAAGAATGGAATATTTGTTCACTAGAAGAACCGCGTATAAGCGATGATCCTGTGTTATTTAGAATTTCGTGCAATGCGTTATTGACAAAAGCTCTATGTGTATTAACTTCTTTAGCGCAAGAATCATCTTTTAAGAATGCTGGAATTTCTCGCATTGTTGTACCGTCAATTATTGGCGTGACTTTATATGAATTAAATGGATTAATTGGACATATTGTTACCACTATCAGTGAGTGGAGTCTTGAAATTTTTTGCAAATCATCAAAATGTTTTGACGAAATTGCATATTCATCCGTGATAATTACTATTAATCCGCGTGATTGATTAATCGAATTAGCAAAATTTATGATCGTATTTGTATCTCTAAGTTTTTTACGTGTTTTATATATATTTTTATCCAAATTACGTTCAAAATCAGGAAGATTCCTAGATGAAGGAATCTTTATAATATCGTTACCGTCAAATAAAACGCAGTTTAATGAATCGTTACGTTTTATACTTAAAGACGCAAAGAAACACGCTGAATTAGAAGCTGCCTCGTACAAATACTCGTTAAGTCCATTACAAGAACATGAAGCATTCATGTTCGCGCTAGAATCTACAAGAATCCAAGTCTTAGAAGAACAGTTTCTTTCTCTAGAAGAGACCATTGGCTCGCCAAGTCTAGCGCTAGCTTTCCAGTTCATCATTCTAGCTTCATCACCAGGCTGCCATGAGTGAATATCAACTAAATCACCATTTCCAAAATTATGATTGGACGGATGCTCTCCTTCAAAAACGCCCAACGATTTTTTGGCTACAGGTAAATTCAGACGATTATCTAATTCTTCAATCTTTCGCCTAATCTTTTTAGCAGAATTTGAAACTAATAAGCTTCTTTTAGTATCTTGTACCACAAAATCAGATTTTGTAAAAGATTTTAACATTCTTGTAAAAAACGGATTTGCAAAGATCATGGTGCAGGAACCGTTTTCACTATTGCGTCAATAATCTGATCACTTGTAATAGAATCAGCTAAAGCTTCAAAAGTAAGAAGAATCCTGTGTCTAAGAACATCATGAGCAAACTTTTTAACGTCTTCCGGTATTACGTAATCTCTTCCAGAAAGCAAAGCTTGAGCTTGACCAATGCGGATCAAAGCAATAGAAGCTCTAGGGCTTGCGCCCATTCTAACTAGAGAAGAAATAGTTTTAAGAGGGTGACTACCTTCTCCTCTAGAAGTTGCAACAATATCTACTGCATACTTCATAACTGCTTCCGAAACATGTACTCTGCGAGTTGCCGATCTTAAGAAAGTGACATCCTGAAGGCTAATCTTTTGATTATTTAAAGATTCTGGATTGAAAACGTCACTACCTCTATTGGTTAAAAGCTTCAGCATACTAACTTCTTCGTTGAAGGAAGGATACGACATAATTGCTTTAATCATAAAGCGATCCATTTGTGCTTCTGGAAGATTAAAAGTTCCTTCTTCTTCAATAGGGTTTTGTGTAGCGATAACCATAAAAGGCTGAGGAAGATTAATGCGTTCTCCACCAATAGTTGTGGCGCCTTCTGCCATTGCTTCAAGCATAGCGGATTGTGTTTTTGCGTTAGAACGATTAATTTCATCTAGAAGAATTACGTTAGCGTGAATAGGTCCAATTTGTGTTGTGAATCTTTGAGAAGCGAAGTCAAAAACTTGTGTTCCAACCAAATCTGCTGGCATTAAATCAGGAGTGCATTGCACTCTTTTGAAACTTCCAGACATTGCTGTAGCAAGAGTCTGAGCCGCTGTGGTTTTAGCCAATCCAGGAACGGACTCAATAAGAATATGTCCTCCAGCAGCAAGAGTTAAAATAAGTGATTCTCTGAGAGAATCCTGTCCAACAAGTGTTTGTGCAAACCTAGAACGAAGAATATCAGCGATCTGTTGAGCTCGTTTAATATCTTCATTAGAAACACCAGCAGATACTGGTTGATTTATAGAGTCAACAATTTGATTAGCTATTGTATTGCTGACCATTGTATTGTTAGGTGTAACTGCACGTGGTTGTGGAGGAAGATTAAATACGCCAGTATTAGCGTTATCGTTTTGTTTGCTTGGTTGTGGAGGGAATAATGCCATGCGTTTCATTCTAACTGATGTTTACTACTTTAGATGATTTTACTACTTTAAATAATCTTTACTATTCGCTAGGGAGAGTCCAATCTATTGGTGTTGATCCTAACGATATTAAAGCCTGGTTTGCTCTTGAAAATGGACGAGAACCAAAGAATCCTCTAGAGGCAGAAAGAGGACTTGGGTGAGGGGATTGAATAATGATTGCGTTTGTGAGAAGAGGAGCAAGACTTTGAGCATTTCTTCCCCACAAAATTGCAACCAGAGGAATATGCTTGCCGTTATTATCTACACGGTTATTCAATGCGGTAATAGCTGCATCGGTAATTTCTTCCCAGCCCTTTCCCTGATGACTATTAGGTCTACCTACTTCAACGCTAAGGCACCTGTTTAGTAGCATAACGCCTTTTTGAGTCCACGGTGTTAAGTCACCATTCTTTGGCATTGGTACATTTAAATCACTAACTAATTCTTTATAAATATTAATAAGACTTTTAGGTAATGGTTTAACGTTTGGAGCAACGCAGAAACTAAGTCCTACAGGATGACCTGGAGTAGGATATGGGTCTTGACCAACAATAAGAACCTTTATTTCTTTAAAAGGTATTGTAAAAGCTCTGAGAATATTGTGACTTTCTGGCAGGAATCGCCTCCCGTTAGATAGTTCATCTCTTAAAAAGTCTCCCATTTTGTGAACTTGTGGTTCTACTGGTTCAAGAGCGTCTGCCCAATCTGGGTCTATTAAATCGTGTAAAGACTTTCGCTGTTTAATCTCCATGGTTAATAACTTTAAAACATAAATGACAAATATGTGCAGCAAATAATAATAATTTTTTATATTTCCATTTATCTTATGTTTTGTGCGAGGCATTCGCTAGTATGTATTCCATACTGTTTTAATGATTTTTTGGAAGGGATACAATTATGGCGAACAATAGCCAGAACGTGTCATTCACGACTGATGATTTCGATAATCCACCAGAAGGTCCTGTTGGAGTACATCGTGGAAATCGCGCGTGGTATGCTGTATTGTTCCCATATGTTGTTGTGCTAGTTGTTGCTGTTGTGTTGGGTCTTCTGGCATGGGCGGTTATGTCTGGAGAAATCAACAATATTCGTATGCCTTGGAGTGCAAATAATTCAGCAATTTCCAAGTCTTCTAATGGCAATAAAAATGGCAAAATTGATGAGAGCAAGAGTAAATCTGACAAAGCTGATGGCGATGATTCAGACGAGGATAAGGACCCAGAAGAAACAAATAAGTCAGATAAAAAGCAAGATAAAGAAGATAAGAATTCTTCTAAAGACTCTAATGCTAACAATGACTCTTCGACAGCAGATATTAACAAGACAGTTCAAGTAAAAGTTGTTAATGCAACTAAAATTCAGGGTCATGCAGCTCAAGAAGCTGGAAAGCTTAAGCAAGCTGGTTATGCAAATGTAGAAGCTGCAAATCCTAAAGGTAATGTTCCTTCGGATTCTGTTGTTTGGTACAAGGGAGATGAAAATCGTGCTGCTGCACAAGACGTCGCTAAAACTTTGGGTATTAGCAATGTTGAGGCAACTAGTGAAATAACTACCACAATAGTTGTTGTTTTGTGCAAGTAAATTGCTATTTACTCATTTTGCAATAAATTTCAATAATAAATAATTTCTTAAATAGTCGAGTAGAAAGTCGTATAGAGTGGCTTTTTGCTTGGCTATTTTTGATTTTGCTTATAGATTTTTTCTATATATTTTTGAATATAGTTGGCACTCGGGCACTTAGAGTGCTAATCTTCATTTAGCACTCTAATGTTGCAGGTTTAATCAACAGCTGACGGTTGGTTAGATTTCGACGGTTTGAGTGAGTGTTCCATAGTTAAGTTATGTGGAGGAATAATGGCAAAGATTATTGCCTATGAAGAAGATGCCCGTCAGGGTATGCTTGCTGGTCTTGATAAGCTTGCAAATACAGTAAAGGTGACTCTTGGTCCAAAGGGTCGTAACGTTGTTCTTGATAAGTCTTACGGCGCCCCAACCATCACTAATGATGGCGTTTCAATCGCTAAGGAGATCGATCTTGAAGATCCATACGAGCGTATTGGCGCCGAATTGGTAAAGGAAGTTGCTAAGAAGACTGACGACGTTGCAGGTGACGGCACTACAACCGCTACCGTGTTGGCTCAATCTCTGGTGCACGAAGGCTTAAAGAATGTTGTTGCTGGTAGCAACCCGATCGCTCTTCGTCGCGGAATTGAAAAGGCTTCAGAAGCAATTGTTAAGGAACTTCTCGCATCTGCTAAGGATGTTGAAACAAAGGATCAGATTGCAGCTACTGCAACTATTTCTGCAGCAGATCCTGAAGTTGGCGAAAAGATTGCTGAAGCTTTGGATAAGGTTGGTCAGGACGGTGTTGTTACCGTTGAAGACAACAACAAGTTTGGTCTTGATTTGGACTTCACTGAAGGTATGCGTTTTGATAAGGGTTATATTTCCCCTTACTTCGTCACTAATGCAGAAGATCAGACTGCTGTTCTTGAAGACCCATACATTTTGCTCACTTCTGGCAAGGTTTCTAGCCAGCAGGACATTGTTCATGTTGCTGAACTTGTTATGAAGTCTGGTAAGCCATTGCTCATTATTGCTGAAGATGTTGATGGCGAAGCATTACCAACTCTTGTTCTTAACAAGATTCGCGGTACTTTCAATACTGTTGCAGTAAAGGCTCCAGGATTTGGCGATCGCCGTAAGGCAATGCTTCAGGATATGGCTATTTTGACTGGTGCTCAGGTTGTTTCTGACGACCTTGGTTTGAAGCTTGATTCTATCGACGCTTCTGTGTTTGGTCATGCTGCAAAGGTTATTGTTTCTAAGGATGAAACAACTATCGTTTCTGGCGCTGGCTCTAAGGAAGATGTTGAGGCTCGTGTTGCTCAGATTCGCGCCGAAATTGAGAACACTGATTCCGATTACGATCGCGAAAAGCTTCAGGAACGTCTTGCTAAGCTCGCTGGCGGCGTTGCTGTTATTAAGGTTGGTGCTGCTACGGAAGTTGAGGCTAAGGAACGTAAGCATCGCATTGAAGATGCAGTTCGTAATGCTAAGGCTGCTATCGAGGAGGGTTTGCTTCCAGGCGGTGGTGTAGCTTTGGTTCAGGCTGCCGCTAAGGTTGAGAAGTCTGCTGATATTGTTGCTCTTAGTGGAGAAGAAGCCACGGGTGCTGCAATTGTGTTCCGTGCTGTAGAAGCTCCAATCAAGCAGATTGCTCAGAATTCTGGCGTTTCTGGAGACGTTGTGCTCAACAAGGTCCGTGAGCTTCCAGAAGGCGAAGGCTTCAATGCTGCAACTAATACTTATGAAGATTTGTTGGCTGCAGGCGTTACCGACCCAGTTAAGGTAACTCGTTCTGCTCTACAGAATGCTGCTTCTATCGCTGGCTTGTTCTTAACTACAGAAGCTGTGGTTGCTAATAAGCCTGAGAAGCCAGCTGCTGCACCACAGGCTGGCGCAGAGATGGGCTACTAAATAAAAGTTAGACGTATTGCTTAGCTTTTAGCTAGTTGTTATATGTGAGCGGTGAGTTGTTATAAAATACAAGTCATCGCTCACGTTTTTTATTTATTCTATTGTTTAATTATTTTGTTTATCCCATTGAAAACAAAGATGTAGCTTGCGCTTCTGTATCCATGTAAATGTTAGAAGCATTTTGCATAGCGAGTTGAATGGATTGCAATGATTGTTCCATTTGCTGGTGTGCTGCACGCCATTGCCCAGCTGTTGATGCAAATTGTGTAGCTGCAGGACCAGTCCATACACTTTGCAATTGTTGGAGATTTGCGTACATTCCATTTGTGGCGTCTCGAATCGCATTAATCGAAGATGCAACTGCTGCAGCAGATTGCTGAATTTGTTCTGAATCAACTCTAAATTGTGTCATTTTTTCTCCTCATTTAGTGTAGTTAATTTTCTTATAGTTATTCATTTAGTTTTTGCCGTGCAAACTTATCTTTTGTATAAATTAATTTGTATAAATCAAATTTATAATTTTTTAACTTTTGTTTTGCCTAAATTGCTCTATTTTGCGCTTGTTTCTTGTAATCTAAAAACACGGTATTATGAATATATGCCGTCGAGAAAGTTTATAAAAGATTTTTTTATCAATGTGGTTAAAGGCTTATCTGCTTTTGTAATTATTGTATTTTTGAGCGAAAGTGTTTTGTTTCCAACAACAGCTTTTGCTAATGATGGATTATCAAAAGCGGATTCTCAGAATAAAAGCACTAAGAATTTGGGTATTGTTGCAACAGATTCTATTACGGATACAGAAAATCTTCTTGGAGATTCTGTTACAAAAGTTTCAGATATGATTTCAATAACCAAAAAACAAACAGGTGTATCGGTTAAATTACTTTATTTATCTAATTTTACTGGAAATAAAAATCCGTCAAAATGGGCTAGTGATTTACTTACAAGCACTAATCCAGATCGTAATACTGTTCTTCTTGCTGTTGCTACTCATGATGGAAAGCTTGTAGTAGCAGTTTCATCTAATTCTGATGAATGGCTTAAAAGAAAAACAACCGTGGATTTGCTTTCTGATGCGGCGTATCGTCCTCTTATTAGTTCTCAAGGTGCTGATTGGTCTCAATCTGCAATCATGCTTATGAAACAGATTGCTCGGTCTAAGAAAACTTCTGTAACTTCCAGAACAAGTGTAGTTTCAACAATCGTTATGGTTGTTATTATTGTTGCTTTGTTTGTTCTTGTTGCACTTATTTTGTGGAGAAGAAACTATATTCTAAAACAAGTATCACTAGGGTTGAGAAGAGCTAAGAGACGCCATGCGGCGCGTAAATAAATCGATTTTTTTCAGGAAACACTCAGGAAACATTCAGTTTTATAAGTGATGCTAATCAGTATGGGTAAGAATGTAGAAGCATCTATTGTTGTGGTCGATGACGAACCTTCAATTCGTGAGCTTTTGGTAGCATCGCTACACTTTGCAGGATTTGATGTAGAAACAGCAGCTTCTGGATCAGAAGCTATTGATGTTATTGAGCGTGTACATCCAGATCTTATTGTTATGGACGTTATGCTCCCAGATATAGACGGATTTACGGTTACAAGGCGAATTCGCCAGAATGGTGTTGCTGTTCCTGTGTTATTCCTTACTGCTAGAGACGACACTCAGGATAAGATTATGGGTCTTACTGTTGGTGGCGACGATTATGTTACAAAGCCTTTTAGTCTAGAAGAAGTAGTTGCGAGAATTCGTGCAATATTGCGTAGAACTCAAGATCCAGATGAAGATACTCCTGTTGTGCGCGTTGCTGATTTGGAAATTAATGAGGATTCGCATGATGTTTCCAGATCTGGTGTTCCAATTGAATTAAGTCCTACGGAGTATAAACTGCTTCATTATTTGATGGACAATGAAGGTAGAGTATTGTCTAAGAGTCAGATTCTCAATCATGTTTGGCAATATGATTGGGGTGGAGATGCGGCAATCGTAGAATCCTATATTTCTTATCTTCGTAAAAAGATTGATGGTATTGAAATTAAAAATGAGGATGGAAGCTTAAAGAAGGTTGTTCCTCTTATTGAAACGAAGCGTGGTATTGGCTATATGATTC
Organism: Gardnerella sp. DNF00109; assembly: GCF_049262845.1. Taxonomy (NCBI): domain Bacteria; kingdom Bacillati; phylum Actinomycetota; class Actinomycetes; order Bifidobacteriales; family Bifidobacteriaceae; genus Gardnerella; species Gardnerella sp. DNF00109. Next base: position 673,860 of record NZ_CP058406.1, read on the forward strand.
GCGTTCCGAAAGCAGGTCAAGCCTGATTATGAGTGAGAGCAAATCTGTGGATGGTTCGCTTTACAATAATGGTTCCAAAACATCTGGTTCTGATAACAGCGGATTAAATCAGTCCGAAGTTAGTGCTGATCGAAATGTTAAAGCCGAATTAGTGACTTATTCTGGTGATAATCCTAAAAAAACTAAGAATAAATCTAAGTCCAAATGGTTGCGGAGGCATATTGATGCTATACCGTTGAGTACTCGTTTGGTGGCGTGTACTTTGGTTGTTCTTACAATTGCTGCATTGTGTATTTCTCTTTCTATTAGGCAATTAGTTGGCAGTTATCTTCTGGATAAAACCGATGCTCAGCTTACAGATCAGGCTCAGCTTATTTACGACAATATAGATTTACTTCGTAGTAAGGATTCTGGAGAACAGGCTGCAGGTCCTAATGATTATTTCTTGCAGATTAGAGACACTAATAACAAGATTATTACTACACCTTTGATTCCAAAACTTAAAGGTGATGTTGTTTCTATGCCAACTCTTCCAGAAGATGGAGAAATTAATAATGTTGTTGTAAGACGTAGGCCTTTTACTGCTCCAGCGCGTGTACATGGAGATGTAAAAAGCATTGATGAAACAACTGCAAAAGCTGCGGAATCTCCTTGGCGAGTTCTTGTTCTTACATGGGGTCAGCGAAGCGGATATAATTCCGAAATGCATGTTAGAGGGTATGTTTATATAGCTCTTTCTTTAAGTGACCAATTAGATACTGTTAATACGCTTACACGCTATTGTGTGATGGTTAGTATAACAGTTATCCTTCTTGGTGCTGTTTTAGCCGCTCTTATTATTCAATCTACTCTTGTTCCACTAAAGAGAATAGAAAAAACTGCGTCGAAGATTGCTTCAGGAGATTTAAGTAGGCGAGTACCTTCCGCACCAGAGAACACGGAGGTTGGATCTTTAGCTGCTTCGTTGAACTCTATGCTTTCTAAGATTGAACAAGGATTTAACGACCAGGAAGCAATGACTGAGAAAATGAAACAATTTGTTTCTGATGCAAGTCATGAACTCCGTACTCCATTAGCTGCTATTCATGGATACGCTGAATTGTACTACATGTGGAGAGGTGTGCCTGGTCAGCAAGAAAAAGCTGATGATTCTATTGCTCATATTAAGGCTTCTAGTGAAAGAATGACGGAACTTGTAGAAGATTTGCTTTCACTGGCGCGATTTGACGAGGGTAGAGGAATAAATGTTTCTCAGACAGTTAAAGTAACTCCTATTCTTTCTGATGCGGCAAATGATTTGAGAGCGTTAGATCCAGTTCGAGTTATTCAGCAAGGCACTTTGCATTTAGCTGATGACTGGAAGTTGATGAATTGCTCTAAGCCAACAAATTGCAGTCTTGATAGAAAGTTTATTTTTACTCCAGGTGAGTTACCTAAAGTCACTTTAAAGGGTGACGGAGCTAGATTGCGACAAGTTCTTACAAATATTGTTGGAAACATTCATCGATATACTCCAAGCGATTCTCCAGTAGAGATAGGTATGGGTGTTCTAAAGGCTTCTATTACTCCTGAAGCTCTTCAAAAAATGGGATCTGTATCTCGTTCATTGAAAGACTTTTTAGAAGCTGCGGAAGTGAGCCAATCTACTGGAACAGGCAGCTCATTTGTGGTTATTCGAGTGGTAGATCATGGACCTGGCGTACCTGAAGAATCTTTATCTCACATATTTGAGCGATTCTATATTGCAGATCCATCTCGCGCTAGAGAAAAGGGTGGTACTGGCTTAGGTATGTCTATTGCTCAGTCTGTTGTTAAAGCTCATCGTGGTTTTATATGTGCTACTACGTCTTGTGCATCTAGGACCAGCAGTGATCAGCTTATTGATGATACAATGGTAGGAAGCGAATCATCTGAATCTAAGCCTCATGGTTTAACTCTTACGGTTGTGTTGCCGAATGTGATATTTGACGATGAGAATAATAAGAAGGTTAAGAATACAGATACTTCTAGCATGGTTACCGATAATAATATTGTAAAAATCGATAATAGTTTAAATTATTAATTATTTTATTTATAATTTTGCTTGTTTTGACATGTTTTTTCGGATAATTTATTGCTTATAGTTTTCGTTTTAGATTGTTCGGGATTCATGCGCTACAATTGATAAAGCGTGAGCCGAGTGAATGTTATGTGGATTATAGTAGAATATGATGATTCGCATAGAATTTAATGAATTCGAGTGAGGTGTGTTATGCCCAACGGGCGTGTTCGTTGGTACGATTCTAAAAAAGGATATGGCTTTATATGCGATGAAGAGGGCAAAGATGTATTCTTACCATCTTCTGCGCTGCCAGAATCAGTGAAAGAGCTGCGTAAAGGTACGCGTGTTGAATTCTCTGTTGTTGAAGGTCGTAAAGGGCCACAGGCAATGGGTCTCACTGTTGTGGCTTCTGCGCCTTCGCTAGTAAAAGCCACAAGACCAAAAGCTGAAGATATGGCTGCAATAGTAGAAGACCTTATTAAGCTTTTGGATTCTGCAGGCAATGGTTTACGACGTCGTCATTATCCGTCTACTGCTGAGAGTAAGAAACTTGCGCATTTGTTGCGTGCTGTAGCAGACAATTTTGACGTGCAGGACTGATATTTAACAGGATTTTTTATGGCAGATGAAGTAATTAATCCTCAGGAGCTTGCATATAGTATTGCTGTGGAAACTTCAGAGCGTGAAAACGCTGTTGGAGATTTCGTAAGTGCTACAGATCTTGGTAGTGATGTTACCGATTTTAGATTTGTTTGCAATATGCCTGGGTATGAAGGTTGGCAGTGGTCAGTAACGCTGTACCACGATGCTGATGTTGATCGTTGGACAGTTAATGAGTCAACTCTTGCCCCAACTGAGGATTCTTTACTACCTCCACCTTGGATTCCTTGGAAAGATAGACTTAAGCCAACGGATCTTTCGGTTATGGACTCTATTGGTACAGCCGAAGATGATGAAAGGCTTGAATCTGGAGTTAATCCAGAAGATTTAAATTATAAAAAATCTAAAGCAAATGTTTCTGAAGATTCTGTAGAAACTGAATGCTCTGAATCGGATAAGTCGCCAGCAACCGAACAGGATGGCGAAACAGAGCAAAATAATGAATCTAAAGAAGATAATGAGTCTAAAGAATCTCAAGAAGATTTTGAAGAAGCAGTTGAGACTTTTAGATTAACTCGTAAGAGGGTTATGACTGCTGAGGCAATAGCTCAAACAGCGAAGCGATGGTATTCGGGACAACATGGTCCTAAATCGCTTTCTACTAAAATTGCGGATGGTAAAGCGTGTTCATCCTGCGGATTTATGATTCCGTTAGCTGGCAGCTTAGGAAACATGTTTGGAGTTTGCGCAAATATGTGGAGCCCAGACGATGGGAGAGTGGTGGCATTAGATCACGGGTGTGGAGAGCATTCCGAAATAGAGCCACCAGAGCCATCACAACTTTGGATTCAATCGACTCCAGCCTATGACGATTATCATATTGAGATAGCTCCTCAAGCCCCTAGAGACGAGAGAGCAGATGTAGAGCTTATCGAAGAAGCGATTGAAGATAGTAAGGAAAATCGTAAAAAACATCGCAGGTTGATAATTGAAGACGAGTCTGACGAGTTCAGTGAAAATAGCGAAAATAGCGATTCTGCAGAAATTGATTCAATTGATAGAAGTAATAATAAAGATAATAAAGCTAATGAAGATATTGAATCAGAAGATTTTGCAGATAGCACTGATAATTCTGATGATGTTGATAAGAGTGATGTTTCGGATGATGCAGATAGCGCAGATTATGCAGAATCTGGCGATGACTCGGATTCTGCAGATGACTCGGATTCTGCAGACAATTCTGAAGATTTAAATAAGTCGTCATTAACCAATGAGTAACACTAAAAATAGTGTTAGAGTCATGGCAACTCGTTACCATAGAACGAAGGATAAGAACGGAAGGCAATTATGTTTGAACGGTTCACTGACCGCGCTCGGCGTGTGATTGTGCTAGCTCAGGAAGAAGCGCGCTCTCTTCAGCATAACTATATTGGTACCGAGCATATTCTCTTAGGTCTTATTAGAGAAGGCGAAGGAATAGCAGCAAAAGCTTTAAACGCCAAAGGCGTAGAATTAGACAATACTCGTAAACAAATAAAAGAAATGATTGGCACTGGTACTGTCTCGCCTAGTGGACACATACCTTTTACTCCGCATGCTAAACAAGTGCTTGAGCTTAGTTTGCGTGAAGCATTGCAATTGGGGCACAGCTATATTGGTACCGAGCATATTCTCTTAGGTCTTATTAGAGAAGGCGAAGGTGTTGGAACGCAGGTGCTTATTAAGATGGAGGTCGATTTAGGAGATCTTCGTAGCACTGCAATGGATTTGATTCGAGGAAATTCTGGATTACCAGAAGACGGTCAGAAGGGTGATTTGGCTAATGCTGGAGGAGTGCAGGATAAGAGGAATCAGTCTGGTTCTGCGCTGCTAGATCAGTTCGGAAGGAATCTTACTACAGAAGCTGAGCAAGGGAAGCTTGATCCTGTTATTGGTCGTTCAAAAGAGATTGAGCGCGTTATGGTTGTGCTTTCTCGCAGAACTAAGAATAATCCTGTTCTTATAGGTGAACCTGGTGTTGGTAAAACAGCTGTTGTGGAAGGTCTTGCACAGAAGATTGTTGCTGGAGATGTGCCAGAAACGTTAAAGGGCAAGCAGGTTTATTCTCTTGACTTGGGTTCGATGGTTGCTGGATCTCGTTATCGTGGCGATTTTGAAGAGCGCTTAAAGAAGGTGCTTAAAGAAATTAAGACTCGTGGAGATATAGTTCTATTTATTGATGAGATTCATACTATTGTTGGTGCTGGGTCTGCAGATGGTGCTTTGGGTGCTTCTGACATGCTTAAACCTATGCTTGCGCGTGGTGAGCTACAGACGATTGGTGCTACAACTACCGATGAGTATAGAAAGTATATTGAAAAGGATGCGGCTTTGGAACGAAGATTCCAGCCTATTCAAGTTCAAGAGCCTTCTATTGCAGAGACAATTGAGATTCTGAAAGGTTTGCGTGCGCGCTACGAGAATCATCATCACGTAACTATTACGGATGCTGCTTTGCAGTCTGCAGCAGAAATGTCTGCTCGCTATATTCAAGATAGGAATTTGCCAGATAAGGCGATTGATCTTATTGATGAAGCTGGAGCTCGCCTACGTATTAAGCGATTGACAGAGCCACCAGAGCTTAAGGAACTTGATTCTAAGATTTCTAAACTTTCAGAAAAGAAAGATGAAGCTATTAAGAATCAGGACTTTGAGAAGGCTGCCGACTTGCGAGATGAGCAGGAAAAGCTTGAGGAAGAACGTAAGAATAAAGAGCAGGCTTGGCGTGAGGGCGAGTCTAATGTGAATATGGTTGTAGACGAGGATGTTATTGCATCTGTTGTTTCTAATACAACTGGTATTCCTGTTGTTAAGCTAACTCAAGCGGAATCCAAAAAGTTGCTCGGTATGGAAGCGGAGCTTCATAAGCGTATTATTGGTCAAGATGAGGCTGTTTCTGCACTTTCTCGTTCTATTCGTCGTGCGCGAGTAGGATTGAAAGATCCAAAGCGTCCTTCTGGATCGTTTATTTTCGCTGGTCCTACAGGAGTTGGTAAGACAGAGCTTGCTAAAACCTTGGCTCAATTCCTGTTCGACGATGATGATGCTTTGATTCGTGTGGATATGTCGGAGTTTGCGGAAAAGTATGCGGCTTCTCGTCTTTTCGGTGCTCCTCCAGGATATGTTGGCTACGAGGAGGGTGGCGAGCTTACAGAGAAGGTTCGTAGAAAGCCATTCTCGGTGGTGCTTTTTGACGAAATTGAAAAGGCTCATCCAGATATTTTCAACACTTTGTTGCAAGTGTTAGACGACGGTCATTTAACAGATGGCCAAGGAAGAAAAGTTGATTTTAAGAACACGATTATTATCTTGACTACAAATCTTGGTACTCGTGATATTGCTAAGTCAGCGAATACTGGTTTTAGTCTTGGCAATAATGCGGATGCATCTTACCAGAGAATGAAGGATCAGGTTAATTCGGAATTGAAGCGTCAGTTCCGTCCGGAATTCCTAAACCGTTTGGATGATACGATTGTATTCCGTCAGCTTACTGAGCCAGAGGTTCGTCAGATTGTTGATTTGGACGTTAAGCGTTTGAATGACCGTCTGTTTGAACGTCATATGACTTTGGAGCTTACAGATGCAGCTAAGAATCTTCTTGCGCAAAAGGGCTTTGATCCTCTTCTTGGAGCAAGACCGTTGCGAAGAGTTATTCAGCGCGATATTGAGGATGCCATAAGTGAGAAGATTTTGCTTGGCGACTTAACAGATGGTGAACGCGTTGAAGTTGATGCGGAAGGAGAAGGTTTGCTGGGGGAGTTTATTTTCCGCGGTATAAAGTTTGATGTTGAATCTTGATGTTGAGTTCTAAATAACGAAAATATTCTAAATAACGAAAATCCCGGTGTGTAAAACCATCGGGATTTTTGCGTTTTATGGGTTTTATAAATCACTATTGTTCCGATAAATAAAATATGTTGTTCCGATACTGTTTATATTATTCAGATAAATGAATTACGCTGAGCTTCTAATAATGCTTTTTCTAATTCCGTATCTACAGCAAAAATGTAGAGTCCATTAACTCCTCGTTTTAATAACACGTTAAGCTCATTTTTAAGATTATCAATTGAATAGTCTAACGTAATTTTCTTTTTTGTAGATAAATCTTTAGTGTGCCTTTTATTAGTTGCTTTATCGTTTCTACTATTTTCTGGGCAAAAAACAACTTTACAATTACGATACTGCACTGAAGGTCCAATTATTACCCCAGCATAATTTAAATCAAATCCTTGAACGGTAAATGTAGATTCAATCTCATTTATAGTATGAGGCTGTTCTGCCCATGATTTTTTTGTTTCCTTTATTGAACGTGAATGCTTAGAGCTATCTAACGATGACAATTGATAATTCCATGGATGGCTAAAAACTTTCCCTTCTCTTTCCAAAATTTCTAACTCTGAACTACTAGCATCAGCATATTCTCCAAGTCCCATATACCATTGTCCATTACTATCACAATGCAAATCTACATTCCAAGTACCATTTATTGCTTTAGGATTATTCTTATTGCTCTTGTACTCCCAATCATATGTTGCAACAATACGTGATAATCCGTGCCCATCGCACCCAGAAGCTTTTTCTTCAGATTTAGATTTAATAGCCTTAAACAATTTAATAGGTGAATCAAATACCTTGAAATCAAAAGGTTTATCTTCAGTATTCGAATCTGCATTTTTTACCTCAGAATTACTACATACTGGAAGAGTGTCAATGCAACCATTGTATACAAAATTTTTAATCCATTCGAGAATATTTTTATTAGCTCTCATACGCATCTGATTTTCAAGAATAAAACGACGGACATTCACACTTATTGAATCATTTAAGGATAATGCTCCACAACCATTAGCACTATTGCCAAAAGACTTCTTATCTTTGCAATATGTACCCAATAATTTTTCTAAGTCTTCTGAATTCCACCGTTGGTTACTTTGTAAAATTTGATTAGGATCAAAAGCTGCAATAACAACTCGAGACCTACATAAGATATCAGACAACATATTTGAACCAGAGTAAGCCTGATTAGCTTGTGTATTCAGCAAGTGAGCTTCATCAATAAGAGCTACATCACAGCAACGCTTTGGTCTGTCAATGATGCCACGACCTTGTTCGGTTTGCTCGCTAAAACGATTAATAAACTGAGAAGGTAGCATAACAAGTTCATCATTATTTTTTTGCAAACGTAACTTTGTTGCTATTTGATTGTATACATTCACTTGTTCTTTATGATTTACAATTATGCAAGCAGTTTTCCTATTACTAATAGTTGAAAATTGTTTATATTCATAATCAGAATCCTCTTCGTTTTCTTCTTCAACATCATCATAACTGTATTGGCGTAATTGATTTTTTATTTTGCTTAGCTTGTTACAAATTTTATAGAACAAATCACTGAGTAAAACTGTTTTTCCAGTACCAGCATCACCTTCTAACAGAATAAGCGTAGAAGAATCAGAGTCACACTTATTCTCTGATTTTAAAGCTTCATTGACGATATCTATAACTTTTCTTTCAATATCCTTCTGTTCAGAAGTCAATTTATGAAATGGTGATGCCTTGAATAAAGCTGAGTCGCGAATAATTCCTTCCTCTGGAAATAAATTTGGATCCATGTCATGAAGCTGAACCCATATTCCAGAAAAAATACGTTCGAACTCTTCTTCTGGATAATATTCACCCTGAGGATTTGTTCGGCGATTAGTAACCTCATTAATTGAATTAACGCTTAACAAGTACTGCATGAAGCGGTTTTCAACATCTAAAGTAAGTGATTTATTAAAATGCTCATTAGCAATAATATATTGTTTTACTTCGCCTTCAGATAATTTTTCCCAATCATCTCTGATTTTGGTATCAGCATTCAGATGTTGTTTTGTTCTTTCCTCAATGTTATTAGTTTCACCAACATAAACCGTATATCTCTCATATTCTTTTTTATGAACAATATAAACAGTTGGAAATTTCAGCAAGTAATGCTTCAAAACTTGAATAGTTTGGTTATCAAGATCACTTCTCTTATACTTTAGATTTTCATTAATGCTATGTTCCAATTCATTATCTTTGAAAACTTTATAAGGCAAATTAACAATTATGGACTTAGGGGGAACAATAGCTTTCATCATGATTCAATGATAGCTATTTGATAAGAAATATTCTATTAATAAAAACTACTAATAGTGACAAATTTACAAATGTTTTTGAATTGAATATTTTTAACTCAATTTATAAATTTTCGATTATGAAAATTTAGTCCACGTATCAAAACTGTTTCCTTAACGCAACAATTTTGATACACTTGCCCACAAACTCTATAAATTAGATTTACCATATAAACAAAGTCAATGTTGTGTAATAATGCAATATTTACTAGCATGAATCGTAGGAGTCTTCCTGCGTTGAAAGTCGGCTTCATGCCGTCGGCTGATTTACTCACCTTAGGCGTTGTGTGGGCTCCTTTATTTTTTTTTACATATAACATATGGATCATTAAAGACTATAAAACAGTTGGAATATGCGAAAGCTAGTCATACCCTCAAACCAACTCATTACGAGATTAAGGGGTAAGAGGAGCCCTAGCCCTCATTTCGATTCTATCATATAAGTCTTTACCTAATACGCAGTGGTAATCCTTGAAGCGCAATAAGTAAATAGTTAGTCCCGAACAGACCAAGTGTCCGGGACTCACTATCCACTATACTGCAGGCTCATTATGAAATTAGATGCAATAGTATCTGCTATGTTTTCACTCGTTATTATCGCTGGCGTATGGTGCCATTTTTCACCTTGGTTCACAGTCTTTCCCGCATCGTGGGGCGGGACAACCTGCTTGAGTGCAACACAACAAGCGCGAAAGTACCTTGGAACGCCGAGCTTGCTCAAAGTTGAAAGCATAGTGTGCTTTTCAACGCAAGTGAGGGCTGACTACGTTAAATCAACGAAATTAGTTTTTCCGCACAAAGATTTATGCGAATGTGTTTACGGTCGATGTGTATCGTGATAGCATAGTAGAGCCGTGGTGCAAAGGGCGATTTTATCCTTTTCGTCCTCTTGACAATTGCGCACCACGGTGCTTTTAGGTCTTTTCTAAATGTGTGGTTATTCATAGAAATTCTAGCTAGTATGTGTAGTTGGAATTTTTTTCTCACATATGAGGTATGAATCTTAATTGCAACGCGTGGCCCTCGGCAACTAGCTTTCAAGACTGGAACATTAGTCTGAGGAGTACCACGCGTTTTTGCTTATAACCCTATAACCACACGTTTTTCAGGCTTTCACACATAAGCTGATGCTATCCTAGAAGTGCGTTTATCAAAAAAGAAAGAGCTTAGCGCGTTGTTACTGCATATAACGATGTGGAAGATAAGAGAGGAATCAAAAGCTGATGAATATGATGAAACTTTGTTATGATATGGCTGAGAAACTTCGTCCCTATGCTGAACCTAATATGGACAAACACTCTAAAGAAGCAGCCAATAGCGCTATTAGAGCAGGTGAACCATCAATCGCAATTGATATTTATTTAAGTAGACGCATGGATGCGCAAGAGTGCACCTAAAGAGTTGCTAATAGAAGCCTATAACCTTCTAGATCCTTATGAATGCGGAGATGTCTATGACGATATAGCAGACGATTTAGGAGTTCCGCGTAAAGTCCATTCACCAGATGAATAAAAAATAAATTTTATATTAAATCAACAATTATCAGATTTTAGCCACCTGCAAAAGGTTGTAAGCAATTAAAAGTATGCGCGTTAATACCGTGTTCCCAGTTGTGGAAAATAAGAGAGGAGTGAAAAGCTGATGAACATGCAGAAAATTTATTATGACACGGCAGAGAAACTTCGGCCTTATGCTGAACCATACATGGATAAACTTTGCAAAGAAGCCGCTAGTAATGCTACATGCGCAGGAGAGCCTTATGAAGCATTAGCAGATTACTTAAGTTTTGCATGGGAACATCAAGATACTCCTCGCAAACTTATTATTGAAGCATACAATCTTATTGACGATGATTATCTTGATTCATATAACGAAATGGCAGATAAACTAGGGATTCCACGTCGCCAACATTCTGCAGATTACGATGAAGATGAATAAATTGTATATTAAAAAAATATACTTAGAATGAAAATTGCGAGGGACCCCTCGACTAACAATCTGACGTAAACGGCAGCTGCGAGGCCCTCGCGTTGCTTTCATTATAGCGTTATTTTTTAAAATATTTCAATGTACCAAGGGATTCAATAAATACTATTGTTCAAAAACGTTTATCTAGAGAAAATATGAAGCTAAATTGCGTTTGCATAATAGAAGACGGGAAAATTAACTATTACAAAAGAGCTGGTCATTCCCCCAAACCTACCCCGTGAAGGGTCAAGGGTAAGGGGGAGCCCCAGCTCTCAATTCGATTCTATCATATGAGCACCTTCCTTATACGCAAGGATCACCCATATTCTTGTTATTGTTTAGCTAGATTTATCATACGCAATAAGCACGTATCAAAACTGTTTCCTTAACGCAATAATTTTGATACACCTGTGTTATATCTATTTTTGTGAATGACACTCTTCCTACGCATTAAACATCTACATCTGCTTTACTCTTGTAAGAGTTATATCACTTTGAACAATTTTAAATTTATACTACAAACTGACCTAACTTTATACGCAGAAGATTTAGATTAATGAATCACAATAACAATGTTGTTGATGTATAATCGCTTTTGATAGAGTTTCCCGCATGTGCGGGGGTGATCCTTCTGCGTTTCGTGTTCTATCGTCTTTCTCGCATTGGCGAGGCAATTATTTGAGCTTCAAACGTATTGCATCCGTTTGAAGCTCAACTAGTTTAGTAATAAATATGCAACACAATCTTTCTTAAAGCTCTTATTGAGAGTATATTTGCCATTATTTAATAATCATTGTGGATTAGGAAAAATGGGAAGACGGTAATCATGAATTGTAATCATGTTGTTAATCCTGAATTATGGGGTAAAAAGAGAGAAGTTAATGGAGTAATGCAATGGCTTCCTCTTGCTCAACACCTTGAAGATACTGGAAATGTTATTGGTCAATTATGGGATCATTGGCTTAGTGATGGTCAGCGAAGATTGATTGAAGCCTCATTAAGTAAACATGTTGATGCAAAAAAGTTATCTCAATTTTTAGGATGCATACATGATATTGGTAAAGCTACTCCAGTTTTTCAGTTTCGAAAATCGTATTCAAATTCAGAAGATTTAGATATTGCGTTAAAAAATAAGTTAGCTACTGTTGGTTTTACAAATATCGATGATTTTATTAAAAAGGCAGAAGATTGCTCGAGTAGCCATCACACTATAACTGGTCAAGCTATTCTTTCTAATGCTGGAGTCCATGAAGGAATTTGTGCAATCGTTGGTGCTCATCACGGTAAGCCTTTAGATAATGATTTTGTTTATAAAAATAACGAATCTGCGTATTCTGACCATTACTATCAAAGTGAAACTGAAAGTGAGAATAGTAAATTATGGAAAAAATTGCAGAATGATATTTTGGTTTGGGCTTTAGAAAGAAATGATTTTTCTAATGTAGATGATCTTCCAGAAATAAGTGAGCCAGCACAAGTTTTATTGTGTGGATTAGTAATTATGGCTGATTGGATTGCTAGTAATGAACACTATTTTCCTCTTATTCCAATAGAGAAAGATTTGATTGAAAATCAGGAAGAAAGATATAGAAAAGGCTGGGAAAAGTGGTTACAACATGGTTCTAAAGACGTATGGGAATCATTAAATTGTTGTAGCAATGTTTCGCAAATATACAAACATCGTTTTGGCTTCTTGCCGAATAGCATTCAGACAGCGTTGCACGATGTCATTTCTCATTGCAAAGAGCCTGGAATTTTTATTCTTGAATCTGCAATGGGTTCAGGAAAAACAGAAGCTTCTTTGATTGCCGCTGAGCAATTAGCAAATCTAACCGGAAGAAGCGGAGTATTCTTCGGTCTTCCTACTCAAGCAACTTCTAACGGAATGTTTAGGAGAGTTGAGGATTGGCTTAAAAGCGTGAATCGTGATTTTCAGGGTGAAATTGGTTTACGTTTAGTTCATGGTAAAGCTGAACTGAATGCAGATTATGCGCATTTACCGCATGGAATGCAAAATATGAATGATGGTTCTGAGAGTAGATCTAGTAATAATGATGTAAATAATAATGGAGTAATACTTAATGATTGGTTTACTGGGCGAAAAACCGCAATGTTGGATGATTTTGTAGTTGGTACAGTAGATCAATTTTTGTTAGCTTCGCTAAAGCAGAAACATCTTATGCTACGTCATTTGGGCTTAAGTAAAAAAGTTGTAATTATTGACGAGGTGCACGCTTATGACGCTTATATGAATAAGTATCTTGAAGAATCTCTTATTTGGATGGCAGCATACGGTGTTCCCGTAGTGTTACTTTCTGCTACTTTACCAGCCAAGCGTAGAAAAGAACTTATAAAAGCCTATATGTGTGGGTTATTTGGATTTAGTTGGAGAGAATGTGATAAATCTAATGTTGATTTTGAAACAAATAATTATCCTTTAATTACGTACAGTGATAAAAACTGTGTAAAACAAAAATTTATTGAAAATGATGCTAGTGAAAATAAATCTGTTTCTGTAAGAAAAATAACAGACGATAGATTACACGAATCACTTGTTAGTGAGCTTAAATCTTTGTTAAATAATGGCGGCATTGCTGGGATTATAGTAAACACCGTTAAAAGAGCTCAAGAAATTTATAATGCGTGCGTTGATGAATTTAGTGATGACGAAGTTATAGTTATTCATTCGCAATTTATTGCTACAGATAGAGTTAGAAAAGAACAACAGATTTGCAATATGATTGGCAAGAATGCTCATAGACCTACTCGTGCAATAATTATCGGTACGCAAGTATTAGAGCAGTCACTTGATATTGATTTTGATATTTTGTTTACTGATCTTGCTCCTATAGATTTATTACTTCAACGTGCTGGCAGATTACACAGGCATACGATGGAACGCCCAGAAACTTTCACAGAGCCAATTTTATATGTGTTGGGAACCAGTGAGTGTTATGAATTTGATAAAGGTTCAGAGTCTATTTACAGCAAATATTTACTTATGAGAACTCAATACTATTTGCCAGATGTTATAAACATGCCTCAAGATATTTCTCGATTAGTGCAAATAGTTTATGGCGATAATCCTTTAGAGTTGCAAGAAGATCTGAAAGATGTGTATGCTGTTGCAAAAAGAGAACATGATTCAGTAAGAAATAGTAATGAAAGTGCTGCAAAAACATATAGAATCGAAAATCCAAAATCAAAAATCGGTAAAAGATCTATTGTCGGCCTGTTGGAGAATCCAATTACAAATGAATCTGATGAATTTGCATGTGCTCAAGTTCGTAATAGCGGCGAATCTATAGAAGTTATTGCTGTGAAAAAAGTTGGATCTGGCTATGGAACTTTCCATGATTGTGAAGATATTTCACAAAATATTGATGATTCAGAAGTTGCAATGAAACTTGCTCAAGAAACAGTAGGATTGCCGTGGATGTTTACATTAAACAGCAATCGTGTTGATGAAACAATTGCAGAACTGGAAAGAATACGAAAACAAAATCAATTCAAAAATTGGGATAATCAGCCTTGGTTGCGAGGTTCTTTGGTGCTTTTATTCGATGAAAATAATATTTGCAAATTATCGAAATGCAGAGTTGTGTATTCTGAGAAAAGTGGTATTGTATGTATTAAGAGTTCGGAAGAAGACAGAAAGGAATAAAAGGTGAGCAGGTTTAATCTACTAGATGAGCCTTGGATTTCCGTCATTGTAGACGAAAAAGGCCACAATAAGCTCGTATCAATGACAGATGTGTTTAAGCATGCATCTGAATATAAAGCTCTTGCTGGCGATATGAAAACTCAGGACTTTGCATTGCTTCGTGTTTTGCTTGCTGCGCTTCATACTGTTTTTTCTAGGTACGATATTCAGGGAAATTCTCGTGAATTTGATTCAGGTGAAGATACTGAAGATGATTTCAATGAAGAAACAATGGATATTTGGCGCGAAGTTTGGAATTCAAAAAAGTTTCCAGATGCAGTTTTCAAATATTTAGAACAATGGCATGATCATTTCTACCTTTTTGATGACAAATATCCATTTTTCCAAGTACTTAAACAGGATGTAGATAGTAAAAATCTTGGCGGTAAATCTCCTAGTGAGATATCTGGTAAAAATATAAATCGATTGATTTCTGAAAGTAACAATAAAATAGCAGTATTTTCTCCAAAAGATAATGTTGATAACAACAAATCATCACTTACTGAACCACAATTAGCAAGATGGATTATTACCTTACAGTCATACGCTGGATTAGCAGATAAGACCATGTTTGGTACGGAAAAATATAAAGCTTCTAAAGGTTGGCTTTTTGATCTCGGTGGCATTGAGATAATAGGAGCAAATTTATTTGAAACTCTTATGCTCAACTGCGTACTTGTTGGCGAAATGCAATCTCCTGAGAAAAAGCAAAAGCCATGTTGGGAATATTCAGGAACAGAAAATATTGAAAATTCGTTTTACGATACATTTATTGACAATATTTCCCAGCTTTACACTCGCTGGAGTAGGGCAATATATATAAATCCTGATATTAGTGTTGACAAGCCAATATCGGTTTCTATAGTGAAACTTCCTGATATTAATCATAAAAATTCTTTTATTGAACCAATGACAGTATGGCAGTATAACAAGGAAGGTGAAAACAAGGATAAATACACTCCAAGGAAGCATAGAACAGAAGAAGCTATGTGGAGATCATTTGGACTCCTTACATCGCAAGAATTATATGATGGGAGTGTAAAAAATCACAAACCAGGAATTATGGAATGGCTTAACAAAATTAAACATGATATTACTGGTTCTTCTATTTCACTGCAAGCCATAAGTATGAAAGATGACGGCAATGCTACATCTTGGGTTCCTACAGATGAAATATGCGATACTCTGTATATTGATGAAGTCGTAGTAACTGATAATGCTGACGATGGATGGGTATACAGAATTAACAATGAAGTTGAGTATACAAGATCTGCCATAGGATTCATTTACAAGCAATTTCTTCTCGACATATGTGAAATACGCAATAGAAATAAAGATGATGCAACTAAATATTCTGCTAAGTACATTAGTCAGGCTTATTTCTTAGTTGATCAACCGTTTAGAGAATGGTTAGCAAATATTAAACCAAAAGATTCAATGAATGAACGTTGTACTCAATGGAGAAATACTTTGCATAACATACTCATAGATGAGGCAAAAGGAATGCTAGAAAATGCAACATTGCGCGATTTTACAGGTAGACCATCTGATCAAAGCGAGAAAGAATCTACAAAAAATATAGTTACAGCTTACAACATTTTTACTAGTCGATTAAAAAAATTATCAGGAAAATAAAAGACATAGAAAGGAGGCTATTATGGCTGAAAATAAAAGCAAATCTGTTGAAGTATCAAACGCTGTTAGCAAAATCATAAATCAATTTTTGAACAGCTCAGATATTGCATCGAGACGAACTATGCTTGCTCAACTACGTCACACAATCGGTAAGCCATTAAGTCAGTCAATAGAAATATGGCCATGGATATTAAACAATGTGCCAGAAAGCTTCATAGATAAATATGGCGAAGTTAACTACCAATTGCGAGCTGTTATAAACACTTTGCAAATATACGCATTGTACGAGCAAGGTGTTGCAGAAAAATCAAGTTATAAAGATTTGAACAAATCTGAAGATTCAGAAAATGAAAAATCTTATAACAATATGGGAACAGCTTTAAGAACACTAAGAAGTGATGAAGGCGTACGTGGAGCTATGGATAGGCGCTTTAGTGTTATGATCACTGCAAACGACTACGAAAGTTTTTACTACTACCTTCGTCAACTAGTTCGACTACTAAAAAGCAGAACAAAAGAAAATCAACAATCGATTGATTATTCTAAACTAGCTCGCGATTTATATTTGCTTCAGTTTGAAGATTCAGAAAAAGTAAGACTTTCCTGGGCGCAAGAATATTATCGCTTAAGCAAGTAGCAATAACTTTTTATCAACATCACATATTTTAAAAATTACATATTTCAAAAACAACGTTATTAAACAATTAACTAAAATTTAGAAAGGCAAAACAATGAACGCTCATTTATTCTTAGATATTCAAGCAATCCAAACTGTTCCACCATGCAATATTAATCGCGATGATGCAGGCAGTCCAAAAACTGCTCAATATGGCGGTGTAACTAGAACCAGAATAAGTTCTCAATGCTGGAAGCACTCAATGCGTGAATACTTCAAAGAGCACAGCGGTGATTCTAATGTTGGAATACGAAGCAAAAATATTGTTAAATACGTTGCCGATAAAATCATTACGTTAAAACCAGAATTATCTGAACAAGAAGCATTAGATTTAGCAGATAAAACGTTAAATACTGCTGGAGTTAAAACTAAAACAGATAAGGGGGAAACAGTTCCTACAGCAAAAGCTTTATTCTTCTTAGGCGAGACTCAAGCAAATTCTCTAGCTCAAGCAGCAATCAATAATGTTACTGACAAGAAGCAACTGCAAGAAATCTTGAGAGATAATCCACCTATTGATATTGCGTTATTCGGTCGCATGCTTGCAGACGATCCATCGCTTAATGAGGACGCTTCTTCGCAAGTTGCTCACGCAATTTCCACTCACGCTGTTCGTACTGAATTCGATTACTATACTGCTGTTGATGATTTATCTGCGGATGATAATGCTGGAGCTGGAATGCTTGGAACAATAGAATATAATTCTTCAACGCTGTATCGTTATGCAAATGTTGCAGTACATGAATTTAGCCATCAGTTGAGCGATAACAAAGAATCTACAATTAATGCTCTTAGACTTTTTATTGAAGCTTTCGCTAACGCAATGCCTACTGGCAAAGTAAATACTTTTGCTAATCAAACTTTGCCGCAAATGCTGGTGGTAACTTTAAGAGATGACAGGCCAGTGAACTTAGTTAGTGCATTTGAAGATCCAGTAAAATCTAAGGACGGATATGTTTCAAAATCTATAGAAAAGCTATCTCAAGAATACGAAAAAGTTCAAAAATTTGTCCATAAACCACTTGCATCATTCTATGTAACAATGGATTCTTCGAATGAGGAAATTAAATTAGGCGTGGAAGAGCAAAGTATGCAGCAATTGTTGGATGACTTTTCTTCTAAAGTCTCCGAATTCCTTCAGTAAATTCCTTAATAAATAACACTTATTAGTTGATATTTAGTGTTTAAGAGTTAGGAAGCTTATGAAAAGTTTATTACTGAAGTTTTCTGGGCCATTGCAATCATGGGGTACAGATTCGCATTTTGAGACTCGTCACACAGACTACTATCCATCTAAAAGTGCGGTAGTAGGCATGATTGCTGCAGCTTTTGGATATAGAAGAAGTGCAGATTGTGATGAAGCGATTGCAAAGCTTAATGATTTAGATTTTGCAGTACGAATAGATCAGCAAGGAAATTTGCTTAGAGATTATCATATTGCTGCAAAATATAAGTCTAACGGTGACTTTGAAAAAAATTACGTTACAAATCGTTACTATCTAGAAGATGCCATATTCCTAGTTGCAATAGGATCCGATAATGAGCAACTTATTTACAGTATTAACGATGCGTTGCGCTCGCCGTATTTTCAATCTAGTTTAGGCAGAAGATCATTGCCTCCTACTGCTGACTTTATTCTAGGAGTAGAAGATTGTGGAGTAATTCAGGCTCTATTAACGCATGAGTGGCTTGCAAACAAGTGGTCTAAAAAAAGATTTAATACTTTTAGACTATCTGATTCATCAGAGTCTGCTGATGAATCATGCAATGAAGTATTTATATCCTTATACGCTGATTCTGATTTAGTAGATAAAGCTGCAGCAGAATTAGTTAAAGACGATACTAGTACTTATAAAATTCAGGGATCAGTTTGCAGATTGCGCAAGGATTTCGTTAATTCTTTCTCTAACAAGGAAAGAAAATTCGGATTCCGTTACGAGTCAAAAGTGGAAATACCTATTAAGAGAATTCTCCACAATAATTCGGATTCGGAAGGTATTTCATCAGATAGTAAGCATGTGAAATCTACTGGAGATTTTATTGCTGAGCATGATGCTTTTTCTGGATTGGAGTCTTAAATGTCTTATTTAAGCAGAGTTGAAATTGATTATAAAAAGCCCTCATCATTGAGAGATCTTAAATCTGTCGGAGCTTTTCACAATTGGGTTGAGCAAAGTTTTCCCGACGAATGGGAGAATCATGAAAGAAGCCGAAAACTATGGAGAGTTGATGTTCTGCATGGAAAACATTACTTGCTTATAGTGAGTGATTCTGAACCAGATTTGCAACGTCTAGAGATGTATGGTGTTGCTGGAACAGCGTCAAGTAAGAATTATGATAAGTTTTTAGGCTCACTGATGAATGGCATGAGAATGCAATTTCGTGTGACGCTTAACCCTGTTGTTTCTATTTCTGATACTGCTGAAACTCGCACTACTAGAGGTAGGGTAGTACCACATGTTACTTATGATCAGCAGATGAATTTTTTGCTTAATCGCGCACAAAAATTAGGTTTTTCGTTGAACGAAAATGAATTCGCTATTGTTGAACGCGGATATAGCTTATTTACAAAGTCAGAAAAACCTATTCGATTAAGTAAAGCTGTTTATCAAGGTATTTTAACAATTAGTGATGCAAAGATTATGCGTAAAACACTGTTAGAAGGAATTGGCAAAAAGAAAGCGTATGGCTTTGGAATGATGACAGTAATTCCTTTAGACAATTAAATAAATGATTAAAGGCTGTAACAGTATGAAAAAGAAATTCGGTGCCAAAAAAGCTGAAATACCAGAGCTTCCACGTATAAGCGACAGAGTGAGTTTTATATACGTAGAGCATGCGAAAATTAATCGTCTTGATAGTGCTGTTACAGTCTTTGATGCAAATGGAACTATAAGAGTTCCTGCTGCAATGATTGGCGTTTTACTTTTAGGCCCTGGTACTGAGATTACTCATAGAGCTATGGAATTACTTGGAGATGTTGGTGCAAGCATAGTTTGGGTTGGTGAGCATGGGGTTCGAAATTATGCTCATGGTAGAGCATTGTCAAGAAGTTCAAGATTGTTGGAAAAACAAGCAAAACTTGTTACTAATAATAGGTCTAGACTGAGCGTTGCGAGAAAAATGTATCAAATGCGTTTCCCTAACGAAAACGTATCGTCATATACTATGCAACAATTGCGAGGTCGAGAGGGCGCTCGTGTTAGACATGTATATAGGGAAATGTCTAACCAATACAATGTCCAATGGAATGGTCGCGATTATAAAATCGACGATTTTGAAAGTGGCACTGTTGTTAATCAAGCATTGTCTGTAGGTAACGTATGCTTATACGGTTTAGTGCATAGCATAATATCTGCTTTAGGTTTAGCACCTGGATTAGGTTTCGTACATACTGGACATGATCTTTCTCTCGTATATGATATTGCAGACTTATATAAAGCTGAATTAACTATTCCTGCGTCTTTTGAAGTTGCTTCTCAGTGTGAATCCGAGGATGACATTGAACAGTTAATGCGTTTGAAGATGCGCGATTGCTTCGCAAATTGCAACATAATGTCTCGTATTGTTAATGATATACAAAATCTTCTTGAAATACCAATTGACGAGCAAATTACTGTTGATGTAATACATCTTTGGGACGATAAGGAACTTCTAGTAGATTCTGGAATAAATTACAGTGAGGTGAATTGATATGCCGTTAACTGTGATTACGATGACTAACTGTCCACTATCTTTAAGAGGTGATTTAACCAAGTGGATGCAAGAAATAGCTACAGGCGTTTACGTCGGCAATTTTAATAGTCGAGTTCGAGAAGAATTATGGAAGCGCATAGAAGACAGTGTTGGAAATGGTGCTGTAACAATGAGCTTTTCTTCCAGAAATGAAATTGGCTACGATTTTAAAACTATTCATTCGCATCGTGAGGTGGTTTATTCGGATGGATTACCTCTGGTACGTATTCCAACAGTTGATACATTAGAAAACGATATTAAACATGGATTTAGCGATGCAGCACATTTTCATAACGCAAGGAAATTTTCAAATGTTAGGCGTAAAAGTATTAATACTACTTCTAATAAAATTGAAAATAATCTTACAACTGAAAGTATTAGTTATCTAAGTTATGATAATGTTTCTCAAAATGCAAAATTTACTACAAATAATGAAGAAATAACTTGTACAGATTACTGGAAAGATTTTATTGGTAAAACAAGTAAGAATTTTGTTGTAATAGATTGCGAAACTACAGGTTTAAATAGCAAAGTTGATAAAATTATCGAAATTGGAGCCGTTAAGTTCATTGATGGGAAAATTGAAGAATTCCAGAAATTAATAAATATTAATTGCGATAGCGTTAGTAATTTTAACAAAAATAATTTTATTCCTAATGAAATTATTGAGCTAACTGGTATTACATCCAACATGCTTGAATCTTATGGTGTCGGATTAGATTTAGCATTAAGAGAATTTATTGATTTTGTGGGAAAATTACCATTATTAGGATATAACGTATCGTTTGATATTGGATTTTTTAATTCGGCTTTATTCTCATTAGATGAGAAACTCAGCAGTGCTTTTTCTGTTAATAAAGTTATTGATATTTCACGTTTTGTGAAGCATGATAGGAGGTTTTTGAAAAATTATCAGTTGAAGACTGTTCTGCATGAGTATAACATTTCTGAGTCAGTTCCTCATAGAGCTCTCCTGGATGCTAGGCTAACGGCGCGTCTTGTTCTTAATTTGACAGAATTGTTAAAGTTTCTTTCATAAGGTTATAATTTTGAAGGATTGTGTGCAACAATGGGTTAATTTTGAAAAGTAAATAGTTTTTACTATTTAGTCTTGGAAAAATAGCTATTTTATTGGGATTTTTAAGTGTATTTCCCGCATACGCGGGGGTGATCCCATTTTTCTATATCAAAGCTGCCGACTTTACTCGTATTTCCCGCATACGCGGGGGTGATCCTCTCATTTTTGTAGCGACATACTATAACGAATCGTATTTCCCGCATACGCGGGGGTGATCCCGTATCCTAAGACTCGACGAAAACAATAATCCAGTATTTCCCGCATACGCGGGGGTGATCCCAAAGGAAGGAAACGCCGCAAACGCTAATATTTGTATTTCCCGCATACGCGGGGGTGATCCTAATCCGCGCATTGCCAGCGCAGGTTACTATCGGTATTTCCCGCATACGCGGGGGTGATCCCTAAACCAATTGCCTTTTCAATGTCTGCGTCAAGTATTTCCCGCATACGCGGGGGTGATCCCCAAGGACGACAAGGAATCGCCCTTTGCGCCACGGTATTTCCCGCATACGCGGGGGTGATCCCCAAGGAGATAAAAATGGTTTTAATGATTCAAGCGTATTTCCCGCATACGCGGGGGTGATCCTTATTCCTGCGATAAGTTTTTCTACTTCACAGCGTATTTCCCGCATACGCGGGGGTGATCCCCACACGAAATAGGGGATATTATGAGCACACCAGTATTTCCCGCATACGCGGGGGTGATCCCTGTCGTAGAGGCAGTAGGTGCCCGAGCCGTCAGTATTTCCCGCATACGCGGGGGTGATCCTATCCGATATTGAGCAAGTTGAAGCAATGCAGGGTATTTCCCGCATACGCGGGGGTGATCCCCAGACGAAACAGACGCGCGTGCTGAAACATTGGTATTTCCCGCATACGCGGGGGTGATCCTATAGTTGACTCTTGTTCACGAGAACGCGCGGAGTATTTCCCGCATACGCGGGGGTGATCCCTCTTTTAATTTTGATATACGGTCAAAAAAGCCGTATTTCCCGCATACGCGGGGGTGATCCTAAGCATCATACTATCTAAAGTTGTCGCAAAAAGTATTTCCCGCATACGCGGGGGTGATCCCTCATGTGAAAAGCTTTTCTCTTGTCTTTTCACGTATTTCCCGCATACGCGGGGGTGATCCCTGTGCGAGTGTTATTATCTTTTGCTGTGTTTTGTATTTCCCGCATACGCGGGGGTTATCCCGCTTGTATCATATGTTTTATTAGTGTTTGTAAGTATTTCCCGCATACGCGGGGGTGATCCCGAAATCCTTTAATGATTGGCGATGATGTATATGTATTTCCCGCATACGCGGGGGTGATCCCTGAACTTGATAATTTGGTTAATGTTGCTAATAGTATTTCCCGCATACGCGGGGGTGATCCTCGTGGAGTTTTACGAATCCAGCTGGCGACTTGGTCTTTCCCGCATACGCGGGGGTAATCCTAAGCACCCTAAAAACGCGGCGGGTATAACCACGTCTTTCCCGCATACGCTGGATAAAACCTACATGTGCGGCAAGTGTGGTTGTAGTAGTCTAGTGGTGGATATGATGCGGACGCACAAGTGGAGGTTAAAACGCTACGCGGCGTATTATATCGCGCGCGCTGATTGTTTTTACAATAGGGTAGGCAAATAAAAAACTTGCCTACCCCTTATTTTTTACTGTTGATTGTTTGACTCTGCTTTAGCTGCTTTACTAACCGTCCCTTTCAGCTCTTGCCATGATGACGGCAACTCTACGGGGCGGTGTAGGCGACGCATTGCCCAATCGCGGATCGTGTCATAATCCCACGCGGGCTTTGTTGTTAGTACGCCGACTGAGTGTGTTGGTAGTGGGATTAAACCACGGAGGTTACTCGCATCTTGACCATCTAAGGCTGCACGCCTAGAGCGCACGAGATATTGGCGCATAGACTCGTAGCCGACGCCAAGAAGCCGCGCAATATCATGTAGTGATACGAGTACTGTTTGACCGTTCTCATCTAACATAATAGGCTCCTTTTATTTTTCCTTACTGTTGTCTGTTAAGCCAGCAGATAAGCCAGCGATGCCAGCAGCTAGAGTGAATCCAATGCCAGCGAATGGCACTTGTAGAACAACGTTTGTTGCCGCGGTAATAGCGCAGATGGCTGAAATAATGCCTAATACTCTTGTTTTACTCATAATCGTGTGGAAAGATTGAGGCTAGGGGTTCTAGCCAGTATCGTTGGTTGGAACCCCCGTTTTTTTTGCCCATAATCCCAGCATAACACCATGACTCTTCTTGCTCACCGTCTAGCAGTGCCTTCAGCAACGAGTAGTCGAATAAGCTCAGCCGCGTCAGCTGCACTATTAGGCAAAACGATAGGGTTACGAGAACGGTTAGCAGCATACATGCGAATTGTTTCATAATTCCACAATGGTGCTTCTTGCACAATGCCTGCCAACGCGTCTGGGAGTGGAAAATCCGCAATTGTGAGCGTGCCTGCTTTCTGCTTTTTCCTAGTAATCACCAAATACTGGCGAATCGTATGACTTCCAACGCGTGTTTCGTAGCGACCGTAATAAAACATGAGCACTTTAATAATTGGCGCAAAACACAATATATAAATCTCGAATACTATACAAACTTCTTGAGCACACCAAGCGACACGCCAAAAGACGCAAAGCTTGCATTTGAGAATATTTCGGGTATAGTAGTTACTCGTGCTTCGGCGCTGGCAGTTGTCAGTGTGAGAGCATTGCGGACATAGCTTAGTTGGTAAAGCGCAACCTTGCCAAGGTTGAGACCGCGGGTTCGAGTCCCGTTGTCCGCTCTAGGTCCGGTGAGTTATTCGACCTTACGGTGGGTTAGCCAAGCGGTTAGGCAGCGGCCTGCAAAGCCGTATAGATGAGTTCGACTCTCGTACCCACCTCGATTAAGCGGGTTAGCTTAATAAACAACCTGGGCGGTTGGCGCAGTGGTAGCGCACTTCCCTGACACGGAAGGGGTCACAAGTTCGAACCTTGTATCGCCCACTCGAAAGGATTGCCTTTCACGCATAATTAAAAAAATTTTGGGTGATTGGCGCAGCGGCTAGCGCACTTCCTTCACACGGAAGGGGTCATAGGTTCGATTCCTATATCACCCACAATATTGTTCAGTTTCGCGGTATGATATACCGCATTTTTTGTATCTACTGGTATGCCTCGGTATTAGTCAGCATTTTGTTAATACATTTTTCGTGTATAGGTTGACTTAAGAATAAGCGTAGCATCAAAATTAAACACTATTTTTGAGTTACACACAAAATAGTGTTGGATAATGTAACGGTGCTGAATAGTGTAATTCCCAAAATCTCGCAGTTACGCTGTTCAGTTACACTGTTCAGTCATGTTGCTTAATCACGCTGCTCAGTTCTACTATTTAGCTCTATTTATTACTTGATATCCGTGTTTAATTAACACAGATTCGAGTTGAGAAAGATACGCAATTGCTGCAGGGGAAAGATTCGTGCGCTCATTCTTAATCCACCCAACAAGCATGGTTTCTTCGCAATCCAGCGGAATGGTCACGATTTTCTCGTTATTCAAGTCGCCATTGTCGATTCCAGTGCAAATCGTAAAACCATTAAGACCAATAATAAAGTTCAAAATGGTTGCGCGATCAGTAACATTAATCTTTTTAGGCGGATGTTGAGGCCATACCGCTTCCTCCGTAAAGAAGAAGCTACCATCCTCACCCTGCTCATACTGAATAAACGGATATGGTCGCAAATCATCCAAAGTGAGTTTTTTATGACCCGCAAGTGGATTGTTTCTAGAAATAAACACATGCAATTTAGCGCGGAAAAGTGGATGGAATTCAAGATGCTTTTCTCGAAGCATCTTTCCAATAACGTCTTTGTTGTAGTCGGAAAGATAAAGCAAACCAAGGTCTGCGCGCATTGAAGTCACTTGATTAATAATATTTTTTGTACGAGTCTCCCTTAGTGAAAACTCATACTCGTTAGAATCAATGCTGCGAATCATGTCTACAAAAGCTTCAACAGCAAACATGTAGTGCTGAGTTGCAACGCTGCAAAGCTGTTTTCTAGGCTTAGTGCTGTTGTATCGCTCTTCAAGCAAATCTGCCTGGTCTAAAACTTGTCGTGCGTATGTTAAAAACTCAGCTCCGTCAACAGTTAGAGCAATTCCTTGAGAAGATCTAGTAAAAATCTCAATTCCAAGCTCTCGCTCCAATTCTTTTACGGAAGAGCTTAACGCTGGTTGTGAAACATAAAGTTCATGCGAAGCTTCGTTCATAGATCCGCACTCTACGATTTTCACAATGTACTTTAATTGCAGCAGCGTCATTATTAAGAGCCTTCCGATTTTGGGATTTATACTTGACTATTTCCAACTATTACAACTATAACAACTATAAACTAACGCCTATAATCTTGCGACTTTGGCTTAGTGCTTATAATTTAACGCCCAGCGATGCTAAATCTTTGCGAGCTTGTTCGGTAGTAGTAAAAACAAACCCATGCATTCCAACATTATGCGCGCCATCAATATTTACTGGCTTATCGTCGAAGAAAACAGTTGTTTGCGGTTTCAATCCAAATCTGCTCATAGCAAGTTCAAAAATCTCGGGCTGTGGCTTATGCAATTTTTCAACGCCAGAAATAATCGTACCTTGTAAAAGCGTGTTCAATTCTGGGAATTTACGCAATGCGAGTGGGAAAGTTTCTTTAGACCAGTTAGTCAATCCCCAAACTCCGTAGCCAGCTTTGCGTAAATCGTGCAATAAATCAACCATTCCAGGCATCATTTGCGTAAGAACTTGGTCATAGTGTGCGCAATACCATTGAAAAGCGTTACTAAGCTCCTTGCCAAAGCGCCTTTCATATTCTGGCAAAAGGTCTTTTAGTAGTTCGCCGCCGTCCATGCGGTCTTCAAACTCATAGAATCCAGCCAAATCGTCTTTTCCAAAAGTACCATTAGGGCAAATAGTGTCTACCAAATCTGGGAACTGTTTTTGTAAACAATTCCTGCAATTCCACTCGAGCAAAACTTTGCAATAATCAAACATTACGTCGTGAATTTCAACAGATTCTACATTTTCATTTGTGTTGATATTTGTGTTGATATTTGTGTTTTTCATTTTTTCTTCTTTCACTAATTAAGATTCATTAAAAGACCAATAATGTAAGGCAGCGCATTAATAATATCGCTTGCTACAATTGGGTGATCTGAAGTTGAATCATCATTTGATTCCACTATGTCTTGCGCCAATTGAGTGTAATTGTTTTCGCTGTTGATTTTAGATGCTAATGATGCTGAAATTCCATGGATTACAGCTGCGCTCGCTGCAATAAAAGCATAGTTTTCGTTTTCTGCGTAATTCGCGTAGTTTTCTGCACAATTTTCATTATTTTCTTTGCTTTCGCGTTGCGCTAATAATGCTCCTAGAATTCCTGCTAGTACATCTCCTGAACCTGCGGTTGCGAGCCAAGATGGAGCGCATTTTGCAATATAAATGGGAGAGTGTAGTTCTGATGGTGATGCAACTGCTGTTGTTGCGCCTTTAACTAGCACAGTTGCTCCAGTAAGATCGGCTGCTTCTTGAGCGTAGTGTGTTGGATTGCTAGATATTTGTTGTGCGCTTATATTCAAGTCGTATCTAGTAAAAAGTGAGCTTAATTCTCCTGCGTGTGGAGTGAGAACCACTTTTGTGCAAACCTGTTTTGGCAGTAAATCTAACGCTCCAGCATCTACGCATATTGGTGGAAGATTATCTTTTTGACTTATTGATTGTTCTTTCGAATTATTATTTTCTTTCGTATATTGCGCAAGAATGCTCGCAATGTATTTTCTTTGATTTGCGCTAGCTTCAGTATCGCAATGATCCGCATCTGGTATTCCAGATCCAACTGTTATAGCGTCGATTTTTCCAGTCAATTGTTCCGAGGCTACTACTTCTGGAGATGTTTGTAATACTAAGTTTTGTGCGCGAAGAGGACCGGCATAACGAACCATTCCAATATTTGCGTGTGACGCAGCACTCGCGCTTAATATTGCAGCTCCAGGATACTCATTAGAACCCGTTACTAATCCCAGAACCCCACGCGAGTATTTATTGTAAAAAGGCTTAGGCTTTTTTAGACATTTGTTTACATCTTTTGCTTCTATGTTTAGAAGTTCACTCATGCTTACGATTGTAGTGAATATCTGGGATTGTTATTTGTGGGATTGTTATTTGTCACATTGCATTCGCTATATACACCATTTATTTATATAACGCAAGAAAAATCGCAATTATATCAGACAAAAAATTTGCGACACGCCACTTTTGAAAAAATATAATAAATTTTCAAAATTTCATTGACCATCCATCATATTTTTTCTATGCTTTTAAACGTTATTGCTAACGATAATCTTTCCTAATTAAAAATAATGGAGAAAGTGAAAACGCTTTTTAAACAGATTACAAGACTTGCAATAATGTGAATTCATAGATTCCGGAAAGGAAAATAGTGAAAACTGCACGAATTTTTGCCACCGCAGCCACCGCCGCTTTGCTAACTGTTGGTTTGTGCGCATGTGGATCAACAGCTAAGACAGCAGATCAAAAGACTAACGGTAATCAAGTAAACGTAGTTGCAACCACCACTCAAATCTGCGATTATGTAACTCAAATCGCATCCACTGCAGATGCAAAATCTGGATTAAGCCTTAATAAAACCGATTCTCAAGGCAAAAAGTCTGTGATTGGCGCGCCTCAAGACAAAGCAAAGTCAACAATCAACCTTACATGCTTACTCGCTCCAAACGCGTCTGCACACGAGCATGAGATGACTCCAGCGCAATCCAAAGCGCTTTCTAAAGCAGATTTAATGCTTGTTTCTGGAGTAGATCTTGAGCACTTCTTAGATCAGGCTGTAAAAGCTACTGGATTTAAGGGCACGATGGGAGTAACTTCGGGCATTCTTACCGCAGACGAAATCAAGGATTCAAAGGCAGAAGCTGCTAAAGAAAAGAATCTTCCTTACAAGATTGACCGCGGTGTTGAAAAGGTTCATGCTGAAAAATGGCCATTCCCACCAGAAGAAGGCGAGAAAGAGCCAGAATTCCAGTATGATCCACATATTTGGACTAGCACCAAGAATACTATGATTCAAGTCAAGAATATTGGTAACTTCCTTGGCAAAGCTCTTCCAGAAAGTAAGTCAATCTTCGATGAGCATGTTGAAAAGTTCGTTAAGTCTCTTACTGATTTAGACTCTTGGGCTACTGAAGCTTTGAACAGCGTGCCGCAGGAACATCGCGTTCTGTTTACTTCGCACGACGCATTCGGATACTTCTCACGCGACTACAATGTTAAGTTTATTGGCGCAGCTCTTTCTGACTTCAACAGTCAGCAGGATGCAACTGCAGACCATATTAAGGAGGCTGCAGAAGCTGTTAAAAAGTCTGGTGCCGTAGCAATCTTTGCCGAAAATTCCAACAATTCAAAGTCTATTAAGGCTGTGGCTGCTGCTGCAGGCGTAAAGGCGATTATTGGCGACGATGCGCTTTATGGCGATTCCCTTGGGCCTGTTGGCTCTGCTGGCGAGACCTATATTGGTTCCATTGTCCACAATGTTCAGACTCTTGTTAAGGCTTGGGATGGCAAAGTTCCAGACCTTCCAGAATCTGTAAAAACTGCTTTGAAAAAGTAGTTAATAGGTGGCTATATAAGTAGCTGAAAATAATAAATCACTACAAAAGTAGTTACAAGAAGGTTAATTTATAGTGAATAAGAGCGTCCTAGCAATGAAAGATTGCGACCTAGCATACGGTTATAAAACTGTTGTGACTGGGCTTAACGGAAGTGTAGAAGCTGGAGAGGCTTTAGCTTTAATAGGACCTAATGGTTCTGGAAAAACAACGTTTTTGCAGGCGATTATTGGTATTGTGCGAGTAAGCCATGGAAGCTTAACAATGCCAAAAACGGTTTCTATAGGCTACGTTCCTCAACAAGTTGATTTGGATTTGACTTTTCCAATCACCGCTCGTCAGGTTGTAGCAATGGGCTTAAGCAGGCAAACTGGATTCCTCGGTTTGCTTAAAAAAAGCCAGAAAAAATCTGTTGAGGACGCTCTTAATCATGTTGGTTTGCTAAATAGAGCAGATGTGCGATTTGGTGATCTTTCTGGAGGTCAGCGCCAGCGAATATTGCTTGCTAGAGCTATTGTTGCGCGCCCTACGTTAATTCTTTTAGACGAGCCTTTTAACGGATTAGACGAGCCGAATCGAAAAGAACTGCTCAATATTATGAAGTCCGCAAAAGAAGATGGGATTTCGTTTGTTGTCTCTACTCACGACTTGGTAATCGCGGACGCGATTTGCGAAAAAGCCTTGCTTTTGGCTGGTCGTCAAGTAGCTTTTGGGCCTCTTAGAAAAGTCATGACTAAAGAAAACATATCTTTGGCTTATGGTGGAAGTATGCCAGCTGCAAGTGCGGGTCTTACTTTGAATCAATTAGCAAACAAAGATGATTCGTTAAATGCGGCGAGTGTCACAAGCACTTTTAGTGATTCAAGCATTTCGGGCACTGCTTTAGGAGACGAATCCAATGCTAGCTGAATTGGTTGAGTCTTTGCGCAAAATCCTCGAGCCTATACCAGGATTTGACTTTATTGCATCTGCTCCATACATTTTCAGACCTTTCTGTCTTCTTATTGTTCTTGCGATTGCTAGCGGAATAGTTGGCGTGTTTGTTAACTTAAGATGCGCCGAGTTTAATGCGGAGGCTTTGGTTCACGGGATTTTTCCTGGAATCGTAGTCGGAGCGTTATATGGTGGAATTGGGCAAATTATTCCAGGAGCTTCGATTTGCGCAATTTTTCTGGTTGCCGCTCTTGTGTGGGCATCTAGGTCTCAAAAAATCAACGAGTCAATAATAGCAACAGTTTTAACAACATTTTTTGCGCTTGGAATCGTAATATCTCTTAAAAAGGGAGATATGTCTGGACAGCTTGAAGCACTTATGTTTGGACGTTTGCTAGATGTTACAGACGATAGAATGACTCAAGCAATGCTTATTTGTTTATTTGCAATCGTATTACTTGTTCTAACTTGGAAGAAGCAAATTGTTGTTGCGTTTGACCGCGCTAGTGCTCCTTTAATGGGTGTTAATACTTTACTTGTAGATATTGTGCTAAATGTTGCAATTGCGTCTGTTGTAGTTTCTGCATCTTCGGCTGTTGGCGTACTTCTTGTTATTGGATACCTTGTTATTCCTGGAGCTAGCGCAAGATTGGTTTCTCGCACTGTTGGGCGTATGGCGTTTGTTGGCGTTGCGGTTGGTATTTTTGGCGTTTTATTAGGCATGTACGCTATGAACTTGGAACTTGATCATCCAGTTTCTCCGCAAGCTGCAGTGGCACTAAGTATTTGCGCAATGTTCGTAGTCGTTTTGATTTTAAGATTCTTATACAGAGTTACATACGCACTAGTGTTTTCTAAAAAGTTTTCTAAAAAGAAAAAGTCTAGCGCAATAGATGGTGGTGGAAAGTAATAATGGTAAGTATTTGGCAAATTATTGCTCTTCCGATTGTAGAGGCAATCGCTGTTGGAGCATTATGCGGTTTTGTTGGATCCTTGGCTTTGCTTAATCAGCGTATTTTCTTCACCGAGTCTATAACTCACGCTGCTTTTCCAGGAGCTGTTATTGGAGTTGTAGTTACATCTGTTTATACGATTGACCAAAACGTTTTGTCTATTGGTCTTTTTATTGGCGCTGCTTTGGCTTGTATTGTTTTGTCTTTTATGATGCATGTGCTTTCTAAACTAAAGGGCATATCTTCTCAAGCATCTGCTGGAATAACTCTTACTGTTGGTTTTGCAAGCGGCTACTTTTTAAACAAGTGGTTTGCTCCTCTTCCATTGCGAATTGAGGGTTTTTTAACAGGATCTTTGCTTAATTGCACTCCTGCAGACGTGATTTTTGCGATTATTGCATTCGCTCTTGCACTAGGATTGTGGAGTTTTAATAGTGCTAATTTGATTCACTGCTCTTTTGACTCCACTAATTACAAAGCTTTAGGAGGCAGAAGCGGATTAATGCAAGGAATTGTTCTTGCGCTAATAATCATTACAGTTTCGGTAATTATTCCAGCTGTTGGAACTGTTGTTTCGGTATCTTTAATCGCAGCTCCTGCAGCAGCACTAAAGAGCAGAATGCGTTCCATTAACAAATTTGTGTTTGCGTGCGTATTGTCTTCTATTTTTATAGCGCTTTTAGGACTTGCCTTAGCTGTGATTTTAAGACTTTCTGCTGGAGGAACTATCGCGATTTGCGCTGGATGCTTCTATTTAGTTGTAAAGCTTAGTGAAAGCATTTTTTTGAAAATACATGAGATTTATTCTGGTTTTTGCAAAAAATCGTTGTTAAAAAGTCGCTCTGTTGTTCTAGAGTAACAGAGAATTGCGCGTGAAAAATGCGTGCGATTGACGTCGTTTTTTTGCGCGTTTTATTTATGTTTTAATCGCGTAAGTTTATCGACGCCACACAAGTCCAGGTCTGCACATTAGTAACGCAAGACCCCGATAGAAAAGGACAATTATGGCTGAAAATACCATCTCCATCACAGTAAACAATGAGCGCAAGGAGGTGGATGCAAGCTTCACTGGCGTTGAACTTTTCGCGGAAGATAAGAATATTATTGCCGTGCGTTTAAATGGCGAGTTGCGTGATTTGTACACGTCTCTTCATAACGGCGATACCGTGGAATCAGTAGCACTTGATAGTGAAGATGGCATCGCAATCATGCGTCATTCCGCTACACACGTGATGGCTCAAGCTGTTCAAGAAATTCGACCAGACGCAAAGTTGGGCGTAGGTCCTGTAATTAAAGACGGCTTCTACTACGATTTTGATGTTGATACTCCATTTACGCCAGACGATTTGAAGCAAATCGAAAAGCATATGCAGCGCATTATTAAAGAGTCTCAAAGCTTCCGCCGCCGCGTTGTAACAGAGGATGAAGCGCGCGAAGAAGAAGCAAATCAACCTTATAAGTTGGAGTTGATTGGAGATAAGGAAGCGGCTCTTGATCCGGCTGCTGCTGGCGAAATCAGCAAGCATGAGCTTAGCATGTACGACAATTTGGATCGCGAAGGCAATAAGGTCTGGAGTGATTTGTGCCGTGGACCTCATTTGCCAAATACGCGCTATATTAAGGCTTTTAAGCTTGAGCGTGTTGCTGCAGCTTACTGGCGCGGTTCGGAGCATAATCCTATGCTTCAGCGCATTTACGGAACTGCATGGCCTAGCAAAGAAGAGCTTAAAGCTTATACAACTCGCATGGAAGAAGCTGCTAAGCGCGATCATCGTAAGCTTGGCCAAGAAATGGATTTGTTCTCATTCCCAGACGAGATTGGTCCAGGCTTAGCAGTGTTCCATCCAAAGGGTGCTGCAATCATTAACGCAATGGAAGATTATTCGCGCGAACAGCACAGAAAGCATCACTACAGCTTCGTACAAACTCCGCATATTACTAAGGGCGGCTTGTATGAGACTTCCGGCCATTTGCAGTGGTACAAGGATGGCATGTATCCTCCAATGAAGCTTGACGAAGAGCGCGACGAGAATGGCAATGTAACCCGCCAGGGTGCTGACTACTACTTGAAGCCAATGAACTGCCCAATGCATAATTTGATCTTCAAGTCTCGCCAGCGTTCGTACCGCGAGCTTCCTTTGCGCTTGTTTGAGTTTGGTACTGTGTATCGCTACGAAAAGTCTGGCGTTGTGCATGGCTTAACTCGCGTTCGCGGATTGACTCAGGATGATTCGCATATTTACTGCACTCGCGAGCAGATGCGCGATGAGTTGAAGAGCTTGCTTAACTTTGTGCTTGGTCTTCTTAAAGACTTCGGTTTGAACGACTTCTACTTGGAGCTTTCCACTAAGGATGAGCACAAGTTCGTTGGTTCCGACGAGATTTGGGAAGAAGCAACTAACACTTTGGCAGAGGTTGCTAAAGAGTCTGGTTTGGAACTCGTGGACGATCCAGGTGGAGCTGCATTCTACGGCCCGAAGATTTCTGTGCAAGCTCGCGATGCAATCGGCCGCACTTGGCAGGTTTCTACTATTCAGCTTGACTTCAACTTGCCTGAGCGCTTTAAGTTGGAGTATATTGCAGCTGACGGTAGCCACCAGCGCCCAGTTATGATTCACCGCGCACTCTTCGGCTCTATTGAGCGTTTCTTCGCGATTTTGCTTGAGCATTATGCCGGCGCGTTCCCAGCATGGTTGGCTCCAGTTCAGGTGACTGGCGTTCCTGTTGCAGACGAGTTTGCTCCGCACTTGCAAAAGTTTATTAGCGATTTGGAAGAGAATATGGTTCGTTGCGAAATGGACAGCTCCGACGATCGCTTTGGCAAGAAGATTCGTAACGCTTCTAAGTCTAAGGTGCCTTTCACTTTGATTGCTGGTGAAGAGGATGTGAACAACAATGCTGTGAGCTTCCGCTTCCGCGATGGTAGCCAATTGAATGGTGTTCCAGTTGAGCAAGCTAAAGAGTGGATTTTGTCCATTATTAAGCAGCGCGTTCAAGTGAATACTGCAGAAGATTTTGAGCGCTACACAAAGTAGCATTCGCGATGCAACTTACGTAGCATAAATCAACGTAAGTCAATACAAAACAAACCCGCACTTCTTAACGTTGTGCGGGTTTATTCCTTTTATTCTTGATTTATTACGAGTGACTTAGTTACTTAAGCAGCGCACGAATTGCTTCGATTTGCTCGCTATTAACTTGACTTGCAGGCTCGCGAACAAGCGTGCTAATCGGCAATCCCTTAAGATTTACAGCAGCTTTAATAGCAGAAATAAACAAGTCGGTAGTGTTGTAAACTGCCATCAAATGGCTGATTCTTTTAGCACATTCAATAAGATGTGCAAAATCGCCAGCCTCATACGCCTTATGCAAAGATGCAAAAGTTTCTGGCTCTACATTTGTAAGACCACAAATCACGCCGTTTCCTCCAGCAATCCTGTTAGGAGTGTAATACTCATCAAAGCCAGAGAAAACAACGAAATCTGGGTTTACGCGTCTAGTGGCTTCAATCATTGCGCGAGTATGGCTTATAGTATCTACCGTATCTTTAATACCAACAATATTCGGGTATTTTTCAGCAAGACTTGCAACTAAGCTTGGTGTTAAATCGCTGCCAGTTCGAGCAGGGAAGTTGTATAGAATAACGGGCAAGCTAGTTGCGTTAGCTATTGCGCCAAAGTATCGTTCGGCAGTTGGTGCAGTTGGTCCAAAGTAGTATGGAGATACAGCTACAACAGCGTCTGCTCCGCAACTTTCCGCAAACTTAGTAAAGTCAAGTACTTCGTTAAGATTTGTGTTTCCAACGCCTATAAGAACTGGAACTCTGTGATTAACATGTTCAATAGCAAACTTAGCAGCTTCCTTTTTTATACTAAGTGGATATGCGTAGAATTCGCCGATGCTGCCAAAAATCAATATGCCATTAATCCCAGCATCAATCAGATGGTCTAAGTGCTTTGCCCATAAGTTGTAGTCAATGCTTCCGTCATCTTTGCTTACAGTTATTGATGGGCAGAAAACGCCCTTAAAAGCATGCAAATCAAGCTTTGCGCTACTAGAAGTAATCATAAAATTCGTCCTTTTATTAATTATTTTGTGTATTGAATTATGGGGTATAAGACTTTAACTGGCAAAATCTTACACCCCATAAGCAATGATTATTCAAATCGATTATTCAAATAACTTAATTAATTACAGTTTAATACCATACGCCTTCTTTGCATTATTCATAAAGAAATCTTCGTCGTCGCCGAAAAGCTCAACCATTAAGTCAAGATGCTGCTTAAGTGAAGAATTCAACTTAACAACTGGCCAATTGGAGCTAAAGAGTAGGCGATCAGGGCTAAAGGTGTCTTTTACAAACTTAACAATATCTGGATTTACTGGATTATCTCCCGAAATCTTAATATAGCTGTGTGGAAGCTTTGCAAACGCACGCAAAGCATTGCAAGAATCGTCGTCTAATCCTGGAACATTGCCCAAATGGTTTAGAACAACAGTAACTTCTGGAACTTGCTCAAAAGCTTTAGCCATATCTCCAAGTTCTTCGCCACGATTGCAAAGCTCGAAAGGCATGCCCTTCTTTGCCATTGCCTTAAGACCACCAATAAACGAAGGCTCTAGGCAACGTCCGCGTGGCTCGCTTGGAATATGAAGAGGCTCGCGAATACCGGTTGCGTGAATTGGAACGCGCATAAACGGATCCAACGTGACTCTAAGCATTTTAGCTAGAATTTTAGGATTAGGATTTTCGCCAATAAGCCTATCTTCTAGCTCGTGGTCTGCAGCATCAACCTCAACGTATACGCCGCCGAGGAAGTCAACTCCTAAATCTGCATACTCTTTTTCTAGCTGCTCTAGAGTAAAAGTGTGGTTTAACTTGTCTAAGCCATCAAGCCAAGGCAAGACTTGCTTTGTTGGATCCCAAATATGAAAATGTGAATCCAAAATACGAAGTTGAGACATAATAAATTTTCCTTTCTAAAGACTTTCAAATAAAAACTTTGTAAAGACTTTGTAGTTATTCGCGAATTATTTAGCTTCTACAAGACCAATCTTTGAGCCCCAAAGAGCGTACCAAGCAACATACAAGAATCCTGGAACTGTGAGCAATACGGCGGCTTCGATTCCAGCAAAATCTTGTACCAAACCGAAAACTAACGGAATGATTGCAGCGCCAACAATGCTCATAACGAGTGCAGAAGAACCAGTCTTTGCTGCTGCTCCATGAATTCCCTTAAGAGTAAGAGAGAAGATTGTTGGGAAGCCAATGGAGATAAACAAGTACGCTACAATGTAGGCGATTACAGAAATCTGACCAAGTCCAAGGAATGCAACAAACATAAGCACTGCGCTTAAAGTCATGTACAATCCAAGAATCTTGCCACCATCAAACTTTGCCATCAAAGGAGTTGTAACAAAGCGGCCGATTGTAAACATTAAGGAAACGATTGCAAGCATAGAAGCAGCAACACCAGTGGTGATTCCAGTACCCCAATGCTTTAGAGCAAAGTCGGAGAACATTGCCATTCCAGCAACTTGAAGTCCAATAAAGATGAATTCTGCAATAATTCCAAGAGTAAAGTATGGCTTGCTCATAAGATGAATGAAGGAAGAATCACCCTTGCTTTCCTGGTCTGCCTCAACGTCTCCTGGAGGAGTAGGGAGTTTAAAGCAGAAGAAGATTGCAATAATCGCAATAAGAACAATGCCAATAACAATGTAAATCAAGCGAGTATCGCCAAGGAACTTTAGCTTAGCAACGTCGAAGCCTGGCTCGTTCTTAGCAACAGTTTTGCCTAAAATTTGACCAAGAATAAGAGGTCCAACAATGTTTCCAACTCCGTTGAAGCTCTGTGCCATGTTGATTCTAAAGGATTCGCCCTTCTCATCGCCAAGCTTAGTAATGTAAGGGTTGCAATTCGTTTCCAAAGTTGCTGCGCCCAACGCTATAACAAACATTGCAACTAGGAACATTGCGTAGCTTGCGGTAGCTGTTGCAGGGATTACCGCAAATGCGCCAAGAGCAAAGAGTGCGAGGCCACTAATAACGCCGCCCTTGTATCCAAAACGCTTTGCGATTAAGCCTGCAGGAATTGCCATAACGAAGTATGCGCCAAAATATGCTACCTGCAGCAATGCTTTTTGAGTATTATTCAGTTCAAGATAATTGCCAAATGGTGAATTCAGTGCATTGACCAAATTCATGGTCAAGCCCCATACAAAGAACAAAGATGTTACCAATACGATGGCAATCATAGCTTTTGAGCCATTTTTACTATTCTTAACGACGGCATTGTCGTTTTCTTTTGTAGTCATCGTCACTCCTGTGTGAGAATAATTCTAAAAGTTTAAGATTTTAAGTTCTTAAATGATTTTGTGCAATGGTGCGCAAACACACATTCGCATTGCGCACCATTTACTAGCTAAACTGCATTAATCTTAAATTTGCATTTGTGATTTAAGACAAAGCTCGATCAAGATGCACGTAGCCTCCATCAACGAATACCCACTGACCAGTGGTGTGCGAAGAGCGATCCGAAAGCAGGAATGCAGCTTCGTTTCCAATCTCTTCCGTAGTAGTCATGCGGTTTTCCAGAGGAATCTTGTCTGTAATAACCTTCAAGCGAGCTTGCTGAGCAGCTTCGTCACCAAATGTCTTAATCCAATCTGCATACAGTGGAGTCCAGCATTCCGAAACAACAATCGCGTTTACGCGCACGCAATCATGGACAAGAGCTGCAGCCCATTCGCGAGTCAAGCCTAAGATTCCGCCCTTTGCAGCAGCATAAGCGCTAGTCTTGCCCTGGCCAGTTAGAGCAGTCTTAGAAGAAATATTCACAACAGCTCCGTGGCTTTCCTTCAAGTACTTTACAGCAGCATGAACAGTTTCGTAGTAGTGAGTGAGGTTTCCGTGAATCGACTTCTCGAAGTCGCGCCAAGAAGTGGATTCCAAATCCTTGTTGTCGTTAACGCCAGCGTTATTTACAATGCCGTCAATATGACCATACTTCTTATAGGTTTCTTCAATAATTGGTGCAATCTCGTCCGTGTCGTTCAAGTCGAGAAGATAAACATCGTAGTTCTTTGTGTATTGCTCAATATCTTTGCGGAATGTTTCTTCTGCAGCGTCCGCTCGGTTAATAACTACTGGAATTGCGCCTTCTCGAGCAAGTTGAAGCGTAATGCCTTTACCAATTCCCTTGAATCCACCTGTTACAATGAAAACCTTGCCTTCCAAATGCAAATCCATAATGAACTCCTTTGTTAAATGATGTGGTTTGCTTTTAGTTAATTTTTAAATTATAAAATTTTATGATTTATTTTTTACAAGTGGCTAATCGTTAATCACTATGCGACTAGCCACTTGTTTTTTTTTACTATTTTTAGCCGCGATAAAGGTACTTTTCGGCTGTTTCCAGCGTCATCTCAGTGCCATTACCTGGTGCAGTTGGTGCAACGTAATTGCCATTCTTGATTTGTGTTGGATGTACAAAGTGCTCGTGCTGATTGTCTACGTATTCAATCATGCGACCTTCCTTTGTTCCAGAAACTGCAACATAATCAAACATTGCAAAGTGGCATACGGCTTCGCACAATCCAACTCCGCCTGCGTGTGGGCAAACTGGCTTGTTAAACTTACGAGCAAGCAAGTATTCGAGAACAACTTCTTGTGGACCTGCAACTCGAGTTGCGTCGATTTGCATGATTCCAAATGCGTTTGCTTGCAAGTATTGCTTGAACATGATTCTGCTTTGCATTTGCTCGCCAGTTGCAACTGGTATTGGGTTGATTGCGCGAGCGATTGTTGCGTGTCCAATAACGTCGTCTGGGCTTGTTGGCTCTTCTACCCAAGCCAAGTCAAAGTCGTGGAAGCGATTAATCCAAGTAATTGCTGTTGGAACATCCCACACTTGGTTTGCATCTACTGCAAGATGAACATCTGGACCGATTGCTTCGCGCGCGAGTGCGAGTCTTCGCAAATCGTCGTCTACATTTTGACCAACCTTAAGCTTAATTTGCTTAAAGCCTTTAACTTGCGATTCTTCCTTAGCGATTGCAACCATCTTCTCGTCACTGTAACCGAGCCAGCCTGCAGCAGTGGAGTAGCCTGGGTAGCCGTTTACAAGCAAGTCAGCAATTCGATCTTCCTTGCCTTTTTGACCATCTTGCAAGAACTCGATTGCTTCTTCTGGCCTTAATGCATCGGTCATGTAGCGGAAGTCAAGGGTAGAAACTAATTCCTTTGGATCCATCTCGGCAAGTAAACGCCACAATGGCTTCCCAGCTCGCTTTGCTTTAATATCCCACAATGCGCTTAAAATCGCGCCAATTGCCATGTGTTCTACGCCTTTTTCAGGACCTAGCCAGCGAAGTTGTGAGTCGTGAACAAAAAGATCCCATGCAAGTCGCATGTTGTCTAGCAATTCTTCCACGTTCCTGCCAATAAGCACTTGAGACATGGAGTCGATTGCTGCGCAAACAACATCGTTTCCGCGACCAATCGTAAATACAAATCCAACGCCTTTAATGCCATCGTCTAGACTTGTTTTGATTTCTACGTATGCTGATGAATAATCTGGATCTTTGTTCATTGCGTCGGACCCAGAAAGCGTTTGCGACGTAGGGAATCTAAAATCATAGGTTTTTACTGATGTGATTGTACTCATAACGATTCATGCTCCTTTGCTTTAACATCGTTGTGACCTACTCCTATATTCTATAACTAAATAATAGAAAAATGTTCTAATCGTTAGGAAATTTTCGTAAATAATTTTTTGCGAATTTTTCCTAATCTCACGTTTTGTGATAAATGTCATATTTTGGATTTTAAGAATATTGAAAAATTGAGCTTTTATCTTTTATAACTGTTAAAAAATGATCACTTTTAGCATCGAGGTTATCTTTTAAATTCTGATTATTCGGCGTGTCGTAAGAAAATTTCTCGACTTTGTGTAGTCTGTAGCGAAATAACATATGATACTATTTCTATTAGGCCTGATAAGTCAAGCAATAATGCGATTTTTCTATTTTTTGAATTTTCGCATTGCTGCGGATTAATGCAAAATTAAGCAAGAAATTTTCTCTGCATTTGTTTGTGGTTTAAGAAAAATTTTGCGGCTTATAAGCATATGAGCATAGGAATTAGGAGAGTGCATATGCCAACTCGTAGTCACGCAACTAGCATTGCTGAAAATGAATCTTCAAAACCTCGCATAACGGAGTTGGCTAAAAAGGCGGGGGTATCGCCTTCTACAATTTCAAAGGTTATTAACGGTAGAACTGGCGTTTCAGATGAGACTCGCAAAAAAGTAGAAGAAGTTCTTTTAAAAAGTGGGCGCGAGTATTCGCTTGTAAGCACTAAGGTATCTCCGACAATTGAATTATTAGTAGATTATGTGGCAAATAATGGCACGATTGAGATGATTACTTACGCATCTCGTTGGGCGCAAAGAGAAGGATTAGCTCTTACAGTCGCTCAAACCGATAATGGTAAGAAACGTGATGAGTGTTTGCGTGGAATTGTAGATAGAAATCCTCTTGGTGTTATATCTCAAATGTCTGATCTTACGCAGAAAGATAAGGAATTTTTGCGTATGCGAAATATTCCGTTGATTATAATTGATCCCGTGTCTCTTTCTAATGGGGAAGATCACACGATTTCAATCGATAATTGGACAGGAGCTTATGAGCTTACAAAACATCTGATTAATCTGGGGCATAAGAGAATAGGCGTTATAACTGGTCCTCTTAATGTTCAATCTGGTGTAGCCCGATTTGCTGGCTATAACGCTGCAATGGAGCAGTCTGGCTTGACGATTGATAAAGATTTGGTTAAAGAGGGGGATTATCTTCCTGAACGCGGCTATGAAATGGCTTGTAAGATTTTGGATTTGCCTGAAGAAAAGCGTCCTACTGCTATTTTTGCTTGCAACGATATTACAGCTGTAAATGTGTATCGTGCTGCTCGCGAACGCGGTATTAAGTTAGGATCTGAGCTTTCTGTAGCTGGGTTTGATGATGTGTATCCTGCACAGTATTTGATGCCATCTTTAACAACTGTTAATCAGCCTTTTGACTCAATAGCAAAGAATGCCATTAGAATGATTCTTGAGATTAGGGAAGGTAAGGAGATTGAGAATCAACTGGTTCTTCCTGCACATGTTGTTATTCGAGACAGCACTCAGACTGTTGTCGATTGATAGAAGAGTTATTAGATATAGAATTTGACTTATGATTTATGGCTTATGACATAAATCAAATAAATGTGGACGCAGCCTAAATCAAGAGCTTAAATCAAGATAAGTTGCGTCCACAAATATTGCGTATTTATTTATTATTTTATTATTTTAGAAGACTATATCAAGCTTGTGTAAATCTTGCGAATGTCTTCCAAAGTGGCCTTGCGTGGGTTTCCTGGAGTGCAAACATCTGCCAAAGCGTCGTGGCTTAAGCCTTCAATATCTGCCTGTGTAGCTCCAACTTCGCTAATCTTAGTAGGATTTCCAAGCTTAACCGTTAAGTCGTGAACAGCCTTTACAGCAGCATTGCGTACTGTTTCGAGGTCATCGGTGTATGCGTTTGGAACGTCGAATGCAGCAGCAATATCGCGATACTTTTCGCCACTGTAATCCTTGTTATATTCCATAACAGGAGCGAGCAAAATTCCGTTTGCAACGCCATGAGCAACGCCAAGGCGACCGCCGAGTGGGTGAGCCATGCCGTGAACCAAGCCCAAACCAACGTTGGAGTATGCCATGCCAGTTATATAGCTTGCGTAAGCCATTTGTTCGCCTGCTGGAACATCTCCATCTGCGCTCTTTGCAAGGTTTTGTGCAATCATGCGGATTGTTTGCAAAGACAAGCAATCCGAAAGGCTCCATGCGCCTGGAGTAATGAAACCTTCGATTGCGTGGGTGAGTGCGTCCAAACCAGTTGCAACCTTAAGCGAACGTGGCATGGAATCGGTGAGGTCTGGGTCTACGAATGCAACGATTGGAATATCGTGAGGATCTACTGCAACGAACTTGCGAAGCTTTGCTGTATCGGTAACAACATAGTTGATTGTTGTTTCGGATGCGGTTCCTGCTGTTGTTGGTACGCCAAAGATTGGCACAGAAGGATTCTTTGTATCTGCAACGCCTTCTAGAGAAAGAACATCGCCAAACTCTGGGTTGGCTACAATAATTCCAATGCCCTTGCAGGTATCTTGTGGAGAGCCGCCGCCGAGACCAATAAGGAAGTCTGCGCCAGATGTCTTAAACTTTTCTACACCGTCTTGAATGCATTCAACAGGTGGATTTGGCTTTACATTGTCGAATACTTCGTATGGAAGACCAGCGGATTCTAGAACGTCTGTAACTCTTTTAACGGTTCCCGTCTTTACAAGAACTGGATCTGTTACTACAAATGCTTTTTTAAAGCCGTGTGCTTTAGCAACGTTTGGAATCTCTTTGATTGCTCCGCGGCCGAAGTAAGCAGTCTGGTTGAAAATCATTCTATAGACCATGCGAAAATCTCCTTTGAGTTTCATATTGGCATACGCCAAATTTTTGGTAGTCGACTAATATTTTACAATATTGCATGACATTTGGCGAGTGTGTTAAATAAGTGTTTTGTTACTAAAATTAACAAATAAACAATTAAAATGAACATAAACTAACTAATTTTATGCATTTTTATTTATTTTAGATATAAATAAGCACATTTATAAAAATTCGAGCACATGATTTGCAATGAATATGTTGAAAGAAAAATATTAATCACGTTAAGAAAAATTCTTTAATTGATTGGTGTTTTAGTTATCTAATTGATTTATTTTGAATTAAATAATCTATTTGGAATGCAAATTTAGATCTGTAATATTACGCCTGTGAATTTAAGCCTCTCATACTGGCTCTCATACTAAAGTATGACGATTTTATATAAGAGCATTTTTATATCAAAATTTAATATCAAAATTCCTATTATTTCAATGAGAATATCAGCCTTACGCACTATAGAGAATGCGTTTTTAATCCCGTAAATTGTAATTGTAAGGTAATTCCAATACTTGTAAGGAACTGCAAAAGTAAGCGAGGTGCAAAATGAGTGTTGAAAATAGTCAAGATACGCGTTTTACGCAAATGAATTATTCCGCTCAAGAAGGTTTGATTGGCGAGACTGCGGTTGCAGCTTTGCATGTTGTTAAAGATTTTGGCAAGGGTGCAGGCATTGTTCACGCTTTGCGAGATGTAAGCGTTAGTTTCGAGCGCGGCAAGTTTACTGCGATTATGGGTCCTTCGGGTTCTGGAAAGTCAACTTTAATGCATTCTTTGGCTGGTCTTGACAGCGTTAATTCTGGAAAAGTTTTGGTTGACGGCCTAGATATTACA
Organism: Gardnerella sp. DNF00109; assembly: GCF_049262845.1. Taxonomy (NCBI): domain Bacteria; kingdom Bacillati; phylum Actinomycetota; class Actinomycetes; order Bifidobacteriales; family Bifidobacteriaceae; genus Gardnerella; species Gardnerella sp. DNF00109. The sequence goes on from NZ_CP058406.1 coordinate 717,412, forward strand.
GGCATGAGTGATAAGCAGCTTACGCTTATGCGCCGCGAGATGGTTGGTTTTATTTTCCAAAGTTTTAATCTTCTTCCAATGTTTAGCGCTGAGCAAAATATTCTTATGCCTCTTACTTTGGCAGGCAAAAAGCCAGATAAGCAATGGTTTAATACTTTGGTTAATACTCTTGGCTTGCAAGATCGTTTAAAGCATAGGCCTGCTGAGCTTTCTGGTGGTCAGCGTCAACGCGTTGCAATTGCTCGAGCTTTAATCTCTAAGCCTTCCGTAGTTTTTGCAGACGAGCCTACTGGCAATCTCGACTCTGCTTCCAGCTTGGAAGTTTTGCATTTCTTGAAGAAGTCTGTAACGGAGCTTGGTCAAACTGTGATTATGGTTACTCACGACGCTGTTGCAGCGTCTTACGCGGATCGGGCAATCGTGTTTGCAGATGGTCAAATCGTTGAAGACGTGCAAAATCCTACTGCAGAAGGAATGAGCAAGATGCTTATGGAGCGTAGCGAGGCTGGCGTTAATAATCAGCCTGCTCAATTGCAATAAAAGGTGGTGAACTTAGAATGTGGAAAATCGCACTAAAACTTATGCGTAAAAGCGTGCGCATGCTAATCGCCTCTGGAATTGCAATTCTTATAGGCAGCATGTTTATGAGCGCTACTTTGCTTTTTGCAAACAGCGTTGATGACTTGATGGTTCGAAACGCAACAAATGAATTCGGTAGCGCAAATTATGCAATCTCATTTAGAAATCCTAACAGTTCTCCGAGTAGTGAAATTCATTATAAAGATCTTCATTTAGACGAAATATCGAAGATGCCTGGTGTTAACGGTATTCGTAGTGACGATGCTACTGCGCTTGTAAGAGTAGAAAAAGGTGATAAATCAGTTACGAGTATTGCTTGGTCTAATGGTTTGTATGGAAATCTTCCTGTGTATAAATCAACAGAAGGTAGAGATCCGCAAGAAATAGGCGAAATCACGCTTATTAAAAGTATTGCTAAATCAATACATGCAAATATTGGCGATACTATAACTTTGGTTAAAGTAGATGACACTGGCGGAGATAAAGAAAAATCGTACGATGTTCGTGTGGTTGGTCTTGTTGACGATGGAGAACATTCTCAAATACCATTTTCAAATCGCGGCACGTATCTTGGTGGCATAACGAACGATTTTTGTGCAAAACTCGAAAATATTGAGAATTTTGACAATCAAGTTGTGCAAAGCAAAGTGTACATGAGTATTGATGAATCTAAAATAAACGATTTATCTCCTAAGATTAACGCTTTGCTTCCTTCGAGATTCTCTCTTATGTCTAGGCACGAAGTTGGTGTGAGATCTGTTCGAAATGTGTCTAACGGCACTAATTTTGTGACTATGTTTTTGCTATCTTTTGGTATTCTAGCGTTGCTTATTTCTTCGCTTGTTATAGCAAACACATTCCAAGTGCTGGTTGCTCAACGCAGACGAACTCTTGCGCTTTTGCGCGTAATTGGCGCACAATCTCACCAGCTTTATGCTGCAGTTTTGCTTGAAGCTGCAATACTTGGAGTTATTTCCGCGGCTGTTGGTGTGCTTTGCGCAATCGGATTTATGGGCGCAATTAGTAACGTGAATATTAATTCTGGACCGTTATCTAAGATTCCTTTGATTGTTTCACTTCCGGCAATTGTGTGGCCAATAGCAATTGGCACGATTGTAACAGTTCTTGCGTCTATGAGTGCTGCGCGATCTGCTACAAAAGTAACGCCTATGGAAGCGCTACGACCAATGGATTTGATTAAAGATAAGCGTGCAAGCATTATTCGCGCTGTTTTTGGCGTTCTGTTTATTGTTGTAGGTATTTTAGCTACTGCTTTAAGTGCTACTTCTTTAGCGAGTATGATTGCTGGGAAGTCACCTAATGCTGGTTCTGACTCTTGGATGACTTTGCTTGGAGCAATGTTTGGTTGTGCGCTTGTTTTCATCGGAATTATTATTACAGCAACATTCTGGATGCCGTTCGCTATGAAGGCAACTGGCGCAATCATGGCACTTTGTGGGCCTGCTTCTAAAGTTGCCAACGCAAACGTGCAACGAAACCCTAGAAGAGTTGCAGCAACTGGAACGGCTTTGCTTATTGGCGTAACGCTTGTTTCTACAGTAGTAACGGGCGCAATATGTGGTAAAGCAACTCTTAAAGGTGTTGTTGATGACCGTTACAGTGTTGACATTATTATTCAAGGCAAGAATGTTGATGAATCTCTAGCTGCCGATATTTCAAAGATTAGTGGAATAAAGCATACTGAGTTGCTTCCTGCAGTTCCTATGACTTTTAAGAACGCTAAGGGCAAAACTGAGTATGCTATGGCAGCTGGAGTTGATAATGTAAATCAACTTAAAAATGTAATGCACACTGACCTTGATGGCGTTAATATAAACAAAGATTCTATACTTTTGCCTAAGTTTAATGAAGAAGGTGGAGAACCTTTTGAGCTTAAAAAAGGAAACCTTGATCTGCAAGCTTACGTAGAAAAGTACAGTTCTGGTGAAACAGACAGTGATAATATTACGCCATTTACTGGCACGAATACAGACTCTAGTAATAACGATAAGAGCATTACTGTAAAGCAAGTTCAGTTTAAGAAGTATAGAAATGTTAATATATATTCAAGGAATACTGCTTTTGTTAGCAAATCTTACTTCAATAACTACCTTAAGCCTACAACGCATATTCTGCTCATTTCGGTAGATTCTAGCAAAGCTAATCTTGTAGATATTGTTAAAAATATTAGAAATATTACATCTAGCTATGCGGAGGTTATGGCTGCTGGAAGCGTGTTTGAGCGAGCGCAGTGGGAGAGTGCTATCGACGTAATGATGATGTTGCTTGTTGGCTTAATAGCAGTAGCTGTTGTGATTGCTTTAATAGGCGTTGCAAACACATTAAGCTTGTCTGTTATTGAGAGAACCAAAGAATCTGCAACTTTGCGCGCAATAGGCATGACAAGAGGCCAGGTTAGAAGATCTCTTGCGTTGGAAGCAACGTTGATTTCCTTAACAAGCACCGTTTCTGGCTTGATTGTTGGAACAGTGTTTGGGTGGATTGGATCCTACATGGTGTTTAGCGTAATTGGCAAAGTTCCGTTTGTAGTTGATTGGGCTATTTACGCGGTTCTTGCTCTAATCGCTTTGCTTGCAGCGCTTCTTTCTAGCGTTCTTCCGGCTCGTAGAGCAGTGAAGTCTTCGCCAGTAGTTGCGCTCGCAGAAGAATAAACTATATGTTGTTATAACATATATTAAGTTAATTATAAAAACAGAAATAATGCTGGTGTAGTTGTGCATCAGCATTATTTTTTTCTACATAACGTGCGACACGCAGAAAAAATAATGTGATGTACATCAAAAAAATAAATAAATTTTATGCATAAAATACAATTGTTTAGATATTATTAATATGGATTTATATTTTTATCGGGAAAATCGAAAAAATTAAGTATTAAATATTTGTTATAACAAGTTAATCGAAAAATTTTTCGATTATTTGACGTTGGAATCTTATTTATTTCTCTGTTATGCTCTTTGGTTGACTGCTGACATAAGCATAAATTAAATATGAGGCCGCTACGAGCAAGGAGTAGAAGAATATGGTAACGGTCAATAAAAAATCTGCCGCAGTGATTGCAGGAATCGTGTTGTTATTAATGCAAAGCCCAATGCCAGCGTGGGCACAAGAAGCTGTAAGTGGATCAGAACCAAATAATGTTGTCGATGCTTCTGATAACAAATTCGGTAAATTAGAAGATTTAGATTTGGGTGCTAAAGATCCAGAGACACAAGATGAATTACTTTCTAGTCGTAAAAGTGCAAAAAATAATTTAAAGATTTATGAAAACAAGTTAAAAGAATTAGAAATAAAAGTTAAGACTTTAAATGAACTTGTAAAAAAAGAATTGGAAGATAGTAATAATAAAACTGATAAAATTGAAGAATTAGAACGCAGAATGGAATCTGCTTCTGAATCTGATTTTGATCGTCTTAATGGAGAGAAAATCAAGCTAGATGAAGATAGAAAAAATATAGAAAACAATCTTAGAGACAATACTAAAAAGTTGAATTCTGCTGAAGAGGATTTGAGAAAATATAATATATATTCACAAAATGCAAGGCAACAAGTAGCAGAATATGAACGAAAACTTAAGGATAATTTTGGTGTAGATATCAATGATATTAATAAGGAAGAAAATAAGGTTCAAGAAGAAACAATGAAGCCGGATTCTCCTACACCAGCTCCACGTACAGAGTCAGATACTACAGTTGATACGTCAAATGACTCTACTAAGTCGAAGAAAGAAGTTGAGAAGTCCATTCCAGAAGTAAAATCTCCAGATACTAAAGTTATTGAAGAAAAAGCTGCACAAGAAAAAGATTCTGTGCAGACTCAGCCGAAGGATTCTAAAGTTGATTCGCGGTCTTCAGATAATAAATTTGCATCTTCTGAATATAGATCTTCGCAAGTAGAATCATTAGAATCTAAGAAATCTAAAGCGAAGAGTGTTGAAGTTGAATCGACTACTTCTTCATCTTTAGCAGCACGCCCAGCAGAATCCTCTGTAACACCATTTGCTCCAGTTTCTGAATCAAAGGTTATCCCACAGAATGCTACATCCAAGGAAATTCCTGCGGCTTCTGTTGGAAACTCACAAAATGCATCTGCTGTTTCTCCTGCGTCAGATGTTTCTGCTGCTTCCGCAAATGTGAGCACTACTGCATCAGTTGCAGCGCAGACAGCATCGCCAGTATCTCATCCAGCAGAATCCGAAGCAAATAACGCTTCTAGTAGCGAAAAAAGCGATTCTCAAAATACTGAAGAAGATAAAAAAGATGAAAATACGGAAAATGAAGAGGTAAAAGAAGATTCCAAAGCTGTTGAAGAAGCCGATAAGTTATCTGAAGCTAAAAGCGATAACGCAAAAGCACCATCGAACAACAATAATCTTGTAGTTGCTGGCGCTGTTGTAGGAACAATGGCAATAGGTGGTTCTGCAGCTGCAGGTATTTATATGAGTCGCGGTGGCAAAATTCGCTTTTCTAAATAAAACTTAGGATTGCTGATAATCAAATACAGATAGCTAAAATAGCTTAATGCGAATATAAATAGCACAAATAATATAAAAAAATTAAAATGCGGTTGCAATTCGATCGTTCAATGAAGAATAGATTAATTTTGCAGCCGCATTATTTTATAGAAAAGATTTATTGTTTATAAGAACAGCCGCATTATTTTTTATTTTTATAAGAATAATTAAACAAGACCATTTTCGTAAGCGAACACAACAGCTTGAACTCTGTCTCTTGCTTTGATTTTTCCCAAAATATGAGCAACATGCGTTTTAACTGTTGGCAAGCTAATAAACAGTTTATCAGCAATCTCTTGGTTAGACAGTCCGTGAGCAATTTCAATGAGTACTTCGCGCTCGCGATCTGTTAAATCATTTAAGTAAGAATTGTAAGCGTTTGCGTTTTGTTTGCTTCTAGACGCATTTTCTGTATTTTCTTCTTCCGATGCAATACTTTCGTTGCTCGGCTTAGAAATCATCGACTCAATTAAGCGCTTTGTAGCAGTTGGAGCAATAATTGCGTTTCCTTGATACACAGTTCGTATTGAATTAAGCAATGTTTCTGGCTCTGTATCTTTAAGCAAGAATCCAGATGCGCCCGTATGAATTGCAGCCATAACGTATTCGTCTAAATCAAAAGTTGTTAAAATAACAATGCGCGTATTGCTACTAGCATCTTCTTGCAAGATTTTGCGAGTTGCTTCCAAACCGTCCATGTTAGGCATGCGCACATCCATCAAAATAACGTCTGGATGTTCTTTTGACGCAACTTCTACAATTTCATTGCCATTTGAAGCTTGCGCAACAACTTGCATGTCTTTTTGCGAGTTGATTACCATAGCAAATCCTGCGCGCACAAGCTCCTGATCGTCTGCTATTGCGACTCGAATTACTTCATTGTTTTCCATATGTTCCATAGTATCAACTTACTGTTGCTTATTTAATGTGTTGTGTTTAATGCGTTGTGTTGAATTTGCTCATCAAGTGGTGCAGCAGGGCGAACCGCAATCTCAGAAACATTTGCACTATTATTTGCTGAATTAACGCTTGATCCTGTTTCTCGCAAAATTCCAAGCAATTTTCGCATATATTTTAGTGCTGAACGACCTTCGTCACTAATATTTTTGAAAGCTTTACTAATTGCTTCACTTTGTTCTTGTAGTTGCTCAGGTTCTTTTGACTTTTGATTTTCTGCATTACTATTTGTTTTTTCGTATTTATTAAGCATATCAATTCCGCTATTTGCGGCATCAATTACTTTATGCAATGTAACTGCAACTTTTTGCTGAATATTTGCGCTAATACGCTGCCTTTCGGCATTTGCTGCAAGTACTTCTAGCTGTTTTTGTTCTTGTTCTAATTCTGTTCTGCGCGCTTTTAGAATCAGCAAATTATTGTCATCGTTTCTGCGGTAATAAGCAAATGCAATAGCAGCAAAACAAATTAATGCAACTATAAAACCAAAAATTAATCCTACGGACGCCATTTGCATAATGTCATAAAAATTAGTTGTGTACGCATTAGATGCAAAAAATCGTATTGGAGTTTCATTTTGTGGAATATTTTTTGATGCAACACCAATTTTTACAGCAAAAATAGCAGATTCGGCGAGCACTACTGCGCTAACCCATTGCCATGCGTGCTTTTTGCCATAGAGCACAGCCGCATAAACAATGGTTGGTATAAAGAAATTAGCAAATAAAATATTAGGCAAGCATATAAGTTGTATTGCAGAAAATGCTGCTGCAACAATTGCGCACGTAGTCGGAGCTTTTCTACGAAACATAAATGGAATCATAGTAGTAAGCGTAAGTATTCTATAAAGTATTTGTAATGAAAGCGAGCTTGAATATTGTGAAGTCATTCCAGTTCCAACAATAAAATCGTAAGTTGGTATAAAAAGCATTAGAACAGTCCAAGGTGATGCATAAATAACATCGCCAATAAGCCAATGTTGTTCAAACCATTGTGATACTTTCTCAATCCTATTTTGTGAATTATTTGTCGCTGGCAAAACTTTTGATGAGGTTTTATCGCTTGTATTTTCTGGTTTTTCTTGCGTTGATAATGGATTATTAACTTTTACGTTTTTATAACTAACATTAGGAATACTATTTAGTGCAGAAGCAGTAGTGTTTGATTGGTCTGTGCTGTAAGAATATGGAATAAAAGCAACAATACTAAATGTTCCATCATTGAGTTTTCCATAATCAAGCGTTCCGTGAAGATTTTCAATGCGCTCTTTCATGCCAATCAAACCATAACCATTTTTATGTGGCACACCACTATTTTGCTCTTGATTAGCTTCAAGCTTGTGTACTTCGTTTGTGATTTTTAGTGTTAATCCTTGTTCGTTCCACTGTTCGTGAATGTTTATTTTAATGCCATTTCCTGCGTGCTTCCGAATATTAGTAAGAGATTCTTGAACAACGCGGTATGCAACGGTTTGTGCGTCCGTGTTAAGTCTATTTTGAGAATTTATGCCATCAACAGTGTGCCAAAAAATGTTATTAGGAGATGCAATTTTTGCTTGCTCAATAAGCGAAGGTATGTGATTAAAATCCAATTGAGCGGATGGAGCGTCTGTTAAAGCTTCTAGCAGTCGACGCATGTCGTGAACGGCGCGCTCGGCTTCGTTTTTAATAATATGCATTGTTTTTTTAGCAAGAGAAATATCTTGTGTTGCTGCATAGCGACCACCGTCTGCTTGAACAATAATAATAGAAAGCGTGTGAGCAACAATATCGTGCATATCCCTAGCGATTCTAGCGCGCTCTGCAGTAACAGCAATATGCTGAGCTTTTTTTCGGTACGCGCGAATATCGTTATTGTTCTCTTGTAAAAGTTGAATAGTGTGCACGTGAGTGCGCTGCCAGTAGCCAATAATAACCGTAATTGTAGTAATAATAATTGCAAAAATTATAGTAGGAATTGCAAAATCAAGTATAATTGAAACGCAGTTTCTTATGTTGCTACTATTTATATTTTGTACACTACAAGAATAACTAGCTTTTAAATGATTGATGCCATATATTGGCCCCATTACAATATTCCACGATATTGCTGCGCAAGATAATACTGTTGTTACGTAAGCTGCAATAACAAAAGCTTTTGAATGTTCTGGATTTCCGCGAGCAATAGCATTAACAAGCAGCACAAAACCAAAGAAATCAGCAAAAAGTTGAGTAGGGCCAAATATTACTTGCAAAATGCATGCAACAATAAAAATAACAGCTGTGTGTTCGGGCCATATTCTTCGTACTGAAAGTAATGATGCAACAACAATATTTATAAGATAGGTTGTAATTAGTGAACTTTGCGTCAAGAATCCGTCAACATTGTTTACAGGATACCGATTGCTTGAAAGTGTAAAAAGAATAAGTGGAATAATGCCCCACAATATATCGTTTAGCGTAAGCTCAGTGCGTAAGCGTTGTATGGCTTTGTTAAACGTGTGAGATATTTTCATAACTACTAGGCTAGTACACGGCACTTTATAGAACAATCGAACTTTAGTATGATTTATATAAGAGTGTGTATTTTTGTATGTGATTTGTTGTTGCAACGTTGCATGCGAGTGCGGAAAGGAATGTTTACAATGGCACTGCTAGCAAAGTATTACGTACCAGGATTGTATGTAGAAGAGCGCGCAATCGATGTTCCTTTAGACTGGGAGCAAAACACTCCAGGCGATTCTATTAAAGGGGAGACGATTCGCCTATTTTGCAGAGTTATTTGTGCTCCAGAACATGTGCATGACGATTTGCCTTTGCTAGTGTTTTTGCAAGGAGGCCCAGGGGGTCAGTGCCCTCGTCCGCTTTCGCCGTCTAGCGATGGTTGGATTCAAGATGCCGTTAAGCATTTTCGTGTTGTTCTTCCAGACCAGCGTGGCGTTGGGCGCTCTTCTAGAGTAGATGCTTCTACGATTAAGCGCATGGCAGACGACGGCGTGAGTGTAGAGAGGCAAGCATGGTATTTAAAGCGATTCTTAGCTGATTCTATTATTCGCGATTTTGAGCATTTGCGCTTAACTGAGTTTAATGCAAAGCCGTGGGTTTCTTTGGGTCAAAGTTATGGTGGATTCTTAACGCTTACGTATTTGTCTCTTTTCCCACAGGGCTTACTTGCAAGCTTTACAACGGGCGGTATTCCTCACATTCCAGCTAATGCTCTAGAAGTTTACGAGCACACGTTCCCGCGTATGGCTAGAAAAACTGAGCAATTCTACGAGCGTTATCCGCAGGATGTTGCGCGCGCTGCAGCTATTGCAGATAGGATTTCTCAAGGAGATGTTTTCTTGCCTAATGGCGAAAAGCTTACGGTTGAGCGCTTTCAGACTCTTGGTTCATCTTTTGGCATGAAGCCAAGTTTTGAAAGAGTTCATTGGCTTATTGACTCTGCATTTTCGGATGGAGATGGCTCTCTTAAGGCGTTTAAACATGGTGGTGGAACAGCAGACGGCTATTTAAGCGATGAGTTTCTTTATGGAGTTATGGATGCAACATCTTCTAGTCCGCTATATTGGCCACTGCAAGAGTTCATTTATGCGGATGGTGAATTAGATCATCCGATTCGTTGGGCAGCTCAGCAAGTTCGAGAAACAATGCCAGAGTTTGCTGGCAGCGCGCGTCCTCTTTTGTTTACTGGCGAAGCTGTGTTCCCGTGGATGTTTGATCAGCAAAAAGCTTTGCAGCCTTTCTTGCCAGCTGTTGATTGCATGATGAACGATATTCAATTTGGCAAGATTTACGATTTAGATCAACTTGCAAATAATGAAGTTCCTTTGCAAGCAGCGGTTTATTTCGACGACTTGTATGTTGATTCTGGTCTTCAGCTAGATACTTTATCTCATATTTCTAATTCTCATTATTGGACAACTAACGAGTTTGAGCACGATGGAGTTCATGGAGACTTTGTGTTCCGTCATTTGTTAGAAGAAGCAAAAAATCGTGGAGATTTAGAGTCTATATATAAGTGATATAAGTCGTAATATAAGTGATATAAGTCGTATAAGTAACTTTTGATTAAAGTACCTAACAAATGATTAGATATACAAGTTGTATGTACAAATGATTAGATGCTTAATAAAAAGTTAGTGTTTAGTTTATTGTTTACTTATTAGGGAGATTTGTTAATGAGTTCTAACTCAATTGGAACCGTTGGATTTATTGGCTTTGGAAACATGGCTCAAGCGATTGCGCAAGGCTTGATTCGCGCTAATGTTTTGCAAGGAAAAGATATGGTTGCATGCGCAGCCCACTTTGAAAAACTTGTTAATACTACGAGCAAATTTGGAGTAAAAGCGTTAAAAAGCGCGTGTGAAGTTTGTGATGCTAGTGATATTTTAATTCTGGCTGTAAAACCAAATCAGATTGAAGAAGTTCTGCATCCTATTGCAAAAACTATTGTGGACAGAAAAATAGCAATCATATCCGTTGCAGCAGGCTGGAGTCTTAAGCATTACCAGAATCTACTTGGCAAAGATGCTAACGTGCAATGCATTATTCCAAACACGCCAATCGCAGTTTGCCAAGGAGTTACTTTAGCAGAAGACGAAAATACGCTAACCGATAGTCAGCTAGAAGCTTTTAATGCGATTTTTAATCCGATTTCTTTAGTCGAGCGAGTAGATAGCGAGCACATAAATATTGCAATGTGTGTTTCTAGTTGTGCTCCGGCTTTTACTGCTATGTACATGGAAGCTTTAGCGGATGCTGGCGTAAAGTATGGTCTAAAGCGAGATTGCGCATATCGTTTGGCTGCAAAGATGATTGAGGGAGTCGGTGCTCTGTATATGGATACTCGCATTCATCCAGGCGTTATGAAAGACGCTGTATGTTCTCCTGGCGGCACTACGATTCGAGGTGTTTCAAAGCTAGAATCGTGTGGTTTTAGGGGAGATGTTATTAGCGCGGTTGATGCAATTCAACAAAAATAAAACAATACGAGTATAGTAGAGTCGTCAATTCCTCTAGCTGGTCTAAAGTAGGTAATTATGTCTTTAACAATTGGAATCGTAGGTTTACCTAACGTTGGTAAATCGACTATGTTTAATGCTCTAACAAGAAATAACGTTTTAGCAGAAAATTATCCGTTTGCAACAATCGAACCAAATACTGGTATTGTGCCTTTGCCAGACAAACGTTTGCCTGTTTTAGCGAAGCTTGTTAAAACCGAGAAAATAGTTCCAGCAACCGTTACATTTGTTGATATTGCAGGAATCGTTAAGGGTGCAAGCGAAGGCGAAGGCTTGGGCAACAAGTTTCTTGCTAATATTCGTGAAGCAGATGCCATTTGCGAAGTTGTTCGTGCATTTAACGATGATGACATTGTGCATGTTAATGGCAAGGTAGATCCAGCAGACGATATTGACACAATCAACACGGAGCTTATTCTTGCTGATTTGCAAACAATCGAGAATGCTTTGCCAAAGTTAGAAAAAGATTTACGTGGCAAAAAAGTTACTCAAGAATACGTAAATGCTGTAAATAAGGCTAAGGAAATTCTTGAATCTGGTAAGACGATTGATCAGGCTCATAATGAGAAGTTGATTAATAAAGACGACGTTTACGATTTGCATTTGCTTACTGCTAAGCCTTTTATTTACGTGTTTAACGTTGACGATTCGGAGCTTTCGGATGACTCTTTAAAGTCTAAGCTGGCGGCATCTGTAGCTCCAGCAAAGGCTATTTTCTTGAATGCGCAATTTGAGTCGGAGCTTACTGAGCTTGATGAAGAAGATGCTCGAGAAATGTTGGCTGATGCGGGCTTGCAAGAATCTGGATTGGATCAGCTTGCGCGCGTTGGCTTTGATATTCTAGGTCTTCAAACCTATTTGACGGCTGGCGTTAAAGAAGTTCACGCATGGCAAATTCATAAGGGTTGGACAGCTCCGCAAGCTGCAGGCGTTATCCACACTGATTTTGAGCGTGGATTTATTAAAGCAGAAGTTGTTTCTTACGATGATTTTGTTGAGGCTCAAGGCTCAATGGCAAAAATCAAGGAAGAAGGAAAGCTTCGTCTTGAAGGACGCGATTATGTTATGCAAGACGGAGATATTGTTGAATTTAAGTTTAATGTGTGATTGTCTAAACAATTCGTCTAAACAATAATCATATTAATGTGTAACGGCGCTGCTTAGGTACTGTAGTATAGTATCAAAGTAGCGCCTTTTATCTTGTTTATTATGGAGATTTTATGAATATATTTTGTGCTTTAAAAAGCGTTCTAAGGTCACTTATTGCGCGATTAGTGAAATATATTATTAGCTTAAAATCTCCAGAAAATCGCAAAATTTTCTATAAGCGCGTTTCTACTGTTCTAGTTATTTTAATCTTTTTCAGCTTTGTCGGTTTTCAGGTATCTCACGTAATTGAAGAAGCAAATAGTCGAATCTCTAATAACACAAAATCTTATTATTCAAAACGCAAAAACAATAAGAGTAATAAAAACAATAAAAAATCTAAAACAAAGATAGATTATTCAAATAAGTCTTTAGATAATCCATTAATTAAATCTTCTGATTTATGGAAAATTCCTACAGGAGGTCAGTATCCGAATCTTTCTGGGGTTGATGCAAATCATTTACACGTAAAAGTAAATCTTAAAAAACAACGTGTTTATATTTATGCGAATAATAATCTTGTTTATACGATGATTGTTAGTGCTGGAATGGATGAATCAACTCCTAAAGGTGATTATAAAATTGGTGCGCGAGGTGACCATTTTTATAATGATAGAGAAAAGATGGGTGGCGACTACTGGGTTGGCTTTATAGGTTCCGAATATTTATTCCACTCTGTGCCAACCAGGTTTAATTTTGGTGATTATATTGTTCCAGAGGCTCAAAAGCTGGGTGTTCCTGCATCTCATGGATGTGTTCGATTAAGTGTGCCTGACTCTAAGTGGTTCTATTCGTATATTCCAGATGGAACTTCTGTACACATTGAATAACTAAAATATTTATTGATTATATATGCAAAGAGGATTCCCTTAAAGGGAATCCTCTTGTTTCTTTTATGATGTCTGTTCTATTAGAAGAACAAAATACTTGCACCACAAGCTAACACAACTAGCACTATAGAAGCCAAGAAGCTTGCCAAGAACGCTGCTTTTCCTTGCTTAAATATAACTCTAAAGTTTACGTTGATTCCAAGAGCAGCCATAGCCATTCCAAGGAAGACGTATCCTGCATCAACAAGTAGGGATGCGTAAGACGAAACAAAAGGCACATACGTACCAATAACGGATGCTGCAATAAATCCAAGCATAAACCATGGGAAGTTGATTTTGCGCTTTCCGTTATCTTCTACTTGGCTGTGACGAGCATTCCACCAAATTGCAATAAAGATTGATGTAGGAACAAGCATAAGAACTCGTGTAAGCTTCATGATTGTTGCAACGTCAATACTCCCAAAAGCTCCGCCCTGCTGCAACAGCGTGTGCAATTTCGTGAAGGGACGCTCCAGCAGCAATTCCAAGCTGCTGCTTAGTCATTCCAAAATGAGGAAGAATAAAGATTTCTGCCAAAGCATAAATTGTGCCCATTATTGCAACTGTTGCAACAGCCATAACTTCGTTTTGTTCTTTTTCATCCTCTTCTTGTGGAGGTACAGGCATGGAGCCAGAAAGACCCATAACAGCTGCCGCTCCGCAAATACTTGTTCCACCTGCTGTTAGCATTGCAAGCTGAGGACTTACTTTAAGAAGTTTTGCAATGTTATAAGTAACGCAAACCATAACAGCAACGAGTACAGCTGCGATTGGTAGGCACTTTAAACCTTGAGTAAATAGAACGTGCAAATTTAGCTTAAAGCCTAGCAAAATAATACCTAGGCGAAGAAGCTTATTTGCAATTAGACCAGCAGAAGATTTAACTCCAGCTCTTCTAGAATCATTATTCAACTTGTATACGTGCAAAGGCAGCTGCAGAGCCATACCAATAAGCAACGCAATAATAAGTGCTCCCAAAAGGCTTAAGCCTGGGAACTGCTTGAGCCAGCTACCAATTAAGGAAGCTAGAAGAGTCAACACCGCTATAAGAGCCATGTTGATGGTGCAGATTTTCTTTTTCCATGTATCAAAGAAATTAACCATTTAGCTAAGTATTCTCTCATAATCGGACAAAAATGAACAAAAATTCAAAAAAATTTAAACATTTATTTGCATTTCGGCTTGATTACAAGCAACACGCTAAAAATAAAAATCACATAATAAAACATATTCGATAAAAATCTATCGTAGTTTTGTATTAGTTCCATTCGGATTGTGATTAATTAAATCTTGTTGAAAAAAATCATAATTGTGTAATCATTATATGTAGTTAAAGAGGTAATGAGGTAATTATGTGCAATATTAATATTCAAGTTAAACGCATTTATGAATCATCTGATGAACATGATGGCTTACGAGTATTAGTAGATAGATTGTGGCCTAGAGGAATAAGTAAAGAAAAGGCAAATCTTGATTTGTGGTGTAAAGATATTGCTCCATCAAGTGATTTGCGAAAATGGTTTGGGCATAAGTCTGAGCGTTTCGAAGAATTTGCTAATCGTTATATTGAAGAGCTAGACGAGAATCAAGATTGTGTAAACCAAATCGTAGATATATGTAGAAAAAATAAAAAAGTAACGTTTTTATATGGCGCGAAAGATCTGCGTATAAATCATGCAATTGTGTTAAAAGATTACATTCAAAATGTTTTGCAAAATTAAGATTGTAATAATCAGATTTAATACGTAAGCAAAAGTTTATAAGTATAAACTTTTATTAGTATTAATTATTTGTGTTTTATCTGTTTTCGACACACCGATTTTCCTTGATATTTCAATGAAAATCACATGTAAATTTGTTATTTTTAAAATTGCCTCGACACTTTATGATTAGTACATTAGAATGACCATTTGGCTAAGGGGCGGCGGTTGATGGCGACCTCTGCGGAAGCTGCCAAACCTGCGCTCGAGTAGTGCTTGTTTTTTTTTTTAAGCTGGCGCTTGTTTTTTGTAGTTGTTCGACTACAAACATATATACGAACTCGTTTTACACAAGGAGAAAACGATGAAATCGTTGTTTACATGGCAGCTTCATGGTGACGGAAAAACTTTGAAGCCAGGAGAAGTAGTAGAGCCAGATGAGCGTCTAACTTGGACTCGTACTGCTGGTATTGGCGCTCAGCATGTTATTGCTATGTTTGGCGCAACATTCTTAGTGCCAATTCTTACAGGCTTTGATCCGTCTACTACTTTAATGTTCACGGCTCTTTCCACAGCACTGTTCTTGTTGATTAACGCAAATAAGCTTCCTAGTTATTTAGGAAGCTCTTTTGGTCTTATAGCACCTGTTATGGCTGTAACTGCTGCGCATAAAGGTATTGCTGTAGCAAGCTTTGGCATTATGTGCACAGGTATTCTTCTTGCTTTAATCGGTGTGCTTGTGCATTTTGCAGGAGCAAAGTGGATCGACATTATTATGCCTCCTGTTGTTAACGGTGCAATCGTTGCAATCATTGGCTTTAACTTGGGTCCAGCTGTTTGGGGTAACTTCCAAAAGGCGCCAGATACTGCTTTAGTAACTTTGGTTGCAGTTATGCTTATTGCAGTAATTTTCCGCGGTCTTCTTGGACGTTTAAACATTTTGCTTGGTGTTCTTGTTGGCTACGCTTACGCATGCTTCCAGGGTCAAGTTGACTTTAGTAAGATTGAGCAAGCTTCTTGGATTGGCTTCCCTAAGTTCCACACTCCGCAAGTCGACTTCTCTGTTTTGCTTATGTTCTTGCCAGTTGTGCTCGTTCTTATTGCAGAAAACGTTGGTCACGTTAAGTCTGTAGCTCAGATGACTGGCCGCGACTACGATTCCAAGATTGGTACCGCTTTGTTTGCAGACGGCTTAGGTACTGCAATTGCTGGGTGCTTTGGCGGCTGCGGTACTACAACATATGGCGAAAACATTGGCGTTATGGCTGCAACAAAAGTGTATTCTACTGCCGCTTATTGGTGCGCTGCATTCTTCGCATTCGTATTAAGCCTCTGCCCAAAGTTTGGTGCAATCGTAAACTCCATTCCAGCAGGCGTTTTGGGCGGCGTAACCACTTTGCTTTACGGCATGATTGGCATGATCGGCGTGCGCATTTGGGTAGAGAACAAAGTGAACTTCGATAAGCCAGTTAACATTATGATTGCTGCAATCGTTATGATTATTGGCATTGCTAACTTCCAATTTGCTGTTTCTGGAATTCAGTTTAACGGTATTGCAATCGGCACTGTTGTTGTGTTGGTTGTGTATCACATTATGAAAGCAATTGGAAAGCTTACTGGAACAATTGCTAAAGATGATCCAGATGTTGCTTAGCATAAATGCTTCAATATGATTTAATTTAATCAAATTAGGCGCGTTCGCTACTTTGTGAGCGCGCTTTTTTGTAATTATTTTGATTACACAACAAGTAGATTGGGAATAATTAATATAGTATTATTAACTTTATGTTGAAAGTCATCATAGAAATAATCATTGGCGTTGCACGGGCTGCTTTTGGCGCGTATATGGCTAAAAAACCTGAAAACACTAAGGTGTATAAGCGTTCTGATTATTCAAGCGATGGAAAGAAAAAGAGCAATCAAAATAATGATTTTGCCGATACTTCTTCCGATACTTCTACGTATGATTCCAGCGATCAAGATGTAGTTATAGAAAGCGTTGATGAAGATAATAGCAATGCAAATGTTGTTGCTAAAGATGCTTCTAATGATGAGTCTAATAGTGAAAACAAAGATAAGACTTCTTCAAAGTTTGCAAAAAAAATAAAAGATTTGGCAGACTATTATAGTGACGATGATGACCTCGGTGACCTTTTTAGTGATCTATTAGAAGCTAAGAAAAAACTAGAAGACGAAGGCGATTCGCCAAAAAATAGCGATACTAGCGAAGATAGCGAAAATAGCAAAAATAGTGAAAATCGCGAAAGCAATACTAGCAATATTAGCGATAATAGTAAAAGCAATAAAAGCGATAATAAAAGCTCAAACAGTAAGGAGAATAATCGCTATATGAGAATAGATTTTGATGTAAATAAGTTTGTTGGAAAATCAAGAAAATGGCGTTGGATTATTGTTGCAATAGTAGTCGCAATAGCGTTTATATGCTCAATTATTTTTGGTTTTTCTACTTTTATTACAGATTGCATGTGGTATGCGCAACTTGGATTCGAGAGCGTAATTTGGATTCAACTAGCCGCTAAAATCGGCGTTTGGGCTTTGTATGCTCTGCTTATGGCTGCATTTGGGTATTTGTCTGCATATATTGCGATTAAAAAACGCCCTGGAAGCGAAGATGGCGTATATGTTAAAGAAAAAGGCAATATTTTAGACACCAAAAAGGGAATAAGCTCTAAACTTGCAATGCATGTTGCAGGAGTTGTGTCTTTGATTGTAGGCGCTGTGTTTGGAATGCAATTCTACAATCATTGGGTGCAAATTTTGCTTATGTTTAATTACCAATCGTTTGGTATTAAAGATCCACAATTTGGATTTGATAACGGTTTTTACGTGTTTGCTTTGCCAGGATTGCGACTTTTTACAAGAGCGTTTATTGTTCTTCTTGCTGTTTCTTTGCTATTTAGCGTTATAACAAACGCTTTAATGGGAGCTGTAAGGATTACGCTGCCTGTAGGCGGCAAGGGCATTTTTAACATAACTAAAAGTGCAAGGCGCCAAATTTCTGCGTGGTTTATGCTCGTTATTATTTTCTGGTCCGTTTTGCAAATATTAGATGTATTTGCGATTGTAAATTTGGATGGTTCTAAGATTACTGGCGGATCTTACACAGATATGAATGCTGGCGTTCCTTCCAGCATTGCAATGGCTGTAATAACACTAATTGTTGGAATTGTTATAACAGCGTGGCTGCTAAAGTCTCATGCTCTTAATGGAAATGTAAAAATCGGTACGCGTTTTGCTGTAGCTGTTAAAGCTTGGCGCACGCCTGCTATAGCTGTTGCGTCTTTAGTCGTATGCGCTATGGTTTTGTCTTTTGCTTGGCCTGCTCTTTTGCAACGTTTTAAGGTAGCACCGAATGCTCAAGAATTAGAAGCCACTTATATTCAGCGAAATATTGATGCAACTAAGTTTGCGTATGGCTTAAATAATGTTAAAAAAGAATCGTATAACGCTACTTCGGAAGGAAAATCGGGAGCGCTTGCAAAAGAAGCGGAGTCTACTGCACAAATCAGGCTTTTAGATCCTCAAGTAACTTCTCCAACATTCCGCCAATTGCAGCAATCTAAGCAATACTATACTTTTGCAGATACTCTTTCTGTAGATAAGTACGACATTGATGGCGTGAGCCAAGACACGGTTATTGCTGCAAGAGAGCTTGATTTAGCTGGAAACGATAATCGAAATTGGGTTAATGACCACACTGTTTATACGCACGGATATGGCGTTGTTGCAGCTTACGGAAATAAGGTTACTGCAGATGGTCAGCCGCAATTTATGGAATATGGAATTCCAACTCAAGGAAAGCTTACAAAGTTGAAGAAGTATGAGCCGCGTATTTACTTCTCGCCAAACGCTCCAAAGTATTCTATTGTTGGTTCTCCAAAAGGCACTGCTCCTTGGGAATTTGATTATCCAACTGGTTCAAATGGTGCTTTAACAACGTTTAAGGGAAATGGTGGACCAAGAGTAGGAAACTTCTTCTCTAGGTTGTTGCACGCTATTCGTTTTGAGTCAGATCAGATTCTGTTCTCTGATAGAGTTACTTCTGATTCGCAGATTTTGTATGATCGTGATCCTAAGACTCGCGTTTCTAAAGTTGCTCCATACTTGACTTTAGATGGACGCGTTTACCCAGCGGTTGTTGACGGACGAGTTAAGTGGATTGTTGACGGATACACAACGTCCGATTCTTACCCATATTCGCAAATGACTGATTTTGGTCAGGTGACTCAGGATTCTACAACCACAACATCTCGTTCTATTAAAGGCTTAACGAATCAGCGAGCAAACTATATTCGCAATTCAGTTAAAGCTACTGTTGATGCTTACGACGGTTCGGTTGATTTGTATGTTTGGGATAAAAAGGACCCTGTGATTAAGGCTTGGAGATCAATATTCCCAGGTCATTATCACGATATTTCTAAGATTTCTGGCGATTTGATGAGTCATATTCGATACCCAGAAAGCTTGTTTAAAGTGCAAAGGCATTTGCTTGCAAAGTATCATGTTGACAGCGCAAGCCAGTTCTTCTCGGGAGAAGACTTCTGGCAGACTCCAGTAGATCCTACAGAATCTCAAAGTCTTCAGCGAGAAGATATTTTGCAACCTCCATACTATTTGACTTTGCAAACTAGAGGAGCAAACAAACCAGTATTTTCGCTTGTTTCCACATATATTCCTGCTGGAAAAATCACTCGAGAAATCCTAACTGGATTCTTGTCTGTAGATTCCGATGCTGGAAATGTTGCTGGAAAAGTAAGCGAAAATTATGGCAAACTAAGACTTCAAGAGTTACCTAAAGTTTCAAATGTTCCAGGACCTGGTCAAGCTCAAAACAACTTTAATGCTAATGCAAATGTTTCTAAAGAGTTGAATTTGCTTGAATCTGGCTCAACCAAAGTTAAGCGTGGAAACTTGCTTACATTGCCTCTTGGTGGAGGATTGGTTTACGTAGAGCCTGTTTACGTACAATCTAGCGGTTCTACGAGCTACCCATTGCTTAAGAAAGTATTGGTTGCTTTTGGAGATCAAGTTGGATTTGCTGACACTTTGGATGAAGCGTTAAACCAAGTGTTTGGAGGAAACTCCGGCGCAAACGCTGGCGATGCTTCCAATAATTCTGGCTCAAATGAAAATGTCTCCAATAAAAATAATGCAAATAATGCCAATAAGAGCGATGCTAAAAGTAGTGCAAATGCACCTGCAAAATCTAATTCTATTAGTGAAAAAGCTAGGATTGCACTTAAACGAGCAGCTCAAGCGTTGAAGGATTCTGATTCTGCAATGAGATCAGGGAATTGGCAAGCATATGGAAAGGCTCAAAAAGAGCTTAGCGATGCTATTAATGATGCAATGAGTGAAGAAGCTGTTAAGTAGAATTAGAAGACAGTTTTGGAACAATAAAAATTAATGCCGAACATAATCGATTACATTATGCTCGGCATTAATTTTATATATCAGTTTTACAGTTGATTATCTGGATCTTCATCGTCTTCCACAGGACCTAGAAGAAGTTTTTCAGCTGTATTTATAACAAGCATTAGAAGAGCTGTAAGAATTATTATTGCTATAGTTGCTGAAAAAATAAGTGGAGTTCTAAAAGAGTTATATGCGGATTGAAGCCAAATACCCAAGCCGTTTCTAGCTCCTAAATATTCTGCTGTAGCAGCTGTTCCCAAAACATATGCTGCGCTAATTTTAATTCCTCCGAAAATTTGCCTAGCCGCTACGCGCAACTTAACATGCCACAAAGTCCAAGTAGCATTAGCTCCACAAGTTAATGCAACATCGGTATAAAAACTAGGAACTGCGTCTAATCCTCGAACAGTTTGAACAGCAATAGGAAACATACTAAAAATCATTACTATTACTATTTTTCCAGACATTTCAAATCCAAACCAAATCAAGAAAATTGGTGCAATAGAAATTAAAGGCATAGTTTGAGCCGCGCACAGTAGTGGGAATAAAGCAGACTTAACTAGCTTAGAAACATGGAAAAATACGCCCAGAAGAATTCCGCATATTATTGCTAGTGCAAAGCCAATAACTGTTTCTTGAGTTGTTATTAGTGCAGCAGGCAATAAAGTAGGGAATGATTCAATTGTGTCTTGAGCAATAGAAGTTGGTGCAGGAATAAGATTTGGCGATATCTTATAGTGTTGGCAAGCAAATTGCCATAGAATCAGCACAATTGCTATTGATATTACAGTTGGCAGACACTTTGCAAGCGTAGTCTTTAAACGCGATTGCGTCATTTATTTTCAATCCTTTTCTTGAATATTAAACTAGTGACATAAAAATAGCGACTGCTGCCCCAATCGCATAAATTCAGAAATAAGAATAGCACGTGTATTCTATCAGAATCTTATGTTTGTAACATGATTATTAATTTGTCGATTGAATCGTGCATAATCAAAATGTTTCGTGAGTCAATGTGTGGCAAACCTAGTCAAACTCTTAGCTTGATAGGGGGCATTGAACGGCGCGGGCTAGGCCCTTGATACCGTTTTCTGCCAAGTCTGTGCTGCATTTCCCAGAAAATGGTAAGTAAAAACAAAGTAGGGAACTCATGAATATGCGTGTTTTAAAGCGTAGTCTTGCGTTTATTCTTTCTGCATTTTGTGCATTATCTCTTTCTGCATGTGGATTTGAGGGTAATAATCAAAACTCGAATCTTCGTAAAGTATCTTTTATGCTTTTTTGGGCACCAGATACTAATCATATTGGTGTCTATGTTGCAAAACATAAAGGTTGGTTTAAGGATGCAGGATTAGATGTGGATATGCTTGCTGTTGCTCCAACTGGTTCTGAACATGCTGTAGACAGTGGTGCAGCTGATTTTGCCCTTACTACATTAACTAATGTTGCTGATTCTTCTACAAAGGGAGCTAATCTTGAGCAGGTTATGCAAGTGCAGCAAAAACCAAGTGCAATTTGGTGTGCTCTTGCTAAAAACAATAAGATTCATTCTCCTAAAGATTTTGATGGAAAAACTTACGCGTCTTTTGGTGCTGCAGAAAGTGATGTTGTAATTAACAGAATGATTCAGCATGATGGTGGCAAGGGTAAATTCGATAAAGTTACTGTTGGAACCTCAACTTTCCGTACTCTTGAATCTGGAAAAGCAGATTTTGGTGGGTTTTATGCGACTTGGGAAGGTGTCCAAGCAGATATGTTCGGTCCTAAGCTTCGTTGTTTTAGGTCTAGAGATTATGGAGTTCCTGGTCAGCCAGATACGATTGGTATTATTACTAATAAGCGAACAATTAAACGTGATCCTAAGCTTGTTCGCGCATTCGTTAAAGCTGCAAAGCGTGGGTATGAATACGCGTATTCGCACCCAGATGAAGCATCTGACATTTTGGTTAAAGAAGCTAAAGATGCAAATCTTAATCCAAAATTTGTTAAACGCAGCATGAAACTGATCGTCGATGGTCAGTATTGGGGAAACCACGCAGATATTAAAAGTGGAAAGTTTGTGTTTGGTACAAGTGATGTTAAAGGTGCTCAAGACTACTTTAACTTCTTAAGCCAAGGAGGAGCTTACACTGATGCAAAAGGTAAGGTAACTCATAAAACTCCTCAAGCTAAAGAATTATCCACCGACGAATTCTTAAAATAGTTTTTGCGAAAGTTTTAAACAATAACCGCATTATTTAAACAATGACCGTCTTATTGGTAGAATAGTGCACAGTATATGAGGGCGTATCGAGAGCCTACGTATTTAAGTAGTATTCAATCGGTACGCCCATTTCGTTGTTGAGTTTATGAGTTGGAGTGTGCGCTATGGCATCGGATTTTTGGCTGATTGTAGGACTTGGAAATCCTGGATCGAAGTATGAAGGTACACGTCATAATATGGGATTTATGGTTGCAGACGTGCTAAGTGAGCGTTGGTCAATATCTTTTTCCGACCATAAGGGCTTGTCAAAATTAGGCAAGGGAGTAATGAATTTAGACGGTAAATCGGCGAAGTTTTTCCTCGCTAAGCCGCTCACATTTATGAACGATTCTGGTGCTGCTGTTTCGTCAATAAGCTCGTATTATCAGATTGAAACTGACCATATTGTGATTATTCATGACGATATGGATTTGGATTTTGGTCGGATTAAAGTAAAATCTGGCGGTTCTGCTGGAGGTCATAATGGTATTCGTTCTATTGATCGCAGTCTTGGAACTCCGCAATATGCTCGTGTGAGAATGGGTGTGGGGCACGCTCAACGCGGAGCGCACGCGCATGATAATACTGTTAATTGGGTTTTGGGTGGTTTTGCTGGTGCGCAAAAATCTGAACTTCCTAATTTTTTGGCAGATGGTGCTGATGCAGTAGAAAGTGTGATCTTCCGCGGACTTAGCGCCACTCAGGAGCATTTCAATGGCAAATAAATCTGATTTTTTTGCTAACAATATGTCAGATTCTAAAGATTTTATAAATTCTAACGTTTCTTTTGAAAATATACTTAAAGATATTTTAGATAAAAATGAAGCGTTTAAATCTTTAGTTTCTAACGTGCTAGATTTTCCGAATCCGCTTACTGTAGCATCTCCTTTAGGTTCTAGACCTGCTATAGCAGCTGCAATATCAAAGAGTAGTCCTGTTGTTCTAATTACTCCATCTGGTAGAGATGCTAGTGACGCTGTTTCTTCAATACGCGATTGGTATGATGGAGATCCTCAGGATATTGCCGAACTCGAGGCTTGGGAGACTCTTCCTCATGAGCGTCTTTCTCCTAGAGCAGACACTGTGGCAAGTAGAATGTCGGTTTTTAGAAGATTAAAACATCCTCAAAGTGGCAAAAATAGAATGTTTAGCCCAATTCGTGTGCTTGTTATGCCAGTTCGTTCTATTATTCAGCCAGTTGTTGAAAATATTTCAGACGTGGAGCCTCTTGTTTTTGAATGTGGTAAAGAAGTTCCTATAGATTCTGCTGTAAAACGTCTTGTTGAAAACTCTTATAATCGCGTTGAGTTGGTTATGAATCGTGGAGAATTTGCGGTTAGAGGTGGAATAATAGATGTTTTTTCTCCAACGATGAATCATCCTGTTAGAATCGAATTTTTTGGAGACGAAATCGACACGATTAAGCAGTTTCATGCATCTGATCAGCGCACATACGGTGAGAATATTAATAGTATTTGGGCTACTGCTTGTAGAGAATTACAGCTTACAAAAGATATTCAAAATCGTGCAAAATCTTTGATTGGTAAAATTCAAAATGCTGACGAAATGTTGGAATCCATATCGAATGCAATACCTGTAGAAGGTATGGAGTCGTTGCTTCCAGCATTAGTTGACAAAATGGAACCAGTAGAAAATCTGCTTCCAAAAAATTCTATAATATTGATCTCTGACCCAGAAAAATGTAGGCGCGCAGCTCAAGATTTAAGTAGAACTGCTAATGAATTTTTGGCAGCAAGCTGGCATGTAGCTGCATCTGGTAGAGGAGCAGGTGCTCCAATCACATTCGATCAGGCGAGTTTTCTTGATTTTGATGAAACTTTAGCAAGCTTAGAAAATAAGAATCATCAGGTAATAAATTTAACGAGTTTTGGATCTGATAAGTCGCAAGCAACCGTAGGTCTTAAAGAATCTGACGAAAATAAAATTGTAAAAAATAGCCGTCTAGAATTGAGCATTAAATCTCCTCAAGAATTTAGAGGAGACAATGAAAAGATTTCTAGTGGAATATCTGGTCTTATAGCAAACGGATTTAAAGTTTACATAATTGCATCCGCATATGGAACCTTATCTAGACTAAGTCGCGCAATACAATCAACTGGAATTTTTGATTTTGTACCGATTCAATCGCAAATAGTGGACGGATTCATAGATGAACAAAGTAAAATCGCTATTCTTACAGAAAGAGATTTGACTGGAAAAACATCTTCTGCAAGCGCGCTTAAAACTCCTAGGAGAAGACGAAAATCAATAGACCTTCTAGATCTTAAACCAGGCGATTTTGTTGTTCACGATCAGCATGGAATCGGCAAATTTATAGGCATGAGGCAGCGAAATATAAAAACCTCAAGTGGAGAAGCTACTCGTGAATACTTGGAAATTGAATACGCGCCAAGTAAACGTAATGCGCCTGCCGACAAGCTTTTTATTCCAACCGATCAACTCGACTTGGTTAGCAAATATATTGGGGCTGAAATTCCAAAGTTAAACAAACTTGGAGGATCAGATTGGGCTGCTACAAAGGCAAAAGCTAGAAAGCATGTTCAAGAAGTTGCAGAGGATTTAATCAAATTATATTCAGCCAGAGCATCTACTAAAGGTTTTGCCTTCAGCTCTGACACTCCGTGGCAAAAAGAGCTGGAAGATGCATTTCCGTATCAAGAAACGCCGGATCAGCTTACTACTATTGACGAAGTTAAACAAGATATGCAGAAGCCAATTCCAATGGATAGGTTGATTTGCGGAGATGTTGGGTTTGGTAAAACGGAAATTGCTGTTCGAGCTGCATTTAAAGCTGTTCAAGACGGTAAACAAGTAGTTGTTCTAGCGCCAACCACTCTTTTGGTTCAGCAGCATTACGAGACTTTTACTAACCGTTTTTCTGGCTTCCCTGTAACAGTTGCCGCAATGAGCAGATTCCAGAGTGCAAAAGAAATAGACGCTACAATGCAAGGAATAGAATCAGGGCAAGTAGATGTTGTTGTTGGAACTCATAAACTTTTAAATCCAAATATAAAATTTAAAGATTTAGGATTAGTGATTATAGACGAAGAACAACGTTTTGGTGTTGAACATAAAGAAACTTTAAAAGCTCTACGAACAAATGTAGATGTGCTTAGCCTTTCTGCAACGCCTATTCCTAGAACGCTTGAAATGGCTGTTACGGGTATTCGTGAAATGTCTACGCTTGCTACGCCTCCAGAAGATCGTCTACCAGTCTTGACTTATGTTGGAGCATATGAAGATGCACAAGTTGCAGCCTGTGTTAAACGTGAATTATTGCGTGGAGGACAAGTATTTTACGTTCATAATCGCGTAGAAGATATTAGTAAAATTGCCTCTAATATTCAAAAACTTGTGCCAGATGCTCGAGTGGCGATTGCGCACGGAAAAATGGGCGAGAAGCAACTTGACACTATTATTCGTGATTTTTGGCATAGGGATATTGATGTTCTTGTTTGCACTACGATTATTGAAACAGGATTAGATATTTCTAATGCAAATACGCTTATTGTAGATCACGCTGACAGATTCGGTTTAAGTCAGCTTCATCAATTACGAGGACGAGTTGGAAGAGGTCGTGAGCGCGCATACGCATACTTTTTGTACGATCCTACTAAGCCTATGACTCAGCAGGCTCACGACAGGCTTGCAACAATCGCTCAATATACTGCTCTTGGCTCTGGTTTTGATGTTGCTATGAAGGATTTGGAATTGCGCGGAACTGGCAATTTGCTTGGAGATGCTCAGAGTGGGCATATTGAAGGAGTCGGATTCGATTTATATGTTCGGATGGTATCTGAAGCTGTTGAAAAATATAAGGAACCAGATCATAAAGAGTCCATATCTGTTTCTATTGATTTGCCAATAGAAGCCTCAATTCCAGTATCTTATATTGATTCAGATAAATTACGTTTGGAAGCTTATAGGAAGCTTGCTGAGGCTCAGAATGATGAAGACTTAAAAGAGATTTTCAATGAGTTAAGCGATAGATATGGAAATCCTCCTAAATCCTTACAAACATTATTTGATGTTGCAAGATTACGTTTTAAAGCTAAACAAATGGGTATTAATCAAATAAGCATGCAAGGTAAAACTGTGCGCGTTATTGGCGTAGATCCAGCTCAATCTGTTTGGATGCGTTTGAGTAGGATCTACAGGGGAGCACAGTTTAAGCCTGTAACCCACACAATGATTTTTCCATCTCCTTTTGCGTCTGTTTTAGGGGATTCATCGTCTATGAGTGAAAAAGAGATAGTCGAATGGGCTAAGCAACTTTTAGAAGACATTGATTGGTAAAAATTAATAGGTGAATTTTAAATAGTGGACATGTCACTTTAAGGCAAGTCTTAAATCATCTTCAATAGAAACATGATTTGTAGGTCTTCCTTGCGAATCAACACTGCTCCTATCGATATTCCATTGCCTTGATATTACGCCATTTTGAAGCATTAGAATACGATCTGATAATCTTACAGCTTCCGCAATATCGTGAGTAACCATGATTGTGCTCCAGCCGTTTTGTGTTCTTAGCTTAGCTAGAAGATCTTGCATGTCTAGTCTTGTTAAAGCATCTAATGCGCCGAAAGGTTCGTCTAAAAGCAATAGCTCTGGGTTTCTTACTAATGCTCTAGCTAAAGAGACGCGTTGAGCTTGACCGCCAGAAAGTTGAGAAGGCCATTTATTGGCGTATTCTTCTAATTGCATTTTGCTAAGAGCATTATTTGCAAGTTTTTTAAGATTGTTTTTACTGTCTGAAAGACCAAAAACAACGTTTTCACCAATTTTTAGCCATGGGATTAATCTTGCATCTTGGAATCCTATAGCCTGCATGTCTGTAACGTTTATACTGCCGCTTGTAGGTTTTAGTAAACCAGATATTACTTTAAGAAGCGTTGTTTTTCCACAACCTGATCTGCCAATAAGTGAGACAAACTCGCCTTGCTTAATGTTTAAATTAATATCTTTCAAAACCTTATAAGTGTCGTCAAATGCTACTTCAATATGCGTTAAAGAAACACAGTAGGAATTGTTGACATTATTAGCATTATTTTCATTGTTTTGAATGTTCATATTAACTCCTACTGTGTTTTGATTTTGAAAATTATTTAGCGTATTTTAAAGGTTTAGGTTACTTGCTGCAATCCATTACGGAATCATCCAAGTTTGTTGGAGCTTGCTTAATTAAACCATATTTTACGTATTCTTTTGCCTGAACCTTCATCATTTCTAAGCCTTTCTTATCGATTGGCTTAATTGTTGGATTATCGAATTTTTCAATCTGCTTAATGATTGTATCGCTTGCTCCAAGTTGCTTATAAGCATTCCCGATAACATTCTTTTCTTTATGTGACTTATTAGCTTCGCGAACAAGAGCGTTATACATTTTTTTAACGAGCTCAGGATGCTTCTTAGCAAATTTTCTAGAAACAATGTGAATGGTAACATTCATGTTGCCATACTTTTTAGCGTTAACAAGTAATTTTGACCCAGGGGTTGTCATCGCTGCAGCAAGATTCTGATCGAATGAGGAAATTGCATCAATCTGTCCAGATGTAAATGCTGCTTGGAAGTTCTTAGGGCTCATCTCTACTTTATGCACTTTAGAAACGTCTAATCCGCTTTTATCGAATGCGCGGTGAAGCATGTAATCGCCAGTATCACCGTTGTGAATAATAGCAACTTTCTTTCCATATAAGTCTTTTAGTGTTTTTGCGCCGCTTTTTGCGGATGCAACGATTCCTTGAGAATCACCATTGTAATATTCGAGCGCAAATGCAACCCAAGGTTGACCTTCTGCAATCAAATCAATAAATCGTCCAGTTCCAGTAGTTGTTGCATCAGCGCTTCCGCTCATAACTGCGGTAAGACCATCAACTGGAGTGTATGGTCCAGTATAGGTGACTTTTGCTTTTCCAAATTCTTCCTGAAGGAATTTTTCATTTTTTAACGTCGTTAAATAGTTTGCTGTAGAAAGATAAGCAACCCTCATTATTCCCGTATCTTTGCTAGAAGATTGGGAGTTATTTGCAGGTTTTTGAGCTCCGCCGCAAGATGCAAGAGCGATAGTTGCGCAAAAAGCGCATATTGCTGCAATAGAGCGTTTGCTAGCAATTTGTATTTTGAAATTAGCCATGATTTGGCTCCTTTACCTTTATTTTGTGTTTTTCTTATTTGGTTTATTTGGTTGTTGATTAAATTTTGTTGATTAAATTTTTATAAAAATTGACTTATTTTTAAAAGTATCGTTAAAAGTATCTCTAAAATTCACAGAGGATTTTATAAATTCTTTATTTACGTGAATTTCTAAAATCAACTCTTTGTTAAGATTCTCTATTTACTCTGCGTTCTGGCATAAGCCAATATTCGAATATGTTTGCAGTAACTTCTGATCCAAGTCCTGCAATCGCATATAAAATAATGCATGCCATCATTTGATCTGGTCTAAAGAATTGTTGAGCTCTAGAAAGAATATATCCGATTCCTATTGAAGAATTAACTGTTTCACAAGTAACTAAAGCAACCCATGCTACGGAAATTGAAAATCGCAATCCTGTCATAAAATTAGCTAGTGTTCCTCGCATAAAAATTGTTGTAAAAACAGTCGATTTTTTAACGTTATAAGCCTTTGCAAGTTCTATTAGTTTAGGGTCAATGTTCCTTACTCCATCTCGAATATTGACATACATTGGTCCAAAAACACCAAGCGCTATAAGCATTATTTTCATCATTTCGTCCACACCTAGAAAAATGATCAATAAAGGTGCTAATGCTGGGAATGGGATGGATCTGAGCATATGACTTGGTTTATTTATTACTGATTCTCCTATTTTGCTTCCGCCAGAAATGATTCCAGATGGCAAAGCAAAAGCAATTCCTAAAAGAAGACCAGCTACAACTCTAAATATGCTTATTGCAAGAGACGGTAGTAATATTCCTTCGTTGTTTAAGTCAACAAATGCTTTTATTACCTCGCTTGGAGATGGCAAAGCGCGATTTTCGGCAGGAGTTAAGGTTGTTAAAAACCATAAAAAAAGAATCGCTATAGTAGAAAGCCAAGCTTTTAAAGAAATAAAAGCTTTATGATGCAGTTTTGCAATCGCGCTAAAAAGGTTATTCATAACGACATTCCCTTCGATAGTTTTAGCTATATCAGGTTCGACGGGTATAATCTCAGCAATTACAATTAAATAATTGCACCCCGTGTCAGTTTGTTATTATCGTATAAAGGCATGGACAAATCGCGAAACGCTTAGATTATATAGGCTTGTATCTTTAACGACTTACGCTACGAAATAACGTCCATAAAACGCATTAATCTTGAATATGTTACACAACCAACAAAATGAATAAGGAGTAGTTGTGGCAGCTATTGAAAGCGTATATGCACGCGAAATTTTGGATTCTCGTGGAAATCCTACCGTTCAGGTTTATTTGGAGACCGAAGATGGCGCTCAGGGTATTGGCTTAGTGCCTTCTGGTGCTTCGACTGGTGAGGCTGAGGCTTGGGAGCGTCGTGATGGCGACAAGTCCCGTTATCAGGGCAAGGGTACTTTGGAAGCAGTTAAGGCTGTTAATGAAGTAATTGCTCCAAAGGTTATTGGCATGGATGCCTCTGACCAGCGTGCTCTTGATGAAACCATGATTGAGCTTGATGGCACTCCAAACAAGGGTAAGCTTGGCGCAAATGCTATTCTTGGCGTTTCTCTTGCTGCTCTTTATGCAGCTGCTGAATCTGCAGAGCTTCCATTGTATCGTTACATCGGCGGAACTAACGGACATATTCTTCCAGTTCCAAACATGAACATCATGAACGGTGGCGCTCACGCTGATTTTGCAACTGATATTCAGGAATACATGATTTCTCCATACGGTTTCGCAACTTACAGCGATGCTTTGCGCGCTGGTGTTGAGGTTTATCACACCTTAAAGAACGTTTTGAAGAAGGAAGGCTTGGCTACTGGTCTTGGTGACGAAGGTGGCTTCGCTCCAAAGATGAAGTCCAACGAAGATTCCTTGAAGTACATCATGGATGCAATCGAAGCTGCAGGTTACGAGCCAGGAAAGCAGATTGGTATTTCCCTCGATGTTGCTTCTTCTGAGTTCTACAACAAGGAAACTGGCAAGTATCGTTTCGACGGCGAAGAGCGCGAATCTGCTTACATGCTTGATTACTACGAGAAGCTCATCAACGAGTATCCAATCGTTTCCATCGAAGATCCATTCCAGGAAGAAGGCTGGGATGATTGGGCAGCAATCACCAAGCGTCTTGGTGATCGTTTGCAGTTCGTTGGCGATGACTTGCTCGTCACCAATCCAAAGCGTTTGGCTAAGGGTATTGAGCTTGGAGCAGCTAATTCCTTGCTCGTAAAGTTGAACCAGATTGGTTCCGTTACCGAAACCCTCGACGCTATTGAGCTTGCAACCAAGAATGGCTTTACTTCTATGGTTTCCCACCGCTCTGGTGAAACCCCAGATACAACCATTTCTGATCTTGCTGTTGCTAAGAACACTGGTCAGATTAAGACTGGTGCTCCTGCTCGTGGTGAGCGTATCGCTAAGTACAACCGCTTGCTTGAGATTGAGGAAGAGCTTGGCTCTACCGCTCAGTACGCTGGTTACAGCGCATTCAAGGCTTGCAAGAAGTATATGAAGTAATATACTAGGGCTTTTATAAGTTATTCATAAGACTTGTTTAAGCTTTTTAAGCTTTGAGCTGAAGCTTATTTTCGGTCAGTCGCAATAAAATGCGGCTGGCCGTTTTTGTATATTTTCAATGATTTCTTAAAATTTTAAAAAAATTTTTCTAAAATTACTTTCATTATCTCCAGAATAGTGCTATTTTTATGAAAAACTAAAAACAGAAGGAGATGTTTCATATGAGAAAAGTCGCTGTTATAGGCATGGGTAATGTTGGTGCTGCAGTAGCCCATCAGCTCATTATTGGTGGTCACGTTGACGATTTGTATCTTTATGATTCAAATGAAGCAAAAGTTAAGGCTGATGCTCTTGATTTTGAAGATTCAATGGATAATGTGCCTTTTAACGTTAATATTACAGTAAATGATTATGAAGCATTAAAAGACGTAGAAGTAATCGTAAGCGCCTTGGGTCATATAAAACTTTTGGATGTTCCTCATCCAGATCGTTTTGCGGAGCTTAAGTATAACCGTAAAGAGGTTGCAGAAGTTGGTGCAAAAATTAAAGCTTCTGGATTCCATGGCGTTTTGATAGATATCACTAATCCTTGTGATGCTATTTGCCAGCTCTACAAGGAAGCTACTGGACTTCCATACGAAAGAGTTATTGGTACTGGCACTCTTCTTGATTCTGCCCGTTTGCATCGTGCTGTAGGAAAGTTCTTCGGAGTTCATCCTAAGGCAGTTAAGGGTTATAGTTTAGGCGAGCACGGCGATTCACAGTTCGTTGCATGGTCTACGGTAAAAGTGTTAGAGCAGCCAATTACTGATCTTGCTGAGGAAAAGAACATTGACTTGGATGCTGTTGATGATGAAACTCGCGAAGGCGGTTTCACTGTGTTCTATGGAAAGAAATATACCAACTACGGTATTGCTGCAGCAGCTGTTCGTTTAGTGAATGCTGTAATGACGGATTCTAGAGAACAGATGCCTGTATCCAATTATCGTGAAGAATATCATTCTTATCTTTCTTATCCAGCGATTGTTGGTCGAGATGGCATTATTGAGCAGTGCAAGCTTGATTTGACTGAAGAAGAGTTGCAAAAGTTGCAGCATTCTGCAGATACAATTTTGAGCAAGGCTCAAATGGAATAGTTGGAAATCTAAGTTTTAAAGAATTTTGAGTATGATTTTGTGACCAGCTCCTATGTGGATAGCTGGTCACAATTTTTGTATTTTAGCGTGTATGTTATTCATATTGTGTAATAATGATTTTTTAGACTAAAAGTAAATATAAGGTGTATTTACACGTCGAATATTTAAAGTAACTTAGAAGTATGGTTTTGAGAAATCGCCGCACGGCAACAAGTACAGTTGATGAATCAAATCAGCCAAAGAAAAAAAGGCTGTTTTCTGGTTCGTTCGTATTTGTTTTTATGATAGTAGTGGCGTTTCTTTGTTCTATAGAATTTGTTTCAACAATTCGAAATTATGCGTTAAGCTTGGCTGAATTACACGCTTTGCAAAGAGATGAGGCTGCTCTAAAAGACAAAAAACAGGAGTTGGATAATAATATTGATCGCTGGAAAGATAAAGCGTATGTTACTGCACAAGCTAGGGATAGGCTAGGATTCATATTCCCTGGAGAGCAGGCTGTTAGAGTTGAACACCCAGAAGCTGTTACAGGAGTTGTGCCAGAATCATTTAATAAAGATGAATCACAGTATGAGGAAAGAAAAGCTCTTCCTTGGTATAGTGATTTGTTCTATTCACTTCATAAAGCAGATAAGCCAGATGATATGAGTATGAAATCTCAAGACGATGACGTTAACGATTCTAATAAGGATAAGACTTCTAAGCATAATAAAATGGATAAAAGTCGCCAGCAAAATAAGCACCAGAAAAATAAATCGTCAAAATCTACAGATAAGAAACAGAGTAATACAAGTAGACAGTAGTAAGAAAATATTAAAGTACTTTATTTTAAAATCATGCAAATGCATAGGGGAGTTAAAAACATGGATTTGAATATACAATCCTTAGTGGATAGTTTGTTGGAAAACCCTGCAAGTGATGCAGATAAAGACATTGTTAAACGTCAATTGGGAAGATTCCCAAGGGGAATGGTTGCAGTTGGAGCTAGATGCGCTTGTGGACGTCCTCTTGCTGTTATTACAAGGCCATGCTTAGAAGATGGAACTCCTTTTCCAACTACATGCTACTTAACAAGTCCAGAAGCGGTTAAAGCGGCTTCGCATCTTGAAGCACAAGGTTTTATGAAGGAATGCAACAATTTATTGAATAATGACAATGATATTGTTAAAAAATATGAGCAGGCACATAAATACTATTTAGAGTTTCGTCACGAATTAGCTATTCGATTAGAAGATAGTGAAGAACATATTAAAGATATGAGTGCTGGGGGTATGCCTGTTCGTGTTAAGTGTTTGCATGCCTTGCTTGCGCAAAGTCTTGTAATGGGCAAAGGTGTGAATCCTATTGGCGATCTGGTGTTAAGCAAGGTAAAAAATGAATTTGATCCTAATGTTTGTAAGTGCACTACTCCTTGGAGTGATGATGCTGATGAAATTGAGACTGAGAAATTATTAAATACAAAATCTTTTAGCACCAATACAATCATTGGAACTAATAAATCGGTTTGCGTAGCTGCAATTGACTGTGGCACGAATTCGATTAGATTAAAAATTGCAAAAGTTAATGCTAATGGTATGCGCGATGTTGTTCCTAGAATGCTTAGAGTTGTAAGGCTTGGTCAGGGAATCGACGAAACGCATATGTTTGCTGAAGATGCTTTGCAGAGAGTTAAATCTGCTGCCAAAGAATTTGCAAAAGTGCTTAGCGAACACAAAATAGATGCTATTCGTTTTGTAGCAACATCTGCAACTAGGGATGCGCTAAATAGAGACATTTTTGAACAGATGATGTTTGATGAGCTTGGCGTACGCCCTGAAGTTATTAGCGGAACAGAAGAAGCTGCTTTGAGCTTTTTGGGAGCAACAAGTGTTGTTTCTAGAAAAGATTTGCAAGCCCCTTATGTTGTTGTAGATTTAGGTGGTGGGTCTACTGAGATTGTTCTTGGTGGAGACGGCGTGAATATTGCGGAAGATAAAGTGGATTCCGCGTATTCAATGAATATTGGTTCCGTTAGAATGACTGAGAGACACTTGCATACAGACCCTCCAACAGAAGAAGAAATTTCTTGTGCTATAAAAGATATTGACAAAAATATAGACGAAGCTTTTAAGCATGTTAACGCTGGTAAAGCTCGCACAATTATTGGTGTTTCTGGCACTGTTACAACTATGGCAGCCCTTGCTATTGGATTAAAGCATTATGACCATAAGGCTGTTGATGGAGTAAAAATCGCGTTGGATCAGGCATATACAGTTAATGACAGGTTCTTGCATATGACAAGAGAACGTAGGCGTACTTATGCCACTATTCATCCTGGAAGGATTGATGTTGTTGGTGGAGGTGCAGTTGTGTTGAGTCGTGTGCTTGAACGACTTGCAAAAGCTGCATATGAAGACCATGGTGGAGTTCTAGATACTTTTGTTGCTAGTGAGCATGGTTTACTAGATGGAATCACGTTAGATTTGGGTCGTAGAATTCTCGCCACACGCTGAGTTGTTTTTAATTGTATTATATGGCATAATAATTGACTGTTGCCTCCGTGGCGGAATTGGCATACGCATCAGACTTAAAATCTGACGCCCTTACGGGCTTGTGGGTTCGAGTCCCACCAGAGGCACAAATGTTACGCTGCGAGTTTATTTTTTACGTATTTAATGTTAATTTTTTGTTGCAATTCGTAAGATTTTTGGTTTAATTAGTCTTTTTTCTATAAAAATATCTGTTTACAGTCTTGCGTTAATCGAGAATCGTACTAATCTATACCATTAATTGCAATAAAAGCAATAATAAAAATACAAGTAATATCGCAAATTAGGAAAAGAGACATAATGGCTGATTTAGAGGTTGCTCCAGACTTTAAAAATGCCTATGATTCTTACGATCATAGTGATTCTGATCTGTTGAACAAACTGGCTGGCAATTTTACTGTTTTGCCTAACGATAATCCTGTTTCGGATGCAAAGCGAGCAGAGCTGATTGATAAGCCTGCTTTTGGTCAGATTTTCTCCGACAATATGGTCCATATGTCTTGGACCAAGGGAGAAGGCTGGTCGGATAGACGTGTTGAGCCTTATGGGCCATTAAAAATGGATCCAGGTGCTTCTGTGTTGCATTATGCCCAAGAATGCTTTGAAGGTTTAAAAGCATACAAGCGAACTGATGGATCCATCTGGCTTTTCCGTCCAGATATTAATGCGGCACGATTCCAGAATTCTGCGAAGCGTTTGTATTTGCCAGATCTTTCTATCGACGATTTTATTGGATCTGTTGCAGCCTTAGTTAAGCGAGATAAAGAGTGGGTTCCAAGCCGACGCGAATATACTCTTTATATGCGTCCGTTCATGTTTGCTTCCGAGCCGTTCTTAGGTGTGCGAGAAGCTCATGAGGTTGAATATTGTGTTATTGCTTCTCCGTCAGGACCATATTTTAAAGGTGGCTTGAAGCCAGTTAGTATTTGGGTTGAAGATCAGTGGTTCCGCACTGGCCCTGGTGGTACTGGTTTTGCTAAGTGTGGTGGAAATTATGCGGCTTCCTTGCTCGGTGAATACAAGGGTATTGAACACGGTTGCGAACAGGTTTGCTTCGTTGATGCAGCAACTAAGACCTATTTGGAAGAGCTTGGTGGAATGAACGTGTTTGTTTTGCACAAGGATGGTCATTTGGAAACTCCATCTCTTACTGGTAGCATTCTTCCAGGTGTTACACGTCGTTCTATTATTCAGCTTGCAGAAGAAGCGGGTCACAAGGTTGTTGAAACTATGATTCCACTTCAGGGATTGCTTGACGATATTCGCTCTGGTGAGGTCACTGAAGTCTTTGCCTGCGGAACTGCTGCGATTATTACGCCTATTGGTCGCTTTAAGTCAGATGACTTCGATCTTAAGGTTGCTGATGGTGGAGTTGGTGAGTTGACTCAGGCTTTGCGTGATGAATTGCTTGGTATTCAGCTTGGAGATGTTGAAGATACTCACAACTGGATGTGGAAGGTGTGCGACTAGTTAAAAGCTGTTTAAGAGCTATTTAAAAGTCGTTTTAAATCCGTTAGAGTTTTTAGTATTTGGCGCGTCATTTTTTATATCTTATAAAAGGTGGCGCGCTAATTGTATGCTTAATTGGTTATAGGCTTATTAGGCGGATTTTGTTTTTTAAGTGTTTAACTAACCTTGGAAAGGAAATATTGTGGAAGGGGCTTTAGGAGATAACATTTTCTTCCTTGTTGTTGAATACATTGCTATGGGTTGCTGCGGAATGGTTGGCGGAATGTGGGCTATTCGCAAGAATTATGATATCTTTGCAATAATCACAACGTCATGGCTTACAGCATTGGGTGGCGGAATTGTTAGAGACGTTCTGCTTGGAGCTTTGCCGCCAGTTGGAATTGCAGATAGGGGATTTGTTTTTACTGGTCTTGCTTCGGGTGTTATTGTTGCTTTCGCTCATCTAGAAATTGATGAGTGGAAATGGCTTATGTTAACTCTTGACGCTTTAGCATTGGGGCTTTTTGCTGTAAATGGTACCGCTAAAGGCTTGGATTT
This sequence comes from Gardnerella sp. DNF00109, assembly GCF_049262845.1. Classification (NCBI taxonomy): domain Bacteria; kingdom Bacillati; phylum Actinomycetota; class Actinomycetes; order Bifidobacteriales; family Bifidobacteriaceae; genus Gardnerella; species Gardnerella sp. DNF00109. The sequence goes on from NZ_CP058406.1 coordinate 754,224, forward strand.
TCACATGTCTGGAATGGCGTCTGTGTTTTTAGGCATGGCTACAGCTCTTGGTGGTGGATTAATTCGAGATATGGTTTTGAATCAAGTTCCTGTAATTGTTCGAGATAAGCATTGGTATGCGCTTCCTGCTGCAGTTGGGTGTGTTTTGACGGTATTTGTTGTAAAAGCACAACGTGCAGGATGTTTTGACGTTATTACAGAGATGATTTTAGATACTCTTATTGTTGTGCTAGTAGTTGCGATGCGATTAATGTCTGTAAAGTTTGATTTAACGCTTTTTGGTGCAATGAACCGCAAATCGCCAATAAAAATAAGTAAATATCGCAGACATAATGCATATAGTCGTAAAATTTCCGATAAAGCCATAAAAAATACAGAAAAAAATAATCAAAATAAATAGAAAATATAGTCTAATCTGAATAAATATCGGTTAGTGTCTAGAGTTTGTCTTTGCCTATCTCAATAATGAAACACATCGACCAGAGGTCGCGCTCAACAAGAGTAGCAATCATTAGCCAGAAAGAGGCGTTAAGTGATTTGCAAAAGGGGAGAGCGCCGAAGTTTGTAGGTTATTCTTTCTAGCTTACAAGCTGGGACTTGGCTTAATAAGCCAAGGACTGTCGCAGCAATTTTGGCAATTTGCTGCGGAGTGCTATCGACATGCATACTGTTGCCTGTTTGCCTCTGTTTGAATATTGTCAAAAGGAGGAAACAATGAATAACGACAGTTCATCAACTACTGAATCTCAAACTGTGCATCGCAGTTTAAAAACACGCCACATTTCCATGATTGCTTTGGGTGGAAGCATTGGAACAGGCTTATTTGTAGCTAGTGGCGCAACAATCCACATGGCAGGACCTGGTGGCGCGCTTTTGGCATACGCTGCAATCGGTATCATGGTTTATTTTCTTATGACATCTCTAGGAGAGATGGCAACATATATGCCAATTAGCGGGTCTTTTGCATCATATTCTGGAAAGTTTATTGATCCTGCTTTAGGATTTGCAATGGGTTGGAATTATTGGTTTAACTGGGCAATCACGGTTGCTGTAGATATAAGTACGGCAGCAATTGTTTTGCAATATTGGCTTCCTAATGTTCCAATATGGGTATTTTCGCTAACAGTTCTTGTTGTTATTCTTTTGATTAACATTCTTACGGTTAAGTGCTTTGGAGAAACAGAGTACTGGCTTTCGATTATTAAAGTTGTAACCGTTATTATATTCCTTGCTATTGGTTTGCTTACGATTGTTGGAATTTTAGGCGGAAAAGCGCCATTTCTAAGCAACTTTACACATAAAAATGCTCCATTTGCTGGCGGAATCCCAGCTGTTTTAGGTGCGTTTGCAATTGCAGGATTCTCGTTCCAAGGAACAGAGCTTATTGGCATTACAGCAGGTGAATCTGCAACACCAGATAAGAGTATTCCAAAGGCTGTAAAGCAAGTGTTTTGGCGTATTGTTTTGTTCTACATTCTTGCAATCTTTGTAATCGCATGCATTATTCCATACACAAGCCCAAGTTTGCTTGGATCGGAAGCTAGCGATATTTCTATAAGCCCATTCACTCTTGTGTTCCAGCGTGCAGGATTGGCGATTGCAGCAACAATCATGAATGCCGTTGTGCTTACATCTGTTATCTCGGCAGCAAACTCTGGAATGTATGCTTCTACTAGAATGCTTTACGCTCTTGCAAAAGATAATCACGCTCCAAAGATGTTTGGAAACGTAGATAGAAGAGGTGTTCCAATGCAATCTTTGGTTGCAACGTTTGTTGTAGCTCTTTTAACATTCTTGATGAGTATTTTTGGAACTCAAATTTACATGTTCTTAGTTGCTGCAAGTGGTTTGACTGGATTTATTGCATGGGCAGGAATCGCAGCTGCGCACTACAGGTTCCGCAAAGCGTATATTGCTCAAGGAAAGTCTTTGGACGATCTTGTTTATAAAGCTAAGTGGTATCCATTCGGTCCTATCGTGGCTCTTGTATTGTGCATTTTGGTTATTGTTGGCCAAGATCTTGAATCATTCCACACGCTTAATTGGCAAGCAATTGGCATAACTTATATGTCTGTGCCGCTGTTCATTGTGCTTTATGTTGGATACAAGATTAAGCACCACACTAAGGTTATTCCTTTAGATCAAGTTGATTTAACAAAGTGATTAGAATATAAAAAATGCGCTCAGTGATTTTGCTGAGCGCATTTTTATATTGATTAACAGAGGTTATTATTTGTCTCCGTCGTTAGAAATTTTAGGATCTGGCTGTTCCTTCTTTTTCTCTTCCTCTTCCGTCTGCTTTCTTTCTTCTTCCTTCTTTTTCTCTTCCTCTTCAGCTTGCTTCCTAGCTTGTTCTTCAGCTTGCTTCTTAGCTTGTTCTTCTAGCTGCTTCTGTAGATTTTCGGCAGCATCCCTAATTCGCTTTCTTCTTTCTAATTCTAAACGTCTCTTTTCTGCATCAGCCTTTGCATTTGCTTTAGCTTTAGCAGCTTGCTCGTCAGCTTGACGCTTTGCTTCTTCAATCTTTTTCTGCATGGCGTTATCTGCTTGAACTTTTTCTTCTTGAGTAGGAGGAATATTTTGAATAATAATATTCGGCTTACGCTTTACCTTAGGAGCTATACGAATAACAGGAGCAGTAATCTTCTGCAGTTCCTTCTGGCTTTCTTCAGCCTTCTGCTTCTCCTGTGCATTCGCTGTAGTATCTGTAGATGCTGCAGAAAGCTTATCAATCATTGCAGAAGTCACTCCACGAATACGCTGAGCATTGTCAGAATACCATTGAGTTGCAGCTATAGCTTGAGCTCCCTGAGACCCTAACTCTTCTGGAGAATTAGCATTGCATACAACTGTTTCTGGCAAACGCTGCTTCAAAAGCTTAGCAAGTAATTTGCCATTTTCTGAGTTATCTTGAGCAAAAGAGATAAGAAGAGAATTTTTAGTAAGTTTTTTCCATGACTGGCTTGCTTTGCTAACTTGTGCAACCTTAATTTCGCACTGTTTTCTAGCTTCTTTCATACGAGATGAGTGCTGAATGCTCCAGCAAATACCACCAACGCCTAATACTAAAGCTAATACAATGACGCCAGCAATGAGAATTATCATCTTCTTTTTATGACCATTATTCGTGGCTTCGGAGATGTTTTCTAACATGTATCATCCTCTGTTTTTATCAATCTTCGCCAAGAATTGCTTTTTGCAAAACAACACTTATAGTTTACGCCAAACTAAGTACGTGACCCTTGTAGTTTGTAGCATTTTTGATGATTTGCAAGACAAGCGATATCATTTGCGATTCATTAGAATACAATATTCAAATAAATTCAAAACAAAAAACCACCAGACTTGCTGGTGGTTTTCTTGGCTCCTGCGGCTGGGCTTGAACCAGCGACCATTCGATTAACAGTCGAACGCTCTGCCAACTGAGCTACGCAGGAATATCCTTTGCGCTTGGCTGTGTGCCGTGCACACGACATTTATATTACACGGAATTTTATGATATGCAAATATAGCGTGTTTGGGCGTGTCGAAAACTCATAATCGTTGGAATACCAATGATTTGTACGCTTTAACCACATTGATAAAAAAGTGTTCCTAAAAAAAGAATTTTGTGAAAAACTTTCAAATATAAGCGAAAACCTTTAAAGAATGCAGATTTTTGCTGTTGAAGCATAAAACAAATTTGATTTATGAAAGGAGAAAAATAAAATATCATGAGAAAAATATTTGATTTAAAAATGATTAAGCCCAGAATCTTAAAAGTCAAAAAATTTATATTAAAACAAAAATCACAATTTGTTAGAATACTGATTTTTATTATTCTGATTGTAATCATGTTGATTATTCATAGTTGCATAAATCCTACAATAAACAAAAGTATTGAGTATGAATATTTGCAATCGAATCAAACTGATTATAGTGTATCTTCATTTGACGCTGGTTGCATAGAAAAATCTTTTGTAGGTAAAAAGCAAAAAATAGTCGCGAATACAGTTAGTCAAGTTTCAACAGCTTCAACACTAAAAGAAACTACAAATTGTAAATCAAGGATGGTATGGCCAGTAAAAAATGTAAACATTATTAAAGATTTTGATGCTCCAGCAAAACCATGGCTCGCAGGTCATAGAGGAGTTGATTTGCGAGCAGAGGAAGGAACTGAGCTATATGCTCCATCAGATGGAATAATAAATTTTGCTGGACTTGTGGCTGGAAAATCTGTTGTAACAATCAAACATGGAGTTTTGTCTTCCACATTTGAGCCAGCATATACGGATTTACCAGTTGGAACAGTTGTTAGAAAAGGTCAATTTTTTGGTTACGTAACAGTTGGATCAGATCATTGTGACAATTTGTGTATTCAATGGGGTTTAAAACGAAGAGACAGGACTTATGCAAATCCAAGGAAAATGGTAGCGAAAAAACGAATAATTTTAAAGCCCAAAGAAGAGACAAAAGAAGAAAAAAATAGTCTGTAAAATGCGTGTCGTATAGTGTAATAAGAGTCTTGGGCTTAAGACATTGACCTAAGATTATTACATAAGATTTTCTTAAACATATTAGGGAGCGAATATGCAAAAGTATTCTCGTAATCTCGATGAGAAAATTGATTACAATGCAAACATTTTTTCGCTTCTTGAAAGTCGCGTAGAACGTAAGCCGAACGATTCATTGGTTGAGTATGTAGGACGCGACGGGGAATGGAATTCCTACAGTGCTAAAGACTTTAAAGATTTGGTTATATCGGTAGCAAAAGGATTCATAGCACACGGTGTGATGCCGGGAGACACTATATCGATAATAGCGCATACTTCATGGCAGTGGACTGTGCTTGATATGGCAATAATGTCTATAGGCGCGTTAACAGTGCCAATTTATGAAACAAGTTCTGCAGTGCAAATAGAAAATATTATTAACGATTCTAGAGTAAGCATGATTTTTGTTGAAGATGAAAATATGCGTGAAACTGTGGAAATATCAAAGAAGTCATGTCCAAGCCTTAACGATGTCTATGTATTAAGCAGAGACGCAATAGATGCGCTAATTGAGTATGGAAAAACAGTTACAGACTCAGAGTTTTATGAAAGAGAAAAAGCTGTTAAAGGCGATGATCTAGCTACAATCGTTTACACATCTGGATCTACAGGAGACCCGAAAGGTATAGAACTTTCGCACGGAAATTTTGTGTTTATAGCGAAATCTGGAATGCTTTCCATGCCAGATATAGCATTAAAAGGCAAACCAAGACTTCTTTTATTCCTTCCTTTAGCACATGTATTTGCAAGATTTATGCAGTTCTTCTGTTTTGCGGGAAATGTAACACTTGGATTGTCAAGCAACCTTAAAACAATACTAAGTGATTTTAAAAGTTTTAAACCAACTTTCATACTTGGTGTACCTAGAATATTTGAAAAAATCTACAATGCTGCCTCTCAAAAAGCTGGTAGAGGAGTAAAAGGATTTATATTTGCTCAAAGCGTAAAAGTGGCAAAAGAATGGTCAAAAGCTCAACAATCGGGGAGAATGATTTCGCCAATGCTGGCTATAAGCCACTCCTTATGTAAAAAGCTCGTTTACAACTCAATTTTGCAAGTTTTTGGAGGAGACGTTGAATATGGTGTTTCAGGAGGAGCGCCATTAGACAAATCGATTTCGCATTTCTTCAATGGCATGGGATTGCCAATTCTCGAAGGGTACGGAATGACAGAAACATGTGCTCCGTCAATGGTAAATCCAACGAAAGGCTATAAAATCGGAACAGTTGGTTTGCCAGTACAGGGAGTGTCTGTAGCAATAGATGATGAGGGAGAGCTTTGTATTAAAAGTCCCGCTGTTTGCAAAGGATATCATAATCATCCAGAGATAACTGAAAAACAAATAGTAAATGGATGGTTGCATACAGGAGACTTCGGATCTTTAGATTCCGACGGTTTTGTAAAAATTACTGGTCGCAAAAAAGATCTGATAATAACAGCTGGCGGGAAAAACGTTTCACCTAGCATACTCGAAGCATCAGTTATGACTTCTTCAATTATTTCTCAATGCGTTGTTATTGGAGACAGAAAACCTTTTATCTCTGCGATTATTGCGTTAGATCTTGCAGAAGTGAATTCTTGGCTGAAATCTCGAGGAGCAAGCCCAGTGCGCTCGCTGGAAGAGGCAAGAAAAAATTCAATCGTCATAAGTTCCGTAGAACAAAGCATAGTTAAAGCAAATTCTAATGTTTCTAGAGCAGAATCAATCAGAAAATTTGAGATTGTTCCAGATGCTTTTACTCAAGAAAATGGTTTAGTTACACCAAGCCTTAAAGCAAAGCGCAATGCTGTTATAGAACGTTATAACGATCTTATCGAAAATAAGATTTACGCTCCAAGACCAAGAAAATAACGTACTTTACAGTCCTGCATCTGCAAGAGTTACGTATCCAGGGTCAATCAAAAGAGCTTTAAGATTAGTTGCGCTTACAGCGAGAATTGGTTCTGTTATTACGGGTATATCTTTTTCTGATCCACTGTTATTTACAAAAATAGAAATATCTTCGAGTTGAGATAATTTTCCATTAACATTTAGAGAACTACATTCTTGAGCAACATCAGTAGAGATTTTCTGAATGTTTTCGATAGAAGTCATCCATTGCTTTCCATTTACAAGATTTGGTAAAGCATCTTTGTAAGCGCCGTAGCCAGTAATAACAGGCCATTTTGAGTCGTTTAACAATTCATTCGCTGAATCTTTAAGCTCAGAATCTTCAGTATTTTTATTCTCTTTATTGGATTCAGATGAATTCAAATCATTATTTTTTGTGCTAGATTTTTGTGATTCATTATTTTTCGCAGTAGAAGCAGGCGTTGGAACCTTTTTCTTAGTCAAATTTCGTTTTCCTATAAAGCTTCCGATTATATCTGGAAGAGTAAAGGAAGGGTTGATATCCGCAGAGCTTCCCTTATACCCAAGGTCTTCAAGAGCTTTTTCCACTTGCATAACAACTTGATCATCTAAAGCAATAATGCCATCTACGTGTTTTGTGGAAGTTGTTCCGTTATCATTCTTTATTACTAATCTCGAATTAAGTTCTGCCTTAACAGAGTCAGAATTATCTGCGTCGAAAGCAGCATTTTCCCAGTCATTCTCTGTTGAATCCTTACTAAGTTTTCCAGAAGGTGAAATCATTAATCCAGATGCGAAATAAGGTTTTAGAATTTTCCAGATTCCAGCAAAAGCAAGTCGCGCGAATTCATCATCAAATTCTTGAATTTTGGAACTTGAATTATCAGAATCTGAATTACCATGAGTATTTACTCCAAAATGCATATGAACATCTTGTTTTTGATTGTGGCAAGGCAAAAGTACTTCTACGCTTTTTGGATTATCTTTAGAAGCCTGATTTAATGCTAATTTTTGCACAAGAGTATACGCTTGAATTTCTCCAATGCTCTGAGCAGAAGAAAGTTTGAAGAATGCATCTGGCTTAAAATCTCTAGTAAGCCTAGATAACATAACGACATGCATGCCAGCTTTTTTAGCCAAATCTAATGACGATGTAAGTCTATTTTCTGCTTCCTCTTGTGATTTTAGATCTTCTTCTTTTAGTTGCTCTTTAGGTGTTGTGGGTTGAGTTACGTAATCACCATAATTATTATTACCGTTTTTATTACTCCAAGGAGCAACAACAATAGTCGTATTAGAAAGTTGCTTTTTTACGATGCTATGGATATCTCTGATACTTGTTTTCTTGTTTTTATTTTTAGAAGAATTTTTTGTTTTTAAAGATGTAATCATGCTTACAACGTAATCTTGAATATCTTGACTTTGATCGTATAAGCTGCTGGACGATTTAGTAGTAATAGAATTTTCTGAAAATCCTTGCTTTTTTAACGATTTTACTATTTCTGGAACAAGATTATCCCATGTACTTAATGGAGTTTTTCTACTTAAATTTAGACCATCAGAAGGCGTAAAAACTATAACGTTGCCGTGATTCACTTGAGGCTTTGCGCTAGGCGATGCGTTTTTTGCATTGCTCGATCCGCATGCGCAAATCGCAAGAAGCATTGTACTAGATACTACAAGAGCAATAGTTTTGCGCAAAATATGCTTATGCGTGCGAATCATAGTAGTTAAGGCCTTTCGTAAATTTTAGTTTTGTGCTTACTTTTATATTAGTTTCTATTAAATTATCTAATGCAAATTTAGCGATTAAGCAAATCCAAGCACATATCTCGGTATTCGCTAACGTAGCCTCCACCAAAGAAGACACAATGTCCAGCAATAGGGTAGAGTTGCCAAATTGTCATGCGATTTTCAAAACCAGATTTTAATGGATGAACAGATTGATAGCCATCTAAAATTTGCTTAAAATAGCTGATCCCAAACAGTTGCAGCATTGCTAAGTCTTCCTCACGATGGCCGCCGTGAGCTGCAGGATCAATTAAAACAGCTTCTGTGTGTTCGCCATCTTCGCTTTTAGTCCAAAGCACATTTCCACTCCACAAGTCTCCATGAACTCGCGCTGGTTTATCTTCAGCTGCTTTTCCCAGCAAATCTGGCAGAGCATCAATAACTTTATTTGTAAGATCTAAATCGCTTTTTGTAAGGCTTCCTCTAGAAATACCAAGATTTACCATTGGTAAAAGTCTGCCTTCTGCCAAATAGTCAATAACATTACTCCAAGTGCCACAATCCATTTTTACAGGGTCGCTTAATGGTCCAAAATAGCATGTGCCATCATAATCTGCAGGTGGCTCCCCAAAATATTTCGCACCGAAATCGTGCATATGCGCCAAAGATGCTCCAAATTCAAACGATGCTAAAGGAGTAGGGCTTGTAGTTTCAATGCGTTCAATGTTTAAGTAGTCTTTTCCCCAATCAAAAACTTTAGCTACTTTAGGCCCGCCATAGTCGTAAGCTTCTCGAAGCCAATTAAGGCCACGACCTTCGCATTCAAAGAATCGTTCTGGTGCGTATGATCTACTCTTTTTATACACGTTATTACTCATAGCAACCTTCTTAATGTAGTAGCATATGCGGCTTATAGTTACACACTTAATAAATATTTTATGAATAAACTAAATTATTCCTATCATCACTATTCTAATGAAGTATTAGCACAATGAGCGATGCTGCGTTTAATTTGCAATAAGATTAGTACAATACTTACGCCAAGTAGGATGTGTCCGATTCCTGCTAAACCAGTTATGGAAAAATCTATAGATGGACTGAGATGTAGACGCATTACTTGTGCAATTCCACGAGTAATCATCATTACTGCTGTTAGGTTGAGTCCAATATGATAAGTTATTAAGATTCTCGTAGTTTTTTCGTTACTAAAACTGAAGTTTTTCTCAAATAGTATGAGTAACAGAAAAACAACCATTCCAAGCATAAAGTAGTGTGTGTGAACTATAGCAAGCACAGTCTTTTCATGGAAAGCATTAAATTTTGTAAATTCGCGATAAAAGACGCCGCCAATCATGGCGAAGACAGCATACAACAAAGACGTATTAATATAACGTTTCATAACATGGTTCATAGTAACTTCCTTACGTAGAGTGATAGTCAAATATTTCTTAGTAATGTTGATGTTGTTACAAGTGTTTGTAAGCGCTATTGCATAGTATGAGTGTTTTTGTAACGCGGACATGCAGTTTTAGCAAAATGATACCCAAAAAGCAATCCTGCTAGAGTAAGAGCAGAACCTAATCCCGTATAAAATACGGCTATAAATTGTTCTGGAGCTATATTTGTTGCACGAAGAACAATTCCAAAAGTCATCATAAAAGCCATGATTATGAAAGATTTAACGTCAAAGAATTTAAGGAAAAATTGCTTGTTTTCTTTGTATGCGTTAATCCTAGCAGTATGTTTTTTAACAAGTTTTCCGAAAATAAACACTTGGAATATTGCAAAAACAGCTAAAGATAAAGCGAAATTAATAGGAGATAAAAAGTTTGAGTATGCAATAATACCAATCCTAAGAATGTTGAATCCAGCAAAACACCATACAATGCATGCGATTAATAAAAGTGTGTTCTTTGATACCTTCATAACTAACCTCGTTAAATCACATTATTCTTAATAAAATCTTATGTTGAACGTTTAAAACAATTGTAGTAATGATTTTTATGAAAAACGCTAAATAAGAGTATTTTGTGAATTGTGCATTAAAACTTTCAAAAAACACAATAAAATATGATTAAAAGTTGTAAAAAGTGTTGCAAATTGACGATATGAGTCGCTATAGTGCTTGTTTATGGAAGACAACGATCAACAGTATTCAACAGCTGACAATAAAGCTACTATTGCTGAGCCAGCTTTTCGTTACAATGCGCAGCTCGCACAAGATATTGAGCAGCGCTGGCAAAAGACTTGGGACGAGCAAGGCACGTTCTGGGCTGCTAATGTTAAGGGCGATTTGAAGGATGGCGAAGGCAGATTGGCTTGTGGCCGTCCTTCTTTCTTTGCAATGGACATGTTCCCTTATCCTTCTGGAAAGGGCTTGCATGTTGGGCATCCTCTTGGATATTTGGCAACTGATGTTGTGAGCCGATATCACCGTATGAAGGGCGAGAATGTTCTTCACGCGATGGGCTACGACGCTTTTGGACTTCCTGCAGAACAATATGCTGTTCAAACAGGTCAGCATCCTCGCATTACTACTGAGGCAAATATTGCAAATATGCGCAGGCAGTTGCATCGCATGGGATTGAGCTTTGACGATCGTAGATCTTTTGCAACTATTGATACAAACTACGTTCGTTGGACTCAATGGATTTTCTCGAAGCTTTATGACGCTTGGTATGACCCTGATTTTGTACGCAAAGATGGCGGTAAAGGTTCTGCTCGACCAATTGCTGAGTTAGTTGATGAGTTTAAGAGCGCAAAGCGCGAAATTCCTGGTTTTGCTGACAAAAAGTGGGAAGAGCTCAATAAAGTAGATCAAGCGGATGTGTTGAATGACTTCCGCATTGCTTACATTTCTAAGTCTCCTGTAAATTGGTGTCCAGGATTGGGAACTGTGCTTGCAAACGAGGAAGTTACTGCAGAAGGTAAATCTGAGCGCGGAAACTTCCCAGTATTCCAGCGCAATCTTCGTCAGTGGTCCATGCGAATTACAGCTTACGCGCACCGTTTGGTTGAAGATTTGAATACTATTGACTGGCCGGAAAAAGTTAAGCTTATGCAGCGAAACTGGATTGGCGAATCTCACGGTGCTTCCGTGCATTTTGAAGTTGAATGTGCAGATGGTGAAACGCGCGATTTGGAAGTATACACTACTCGTCCAGATACGCTTTTTGGTACAACTTTTGCTGTTGTTTCTGTAGATCACCCGATTCTTGGGCACGTTCCAGAAGCGTGGGAAGCTAGCGTTCCAGAAAGCTGGAAGGGTGGCTACGCAAGTCTTAAGGAAGGATTGGCAGAGTATCAGGCTCAAGCTCGCGCTAAAACCGCTAAAGAACGTACGGAAGATGCTGGTGCAAAAACTGGTTTGTTTACTGGTCTTTACGCAATTAATCCTGTAACTGGAGCAAAACTTCCGCTGTTTGTTGCAGATTATGTGCTTATGGGTTATGGAACGGGCGCAATTATGGCAGTTCCTGGCGGTGACCAGCGCGATTATGATTTTGCTAAAGCTTTCGGCTTGTCTGTAATTTACACTGTTAAGCCTTTGCCTGATTCTGTCGAAAAGCTAGAAGATTATGATGGCAAAGCTCCGTTTGTTTCTCACGATGGAATTGTTATTAACTCTTCTGTGGAGCATACTTATAAGCTCGGTGACGCTTTGTCTATTAACGGTTTGCGCGTAGATGAAGCTATTAAAAAAGTGACGACTTGGCTTGAAGCAGCAGGCGTAGGCGTTGGTAAGGTTTCTTACAGACTTCGCGATTGGCTGTTCTCTAGGCAGCGCTACTGGGGTGAGCCATTCCCAATCGTTTATGATGAGGATGGTGTTGCTCACCTTGTGCCGGATAGTGAGCTTCCAATTGCATTGCCAGACGTTCCAGATTATCAGCCAAAAACTTACGCTCCAGACGACGCAAATTCTGAGCCTGAAGCACCTTTGAGCCGAAACGAGGATTGGGTTAAAGTTCAGCTTGATCTTGGTGACGGTGTAAAAACCTACTATCGCGACACCAACACTATGCCAAACTGGGCTGGTTCATGCTGGTATTACATGCGTTACTTGGATCCAAACGACGCTGAGCATATGGTTGACAGCGACGAATACGACTATTGGATGGGTACGAATCGACCAGGCAAGGAACATGTTTCTGGAGGCGTTGACCTTTATGTTGGAGGCGTAGAGCATGCAGTTTTGCACTTGCTTTACTCGCGCTTCTGGCATAAGGCGCTTTACGACTTGGGTTACGTTGATTCTGCTGAGCCTTTCCATCGCTTGTTTAACCAGGGTATGATTCAGGCTTACGCTTACACGGATGAGCGCGGGCAGTACGTGCCAGCTGATGAGGTTGAGGAAGGCGCTAATAACGGCGCTGGTGAGCCAACATTTACTTGGCACGGCGAAACCGTGAATCGCGAGTTTGGAAAGATGGGTAAGAGCCTAAAGAATATTGTGACTCCAGACTACATGTACGAAAACTACGGTGCAGACACGTTCCGTTTGTATGAAATGAGCATGGGTCCACTTTCTGAGTCTCGCCCATGGAATACGCGTAACGTTGTTGGAGGCATGCGATTCTTGCAACGCTTGTGGCGTAACGTTGTAAACGAAGAAACTGGCGCTTGCGTAGTAACAGAAGATGCTTTGGACGAAAAGACGCTAAAGCTTCTTAACAACACGATTGCAGAAGTAACTGTAGAAATGGAAGCAATGCGTCCAAACACTGCGATTGCTAAGCTGATTGTGTTGAATAATCACTTAACGTCTCTGCCTCACGTGCCTCGCGCAGCAGTTGAGCCGCTTGTTCTTATGCTTTCTCCAATTGCACCGCATATTTGTGAAGAAATGTGGAGCAAGCTTGGACATACTAAGTCGATTGCTCACGCAGATTGGCCAGTTGAAGATTCCCGCTACGTTGGTGCGGATACTGTTACAGCTGTTGTGCAAATCAAGGGCAAGGTTCGCGCAAAGCTTGAAGTTGACCCGAATATTGATGCTAGTGAGCTTGAAAAGCTTGCTTTAGAGGCCGTAGCTGATCGCTTGGGTGGAAAGAAGCCGCGCAAGGTAATCGTGAAAGCACCAAAGATTGTGTCTATTGTGCCAGATGAAAGCTGAAACTCAATGTTTTCTAGGCAAAATAGCCTTTAACCACATTGGTTAATTTTACTTGAAAGATGCTTATCTTCATTTAATAGTGGAGGTAAGCATCTTTTTTTTTATTTAACAATCAAAAATAAATAGTCTGAAACGAAGGAGGTGGTTAAAATGAACAAAAACAATAGTAACGTTCTAGAAAGATTGGCAGCTATTGATGCTTTAAATAATAATTATGAAAATTCAAATTATTTGCAAAATACTTTGAATGATGATTCTAAAAATCGCATATTGGCACAAGAGAAAAACAATTCTATAGATTATCAGCTTGCTGATTTTTGCATAAGCTCAAAAGATTCTGCTTCAAATATTGATAATCTTAATAAACGAAATAATTTTGAAACAAGAAATCTCGTTAGATTACGAATAAAACCAGTACATGCTTTGTCTATTATGCTAATTCTCGTAGTATTCTTAGCATCAAGTTTAACCATGCTCATATGTCAATCTAGAACTTATAACAAGATTTATTCTTATCAAGCACAGAGAGAATCTAAAGTTAAATCTTTAAGTAAAAAATTTGAATCAAATAATAAAGATGATGATGAATATAGCAATGATTCTAAAGAGGATTCTAAAAAAGACTTACATACAAATGAGACTAAAGATTTAACTGTTAAAAATAAAAATGAAGATTTTAGTGATAGCACGCACAAAATTAATGAAAATGATATAAGCAAAAATAATAGTGTCAACAAAGATAAAAGCGGTTGCATAAATATAAACACAGCAGGGTTGGAAGAATTACAAACTCTAAAAAGTATAGGGCCAAAAATGGCTCAAAGAATATTAGATATGCGTAAAAAGTTGCGTGTTTTTAAGCGGGTTGAAGATCTTATGCAAGTTAAAGGAATTGGGCAAAAGACTTTTTTAAAACTTAAATCAGCAATCTGCATTAAGTAAATTTATGTGATTTTTAAGGTTGGAAAATGAAAGAATTATATTGGGATCTTGAAAATGGAAACAAAGATTTTAGGCTTGTTCCTATTGCGTTTAGCGTATGGTTTGGTTGCTTATTCGCTCGATTTATAGTTGATTCACAACAAGATTTTTTCTGTATGATAATCGCAATATTATCATTTGCTCTTTTGTGCTTTTATACTATTTTTTCAATGGGAAATTGCATTTTTACGTGCCGCTTAAAGAATACAACTGATTACAAAAGTCGCATAAAATCAAAGTTTTATGAGTTAATTAAAAAATTAAAAATAATAGGATACAAGCATGCTTTTTTAACAAGTTTTTGTACGTTTCTAGCAGCTTTTATAATGTGTTCAATTATTCTAAACATAGAACATATGGACCCTGTTTTTAATGCTATTAAAGATCTAAAGCAAAGTGATACAGAATATAAATTTAATAGAAAAAACGATGTTCAATCCATCAGATTGCTTATGGATATAACGTCTCCTCCAAGAGTATCGCAATCCTTTAAGGGGGATTGCGTATTAAACGTGAATGTAAAACAGATTGAAATTATGGATAAAGAAAAAGTTATTAGTAGGAGTAAAAGCTTTGTGTCTGCCAAACTTTACGCTTTTAATCCAGATTGCAAAATAATGAACTACGGATACAAGATAAGTAGTTTTGGAAAAATTTCGATTTCAAAATTTGACTCTCATGCGATAGAAATTCAAGTTCCTAAAGCAAACAAAACAGATAAAACGAAATTATATAAAGTAGAAGTTATTGAAAAAGCTAATCTTTTTAAGAGATTACTAAATACATTGTGGAAAGAATTTTACAATGTGACTAGTTCTTTAGATGAACAGGGTCAAATGCTTGTTCCTGGTCTTACTGTAGGACTTTTGGGACAAGAGCATTTAAGTGATGTAGAAGATTTACGAAAAGTTAGTATCGATAGCACTTATGCGAATACTATGAAACAAAGATTCAAAATAGCTGGAATAATGCACCTTATGGCGGTTTCTGGAGGACATTTTTTGCTTTTATCTTGCGTTATTCGTAAGACATGTGCTTTTTTGCTTTTGCCAAGAGTAGTGAGCGCAATATTTGAAGCTTGTGGTCATATTCTTTTATCGTGTATTGTGTATCCGTCGGCATCTGTTCTTAGAGCGCTTATAATGGGTTTAATTTCTGCCGGGGCATTAATGTTTTCTAGACAATACCAGTCTGCTAGTGCTTTAAGTATAACTGTTATAAGTGTTCTTTTTATTTGTCCAAAATATGCATGGGATTATTCGTTTGCTCTTTCTGTTTGCGCAACTTTTGGAATAATTGTTTGTGGAATGTCTTTAAGAAGAATCTTTTTAAGATATATGCCGTCTAGTCTTGCAAGCGCATTAAGCATAACGTTGTGTGCACAGTGTTTTACGCTTCCTGTACAAATATTAATGCAACCGCAAGTATCTTTTATATCTGTTATAGCGAATTTAATTGTTGCACCTTTTGTTGATTTTGCAACAATATTTGGTCTGCTTTCGCTTATATGCGCTAATTGGAGTTATTCTATTTCTCTGATTTTTGCCACAATTTCATCTTTTGGAACAAACATTATGGCAAATTGCGCATGGTATTTGGGAGATTTACAAATTGGAACAATACCTTGGGTTAATGGATCTTTAGGTGCGTGGCTAATCGCGTGCGCTGAATTCGCTATCTTTTTATTAGTACTTATCATAAATAAATATTTTAGAAAAAGTGAATCATATAATAGTTTAAGGATATTTTTACAAGTTAAGTCAAATCGTTTTAAGCAGCTTATAAATGATTCAACAAAACTTTTTGAATGATTAAGTGTTTTAAGTTTTATATAGTTTGTACAATTAATAGGCGTGCAAAATTAAGCGGATTAAATAAAAACAAGGATATTCGCGTTAGTTAAATCGTGAGAATATAAATATTCTTAAGGAGTACGTATGCAAGCGTTAAAAAAATTTGCGCCATTTACAGTTGTAGTTGGCGGTGATGCGTATTTAAATGATCTAAACGCGCGCGACTTAAAAACTCGCATATTAGGCTCCTACCCAGATGCAGATGTTATAAATTTAGACGCATTAAATGCCGATAAATATGCTTTTATAACTGCTACAGGACCATCACTTTTTTCTAGCGGAACAATTGTTGTTATTAATAATCTTGAACAAGCTAATGAAGATTTAGTTGAAGCGATAATAGAGTTTTGTACTAGAGAATCTAAATCTAATAACAATGATTGCTGGGTTATTGCGCGCCACGAAGGAGGTGTTAAAGGAAAGTCAATTGTTACAAAACTTGAAAAAGCTGGAGCAAGTAAAATAACTGTACCAGATCTTAAAAAAGATGATGCAAGATTGAATTTTGTGCTAAGTCTTTTTGAAAGGCAAAATCGTAGTATAGAGCCTGCAGCAGCTGGACGCATAACAGAAGTCTTAGGCGGGAAAACCGACCAGTTGGCGGCTCTTTGTTCTCAATTGTGCTTTGATTTTGAAGATAACCCAATCACACTAAAAATAGTTGACCAATATTTAATATCGGATCCGCAAGTAACTGGATTTTTTGTAGCAGATAAAGCTGCAGAAGGTAACTATGCTCAAGCTATTCTTGCATCAAGAAGAGCGATTTTACAAGGCGTTGATGCTATAGCATTGATTGGGGCTTTGGCTGCAAAAATGCGAATAATTACAAAGGCTATAGCTGTTAAAAACGGGGAAATTTCTAATGCTCAAGCAAAAGTTAACCCTTGGGCGTTAAAAATGGCTATGAGGGATTTAGGTGGATGGAATGATGATGGGATTCGTAAGTGTTTTAAATGTTTAGCGTGGGCAGATGAGCAATGCAAAGGCGGAACAAGTGATGCTGATTACGCTTTAGAAAAATGCATTAGCATGATTGCTTGTCGTGGGCGTTAATGTGAAAATTTTAAAAGCATAAAGTGTTAAAACATAGAGCGTTAAAAGTCTAATATGAAAGTGTGTGATTTTGGAAAATCATAATATCAAAAAGCTAGTAATTCCAACTGATTCGTGTATGCGAGATCTTGGAAAAACTATTGCAAAAATAGTGCATGAGACAGATGTTATTTTGCTTTCTGGTCCACTTGGTGCTGGAAAAACAACGTTCGCGCAAGGTTTTGGACAGGGCTTGGGAATAAAAGATCCGATAGTTTCCCCGACTTTTACTATTGCTAGAGAGCTAAAAGGCACATTTTCTGATGGAAAAGTTGCGAATCTTATTCATGTAGATGCTTATAGGCTTGGTGGAAAAGATTATGCTCCAGGGCAAGACACTGTTTCTAGGCTTTTAGATGAGCTTGAATCTTTAGGTTTAGATGAAGCATTGGAAGAACCAGGAGAGGGAACTGTTGTGCTTATGGAGTGGGGAGAACAGATGGCTGGTGTTCTTGCTGATGTTCGTCTTGAAATTCATATTGATAGACCGATTGATAAAGAAAAGTCAAATGAGTTTACAAGTGAAGGTAAGCGCGTTGTAACGCTTGTTCCAGTCGGAGGAGACTGGTGCGATCGCTTAAAAATTCTTGATTAAGAGTAAGCTAAATTGGTTGGTTAATTTAAGGAACAAAAATGAGCAATACGCTGATTATAGATACGTCATATGGTTCAACAGTTGGAGTTGTAGGTTATAAGCCAATAGTGGAAACGGATTCGCGTACACATGTTGAAAAGTTGCAAGTAAACATTGATTTTGCAGTAAAAAATGCTGGTCTAGAGCTTAATCAAATAGACGAGATTGTAGTTGGAGTAGGCCCTGCTCCTTTTACAGGTTTAAGAGCTGGGTTGGTTGCAGCTAAGGCGATTGCTTTTGCGAATAACGCAAAGATTCTAGGATGCAACAGTTTGCTTCCACAAAGTTTAATGATTCGTTCTGGCGCTTTTGAAGAATCGCTTAAAGATGGCGTTATCTCTAATAGTGAAATAGTCGAAAATAATGAATCTTGCGTAGCTAAACACACGTATGTTCTTTCGTTAAATGACGCTAGAAGACGCCAAGTTTATATGAGTTTATATGACGATAGTGGTTGTGCAGTAATAGAAATGGACATTGATTATCCTGCAAATATTGTTGAAAGAGTAAATCAATATTTTGAATCAAATAATATTTGCGATTATTGCGTTTGCGTTGCAGGCCATGGTGCTAAAAAATACGCTGAAGATTGGAAGAAAATCGGGAATATATGCTTAATTACAGAGGCGAGTGCTCTTGATTTAGGCGTAAAAGGATTAGAGATATTTAAGCTGTGCGCAAGTCAAAAAGACGTTATTGAACCGCTTTATTTAAGAAGACCAGACGTATCTGTTCCAAACCCGTTGAAGCACGTTTTGGGATCTGGCGCTGCTACAAAAGTGGCGGAAAAATAGGATTCAAGCGAAGTACACATATGATTGTAGACATAACTCGCTCAAAATATCCAGCTTGTGCATCAAATAGTCAAAGCTGCGCAATAGAGAAAATTGATTATGCAAAATATGAAGCAATAGTTTCTCAAATTGCAAAAATCGAAGCAGACTTGTTTGGACCAGGATGCTGGAACAAGAACATGATTTTGCAAGAGTTACAAGCACCAATGCGCGCGTATTATGCAGATGTTGATCTAAACACAAATACGGTAGCTGGGTATGCGGGATTTTGGTTTGATGGCGACGACGCTCAAATAATGACAATAGGTGTTGCAAAAGAATATCAAAAGCGAGGAATTGCAAGCAATCTTCTAAAAACTATGATTGAAAATGCAAAATCAATAGGCGCAAAACGAATGCTTTTAGAAGTTAGGGTAAATAACAATCCAGCGCTAAAACTGTATGAAAAATTCGGTTTTACAAAAATGGGATTAAGAAAAAGATACTATATGCCAGAAGGAATAGACGCATATACAATGTGCGCACAAATAGACGATTTAGAAGACTTAGAAAATTTAAAAAGCTCAAAAAGCTTAGAAGAATCTAGCGAAGCTTATAACAGCGCTAAAAGTGAGGATAATAATGAGTGAAACAATGAATAAAACAAGCGAGCCAATAGTTTTAGGCATTGAATCAACTTGCGATGAAACGGCAGCCGCAATCGTTAAAGGAAGAACATTAGTTTCTAACGTTGTAGCATCCTCAATGCAAGAACACGCACGCTACGGTGGTGTTATACCAGAAATCGCATCACGCGCGCATGCAGAAGCATTCGTGCCAGTGGTATCAAAAGCATTAGCAGATGCAAATATGGATTTAAGCGATATTGACGCTATAGCAGTAAGTGCAGGTCCGGGATTAGCAGGATGCTTAGCTGTTGGAGTTTCGGGAGCTAAAGCACTAGCAAGTGCAGCAAAAAAGCCGATTTATGGAATAAACCACGTTATTGGACACATTGCAGTAACACAATTGCAATTCGGCGATGTACCTAAAGACGTTCTAGCGCTTATAGTTTCGGGAGGTCACACTTCTCTTTTGCATGTTAATAACATTGCGCGCAGTATAGATGTTGTTGGAACAACATTAGACGATGCAGCTGGCGAGTGCTTTGATAAAGTAGCTAGATTGCTAGGATTCCCTTATCCAGGAGGTCCGCATATTGACAGGCACGGGCGCCTTGGGGATCCAAATACGTTGAAGGTTCCGCAAGGACTTACGCAAGGTCGTTCTGGCAAAGAGCATCCTTACGACTTTAGTTTTTCGGGTGTCAAAACAGCTGTTGCGCGTTGGGTGGAAGCTCGCCAAGCACAAGGCTTAGAAATACCAGTGGACGATGTTTGCGCATCTTTGGCAAACTCTGTTGCGGATGTTCTTTCTCGCAAAGCTATGATGGGCTCCGAGCAATACGGTTCAAAAACTTTGTTGATTGGTGGCGGATTCTCTGCAAACTCGCAACTTAGAGAACATCTTTTAGAGCAAGGCAAAGAGCATGGAATCGAAGTTCGTTTGCCAGAGCTTAAGCTTTGCACTGATAACGGAGCAATGGTGGCAATGCTTGGTGTGAATTTGGTGGAAGCAGGCGTTCGTCCGTCCGCTCCAGATTTTGCAATCGATTCAGCAATGCCACTTACAACCGTTAGCTTATAATAGTAAAAGTCGTTCTGAAGATAAGTGAGGTGTTTTGTGTACGAAAGCTATGCACGTAGAGGAGTTTTGCAAGTTGGTGAAAAAATCCAATTCACCGATAGAAAAGGCAAGCGAATCACAGCACAGCTTACTAAAGGCGGAGTTACACAAACCGAACACGGCATTATTTTGCACGACGATGTTATTGGCAAAACTCAAGGTGTTGTAGTAACAACAGTTAGCACAAAACGTGATTTTGAGCGTAGCAATAAGCAGCTTGACGCATCTAAAGAATCAAACAAGCCATGGATGGCAGCCCGCGCAATAGGCGGATGGGATTATGTAGTTATGCGTCCGCGATTGGCGGATTACGTTTTATCTATGCCAAGAGGCGCTCAAATCATGTATCCAAAAGATATTGCACAAGTGATTTCTTTAGGAGATATTCGCTCTGGAATGCGTGTTTTAGAGTCGGGAGCAGGATCTGGCGCGATGAGCTTAAGTCTTTTAGACGCTGTTGGTCAAATTGGTGAGCTTACAACAATAGAGCTTAGACCTGATTTTGCTAGAATCGCGCAACTAAACGCAACAATTTACTATGGCGAAAAACCAGAATGGTGGAATCTTTTAACTGGAGATTTTGACTCAGTAGCAAAGTCTCTTCCAGAAGGCTATTTTGATCGCATTATGCTAGATATGCTTGACCCTTGGAACAGGCTTGAACAGGCTTATAGAGTTATTGCTCCAGGTGGAGTATTGGTTGCGTACGTAACAACTACAACGCAAATGTCTAGAATGGCACAAAGTTTGCGAGCTTCGGGAGTTTGGACAGAACCAGAGATTCAAGAAACTTTAGAAAGAACTTGGAAAGCACAAGATTTAGCAGTTAGACCAGATCACGCAATGATAGGTCATACTGGTTTTCTGGTTATTTCGCGCGCAATGGCGCAAGGATTTAATGCGTTAAAAAAGCGCGATCGTGCTACAAAAGATACTGTTAGCGATATTGATGACTTAACTCCCGAAGAGCGCGCAGAACAGTTAGAAGACTTGTCTCTTAGAGATATATCCGATAGAAAGCTTAGAAAAGTCCTTAGAGATTTAGATTTGCAAATCGCACAATTACCTAACTCAAATCCAAAGCCTGATAAGGCTTAACTGAAGACTGAGGAGATTAAAATGGCGGCGTCAATCAAAAAAATCGTTAAAAAAGTAAAGCACGCAAAATATGTGCTGCTACTAATGCGCCACGCAAAAGCACAGCCGCCAACAATGGGAGACGATTGGGGAAGGGACCTTAGCGATAAAGGTTTAAAACAAGCAAAAATAATGGCAAAAGGTTTGCAATCTCTAAAGCTTGTTCCAGACTACATTATTTGTTCAAGTGCAAATCGCACCGAACAAACGATGCACAAAATGCTTAAAAAGTTCGGAGATTCTCCAATAGTAGCGTCAAGAAAAAGCTTATATGATGGCGGAATGCAGTCTGTAATGGATGAGCTTTGTGCGATTAGGAGCGATTCTAGAATAACAATGATTATTGGTCATGAGCCAACAATGTCGATGGCTGCGCAATGGCTTTCTTCTCCAGATTCAGATCCTGATATATTAGGAACAATGCGACTCGGGTTAGCTAATGCTTCGATTATTGTTTTAGTATCCGACGTACCTTTTGCATCTTGCGGTTTGCGAGGAGCTAAAGCGTTGGGAATTATAACCCCAAAGGATTTTGAATAGTAAAATACGCATAAATTTGCATAAAATCCTTATAAAATTTGCATAAAATCCACACGAATCATCTGCATAAATCTGCATATAAGTTTAGGTTATAACGACACCCCCAAATAGCTAATGACCTCATTAAGCCAAATGTTTGCTAGGCTGAATCAGGTTGTTAATTATTTGGAGGATATATGCATACTGTTCTTACGTCCGTACAGGGATTTCCACGAATCGGCGCAAATCGCGAGCTTAAAAAAGTTATTGAACGCTATTGGAAAAAAGACACAACTCTAGAAGAAGTAAGACAAGTTGCAAAAGATTTGCGCAAAAAGCATTGGAAAATCCAAACAGAATCTGGAATAGAACTTATACCAAGTAATGATTTTAGCTATTACGATCAAATGCTAGACACAGCAATCTTGCTTGGTGCAGTGCCAGAACGGTACAAGAATCTAGAGTTTGAAAATGCAGAAGATACGCTTTTTGCAATCGCACGCGGATATCAAGGTGAACGCGGAGACGTAACAGCGCTTCCAATGAAAAAGTGGTTCACAACCAACTACCACTACATTGTTCCCGAAGTAGAAAATCCGCAAGATTTGCATTTAGCTGGCACAAAACCATTCGACGAGTTCAATGAAGCAAAAGCACTCGGAATTGAAACAAAACCAGTGTTGATTGGACCATACACCTTCTTAAAACTAGCGCGCACCCCGCAAGCACAAGAATTAGAAGCAAACAAAGAGACGATTGAAGCATTAGCAAACGCGTATTGCGATATTGTAAAACGATTTGCAAGTCTTGGAGCAAAATGGTTGCAATTCGACGAACCATACTTGTGCTTAGATAAAGAAGATGGAGATTTAAGGATTTTTAGCGACTTATATAATCCGATTCTTCAAAGCAGATTTGAAAGCGCGGATAATGCTGAAAACGTTAAAATTTTGCTTAACACTTATTTTGGCAATATTTTAGACTCGTACAAAACACTAAACGATTTGGCATTTGATGCAATTGGCTTAGATTTTGTAGAAGGCAAAGAAGAAAACCTTGAAGCTTTGCAAAAATATGGAGTAAACGAGAAAACAACTATTTTTGCAGGAGTTGTAAACGGCAGAAACATTTGGAAAAATGATTACGCGCAAAGCCTTGGCTTGCTAGATGCTTTGCAAAAAAACGTTACTAATCGCATAGCTGTTTCCACTGCATGCTCGCTTTTGCATGTTCCATTTAGTACGGATGGAGAAGAGCTTGGCGAAGACGTATTAAAGCATTTTGCGTTTGCTGTAGAAAAGTTGAAGGAAGTAAGCGAAATCGCTAAGCTTTGCGTTTTGAATGATGATGAGCTTAAAAATAGCGAGGAATTAGCGCAAAATCAGGCATTATTCGATGGGTCTAGAGTAAAAGTAGACGAAAATGTTAAAGCGCGAATCGCAAGTCTTAAGCCAGAAGATTTTGAGCGAAAGCCATCTCGCGCGGAGCGTCAAAAATTACAAAAAGAAGCATTAGGATTGCCTGATTTGCCTACAACAACTATCGGATCCTTCCCTCAAACAAAAGAAATAAGATCGATTCGAGCGCTTTATAGAAAAGGCGAAATTAGCAAAGAAGAATACAACGCGTTTATTGCCAAGCAAATAGACGAGTGCATAGAACACCAGGAGCGCATTGGCTTAGACGTTCTTGTACATGGCGAATTTGAGCGAAACGACATGGTTGAATACTTCGGCCAGCATTTGCACGGATTTAAGTTTACAAAAAACGCTTGGGTGCAGTCTTATGGAACTCGATGCGTAAAGCCTCCAATCGTTTGGAGCGACGTTTCTAGAGCGCAGCCAATCACAGTAGAGTGGAGTGCGTATGCTCAAAGCCGCACAAACCATGTTATGAAAGGCATGCTAACGGGGCCTGTTACGATTCTTAACTGGTCTTGGCCTCGCGAAGATATTACGCACGAAGAGCAAACTCAGCAGCTTGCTCTTGCTATTCGAGATGAAGTCTTGGACTTGGAGCGTGCTGGAATTCGCGTAATTCAAATCGATGAGGCAGCGCTACGAGAAAAGCTTCCGCTTAGACGCTCGGATTGGCATAAGAAGTATTTGGACTGGGCGATTGCAGCTTTCCGTCTTGTGCACTCTGCCGTAGCTGCTACTACGCAAATCCACACTCATATGTGCTATTCGGAATTCAACGACATTATTCGAGACATTGATGCAATGGATGCGGACGTGATATCGTTTGAAGCTTCGCGCGGAGATCTAGTTGTTTTGGACGCTATTCATAACGCGAACTTTGAAACAGAAGCTGGCCCTGGTGTTTATGATATTCACTCTCCTCGCGTTCCTAGCGAAGATGAGATTGTTAACAGGATTCACGAGATTTTGCACAAAATGCCAGCAGACAAGCTGTGGATTAATCCAGATTGTGGCTTGAAAACTCGCGGAAATGCAGAAACTTGGGTTAGCTTGCAAAATCTTGTTTCGGCAGCTAAAAAAGTTAGAAGCGAATTGGGCGGTAGTCTAAAATGACGTACAAACCAAAGTTTTCGCTAGAGGTGTTTCCGCCTAAAAGAACATCTCCAATAGGTACGATTTACGACACTTTAGATGGCTTAAGGGGATTGGATCCAGATTTTATATCTGTAACTTATGGAACTGGAAAATCTTCGGATCGAACTGCTACTGCTAGAATCGCCAACACTATTCGATCGGAGTATGGCATTAAAACTGTTGCTCACTTAACAGCAAGATACTTGGATTATGACGATGTTGACGAAGCTTTAGATATGTTTGATAAGGCAGGCGTTAGTGGCGTTTTAGCTTTGCGCGGAGACGTTATTGAAAATCAGAATGCTGCTGGAGTATTTAATCACGCAAGCGATTTAGTATCATATATTCACTCAAAGCGCCCAGATTTGCCTATTTTGGGTGCATGCTACCCAGAAAAACATCCAGAAGCTGCTACTTTGCAAGAAGACATCGATAATCTAAAGCGAAAAGTTGATGCTGGAGTAACTCACTTGATTTCGCAACTTTTTTACAATAATGATGACTTTTTGCACTTTAGGGATTTAGCTAGAAAAGCTGGCATTAACGTTCCAATTGAAGCTGGAGTTATGCCTGTTGTAAATGCTAATCAAGTTAAGCGAATGACAAAAATGTGCTCTTCTAAAATAAGTGAGCCAGTTTTAGCAATGATTGAGCGATGGGGAAGTAACCCAGAAGTCTTGCAAGACGCTGGAAGCATATTTGCGTCTCAACAGATTAACGATTTAGTTGCGGAAGGCGTAGATGGGATACACTTGTACACAATGAATCGTCCTGGTGTTACCAGAAGCATTTGGTCAAACGTTAAGCCACTTTTTACTAAGATAGTGTAAATTTGTAGATTTGTGGTGCAGTGCAAGGATCATGTTGTACTGCACCACAATGTACAGTGGCGTTATGAGCAGTCAAAAAAGCAGTAATAGCGATCTAGATCATAATTTAGGCACTGATTTAAAACAGCATGCGGATTTTAATTTAAGTTTTGCTAAAGAAACTGACTTATCATACAGAACTCTAGTTAAAGCTGGATTTGCTCGTCCAGAATCTGCTCGTAAAACCATAGAAGATATTTGCAAAAATTGTGAGAATAACTCAATTAATGTGCTCAAAATCTTAGAAAGCATAAATAGAGTAGAAGATCCAGATTACGCAATTTTAGCGTTTAAAGATATATATCAATCTCAGAAAAAAACTGTTGAAAATATTGCGGAGAACTCGAATAATTCATTAATAACAAGCACACTTGCGTCTTTAATGCAAGTTCTTGGAGCATCTAAATCATTTGCGATGCTAATGAGAACGCACACCGATTTAATAAACGCTGCAGCAAATGACCCAAATCACTTACTACACATGACTTTAGAAGAACGTGTTTCGGATTTACTTCAAGCTATTCAATCTTATAGTGCAACAGTAGTAAACGAAGAAAAAGATGACGAAAAGAATTGCAATTCGTGCACTGTTCCAATAAGCTCTATGCCTTTTGCACAAGCTGTTTGTGCTCTTAGAGCGAGATATCGCCAGCATATTGCCGCAATTATGGCATATGATTTGGCGAGCGCAGACCCTGTAGAATTACAGCCAGACATAAGTCGTAAACTTTCGGATGCTGCGGATGCGGCTCTTGAAGCTGCGCTTGCGATTGCGCGCGGGCAAGTTTCTGGATCTTGTTGCTGCAGGTTTGCAATAATAGCAATGGGAAAATTGGGAGCGCAAGAAATAAACTACGTTTCAGACATTGACTTAATATATGTAGTAGAACCAACTAATGGCGTTAAACAAGATGAAGCTTTGCGAGTTGGGTCTTCTATTGCACTTGTTTTGCAAAAAGTGTGTCAATCGGTTGTTATGGGTTGTGCGGAGCCACCATTATGGCAAATTGATACAGCGCTAAGACCAGAAGGCAAAGATGGACCTCTTGTTAGGCGCTTGGAATCACATCACGAATACTACGAAAAGTGGGCAAGTAGCTGGGAGTTTCAAGCATTGCTGAAGTCGAGGCCAGCTGCAGGAGATGCGCAGCTAGGTAAAGATTATAGACAAATGGCAGATTCGCTTATTTGGAAAGCGTCTGGTAGAGAACACTTTGTTGCAGATTGCCAACATATGCGACAGCGAGTAGAGTCTTTGATCCCTGTGTCTCAGCGAGATTTAGACATGAAGCTTGGGCGCGGAGGATTGCGAGATGTTGAGTTTACAGTTCAAATGCTGCAACTTGTGCACGGAAGTGAAGATAAGTCTTTGCGAGTTAGAGATACTTTAGGCGCGCTTAATGCACTATCTGCTGGAGGATACGTTTCTAGGTCGCAAGCTGCAATTTTGGCAGAACACTACCGTTTTGAGCGTGTTCTTGAACATCGCCAGCAAATGTGGAGTATGCAACGCACTCATTTATTCCCAGATTTAGGTGCCCAAGGAAATGGTGGATTAGATCGCGCTAGAAGCATTAGTGCGGAAGAGCTTAACAATAACGAACAAATCAGGCGTCTTGCTAGATCTGTTAGACTTAAGCCAGAAGAGCTTGTTGCACGATTCGACAAAGCGCGCCGAGAAATTAGGCACTTGCATAAAGATATTTACTACCGTCCAATGCTGCCAATCAATGCGCAAACGGATGCGGATCCTATTGTGTTGTCTGCAGAAGCTGCTCGCGCTCGCTTTGCATCGATCGGTTTTGCTGATGCAAAAGCTGCACAAATGCATGTTGAAGCGCTTACTGATGGACTTTCACGCGCTGCTAAAATCCACAGAATTTTGCTCCCAGCAGTGTTGAAATGGCTTGGAGAAGGGCAAAATCCCGACATGGGTTTGCTTGCTTTTAGGCGACTTTCCGAGCGTTTTGGTGGAAAAAACACATATCTTGGATTTTTGCGTGATTCTCCTAGCGCAGCTCGCAGGCTTTGTCATGTTTTGTCTGATTCGCGTTATTTAGGCGATGCAATGATGAAGTCTATACAGTCAATAACTTGGCTTGGAGACGATTCGGCTCTTACACCTAGAGGCAGAGAAAGTCTAGATATGCAAACGCGAGCAATGGTGGCAAGATATTCAAGCAGTATTGCGGATTTTGCACAATTTTTGCGCGCTTTAAGAAGGCAAGAAATTGAGCGAGTAGCACTTGCTTGGATGTGCGGGATTATCGACGATGATACTTCTATGCAAGCGATGAGTGATGTGTTTGATGCTGTACTTGATGCTGCCCTGCAATGGTCTATGAAAGATGCGTCTTTAAAAATGGGCTTAGATGAGAGCAAAGCTTCGATTGCCATTATTGCCCTAGGACGTTATGGCGGAAGGGAAGTTAACTTCTGCTCGGATGCGGATATGATGGTTGTTTATAAGCCGACGTCTAATGGTGATGATTGCAAGATTGAATATGATTCCGTATCTGATCTTGCTCACCGTTTCGCGCAGACTACTGTAGACATATTGCGCAATATTCTGCAAGGTCCTCTTACTTTAGAACCAAAAATCATGGTCGATTTAGATTTGCGACCAGAAGGTAAAGATGGTCCGCTTGTGCGTTCTCTAGAATCGTGTGAGCATTATTACCAAAAGTGGGCTAGTACGTGGGAAAATCAAGCACTTTTGCGCGCGCGTTTTGCTGCAGGGTCGAAAGATTTGGCAGATGATCTGCTAAGCGGAGTAGTAAACGACTTGCGCTATTCACCAGATGCTCTTAGCGAATCTCAATTGGCGGAAATTCGTAAGCTTAAAGCGCGTATGGAAGCAGAACGCTTACCAAGAGGCGTTAGTAGAGACAGACATTTGAAGCTTGGTCGCGGTGGTTTAAGCGATGTTGAGTGGACTGTTCAGCTTTTGCAATTGCAATATGCTGGAAAATACGAGTCCTTGCGAGTAGTTGGCACAATGCAAGCGTTGAAAGCGCTTAAAGAATTGAATTTGATCGAAGATGAAGACGCAAATGTGTTAGAAAAATGCTGGCATATGTGTTCTGCAGTGCGAAATGCGAACTTCTTGTGGTCTGGTTCCTTGGAGCGCGCGGATGTTATTCCAACAGACTCTTATTCTTTAGGCGGAATCGCAACTTATCTTGGGTACGATCCAAACCAAGGTCGCGTTTTTGAAAACGATTTAATGGCTGTTATGCGTCAATGCCGCGAAGTCATGTCCCGTCTCTTCTACTGTCGCTAATAGTTGACATTTTATTGTGTCGGTAAGTCTGACAAATCGTGTACAATCTACAAGGTCGCGTGTGGTCGCGGTCGTTTGCCAACTAGCGAAAGGTAAGCGGTTCTATTATGACGAACGCATTTTATGATTCTTCTAATCAGGTTTTTTCTCGTTGTGCAATTGCTCAATCGTTAGCAAACAAAAGCGTTGTTACATTAGACGATATTTCTACAGCTCAAATACGAATGCTATTAGATAAAGCACGATATATTGACGAGCACAGAAAAGAAGTGGCCCACACTTGCGATGGTAGAGTGTTGGCCACTCTTTTTTATGAGCCGAGCACGAGAACGCGACTAAGCTTTGAAACAGCAATGCTTCGCTTAGGTGGAAAGGTGATCGGTTTTGCAGGCGCACAGCTTTCTAGTGCAAGCAAAGGCGAAACGGTTAGTGACACTTTAAAAGTGGTGTCAAATTATGTAGATGTTGTAGCAATGCGTCATCCTAAAGAAGGTGCTGCATTTGTGGCGTCGCATGCAGGAAGTGTTCCTGTTGTTAATGCAGGAGACGGCGGCCATATGCATCCTACTCAAACTCTTGCAGATTTAGCTACAATTCTTGCACGATTTGGCAGGCTGAATAATTTAACAGTTGGTTTATGCGGAGACCTAACATACGGTCGCACTGTTCACTCGCTTATTGAAACTTTATGCCGCTTTGGAAACGTTCACTTTGTGCTAATTAGCCCAGATGAGCTTAAAACTCCTCAGTACGTAATCGACCGCATTAATGATACACCTTCGTGCTCTTACGAAGAAACGCACAATTTGATGGAAGTTATTGGCAGTCTAGACGTTCTTTACATGACTCGCGTGCAAGAAGAGCGTTTTACAGATCGCGAGCAATACTTGCGACTTCGTGACACTTACATTTTGACAGAAGAAAAATTGCAAAAAGCAAAATCTTATATGCCAGTGCTTCATCCACTTCCTAGAATTAACGAAATCGCTGTTGATGTTGATGACGATCCTCGTGCAGCATATTTTGAACAGGTTAAGAATGGCATGCTTATGCGAATGGCATTAGAAAGCTCTGTTCTTGGAGATGAGCTTCCAGGATATGAACCGACTGATTTTGTGAATGTTCCTAAAGATGAGTTGGAAGCTCACGATTCTCATGGAATTTCTTTGGCTAATCCTCGCGTTCACATATCTGACGAGAATGCTCCAGAAAATCTTATATGTTCTAACTCTCGTTGCATAACAAACAGTGAGTTGACTCTTAAGCGTAGATTCTATAAAGCTGAGTCAGATAGACATGAGTATCATTGCTTGTATTGTGATGAAGAATTGCAGTGAATTCAAGTAGAATACACGTAAATAACATAATTCAAAATCAACAATAAAACTGAATAAAAAATAGAAATAAGCAAAACTAGGAGCAATATGAACGACTCACGCATGTTAACCTTGCGAAATATTGCCGTTTGGGATACTGGCGAGCGAATCGATTTGGTTATAGATGGCGTTAGACAAGACGCTTTAATTGAGAAAAACGCTCGAATTTCGGGGGAAATTGATGCAAGTGATTGGATTGTTGCTCCTGGTTTTGCAGACCCGCACGTGCATTTTAGGGATCCTGGTCAGACTGATAAAGAAACAATGATGACTGGGGGCAATGCTGCTGCTGCCGGAGGATATACGAATGTGTTGATTATGCCAAACACAATTCCAGCTGTTGACGGTGAGCCTTGGAATGATGCTCCTTTTGATGTAGAAAACGTTATAGATTTTTTGCAAAGATACGGGTGTATTTATGGCGTAAAACTGCCAGTACACTACGATTTAAGTGTTTGTGCTTCAATAAGTAGGCAAGGTTTAAAACCAAGCAATATTGAGCTCTGGAAAAAATATGTTCATGGTGTTGATGATAATCAAAAAACTTCGCCTATGAAAAAGCATCCAATTACTGCAATAAGTGATGATGGTTCTGCTGTTACAAATTCGATTTTGCTAGACGTTCTTAAAATGGCGAAAGAAACAGGATTACCGCTTCTTGAGCATTGTGAGCACCATGATTATGGTTCGGTAAACGAAGGACCAGTTGCTAAAATTCTAGGCGTTGGCGGAATTCCTGCATCTACAGAGCTTGCGATTGTTAATAGGGATATAGAAGCAGTTCGCAAAACAGGTGTTCACGTGCACTTCCAGCATGTTAGTACGGCTGCTGCTTTTGAAGCTATTCGCAAAGCCAAGAAAGAAGGTTTGCCGATTACTTGCGAAACAGCCCCACATTACGTTGCTCTTTGCGATGAGGATGTGCTTAAGTATGGGTCAATGGCAAAGATGAATCCACCGTTAAGATCTAAAGCGGATCGACAGGCAACTCTTGCTGCTATTGCAGATGGCACTATAGACATGATTGCCACAGATCATGCTCCTCACACAGCAGGTGATAAAGCTGGCGATTTTGCTAATACTCCAAATGGGATTATTGGTTTGGAATGTGCTTATGGCGTATGCCGTAAAGTGCTTGTTGACGCGGGGTATACGGATGATAAGCACTTAATTGAACTTATGTCGATTAATCCTATGCAATTTATGAGTAGAAGGCCTACAGATGTTGCAGCTTTGCTTAACGTGTCTTCTCGTTGCGCCGTGAGACGAACATTAAAATTAAGTGAAACTGAACATCCAGAAAATATTGATTTAGTGCTTATTAATATGCGTGAAAAATGGAGCGTTGATGCGAATTCCTTCCATTCAAAGGCTCGTAATACTCCGTTTGAAGGATGGCAGTTACAGGGAAGACCAGTGGCTACTATTGTTGGCTCAGAGATCGCCTTTTCTCGTATGTAATTTGTGTATTTTATAAGTCGTGTTTTATAAGTAAAGACAAAGACTAAAAACTAAAAAATAGTTTGCGGCTAGTAGAGGAACAATATGGACGAACTGATAGAAGAAATAGCAGCGAAGCAAAACCCTACTGTTGTTGGATTAGATCCAAAGTCTGGGATTTTGCCTGCGCAAATTTTAAGTGGATTATCTGATGAAGTTTTGCAAGAAGTCGAAGATGAAGAGGCTTTGCCAACCTTGCTTGCTGCATCGTACTTTGAGTTTAATCGTGCGATTATTGATGCGATTTACGACATTGTTCCAGCTGTTAAGCCGCAAATTGCAATGTATGAGGCGCTTGGTTCCGCTGGAATAGACACTTATGCTATGACTTGTGATTATGCAAAATCACGTGGGTTATTTGTTATTGGTGACGCAAAACGAGGCGATATTGGTTCCACGGCAGCTCAGTATGCAGCACATTTGCGAGGATTCGCTAATCTTGATTCGTATTTCAAAGATGATTCTTACGATTTTAACGAATCTTTAGTTAATCTTCTTAAAAGCGCTAGTACAAAAGATGTGTGGCACGAGGATTCGCTTACTGTAAACCCGTATATGGGTTCAGATGGTGTTAAGCCATTTATAGATGAGGCAGTAGCGCGTAATAAAAATATTTTTGTTCTTCTACGCACATCTAATCCTTCTAGCAAAGAGCTTCAAGAACTTGTTGTTGAAGATGGCAAACCAGTTTATGAGCATATGGCAGGTTTGATAGAAAAATGGGGTGAATCAAATATTGGGACTAGAGGGTATTCGCGAGTAGG
Source organism: Gardnerella sp. DNF00109 (assembly GCF_049262845.1). NCBI lineage: Bacteria > Bacillati > Actinomycetota > Actinomycetes > Bifidobacteriales > Bifidobacteriaceae > Gardnerella > Gardnerella sp. DNF00109. Next base: position 786,540 of record NZ_CP058406.1, read on the forward strand.
AGCAGTAGTGGGAGCAACGCATCCAGAAGAAGGTAAGCGTTTGCGCGAGATTATGCCGCACACTTTCTTCCTTGTTCCAGGTTATGGTGCACAAGGTGGAACGGCACAAGATGTTTCTGGAATGTTTGATGAAAATGGTCGAGGTGCAATAGTGAATTCTTCTCGCGGAATTATTGGTTCTTGGCGAAAATCGCAAGATTATGTTAAAAACAAGTCTTCTCTTTCTCTTAATAATATTCTTGAGATTGTATCTGATTCTGCTCGCAAATCTGCTTTAAACATGAGGGATGATTTAAGACAAGCAGTATATAAATAAATCGTGTGTTAGTGTTAATGCAAAGCGAATCACAATTCGGAAATGTTTCAAGGTCATTGTGTCAAAATTGTGAATATGCGCGTGTAAAAACAATTATGCATGTATAACTAAATATAACTAAAACTAAAAATAGCTAAAGATAGCTAAATTACGCAACGATACGACTACATAAGGTAGGGTAAAACTAGATGAGTGATGGCATGTTTATTCAAACTCGAAAATCTTTGAGAAACGCCATATTTACGTTACGTGAAGACGCTTATGATTCTTCGGGCGCAGATTCTTTTAGTGCAAAAAGTTTGCACGCTAATGATTTAAAATACACTCGTCTTTTAGGTCGCCGTGCTATAGAAGTTCTTGATAATCAAAAGCTTGATGAAGGTGTGTATCGCTTAGTTTTGCGCGATGATGCTATTGCTAAAACTGCCACTCCTGCGCAATTTGTTAACTTATATTCTCCAGATTCTACGACTATGCTTCCTCGACCATTTGGTGTTGCAAGCGTTGATGGAGATACTTTTACTCTTATTTTTGCTGTGATTGGTAAGGGCACTGCCGAGTTTGCGCAGCTTAAAGCAGGAGACACTGTAGACGCTTTAGGACCATTAGGATTGGGCTTTGATATTTCTAAGCCAGCGCACTATGTTCTTGTAAGCGGGGGATTGGGTGTTCCTCCTTTGATTTGTGCTGCACAGGCGATTGCAAAAAACAAGAATTGCAAAGTGACTGCGGTTCTTGGATATCGCGATAATCATTTTGCTGACTCATTTATGAAGGAATACGTTGATAATGTTTATAGCATTAGCAACGCGCAAGGAACTGTTATTACTTTGCTTAATGAACTAGAGCAAGAAAATCATTTTGATTTTAATGGCGATTTGCCTATTGTTGTTCTTTCTTGCGGTCCTATGCCAATGATGAAGGCTGTAGCTCATTGGACGCATGAGCGTAATGTTAAATGTCAATTAAGCCTAGAAGCAAGAATGGGATGCGGATATGGAACTTGTGTTGCTTGCGTTGTAGATACTTTAGAAGGCAGACTTAAAGTTTGTAACGAAGGACCAGTGTTTGACTCTGAAAGATTAGGCTGGGAGTAAAAAGATATGAGTAACGAAATGAATAATACTTTAGAGAATGTGCAAAATAGCGCGCAAAATAATGCATCAACTCTTGGATTTGACACAAGCCACGTTTGGAAGCACTCAACTAAAGTTGCTGGAGTTGAATGGAAAAACATGGTTGGAACAGCGTCTGGCACGTTTCAGCTTGCGGCTTGCGCTCACTTTTACGACGTGAGTCAGCTTGGTGCAATTTGCACAAAAGGTGTTTCACCTGTTCCTTGGCAAGGAAATCCTGCTCCGCGCACTGCAGAATCGCCTTCTGGAATGGTGAATGCTGTTGGTTTGCAAAATCCTGGAGTTGACCACTATTTAGTAGACGAGCTTCCAAAGTTAAAAAAGCTTGGAGCGCTTGTAATCACAAATGTTGCTGGCCACAGTGATGACGATTATGCTCAAGTTGTTGAAAAGCTTGCAGATTCTTCTGCAGACATGCTTGAAATTAACGTAAGTTGCCCAAACGTGACTCACGGCGGAATGAGCGTTGGCACGGATCCAGTGGCATTGCACCGCTTAATTAAGCGACTTCGCGCAATGACAGATAAACCAATGATTGTAAAAATGACTCCAAACGTTACTGATATAGTCTCGATTTGCAAAGCTGCTGTTGATGCTGGAGCGGATGCGTTAAGCATGATTAATACGCTTGTTGGTTTGCGAATTGATATTCGAACAGGCGAGCCGATTATTGCAAACCGTACTGGCGGTGTTTCAGGTCCTGCTATTTTCCCGATTGGACTTGGGTTTGTGTGGCGAGTGCGTCAAGCTATGCCAGATATTCCAATTATTGGCATTGGTGGCATTGATTCTGGCGAAAAAGCTTTGGAATACTTGTATGCTGGCGCGAATGCTGTAGAAGTTGGTGCTGCCGCTTTGGTAGATCCTACTGCTCCTATTCGCATTGCACGCGAGCTTGACGATTTGCTTGATTCGCGTCCAAAGCTTGCGTCTTTACTTGCCGAAGGAAAGACTTGGCGCTGAAATTAAGTATTTAGAAAGTATTTAGAAAGTATTCAAAATTATTTTAAGAAAGAGAGCTAATTATGGCAGAATTAGACGAACGTTTTACAAAGTTTTTGCTTGATTCAGGCGCACTTAAATTTGGTGACTTTACGCTAAAATCTGGTCGTCAATCACCTTATTTTATTAACGCTGGAGCTTTTGACGACGGAATGAAAATCGCGAGCTTAGGGGCATATTACGCTCAGCGCGTTGTTGCAGCAATTGAAGATGGCAAACTTCCGAAAGATATTGATACTGTTTTTGGTCCTGCTTATAAGGGTATTCCGCTTGCAGTTTCTACGGCAATGGCTTTGACGAATAATCACAATATGCCTGTTGGTTTTACTTTCGATCGCAAAGAGCGAAAGGACCATGGCGACGGTGGAATTATGGTTGGAAAACCGTTAAAAGACGGCATGAAAGTTCTGTTAGTTGACGACGTGATGACAGCTGGAACCGCAGTTCGCGAAACTTTGCCAAAGCTTAAAGCAGAAGCAAATGTGCAAGTTGTAGGCTTGATTTTGGCAGTAGACAGAATGGAACGCACGAAAGATAGTGAGCTTTCTGCAGTAAAAGCAGTAGAGCAGGAGTTTGGATTCCCAGTTTTGCCAATTGCTAACGTGCGTGAAATTTTTGCTGCAGCACAAAAACTTACTAATAATGACGGAAGTGCTGTTATGGATGAGAATTTAGCTGCTCGAGCTGAAAATTATTTGCGAGAATATGGTGCGTAAATTGTCTGTGCAATATAGACTTATACAATTATAGACTTATATAATTAAGCAATTATATAAGTCATGTATGAGTTGTGTTCTTGCTATTTTATTCATACATAGGTTTGTTAAACAGGAATGGCGGATTATGAAAGAGGACAATAACGAATATCAGGATTTGAATGATATAGATTCATTTAATAATCCGCCTGAGTATGAGCAAGATGCCATTTTTGATCGGTCTAGTAATGATTCAAACAGATCATTATTAAGCGATAAGAAAGCTATTGCAGTGATTATATCTGTTTCACTTATTGCAGTAGCAATTGTTATCGGAATATGGTTATCTTTGTTTGCGCATAGTTCTAGTAATATAAACGCTGGCGAGCCATCTAAAAAGTGCGTGCAGTTGCGTACACAAGTTCTTTCAGCTAAAGCTAATCTTAAAAAAATCATTTCAAGCCAAAACGTGCATGATGCTTCTGAAATAAAATCTTCCGATTTTGATGCTGATTTTGATTCAGTTAAGGATGCTGTTGACGATTTTCAATCTTCCTTAAATTATGCCAAGGATGATTTGAAAAATGATATTTTAGATTGCCCAGTTGGAGCTAGTTCTTACGATTCCCCATCAGTTGAAAATAAGTTTTCCAACCAGTTGGATACTTTGAGTAAAGATGCGGATTTGCTTAAAAAATCTTCTGATAATCTTTTAAAAACACGCAGAACTGCTTTTGGTGATCAATTGTTAAATCTTGTTAAAAAAGCTAGAGAGCTTGTAGAAAAAGCGAAAGATTTGCCTATTTTAGCTGTTGCTTCTAAAAGTCTAGAAAATGCTATTAATGATGCTGGTAATGCTCTTGCTAAAAGCAGCAATAATTATCAAGAGTTAAGACAGTCTTATCAAAAAATAAAAGCTGTTATAAGCCAGTACGAAGATAGAATTAAAAAAATGAGCGATAGATTTTTAAGTAGAGATGGCAATGGGTATCCTTTTGATGCTCCACATCCTCAGGATGATCAAGGTGGCTATATTCCAATGGGTCGTAGTCAAAACTCAGAGTCGTCGGAACAAAACGATCAAGAGTGACGAATAATCGCGTTAAATGCGTGTTGTTATTTCAGTTGTTATTTTAATTAGTTGACGCTTTGTGGCATAATAAGCAAGGTTTATTTCTTAGCTGCGTAAATTGCAGCTTTAATTAACGAAAGAAACGGATAACTCGTGGCACAGACTACCAATGATATTAAGAATGGATCGGTTTTGAACCTTGACGGTCAGCTTTGGACCGTCGTTAAGTTCCAGCACGTGAAGCCAGGCAAGGGTCCTGCTTTTGTGCGTACCACCATTAAGAACGTGCTCTCGGGCAAGATTGTCGACAAGACTTTTAATGCCGGCATGAAGATGGAGTTCGAGACCGTTGATAACCGCACGTTGCAATATTCATACGAAGATGGCGACAACTTCGTCTTTATGGATATGACCACTTACGACCAGGTTTATATTCCTAAGGTTTTGGTTGGCGAGCAGAGCAAGTATTTGCTTGAAGGCACCGACTGCATCGTAAGCTTCCATGACGGCACTCCTTTGAGCGTTGAGCTTCCAGCTTCCGTGATTTTGACTATTACTCACACTGAGCCAGGCTTGCAAGGCAATCGTTCTAACGCTGGTACTAAGCCTGCAACCGTGGAAACTGGTGCTGAAATCCAGGTTCCACTCTTCGTGGGTGAAGGCGAAAAGGTGAAGGTCGACACTCGTGACGGCTCTTACCTTGGTCGTGAAAACTAATTAAATTTTTTGTATAAAGCGACTCGGCGGCGATTCTTGTTGCTGAGTCGTTTTATTTTGCAATAGCTATTTTGTGCAATATTTGATATATATTGATGTAAGTTTAATTCTTGTAGACTTTAATGATCTATAAGACTATGTAGTTTGATAGAAAGACGATACTATGGCACGTTCCACCGCTCGCAAAAGGGCTTTGAATACGCTGTATGAAGCAGATGAAAAGAATCAAAATATTCTTTCTTTGCTTGAAGAACGTTTGAAGGAGCCAGGTGCGCAAACTCCTCTTCCAGATTATGCTGTTGATATTATTCGAGGAGTTGGTGAACGTAGAAATAGGATTGATAAGACATTGAATCGTTATTCTACTGGCTGGAAAGTCGGAAGAATGGCTGTGATTGATCGTAATATTTTGCGAATAGCCGTATGGGAGATTCTCTTAAACGACGAAGTTCCAGATAAGGTAGCTATCGATGAGGCTATTTCTCTCGCAAAAATGTATAGTGATGATGATGCTATTGCGTTTATTCATGGCTTGTTAAGCGCGATTATGGCAGACAAAGAAGCTTGCTTAGCAAAGTTTAATGGTGAGGCATCTGCGGAAGATGCTGCTGCGGAATCTAGCGAAACTGTTATGGACGCTGTTGCTGACGCTGGTGCAGTGTGCTGACTGCGTGAGTAACGAAAAAGCGGCATTGAGCGTTACGAAGTCGTATCTGCAGTATTAACGAATAAACATTGAAATAGACATCTGCCTGCGTTTCGATTGACGCAGGCAGAGTTATTTTTTAGCAGTGTTTTAGTGTTTTCTCTTAGATGTGCTTTTTAGTGCGACTGTTTTAATAGTTGTAGCGATTACTCCAGCAATAGTTAGCAGTGCTGCGTACCATTCTGTGCGTAAGTCGAATCCTGTGTTTGCTAAGCCAGACTTTCTGTTACATGCTTGTACATGTTTGAATTCATTATGTTTTTGCTGAACGCCAGTGCTTATAGTTGTTCGATTCGACATTTGTGCTGTAATCTTACCCTTATCATTGCTGAATCTTTCTATGTTCTCATTTAGCTTATGCGTTACCTGAGGTATTACTGATAGATAAGATATTCCGGCATTATTGTCATTAGTGTCAAAAGGCACATATTGAAGTGGAGAATCGTCCTGATCTTGTTGTTTTGAAGGATTTGGCTTATTAATGTAGTCATTAGGTGAAGTTGGATTAGGGTTGTTCTTTGGTGGGTTGTCTTTTGGTGGAACTGGAGTGTAAATAGCATATACTGTCAAATCGCTGTTAAGTTTTAGATTTGCGGCGGCAGTGGCGTTGATTGAGTTTCCTGTGCCATCCGCTTTAGTGTTCCACTCTTTAAAGGTGTAGTTCGCTTTAGTTGGGTTTTGTTGGTAGAGCGAATAAGTTCGATCCTTCAAGGAAGTATTTTTCCTCTGGATTGCCGCCATTTTGCTTGTAAAATGCCACCTTTGCAACCCATTGCGCTCTCAATAAGAATTTTTGATCGCCCGGTTCGTCTATTTTTGAATCGTTGTAAAGAATCCAACGGTTGTCGTTACTGTAATCGGAGAACTTGTTTTCATTGCTCCAATACCAGATTTTCCCACTCAGATTGTTAGGAAATGCTTTTCCGTTAAGCGTAGTCGGGAATTGTGTATACCAGCCGTTAAAGTGAAGCCCATTTTTTGTTGGATTTTTAGGAAACTCGACAGTGTTATCGCCTTTTACTGGATTAGATACGTTTGTAGTGCTACCATTTATACTTCCGCCTTCGGGATTAAATGTCACATTCAATTTTCCTAGTGGAATACGTACAATCATGGCCTTCGGTTTACCATCTTTATCTTTTATATCATATGTTATCTTGAAAACGTTGTAGCCTTTGCCGTTAATGTATGTTTTTTCGTCTGTGTCGCCTTTTTCGTAAACATCTTCTGACAAATGGTAACCGGCATTAGTTAGCGCAGATGGGTCAACTGTAACGGTTAGAACATCGCCATCTTTCCAGTAACCGCCAAAATGGTAAACTGAATCACTCTTTTTTATAACATTACCGTTTGAATCTACATATTGTGATACTTCACTGTTATTAACAGTGTACGTTTTGCTAGTAGGTTTGTTTTTGTCTTTGTTGCCGTTTTTGCCTTTATCTTTAGCAGTATCTTCAGACTTACTTACGGTAATTTGAAGACTATTCCACAAGTTCTTAATAGTATTATTTACATTGCTCATTGCGCTCTGGTATGTATGGCCATAACTAGGATCTTCTGCATAATCAAAATCGAATACTAATGCGGATGTGCCTTGTTCATGTGTAGGAAAGCCATTGTTATTTTGTGTTGGTGTTGTTGTAAGCACGTTCTGTGCTGCAAAAATAGCTGACGCTATTGAGCTAGAATTTTGTTGTTTAGGCTTCTGTTCTGGTTTAGTTTGCTGAATTGCTTTAGTTTGTTGTGCTTGTTGAGATAATTGTGTGTTTGTATTGGTGTTTGCATTGGTTCCTGTATTGTTTATTGTTGCATTATTGCTGACAGCTACGTTTGCTTCAGCTGTAGTCGCGCATAAAATCACGCTGCTGCTTAGCAGTATTGAAGAAGTCAAAATTGCTATTTTTTTGGCATGATTTTCTCATGATATGTACGTCCTCGAAATAAATAGTAATAAATACAAAATTGCTGCAAAATATTCGCTAATTTGAGCAAATTGCAGAAAACCCACATGTATATGCTAGATACTATTTGGACATAACAAAAATTTTTTACCGGGGGGGGGGAATTGTGTTTCCTACTGCGAATAGCGTGTCGCGCGTGTCGCAAAAGTGACTTTTGCATTCATGTGATTTCACATTTTCACTGTGAATTCTCGGCGTTTGCGCGACGATCTTCCTGAACGCTTAGAGCGCGAGTGTCAGTCATTTTGTGGAATATTACAGGAGATTGTTTCGACATTTCTTTTACACGTTTGTAAAGGAAATGTCGTTTTTGCAGATTTGGGAAACGTTTGCACGGGTAGTGAATGTGTAGAAAACAGATTCGATTATCGCAAAACTCTTGTATTACAAAGTCTAATACATGATTTCTAACATAACTTTTGGTATATAGCTCCCGTTTTTCCGGTACTAACTGTACGATGCATCGGATTCTTATTTATATTAATAATCTGGGAATTTTTGTCATCATAATGAGGTATATTTTTCCCATGTGCTTTAAAGCTTTTACAGGAAATTTGTTAGATGACTCATATGATAATGCTTATAATTTGATTTCTTTATTGAGGGAATCTATTACGCGTAGACAGCTTGCTGAGTCTTTACATGTTTCAACATCGACTGTTGAAAGATGGGAATCTGGAAAAGTTGATTGTAAACAAGCTTATATTCCGGCTTTACGTGATTTGTATTTTGGTACTACACGTGAAGATGGAGTTGATTTTCGCACAATAGATTTATTCGCGGGGATAGGTGGTATTAGAAGAGGTTTTGCCGCTAATGGTGGTCATGCGGTTTTTTCGTCGGAATGGAACGAGTTTTCTGCTAGAACTTATAGAACGAATTATGGTTTTGCAGAGAATATGTCTGGCGATATTACAAAAATTGATGCAAAAGATATTCCAGACTGTGATGTTGTTTTGGCAGGTTTCCCATGTCAACCTTTTAGTGTAGCTGGAGTTTCTAAAAAGCGTAGTCTTGGAAGAGAAACTGGATTTAGGGATAAAACACAGGGTACATTATTTTTTGATGTTGCACGTATTATTGCTGCAAAACAGCCAGCTGCATTCCTTCTTGAAAATGTGAAGAATCTTACATCGCATGATAATGGAAGAACTTTTAAAGTTATAATTGATACTCTAAAGAATGATTTAGGATATGAAGTTCACTGGAAAGTCATTGATGGTCAGAATTTTGTTCCTCAACATAGAGAACGAATTTATATTGTTGGTTTTCGCTCTAAAACAGATTTTAATTGGGAAGATTTAAGATTTCCTGAGCATAAACCGATACTTGCTGATATATTGCATAAAAGCGATGGAACGGAACCTTATTTGCCTTGGGATGGAGATAGGTTCTTTAATTTTGATAATAATTCTGTTCAAGCTAAATACACTCTTACAGAGAGACTTTGGAAGTATTTGCAGGATTATAAGTTAAAACATGAATCAATGGGGCATGGTTTTGGCTACGGCCTAGTTACACCAGATATGGTGTCTCGTACAATTTCTGCTAGATACTATAAAGATGGATCTGAAATACTTGTTGAACAAAAAGGTAATCGCCCACGTAGATTGACTCCAAGAGAATGTGCTAGGTTGATGGGTTATCCAGATGATTTTCGTATTCCTGTTTCAGATACTCAAGCTTATAGACAATTTGGTAATTCTGTTGTTGTTCCGGCCGTTGCAGAGGTTGCTCGTATAATGCGTCCGCACATAGTTAATATTATGAAAAGTAGTGAATATTGTAAAAAAACCAATAATGTAGAAGAAGCTGATAAGGCTATTAAAGAGGCAAAATTATTTGCTATATCTGGTGCTAGTAGAAATAGTTAATATAACTATTACAAAAGTTATTTTTAAATTATTATCATGTTTGATATTATTCAAACATGGAAAGTATTGATATCAAAGATGATGCCAATTGGTATGACAAGTTGGATATACGCCAAGTTTGTGCTTTACTTAATGAAGCTGGTGCGGATAGTATTTGGGTGAAAAGGCTCGTTGCTAATAATAATTCTAAGCAGCAGGTTTGGCTTGCTGGAGATCCTTCTGATTTGTCATTTCTTCCTTTAGGTGTTCCAAAATATGAAAAATCTAATTCAAAAAAGAAAAGCTCTAGTGATTATGTAATACAAATACCTATTCCTTGGAAATGGGTAACTCCAAATGGAATATTTGATGCGCCTAATTCTAAAATGTGCTACTATCCTCAATATCCAGAAGTAAGATTTTCTGGATTTTTACAAGGTTGTGAATCTGGTCCTTCTGATCTTATGAACGAAACTAAGCGTGGTCATGAAGAAGGAAGATGTTTATTTTTTGGAGCATTCAAGAAACACAATTCTCACGAATCCTATGTTTTAGGTTTAGTTGTTGGAGCATCTTCTCCAGCGGCTCAATACGTTCCTAGAATGGATACTTTTTCAAATGGTCATATATGCAAGGTTGTAATTAATGATGAAAATAATAACGAATTTTCAATTTTAGAATCTGCGCTTGTGAATGTTATAAATAAAAAGATTGTTCCTTGGAGATTAACAAATGATGGGAAGATTGTAAAACCTTATATTGCTCAAAATGCGCCTGGATTAACTTTGGAGGCGGAACTTGGAATAGGGGAAAATGCTATTCCAAGTCCTGATTTTGATGTTTGGGAATTAAAAGCAATAAAACAGTCTTCTTTAGAAAAAAGAAATAACCATAAGATCACCTTATTTACTCCTCAACCCGATATTGGTTGGATTACATCTACAAGCCAAGCTGACTTTATATTACGTTATGGGCATGTTAGTAAAGAAGATAGTGATGGTAATCCTATTGAGTATTATCTTACTTCCAGTGATATTAAATATGATTCAGAAGAAAAAGATAGCGCTAAGCTGATAATAAAAATTATTGGTTTTACTAATGCAAAGAACTTTGATCCCAATGGGAAAATTGCATTAATTGATAGCAAAACTGGAGAACTTGCTGCAGGATGGTCATTCTTAAAAATTCTTGAACATTGGCAGAGAAAGCACAACAGGGTTGCATATGTTCCATATGTTTATGAGAGTGTTGAAGGACAAAAGCTGGTTGAATTTGGTCCGCTTATAACTCTAGGAATATCAACAAGTTTTGGATTATTTTTACAAGCATTTAATGACCGTAAGATAATTTTCGATCCGGGAGACAAACTTTCATTCATTGATAACAAATGGAAACCTAAATCGAGGAGTCAGTTCAGAATTAATCTTAATGACGTATGTGCAATTTACAAAGAAATTCATGAGATTGATTTAAGAGATAGTAGTAAAAATTTCTGATATTAAATATCGGCGCGTCGCCGTCCGCCAATCTGAGTAGACTTGCCACGAATAACCTAAAGCCATAAGGGGGTTAAGGTGGGCTATAACGACACCTTCGCCGGATTCGGCACTGATGATGCAGTATTAGTATTGGAAGACGGACAAGTTTACGTTGGTAAACCATTTGGCGCAAAAGGTTCTACGCGCGCTGAAATCGTGTTCTCTACAGGAATGACTGGTTACCAAGAAACGCTTACTGATCCAAGTTATGATCAACAAATAGTTGTTCAAACGTTCCCACACATAGGAAATACGGGAATTAACAATGAAGACCCAGAATCTTCAAAAATATGGGTTGCAGGATACGTGGTAAAAGCTCCAAGCCCTATTGTTAGCAATTGGAGATCCACTGGTTCCTTGGAAGATGATTTAGAAAAACAAGGAATAGTAGGAATCAGTGGTATTGATACAAGAATGCTGGTACGACATTTACGCTCAGTTGGCGTTATGCGTGCCGGCATTTTTTCTAATGAAGCACTGATAGACAAATCTACTGGAGCAATTCGCACAGTTGCGTCTTTTGTGAATGAGATTAAACAAACTCCTCAAATGCAAGGCTTGCGACTAACTGACGAAGTTAGCACGCAAGAAGCTTATACGATTGAGCCTTGTGGAGATTATGAGGGCAAGGAGCCTCTTTACACTGTTGTAGCTGTGGACTTTGGTATAAAAGCCATGACTCCGCATCGTTTGGCACAGCGTGGATGCCGTGTGCACGTTGTAAGCTCCTCAATAAGTTTTGAGTCACTTCAAGCACTTAACGCAGATGGCGTGTTCTTCTCGAATGGACCAGGTGATCCTGCTCAAGCAAATCGAGAAGTGGAATTATTGCGTAACGTGTTAGACGCAGGATACCCATTCTTTGGAATATGCTTTGGAAACCAGCTTTTAGGTCGCGCGCTTGGGTTTGGAACGTACAAGCTTAAGTTTGGTCATCGTGGCATAAATCAGCCTGTAAAAGACGTGACTACTGGAAAAGTGGAAGTTACGGCTCATAATCACGGATTTGCTGTAGATGCACCTATTGGTAAGACTGTTCAGTCTCCTTACGAAAATGGACATTTTGGTCGCGTAATAGTATCTCATGTAGATCTTAACGACAATGTTGTAGAAGGCTTGCAATGCCTTGATATTCCAGCTTTTTCTGTGCAATATCATCCAGAAGCAGCCGCAGGACCTCATGATGCATCGTACTTGTTTAACCGCTTTGTAGAACTTATGCAAAATCACAAGAATAAAAGCGAAAAATAGTAGGTATAAAGGGATAAAAGGAATTTATAATGCCAAAACGTGCTGATATTAAATCCGTAATGGTTATTGGTTCTGGTCCAATCGTAATTGGTCAGGCTGCAGAATTCGACTACTCTGGAACGCAAGCTTGCCGAGTCCTTCACGAAGAAGGAATCCGCGTAATTCTTGTAAACTCTAATCCTGCTACTATTATGACGGACCCAGAGCTTGCAGACGCAACATATATTGAGCCAATAGACACGGCAATTTTGGAGCGCATTATTGCTAAAGAGAAGCCAGATGCGCTTCTTCCAACATTAGGTGGTCAAACTGCTCTTAATGCCGCAATGGACTTGGGTCGTGCAGGAATCTTAGAAAAGTATAATGTAGAGCTTATTGGTGCATCTCTTGAGGCAATCGACCGCGGAGAGGACCGTGAGCTTTTCAAAAAAGTTGTTGAAAAAGCTGGGGCAGAAAGTGCAAAATCCTTTATTGCTCACTCAATTGAAGAAGTAGACAAAATTGTTGAAACACTAGGGTACCCAGTTGTTGTGCGTCCAAGCTTCACAATGGGAGGTTTAGGCTCTGGAATTGCTCACAATCAGGAAGAATTACACCGCATTGCAGGAGCAGGCATTCACTATTCTCCAACAAACGAAGTGCTTATTGAAGAAGGCATTGAAGGTTGGAAGGAATTTGAGCTTGAGCTTATGCGAGATTCCAAAGACAATGTTGTTGTTGTGTGCCCAATCGAAAATGTTGATCCTGTAGGCGTTCACACAGGCGACTCGATTACAGTTGCTCCATGCTTTACGCTAACAGATCGCGAGTATCAAAAGATGCGCGATATTGGCATCGCGATTATTCGAGGTGTTGGCGTTGACACTGGCGGATGCAATATTCAGTTTGCAATCAATCCTCGAACTGGTCGCATTATCGTAATCGAAATGAATCCGCGAGTTTCGCGTTCTTCTGCGCTAGCATCTAAAGCAACTGGTTTCCCGATTGCAAAAATCGCTACAAAACTTGCCCTCGGATACACTTTGGACGAAATTCAAAACGATATTACGCGTTCAACTCCTGCAAGCTTTGAGCCAACGATTGACTATGTTGTAACTAAGATTCCGCGCTTTGCTTTTGAAAAGTTCCCTGGAGCAGACACTACGCTTACAACTTCTATGAAGTCAGTCGGCGAAGCAATGGCTTTGGCTGGAAATTTCCAGGAATCTCTTGGAAAAGCAATGCGATCAATTGATAAACGTCACGCTTGCTTTAATTGGGACGGCGAGCGCCCAAGTAAAGAAGAAGTTGCTAAGCTTCTTGAAGAAATTCATACTCCAACCGAGCACCGCTACTTGCAAATTCAGCGCGCGCTCTGGGGTGGGGCTACGCCTGAGCAGATTTTTGACGCAACAAAGATAGACCCATGGTTTGTTGAGCAGCTTTCGTTAATCAATAAAACAGCTTTAGAGGTTCGTGAAGCAGAAAATTTGACGCCAAAAGTGTTAAAGAATGCTAAGCTTGCTGGTCTTTCGGATGTTCAAATTGCGCATTTGCGTAATCTTGGCGACGAAGGCGAAAACATGGTTCGAGAGCTTCGCTGGGCGTATGGATTGCATCCTGTTTACAAAACGGTTGACACGTGTGCTGCCGAGTTCGACGCTGTAACACCTTACTACTATTCTTGCTACGCTGACGAAAGCGAGCTTAAGCCACGCGATCGTGAAGCTGTAATCATTCTTGGCTCTGGTCCAAACAGAATAGGTCAGGGTATTGAGTTTGACTACACTTGCGTTCATGCTGTGCAAGAGCTGGGTAAGGATTACGACACAATTATGGTCAATTGCAATCCTGAAACAGTTTCTACAGACTACGATATGTCGGATCGCCTTTACTTTGAGCCGCTTACTTTTGAAGACGTGCTCGAAATTTACCAAGCAGAAAAGAAGCTTGGTCCAGTAAAAGGTGTTATTGTGCAACTTGGCGGCCAAACTCCACTTTCGCTTGCAGCGCGCCTTAAAGCTGCAGGAGTTCCAATTTTGGGCACTACGCCTGAGGCTATTGATTTGGCGGAAAATCGTGAGCTTTTCGGTGAGGTTCTTCGTCAAGAAGGCATGAATGCTCCGCGCTACGGAACTGCATTAAGCCTTGAAGAGGCTAAAGATGCTGCTCACGCAATTGGTTACCCTGTTCTTGTGCGACCAAGTTATGTGCTTGGCGGTCGAGGAATGGAAATCGTGTACGATGATGCTCAGCTTGCAAAATATGTGGATCGTGCTTTACAGGAAGCTCAAGCAGACACTGTTGTTTCTGGTCGTTTGCCTTCGCCGCTTTTGATTGATAAGTTCCTTCAGGACGCTATTGAGATTGATGTTGACGCACTTTACGACGGCAACGAGCTTTATATTGGCGGAATTATGGAGCATGTTGAGGAAGCTGGCGTACACTCTGGTGACGCTGCTTGTACTCTTCCTCCAAGCACGCTTTCCGACGATCAAATTCGTAGACTTCGCGAGGGCACGCTTTCGATTGCTCGCGGATGCTCAGTTCGTGGTCTTATTAATGTGCAATATGCTTTTATGGCAAACACTTTGTACGTAATTGAGGCGAATCCTCGAGCATCTCGTACTGTTCCGTTTGCGTCTAAAGCTACGGGAGTTGCTCTTGCTAAAGCTGCTGCTCGAATTATGGCTGGGGAAACAATCGCACAGCAGCGAAAGCGCGGTCTTCTTCTTCCTAAGGGAGATGGTGGAGATATTCACCCAGGCCAGCAAGTTGCTATTAAAGCTTCCGTCTTGCCTTTCAAACGTTTCCGCACGCATGTTGGTCGCACAGTCGATATTTTGCTCGGACCAGAGATGCGCTCTACTGGAGAAGTTATGGGCTTTGACCGCGACTTCCCACATGCTTTTGCTAAGAGTCAGCTTGCAGCGTACAAGGGCGGTTTGCCTACAAGCGGCAACGTGTTTGTATCTGTAAGTGATGCAGATAAAAGACAATTGCCGCTACTTGCAGTGCGCCTAGTAGAGCTTGGATTTACGATTTGGGCTACAGAAGGTACGGCATCTGTTCTTAGACGTTACGGCATTGATTCCGTTATTGTTGATAAGCTTTCTAGCCTTGGCGACACGGCGAAGGATGTGCGAAATGACGTGCCTTCGCATGAAAGAATCGGCAAAAACGTGGTTGAGCTGATTGAGAATGGTAAGATTGATATGGTGTTGAACACGCCGAATTCCAGAGGGTCGCGTACAGATGGTTATGCTATTCGTGCAGCTGCTGTTGCAGCAGACCTTCCGCAATTCACTACAATTACGGAGTTTGCACCAGTTCTTATGGCTATAGAAGCCGTTAAGAACAACGATTACCAAGTGATGAGCATTCAGGAGCATGCAAAGCAACTGTTTGCAATCGAGAAGGCAGAAAACGAAGAAAGTCGGGCTTAATACATGACCGAAAGCATACGAGAGCAGGAATTGCAGGCGCAAAGATCCGATTTTGGATTGCGTCTAAAAAACGCTATGGCAAAATATGGGCCATTATGCGTTGGCATAGATCCGCACCGCAAGATGCTGCTTAATTGGGGATACAAGATGGATGCTCAAGGAGCAGAATTGTTCTCCATGCGTATGCTTCAGGCCATGAACGGCAGAGCTGCTGCCGTAAAATTCCAGTCGAGCATGTTCGAGCGTTACGGGTCTAAGGGGTTCGCGGCGCTCGAACGAGTGCTGTATGCTGCAAGACAAATGGACGTAATTACTATTGTTGATTGTGGTCATGGTGGTTTGTCTACAACAATCTCTGCGCTTGCCGACGCATACTTTAAGCCAGATGCGCCTCTTCTTACTGATGCTATTACACTTCTTCCGTATTACGGAGCTAGGTCAATGGGTGGGTTGATTAATGAGGCTCTTAATAATGGCAGGGGCGTGTTTATTGCTTCTCTAACGTCTAATCGCGAAGGCGCTAGCTTGCAAACTGCTATTCGTCAGACTGGTTCCTACCGCGGCACAACTGTTGCTCATGGTATTGCTCAAACTGCGCAAATTTTTAACAATAATACAAAGGGCATGGGTTCCGTTGGCTTAATTGTTGGAGCCACTATTGGAGATTGGATGAATGGCGGTGGAATCGATTTAACGAGTTTTACTGGTCCTATTCTTTCTCCAGGGTACGGTTGGCAGGGAGCGGAAGCTAACGATTTGAAAACGGTTTTTGCTGGTACGCATGGAAATGTTTTAGTAACAGTTTCTAGGTCTATTGCTTCTCATGGTCCAGATATTGGTGCATTATCTACTGCAACTGAACGAATAGCTTGGGATATTCGTCAAGCTTTAATGGATTCATGAAAATTATTTAAGAGAGTCAAATATGGTTAGTTTAAACGATACACAGAGTATGCCAGTCGCTACTAAAAGGCGTTTGATTGTTCTTACTGGTCCTACTGCAGCTGGTAAGGGCACTGTTGAGGGAGTATTGCGCGAAAAACATCCTAATATTTGGCTTTCTGTTTCTGCGACTACCAGAAAACCTCGTTATGATGAGTTTAATGGAATTCATTATTGGTTCATTGATGAAGAAGAGTTTGAGCGCAGGAAGAGGAACGGAGAGTTTCTGGAGACTGCTCTTGTTCATGGAATGGCACATTATGGCACTTTAATTCAGCCTGTTTTAGATCATCTTGCTCAAAACGTTCCAACGCTTCTAGAGATTGATCTTCAGGGAGCTAGGAGAGTTAAGCAGGAAGCTTCTAGATTAGGTTTAGAAGTCGTATACGTATTTATTGCCCCTCCTAGCTTTGAGGAGCTTAAGCGTCGACTTATTGGTAGAGGCACTGAAACTCCTGAGCAGCAGGCTAAGCGTTTGCAAACCGCTAAAGTAGAAATGGCTGCGTCTAGCGAGTTTGATTTTGTGATTGTTAATGACGATGCTCAGCGCGCTGCAGATGAACTTTGGAAGATAATAGCTAAAGAATACGATTTAGATTAATTTAAATTAATTTAGATTAATCTAAATGAGTAATTCCTAAATATCCTTGCAATAGCTTACAATAGTCTACTTGGAAACTATTGTGGCACCATAGAATATGGAGAACATTATGGCATTGGGCACTAAGCCAACACCTACGGGACTTGCAAATCCGCCTATTGATGATTTGATGCAGCATGCGGATTCCAAGTATGCGCTTGCCTTGTTTGCCGCAAAACGAGCACGGCAGATTAATTCTTATTTCACTCAGCTTAACGAAGGATTGTTGCAGAACGTCGGTCCTCTTGTTGATTATAGAAACCAGGAGAAGCCTCTTTCTATAGCATTCCGAGAAATTAATAAAGGTTTGCTGGTGGAGAATCTTGGTGAAGATGATATGAATGAGGGAAATTAAGTTTTCTTTACATTTTTAATTGCAGCCGTATTATCCTATGCTTGTTGGTATTGGATATGCGGCTGTTATTGGTTTTAGCGCATAAGTTTTAATTTTTTAATTAAAGGGGAGTTATGTCGGAAGCTAAACTTATTTCTGCAGAATCTGTTACAGAAGGTCATCCTGATAAGCTTTGTGATCAGATTGCAGATGCGATTCTAGATGATATGCTTCGTCAAGATTCTCATGCGCATGTTGCTGTTGAAGTTTGTGCATGCGTAGGACAATTTGTAGTCTTCGGGGAAGTTAGGGGAGAAGTATACACCGACATACCAGGCATTGTTAGAAAAGTTGTACGCGAAGTAGGATACAACAGTTCAACTGTTGGATTGGATGCTGATTCATGTGGAGTAATGGTTTCGCTAACTGAGCAAAGCGCGGAGATAAATCAAGGTGTTTCTAGATTAGATTTAGAATCCGAAAGTATTGCGTCTAAAGAAGATCGTTATAAAAGCCAAGGCGCAGGCGATCAAGGCGTTATGTTTGGATATGCTAGCGATGAGACAGACGCTTATATGCCACTTCCAATATATCTAGCTCATCAGCTTGCCCAGCGCCTATCCTACGTGCGAAAATCTGGAATTGTATCTAAACTTAGACCAGACGGTAAAACACAGGTTACAATCGAATATGATGAATTTGGGAACCCTGTTCGTTTAGATACTGTTCTTATTTCAACACAGCATGACCCAGATGTGAGTCATGATTGGCTTAGAAATCAACTTGTCCAAAACGTTGTAGAGCCTGTTCTTAACAAAGTGTTAGGGAAAAACGTAAATCATAATGATTACAGAATGCTTGTAAATCCAACTGGATCTTTTGTTTTGGGTGGTCCTGCAGCAGATTCTGGTTTAACAGGCAGAAAAATTATTGTAGACACTTATGGAGGGGCTGCACATCATGGTGGTGGAGCTTTTTCTGGCAAAGACCCTAGTAAAGTGGATCGTTCTGCAGCCTATGCTGCGCGTTGGGTTGCTAAGAATCTTGTTGCCGCAGGTTTAGCCCATAAAATAGAGGTACAAGTTGCATATGCGATTGGAATTGCAGAGCCTGTTAGCGTGAATGTAGAAACTTTTGGAACCGAAGCTAATGGAATTACTCGTTCAGATATTTCTAAGATTGTTCGAAAAGTCTTTGATTTACGCCCAGCAGCAATTATCGACGAGCTTGATTTGCTTCGACCAATCTACTCGAAAACTTCTGCTTATGGACATTTTGGAAGAACAGATGTTGATTTTCCTTGGGAAAGACTTAATCGTGTTGATCAGATTAAGAATGAGGTAAAATCTTTAAAAAATTGATTTGAGGATTTAAAAGGATGTGCTAATGCTTGAGCAGCCTTCACTTGATGGTTTAGCGCGCAAACCACGTAGGCGTAAGAAGAGTGATTCAACCCAGAGTCAAGCTGATAATTGCCCTATTGCTCATATTGTGCTGGATGTTCAAGCATCTCATCTCGGTAAAACTTTTGATTACATTGTTAGCAAAGATCAGGATGATTACGCTAAGCCAGGGTGTATGGTCCGCGTAAAATTTGGTACTAGACGCGTAAATGGAATTATTTGGAGTAGGAGTGAATCAAGCACAACACCAATATCTTCATTAAAGTTTATTGAAAAAATTATTCCAATAGGGGAAGTAGTTTCTAAATCTTTTATGGAAGATATTTCTTCAATAGCTGATGCTTATGGTGGAACAAGAGCTAATATTATTAGACTTGCTTTACCTAGAAGAATTGCTGGTGTAGATAAAGAAAATTTGCTGGACGATATTCATTTATCTAAAAGAGTAAAATGGATTAATGAATTACAAAAAAATTTTAGGTCTAATGATACTTGCGCGATATCTCAATACGATGGAAGTGAGAATCTTAGAAAAACAACATATGCTCGTATGATTGCAACATACAATAATGCGAATCTTCTTAAACAATCCTTAGAAGATGTTCATAAACCGTATTATTTGCATCATGAAAATAGTTCGCTTTCGAATAATTATAAGAATAATTGCAAAGCTTTTCTTATAGATGCCTTACCAGGAGCAATGAGATGGGCTCAGGATTTAGCGTGGATTATTGTAACTGCAATAAGAGCTGGTCGTCAAGTTGCTGTTGTTCTTCCTACAATTCGCGAAGTAAACGATGTTATGCGTGCCCTTATGGTTTATGGTCTTAAACCTTATAAAAAATCGCAGAATCCAAGTGGAACTTTAAGTGGAGATGTTGCTCGTCTTTGTGCATATGATTCTCCAGCAGACAGGTATAGAGCGTGGAGAGCTATAGAAAAAGGAATTGTTCCATGTGTTTTAGGAACAAGATCTGCAATGTATGCACCAGTTGAGTCGCAAGCGCTTTTTGTGATTGTAGAAGATGGCGCATATCAGTACGCAGATGGTATGATGCCTTACGCTCAAGCTAGAGGAGTTATGCGATTGCGCACACAAAATCATAATGGCGTTTTCATAACAATGTCTTTTGCTAGAAGCGTAATAAGTCAAAACGAATTAAAAGGAAAAAATCTTGCTGCAAAAGTAAGTGGACCTTTAATTGAAATTAAACCATTTAATACTATTGTTAGTAATGCTTGCCCATGGGTTCGTCTACTTAATTTGGATAACCTTAATAAGATAAATGACCCGAGTGCAGGATCTAGAATACCGTATACTGCACTAGCGTCGATTAGACAAACTTTAGACGCAAATCTGCCTGTTTTACTTGTTACAGCACAAGACGATACTGTTCAGCGTGCTGCATGCAAAAAATGCCATAGTATGGCTCGTTGTAAACGCTGTACAGGTCCTCTTGACTTACCTATAGATGGTTCTGCTCCTAAATGCGCATGGTGTGGAAGTGCTGCGATTGGCTGGAAGTGCTCGAATTGTTCTAGTGGATCTAACTTTATCGAGGCTATTCGTGTTGGCGTCAATTTTACTGCCAAAGAAATATTTAAGATTTTCAATGATGTTCCAATTATTATATCTTCCGCGAAGCAGAAAAGTGGTGTTATAGAGTGGATTGACCAGAAGCCGATGATTGTCATTTGTACTTTAGGAGCAGAACCTCGAGTTTTAAGCTCATCTAAAAATTCTTGCGGAGAATATGGTCTTGTTGCGATTTTAGACGCGTGGACGAGTCTTTACAACACTGGTTTAGATTCTCGAATAGACACTTTGAATGCTTGGATGAAAGCAGCTTCAATGTGTGCGTCAAAAAACAGAGGTGGAAGCGTTCTTATTTTGGGTGAAACTTACGATATTCTCGCTAAATCTTTGGAAGAATGGGATTCATCAATTCTTTCTAAACAAGAGTTGCAAGAAAGAAGTGAAGCACTTCTTCCGCCAACTGTATGTGTCGCAAGAATATGGGGTTTTAGGCAGGCTGTAGTAGATACGCTTAATGCGATTGGCGCAATGAGTGTAGATGTAAGCGAAGATATTACAAAAGTTGTAAGCAAAAATGGTGATTTAGATAGTTCTAGTAATCTTCCAATGTTAAAAGTCGAAACTAAAGATAGTGAATCTGTGGTTTCAGGCGATTCGAGTGAATCCGAATATCTTCCACCTTTACTTGGAATTGTTCCAATGAAGCCTCCTTCAACATTGCACGAGCAAAATTCTCAACGCTTTGAAGAGTTAAACGACAGAGTTAAAGCAGTTGTAAGAGTGCCATTAGAGTATAGAGATGAATTAGTTAATCGTTTGAAAAAAGAATGTGCAAAGCATTTTGCAATGCGAAAAAATGGTGAATTAAAATTTAGTGTGGATCCTAAGGATTTGTAAAATCGCATAAACTTATTAATAAAGACTTATAAATAAAGAGGTTAAAATGGTTGAAAAATGCTACAATTGCGCGGTTTTGGGCAATCCTATATCGCACTCTTTATCTCCAGTTCTACACAATGCTGCATATAAGGCATTGGGCTTAAATAATTGGCATTATGGTAAAGAAAAAGTTAGCGAGGAAGACTTAAAAGATTTTATTGCGCATCTTGACGATTCTTGGAAAGGCTTAAGCCTTACAATGCCACTTAAAAAAACAATTATGAGCCTAGGTGTAGCTTGCGATTATTGGTCTAAAACGCTTGGTGTTGCAAATACTGCTGTGTTTAGTAAAAAGCCATGCTTAGAAAATCCTGAGACGATTGAGCTTTGTAACACAGATGTAAATGGTATTGTAATGGCGTTAATACACTCTTTAAAGTCTCAAATATTAAACGCTAAAAGTGCGGTTATTATTGGCAGCGGAAACACTGCGTCTTCTGCAATGGCAGCTTTAATAGAAATTGCTCAAGGTTCAAAATTGAGTAAAGTTAGTGTTGTTGCAAGATTGCAAAGCGATGGTAAAACTGTTAAAGGCGTTAGTAGATTTAACGATTTAGTAGATAAATATAAATTGGATTTTCCAAATAGCAGAAGAATAGAGCCGTCTAACTTGAATCTTAAAAACAAACGTGGCTACAAGCCTGTTTGCGGTATAGAATTCCCTACTATTGATCCTGAGTTTATAAAAATATCGCAAGATATAGAAAAATGTGATAAATCTCACATTCTAGAATCTATTTCTTCGTTGGATGCAATTGAAGCAATTGTAAACGCAGATATTGTTATAAGCACTGTTCCTGCTCATATAGCAGACGGATTAGCGCTCGCTTTGTGTGAATATTGCAAGGAAAAGTCAATAAAACATTTAGGAGCTTTGCTAGACGTTGTATATGATCCTCGACCAAGCCAGATGCTTAAAGTTTGGAGAAAATATGGCATGGGTATTGGTGGAGAAGAAATGCTTTTATATCAAGCACTAGATCAAGTAAAACTCATGACTTTTGATTATAGGCATTCAAGTGATGATTCGTGTGATGATTCTTGCATAATCAAACACCAATCTGACAAGGCTACAGATTACGATTACATAAGAAGTTGCATGGAAAAAGCATTGAAGGAGGCGTTATGATCACTGAAAATAGTGAATTCTCGCAGGTGGCAAGCGATTTTGAAGTAATGCTCATTACTGGCATGAGCGGCGCTGGCAGATCTCATGCAGCAAATGCTTTGGAAGACATGGGCTGGTATGTTATTGATAATCTTCCTCCAAAGTTACTCATCCCTCTTGTAGACATGATGACATCTTCTGGATCTAAAGTTCATAAGCTTGCAGCAGTTATTGACGTAAGATCACGCGGATATTTTGATGATTTATTTGTTGTTTTGGGTCATATAGATGATTTAGGCGTAAAAACTCGAATACTATTTTTAGATGCATCTGATTCTGTGCTCATTAAAAGATATGAGTCAGTGCGCAGACCACATCCTTTGCAGCGCGGAGGAAGACTTATAGATGGTATTTTGGAAGAGCGTGAGCTTTTAGGTCATCTTAAAGATTGCGCGGATATTATTATCGATACTTCAAATCTTAGTATTCATCAGCTTTCCACTAAACTTTATGAGGGGTTGCTTGGAAAAGGATCTTCTACTGTATCTGTTCACATTTTTAGTTTTGGGTTCAAGTACGGAATGCCTATGGACGCCGATTTTGTGGCAGATATGCGATTTTTGCCCAATCCATTTTGGATTCCAGAGCTTAGGGATTTAACTGGAAAAGATAAAGCAGTTAGCGATTATGTTCTTAAAAATCCAGCGGCAATAGAATTCTTAGACTCTTACGAAAAAGCTCTTCTTACGGCAATTGATGGTTTTGCAAAAGAAGATAAGCATTATGTAACAATTGCTGTTGGATGCACTGGGGGTCAGCATAGGTCTGTAGCTATTAGCATAGAGCTTGCAAGAAGACTAAAATTAAGAGGATTGCAGGTTACAGTATCTGCTAGAGAGATGAGATCTAGAACATGATTTAGTTTCTCCTATAGGATTATGTAATATAAAAAGTAGAACTATAAAAAGGTAAAATGTCCAAGTCATTGGGTATCACAGAAAGCCGAGCATGTAGGTGTTTTGCACATCGTGCAACGGCATCTTGTATGAATCCCAACGCATACTCTAAGAAGAACAAAATAGGAGGTTTCCCTTGGCTCTTCTTGACGACGTAAAGAACGAACTCGTCGCAAATAATAGTGAGCTACCAGCGGTTGTTATGGCTCAGGCAGCAGCAATGATGCGTTTTGGTGGCGGCTTAAGGCCGGTTAATAATCAGGCTGTGATTCGTGCACAGTTTGATTCTCTAAGCGCAGCGCAATGGCTTGTAGATACGCTTGTGACGTGTTTCCAAAGAGAAGCAACGATTTCTCAAACTACTCGTCAGACTCCTACAGGTGTTGTTACTCGTTACGATGTTCTTGTGGAGCGAGGTGCTGCAGCTTTGGCTCTACAATCAGGTTTGTTGGACCGTCGTATGCATATCGTTGCTGGTCTTGCCCCTGAAATTGTTGGTGGAAGTATTGCGCAGGTTAAAGCTGCGTGGAGAGGTGCTTTCTTAGCTCATGGGGCTATATCCGATCCTGGAAAGGCAAGCTATTTAGAGATTGTTTGCCCAACTCATGAGGCTGCTACAGCGTTGCAAGCAATGGCAGCACGACTCGGAGTTGGTGCAAAGGCGCGCAAAGTTAAAAGCTCTGAGCGTGTTACTTTGAGAGATTCTGACGCTATTGAGCGTATGCTGATTTTGATTGGAGCTCCTCGTTCTGCTCGAGAATGGACTGGTAAGCGTTCTGATGGTGAAGCAAGAGGCAAAGCTAATCGACTGGCAAACTTTGATGATGCTAATATGCGCAGAAGTGCTAAAGCTGCTGCAGAAGCTTGCGAAAAGGTTCGTCACGCTTTCGATGTTCTTGGGGACGATATTCCAGAAAATCTTTTGATGGCAGGAAAGTTGCGACTGCAGCATAGTGATGCAAGTCTAGAAGAACTTGGTCATTTAGCGGATCCTCCGATTACAAAGGATGCTGTTGCTGGTCGTATTCGTAGACTTTTGCAGCTTTGCGCTAAAGTAGAAAAGTCGCGAATGTAATTGCTTTTTTGACTGAGTATTTATTCGTATTAGCCGCATACTTTGAGTATGCGGCATTTTTTGTAATTTTTTATTATCTAATTTTGGGCGTGCTTGTTGCGCACATGCGATATAATTGCTCATGGAATTTATAGACGTTTTAGCTTTGCTTTCGTCTTTTTTCTTGTTAAATTCGCCATCATGATTGGTTGAATCATGTTTTGGAAAGGATACCAATGAAGACACTTAAAGATTTGGGAGATTTGAGCGGCAAGCGCGTACTCGTTCGTGCCGATTTTAATGTTCCTCTTAAGGGCACGACTATCACAGACGACGGTCGTATTAAGGCTGCTTTGCCAACGATTAAAGCTTTGCGCGAGCAGGGCGCCAAGGTTATTTTAATGGCTCATCTTGGCCGTCCAAAGGGTCAAGTTGTTCCAGAGCTTTCTTTGGCTCCAGTGGCAGCTCGCTTAGGTGAACTTCTTGGTGTAAATGTTGCTTTGGCTGCAGATACTTACGGCGAAGATGCTCAAGCTAAGGTTGCTGCAATGAACAATGGCGACGTTGTTTTGCTTGAAAACGTGCGCTTTAACGCCGAAGAAACCAGTAAGGATGCGTCCGAACGCGCTGAATACGCTAAGAAGATTGCTGCTCTTGGAGAAGTTTTTGTTTCCGACGGTTTCGGTGTTGTTCACCGCGCCCAGGGTTCAAATTACGATGTTGCTGCCGATCTTCCAGCTGCTGCTGGCTTGCTTGTTGAGAAGGAAGTTAAGGCTCTTTCTCGCGCAACCGAAAATCCAGAGCGTCCTTTGACAGTAGTTCTTGGTGGATCTAAGGTTTCCGACAAGCTTGGCGTTATTGAAAACTTGCTTTCTAAGGCTGATCGCCTTGTTATTGGCGGCGGAATGGTGTTCACATTCCTTAAGGCTTTGGGTCATGAAGTTGGTACTTCTTTGCTTGAAGAGGATCAGCTCGAGAAAGTTAAGGGATATATTGAAACCGCCAAGAAGAATGGCGTTGAGCTTGTTCTTCCAACCGATATTGTTGTGAACGCTGGCTTCCCAGCAGGCGATACCCCTGTTGCTCCAGAAGTTGTTCCAGCGGATGCCATTCCAGCAGACAAGATGGGCTTGGATATTGGCCCTGATTCTCAAAAGCTTTTCCACGACAAGATTGTTGATTCCAAGACTGTTGTTTGGAATGGACCAATGGGCGTGTTCGAAGTTGCAGAGTTTGCTGCTGGTACTCGCGCTGTAGCTCAGGGTTTGGTTGATGCAACGAAGAACGGCACTTTCACTATTGTCGGTGGTGGAGATTCCGCTTCTGCAGTTCGTAATCTTGGATTCCCAGAAGATGGCTTCTCTCACATATCCACTGGTGGTGGCGCTTCACTCGAGTTCTTGGAAGGTAAGACGCTTCCAGGTTTGAGCGTGCTTGAGTAAGTGACTTTAAAATATTGTGCCGACTTCGATTTTATAAATTCTTTTTGTAGATCGGGGTCGGCATAATGTTAATTTTATCTTTATAACTAATTCTTAAGGGTGATTATGGTTGTCAATAGGAAACCGCTAGTTGCAGGCAATTGGAAGATGAATTTTAATCACCTCGAAGCCACTCATTTTATTCAAAAATTCTGGTGGCGTCTATGTGATTCTCGCTTCGATTGTAAAAAATGCGATATTGCTCTTATGCCATCGTTTACGTCCTTGAGAAGTGTGCAAGTATTAGTTGAGTCTGATAATCTTCCTATTCTTTATGGCGCGCAAGCAGTTTCCGTTACAGCTCAAGGCGCGTTTACTGGAGATGTTTCTGCAGATATGCTTGCAAGCTTGGGCTGCTCAATGGTGATTGTAGGTCATTCTGAGCGACGTAAGTATCATCCAGAAGATGATGCGAATATTGTTGACCAAGTGCGAGCTGTGCTTGCTGCTGGAATGCAACCTATTCTTTGCGTTGGTGAAAGTTTTGAAGAGCGCAAGCAGGGTATAGAGCTTGATTTTGCAGTTGGACAGGTTCATGACGTTACTCGCGATTTGGATTCTAAGCAGGCAGAGCGTTTGATTATTGCATACGAACCAGTTTGGGCTATTGGAACTGGAATGGTAGCTACAGCACAGTCTGCTCAAGATGCTGCTAAGGCTATTAGGGATGATCTGCAGGAAACTTTCGGGGATACTGTATCACAAAAAGTTAGAATACTTTATGGCGGCTCTGTAACGTCTTCTAATGCAGCAAGTCTTATTTGTGAGCCAGACGTTGATGGATTTCTTATTGGTGGAGCTTCTTTAGACATTGAGGAATTGGCTACTATTGTTCAATTGTCGTCTTACAAAAATCGAATTTAATACATAGGTCAATGGCTTTTACTATGCTTTACAAAGTACTCTAAAACAGGAGGTTACTTGTGTCCGCTGTGAAAATTGTTTTGCAAGTGTTGCTTGTGCTGACCAGCATTTTGTTGACATTGTTGATTTTGATGCACAAGGGCAAGGGCGGCGGTCTTTCCGACATGTTCGGCGGCGGTTTAACGAAGAACGCTGGTAGCTCTGGTGTTGCAGAAAAGAACTTGAATCGTTGGACTGTTATTATAGCGTTGATTTGGGTGGCTGTTATTGTTGCCTTGAATCTTATGACTAAGTTTTCACTTATCTAAGTATTCTTTTAAGCGCGTAGTCGAAAGATTGCGCGCTTTTTATTTTATAAGCAGAGCAGGTGTACATTTTGCTATGCTTTTTAAGATGTTAGAAGATGTTAGACTAATTAAAATACATTAGGTTATTGTTATGCTTCATTTTTCTCCTTCTCTTGTGGTAGCAGATCTTGATGGCACTATGCTTCATGATGCTAATGCTTTTGAAAGCAGATATTTAAGCCAAGAAACTGTTAGCGCTTCTAAGCGTTTGAGTGAATGTGGAATTCCGCTTGCTATTATTACTGCTCGACCTGTTGGAAGTGCTTTTGATTTTATTCACGATTTGAATGCTCAAGTTTGCGCGTACCTTAATGGTGCTCTTATTGATTTTGACTGTGCTCACAGCACGATAGGTGAGCTTACTTCGCAAAGAAGCCTTGATACTCTTACGCGTTTTGGATTTGATTCTCAACATGCTTGTAGTGTGTGTTTGCGCTTGCTTAATGAGATTCCTACGCTTCGCATTGGCATTGTTATGAACGATGTTCGTTACACTAATTTTGATGTTCGTATGCTTTGGAACGAGCAGGATTTTATTATTACCGATTTTTCTAATGTTCCGCGTGGCACAGCAGACAAGATTATTATTGTTCCTCGAGAGAGTGAGAAGGAAAAACTTCAGAGCATTCTTCCAACCGATTTTTCGCTACACATTAGCGAAGATGTTTTGTGGATGCTTACGAATCCTCTTGCAAACAAGGGGCATGCTTTGAACGTTATTTGCGATCGTTTGGGTGTAAAGCCTAGTCGCACAGTCGTTTTCGGAGACGATATTATAGATATAGACATGTTCCGCGCAGGGGGATACGGTGTAGCGGTATCGAATAGTAATCCTCGGTTGCTTGCGATTGCGGACGAGGTTTGTGATTCCAACAACAATAATGGCGTTGCTACCTGGCTTAATTCAAATCTTTTTACTAGATTGTGAATAACCCACCTTTCGTTACCGGCGAAGTTGTGTGACGAATTCTTTCGTAGAGAGTCAAACGGAAAGCTTGGTGACATTATCAGTGAAGAGAAGAAATCTACCATTAAAGTCGGAGCAGCTAAAGATCTCAATGGAGAATACCCATTTTTCATTAGTGGTGATGCTGTACTTTCTTGTGATAAACCACTAGTTAATAATCGACCCATTTATATTCCAAATGAGATTGAACTTAAGGTGTTTAATAGCATTGGATATGCCTGCTTATACGACTATATCGTATAATCAACGTGAAAATAGAGCTTTGATAGCTCTCCGTGATTGGCTTTTACCTATGCTCATGAACGGGCAAGCGACAATCGAAGATTAGGCAGCTAAATTATCATTTCTCTATCCATTAATTTCTTCTCCTTAATCTATAAATTTCAATTAAAAAAGCGACTGAACTTATATTTCAATCGCTAAATGTCTTATATATTAAATTGTTTTAAGTGTGGCTTCTTATCCTTACCATTTTTACATCCTAATTTTGAGTATAAAAAAGACGATAGAGTTTTAACTGTCTATCGTCTAATACCTTTACTATGATATTTTTAAATCTTTTTTGACCAATATACTTTTAATAATTTAGAAAATATTATTTGCACAAATGCAACTATTATTAACGCTAAAAAGGCTTCATAACTTACATATGCTACAAATAAAGAAACAGTTACAATAGCCATTGAAAATATAGGTATTATATTTGATCCTGACTTCATCTTTATTAATATCATTCTTTCATCTGTTTCTTTAGTATGCATCTTCTCCAATATATCTCTATTTCTATATGCTCTACCAAGCATTGACATGTAGAATACAGATACAAGTTCAAGTCCAATAAAAAATACTGCTACATAATATGTCACATCTTCTTTTAATGGGAATTTATATTTTAAGTAAAAATTTCCAATAATAACTGCGAGTAAGGCAACCATACATAATAAGACTAAAATACTAATTCTAAATCCTATTTCTTTTTTATATTTTTCTAATTTGTTCATATTAATCATCCTCTTCTATACTAAATATTTCTTCAATACTCATATCAAAAAACTTAGCAATTTTAAAAGCCAACGGCAGTGACGCTATATATTTTCCAGTTTCAATGGAAGTTATGGTCTGCCTTGTAACTCCAACTTCATTTGCCAATTCTTCTTGAGTTATTTTATGCTGTTTTCTTAATCGAAAAATTGTATTTTTCATTTTCCTCCTTCAACAGCAAGTTAACTTTACATATAATGTATAGCTCGCTTTGCTTTTTTTGTCAAGCGTACTTTGCTTTTTTATAATTTCTTAAACTAAAAAGACGATAGATTTTATTAACCATGTTCGTATAAAAAATGATGAAACAGAACCACAGTATTATGTAAAAGATAGCCACGCTTCGATTATTCCAAGAGATATTTTCTTTAAAGTTCAAGAAGAAATGGTAAGACGAGCCAACATGTTTAGTGGTGAGGAGAATAAAAAAAGAAGAGTTTATTCCAGTAAGTACGCTTTATCCAGCTTATGTGTTTGTTCTAAATGTGGGGATGTTTACAGAAGAATTGCTTGGAACAATCGAGGAGTGCGTTCTATTGTTTGGCGTTGTTGTACCAGATGGGAAAATGGTCCTAGTGCTTGCGATGCTCCGACAGTAAAAGAGGAAGAACTGCAGTCTGCTACAGTGAAAGCCATAAACAAGGTGTTTAGTATATCGGATGAAGTATTAGACATGTTGAAGAATAATATTAGAGAAATTATCGCGGGCAATAACTTAAACGAGATTGAAACGGTTGATAAAAGAATCGCGGACAAACAAGCGATACTACTAACCTTGCTTAAAGCTAAAAAAGACTACACGAAAACTGCCAACGAGATTGATGAGCTTAAGGTTAAGAAACAGCAGCTTCTTATAGAAAAAGCAGGTCAAGAAGATGCTAAAAGACGAATCAGAGAAATGGAAGATTTTCTGAAAAATGAGCGTCACGATATTAGTGAGTATGACGAGAAGCTGGTAAGAAAGTACATCAAGAAAATAAAAGTTTACGAGGACAAGTTCAGCGTAACTTTTAAATCAGAGATTAGCGTGAATATTGAAAGAGCATCATAAAAGCCAAAGTACTTTTAGCATTTGAAATGTTACAAAACTCAGCCTAGGGGGAATCATCTCTAGGCTATTTTTTATGCTCAAGAATCAAGCTATTAAGCCAATCTTAAACCTTTTAACGATAGCTTTTCCTATCGTTAAAAAGTGCACCCACTATCCATAGTGTGCACTCAAAAAGTGTAGCTATACTTGGAGTTCTCTCAATCCACGTCGAGAGTGTTGTATTGATGTCAAGGGCTTAATAGGTGGGTGCATTTTTGCCCTTGTGTAGCAGGGGTTTGCGAGGGCTATCGTTAAAAGGTTTAATGCGTGGCAGTTTTAAGCTGGGTTCTTGCGGTTTTTGAGTGCGATTTTGCTGTTTGAGGGAACATGTCAACGGTGTAGGGTCGAGTGCACAGGATGTTAACGTTAAAAGGTGCACCCACTTTGCACCCAGGCTGTGAAGTGGGAAAATTTATGCAGAAGGAAATGTACCGTAGCATATGTGTGAGAAAAAATATGCGAGTTTAGTGAACAGGTTTAATACTGTAGAGTCGAGGCTTAAGGAAGTTAAAGCTCGTATTGTTGAAAAGCAAGCGAGGCGTGATGAGGTTGAATATTTTATTGATGGCTTGAAAAAGCAGGACTTGTTAACAGCGTTCGATGAAAACGTCTGGCTTAGCATGGTTGACTATCTATGCGTGCATAAAGATGGAAAGGTTGAGTTTACTTTCCTTGATGGGAGCAAAACAGAATTAAAGCGTTAAGCTTATAGGAAATGTTAGAAGGCAAAATAAAAGCATATCAGCAAGCTGCTGACGTGCTTTTTTGCTGTTAAAAGAGTTACACGTTGAGTATAATAGGATAGATGTACATGAGATTCTTGAAATGAATTCAATTCTTCCTAACTTCTAAATCACGCTGTTTTAAAAATGTTAACCATTGCAGTATCACATCTAAAGCCAGTTTGGCGTTTCCTAAATTGCAATGATTTCCCGCATTTTCTTTTTCAGTAAAAAGGCGAAATGTGAGAGAGTTCGCATTGGTAAGTGCGTTGATTTCTTTGCTGATCATTCGGTAATCAACGAGGTGGTCTTGGTTGGCACCAAGAATCAATACATCTTGTTCAATCATGGAGGCCACATCCATAATCTGATATTTACTCACTTTCTTCAGATAATCATAAATGCTGTCAGCTCCATAGGCGTACATTCCATGATTGACACCCCATTGAAATAATGGGTCATTCTTCCGTATCAATTTCATCATGCAAAGAATAGGGCTGAGAACGATGCGAAGATTATGTTTCAACATAAACCGAACGATACCGGCTACCTTTTTTGGTATTTGGTCGAGAACCACGTCAAGAAAGTCCGGAAAAACAGACCAAGATACAGCCCTTGTAATTCTCTTGTCAAGTGCAGCAGCACGCAGGGCCAGCATAGCTCCCAAAGAAACACCAATAATAATGACGTCATTCAAGTGAAAGAAATCTAATATTGCTTTGACCGGACGTTCCCAAGCATATGTAAAGTGTTTACCTTGAACACGAAGAACGTTGCCTTGTCCAGGACCTTCAAATAGATATACATCATACCCGTGTTCAGAAAGATATAACATCGGCAAAAACATTTCCTCAAAGCATGAATCGTTACCACCGTGTAAAAGAATGGTGCCCTTACATTGTTTTTGAGTTTTTGCAACCATGATTGGCAGCATAACATCTTCATATGGAACTTGAATTTTCTGGACACGTCTCTCATCGAAATAAGAATGGTAATACTCATAAAACAGTCCTGTGGCTTTTATATAGTATTCCTTGTTGCCAGGATTTCCATCAAAAAATTCGCTCATCTGGTAATATGCAATTGCCTGAGGGATTCTGTTTTGAGAGAGTGCATGATCCCCAAGGTAAATCATTTCCTGTTTCCAGCTTGTGCTGTCTGTAATCCTTTTGGCAGCCTGCATCACATCGTTTAAATTCCCTCCATCCCAAAGAATGACACGGTTAAGCTGAAAGTTAAAATTAGGATCAGGATTTAGGTGATACATACCTTGTTTAAATTCCAACTCCATGCAAAAGACCTCCTTAAAAATTTGCTATTTGTGGGTAATTAAACTTCCCACTTCTTGATAAAAGTTTCAAACGATTTCATACATCTATGCAAAACAGCCACCATTAAGAGCATCAAAATAGCGCCTACTACACAACTGATCCATAATTGAGCTGTGGTAAAAGAAAGGAATTCATTTGAAATCCAAAGGATATAAAAGCAAAACGGAAGTAACGGGACTGCGGTGACCACTCCGGGTACATAGCCTTTAAATTGCGACGCCAACATACAATGCACAATCAGGTGAATGGTAAATCCAAAAAATAATCCCAGCCACAAAAAGTACCAATCAAAGATACAAGCAGAGAGCGATAAAGCTGAAATAATGAAAAATTCAATCAATACACCAATGGAAAATGACGGGGTGCTTCCCAAATCGGCAAATGGAATCTTCTTCATTTTTGTTGTTTGTATTTTTCTTTTATATTTCCGTTTCCATGCCTCCACAAAAATAATCTCCTCGAAGTCATGCAGCATAAAAATAACCGGGAACAGCCAAACAATCGTATTTATTGTATTCATAAAATTGAGCCTCCTTTATCTGTCTCACTTGTGTCACTTTCTAATTTATATTATATTCAAAAAGACATGATTGTTAATGGAAGAAGTTCAAGTGCTACAATCCCGAAAAAGTGTGACAGGAGGACCAAAATGAGTTTGGTAGAAAAGGAAAAGAATCCCATCGCTGAGCAATCCCGTCAATGGTTGATGCAGTCCTTGTTGGATCTTATGAGCCAAAAAGACTACGCTCGTATTACCGTAACAGAAATCGCCGAACATGCGCTTTTATCAAGGAGAACTTTTTATCGGATCTTTGATTCGAAGGAGCAGGTATTACAGCAATGCTTCTTAGAAAGATGTGAGGACTACATTACTTATTTTCAAAAAGACAGGCACTATACACTGGAGCAGATTGTGGAAGTGTTTTTTACCTTTTGGGAGAAACAGATCAACTTTTTGCGTCTTTTGCAGCGGAATCATCTGTTCTATTATCTGCTGGAAGAATTCAATCGGGCCTTACCTGTGATTTATGACACCGTTCGTGGAAATCAAAATTTGTACGATAGCATCTTTGAAAAGAAAGCTGCACTGCTTGTCAGTGCCGGTGCACTTTGGAATCTTCTTTCCGAATGGATGCAAATGGAAAATCGCCCGTCTCCAAAAGAAATATCTAAAATGATGCTACAAATAATTGCATCTAATTCTTGAGTTTTTTAATAGTTAATCTGATACACTAACGGTAGTAATTGCGCGAAAAAGGCTGACAAAATCTTTATAAAAAATAGTTAAAACAGCCGGTCAATTATTACAATCGACCTGTTTTTATGCTTAAGGCACTTAGTTTTCAAGATATAATAAGTGCTAGACTGATTTCAATAGATGAAGGAGGTGCTTTTTATGTCCAATTCAAACTCAAATTACACTAAGCAACTCATTGATGATTACTGTGTGCTGGATACCGAAACGACCGGCTTATCTGCGTATTACGATGAAATTATTGAAATTGGTATTTTAAGGGTCAGGAACAATGAAATTGTAGATCGTTATGACCAGTTGATTAAACCAAACTTTGACATAGACGATTTTATTACAGCATTAACAGGAATAACTAATGACATGCTGGAAGGTATGCCATCTATAGACAGTGTTAAAACGGATGTACTCTCGTTCATAGGTGATGACATTATCCTTGGTCATAACACCTCTTTTGATATGCGTTTTTTGAATGAAGGCTTTAAGGAACAATTGTCTAATCAGTATATGGATACGATGCAATTTGCTCGTAAACTGTATCCTGAGTTGAAGCATCACAGACTCTCCGATTTAACTGACTACTTAGGCTTACACAATAATGAACACCGTGCTTTATCAGACTGCACATCAACGAAAGAACTATATGATGCTGTAAAAGCTAGTATGGCTGAGAAGAATCTCGCTATTGAAGATTTATGGATCGCCGGCGAAAGCCACGGCGGCAAAGGAATAGATATCAAAGCCATTAAGCCTACTGAAGCGGTCATTGATGAAGATGGATTTTTCTATAATCGACATGTGGTTTTCACTGGTAAGCTTGAGAAAATGCTTCGCAAAGATGCGATGCAGATTGTAGTGAATCTCGGCGGTGTCTTAGATAATAGCGTGAATAAGCAGACGAACTATCTGATCCTTGGTGACAATGACTACAATGCAATTCTTAAAGGTGAAAAGTCATCAAAGCATAAAAAAGCAGAAAAGCTCAAGCTTGAGGGTCAAGATATAGAAATCATAGATGAGCGGACTTTCTATGATTTGCTAAATGTGTGAAGTTGGATGATTGAGAGGTGATTACGTGTCTAAAATAAATGTTGAAGGTTCAGAAATCAGCATTATTGCCATTGACAATAGAGATTATATTTCTTTAACGGATATGGTTAGAAATATTGATAACGGTTCTGCTTTGATTGAAAAGTGGCTTAGGAATAAGAATACGATAGAGTTTCTAGGTATTTGGGAAGAAATGTATAACACGAATTTTAATTCCACCGAATTCGAGGGAATTAAAAATGAAGCAGGACTTAACCGTTTTATATTATCTGTTAAGCAATGGGTGTGGAAAACCAATTCTGTCGGTATTGTTGCTAGAGCGGGAAGATATGGTGGAACTTATGCTCATAAAGATATAGCGTTTGAGTTTGCTTCTTGGGTATCGCCATACTTTAAATTATATTTAATCAAAGAATTTGAACGTCTAAAGGAAGAAGAACAGAAGAAGCTAGGATGGGATATTAAAAGAAATTTGGCAAAAATCAATTATAGAATTCACACAAATGCCATTAAGAACAAACTTGTACCAGATAAACTTTCAAAAGAAAAAATCAATTTTATTTATGCAAATGAAGCGGATATTCTTAATGTTTCTTTATTTGGAATAACAGCTAAAGAGTGGCGTGATGAAAATCCGGATTTAAAAGGCAATATTAGAGATTATGCAGATATATCTCAGCTTGTTTGCCTTTCTAATCTTGAGAATCTTAATGCTGTATTTATAAATGAAGGTATGAGTCAATCTGAAAGATTGGAGAAATTAAATGCAATAGCTATTGAACAAATGAGGATACTGTCTGAAAGTGAATCAATTAAAAAATTACAATAAGCTGCGTCGTATCATTGGGAAACAGTGGCGGTGTCTCAAGAAGAGTTTCGTATACCAGAAAACTATATTCAAATAGGAAGGCCTATGCGATAAATTCAGGTATTTTAGGAGAAAAGGAATATATGGATATTTGGGATACAATGTATGAAAAGGTGAAGACACAATTTCATCCGGAGGAAGTTTCTCCATTCGTTTACGCACATCATGTTGTATGTGCAATAGAAGCTGAAAACGGAGAAATTTTCACGGGTTTCTGCATTGAGAGCTGCAGTGGGGTTCTTAATTTGTGCGCAGAGCGCGTAGCCGCTCTTAATATGTATGTGAATAGCGGACAGACGAAGGTGAAGCGCTTCATCGCATTCCGCGACAAGGCACCTTATGGCGCGGGAAGCGGTATGCCTTGTGGGGCGTGTAGAGAGTTCTTTTATCAATTGAATGAAGAAAATGAAAAAATGGAGATTATGGAGGACTTTGAACAGCGGAAGACTGTCACATTGAAGGAGCTCATGCCAAATTGGTGGGGCAAAGATAGATATGCTGAAGCGAAAGCAAAATGACCCTCCCGCTTGTATAGACGCCCACACTGCCATTTCGGTTTCATATTTAGTCCCTATGGGTTTCCGATGATAGGAGCGACTGTGATAGCATTTATTGAATTAATAAATTATAAGATTAAGGCAGTGTAGGTAAATTTAAATTTCTGGAGGAGAAAATGGTGGATGAATTAAGAAAAGAAATTACAATTCAGCAGAAAAAAGGATTGCCATTTATCATGGCATCGGTGATTATATGGCTTCTGATAGTACTTGTGTCAATTTTAAATATCAATATGAATATGAAAAATTTATTGGTATTTTGCTGTTCATGCCCATTATTACCGCTGGCTTGGCTCATTGGTAAACTTATAAAGGTGGATATCTTTTCAAAACAAAATCCACTTGGACAATTAGGCTTCATTTTCACCTTAAATCAAATGATTTATTTATTAATCGTTATGTGGGTGTTTAGTGCGGTTCCGGAAAAGATGATTATGGTATACGCTATGGTGTTTGGAGCACATTTATTTCCCTATTCATGGTTGTATCAATCAAAGGGATATACGGTTGCTGCAATTTCCATTCCGATGATTTCCTTGATTTTAGGATGTGCATTAAACGGCACAACGGTTGCTGTTGTGGCATGTATCATTGAGATAGTATTTGCCTGTGTATTACATATGGAATTAAAGAAAATGGGAGATAACTACAACAAATCCCAGTTTGTAGAGCTTAGCAAGGATCAAGTTTCTATGAAATAGAAATCTAAATACGTTATGTGTAAATAATTAAGGCGGTAGTAATATCGTCTTTTTTGATGCCTAAAAAGGTTTCAGAATTCAAGGCTAAAGTTTCAGAGTTCAAAGCTAAGGTTTCATTGTATCCAACACGTGATGAAACTATATAAGAAAACTGTCAACGAGATTGATGAACTGAAAGTTAAGAAACAGCAGCTTCTTATAGAAAAAGCAGGTCAAGAAGATGCTAAAAGACGAATCAGAGAAATGGAAGATTTTCTGAAAAGTGAGCGTCACGAGCTTAGTGAATATGACGAGAAGCTGGTAAGAAAGAGCATCATAAAAGTCAAAAGGCTGTAAGCGTCTGAAACGTTACACAATCCAACCTAGGGGGAATCCTCTCTAAGCTGTTTTTATGCTCAAAATCAAGCTATTAAGCAGGTCTTAAACCTTTTAATGATAGCTTTTCCTATCGTTAAAAAGTGCACCCACTATCCATCCTGTGCACTCAAAAAAGTGTAGCTATACTAGGAGTTCTCTCAATCCACGTCGAGACTGTCGTATTGATGTCAAAGGCTGATTAGGTGGGTGCAAATTTGCCTTTGTGTAGCAAGGCTTAGCGAGGTCTATCGTTAAAAGGTTTAATGCGAAGCGGCTTTAAGCTGGGTTCTTGTGGTTTTTGAGTGTGATTTTGCTGTATGAGGGAAGATATCGACGCTATGGGGTCGAGTGCACAGGATGTTAACGTTAAAAAGTGCACCCACTTTGCACCCACCCTGTGAAGTGGGGAATGTCAATCAACGTTGAAACTCTAACCCTGCTATCGCGCGATTAGCAAAGCTAATCGATGCGAAGCAGAGGTAGGTCTCATGTCAAGAATCTCCAAGAGAAGCGACCGAATAGGAAGCTTCGATTGGAAAGATTCGACGGCGGAGGCTCTAGTATTGATGACAAGAATAAATTAGAGTTTGTGGAGGACTGGATTGAATATAAAAGTAAAAGAAATTGAGAATAAACTAGAAAAGGAATCTGTATCGAGAGAAGTATTGTATGATCTTCAAGAATGGTTTGGAATGCCAGAAAGTACAGAAGAATATATTCAAGATTCACAGGAAAAGCCTTTTCTTGCTTGTTATATTAATGATAAACTTGTTGGGTTTATTGTGTTAAACGCAACCAGCAAGGATTGTGCAGAGATTTTTGTGATGGGTATAAAAAAGAAATTCCATAGAATGGGAGTTGGCTCGGTACTTAACAAAGCATACGAAGCTATGGCAAGGAAGATGGGTTACACATACTCACAGGTAAAAACTGTTCAGATGGGACACTACAAAGAATATGATATTACAAATCATTTTTATATCGCGATGGGATATAAAGAATTGGAATGTTTTCCAACTTTATGGGATGAGTGGAATCCGTGTCAAATATATATTAAATATCTAGGAGTGTGAGAACTCTAAGTTTATTTGCTTGAAACCTTTTAACGATAGGCAGAGATAATTGTTAAAAGGTTCATGGATATGTTTCTGCATACGAACATGTCGATAAGACATACCTAGTGTTTACTCGTTTAATCTTGTAATTACAGTATTTCTATTAAGCTTAACTTTGCCTTTTCTCTTTATATATTCTTCAATATCAAACACATTCTTCTTGTCATAATCTTCTAAGAGCGCAGTTTGGCTGTATGAGGGAAGATGTCAACGCTCTAGGGTCGGGTGCACAGGATGTTAACGTTAAAAAGTGCACCCACTTTGTACCCCCCTGTCTAAAAAATTTAACATTTTGAAAGGAGAAATAATGGAAACAATAGTATCCGCTTTATTAGTTTTTGTTTCTACATCCATTGACTACTTAGTTGTTTTGACTATTTTATTCGCTAGTCAAGGAAAGAAAGGTTTGAAATCAATTTATGTAGGGCAGTATTTAGGTACAGGACTGCTTGTACTGGCTAGTCTTATTGCCGCTTACTTTTTAAATTTTATTCCACAAGATTGGATTATCGGACTCCTTGGTCTAATTCCGCTAGGTCTTGGTATAAGAGCAATTTTTGTGGATGAAGATATTGATGAAGAAGATATCGAGGGGAAAATTACCGGAGATGGATCAAAAATCTTAGCATTTACAAGTTTAACAGTGGCAATGGGTGGAGATAATTTAGGAATTTATATCCCCTATTTTACAGGAAAGAGTTTGATTGAGATTAGTATAAGTTTAGTAATATTTGCCTTAGGGATTTTGATTCTATGCAAATTATCTCAAAATCTCGCCTCAATTTCTGCTATCGGAGAGACTGTGGAAAAGTATGAAAAAGTAATTGTACCTGTCGTGTTTATTGGACTCGGTCTCTATATATTGATTGAAAATGGAACTATTAATTATTTCATAGGTCAAGTCCTAAAAGTTGTGTAAATTCATTTCCTTCCCTTTATCTGCTATTTTTATGTTCAAACTCAAACGAGAAAATAAGTGGTGCTTCCCACCGTCACGGCGCTTGATTGTGCTATCAGATGCAGGAGGCTGATTAGGTGGGTGCATTTTAGTCCTTGTGTAGCAGGGGTTTGTGAGTGCTATCGTTAAAAGGTTTAGCGTGTGGCGGCTTTAGGCTGGCTTGGTGTGGTTTTTGAGCGCAGTTTGGCTGTATGAGGGAACATGTCTACGCTCTAGGGTCGAGTGCACAGGATGTTAACGTACTTCGCGTGCGTTGAAAGCACACTGTGCTTTCAACTTTGAGCAAGCTCAGCGAATCGAAGTGCATTCGCGAATTATGTTTTAATCGCTCATGCAGGTCGATTCGCCACTTTGCACCCACCCTGTGAAGTGAGGATATACAGTATAGTTTGCGTAATTATTTATCACGCAAAAAACATGATAATAAAATTTATACAAGCAAAAAGAGATGTTACTCAAATGGCATAATTGTAAAAAGTCACTTTATAACGTTCTCCTATATCGTGGGGCTTAAATCTAAGCCCCACTTTTTATATTCAAAACTATTTTTTTAAATAAATAAAAGTCAAAGACTTTACATATTTAACGCTTATTCTTAGCTAAAATACCTGTTTTTAATATCATTCGTAAGCATGCACTGAACAAAAAAATACAAAACAATATATTGCATATAAAAGGTGAAATACTGCGCGCAGTTATTGCGCCTAAGTTTACAGTAAATGTCGCAAAAATACCGATAATAATTCCTTCAGTAAAATGAGTATAATGGTAACGAGCATTAGCAATACTACCACTTATAGCTGTAGGAAGCGTGACAAGCAAAGCAGTTCCTCTTGCCATAAGGTCTCCCATGCCGAGCAAAAGTTGCACGCATGGCACTATAATTCCTCCGCCACCAACGCCTAAAATACCTGAAAAAATACCAGAAAAAACGCCTATAAATATAAGACATATAGCTTTTAAAAAACTAACATTAAAATCTACATTTCTTAACGGAATCCAAACTTGACTAGAACATATAACTAGTAATACAAAAAGTGTAAAACACCAAGGAAATATTTTTTTAGGCAAAATATGTGAAAAATATACCCCAATTTGTGATCCGAAAACTGAACCTATTATTAGAAAAAATGCTGATAAAAATGACACTTTGCCGTCTAAACCGTAAACAATGCTTCCACAAAGCGACGTTATAATTATGGCAACAAGAGAAGTAGCAGTAGCATGACGCTGATCAAATTTCATAAAAACAGTTAATGCAGGAACTATCACCATTCCTCCACCTACACCGAACAATCCTGATAAGAAACCTGCTAATAGTCCAATGAAAACGATTAAAACAATATTATGGAAATTATATTTGGTTTTAAAAATATTTCTCAACATATATCTTTTCTTCACAAATTACCTCCTCGTAATTTATTCACTACTTTTACTATGTTATATGAAAAATAGAATGTTTCTATACTAGTTCAATTGTAATTTATGTATTTATTTATCTAATTAACGTAAGTAATGGATAATAAGAAGTTTATCGCAGAGACGAAAGATGTTCGTTTAACGGTGAAACGTGCTGATACCTTTGGTGTGAGCTTTGTTAACTGTGAACAAGATATATTGAGGGTTGAGGAAGCGCAAAATGTTATAAGGCTTATTCAAACTAAAAAAGTTTCAGCTTCGAATTGGCTGAGGTGGTTTACTCAGGGTATGCCTGAAATTGTTGTGAGTTTGCCACATGATGTGGAAGTTTGTGAGGTTGAATCTGATTCTAATCAAGTGCTCATCACGGATATTGAGATTGGTAAGCTTTATGTAGAAGTGAACAATGGCTTTGTATCCACTGGAGAAAGATAAAATTCATATTTAATGAAATTGACAATCAGGCCTTATGGAGGGTTTTATGGCTGAGATTTGGGATGCGTATGATAAAGAATTTAATAAATTAAAGAATATTACATTAGTGAGAGGAGAACCAATTCCTGACGGCATGTATCATTTGGTGGGCGAAGTAATTGTTAAACATATAGATGGGACTTACCTTATTATGCAAAGAGATTTTGAAAAGAAATTCGGTGGAATGTGGGAGTTGACAGCAGGTGGTTCTGCATTGCAATATGAAACACCATTAGAATGTGCAGTAAGAGAATTAAAAGAAGAAACAGGTATTGAAGCTTCAAAAATTATGGAGATCGGAAGATTTGTGCAGGATGTTTACCACTCTCTTTATGTTGAATATCTATGCGTAACCGATTGTAAGAAAAATGCAATTGCTCTTCAAAAAGGAGAAACGGTTAATTATAAGTGGGTAGATGAAAAGAGCCTTTTGGAAATGAGCCAAGACGAGTTAGTATCATCAAGGGCAATCAAACTTATTAAAACAGTAGATATATAAATTCAAGTTTGGCTGTTTGAGGGAAGATATCAACGCTCTGGGGTTGAGTGCACATGATGTTAACGTGCTTCGCTTGTGTTGAAAGCACAGTGTGCTTTCAACTTTGAGCAAGCTCAGCGAATCGAAGTGCATTCGCGAATTATGTTTTAATCGCTCATGCAAGTCGATTCGCCACTTTGCACCCAGGCTGTGAAGTCGGAAATGTTAATTAAGCACGATTCATGCACAGTATGATGAAATAATAGTTGAATCGTATGTGTCAACAAGGCGCGCAACTTTAGAACAATT
The DNA here is from genome assembly GCF_049262845.1 of Gardnerella sp. DNF00109. NCBI lineage: Bacteria > Bacillati > Actinomycetota > Actinomycetes > Bifidobacteriales > Bifidobacteriaceae > Gardnerella > Gardnerella sp. DNF00109. Next base: position 828,509 of record NZ_CP058406.1, read on the forward strand.
TTGATTTGCTTCGGAAAAGAAACGAGTTCATTTGCGTTTATATTTATTCATACTCCCTTTTGGGGAGGTCATAGTATGTGGTTCAAGATAAATAAATTCTATGCATTTCGAGAGCTAACTTTACATATGAATCAATCTTGTGCAACATGCATGTATGAGTTCACTATCGTGAGTTACTACAACAATTGTTGTATTCATTGACTTAAGTTTTGATAGTAGCTGTGCTAGTTCTTGCATATGCGCATAGTCTAATCCGCTCGTCGGCTCGTCTAACGCTAGAATTTCTCTACCTGTTGCCAGCGCGCATGCAATTGCTAATCGCTGTTTTTGCCCACCCGATAGACTCTGCGGATGACGGTGTGCCAAAAAGTCCAAATCAAATTGTCGTAATATATTCATCGCAACATCGTTCTTATTTTTGCTGCGCTTAGGCAAACTAATTAAAACTTCATCTAAAACGCTTTCTGTAAACAGCTGGTTGCCTGTATTTTGCATCACCATAAAACATAATTTTTTACGTGCTCGATTACTTAAAACGCGATCCTCGTATTTAAAAATACCTTTGCAGTTTTTTTCTAAACCGCAAAAACAATTGAGAAAACTGGTTTTGCCAGCTCCATTTTTTCCTACAATTGCTGTAATTTGATTACGCGCAATAGCAAGCGATTTAATATTGACTATTTTCTTCTTTACGCCATGATACGCAAAGTTGAAATTTTTTAATGCGATTATCTGATCGTCTTGTGTGACAGATGGCATTTTATTAATTTGTATGGGTGATACCATAAGTCGTGTTCTCAGTCCCATTTTTTGCGCATCTATGTCGTTAAGAGCATCTTTTTGTTCGGATTTAATATCTTTAACGATCTCACCTTGTTGCATAACCACTAGGCGATCCATAATATCCCAAAGATAAGCTATTCGATGCTCAGCTACAACAATTGTTCTTCCTTGTTTTTTCCAATGCAAAATCAACTTTTTAAGCATCAACGTTGAGTCGTAATCTAAATTTGCTGAAGGTTCATCTAACAAAATTATGTTTAATCCTGCTACTTCAATTGACGCACAAGCTATTTTTTGCTTTTCGCCATCAGATAGATGAAAAATATTGCGATCCATCAAATTTTCCATGTGCAAATCAGCAACTGTTGTATCAATACGCTGATAAATATCAGATTTTGGTAGTCCTTGATTTTCACACGCAAACGCTAGTTCACTCGTTGTATCAACATTATAAAATTGTGACTTAGGATTTTGAAAAACCGTGCCTACAACATGTGCTAAATCATATAATTCATTATTTTTAAAAGATCGACCGTTTAATAGTATATCGCCTTTTACATTTCCTTGATAGAAGCGTGGAATTAAACCATTTATAAGACGTAACAGCGTTGTTTTGCCACAACCCGAAGGTCCGGTTATCAAAATTAATTCGCCATCTTCTATGCGCAAGTTAATATCATTTAATTCACTTGTATGATGGTCATCTTCAGTTCCATAATGGAAATAAACATGCCTAAATTCGATCATACGCTTACTCCTAAGCTACACAACAACCAAAAACATATGACCGACAAAGAAATGAGTAATAAAAACCAATCTTGTATTCGAAAACCAATTTGGCAAATATTAGTTCGCTTGATAGGGTAGCCTAATCCTCGAATTAACGCTGCTGCCGATAGTTCTTCGCCAATACGTACACCCGAACTAATCATAGGAATTAATTGGTACTCTAATATTTTTCCAATACCAACTGCTCCTATATGAATTTCACGCATATTCATAGCGCGACAAATTGATTTCCATTCTGTTGCAATCGTTGGAAACATTCTAAACATAACTGACATTGGCACAATAATGGCTCGTGGCATATGTATTTTTTCCATTGCTGCAATAAATTCACTCACCGAAGTTGTAGCTATAACATAATTGCCCATTGCAACTGTTGCTACAAAGCGCGTAAGAATATATCCGCACATTAAAGCGATAGGTTTTATCATACTAGGCAAATATGGTATCACCAAAAGACAGCCATAACCTATTATGAGCATGATACTTGCATGCCAAAATTTTTTCCATTGTTGTTCTATCAAAAGCAGCACAAAAGGAATGATAGATAATACAAAACTTATATCTTTCATGCGTGCGCCACACACGCCGCCCATTACGAATATTGCTAATAGCAAAACAAGGACGATTTTTACGCGTGGATCTAGAAAACTGCGTTTGTTCTTTTGCGCTGCTAGAGATGAATATGCCATTAAACAAGACCAGCTTTTTCAAAATGTTTTTTCAAAACTTTTTGACCAAACAGTCCGCCTAAAATACCGCAGATAAAGCATACAATTAGCAGAACGAACGCCATCCAATTTGGTAGGAGCTGAGCAACAGCCTCGGCATAAGCTTTACCAAAGCTTGCACGTTGTGCAAAATATTGTTCGCGATCAAGAAACAGTGACATATAGTTGCCATACATCCACAGGCTAAAAAATCCATATGTCAAAACAGCTTTTTTAGCACTGGCATAGTTGCCACTTTTGAACACAATTTCTGCAATCAAACCAGCAATCGCACTTGTTAACAACGACCACATTCCCATGCCTGTGAGCACCATCAATAGACCCATCATGATTGCCATGATAAAAATCATTCCTGGCTTTTTAACTTTGGTCAAAAAGAGCATAAAAGGAATACCGCCTATAATTGGCATTAATACCGCAAGGAGCGGCAAAAAGACGGGTACTATCCCAAGCATTGATATTACACATACAATAACAAAATAAATGGCTCCAAATATACCAATGTTTATCAGGTCATGACCACTTAATTTAGTTGCGCGTTCCATAACAAATTCCTCCTTTTTCTATCATGCGCGTTCTACACGCGCTCAAACTAATACGAAAACTCCTCTGCTGCACACGTTTTATCAATAAGATTTTGATAAGTAGGGCTTATCTGGATAAGCTCGGCATGTGTACCGCATGCTTCAACGTGACCATCTTTTAACACAACTATTCGATCAACATTTTCAATTGACTTCATGCGGTGAGAAATAATAATCACAGTCTTATTTTTTACCAATTCGGTAAGTGACTGTTGAATTTTAATCTCGTTGTCAACGTCTAAACTTGAAGCAATTTCATCAAGAATAAGAATTGGTGAGTTTTTCAAAAATGCGCGCGCTATTGATATACGCTGACGCTCGCCTCCAGAAAGCTGCTGACCGTTTTCGCCGATAATGGTGTTGATCCCATCTGGGAGTGCGTCAATAAAGTCGCAATGCGCAAGCTGAGCTGCATGTTTCACTTCTTCGTCTGTAGCATCTTCTCGACCTATACGAATATTTTCCAAAATGCTTGTGTTGAAGAGAGTAACATCTTGAAAAACGATAGATATATTTCGGTACAGGTTTTCAGTAGAAACTTTCCGTATATCTACGCCGTCAATACGAATGCTACCAGAATTAAAATCGTACAGACGCGCTATAAGTCGAAGCAGAGTTGTTTTTCCGCAGCCTGACTGCCCAACAAGTGCGCAAACTGTTCCATGCGGCACAGTAAAACTTACGTCGTTTAGCACAGGAGTAGCGTCATCGTAAGAAAAGCTGAGCTTGTTTATCTCTATATCAAAATTAGCAAATTGAGTAGCGCGTTTATCTGTAGTGTGTACGTCTGTAGCAGCTTCCGGCTGCACATCTAATACCTTTGCGTCGCGAATTTCACGAATACGCTTCACAGCCGAATTGATATAGAAAACTTCCATAAGGAATTCCATATTCGAGTCCACAAATTCTTTGAGCTTCATGGCAGCAAGAACGTAGCCTAGCAGATATAGCACAGAAATTTCGCCAGTTTGCATAAGAAAAATGCCACCGATAATCGTGAATGCCAACGAAAAATGCGAGAAAATATCGGCAAATATCAGCAAGAACCCAGCGTTGCGTTCGCTTTCCCACTGGACGCGGAGCGTGTCATCAAGCTTGGCATAAAGCTTTGTTTTTATACGTTCTGCAAGATTAAACGCCGCAATTTCCTTGGACAGCTCAATACGATCTTGAAACGCTTGAGAATTTTCGCGTAATCGCAGGTAATGTTTGTTGTGCTGCGCACGTACATAGCGCTTTGATACTACAATCAGCAAAAACGAAAGAAGCGTAGGGCCAACGGCACAAATCGCCATTTTCCAGTTCCCTATGAACATTAATACAGAAAGAAATGGTAAGAATAAACAAAACGCGAGCAGTTTCGGAACTGCGTGACTTTCTGCATGCTCAAGTGACGCTACGTCTGCCATAATACTTTGAGAGAGATCGGTAAGATCGTGTTTTGCGAAGTAAGACATTTCTAGTCGCGAAAGTTTCTCTGCAATATTAAGACGCAAATGAGCTGCTTCTTTATATGTTTCGTTATATTGTGCTTCGTATTCAAAACTCAATAGCACTGCCATTACCACCAAGGTCACAATAGAACACACAAGATAGATGGCTGTACTATGTACATGGCGTAGTAACAGATGATCTACCAACAATAGCAGCAGCATTGAAGGAACCATATTGATAACAAATACCAAAAAACTAAGTACACCCGATTTAAAAGCGCCTCGTACACCTTGATCGGTAAGAGCAAACGTATTTTTTAAAAACTTAATCATTAACAACCCTCCACTCATTAGCTTGGGTGTAAATTGTGTACAAATGTGTATATTGGCCATTTTGCGCCATAAGCTGAGCATGTGAACCGCGCTCAACAATGTGTCCGTGGTCAACAAGCAAAATCTCATCCACACCCGTAATGGACGTCAGACGATGTGCAATCATAATGACCGTTTTACCACGCATTAAACGTTTAAATGCTTTTTGTAACTCATGCTCGTTGTCTGCGTCAATAGAAGCAGACGCTTCGTCCATAATTACGATGGGAGAATTTTTTAAAATGGCACGAGCAATCGCAACGCGTTGAGTTTCTCCACCTGAAAGATACACGCCTTTTGTTCCAATTATGGTATTTTCTCGCTTATCTAATTTATCTAATACCGAATCAAGTCCTGCTGCAGAAATCGCAGACATTACTTCCTCGTGGCTTGCGTCATGTTTTACGCAGCTAACATTGTTATATAGTGTGTCACTAAACAACTTAGAATCTTGAAAAACAAAGGAAATTTCTTGCATGAGCGCTTCTTGAGAATATGTGTTAAGAGGTTTATTGCCAATTAAAATTTCTCCAGAACTTATGTTGTAATATGCGCACATCAGTTTAGCAATTGTAGATTTACCTGATCCAGATTTTCCTACTAGAGCATATATCTTATTTTCTGCTAAATTGAAGGACAGATTTTTCAAAACTTCTTTTTTGTCATACGAGAACGAAACGTTACGAAACTCAATGTTGTGATTTGCAAAATGATCTTCATTGCCAAAATGTATTTCTTCTTTCGACATTTGCGCATAAAGCTTCTCAAGCGAATCAACCGCATGATTACCCTGGAACGAGTACATGCCAATGTACATAACGCGCATAAATGCTGCAAACATTAATCCCGATACGAAAAACGTCATAATTAAATCGAGAGCCAAACGTTTGGGACTGCCCAAATCGTCAATAAAAAATACCAGCGGCAGTGTAAGTATTGCAATAATACCAAAGAAAAGGCATTCATACACAACGTATCCTGCTTTGCAATGCTTTGAATATTGGTAAGCATATGTTGAATAATTGTGAATAAGTTTGGATAGCTTTTTCATGGAACTTACTGAAACGCCAAAGATTTTGATAACAGAAATGCCACGAATATATTCGACTGTTTCGGCAGATAGATTATCGAGTGCGTCATGGTACATTTTCATGAATTGCTTGCCGCCCATCATGCTAGCCATAATAGCGCTACCGACAATAGTAAGTATTAGAATGCATAAACCTACGCGCCAGCTTATGCAAAAGCTGAATGCAATTATGAAAAATGGCATAAGGATTGCGCGCGTAGCGTCAGGAATCATGTGTGCGACAATCGTGTGAGTGAGCGCTGCATTGTCGTCAATAGTTTTGCGAATAGTTCCAGATGAATGTGTGTCAAAGAATGTAAAACTTGCACGATTTAAGCCTTCAACACCGCGTTTGCGCAAAACATTTTCTAAATTGAATCCCACGTAATGAGCCATAAGACCCGACGCGCCAAGACATAAACTGCCGGTAAGTAAAAGCAGTGCAATGACGAATGCAAAATTTTGAGCGACAGGCAAGTTTTCGTCAATAATAAGCGCATGCAAAAAACAATGTATCGCATAATATCCGCAAGTAGTTAGTAGAGCTGACAAAGCTGAAACGAGTACTGCTCCAATAGCTAAACCCTTAAACTGTGGAATATAGGCAAACAGTTTGCGGTATGTGTTCATGAGAGCTCCTTTGCTGGTAAAGAAGTTGAAGATGCTTGAACAGACTCTTGTATGCTGCCTAACTGATTGTTTCCCTCGTCGCTGGAGCGAGTAGCGCCGCGGCTGTTGCCCTCGTGACTGGATTGAGCGGTGTCCTGTTTCAAAATATTCAAGAGCAGCTGCTTAATAAGCGCCTGATTATCTTGTACAAGTTTGTGTTCGTTGAGCACATGCGCAGAAAGAATGATCGCGTTTACAAAAAACGCCATAAGTTCAAAATTCGAAGGCTTAACAGAAAGCGTTTCTGCATCGATGTTATGTGCCCTAAACGTATCAAAAGCAGTGTGTTCAAGCTGTCTATATACCTGTTCAAGCTGGGGGTTTCTCTTCTTAGCCAACAAAAGTTCCACGTAGACGGGCATAAGCGCATTGCTATCAACTGCTTTTCTGGCCATTTCATCAGCAAGAAGATCAATGCTCCATTGCTTGCCATCCTCTATAGATTTCATCATGATGGTGTTGCGGTATGCGATGCCGTCGAGCATGATGTCGTGGAGTATGTCGGTTGTATTCTTGTAGTAGTGATAAAACCCACCCTTTGATAAGCCTGTTTCTTTTACCAGGTCTTCCATGGTTGTGTTCTCAAAGCCTTGTTTGACAAAAATACGTATAGCAGCATGCTTTATTGCTTGCTTGCGTTCATTAAAACTAAGCCGCTTATTACGAGCCATGCAATTCACCTCACACCACAAGCTGGTAAAGGGTTAACGCGCCAAATAGTTGTCATGAGTCAACGCGTAAAAAGTCTTCGCGCCTTGGCTACATCTAAGGGGTCGTCATCCTATCGACGGATGCGTCGATACATACAGTATAAGTTAGATAGTGTTTACTGTCAAGCTCTTGCTTGAAAGTAAACACTATTTGTCGATGCTGGTTAGAAGAGTGCCTGCTTGTGCTAATAAAATTCATAAGAAACTAGGCGATAGTTCAGCAAATCCATAAACGCATACCGTATTTATAGTTTGCATATATGTACCACAGTACAAAAAAGTTCAATCGTTCGTGTATTTTTGGGCTACATGGGGAGTGTCGTATTGATGTCAAGGGCTGATTAGGTGGGTGCATTTTTGCCCTTGTGTAGCAGGGGTTTGCGGGGTCTATCGTTAAAAGGTTTAATGCGAAGCGGCTTTAAGCTGGGTTCTCGCGGTTTTTGAGCGCAGTTTGGCTGTTTGAGGAAACATATCGACGGTGTAGGGTCGAGTGCACAGGATGTTAACGTACTTCGCTTGCGTTGAAAGCACACTGTGCTTTCAACTTTGAGCAAGCTCAGCGAATCGAAGTGCATTCGCGAATTATATTTAATCGCTCATGCAAGTCGATTCGCCACTTTGCACCCAGCTTTGTGAAATAAGTAAGACGATAGTTAAGTTGCTTGAAGTACTAAGTTATATATGAGTACATGGTATAATAGTGGCAATTATTTTCGGAGGTATCAAAAGATGGTAATTAATAAATCCTGTTCTAACTAATGTAGAGAGGTTAAATCCTCTCGGTATTTTCAAGGAGGATTTATGATACGTATTGATAATTTAACAAAAGTTATAGGTGCAAGAACTTTATTTGCGATTGATCATCTATCTATTGGTGCTTGTGACAAGGTTGGTTTAATTGGTGATAACGGCACAGGCAAAACCACCTTTTTACGCATACTTTCAAGTCTTGATACTGACTATGCGGGGCGAGTTCAAATGGACGACGAGATTAGTTATTTGCTCAACAATTTAGAAGATGAACTCGGTTTTATGTATCAGCGTCGTTTTCAGCAGAATTGTAGTAGTAGTCCAGGCGAGCAGCAAAGATTGAAACTGGAGCACCTTTTAGTTGATAATAAAGCATTTTTGCTTATTGACGAGCCTACATCACATTTAGACATTAAGCAAAGAAAGCTATTAGCTAAACGGCTCTATTCTCGCAATAAGGGTTTTATTCTTGTCTCCCATGATCGAGATTTTATTAATCAAACCTGTACGAAAATTTTCGAATTGGTCAATGGGAAAATTGAGGTTTATAGCGGTGATTATTCGTTTTACCTATGCGAAAGAGAAAAGAGGTATAAGTGTGCTGAGAGGGAATATGAGAGTTATGTAAAAGAAAAGAAGCGTCTTTTACAGGTTGCAAATGCAATAAAACAGCAGTCAGCAAAAGTAAAAACCACACCCAAAAGGATGGGTAACTCAGAAGCTAGGCTGCATAAAATGGGTGGGCAACAAAATAAGAAGAAGCTCGACAAACAGGTAAAAGCCACTTTAGAAAGAGTAAATCAACTAGAGGTGAAGAGTAAGCCATATCAAAATGCAGCCATCAAGCTCAGTATGGACGAGCGAGAAAAAATTCATTCCAAGGTACTCATCAGGGCAGAAAATCTCAATAAGAGCTTTGATAGCAAGGTGATTTTTAAGAATGTCAATTTTGCGATAGACAATACAAATAAAGTTGCCTTATTAGGTGACAACGGTTCAGGGAAAACCACTTTGCTCAACATGATTCTTAACGGTGAAACGTGGACACATCCGAATTTACGAATTGGTTACTATAGTCAGCTAGGAGAAACACTCGACTATACAAAAACGATTCTAGGCAACGTATTACCTTATTCAATCTATGACCAGTCAATGACGAGAATCATCTTGGCTCGTCTAGGTTTCAAAACAAATGATGTGTTCAAGCAAGTGAATGTGCTTAGTGATGGTGAAAAAGCCAAGGTGAAATTGGCGAAGCTTCTAACAGGTAACTTTAATTATTTGCTGATGGATGAGCCAACTAACTTTTTAGATATTCGTGCCATAGAAGCCTTAGAAGAGCTGCTTCAAGGCTACGACAGACCCTTGCTTTTCGTGACGCATGATGTGTCCTTTATCAATAATGTAGCGGATTCTTTGTTACTTATCGAGAATGAAAAGATTACTGGTTTTGAAGGTAATTTGCAGCAATATAATGAGGAAAATGAGGTTTAAACTAATTATCATAATGAGAATATTTGCTGTTATTCGCTGGCATTGAACAAATGAGAAGTTTAGTGCCCAGAAATACATAGATGTCAATTGCAATTATCCTGGTGATTGGGATGGTGTAATAGAACGCATTGAAGAAATATAGCTCAAAAGGTAAAATGAAACCTGAATATTAGTATGTGTACGAGGAGGTGTTTAAGGATAATGGATAAGCTCGTTCGTTTTTGCCGTGAAGTAGCGACATTCGGCTTGACGGTTGCCTTAATCGCGATGCTGCTTGCCTTAATATGGGGTGGCACACTTGCTATTAGAGTTGGTTTTACCTCTTTTGCTATTGGTGTCACAGTGATCTCGCTTAAGACTGTCCTTCGAAAGACTGATTGAATTTTGTGAGGTTGAATCTGATTCTAATCAAGTGCTCATCACAGATATTGAGATTGGTAAGCTTTATGTAGAAGTGAACAATGGCAAGGTAGAAGTTGTTAATTTGAAAGCGGATGATGTCTTTCTTAAATGTTGTAATGGGTCGGCTTCAGCAACAAACGTAGAAGTAACTCATGTTTGTACACTTGATACGTTAAATGGCATGAGTATTTTAGAAGGAACAATCACCAAGGATGCAAGCCTTGAAGTAGATTGTGAGAATGGTATTAGCGAGGTTTCTGATAAGAAGAAGGTAAATTGTAAAAACGATGGGTTTGCGCATTACATGGTGCACTGCCTTAATGGAAAAGCTGTAGTTAAGTAATACTGTTGTGGTGTTTTATGTCCGCTACTTTGATCAATCGCACGAAATAGTGTTTGGCATATTCTAAAAAATGCTTTTAAATGTTGGAGTATTAGGCTTGGTGGTTTTTAATCCAGGTGTAAAGGTCATTTTCATTTGCTTTGCCTGATGCAACTTTGAGAATAATATCGATCAGTTCTTCATCTTTATAAGACAACATAATGTTGTTGAGTGCTAGAAAGATTAGCATTACATGTGTGCCGATACGCTTGTTTCCGTCTATAAAAGGGTGGTTTTTTATAAGACCAAAAGCTAGACGTGCTGCCTTATCTAAGACAGATGGGAAAAGTTCATTCTCGTCAAATGTTTGCAGTGGGGTCTTTAATGCAGAATCAAGCATTCCTTCATCTCGTATACCTGAAGAACCACCGCTTGTTTCAATCAGAGCTTGGTGAAGTTTAATAACTTGTTCTCGTGTTAAATACTTCATTTGGCAAGTTCCTCATAGACTTTTTTGTTCTTTTTTATGAACATGTTGGATAAAGCCATAACTTCATCGTTTGTTGGAACAGTAACTTTTTCAGTTTTGGCTTTTGGGAATTCTAAAATTACGTAGCGAGGAGCGTTGTTTTTCAAAATAACAGCTGATCCGTATGTGTCAACAAGTCGCGCAACTTTGGAAAAGTTTTGATTTGCTTCAGAAATAGAAACAAGCGTGTCTGTATTTACATTCATATCAAGAACCTCCATTTTTAGGAGAATTATAGCATATATTTTAGGATAAATAAATCCTAAGTATTTTGAGAGTTATTTTATAAATGACATATAGTCTATATGTGATTTAGTTGTTTATGTTTTGGGGAACAAATCGGTGTAATAATTGTAAAAAAGTTCCCTACATTATTTGATTTCTCACGGTAAAGGCTTGTTGGTTATTCCAGAAAATAAAGTTCCTGAGTTTAAGAAGTTGCTTGTTGAATATTATGAGGGTGAAGATTTGCAGGTGATTGCTTCGTTTATGATGGATATTGTTGGAAGCATTAAACGAGCACTGATTGGCTATTTTGTTTGCTGCGTGCATTTTCTGCATAAGACGATAAGTTAACCAATTTGAGCGTAATTTTAAAGTTGAACTTGAAATTTACGCCCATTATTAGAACACTGCGGCTTCAATCTCAAAGGTGAATTTTTAATTTGTTTCGTTTATAATAGAAACAACTATAAAAAACAATAAATTTATCGACTATAATCGAAATTGTAAGCAAAGCTGTAATCGAAAGGTGTGAGGATATGTCATATATATTACGTAAAAAATATCTTAATAAGATCAAACCTTTTATTGACAAGCCTATTATGAAGGTGATTACAGGTATGAGACGAGTGGGAAAGTCCACTTTGTTAAAAATGATTCAATCTGAATTGCTTGTAGACGTTCCTCAAAGTCGTATTATTTATATCAATTTAGAATCAGCTCAATACTTATCTATGAAAAATGATTTTGATCTGCAGAAATTAATTACAGAACGTAGTCAACAAATAGAAGGTAAAATATATTTTTTCTTTGATGAAATTCAATTAGTTTCTCACTGGGAACGTGTTATAAATGCGCTTAGAGTTGATTATGATTGCGATATTTATTTGACTGGTTCTAACTCAAAATTATTGTCCGGAGAGCTTGCCACCTTGCTTGCAGGGCGTTACGTAAGTTTTGAGGTGCTTCCTTTTACTTTTAGTGAATTCGTGAATTTGTATCAAAGTTTGAATTTAAGCATACAGGAATTATTTCAGCTATATATCAAAATTGGTGGTATGCCTCCTCTTCATTATTTTAATGGGGAAGAGGAGCCGAGTTTTAGATATTTAAACGACATTTATAATACCGTTGTTGTTAAGGATATACTTGAATACAATTCGATCCGAGATGTTGACGTATTTAATCGCATTTTACTTTTTTGTTTAGATAATATTGGACAAAGTTTTTCAGCTAACAGTTTACGAAAATATTTTGTTAGCGAAAATCGTAAAGTTTCAGTCGATACCATTTTGAATTACTTGAATTTTTTCCAAGCGGCGTATCTTCTAAAAAAAGTTCCACGCTATGACAGTGTTGGGAAAAAGTTACTGACGGTTGAGGAAAAATATTATGTAACAGATCATGGTTTTAGGCAAGCAGTAGGTTTCTCAAATGTTGCGTCAATTGAACGTATTCTAGAAAATATTGTCTATATTGAGCTTTTGTCTCGTGGTTTTCAGGTTCAAGTTGGTCGTATTAATAATCAAGAAATCGATTTCATTGCTACTAGACAAGGTGAAACTGAGTATTATCAAGTCTCTTATTTGATGGCTAGCGAAGAGACTCGTAGCCGGGAATTTGGTGTTTATCGATTGGTTAAGGATAATTATCCTAAATATGTTTTGTCGATGGATACAATGAATTTTTCGCAAGAAGGGATTATATACAAATATTTACCAGATTTTCTACTGGAAGATAATGCGTAATCTGCTTGATTTTGCTCTTATGTAGATTATGTTTCGCGATGGCTATTGTTAAAAGGTTTAATTTGAAAGCGTAAGTGCGATGTTTCATAGTTTTCCTTGCGAATTGGCGGGATATTAGTACTACGATTGGCGAGTTTTCATTCCGACGATTGGCGAAATTCTGTTCCGATGTTTGGCGGCATCAGTGAAGATGATTGGAAAGCGCGGTGTGAAAATGAAAGAAAACGAATTGGCGGTCGGTTGCGCTCATTTGTCGGCAGAAATTGCGCTTTCAACGGCAATTGCCAACCGCACTTGCTACTACGCAACTGCTGTTTCAGCTATAATTTCACCATGATCATGATGAATTCTAGTTTGAAATGGAGATGTTTTTATGATTTTAGCAGATAAAATATTGGAACTGCGTAAACAAAACGGTTGGTCGCAGGAAGAATTGGCGGACAAATTGGGCGTCAGTCGCCAAGCTGTTTCCAAATGGGAAGGCGCACAAAGTATCCCGGATATGGAACGGATAATTGCATTGAGCCGTTTGTTTGGTGTTAGTACAGATCTTCTGGTAAAAGATGAAATTGATGTTATGGGGAAGAACGTCAACGCAGATGAAAATGCCTGCCAGGAAGAAGCCGGCGTTCGCATGCGGGTAATTGAGCTGGAAGAAGCCTCCGCTTATATTGCTCACAGAATATCATTTGCCGCCTATGTTGCTCTAGGCGTTCTTCTTTGTATTCTGGCGGCAATCCCGTTGGTCGGCAGTGATCTTTTGCTTTCTCACACAGTAAATGCGCAAGTCGGTAAAACTTTGGGCTTAGCATTTAGTGTTGCGATTATTACTGTAGCTGTAGCTATTTTTATTATTCAGAGTTTCCACGGAAAGCGTTATCAATATTTGGAAAAAGAGGACTTTGAAACGGCTTACGGAGTTGACAGTGTGCTCAAAGAACGCTTGGAACGGTTCATGCCGTCGTATGTGCTGCGGACGGTCAGCGGTGTCGTTTTATGTATGGTTGCCTTTATTTTTCTTATAATTTCGGATATAGCGCCGAAATTTTATCAACTTTCATCCGGCTTTTTTGTAGTTATCGCTATTGCCCTGGTGGCAGCAGCCGTTTATTTATTCGTACAGGCGAATATTGTCCGCTCGTCCTATTACCGTTTGCTGCAACCGAAGAAAAAGATTGTCTATCCTGCAAAGATTAGGTTATTCCTCCAAGCTTACTGGCTTATAATTGTCTGCATTTATTTAGCCTACAGTTTCATCACGTCCGATTGGGGAAGAAGTTGGATTGTTTGGCCGTTGGCCGCATTGACTTACGGAGTAATAGAAGTAGTGCTCAAAGCGTGGATGCTCGGAAAGAAATAAGTGACTTTCAGCGTCGATTTTGTGGCGAATAATGTTAAGGTTGTTGCTTCTTGCATGGTGGATACGTTAAATGGTACGAGTGTTTTAGAAGGAGAAATACCTAAGGATGCATGTCTTGAAGTAGTTTGTGAGAATGGTATTAGCGAGGTTTCTGATAAGAATAAGGTCAATCTTAGTTGTAATAATCTTGGGCGCAAAACAGACGGATGTGCTCACTACGTTGTGCATTGCTTAAATGGGAAAGCTATTGCGAAGTAGCAGACATATAGATCAAAAAAGAAGCAATAAAACTTGATATAAGTTGGAATTAGAGCGTATATAGACATACCAATAAAGGAGGAAGCCGTATATGCTCTATGTAAAATTTGATGATTTCGAAGATGTTAGTGTCATGGGAAATGAGAAAGACCGTGGCATGTTTATTCCAATTAAGGATGGAAATGTGTATGCTGAGTGCGAACGGTGCGGTGTAGTTGAAAGGATCACCTCACCATGCGAATTCATTGCTAGCACATTTAAGTCAAGAGTGAACTTTAATGAAGGTTATGAATTTTGCGAGAAGTGCTTGCAAGAGGTTGAGTTTGTTACTGTCGCTTTGAGAACTGGAAAATTGCCTAATCGAGAATTGAAATAACTGAAAAAGCAAAGCAGTGATAACCGTAGTAATACAGGAAAAACTAAAGGGTTAGACCAATTTCTGAAAATAGCCTAACAATCTCACGTTGAAGCTATAGCGTTGATACAAAAGATGTAAATTTAGAAATCCTGCATTTTAAGCAGTTTTATAAGCATTTTGTATTTGAAAAAGATGAAGAAGGATACGTCAAAACAGGCCGGCAATTCTATTGCGGTGGATGTTTTAATGTAGATTAGTGTAATGAATACTCTAAAGATTATATAATAACAACAAACAGATTTTTTTATATAGTATTAGACTCTGTATACTATTTTAAAGGAAACTAATAAAATGAAGAAAATGAAGAAAATATTTTTTGGAATCTTTTCAGTTATTATTATTTTAGTAGTTTTAGTTTTTAGTCTTAGGATATATAACGACCATAAGTATAAAGATATCAATGCTTTAAATTTTCCTGAATATTATAAGGATGTTACTAATATAAGTCTATACCCTACAGATATTAATGGAGTTGATGTAACTTATGTAGATGAGGGTAGAATGCAAGGATTTAGATTTGTACCTAAAGAAAAATCACATAAGGGTCTTGTAATTTGTTTTGGAGGTTCTGAAGGAAGTCCAAATTTTGAAAATGCTAAGATATTAGCAAAAGAAGGCTATGAAACCTTTGCTCTATTTATGTTTGGTATGAAAAATCAAGAATCGACTTTGACAAAAATTCCCTTAGAACAATTTGATGATGTTATCAATTATATAAATAAAAATATAAAAGACAATAAACCGATAAGTGTTTTGGGAGCGTCAAAAGGGGCAGAATATGCACTTAATTTGGCTTGCAAATATCCTGAAATAGATAATCTGATTTTAATATCGCCTTCGTCTTATAATTTTGCTGGTCTAGATTTTAAAGATTATGGTTCATCATGGACATATAAAGGAAAGCAACTTCCATATATAGATATAAAAAAATCATCATTTAACTCATTTCTAAAAAATATTATTGTTCCAACTATAATTAAAAGTCCTATTAGTTATAAAGAATCTTATAAAAGCGCAATAGAACAAGACTCCTCAAGCCAAGAAAAACTAATACCAGTCAAAAATGTTAAGGCAAATATATTAATGATGGCTGGCGAAGATGATTTGATGTGGGATAGCTTTGCCATGGCAAAAAAAATAAAAGAGCAAAACCCTAATGCAAAGATTTATTCTTATAAAGGAGCAGGACATATATTTGCAGGCAATGGTGTTTTAAATCTAGGAAGAATTAGAATTGCAACAGGTGGAACAATTGAAAGCAATGATAAAGCAAGAAGTGAATCAAGAAAAACTATTGATGCTTTCTTAAAAGAAAATCATAAATAGATAATTACTTGTGTGTTCAAAGTAAAGGTCAAGAGCTCTTATGGCAAGGATATTATAAACAAGGTCGGCAGGCAGGATTTAAGGACATGCAAACGAGTTAATTCTTTTTGAGACATAGATAATCTTTCCATCCTTGTATTTTAATCTAACTAACTAATTTGTTTCTAATCCTTCCCGGCAATTGTTTGTTACACGGGTGGGTGAAATTTTAATTGGTTAGTTACAGGGGTGAAATTATCATAGATTAATAGCATTACGGGCTGATTAGGTGGGTGCAAATTTGCCCTTGTGTAGCAGGGCTTAGCGAGGGATATCGTTAAAAGGTTTAATGTGTGGCGGATTTAAGCTGGGTTTTCGCGGTCTTTGAGAGTGATTTTGCTGTATAGGGGAAGATATCGACGCTCTGGGGTTGAGTGCACAGTATGTTAACGTACTTCGCTTGCGTTGAAAGCACGCTGTGCTTTCAACTTTGAGCAAGCTCAGCGAATCGAAGTGCATTCGCGAATTATATTTAATCGCTCATGCAAGTCGATTCGCCACTTTGCACCAAGGCTGTGAAGTGGGAAAATAAGGTTTAGGCTAATTATCGAAGTGGTTCAATTACGATAATTATGCAAAACTATATAGATCTGTTCTATCAGTCCACAGCTCACACTGAGTCATTACTGTTTGAACAGCATCTTCCATACCTTCAGGAGGATAGTGGTGCTCCTTAAGAAACATAAATACCCGCCGGAGGGCATGGATGACGCTGTTGCTACTGTAATGCTTCAGTGTGACCTCTGGGCGGACAACAATGATATGGAGCATCGGGTAGTTAACTATAGTGAGGTACTGAAAGAGAGTAATAATCAGGAATTGATTATGGTTGCCGAAGACAGAGGAGTTTATGATAATAATGAGTGCTGGTACAGCTGATATAACGAAAAGAAGATGTTGTGGTTTCTTGGCGGCTTTCGAATAGAGTTTCCTGATAATCAAAAGGCAAAAATGAAATGGAGAAATAATTATGAGTTCAAACGTAATAAGACATGATAACATTATCCCTTTAGTAACGCGTCAAAGCATAGCAAGCAGATATCATACGGTTACGAAAGCTATAAATCAAGAGTTTTGGAATTCAACGAGTGAAACTACACATAGTCTCTATGTTGGTTCTTATGGAAGAAACACAGCAATAAATACAAGCGACATAGATATACTTGTTGAAATTCCAGAAGATGAATATAATCGGTACTCATATTCTAAATGGAATGGGCAATCTAGACTTTTACAGGCTGTGAAGAATGCGATTGAAACTCACTATTCAAGAAGCGATATTAGGGCAGATGGTCAGGTTGTTAAAATTGCCTTTTCTGATGGGATGAAATTTGAAGTGTTACCAGCGTTTCCGCAGACAAGTTTGGGTGGTAGTGTTTCATACAAATATCCAGATACGAATATGGGAGGAAACTGGAGAACAACAGATCCTAAGTCTGAGCAAAAAGCAATGAAGGAAAAGAACAGCTCATCTAATGGGTTATTGTGTGCTACTTGTAAGCACATAAGAACGATCAGAGATGATTCTTATTCGAGCTATCATCTGTCAGGAATTTTAATTGATTCCTTTGTATATGTTGCGATGGAAGGATGGCATTTTACGGATGGAGATAGCAATTCCTCAAGCCAACCAAGATCGTATGAACAGGCATTACTTGATTATTATAATCATATTCCATGCAACGAAATACTTGCGCCAAGTCTATCTGCTCCCGGAAGTGGAATGTCGATTGATACTACAAAAGGATGGGATGTCCTCGGCAAGATCCTAAATAAAATGGTATCGGAGTAAAATGGAAAGTGATAAAAGCTATAGGGCACGATTAAAAAATCAAATAAAGGATGCTTGTGGAAAAGTTATATACACATATACTGCGCATCACAAATTAGCTGATCGACTTGAGAAAGAAAATAAGTATGTGAAGAATGCACAGATTATATTGACCGCACTTTCTTCTTGCGGATTTTTTTACAGCATTATAACAAACAAGGTCATATCGACATGGGTAGGTGGAATTGCTGCTGTATTGTCTTTGTGCCTAAATCTATATGCCAAGGAATATAAGATTCAAAATGAAGTAAGCCAGCATCGAAATGCAGCAAATGTGTTGTGGGGTATTCGAGAAGAGTATGTTTCCTTATTAGTTGATTTTGAAGTGCTTGACGATAGTGAGATACAAAAAAAGAGAGATGTTCTTTGTAATAAAGTTTCAGAAGTCAATAATAATTATCCTGCAACTGATGAGAGAAGCTACAGGGCTGCGCAGAAGGCTTTGCAAAAGGAAGAAGAACAGACTTTTAAGGAGAACGAGGTTGATTCCATTTTGCCTAATGGAATTGATAAGTGAATAATCGAAAGGGGTGAGTTATATGATACTCCCTGAAAATTTGATGAACTTGATTCATCAGGGCGAGGGGCTGACGGTCGAATTCAAAAAATCAACAACAGATATTACGAAGGATGTCTACGATACTGTTTGTTCTTTTTCTAATCGGGATGGCGGTCATATTTTCTTTGGTGTGAAGGATAACGGGACGATTCTCGGTGTTGATAAAGACTGCGTTGAGCAGATGAAGAAAAATTTTGTTACTACGATTAACAATGAGAGAAAAATGTATCCGCCACTCTATTTGACTACAGAGGAATATGAGATCGATGGGCGTATTGTTCTTTATGTCTATGTCCCGGTTGGAAAAACCGTTTACCGCAATGCGGGCAGAATATTTGATCGCAATAATGAGTCGGACATCGATATTACAGATAATGCGGACATGGTTTTCAACCTTTATGCCCGTAAGCAAAGCACCTATTTTGTGAATAAGGTCTACCCTGCCATCCCGGTTTCAAGCCTTCGTCATGATCTTATGGATCGAGCAAGGAGAATGACGAGAGTGAATACTGAGCACCATCCGTGGATTGACATGACGGATGAGGAGATGCTCAGAAGCTGCGGGCTTATACTTGAGGATCCGGAAACGAACAAAGAAGGTATAACACTTGCGGCAATCTTGCTCTTTGGTACGGATAACCGTATCATATCCGTGTTACCTCAGCATAAGACAGACGCTATTTTCAGAGTGTTCAATGTTGATCGTTATGATGACAGGGATGTGGTGATTACAAACCTGATTGAAAGTTATGATCGTCTGATGGAATTTGGAAAGAAGCATCTGAATGATGTTTTTACATTGGATGGTGTCCAGCGGATAAGCGCCAGAGATAAAATCCTGCGTGAGATTATTTCCAACCTGCTCATGCACCGTGATTTTTCCAGTGGATATGTACCGAAGCTTGTCATTGAACGGGATAAGATTACAACAGAGAATGCGAACCTTGCGCATGGGCACGGCAACCTGAATCTGAAAACATTCAAGCCATTTGCAAAGAATCCGCCGATAGCAAAAGTGTTCCGTGAGATCGGACTTGCTGATGAGCTTGGAAGCGGTATGCGCAACAGCTATAAATACACGAAGATGTATTCTGGTGGAGAGCCTGTCTTTACAGAGGCAGATGTTTTTACGACAGTGATTCCTCTTTCTGAGGCGGCAACTGCCACGGTCGGGCCGACCGAAGAACTTGATCCAAGGGAGCAAGTTAGGGAGCAAGTTAGGGAGCAAGTTACGATACAAGCTCTCCTTCAATTTTGTATCGTTCCTCGTAGTCGGAAAGAAATGCAAGAATTTATGGGTCTGACCGGTAGAAGAAACTTTTCTGAAAAATATATCAAGCCTTTGCTTAGTGCAGGAAAAATAGAAATGACGATACCAGATAAGCCAAACAGCAGGAACCAGAAATATAAAAAAGTGAACATTGAAGATTAAAAAGCGACCATTGGAGACAGAAACCATATATCGAATAGAGGAAAACGGACATTCAATGTATAGTTTTGGTTTCACAAATAGGTATGTCGAGACGATGGGATTTCGGACTTATTTCCTCAGAGCGAAGTCTTGAAACGAACGTCAAATCTACGGATTTGCATATCATAGGTAGTAACATGGTCCTTTGAACTTTTCCGAGAACGTATAAGGGCAAAAATCGGTGTATTTCCGAGCAAAAACATGCTTTGACCAATTCCAGCGAACGAGCACGAATCTGGCTACACACTCGACATTAAGATGAAGCAGTCGAGCCATACAGAAAATCAGTGGCGCTCCTTTACAAATCGCGCTGAATTGGAATAGCGTTTTTTCTGATACCTACTATGCGTGCATTCTAGTTGTTGCGTTTTCGTTCTGACATTTGTTTGTGTTCATAAAGGTGAGTGTAAGACTAAATAATCTTGTTAGAAAGAAAAAAATTTGTGCTAGTTTGAAAGATTTAA
The DNA here is from genome assembly GCF_049262845.1 of Gardnerella sp. DNF00109. Lineage (NCBI taxonomy): Bacteria > Bacillati > Actinomycetota > Actinomycetes > Bifidobacteriales > Bifidobacteriaceae > Gardnerella > Gardnerella sp. DNF00109. Next base: position 848,839 of record NZ_CP058406.1, read on the forward strand.
TAAAATACTCTCATTGGTGTAGCATACGTAAATAACAGTACCCGACGCGCCTATTAACAATGCGGACCAAGTCGGGTCTTTTGATTTTTGGTCTATAACCCGATATTTAACAAGGGAGTTGTTCAAGTGGTGAATAGTAGGAAGTTTGTAGCAAAAACGAAAGATGTTAGCTTAACGGTGAGAAGGGCTGATTCTTTTAGCATTAGTTATGTTAATTGTGAAAAAGATATATTTCATATTGAAGAAAATCAAGACGGTATAAAACTTGTTCAAACAGAAAAAGTATCGGCTTTTTACTGGCTGCATTGGCTTGCTAAAGGCAGTCCTGCTGTCATTGTTTCATTGCCGGAGAGTATTGATTTTTGTGAAATTGAAGCTGAGTCGAATCAAGTATTAGTAGCAGATATTAAAGCTGACAAGATTTATGCGGAAGTTCATAACGGCAGGGTGGAAGCAAGGAATGTTCAGGCGAATGATGTTTTTCTAAAGTGCCTTAATGGTTCTGCTGTGGCGAATAATGTTAAGGTTGTTGCTTCTTGCATGGTGGATACTTTAAATGGTACGAGTGTTTTAGAAGGAGAAATACCTAAGGATGCATGTCTTGAAGTAGTTTGTGAGAATGGCGTGGCTGAAGTTTGTGATAAGCATAAAGCAAATCTCGTGCGCAACCCAGATGGATGTGCTCATTATGCGGTGCATTGCTTGAATGGAAGAGCTGTAGTGAAGTAATATTGTTGTGGTGTTTTATGTCCGCTACTTTGACCAATCGCACGAAATAGAGTTTGGCATATTCTAAAAATGCTTCGGAATGTTGGAGTATTAGGCTTGGTGGTTTTTAATCCAAGTGTAAAGGTCATTTTCATTTGCCTCGCCAGATGCAACTTTGAGAATAAAAAAGTTCCGTATTGTAGATAAGTAATTTATGAAAGTTGGTAAGCTTCGTAATAAGTAGTAAATGAGCGGGTCAGGTCTGATTTTAATATTTTTTCTCATAATATTTGTTGATAAAAAACATGATTAATGGAGAAAAGGCAATCGAAATAGCTAGAAGAGCAGCTGGCAAATATGCTTTTGTGATAAATGCAATTATGGCAATTATTCCCATTAGGTGCATTAGTATGAATGCCATTGTTGCATTTACTTTATCTTTGATTTTCTCGTTTCTTTCATCGTTCATATTTATTTTGTAGGTGTGGTCTTTTTTCATCATCTTATAGTGCATGATTTTTACGTGTGAAAGTGAGATAATCACAACAAAAACAACTGACAATACAATTTCGACGGATTCATTCAGTTTAAGAGTCAGTGCAAGAATTAATCCGCAAATACCTATTACATAACCTATGTACCAAAAATTCTGGGTTTTTTGTTTTTTCATTTTTTATCCTCCTCGTAAATAAATATTTCTTCGATTGTTAAATTAAAGTACTTAGCAATTTTGTATGCCAATATGATTGACGGGTTATATCTCCCATTTTCCAAAGAACCGACTGTTTGTCTTGATACTTCGAGTGCGTCAGCAAGTTCTTCCTGGGTTATGCCTTTTTCTTTTCTAATTTGTTCAAGTCTATTTTTCACATTACATTCTCCTTTCTAATGGAAAGCTAGCTTTACATATAAGATAATCGTTTCGAAAGTAAATGTCAAGTTTGCTTTCCATTGGATTTAATATTGTATTTAATAAAGATGTGGCGAATTATGAGCCGTTTTGCAGAGATATTTATTCCAGGTTCTCAGATTAACGCCAGTGGAGATCTTTTAGATTGTGCTTTCTAAAATAAGATCATAGATGAACAATTGAATCAATTTTTTTAGATACAAGTATATCCAAGATATACATACTCCTAATGCAGCAAATGCACATGGTAATATTTCTTTATGTAAACAAAAACCGCACATGTGTGAACTAATCCACTTGCATGTGCGGTTTATGTTTAGCTATTACTGATTAATCAAATCAGGCGTTTACGCGATCGATGCCAGACTGTACGTCTGCAATCACGGAATCCCAAGACTTGATGAAGGCGGCAACACCGTCGGCCTCAAGCTTGTCGGTAACGTCCTTAATGTTAATTCCAAGCTCAGCAAGCTTGTTCATAATAGCGTGGCTTTCTTCGTAAGTGCCCTTAATGGAAGCAGCACCGTTGCCGTGATCAGCAAGAGCGTTCAAAGTCTTCTCTGGCATGGTGTTAACAACATGCTCAGCAACCAACTCATCAACGTACTTGCAATCGGAGTAAGCCGCATTCTTGGTACCGGTAGAAGCCCAAAGTGGACGCTGCTTCTTAGCACCCTTGGCCTCAAGTTCAGCCCAACGTGGGTCGGCAGCGAACTTCTTCTCGAAGAGTTCGTAAGCCAAGCGAGCGTTAGCAACAGCAGCCTTGCCTTCAAGAGCCTTAGCTTCTTCGGAGCCGTTAGCTTCGAGGAGCTTATCAACAGCGGTATCAACGCGGGAAACGAAGAAGGAAGCTACGGAACCAATGTGCTTCAAGTCGTGGCCGTTAGCAGCTGCCTGAGCGATACCTTCGATGAAGGCGTCGATGACCTGCTCGTAGCGCTCGAGGGAGAAGATCAAGGTCACGTTCACGGAGATACCCTTAGCAAGGGTAGCGGTGATAGCTGGAAGACCTTCCAAAGTTGCAGGAATCTTGATCATAACGTTTGGACGATCAACCTTTGCCCAAAGCTCTTCAGCCTGCTTTTCAGTGTTGGCAGTATCGTGAGCCAAACGTGGGTCAACTTCGATGGAGACGCGGCCGTCAACGAAGTCGGTCTTTTCAGCGATCTCGCGGAAGATATCAGTTGCGTTACGAACATCGGTGGTGGTCAACTCGCGGATAGCGGTCTCAACGTCAACCTTGCCGAGTTCCTTAAGCTGTGCGTCGTATGGACCAACCTGGCTCAAAGCCTTCTGGAAGATAGATGGGTTGGTAGTAACACCAACAACATTCTTGTTAGCGATCAAATCCTGCAAAGAACCAGACTCAATGCGGGTACGGGACAAATCGTCCAACCAAATAGAAACGCCGGAATCGCTAGTGCGCTGCGTTGCTTCAGTCATGTTATCTCCTTAACACTGTGTTCCACCAGTTGGAACACGTTGGTAGTGTTGGCGTTTTACAGGAAACAGCGGTTGATGCTAAACCAACTGTAGCTTAACATCAACACGCCTTTGCTGTTTCCAGTGAAGTTGCTAAATTAGCACTTCGAGTTTTGTGATGAATCAATTTTATTTTGACACATCAAGTTTTTTTATTTTGCTTAATTTCTATCTTAAGCGCGTGCTTCTTCGATAGAAGCCTTAGCGGCTTCTACTACGTGCTCAGCAGTAATGCCCAAATCGATCATGTTCTGACCGCCGTCACCCTGCAAGCCGTACTGTTCGATAGAAACAGCCTTGCCGCAATCGCCAAGATACTTGTACCAAGGCAATGCCAAGCCAGCTTCGATGGAAACGCGAGCCTTGACGGACTTTGGAAGGATTGCTTCCTTGTACTCTTCGTCTTGCTCTTCGAACCACTCGAGAGATGGCATAGAAAGAACGCGAGCCTTAATGCCTTCAGCTGCCAAAGTCTTGGCGCCAGCAACAGCCCACTGAACTTCAGAGCCAGTAGCCATGATGATTACGTCTGGAGTGCCTTCGCAGTCAACCAACACATAACCGCCGTGCTTTACGCCTTCGCGAGCCTTCTCAGCAGTTTCTGCAAGAGTTGGAACGCCCTGACGGGTCAAAATCATAGCGGTTGGGTAGTTGTTCTTCTTCTCGAAGAAGTAGCGGTAAGCTTCAGCAGTCTCATACTCATCTGCAGGGCGTACAACCTCAAGCTGAGGAATAGCGCGGAAAGCAGCCAAGTGCTCGATTGGCTGGTGAGTTGGACCATCTTCGCCCAAAGCTACGGAGTCGTGAGTCCAAACGTAAAGGTTTGGAATCTCCATCAAAGCAGCCAAGCGAACTGCTGGGCGCTCGTAGTCAGAGAACTGGAAGAATGTGCCGTTGAATGGGCGAGTGTCAGAACCAAGCAAAATGCCGTTGGTAATAGCACCCATTGCGAACTCGCGCACACCAAAGTGAAGCTGGCGACCGTATTCGGAAACGTTTGGCCAAGTGCGGGTTGCGTCTTCGGATGGACCGAAGGAGTCAGCGCCCTTAATGTTGGTGTTATTGGAGCCGCCCAAATCAGCGGAACCGCCCCAAAGTTCTGGCATAACAGCAGCGATTGCGTTAAGAACTGCGCCAGAAGCCTTACGGGTAGCGACCTTGGAACCGACTTCGAAGCCAGCGACCAAGTCGTCAATAGCCTTGTCGAATCCTTCAGGAAGCTTGCCAGCCTTAAGACGCTCGTAAAGAGCAGCCTTATCTGGGTTTGCAGCAGCCCACTTTGCAAGAGCTTCATCCCAAGCCTTGTGAGCAGCCAAGCCGCGCTCTGCAACCTTGCGAGCATGAGCCAAAGCTTCTTCGTCGATTGGGAACGAAACTTCTGGATCGAAACCGCAAAGTTCCTTCAAGCCCTTAACAGCTTCTTCACCAAGCTTAGAGCCGTGGGAAGCTTCATTGTTGGTCTTACCTGGGGTTGGCCAAGCAATCAAAGTGTTAACCTTAATGAAGTGAGGCTTATCGGTAACTTCCTGAGCCTTTTCAATAGCTGCAGCCAAAGCCTGAACGTCTTCCTTGTAGGAGCCGTCTGGCTGGATGAAGCTAACTTCATCGGTGTACCAACCGTATGCACGGTAACGAGCAAGAATATCCTCGGAGAAGGTGAGCTTAGTATCGCCTTCAATCTGAATGTGGTTTGCATCGAAGATTACGGTCAAATTGCCAAGCTTCTGGTTTCCAGCCAAGGAAGCAGCTTCAGAAGAAACGCCTTCCTCAACGTCGCCTTCGCCGCAGATAACCCAAACCTTGTGATCGAATGGGGAAGTGCCAGCTGGAGCTTCTGGATCAAGAAGACCACGCTCAAAACGCTGGCCATAAGCGAAACCAACAGCAGAAGCAAGACCCTGTCCAAGAGGACCAGTGGTCATTTCAATGCCTGGAGTCAAGCCATATTCTGGGTGACCTGGAGTACGCGTGTCTGCGCCGCCACGGAAATACTTGAGATCATCAAGAGTCAAGCCGTATCCAGAGAAGAACAGCTGCACATATTGCGTAAGCGAAGCGTGACCGCCAGAAAGAATAAAACGATCGCGACCGGCCCACTTTGGGTCAGCTGGATCGTGCTTAATGAAGTGCTGGTACAAGGTGTACGCAATCGGTGCCAATGAAACAGGGGAGCCAGGATGTCCGTGTCCTGCTCGCTCAACAGCATCAGCCGAGAGAACCTTCGCCATCTTTACGGCGCGCTCGTCTAATGCAGACCAGTTGAATTCGGTCATGTGATCTACTTTCCTTCCAATAATTCGGGTTTTTTGCGCACAGCTTACGCTGGCCATCACCCTCACATTGCCATTTAATCCTATCTTTTATATCAGACGAATTTCTAACAAAGTGTGTCAAAACTTAACAAAAGTTTATATTTATAGTTAGTTGTTAAGATAACAAAAAATAGTTAATCACATATTATTCTGGAATATATAATAGTTGACAGTAAAAGTTACATTACCTAAATAAAAGGAGGATCAATGCAATCACGTCGCATGATGATACTCCGTGCGGTTGTTGAAGATTATATTCGTTCACACGAGCCAGTTGGATCAGCGTCTTTGGCTAAAAATCACAAATTAGGTGTTAGTTCTGCAACAATTCGCAACGATATGTCAATACTAGAAGAAGAAGGTTATTTAATTCAGCCACATACATCTGCTGGTCGAATTCCTACGGAAAAAGGATACAGATATTTCGTTGATGGATTGGCGGCGCTAATACCACTTTCTAATGCACAAAGAAGAGGAATACGCAGTTTTTTAAGTGGATCTGTAAGTTTGCAAGATACACTTCAACGTTCAGCTCGTCTTCTTGCAAGTATCACTGGGCAGGTTGCTCTTGTTGCGTCACCTGCATTATCTAGATCAAAAGTAAAGAGAATTGAGATTGTTCAAGTATCGTCATCAACTCTTCTTGTTGTAGTAATTACAGACGCTGGAGGGGTAGCGCAACATATGATTCAGGCTTCTAATGTGAATTCAGATGATTTGTTGCATTTAACAAATAAGATTAATGAAGATTGCATTGGATTGTCACTTTTGAATGCATCTAAGAAAGTGTGTGCATTGTCGGAACGTAAAGATTTAGTTTCTTCGTTACAAATAATTAAACAATTGTCTAATGCTATTGAAGATATGTACGATGGCGATCGAGCACACGAATTATACATGGCTGGAACCTCCCAGCTTGCTCATAGACAGAATATTGGTGATTTTGCTGCTCTTTTTGATGCTTTAGAAGAGCAAGCTGTTATTATGCGTTTGATGACTTCGCTAAGTGAGGAGGCAAGTGATTGTGCAAGTGGAGTCAGTGTTGCAATAGGTTCGGAAACTCACACGCCTGGTCTTTTGAATGCTTCTGTTGTGACGAGTGCTTACGGATATAATTCCGATCCTGATTCCGCATTCATTGGTTCAATCGGACCTACTCATATGGATTATGCTGCAACAATGACTGCGGTTAAAGCAGTGGCTAAGTATCTTAATGCGTTTATATCCGAAAATTCATAAAAATATAACTGGCTGTGCCTTATGCAAGAATTATTTTATTAAGGTAAAAGGGGAGTTAAGTGACTGACTATTACAAGATTTTAGGTGTTGATTCTAACGCTAGCGATGATGAGATTCGAAAAGCATATAGAAAATTAAGTCGAAAGTACCATCCAGATATCGCAGGTCCTGAGTTTGAAGACAAATTCAAGGAAGTTAATGCTGCATACGACGTTTTGTCTAATCCAGAAAAACGCAAAATGGTAGATATGGGTGTTGACCCAAACAATCTATCGGCATCGGGTGCTGGAGCTGGCGCTGGCGGATATGCCAATATGAATATGGATATGGGAGATATTTTAAATCAGTTCTTCTCTGGATCCTTTGGAACAAGTACGGGTTCTCCTATTCCGCGCGTGAATCGTGGTGAAGATTCACTCACAGAAGTTAAAGTTGATCTTAAAACAGTAGTATTTGGTGGAAACGCTAAGGTTCATGTAGTGACTTTTGGCTTGTGTCAAGATTGTGCTGGAAAAGGCTCTGCAGATAAATCAGACCCTATAACTTGCCCGCAATGCAAGGGCGCTGGTTTTGTACAAAGGGTTACTCGCACAATGTTTGGTCAAATGATGTCTTCGGAGCCTTGTAGAGAATGCGAAGGTCACGGAACAATCATTAAGAATGTCTGCCCAAATTGTCATGGACATGGTCGAATTCGTACATCAAGAGAAATTGGGATTACTATTCCTGCTGGTATAAAAGATAATTCTCGATTGCGACTTGCCTCGCAAGGAGCAGTAGGGGAATGTGGCGGTCCTGCTGGCGACTTGTATGTTGATGTACATATTCGAGAAGATAAACAGTTTGCTAGGAATCTAAACGATTTACATTGTTGGATTGACATTCCAATGACTTGGGCTGTTTTGGGACATAAAGTTGATATAGATACTTTTGACGGCAAAAAGAGCGTGGAAATCCCTTCTGGCTCTCAAAGTGAAAATACTATTTCTGTACCTAATTTGGGTGTAACGGTTCTAGGCTCTAAAGAACGCGGAAATCTTGTTGTTCACATTCTTGTTAATATTCCAACAAAGCTGAGCGATGAAGAGCGTAAACTTATTGAAGAGTTTGAAAAATTGCATGATGGAAAAGATGATGTTATTGTTCAACGCGCTATCCCAGATTCAACTACAAATCACAAAGGGTTCTTTAGCAAGTTAAAGGATGCTTTCTGCTAATTCGCTAATTCTTAATATTTTCATGACTATTCTCGTTACTGTTCGATTGTTGAGAGTATATGATTTTTGAAGATGTTAAGAATAATGAAGATATTTTTCTTAAGGGGGTTTACGTATGGTGCTACCTATTTTATTTGCTGGAACACCAGAGGTTTCTGTTGCGCCATTGCGGTCTTTAGCTCAAGATAAAGAGCATTTTGATGTTCGTGCTGTTCTTACGAGACCTGATGCTCCGACAGGCAGAGGTAGGAAAATTGTTCCTAGCGCTGTTAAAAAAGCTGCGATTGAACTTGGGATTCCTGTTCTAGAGGTTAATCCTAGTGATGAAGAGGAGTGCATAAGAGCTTTAAAGGCAACTGGCGCTAAACTTGCTGCCGTGGTTGCTTATGGAAAGATTCTTAGACAATCTGTTTTGGACGCTCTTCCTCTAGGATGGTACAACTTGCATTTCTCGCTTCTTCCACAGTGGCGAGGGGCAGCTCCTGTTCAGCGTGCGATTTGGGCTGGAGATGATATTACCGGTGCCACTGTTTTTAAGATTACGCGTGGAATGGATGAAGGACCTATTCTTGCACAAATGACTACCGAGATTGGTGCTCATGAAACAGCTGGCGACTTGCTTATGAGACTAAGCAATGATGGTGCAGATCTTCTTTGCTCTGCTCTTGTTGGGATGGAATCTGGTCAAATTATTCCTGTTGAGCAAGATCCTACACCTTGCCAAATCGCGCAAAAAATCACTGTTGAGGATGCTCATATTCGTTTTGATATTCCAGCATTTGCAATCGATAGGCAGATTCGTGCTTGCACGCCAAATCCTGGAGCTTGGTGTAATCTGCATGTTGATTGTGGCGATTTGCAAATCATTAGTTTGCATGTTCTTTCTTGTGCATTGGCAAAAGATGAGGATATTTCAATACATAATCTAAGCGAACTTAAGCCTGGGCAGATTTTTGCAGGTAAGCGAAATGTCTGGGTTGGTTCTTCAAGTGGTGTTCTTGAGCTTTTAGAAGTTAAAGCGCAAGGTAAAAAGGCTATGAAGGCTGCAGATTGGGCAAGAGGAGCGCATTTAAGTCAAGAGTCCTATTTGGATTGAAGCGATAAGTGTAATCTTGAAAAACGCAAAGTAAAATTTGTATAAATTCTAGTTAGTTAAGTTTAGTTTAGTAAATCTAAAACTAGGCTTAGGTCACGCGTATCTATGCTTGCTTTAGCTTGACTTTTTAATAACTGCTTTGCGCAAAATGCGACGCCTAATCCTGCTGTTTTAATCATATCGATATCGTTAGCACCGTCTCCAATAGCAACGCTTTGAGCAATATCAATATTGTTCTTGCGCACCCAATTAATCAATGCTTTTGCTTTATATTGGCGATTTACTATAGGCTCAATAACTTTCCCACTTAGCTTAGAATCTACTACTTCTAGATTGTTTGCTACCCAAAAATCTATGTTTAGATTTGGCAGAAAATCATCTAAAACATTATTGAATCCTCCAGAAACTGCTCCTATTTTCCATCCAAAGGAATGTAATGTGTCTATAAGTTTTTTGGCTCCACTGGTTACGTGGATACTTTCAATAGCTTTTTTAAAACAAGTGCATTCGAGTCCTTTTAGTATTGAAACCCTTAGTTTTAAAGATGTGTCAAAGTCAATTTCTCCTTTCATTGCTTTAGAAGTTATATATGCTAAATTTGACCCGACCCCAGCAATATCTCCTAGTAAGTCAATCACTTCTTCTTCAATAAGAGTGGCGTCAACATCTAAAACAAGAAGTCCTGGTTTTTTCAATGAAGGAACATTAATTAATTTTTGGTTTTTTAACTCTAGTATTTTAGTCATGTTATAATCTTTTGAAAGAGATGTTAGGTTATGAATTAATTTTAAGGCTGGTTTAAGAAATTTAAGGATTTGTTTTTCTATGCGTTTTGCATTGTAAAACTTTTCTATAAAACTTATATCAAATGTGAAAGTTTATTGATTTTATTGGAATATTGCGTGTGGAAGTTTGGTTTAATTTAATTAGTTGAGTAGAATAGTTGCAGATTTTATGAGAACAAGATTAAAGAATTTGAAAACAATTGTATTAGACAGAGGGGTGAGAAGAATATGGCAGGTATGAATTTACGCGATGTTGCTCTTGAAGTTGCTAGGATTTTGGAAGATGTTGGCAAGCACGCGTATCAAGACCAATTAAATCCTCGAGATATGGCAAGCATGATGGTTCTAGGTGATCCTAATCAATCCGATTCAGCTTTTGGAGATAAGCTAGTACGTTTTATTGAAAATCGTCTTACTTATATAAATACTTTTCAAGGATTCTGGAGAAATAGACCAGATGATTGCAAAACAGGTGATCGTTTTTGGTGTGTAGGCAATATTGACGGTGCTATTAACTTTAACCGCGATATGGCTGAATGGACTTTAACTGTTTCGCTTTTCGAGTTTAATGATCAAGGCTCTGCTAGACCTGTTCTTGGTGTTGTTCATGCCCCAGCTTTAGGGCTTACATATTTGGCTGCTAAGGGTCAGGGTGCTATTCGTATTCGTAAAACTCCTAATGGGGAGAAGCGAGAGAAAATCACGCCTTCTACAACATCAACATTGCATGGCTCTGTTGTTTGCTATGGAATGTCTTATATTCCAGGTGAATCTAAAAGAGCTTTAGACGTTGTTTCTTCGCTTGAGGAAGAATGCCCAGCAGATATTAAGCGTATTGGTCCTGCTTCGCTTGACTTGTGCAAAGTAGCAGATGGTACTTACGACGCATATTTTGAGCCACATCTTCATAGGTGGGATATTCCAGGTGTTTCAGCTGGTGCCGTTGTTGTTAAAGAAGCACAGGGGCATGTTCGACAATGGAATGGTGACTCAATTCATTGGAGACGTGAAAATGACGTTATTGCTTCAAATGGTTTAATAAACAAGGAGCTTCAAAACTATTTGCGATAAATTAGAGTTAAAAATCTTAGCAATTGTTTGCATGATTTTTAATATTAAAGCTTTAATTTTGAGAAAAACATTTATGCAATCGTTATCATTAAATAGACAATATATAAGCGTGTCGCTTTAGCAATATTGTAGAATGAACATGATATCCCATTGTCCGACATTCAGAGGGGAGTGTTAACGATGATTGACACTGCACAAGCATTTGGCGTAGATATTGGTGGCTCTGGTATTAAGGCTGCACCAGTTAATTTGGAAAAAGGCGAGTTTGCAGAACCGCGATATAAGATTCTCACTCCAGCGGTTTCCACACCTCAAGCTGTTGCAGATATTGTTCGTCAGCAACTTGAGCATTTTGATGTTCCTGCAGATGTTCCTGTTGGAATCGCTTTTCCAGCTCCTATTAAGCCTGGAAAGAAGCTTGAGTTTATGGCGAATCTCGATCAATCTTGGATTGGTGTGGATGTTACAGAAGTGTTCAGCGAAGCTTGCGGTCGTCCTGTTACTGTAGTGAATGATGCTGATGCTGCTGGTCTTGCTGAGCAACACTTTGGTGCTGCAAAAGATAAAGATGGCTTGGTTATTGCTACTACGCTAGGCACTGGAATTGGCACAGCATTGATTTATAACGGTACTCTTATTCCTAATACAGAGCTCGGTCATATTCAGCTTGAAAAGGGTAAGGGAGATGCGGAAAAGTATGCTGCTTCTTCTGTTCGCGAAAAGTTAGACATGGGCTATAAAAAGTGGGCTAAGCGTCTTACTAAGTATTATGGTTTGATGGAAAAGTACTTTAACCCAGACCTGTTTGTTGTTGGCGGCGGTGTTAGCCGTGTTAGCGAGAAGTTCTTGCCTCATATCGATATTAAGACACCTATTGTAGTTGCGTCTTTGCACAATGAAGCTGGCATTATCGGTGCGGCATATTATGCAATGCAGCAAAGAAAAAATTAAGGATTTTTGATATTTTATTTGCGCTGGATGCTTTTGCGTTCAGCGCATTTTTTGTATTTGCATATTTTTGTATTTTTATATATTTGGTTTATACAATGCGCTAGTGTAGTCGAGTGCGATTTTCTTCTAGAGTTGATGTTAGTGAGCCAAATCCAATTATTCTGGCTCAACGTGTTGCTATATCTAAAGGTATTAAACTTACAAAACTTAATGATTCAAACCCAACGGCACATGGTCTTTCTCCAGAGTGCTTAAATGCAAAATATACTGCGGATCCTAGAGGTACTGTCGAAGTTAGGCGCATTCTTGCTAACTTTATAAATCATAGAGATAATCGCGTAGATCAAAATATTGTAAATAAGAAGGGTAGTTCAGCTAAGGTTCTTAATCCAGATAATCTATACGTATTATCATCAACTTCTCAAGCATACGCATGGTTAATGATGCTAATGTGTGATTGCGGTGATTCTGTTTTAGCTCCGACTCCTGGATATCCTCTTATAGAATCGATTGCAAGACTACAAGGCGTAAAATCTATACCTTATCCGCTTGTTTATGATGGCTCTTGGACTATTGATATTCCTAGTGTTAAAGAACTTTTAGAGAATACGGATAATCGTATTCGTGCACTTGTTTTAATAAATCCAAATAATCCAACAGGATCTTATATAAAACCTCAAGAAAGAAACGCATTATTGCAACTATGCAATAAAAATAATGTGGCAATTATAGCTGATGAAGTTTTTTATGATTATTGTCTAGAACCTTTTGATGGAAACTGTAGGTTAGCAGGTGAAGAATCTACGCTAGTTTTTGCTTTAGATGGATTCTCAAAGATGCTTGCAGCTCCGCATGCAAAAGTTGGATGGATTGAGGTTTCGGGTCCTAGTCAAGACGTGCAGGATGCTATGAAACGCCTTGATGTTATTGCTGATGATTTTCTTCCAATTGGTGCAACTGTGTCGGAGAGAATTCCGGAATTATTGCAATGTGCTAAAGAACAAACCGATCTTGTTAAAAACAGAGTTAGGTCTAATCTTAAAACGCTTAGAAAAATGCTTGCAAACTACCCAAATTGTTGCGTTAGTGCATTGCGTGCAGAAGGCGGATGGAATATTCTTATCCGTGTTCCATCGTGTTTAGATGATGATGATTTAGCTCTAAGACTTATGCAAGATTATCATCTTGTATCTCAGCCTGGCTATTACTTCGATATGCCAAATAATGGATATTTGGCATTATCTTTGCTGCCAGAAGAAAAACAATTTGTGTATGGTGTTAAAGCGTTGCTAGATACTGTTCATGCAATGCTGGAAGAATTAAATTAATGAAAACAAATTAGATTAATGTGAACCAGCATCTCACAGTATGCCACATTTGAGGATTAAAACGTAGTATTGAGTCTTCTCTGCCTGGTACGAACCAGCTTAGAAAAGCTATTGCTATGGAGAAAAATAGAAGACCAAAAATAACGAATCGCAGTAAATAGCATAATGTTTTAGTTTTCCAAGTGTCACATACTGTAATATCAGTATATTTTTGTAGTAAAGAATTAATACCTATTATTGCGCTTAAAGCGAAAAGCCATGCAAAATCCGCAATATATCGCCATCCTATACCAGCTTTTAAGCTGTCAAAAACAATAACGATTATGCCTGAAATTACAGATATTATAGCCAATCTTGTAGCGATTTTACTCATGTTTCTAGCCATTGTGAAAACGCATATAATTCCTAGTAATGCGAGTGGAGATAATGTAAACATTCCACCAATCATTGGCTCTGCATATTGCCATTTTTCAAAAGCAATAGGTTGAATTGCTATCCAAGGGAAAGTTGATATAAAACGTATTGGCAAAGCTATATAACTTAAAATGGATGGAATGATGTTCTGCGAAGGGAGACGCATTGTAGTCATATCTGTAATCGTAATCTGATATTCATTGCCAAAATTAAAAGGGGACCCAAATCTTAAAGCATTATATAATCCGATTGGTATTGCAACTATTATAAATGGAATAATTATGCAAAGAATTAGCTTTAATAAGTTTTTAAGATTTTCTATAGATTTTTTGTCACTGATAATAATATTTTTAATATATGAGTAAAAATGAGTATAAAATAGCGGAATTGCGAATAGAAAAGCGATTATAAAGGTTGGTCTACAACCAAGATTAAAAGCAATAAACAACGATCCTGCTGCAATATGCTTAAACGATATTATTGATGATGGTTTTAATTGTTCCACTATTTTGTGTGCTTTTATAGTTTCCTCATCTTTAATAGACCCGAGATAAAACCATAATCCGAGTGAAGTGAAGAATAATGATGCAGCCATTGGAACTGAATAAAAGGATGTTCTAAACCACAAGTAAACGGTGTTTGAAGTAATAAAGAATAAGGTTAAACAAATTGATACACAAGCAAGAGTTGCCTGATGATTAACACGTTTAATTAGACGAATAACCAATAGTGAACCAAAAATTAAGAATCCAATTAAGCATATGAAAGTGGCTATTGTTGTAGGGAGCATGGCTCCGCCAGGAATCCACAAATTGGATATAATCTTATATGGTATAAAGAATAAAACAACTGGTATTACACCAAAATACGAATACCAATGACCCTTATAATACGCATGATCCCAATAAATATTGTGTACACAATCAGAAAGAAGATTATTTCTTGCAATTGGGTCATACGGATTAGATAATTTTTGCATTTGCGGCGGAACAGGTAAATCAAGATGAGTCTTACCTTTAAGTAGAGCGTCTGCTGTACGTGCGTATTGATCAAAATCGTAAGTGTAGTTTCCAGCAACATCAAAATGCATTGGAATACCGTTAAAAACATTCCAAAATATTGCAAAAATAGCAATCAAAAGGAAAGGTGTCCAAAATAAAGTAAGTAAAAGTCTTTGATTAATACTCTTTGTATTAAGTCTGATTTTCCAAAGCTTAGACCACGGATTCCATAATGCAATAAAAATTGAAATTATTATAAGAAGAAAAACGCGACCCCAATTCCAGCTAAAAGGTGCTCTAACATTTGCTTTAGCATCCTCAACGTCTACAACATCTCCTTTAGGATGTTGTATCCATAATCTAAGAGTGCTTTTAACTCCAATTGCTTGATCTGGAACTGGAAGCATAGCAAAACTAATGGCTCTAGGGTTGGTACTTAAAGGCTTTCCAGCGATTTTATTAACATCAATTCGTACATGCACATCCGTTTTAACAGGGCTTTTGCCAATTTTTTTCGGCGTAATTAGTGAAGGCTTAAGCTGAATATATGGTGAAGATCCGTCGGAATTAACTTCTAAATAAGATTCCGAAGGATCGGTAATTAAAAGTCCTCCAGAAGAAAGTCTTTCAATACCTGGACCAGTTGCATTGTGTGCGAACATGCTATCTGTGCTGCCAGTAACACTATTCCAAAATGGAATATTTCCAACAGTGCATTCAAACAATGCTATTAACAGCAAGATTGCTAAAGGCGCGCGAAGAACATGGAAAATGTGTTGTAGCGTAAAATTAGCAAATCTAGCTGTTGTTTTCATAGCAATCCTAAAATCCTATTCTTCCGCAACCAAATCAAGATAGTCATCACTCCACAAATCTTCGTCACCGTCTGGCATAAGAAGAACTCGTTCAGGGTTTAACGCAAGAACTGCTCCTTCATCGTGAGTAACCAATACAATAGCGCCTTCGTATTTTGCAATGGCTTTAAGAATTTCATCTCTAGAAGCTGGATCTAAATTGTTAGTAGGCTCATCGAGCAAAAGCACGTTTGCTTTTGAAGTTACAAGAGTTGCCAAGGCTAGACGAGTTTTTTCGCCTCCCGAAAGCACTTTAGCTGGCTTCATTGCGTCATCTCCAGAAAATAGGAAGCTTCCTAGCATAGATCTTGCTTGAGTGTCATTTAAATCTGGAGCAACATGCTGAAGATTTTCTAATACTGTCGCATCTAAATCCAAAGTGTCGTGTTCCTGAGCAAAATAGCCAATCTTGCAGCCATGCCCATAGTTTACGCTGCCAGTATCTGCACTTTCTTCTCCAGCTAGAATACGTAAAGTGGTTGTTTTACCAGCACCATTATATCCAAGAATAACAACTCTTGAACCTTTATCTATAGCCAAATTTATGCCAGCAAATACAATATTGGATCCATAAGCTTTTGAAATATCTTCAGCCATAATAGGTGTTCGTCCGCAAGGAGCAGGTTCTGGAAAACGAATATCTGCTACTTTCTCGCGACTTTGTGCTTCGCTTGTTTCACTTAACAGACGTTCAGCCCTACGCATCATGTTTTGAGCTGCTACTGCTTTTGTTGCTTTTGCATGTAAACGAATACCTTGTTTCATAAGGCGTTCAGCTTTTTTTTCAGCCACTTCTCGTTCTCTGCGCCTGCGTTCTTCGTCTACAACGCGTTGATGTAAGTATGCTTTCCAACCCATTGAATACATGTCTATTTGAGCCAATTGTGCATCTAAATGCCAGACTTTATTTACAACCTCATCTAGCAATTCTGTTGAATGGGATATTACTAAGAATCCACCAGAGAATTTTTTCAAATAGTTTCTCAGCCAAATTATAGAATCTGCATCTAAATGGTTGGTAGGCTCATCTAAGATCAGCGTGTCTGCATCGGAGAAAAGTATTCGTGCAAGTTCAATTCGTCTACGTTGACCGCCAGATAGAGTTCCAAGAGCTTGCTTCATAATTTCTTGTGGAAGCCCAAGGCTGTTTGCCATCGATATTGCTTCCGATTGAACAGCGTATCCACCAGCTTTTTCAAAGTCTTCAATGGCCTTATCGTAGCGATTCATGGCTTTCGTCATAATATCTGGATCTGGATTCGTCATCTCTTTTTCTGCTTTTCGTATACGAGATACGATTGATGAAATGTCGCGAGCGCTCATAATCCTATCTAACGCGCTTTGTTCTGGGTCTGCTGCATGAGTATCTTGTGGTAGATACCCCAATCCACCGCTTACTCGTACAGTTCCGCCAGCTGGGAGCATTTCTCCTGTTATTACTCGTGTAAGAGTTGTTTTTCCAGCTCCATTCCTTCCAACTAAGCCGATTTTGTCGCCTTTTGTTACATGAAAGTCGGTAGGGTTTAATAGCGTACGCGCACCAATTTGTATAGTTAATCCTTGTGCGTCAATAGCCATTTGCACCCACTCCTTAAAATAATGCTTTAATCTGAATATCTTCAAAATGTGTTAGCCAAACTCACGATTATACAGTTAGGCTTGCATAGTTTTTACTAAAGGATTTTATTCTTTATATTTCTATGTATTTCGACAACACGCAGAAAATTATCTACTTCGAACAAGTGTTCTATAATTAATTGTATTATAATTAGTGCTCAATCAATAGTGAGTTTGGTGCAAAGTCTTGATTCTTAAAATAGCTCTTAGGGAGGCAGAATGCAAAGCAAATCAGATTATTCGCAAAACATGCAATTACCTTTATCCCAAGATGCAATTTTAGATAACAAAAACCGTGAATGCACTAAAAAAGCTGACATCTTGCAATCTATGCTCGACTCTGCTCAGCCTGTAAAAGATAATGATAATTTAGTATATGATTTGTCTTCTGTTCCTTCAGATTTAAAGATAACCATACAAGGAGCTAGAGAGCACAATTTAAAAAATGTTAGTTTACAATTGCCTAGAAATCGTATGATTGTTTTTACTGGATTGTCAGGATCTGGTAAATCTTCTCTTGCTTTCGACACTCTTTTTGCAGAAGGTCAAAGGCGTTATGTGGAATCCTTAAGCGCGTATGCCAGGCAATTCCTTGGAAGAATGGATAAACCAGATGTAGATTTTATTGAGGGATTAAGCCCAGCTGTATCTATTGACCAAAAAACTACTAATCGTAACCCTCGTTCTACTGTTGGAACAATCACAGAAGTTTATGATTATTTAAGGCTTCTTTTTGCTAGAGTTGGAATTCCTCATTGCCCTAAATGTGGCGAACTTGTCAGTGCTCAAACACCACAACAAATGGCTAATTCTATACTCTCTTTACCAGAAAGAACAAGATTGCAAATATTAGCACCTGTTGTTAACGGCAGAAAAGGCGAATTCAAAGATACAATTACTCTTCTTAGATCAGACGGCTATTCGAGAGCGCTTGTAGATGGGCAAATGCGCGAGCTTTCTGAAGATATTACTTTAGAAAAACAAAAGAAACACACAATCGAAGTTGTAATAGATAGGTTAATTATAAAAGATGGCATACGTACTCGTTTGACTGATTCTATAGAAACGGCTTTAAAACTTTCTAAAGGAATTGTTATAGCTGATTTTGTAGATGAAGTTGCTGATTCTAAATGCAGACGCCGAAATTTTTCTGAGCACAGAGCTTGTCCTAACAATCACCAGCTTAATTTATCAGAAATAGAGCCTAGAACATTCTCATTCAACGCTCCTTATGGGGCGTGCCCCGATTGCTCTGGAATCGGTTACAATCTAGAGATTGACCCTGCTCTTGTTGTTCCAAATACAGAAAAATCACTTAACGAAGGCGCGATAGAACCTTGGGCACTAAATAAAGCTGCAGGGGAATACTATAGGCATGTGCTACAAGGGCTAAGTGTTGAACTTGGTTTTAGTATGGATACACCATGGTGTGAATTGTCGAAAGATACGCAAAATTCAATACTTTATGGGCATGATTTCGAAGTAAAAGTATCTTATAAAAATAGATGGGGTAGGCAGAGAGAATATTCAACAGGATTCGAAGGTGTAGTGCGCACTCTTATGCGCAAGCATGATGAAACAGACTCAGATCAAATGCGCCAATACTACGAGTCGTACATGCGAGAAGTTCCATGCTTAACATGTAACGGTAAACGATTGCGTCCAGAAGTCTTAGCAGTAACAATAAACTCATACTCAATTGCAGACATATGTGATATGCCAATAGAAAAAAGTCTTGAATGGATTAATTCTTTAAAACTAGAAGGATCAAGCAAGATAATTGCTAAAGAAATTGTAAAAGAAATCAAGGCAAGATTAGGATTCTTAAATGATGTTGGCTTAAATTATTTAACTCTTTCTAGAGCCGCAAAAACACTTTCAGGTGGAGAGGCACAAAGAATAAGATTGGCGACTCAAATTGGATCTGGACTAGTTGGAGTCATGTACGTTCTTGACGAGCCTTCAATAGGATTACATCAAAGAGACAATGAGAAACTCATATCAACATTGCACAATCTTCGCGACTTAGGTAACACTCTTATAGTTGTTGAACATGATGAAGATACAATTCGGCAATCCGACTGGTTAGTAGATATTGGACCCGAAGCTGGAGAAAACGGTGGAGAAGTAGTATATTGCGGACCAGCAAATCACATAAAAGATGCAAAACGTTCAATTACAGGAGACTATATTGCAAAAAGAAAATGCATAGAAGTTCCTAAAAATCGTCGAAAAATAAACAAAAATCGTTTACTAACTATTGTTGGAGCAAAAGAACACAACCTTAAAAATATAGATGTAGAAATACCTTTAGGCATATTTACTTGCATAACAGGAGTATCTGGATCTGGAAAATCTAGTCTTATAAACTCGATACTCTACCCAGTTTTAGCAGATAAGCTAAACGGCGCTCGCATTGTTCCAGGACTTCATAAACGAGTTGTTGGTATTGAAAATTGTGACAAGGTTGTTCACGTAGACCAAAACCCTATTGGTAGAACTCCAAGATCAAACCCTGCGACTTACACTGGTGTCTGGGACAAAATACGTACACTTTTTGCTCAAACACCAGAAGCAAAAGTTAGAGGTTATGGTCCTGGAAGATTCTCGTTTAACGTAAAAGGCGGAAGATGCGAAGCTTGCAGCGGAGACGGAACGCTTAAAATCGAGATGAATTTTTTGCCAGATGTATACGTACGATGTGAAGAATGTCATGGGAAAAGGTACAACAGAGATACTCTAGACGTAACGTATAACGGTAAAACTGTTTCAGACGTGCTGAATATGCCAATTTCTGAAGCTGCTGTATTCTTTAAAGCATATCCATCTATTTCAAGATATTTGGATACTCTTGTACAAGTTGGTCTTGGATATATTAAACTTGGACAAAGTGCTCCAACATTATCTGGTGGAGAATCACAAAGAGTAAAGCTTGCTACAGAGTTGCAAAAACGTTCAACTGGCAAAACTGTTTATATTCTTGATGAGCCTACAACTGGATTGCACTTTGAAGATGTTCGTAAACTTTTAAGCGTTCTTCAATCTTTGGTAGATAAAGGCAATACTGTAATAGTTATTGAACACAATCTTGATGTTGTAAAATGCGCGGATTGGATTATTGATTTAGGACCAGAGGGAGGAGACAAAGGCGGCGAAATAGTAATCACTGGCACTCCAGAAGAAGTTGCAAAATCGACAAAAAGTTGGACGGGCAAATTCTTAAAGCCTATGCTCAAATCTTAAAGGAAATATTATTAAAAAGTATTTTTATGAAAGGAGGTGAAAACATAATGGAAATTGTGAATAATAACATAGATATCAAAGAAGATGCTATAAGCAGTCAAGGCAAATGGAAGAAAACTCATCTGTCTAATTGTGATATAAGTACTACTGACATTTTGAACAATTCAGTTAAAAATAATTTTGGAGCATCACTTTTAGGCGACACGAGAGACTTATTTAGACCAAAAACTTCCGATATTCCAAATCAACCAGGAGTATACAAGTGGAGAGATGAGAAGGGGAAAGTAATATACGTTGGAAAAGCAAAAAGTTTAAGAAATAGGTTGTCTAATTATTTTCAACCGTTAAATCAGCTTCATCCTAGAACTCAGTCGATGGTTTTAACAGCTCGAAGCCTAGAATGGACCGTTGTAAACACTGAGCTTGAAGCTTTAACACTAGAATACACGTGGATTAAGGAGTTTAATCCACGTTTTAATGTTGTTTTTAAAGATGATAAAACATATCCATATCTTGCCGTATCTGTGAATGATGATTTTCCAAGAGTCTGGATCACAAGAAATAGGAATTCTAAATCAACTAGATACTTTGGTCC
Source organism: Gardnerella sp. DNF00109 (assembly GCF_049262845.1). NCBI lineage: Bacteria > Bacillati > Actinomycetota > Actinomycetes > Bifidobacteriales > Bifidobacteriaceae > Gardnerella > Gardnerella sp. DNF00109. The sequence continues at coordinate 869,662 of NZ_CP058406.1, forward strand.
ATATGCAAAAGTGTGGCAGCTAAGGCACAGTCTAGATTCTTTGCTTAAGACTTTTCCTGTAAGAACGTGTAGACAATCCGTTTTTGTCAAAGCTCATAAAACTGGTAGACCTTGTCTTCTTGCAGCCATTGGAAAATGCTCTGCACCTTGCATTGCAAAAGTGGATCGTAAAACTCACAGAAATAATGTTGAACAATTAGTTGGTGTACTAACTGGTTCTATAGGTGATTCTTACATTAACGATTTAACAAGAGAAATGAAAGAATCTAGCGATAATCTTGATTTTGAGAATGCTGCAAAAATAAGAGATAAAATAAACATTTTTAAAACTGTTATGCAACAAAATTCTGTTGTTTTTGACGAGAATGTTGAAGCTGATGTTTTTGGTTTTAGTGGAGATTCTCTAGAGGCATGCGTTCACGCATTCTTTGTTCGCGAAGGCTTATTGCGAGGAGAGAAAAATTGGCAGGTTGAAAGAAGCGAGGATATTAACGATGCAGATATAATAGCGAATTTGCTTATGCGAGTTTATTCAGAATATGAATCAAATAATAATTTGCAATATGAAGACTCTTTGAAAATAGAGCAATCAAGAAATGCATTGCAGATTGACTTGGAGAATACCAAGAGTAAATATATTGACTCAGCGTATCGTGCAAAAACAACAAAAGAGCGTAAAAAAAGGCAAGAATCAACAGGAAGGGGAGATTTACTAGACCCAATTACCCCAATCCCTAGAGAAATAATCATTCCTTTTGAAATATCACAGAATCAATGTGAAAATTTGGAAAATTGGTTAAGCAAATTGCGTGGATCTAAAGTTAGCATTAAGGTTCCTGAACGTGGCGATAAACGAAATCTTATGAATCAAGCAAATGATAATGCTAAACAATCATTAATGAGACTGAAGTCCAGCAGAATCAGCAGTTTAGATGCAAGAAGTAGCGCCATGAACGAGGTTGCCGATGCTCTTGGAATGAGCGAATCTCCTTTGCGTATTGAATGTTATGATATTTCCAATACGGTAAATGGAGAATATCAGGTTGCATCAATGGTTGTATTTGAAGATGGTATTGCTAAACCTAGCGAGTACAGAAGATTCTCCATAAAAGGGTCTGATGGCAACGGAAAACTTGATGATTTGAGCGCATTGTATGAAACTATTTCTAGGCGTTTTAAGCACACAAGTAGTGGCGATGTAGATGATGATTACGGAGAAAATCTTGAAAAATCAAAATATAAAAAATTCGCTTATACGCCTAATCTTATAGTTGTTGACGGGGGTAGAGAACAAGCCAGAGCAGCACAAAAAGCTATGATAGATTGTGGAATAAAAAACATAGTCGTATGCGGTTTGGCTAAAAAGCTTGAAGAAGTTTGGCTTCCTAATAATGAATACCCAATTATTCTTAAACGAAGCTCCCAAGGATTATATTTGCTACAGAGAGCTAGAGATGAATCGCATCGTTTTGCTATAACTTATCATAGGCAGAAACGAAGAAGAGCCATGTTAAATTCGTCACTAGACTCGATTCCTGGTATTGGAGAGTTTTACAAAAAACGTCTTCTTTCCGTATTTGGTAGTGTTAAGAAATTAAAAGATGCGAGTGTTGACGATTTACAAAAGGTTTCTGGAATCGGTCAAGCTAAAGCTAAATCTATTTACGAATCATTGCATAAGTAACACTGATATTCAATAGAATTATCTTATAAATTAGTTAAATAATTTTCGGCATGTTGATTCGTCATGATAAGACACTAGCCTTGTAAGTATGTCTCAGGAAATTGAAATAGGATTGGGCAAAAAAGCCCGAGTTGCTTACTCACTTGACGATATTGCTATACTACCTTCTCGTCGTTCTCGCGACCCGCAGGCTGTTTCTACGTCCTGGCAAGTCGATGCTTATAGTTTTGACGTACCAGTGATTGCTGCGCCAATGGATTCTGTTACTAGCCCAGATACGGCTATTGCAATGGGTCAGATGGGCGCCTTGGGTGTACTTGATTTGGAAGGTTTATGGACTCGTTACGAGGATCCAGAACCACTTCTAAAGGAAATTTCGGAGATTCCAAACGAAATTGCTACGAAGCGTATACAAGAAATTTATTCTGAACCAATTAAGCCTGAACTTATTGTTAAACGTTTGCGCACTATTCGTGATTCTGGAGTTACTGTTGCAGGTGCTCTTTCTCCTCAGCGCACTCAGGAATTCTATTCTACTGTGTTAGAAGCTGGAGTAGATCTTTTTGTTATCCGTGGAACAGCTGTTAGTGCAGAACATGTTTCTAAAGATCATGAACCACTTAATCTAAAGAAATTTATTTATGATCTTGATGTTCCAGTTATTGTGGGAGGCTGTGCTGATTACACTTCAGCTTTGCATTTAATGAGAACTGGTGCAGCTGGAATTCTCGTAGGTTTCGGTGGAGGTGCAGTTTCTGCAACTATGAATACTCTTGGCGTTCAAGCTCCTATGGCAACTGCAATCTCAGATGTTGCCGAAGCTCGTCGCGACTATATGGATGAATCTGGCGGAAGGTATGTTCAAATTATTGCAGATGGCGGAATGGGAACATCTGGCAACTTTATTAAGGCTTTGGCTATGGGGGCAGATGCAGTCATGCTTGGAACTCCTTTAGCACGAGCAACCGAGGCTCCAGGACGTGGAATGCATTGGGGAGCAGAAGCTCGCCATCCATCTTTGCCACGCGGAATGCGTACGAATGTTGGAACTGTTGCTCCGCTGGAGAATATCTTGTTTGGTCCAAGCCATATGGCAGACGGAAAAACAAATTATGTTGGTGCGTTAAGGCGCACAATGGCATCCACTGGGTATGTTGATGTTAAGAGTTTCCAGCGTTGTAGTGTTGTATTTAACCCATTCCATCAGGATGTTCGGTAATTTTTAATACTATTTGTTTACTTCCTTGTGAGCTTAAAACTAAAAATTTAAGTGCACAAGGAAGTAAAAACTATAATGTGCATAACTTAACACTAAATAATCCTTGATTTTTCAACAAAAATCGAGGATTTAATTTTATTTATGCACACTTAGAAATAATACTTTGAATTTTTGAAATAAGTTGTATGCTTTATTTAAACCTTTGCTAGACATTGGTTTTAAATTAAAAATACAAAAAATAAAATAAGGAATTTAAAAATAGAAAATGGGATAAGTAACAAATTTTTTAACGGGAAAGAGCAGGAAAATGAATAATACTCTTGGTACCATAGTCAGCGATAACTATGACGAAAATGATGCATTCTGGGAAGTTGTAAAAAACGACTTTGCTGCAAATGATGATCATCCTACGTTCAAGTGGAATGATCGCAAGCCATTGCCAGTATACGAAGGTTCATTCCTAGTGGGTTCTTCGCATTTTATGGCAACATATCATGTATCATCATGCTTTAATAATTCGGCAGATGAGGAATTGTACTTAGACCTCGCTTTAAGAGCGTGCAAAGTAGCATGTATTGCTAGTGACATTTCTAGAGGAAGACCTATATCGTCACAAATGCGTAAGGCTCTTAGCGAAGAATGTATTTTTAAGCTTGAAAACATGTGGTATTTAATATCTCAATGTTTCTCAGACAAACACGATGAATATACAAGTTGGCAACTACGTTGCAAACCGACTATGCCAAGAATGATAAATGGAATGCTAATTAGTCCAACTCGTTTTGAGGCAGTTGTTTTATTTTCTATTGGAAGCTTAAATTATTGTGCGTCTTTGGCATTTAAATCTCAAAACGGGAGTTGGATATGTACATTAGTTGACTTGGGATGATTGGTAGGAAATATACTAGCCTTTAAATTCCATTGTCAATTAAATAATAGTTAAATACAAAAATATGACTCTTCTGGTTTAGGTAATCATTATTAGTTTGCTTCTAATTATCTAACCAGAAGAGTTTATTTGTAAAGACCACCAATTTTAGGTTGACATTTTTGTATGACTTTCGTTTGTGTCGTGTTAGATATACCGTACAATTAAGACTATGCTGCGAGAATTTGCTGTAGAGGTCATTCACCCAACAAATGACGGTGACACAATTTATTCACTGCTTGCCAATAGGGCAATGCGAGATCCACAAGGCGTAATAGCCCAATGGCAAGACGATGATACTCGTCAATGGCATGATGTTACTGCATCTGAAATGCTATTAAAAGTTCGTGCAACAGCTAAGGGGTTGATTGCTCTTGGCGTTGAACGAGGAAGCAAAGTTGTTATTTATTCCCCAACCTGTTATGAGTGGGGCGTTGCGGATTTTGCTTGCGCTTGCATTGGTGCTGTAACCATTCCGATTTATGAAACAGATTCAGCAATTCAAGCTGCTGAAATTATTTCTGAAGTAAAACCTGTGATAGCTTTTGCAGGTGATGATGAACATGCGCAATGTTTAGAGCGAGTTCGCCAAGACAATAAGCGTATGTCTTTAAAGACTATTTTTAACTTTAAAGCTGCTGGAATAGACGCAGTGATTGATTTTGGAAAATCAATCAGCGATGACGAACTTAATAACAGCATATGTCAAGTAAAAGCTGATGATTTAGCGACTATCGTATACACCTCTGGTTCAACTGGAAAACCAAAGGGTGCAATGCTTTCCAATAGGAATTTTACGCATATTGTGTATGCAGCTTATGACGTTTTAAATGATATGCTTTATAAGCCAAGTAGACTATTGCTATTCCTTCCGTTAGCTCATTGCTTTGCCAGATACATACAGTATGTGGCAATAGGTTCTCACGGTGTTATTGGATATGTGCCAAATGCAAAGCATTTATTAGCAGATTTGCGTAGTTTTAAACCTACATATTTGCTTGGAGTCCCAAGAGTGTTTGAAAAGGTTTATAATGCTGCGTCTCAAAAAGCTGGAGCAGGTATACGAGGTAGGATTTTTGCAAAGGCTGTACAACATTTTATTGAGTGGTCTAAAGATGAAGTTGAAGGTAGAACACACTCAATTTATGCAAAACTTCAGCATGACTTTTATATGAAAACTGTTGGATCTTCCATACGATCTGCTTTGGGACCTAATTTATCATGGCTAGCTTGCGGCGGAGCTCCAATAAACGCTGAACTTGCTCATTTCTTTAACGGGTTGGATGGAATAACCTTTATTCAAGGTTATGGAATGACCGAAACAGCAGCTCCTTGTGTTGTTAATTTTGAGCATGCTAATCAAGTTGGTTCTGTGGGTCGCCCTGGTCCTGGAATTACTATCCGTATTGCAGATGATGGAGAAGTCCTTGTAAAAGGTCCTAACGTTTTTATCGGATATTATGATAAGCCAGATCTTACTTCGGATGTTATTGACGAAGATGGATGGCTCCATTCTGGAGATTTAGGCGAGATCGACGATGAAGGATTCTTGTCTATTACTGGTAGAAAGAAAGATATTATTATCACTGCTGGTGGAAAAAATATAAGTCCAGCGCCTTTGGAAAGTATTATCTCTAAGTGTCCTCTCGTATCTCACTCAGTAGTTGTAGGAGACGGTAAGCCATTTGTTTCCGCTTTGATTGAGGTTGAGCCAGATATGGTTCGTTCTTGGCTTAAGAGTCAAGGAATGGATGAAAATCTTTCTATGAGTGCTGTTGCGGAAAACGATGCTATTCGTTCTGTTGTACAACAGTTTATTGATCAGGCAAATAGCACTGTTTCTAGGGCTGAGTCTATTCGTAAATTTATTATTTTGGATGAAGAATTTTCACAAGAAACTGGCACTTTGACTCCAAGCATGAAAGTTGTGCGTCCTAAGGTTTTGAAGAGGTATTGTGATCTTATAGAGAATCAGCTTTATGCTCCAAAACCAAACAGTAGACCATTACCTGCTACAGTTAAGATTTTAGATAAGACAACTGAGACTGTTAAGCAAGCGCAAGAAACTGTTAAACAGGCTCAAGAAGCGGTTACTCCTAGAGTTAAGCAAGCAATCGATCAGGCTGCTACTCATCTGAAACGTTTTGGTGAGGATTTGCCTACACAGGTTAATGTAAAAGATCAGCATACTGAATATGCTGAGAAGAATAATAATTCTAACGACAAAGAATAGTTATTCGAAACTAAATTAGCTATAAAACGTTAAATAGGCTGATTAAAATTGCAATTTTAATTACACTAAGTCTTGTATAATTGCATTGCATTTTTAATTAGCCTTTTAGAATTTTTAAGGAAGTACTGTGACTATTAGACAGATTCGCATTGTTCCAGATCCTGTTCTTCGAACACCATGTGATCCAATTCGTGAGATTACTCCAGCAGTTAGAAATCTCGTAGAAGATTTATTAGAGACTGTGAACGATCCAGGAAGAGCAGGTCTTAGTGCAAATCAAATAGGTATTAGCCTTAGAGCGTTTTCATACAATATTGAAGGTCATATTGGCTATATTCTCAATCCTGTTATTGAAGAATTGAGTGGTGAACAATATGGGGATGAAGGTTGCTTGTCCGTTCCAAGATTATGGTATAAGACTCGCAGGGCAGATTATGCTAGGGCTAAAGGCATTGATTTAGACGGTAAAACTATTGTTCTAGAGGGCAAGGGTTTAATGGCTCGTATGATTCAGCATGAGTGTGATCATTTAGATGGACACGTTTATTTGGATCGTTTAGAGAAAGATGTTAGAAAACAAGCTTTGCGCCAACTTCGTAATGGATTATCTAAATAATATCTAAATGAGAACTAGCAACAACTATAGTATTAGTTTGTATTATTTATTTAGTATTAAGCGTCTGATATGATTATCTTTTGCGTGTCCATTGAGCATGAATGTTGTCGCGTTATATGATTGCTCGTTTTTTATTGTCTACTCGGATACGCGAATACGCGCCATGTACGCGTCCGTTCGTGTCGGTCGGCTTGGATTTAGACATATGTTATCCAAGTTGCATGCGAACAGGCATGGCCAGGCAAGAACCGACAAGAAAGGTATATAGATATGGCACAGATTACCATGAGTGAAATGCTGAAGGCAGGTTTGCACTTCGGACATCAGACTCGTCGCTGGAATCCAAAGATGAAGCAATTTATTCTAACCCAGCGCAATGGTATTCATATAATCAATTTGTTCAAGTCGCTCGACATGATCGACAAGGCTTATGACTTCATTAAGCAGACTGTTGCTCACAACGGTACTGTTTTGTTCGTGGGTACCAAGAAGCAGGCTCAAGAAGCTGTGCAAAATCAGGCTACTCGTGTGAACATGCCTTACGTGAGCGAGCGTTGGCTCGGCGGTATGCTGACGAACTTCCAGACTGTTTCCACTCGCGTAAAGCGTCTCAAGGAACTTGAGGAAATGGACTTCACTGATGTTCGTGGATCTGGTTTGACTAAGAAGGAGCTTTTGCTTCTTGAACGCGAAAAGGACAAGCTTTCCAAGCAGCTCGGCGGTATTCGCAACATGAACCGTACTCCTTCGGCAATGTTTGTTGTTGATATTAACAAGGAAGCTTTGGCCGTTGAAGAAGCTCACAAGCTTGGTATTCCAGTTGTGGCAATCGTTGACACCAACACTGATCCAGACTCTGTTGAGTATCCTATTCCAGCAAATGATGATGCAATTCGTGGTGTCGAGCTTCTTACTAGCTTGATGGCTGACGCTGTTGCAGAAGGTTTGCTTGAACGTGCTGGAAAGGGCGCAAAGTCCGAAGGTTCTGACGCTCAGCCAATGGCAGCATGGGAAAAGGAACTACTCACTAAGGAAACTGAACAGTCTGAAGACGAAGCCAAGGCTGAATAAGTCTGTTGGCGGTTAATGAGGAGAACAAAATGGCAGCAATTACTGCAGCGTTGATTAAGCAGGTGCGCGAAGAAACTGGCGCTGGCATGATGGACGTTAAGAAGGCTCTTACCGAAGCCGAAGGCGATGTAGCTCGCGCTAAGGAAATTATCCGTGCTAAGGGCATTCAGGCCGCTGGCAAGCGTGAAGGTCGCAAGGCTCAGGAAGGAACCGTTGCTTCTAAGGTTGTTAAAACTGCAGAAGGTGAAACTGGCTATGCAGTTGAATTGAATTCCGAAACCGACTTTGTTGCTAAGACTCCAAAGTTCGTTGAATTCTCCGAAACTGTGTTGAACAATGCTATTGAAGCCAATGCTTCTAGTGCAGAAGAGCTTCTTGCAGCTAAGGCTGGAGATGCTACGGTTAAGGAAGAAGTAGAAGAAGCAGCAGCATTGTTTGGCGAGCACGTTAAGGTTGGGCAGATTGCCAAGATTAGCGGTCCTCACGTTGAGGTTTATGCTCACAAGAAGTCCGTTGAATTACCTCCAAGCATTGTTTCTATGATTGCTACCGACGAAGCGGGCGCTAAGGTTGCTCACGAAGCTGCTTTGCAGATTTCCGCTATGGGCGCTCAGTGGCTTCGCCGCGAAGATGTTCCAGCAGATGTGTTGGAGTCTGAGCGTCGCGTTGCTACAGAAAAGTCTTTAGCTGAAGGCAAGCCAGAGAAGATTGTTCCAAAGATTGTTGAAGGCCGTTTGAACGCCTTCTTCAAGGAAACCGTTCTTCTTGAGCAGTCTTATGTCAAGGATCCTTCCAAGACTATTGGAGATTTGTTCAAGGAAGTTGGTGGCACTGCTTTGGCTTTCGCTCGCGTTGAGGTTGGCAAAGGCTCTGCTGAATAATTTTTAAGCGAAAGCTTATTAAAAATTCATAAAACAAGAATGGGTTTGCGTGATAAGTCATGCAAGCCCATTCTTTTAATTTATACATTATAAAATCGTGTTTTGCTGTGTCGTCATTGAAAGATATCATGGCAAAGATATGCTTGCGTTCGCCGTTATGACTGGAGGAAAGTTTTATGACTATCGCACAAGCGGGGGAAAGCAAGTCTCGTAGAGTTTTATTGAAGCTCTCGGGAGAAGCATTTGGCGGTGGAGCCGTTGGTATTGATACTCATGTTATTCGTAGAATTGCTGGAGAAATTGTAAAAGCAGTGCATGAAGGCGTGCAAGTTGCAATTGTTGTTGGCGGCGGAAACTTCTTCCGCGGAGCAGAACTTCAGCAGGCTGGAATTGATCGTAGCCGTGGTGACTATATGGGTATGCTCGGTACTGTTATGAATTGCTTGGCTCTACAAGATTTTCTTGAACAAGCAGGGCAGGCAACGCGTGTGCAAACTGCTATAACAATGGGTCAAGTTGCAGAACCTTATATTCCACTTAAGGCAATTCGACACCTTGAAAAGGGTCGTGTAGTTATTTTTGGTGCTGGTGCTGGAATGCCATATTTTTCAACCGACACTGTATCTATTCAGCGATCTTTGGAAATACATTGCGATGAGGTTTTGATGGGCAAGAATGGTGTAGATGGCGTTTATAGCGCTGATCCACGGAAAGATAAGAACGCGAAGAAATTTGTAACGTTAAATTATCAACGTGCTCTTGTCGATGGTCTTGCTGTTATGGATGCTTCTGCACTATCTATGGCTAGAGATAACAAGCAGAAGATTCGCGTATTCGGATTAGAGGGTGAAGGAAACGTCACTAGAGCACTGGTTGGTGAGGAAATCGGAACTTTAGTTTCGGATGCTGAACCTACATTTGCTTAAATATGCGAATATTCATAATTTGAATATTTAAAATTTAATAAACATGAATAGATAGTTAAATAATAAATTTTAAAATTGGCACATACCGATAAAGGAGAATACATGCCAGCGATTATCGATCAGGCTCTTGAACAGATGAACAAGTCTGTGGAAGCTACTAAAGAGAACTTCATGGGTATTAGAACTGGACGTGCTAATCCTGCTCTTCTTAATGGCATTATGGTTGACTATTATGGTGCTCCAACACCTATTAAGGCTGTTGCTTCTATTGGTGTTCCAGAGCCTCGCACTCTTTCTGTAACTCCTTTTGATGCTTCGCAAGCTAATGCTGTAGAAAAGGCTATTCGCGATTCAGATTTAGGAGTAAGCCCTAATAGAGATGGAAATGTAATTCGTGTTACAATGCCAGAACTTACAGAAGACCGTCGTAAAGAATACGTAAAACTTGCTAAAACAAAAGCTGAAGAAGGTAAGGTTGCTGTTCGAAATATTCGCCGTAAAACCAAGGAGAATATTGATAAGTCTGTAAAAGATGGTGAAATCGGCGAAGATGAAGGAGAGCGCTTACAAAAAGAGCTTGATAAAGTTACGAAGCAAGTAACTGATTCCTTAGATGCTTTGCTTGATGGCAAGCAGAAGGAAATAATGGAGGTCTGATTCTTCAGAAACTTTTAGGTTGAATGGGTGTCGTATGAATCAAGAAAATCTTGGAGAATTGTCTAACAAAGCTGATTTGTTAACTAATAACAATTTAGTCGGTAATAATAAGTCGGCAAAATCTGATTCTTCACATGAAAAGACCATTAACGGCACCCATGATACTTTAGACGATATAAATCGTCGTACTGGCAGAAATATGCCTCAGGCTATAGCGACTGCGATTTTATTGGTTGCTGTGATTGTTGCTTGTCTTGTAATTAGCATCGATACTTTTGTTATTCTTTTAACCATTTTTATGGTTCTCGCGTTGTGGGAGTTGCATGTAGATTTTGCTACGGCAGGTTTCAGGATTCCATTTCTGTTATTGTCTGTTTGTTCTGTAATCACTATTCTTTCTGCTTTTTATGCAAGATGGCATACTGTTGCTATGGCTAGTGGCATAACAGCATCATTGCTTTTAACTGTTGTTTTTGCTACATTGAATAGCACTGTTTCGCAAAGGACTTTACGCGCTGTAGAAAAAAAGCTCCAGCATCCTACATCATCTAAAAGTGCAAAGGCAAATACTTTCACTAATACGGCAGTCTCATTGTTTGTTGTATTGTATATTCCTTTGCTTGCCTCATGCATTGTTTTGTCTTTAACAAATACTAAGTATGCTATAGCGCATGCGATGCTGCTTGTGTTTCTACCAGCTTTAAGTGACACTGGTGGTTTGTTTGCTGGTGCGTGGCTTGGTAAGCATAAGCTCTCTCCTCGTATTTCTCCTAAGAAATCAATAGAGGGTCTTTTAGGGTCAATGCTTTTTGCTTTGATAGGTGCTTACGCTATCATATCTGGCTTCTATGGATCTTCTTGGATAAAATTCTGGTGGATGCCAGCAATAATGGGTGTTGCATCAGGCATGGTTGGTACCTTTGGTGATTTATGTGCTTCAATGCTTAAAAGGGATATTGGTATTAAGGATATGGGGCATTTGCTTAAAGGTCACGGTGGCGTTTTAGATAGAGTGGATTCTATTCTGCTTTGTGCGCCTGTTCTTATGGCATTGATTAAGGTTGTAGCGTTCTAATTTATAGGTAATATTTTAGATATTAATCGTTTGTTTTGTCATAAAAACATTACAAGTAACCGTCATGGTTTTCTACTAACATGAGGATTTATGACGATTTGTTCTATTCCTAGTCCTAGTATTTCTCAGATTACATTAGGACCTATAACGTTAAGATTTTATGCTTTATCAATTCTTGCTGGTGCACTTGTTGCAATGTGGATTACCACTCGTAGATGGAAACGAGAAGGCGGAGATTTTAATCAGATATTAGATGTTGCACTGGTTAGTCTTCCGTCAGGAATAGTTGGAGCACGTCTTTATCATGTTATTACCACTCCCGAAAAGTTCTTTGGACCTAAGGGAGATTTGTTGGAGATATTTAGAATTTGGAATGGTGGCTTAGGAATCTGGGGAGGAGTAATCCTAGGATCTATTGCTGCAAGCGCACTGTGTACCTATAAAAAATATCCAATAAGCTTGCTTGCAGATGCAGCTGCACCTAGCTTGCTTATTGCACAAGGTATAGGGCGGTTAGGTAATTGGTTTAACCAAGAACTTTATGGTGCTCCAACTACTTTGCCATGGGGCCTAAAACTTAATTATTCTGCTGCAAATGCTATAGGACACAGTGAAAGTTGCTACGATGGTCTCACATGCCCAGAGGGTACTCTGTTTCACCCTACTTTCTTATATGAAATGATTTGGAATTTTGCAGGCGCAGCCTTGCTTATTTCTTTCGGCAAAGTTCTTAAGAGAAAACTTAAATCTGGATCTGAGTTTGTTCTTTACGTAATGTGGTATACGGCAGGAAGAATGTGGATTGAGTCTTTAAGGATTGATTTTTCACATACTTTTCTTGGAGTAAGAATTAACGTATGGGTTTCTATAGTTATATTTATTATTTCAATTATTGTTTTTATGATTTTGCAAAATACCCACAAGTCACGAACAGATCTTGTGAATCGTCTTATTGATATAACTGCAGATGAACGTGAGCGTGAATCTCAATCTAATTCAAATATTAAAACAAAAAGATTATCCTAAAATATTCTTAAATAACATAGATATTTTGTTTTTCTAGTCGCTTGCTTTTCTTAGAATGGAACACATGAATATACAAATAGCACCTAGCATTCTTTCTGCAGATTTTTGCAATCTTGAAAGAGATCTTATAGCAATTTCAAATGCTGATCTTGTTCACGTTGATGTTATGGATCATCATTTTGTACCGAATCTAACTTTAGGGGAGCCGATTGTAAAACGCATTTGCGAAGTTACTAGTCTTCCTGTAGATGTTCATTTGATGATTGAGGATCCTGATCGTTGGGCTCCAGAGTATGCAAAACTTGGTGCTGATTCTGTGAGCTTCCATATGGGTGCCACTCATGCGCCTGTTCGTCTTGCTCGTCAGCTGCGAGACATGGGTTGCAAAGCTTGTTTTGCAGTCCGCCCAGCTGAGCCAGTTGAACCTATTTTCGATATTCTTGATGAATTCGATATGATTCTTATTATGACTGTTGAGCCTGGTTTTGGTGGACAAAAGTTCTTGAGCAATCAAATGGGTAAGGTTCGTCGTTTACGTGATGAAATTACTCGTCGTGGATTGGATACTCATATTCAGGTTGATGGTGGAGTAAGCCCTTCTACAGCTGCTATAGTCGCAGAAGCTGGTGCTGATGTGCTGGTTGCAGGATCTGCTGTTTATGGAGCTGAAAATCCATCAGCTGCTATTGATTCTATTCGTAATATTGCGCAAGAGGCTTGGCGAGCATAAAACTTTTATTGGGGCATTTTTAGAATAATGCCCCAATATTTTATATATGCAAAATAGAATACGATTGGTAAGTCTTTTAAATTGTTTTTAAGGAAATAGGTATGGTTAAGTTCATTTCTAATCAGGAGTACAGTCCTGAAGCACTTGATCGAGTTTTTACTGTACCTAATGTGATTAGTTTTCTGCGTATATGTTCTATACCATATCTTGCCATTTTAATTGCGCAAAATAAAATGGGGGTTGCTCTAATCGTTCTTGCTATATCTGCTTTTTCAGATTGCGTTGATGGTTATATTGCTAGAACTTTTAATCAGGTTAGCAAATTAGGGCAGATTTTAGATCCTGTTGCAGATAGGCTTTTAATAGCATGCAGCATTTTAGCTTTAGCGTTTGCCAAGATTATACCTTGGTGGGCGTTGGCTCTTGTTGTTTTGCGAGACATAGTAATGGCTATTTTGATTGTTATTCTTGCACAATATGATTATGGACCTTTACCAGTGAATTTCATGGGTAAAACTGGAACAGCATTATTGATGATTGCTATCGTATTATTTATGATTGTTTATGCTGTTGCTACTGAACCAATGCTTATTTTGTATGCTGCAGCGATAGCTTGTGCAATTTGGGGAATAACACTTTACTGGTTTGCTGGAGTATTGTATTGCATTCAAGCCTATAAGCTATTAATAAAAAAGTTTAAATAAGGATTATAAGTATTATAAACTGGTTTGAATAACGGACATATTATGGTGCAAAAGACTTCTAATCTAAATCATGATGTGAATAACACTGATAATAGTGTTATTCCAGAGTCTTTTCCTGCTCCAACCGTTATCTTATTTTCAAAACGCAGAGCAGTTTTTTCCAAATCTGTATTTGCTCTTGGTCCTCATCATGTGACTAATTCAAGTTATAACTTTTCTAACCATAATGAAAAAAGACGTCGTATTGAAGACTATTCATTACGCTTAATTGACGATTTAAGCAATAGACCAGTGGATCCTCTTTTTATGGATTCCCGTCTTAATAAGCAGAATGTTAGTAAGATTAATATCTGGATTACTAGAATAATTGTTTTTATTATTTGTGTTGCTCTTGGCACTGTGGGAAGTCAATTTGTGCAAAAATTGCATACGGATTCTCGTAAAGCCATACGTTTATCGCTAGCTAACGAGCTTACTTCTCGCACGAGTCGTTTTGACAATCTTGTTAAAGATGTGACTAGATTGCGTACGAGTGTAGATCGTGAGTCAAAAAGGATTAATACTCCTTATGAAAATCAAGTTGATAAATCTGACAATATGACGAATGGTACACATGGCGTTATAGGGTCTGGAATTGTTTTAACTATTGCTAATCCTATTTCTACAAACAATGACGTTTCTAGCGGTAATATTCCTAGAGAAATGGCTAAGGGAGCAAGAATTAGGGTTGTTACCGATAGAGATATTCAGATTTTTGTTTCTATTCTTTGGGATGCAGGTGCAGAAGCAATATCAATAAACGGTCATAGAATTGGCGCTCAAACGTCGATCCGTACTGCTGGGTCAACTATTCTTATAGGTGTTAATCAGACTCAAAGCCCTTATACGATTGAGGCTATTGGAGATAGTTCTAGTCTTATCGAAAAGTTAAATTCTCAAAAGCGCTCTCCGTGGTTTGTTTCTCTTAGCGATGCAGGTATTAATCCGCAAATTTCTAAGTCAAATGCGCTTAGACTTTCCGCTGCTGGAACTGGTGAAATTAATTTTGCAAAAGAATTATTGAGTAGGAGATAGGAAAATAGGTTATGACAGCTGTTCTTGGATTGATTTTGGGTGCTCTTATTGGGATTGTTGTACATCCTGATATTCCAGTAGTTATTCAACCTTATCTGCCGATTATGGTTCTTGCAGCTTTGGACGCTCTGCTTGGAGCTGCAAGAGCTTATTTTGAGCGTAGTTTCTCTGATAAGGTGTTTGTTATCTCATTCTTTTCGAATGTTATTGCTGCTACTCTTTTAGTTTTACTCGGAAATCAACTTGGAGTTGGAGCACAATTGCAAACTGCTGTTATTGTTGTATTAGGAATACGAATCTTCTCTAACGTTTCTGCAATACGTCGTTTTATATTTAGAGGTTGATATGCGTCATCCATTTTCTAATGCATCAAAAAATAGCATAAAGAACGACAATTTAGACGATACTTTTGATAAAAATGTTGACAAAAATATTGATAAAAATATTGACAATATCGTCAGAAAATTGCATCGTCAGCATGCTAAAGATCGCGAAAGTGACCGTACACAAACAGGTTCTTTCCCGATTGTTAAACGAAAAAATAAGCCTTCATTGCAAGGTCATATTACGCGTACGCGTATTTTAACTGGCTTACTTGTTATGCTTCTTTGCGCATTGCTTGGATTTGCTTATATGATTCAAGTTAATAGAAGTACACTTGTGTATCAGACGATGAGTGAGGATGAGCTTACTCGTTTAATTACAGAAACTAATTCGCAAATACAAAATCTAGAGCAGCGAAAGTTTGAGTTAACTAGCCAGCTTAATTCTTTAAAAGCGTCTGTTAACAAACAGGAGGAAGCTGCTAGAATTGCTAAGCAGAATTCTCAGACGAGTGGTTTAATATCTGGTCGTCTTCCAGCTGTTGGTAAGGGAGTAATTATTCACATTACTGCCGGAGAAAAAGAGCGTGTGGATGCTGCTACAATGTTTCAACTGCTCGAAGAGCTTCGTAATGCTGGAGTTGAGGTTATGTCTGTTAACGACATACGTATAGTGACTTCTAGCTATATTTCTGACACTAAGCATGGGTTATTGTGTGATGCAATTGAGATTAATCCTCCATATGTTGTTAAAGCTATTGGCGAACCTCAGAACTTGCAAAACGCCGTAAACATTGCTGGGGGAGTTGGATCTAGATTAAAAGTTAAATTCGGTGCTTCCGTATATGTTTCAACGCCTGAAGAGGTTGAAATTCGCTCGACACGCGAACCAAAACAGTATCAATATGCAAAACCAGTCGAATAAGAAGGTAAAATAGCAATTATGACTGAACCGATTCCTACTGCTGGCGAAACAACCATTATTGGTATGCCAGCTATTACCATTCCAATAAACTCTAATGCAGATCGTCCTCTTAGACAGGATGATTTAGATACTATAGCAAAGCTGCTTCCTGGTACCGCTTTGCTTATTTCTACACGTGGAGCAGTTTCTGGATCGCGTTATTTACTAGATGAGGACGTCGTGTCTGTTGGACGAGATTCTAGAGCTGATATTATGCTAGACGATTCTACTGTTTCTAGAGCTCATGCTGTTTTTCGTAGAAATGGTACTGTTTTTAGCATTGCTGATGCTGGAAGCCTAAATGGAACGTATGTTAATCGTAACCGTGTTGATGAAGCTATTCTTCATAATGGTGACGAAATTATGATTGGCAAGTTCCGATTAATGTTCTTTACGTGTGACGCTGTTACTAAACGATAATGACTTTTGAAAACTCTCCTGAAGATAGTGCGTTGGCTGATTCTTTAAAGCATGATCATCAACCAACGCAGGGGGAGCTGTTTTCATTTTCGGATGATGAAGAGTATTCCACAGGATACCGTGGAAGTGTTGCTATGAATATCGCTGGTATTACATATAGGCAACTTGATTATTGGGCGCGTAAACACATAATTGAACCTTCTATTAATCCGTCTCATGGTTCTGGGTCTCGTCGTTTATATTCCTTTAAAGACATTGCAATTATGGCTGTTTCTAAGCGACTTTTAGACGCTGGAGTAAATCTTACTAATGTGACTACTGCTATAGTGTTTTTAAATTGTTTTAGCGTAAAGCATCTCGAAAATATGACTATAATTTGCGATGGCCAATCTGTTGTTGAATGCGATAGTAATCAGGAAAATATGCGAGATATGCTTGAATGTGGTACAGCTGTTTTTGCTATCGCTGTTGGTCGTATTGTTAAACAGGTTAAAGCTGATTTAAACTCTGAATTATCTAAGTAAATTTCTTAATATATTTGTATCTTTTATTCCTAAAATATATCTAATCTGACATAACGTACATTATCGGATATTGTCGTCGTTGGCTTAGTTCTCGTGGTTTAACACTATATCTCAATCTTAAAGATGTTCCAAAACTAAAATCTAGATAATTGAAAGGGGGTGATTAAATGACTGATGTTAATGCTACTTTGCGACTTGTGCATGCAACGTCTAAGGCGAATAATCCTTATGATTATGTTGCTGTTATTGTTGCTGGTCAAGAGATTTCTCGTCTTTTTTTGAAACCTCTTGAAGTTAAGTATTTATTTGATTCTAAAAATGTTGTTATTTAGTAAGGAGTTTTATTATGTATTCTGCACAAATTTTAGCTGATGGTTCTGGTATGGCTGGTTGGATTGCTTCGTTTCAAACTGCTTGGAATACTGGAGCAATGTGGAATGAGCTAACTGCAGCGGGTGCTCTTATTGGTCTTGTTGTGGTTTTTTCTTTTGGTTACCGTATTATCCGTAAATTGGTTAAAGGCGTTTCTAAAGGTAAAGCTAATATTTAACGTTTATTGTTGTCATTGGATAAGCTATGTATGATTTTCAACCTTTTTATGATGTTATTGTTGAGTTAGGAAAGACGCTTGTTCCGCTTGCCGTTCCTGCTATTTGTACATGGCTTATCCTTTCCTGGATTTTTGATTTATTGTATAGATCATAATGCGTTTTGTTGATTCTCGTAATACTAAAGGTTTAAGTAAGCCTGTTTATGGTGATTCGTTTTGTATTGTTGATACAAATCGTTTGTTTTCTTATCGTGCTGGTGATTGGTCATCGAGACGTAAGTATGCTGTATATGTTAAGGCTGGTGTAAGTGCTGATGAGTGGTTTTTATCTTCGTATGCGCAAACCTATGATAGTCGTTCTCCTTGTGAGAATTATGAGACGTATTCGGTACAAGTGCAGCCCTCTACTCATTTTTTTACGGCAGAACTCGTTACTGATGCTTTGTTATGTACGACGATTATTTGTTCGATTGTTTGGCTTATTGTGCGTCCTATTTTTCCTCGTCGTTTGCGTTCCGACCGTCGCTAATGCTTCTATTAATACTCCTGTTGATAGCGTGCCCATTAATGGTAACATTACTGTTTCTAATGGTTCTCTTTCAAATTTAGGTACTGGTGCGGTTGCTTTAGCTCGTGGACAAATTATGTCTATTGATGCTATTTATCCCGTTGGTTTGCAAGCTGGTGATATTGTTGCTGTTTCGATTCATCAATTGAATTCTGATACTTCGTTTGGCGTGAAGTGGGGTGCTTTATCGAATTATCCTTATTCTTCCCTTTTACAGCTTGATGTTGCTGCTAAGACAGCGTATTTTAAGTGTCTTTCTTCTTCTTGCGCTTTATCGTCTGTGGCTAAGCTTCAAAATGATGCTAATTATTTCATTACTGCTTTTCGTATTCGGGGTGATAATCTTGCTGATATTAAGGCGTATTTGGATCAGTTTAATAATTGGTTTTCTACGCTTTCTAATCGTCTCATTAATGTGAATGATACGCTTGCTGATATTCGTTCTAAAATTGATGGTATTTTTACTTGGTTTCGTTCAATTAATGATTATCAAGATATACGCACTGGTAAAGTTTTAACTGAATTACATAAGTTAGAAAAGTTGTTGAAAGATCAGGAGCGTGATCGAGAAGAACAGAAGAAAAAAGAACAGCAAGCTAATGCTGATGCAGAAAAAAAGAAAAATGAGTTTTCTAAGAAGAGTGATAATGATACAAAAGCTGAAAATAATGTTAGTAAGCTTTCTTCGCTTTTTACGAATCTTTTTACTACATCTCCTAAACCTCCTAATATTAGTGCATCATATAATGGTGTAAAATTGGATTTTGATTTTGATGCTATTCCTGCTCCTCCTGCATGGCTTATTGCGTTAGAAGCTCTCCCCCTTTTTTATATTTCTTTACGTTGTTTTGCTAAATTGCTTCGTCTAATGCCTGAGCTTGTGCGTGCTTGGCGTGAGCGTTCTATGTCTTTGAGTATGGTTTTTGATTTCTTAGGAGTGTAGGTATGCTTGATTTTGTTCGTGTTGGTATTCGTACTGCTGTTATTACTGCTATTTTTGTGGCACTTGGTGTTCTTCTTGCTGGTTTGTTTAAATTATTTTCTATTATTCCGTTTCCTGATGTTTCGCTTGTTATTGATGCTTTTAGTATTGCTTTTTGGTTTCTTCATCGTTTTGCGCCACCGCTTGTTTGGACAATACTTTTTATTTCTTCTTTAATTGTTTTTAAGTTTACTGTGTATGTGGCGTATTTAGTTAATCTTGCGGCTAGTTGGGTTTTGGAGATATTTCAATGAAAATAGATTTTGAGTCTTTTAGGCATAAGTCACCTAAAGCTTTTACAGGTTTTCCTACAGGAACGCGCGTGTATAAGGGTTTTCAAGGATCTGGTAAAACTCTTAGTATGGTACATTATGCGCTTAAAATTTTAAAAGATTATCCGGATTGCATATGCTATAGTAATATTATTATTAATCATCCACGTGTAAATCTGTTTTTTACGAATGATGAATTAGAAAACATTCTTAATATGACCGTTGGTGATAAAGGGTTATTACTTCTTCTTGATGAAGCGCATCTATTTTTTAATAAGAAACGTGGTATTAGTCTTGATTTTCTTGCTGCGATCTCTCAACAACGTAAAAATCGTTTCCATATTGTTATGTCTTCACAAATATGGGAAGAACTCGACATTAGTTTACGTAAACAGGTAAAAACAATTGTTAATTGCCATAGCTTATTACGTACTATTATCGTTAATGATGTATCAGATGGTGAAACACTTTCTTATGATAAATTACAAGGCGCATATGTAGCTAAAAAATTGTATACGTATGTTTTTCATATGACAAAACGAGAAACTTCACTCTATGACACATACCAGCGTATCGCACGCAATGACGAATACTCACACACTTCTACACGCTCTACGGACTCGTCGTCATCCGCAATTCAAATCAACCTTCCCAAACACGCACTTCTCCGTGCGTAAAAATCAGACCGTCCGAACTGTTCGCACAGTACTGTGCGCAGTTCGAGACGGCAAAATAATACTGCAACCAATGGTTGCAGTATTATCATAATTTTTTTATAATAGCATAATCAATACAATTTCTCTTTAAGGATAATTGAAATGACAGTAAATATCAAGTCTCACAAGCTTCGCCAAGCTCTTGGTAATTCGGAAAAAGCTTTCAATATGCTCTGGTCTTTACGCTCTACAATGCAGAAAATTGCTTCTAAGCATACGTTGAAAGATTGTGGGCATGTTATTAATCATGCTGCTGCGGTTCAAAAAGTAAGATCAGACGGGTCTGCCACATTCGGTGGTCTTTCGACGTGTTCGAATGTTTGGTGTTGTCCTGTTTGCTCTGCAAAAATTTCACATTATCGTGTTGAACAACTAAAAGTTTTGGTTGACTGGGCTAAGCGCAATAACTACGTAGTGAGCTTATTGACATTGACTCAACGTCATCATAAAGGCGATAATCTTGCTGATTTATGGAAAAATATCAGTGCTGCATATGCTCGCTTGCAATCTATGTCTGGCTTTATGAATTTTCGTAATAATATTGTCGTTGGTTCTGTAAAAGCTACAGAAGTTACTTATGGTGACAATGGTTGGCATGTTCATTTTCATATTCTTTTTATAACTACTCGAACTTTTGAAGGTTATCACTGTAATAAACGTGGTGACACTATTCGCGATTATATTGCAGCTAAGTTTGGTTTATTTCTTCAAAAATTCGGTGGTGACTTTATTGCTGCGTCTGGTGGCATGGATTGGCAAATTTGCAAAGACGGCACAGAACGCATAGTCGCCAAATATGTCAGCAAAGTTCACGGAGATATTGCTAAAGAATTAACTTTAGGTAACTTCAAAAAAGCTCGCGTTAAGTCTTCTCGCACTCCGTTTCAGATACTTGCTGATATTCAAGAAGACAACTTTCAAAACAAGCAAGATATAGCTATTTTTCGTGAGTATGAGAAAGCTAGTCATTACAAACGACAAATGCATTTTTCACACGGTCTTTTTGACATGCTACCACTAGAAGATTTAGACGACGAACAAATCTTAGAACAGCGCAGTGATCGTGATACACTTTTCTTCATCTCAAAAGACGATTGGGAAGTCATACGCGAAGACGGTACAGCTCCCCAATTACTCGCTTTTGTTGAGTCTACAGATGACGTAAGAGACATTATCGGATAAATACTCATATATTTTTCAGCACGAAAAACAAATAATATTTCAAAATTATTCAAAATACTCGTTAATGGCATTATTCAAATCAGAAACACTGTCGATAATACGATATGCTCCGTGAGTTTTAAGCTCACCAGGCTCGGCATAACCCCAAGAGCAACCCAAACAATCAATATCGCATGCTAAAGCGCCATCAACATCCGTCCAACGGTCGCCAACCATTAAAGCACGATCCCGTAAAGGATTGAATCCAATATTTTCAAAAACATAGCGAATAACTTGATCTTTATTAATCCTAGACATATCTTTGCTAGCACCATAAATACCATCAATCAAGTTTGTCAATCCAAAATGATCACAAATTGGTTTAACTTGATATTCAGGCTTGCAAGATGCAGTAGCAAGATAATAACCAGACTTTCGTAGCAACTTAAGCTGTTCAGGGATACCATCATAAACTTTGTTCAAAAAATTCCCAGTAATCATATCACCATTTGGATTATCAGGATCTATAAAAGTTGCAACTTCGGAATAATATTTCCTATACAATTTAACGCCTTCAGATTGCAATTCTTTAGGCATATGATTCCTCTGAAAAGATTCAAGTATAGACGGTCCAACAAAACGCAACATTTCAGTATCATCAGGTATCTGCATACCAAGATCAGACATCGCTTTTTTAGCGCACGCAATAATACCAGCATGCGATTGTGTTAAAGTACCATCTAAATCAAGAAGAACAACTTTCATGACAGCTTATTTCCCTTAGAAGTGTTTTGTTTATAAAAATAATTCTCACTCGTAATCAGGAATCCAACCCTCATGATGCATCTTTAAACGCTTATCAAGTAAAGCTTTAAGCTCTTCTTCACTTCTACGCTCTAAAAGCATATCCCAATGCGTACGAGCTGGCTTATTAAAATCATCATCTGGTCTGTCTGCATCGCCTTCCTTATGCGCTAATGCACCACAACGGCATTCCCACTCTTCAGGAATCTCTGCACCTTGAGCAAATGGAAGAATCGTTCTGTGACCCTTAGGGCACACATATGCAACATCGTTACGAGCAGCGAAATCAACATTATCGTCGGATTCCAATGATTTAGCTCCAATACTCATTCCACGTAAACTGCGCTCTGCCATAATATATTATTCTCCTTTTTGTTTTCATTATAAAGCTAGCGAATTGCACGGACGATACACAAAGGTATACCATGATATATCAATAACATATCAAACATCACAATAAGCAACTACCCCGCGATTAATAAGTTTAGCTGCTTCATAAGCATTGTGAGCTAAAGAATCATCTACGTTAGGCAATATTTTCAAATATTCGCTAGCAACAGCAAGTTGATTAAGTAAGTCAATAAGTCTTTTTGCAAATCTGACAAAATCACCACCAGTTATGTCAGTATTTTGCAATATGTCGAGTAAATCAGCACCTTGAGCCCAATCATAAATCATATCGATTGCACCAAAATCAAGAGGTCTTAAAGCATCAAGATGATTATTCAAGCACATATCACTTATACGAATAAATAATTCTTTCATCTTTAAAACTGTATTGAATACAGGCGCATTTAATCCTCCAGGATACCTACGCGGCTCTCCCCCAGCAGGACCCCTAGATTCATACACTAATGCAGATAAACAAGACAATAATTGAATAGGAGTTAGATTATTAAAAATTCCTTCACAAATTGATTGAGCAAAAACAACATCAAGCTCGTTGTAAAGTCTACGAAGCAACTGACCCTTGTCTGTTAACACTAAAGCATCGTTCGTATTTTTTAAATAATCTAATCTACAAAGTACTTCACAAATATTATCGAAACATCTTGCAACTGAGCCAGTGCGAGAATTATAGCGATCCTTAACCTGATTTAGTTCACGCATTTCTCGAGCCCAATAATAACCCCAGTGTAAATGTTCTTGAATATCTGGGCATCCTGCACAAGGATGGTTACGCTCCTCGTTGCGTAAGGTATCGATAGTTTTATCTAATTCTTTAAAAGCTTTAGCACGTTCAACTTCACTAGCAAATATTGTGTGCTTAAGTTTTCTGCGCTGATCATGTTGAGCATCTTTAAGACGCATTCTAAGAGTCATAAACTCAGAAAAATCACCTTGAGTGCAATGAAATGCTTGTTCGTAACCGCTAATAGCTTCTTTAAGATCCTCAACACGACTTAAAAGCCTTTGAGCAGAAGCATTGGCTTCCCATTGAGCAAAAGAACTGCTTAGAGTTATGCGAGCAGTTTTAACATCACTATTATTTAGGAGATTAACAGCCATGTTGAATGTAGGAACAAAGCTAGAATGAAGAGGATACACACGTTTACTAGACAAGGATGCAGCCTTAGAAGGATCAAAATCAGGATTGTCAATTAACACTGCATGACCAATATCATCTATGCCACGTCTGCCAGCGCGACCAGTAAGTTGTGTGAACTCACCAGGAGTTAGCGGAACGTGACCTGTACCATCAAATTTAACGAGTTTTTCAACAACAACACTTCTCGCAGGCATATTTAAACCTAAAGCAAGAGTTTCTGTAGCAAAAATAACCTTAATAAGACCGCGTTCAAAAAGCGTTTCTACAATATGGCGAAAAATAGCAATCATACCAGCGTGATGAGCTGCAAAACCTTGTTCAAGAGCATACCTAAAACGCTCAAATCTAAGTGCCTTTAAATCGCTTTTGCTTAGTTTATTTTCCGCAATCATAGAATCAACTATTCTGCGGATTTCATACATTTCTTCATCGCTAGTAAGAGATAATCCAGCGTTTAAACATTGTTGAACAGCCTGATCGCATCCTGAACGAGAAAAAATAAAATATATTCCTGGTAGCATATCAAGGTAATCAAGCTCATCTATAACAGCCCATCTTTTAGGGGTGTGTCTAACAGCAACTTCTCCCCTATTACTTTTAGATGAATTATCATATCTGTTAGAAAACTTATTCTTAGAAAACTTGCCTTTGCTAAAACGTTTATTTACATTACGATAAGATGCTTTACGTCGTAAAGAGGCATTCTCCCATTGAGTGATTTTTCTTGTTAAAGCAAGATTTACATGATTGGTGCTATTACCATTTTTATCAACATCATATAAGTTAAGTAATTCAGGCTCTGTGCGTCCATCCTTCTGGATAATAACATGTCTTTCAAGTGGAACAGGACGATGCTCATCTACAACCAAATGTGTTTCTCCGCGCACAGAAGAAATCCATGCACTAAAATCTTCTACATTAGAAACAGTTGCAGAAAGACCAATAATCTTAACGCTCTGAGGAAGATGAATAATAACTTCTTCCCACACAGCGCCCCTGAACTTATCTGCAAGATAATGAACCTCATCTAAAACAACAAATCCAAGAGATTTAAGAGTAATTGAACGTTCATAAAGCATATTGCGTAAAACTTCTGTAGTCATAACAACAATATCAGCTTCTGGATTAACCGAAGTATCTCCAGTTAAAAGTCCAACTCTATCTATTCCATAAACTTCACAAAAATCATGATATTTTTGATTACTTAGAGCCTTAATAGGAGTTGTGTAAAATGTTTTAACCCCACGATTTACGCCTAGAAAAACAGCAAAATCAGCAACAACAGTTTTACCTGCTCCAGTAGGAGCTGCCACAAGAACATTATCTCCATTTTCCAGTGCATCAATTGCTTCTGCTTGAAAATCATCTAAATCAAAACTTAAAGATTGTTCAAATTTTGCAGCCATAGTTCGAGAGTGCTTAATAGTTTGCTTAAACAAATTAAACCGTTCAGCTGGAGATAAAGGAATTTCAGAATCATTCTTGTAATCGTTTGAATCAACAAGAATATCATTTTTCTTTTTCTTGCGATATGACGTCTTAGACATAAAAAAGTTTAGTTCTTTCTTCTTAAATCAAAATAATTTTAAGTTCGCAATTCACTAAGATTCTTTTGACTCTTTAAAATTAGGATTATCAATATCTTCTTGACGCAACGACTTTGTATTCCAATTTTGCCAAATGGACTTATGGGTTTCTCTTATACGATTATGACGCTCATTAACCTTAATTCGAGTATGCTCGTATCTACGTGCCGCATCCTTTATAGGACGAGTGAATAGCGGGCTTGTATCATTATCTAAAGAATCATTATTGTCTTGAAGTCTTTCAAAGCAAGAAGAAACTTTTTCAAGAAAACTTGAAGAATTTTCAAAAATCCTAAAAGCATTTCTAATAGCGAAAACAGTCCCGCATGCAATCATACAAAGCATGAAAAGCGTAATAATAATCCAAATCCACCACGGCATTTTAATTCTCCACAATAGGAGAATCGCTATGATCAACACTCAATTCACGTTGAGCACGAGCAATAATCATAGTCCGCAAAGTTTCTGGAGAAACAGCTTTAATATGACGGGCATGCGCAATACAGAAAGCAACAAACCAAGAATCTGAGCAAACAGTCAAATGAACTTTAACGCCACTCCCACAAGGCTCAACCGTAGCACCTGAAAGACTCTTTAAGAAGTTTAAATCAGGTTCATCAGTGATAAAGCATGTTTGCGTACCATTGTCAAAACTCCACTTACGAAGTTCGCTAATAGGAACATCTGGAATTTCTACAGGGCAAACAGGCGTAATTACCTCTGCATGCTCAATGCGAGCAACGCGAAGAACTTGCCAAATTCTAGGCAAACCATTTGCCTTATTGATAGAAGTATCCTTCGCAACTAGACTACGTTTATCTTCTGGAGCCTGATTTTCAACATCAGTCCAAACTGCAACGTAATAAACGCCTTCATCAACAAAAATCTTAGAAGGTGCAACAACTTTCCTACGAGTTCTGCCAGCTCCGTCTGTATACTCCATGTCAATTAGAGCACCAGCATTAATAGCGCTACGAACTATAGAACAGTTTCTAGGCTCTACTTCATAACCAGTAAGGCTCAGCCAAGGAGTTTCACCTGGACGCACATGCCTACGCAAACGCATATACAAAGCCTTAGCCTGGTCTCTCTGTTCAACAGGAAGAAGCGGAGAATGAGCAAGATAATTAACTGATGCGGTCAACATGCTCATATACTGTTGAGAAACGCCAGCCAAGCGCTCAAGCCCTAATGAATTTGTTGCAGAAACAATTCCTTCAGCTTCTAGCAAAGACCAATCAATATCGAAGAACTGACTACCAGCCATCTCTCCATCATCAGATACAGTCGTAAGAGTATTGATATCTTTGTGCAAAATAGCAACAAATCTACGAAGTTCATCTTCACTCTTTGGCTTGCCTATAAATCTAACAGCAAGCTCATCCAATGGGAACTCTTCACCAAGATGTGCAGAAAGGAAGAGCATTAATCGAAGTCTGCGATCAACCTCACTGCCAGTTTGGAAAGATGCTTTCTTTTGGCGTGATTTGTCTGGCTCAGAGCCAGACAAATCCTTATTATCGTCAGAACTATTTTGCGATAAATCGTCTTGCTCAACATAATCCTCATCGCAAGACACAAATTCCGTTGCAGCATTAAGTCTACGATGGAATGCATCTACTGCTTCTTGTGGACTTACAACACAAGAACCTGGATGTTCAAGAACAAACATCGCTAAATCATCTGAATCAGTATAAGCAACATTCAAATGCTCTCCATCAACATCAACTGTTGCAGCGAATCTACGTGAATCAATAACCTTAACTAATGCATCTGGAATTGTCTGAGTTCCTAGACCTGGAGCGATAGAATCAAGACCTAGTCCAGGTATAGGAGTTTGAGGAACTCTCGGAGCTGTGCGAGACGCAGAAGAATGCTGTTGCTCAACTTTACGAGATTCAGAAGAAGAAATGGACATAGACCTAGCCAAATAATTGGCAGCAGCCAAAACAGGAAGTTCTTCTTGCTCGAAACGTATACGAACTCTTGGCTCATCGCCAAGCTGCAATCTATAAGATGCAAAATCTTGCCCTTCGGATTTGGAAGAATATTCTGGCTGTCGTGACTCAATTGCAATTCCCATAGCCGCAAGTTTTGCACGATCCCTTTGGAACTGCTTGGCAAAAGCTGCCTTAGCA
Source organism: Gardnerella sp. DNF00109 (assembly GCF_049262845.1). Taxonomy (NCBI): domain Bacteria; kingdom Bacillati; phylum Actinomycetota; class Actinomycetes; order Bifidobacteriales; family Bifidobacteriaceae; genus Gardnerella; species Gardnerella sp. DNF00109. Next base: position 897,043 of record NZ_CP058406.1, read on the forward strand.
GCCTGATCAGCAAGCTCTCCATATGAATCAGCATAAGCTTTAACTCGTTGTGCAATCTGACGCGAAGTCAGCCATTGTGGAAATGCGGAAGACAACACCGCGAGCACATCTAGCTCATGTTTGCCCCACTTATCGGAAAAACGACGTCTTCCGTTACTTCCTTCTGCCATTGGTCCTCACGTATCGTTTCTTTTGTAGTTTCCTTCCATGCATAGAGAATCTGCGATTAATGTAAGACGCTAAATCCTCCACACACACTTTATCTATTTTAATGGTGTTTTGCTATACGTGTGGACATTTTTAAAAAAACTCATGATTTTTCTTATTTTATTATTGTCAAGGGTGAGAAAACCCTTGAAAACAAGCCATTTCACGCGCGACACGCCATAAATATTTTTTAATTCCCAAATTTCACACGCTATTTACACCCATTCATCTGGTTCAATACCCTGAGGCCCAACAAATTCCCCATTTGGAACGTAGCTTGGCTCTCCAGTATCTTCTAAAACAGCATCGGAGAACATAGAAACCTGATTACCAAATGTCCAATCACCACGAATAGTAACTGACTTTGCAGCAGCTAAAGCAGGTACCGAGTAAGGGAATCTTTCATTGAAATCATTGATATTTCGATAATAACGAGGATCGAGATCAATATCTGGGAATATGTAGTTGCCATCCTCCATCTCATAAGAATCAGTAAGATGGAATCTGTCTGAACGCATTATAAACAAATCATTAGTTGTCTTGACAGGCAAGAATCTCATTCTATCTACTTCTACACAAATAGCATCATTAAAAAGCGAAATTGCAGCACCCATCGCAGTTTCCAACTGAATAACTTTCTCGCTTTTTTCATTTGTAGGATCAATAGTTTTTCTATTGCAAATCACAGGAAGAGGAAGAACTCCATTGTATTCTTCCAACTTTTTTTGCAATGCGTCAACGCGAACCCAAATATTATTTGTATTAAAATAGGGATGTTTTTTAATACTTTGAGCACTTCTTCGATCTTCTGGATGAACTTGAGTCATTTCTCGAAGCATCATTCTTCCAGTTTCGAGATCTCTAACAATATGACCACCTTTACGATCGGCTTGAGTACGCTTAGCAACCTCAATCATTATTGAAGCACCCGTGTTTTCAAAGTGCTGAGCAAGAGTACGAGAAGGTCTAGCACCTAAATTATCCGAATTTGAAATAAATAAATATTCAATACCATTTTTCTTCAAAACGTTTAACAATCCTGATTCCCAGATTGTAGAGAAAATATCTCCATGACCTGGAGGACACCACTCTAACTCAGGATCTTCTGGATAAGAAACTGGCTCACAGGTTTCCTCTAGCAATTTCGGTTCTTGATGCTGAATAATTTCAACAGGAATGTTTTCTTGAGAAAATTTACGATTACGCTTCAGAACTTGTAATGTATCTTTAGATGTGCGGAAAGAGTTCATAAAAATAAGGGGTAAATCAACACCTAAGCGTTGGCGTGCTGTAAGAACCTGACCGATTATTATATCTATAAATCGCATTTGTCGAGCTTTGTGCCTACGGACAGGTAACAAAGATTTTGCGCACGACAATCCCATAGACGTTCCCAAACCACCATTAAGCTTAATAAACGCTGTTTTTGCAAAAGCGTTTACAGCTTTATCATGATCAATAGTCTCATAAATTTCGTGAAAATTTGGAACACTCTTAATAGGCTCTACAGTGTTTTCGCGAATAAATTCACCAGACTTATCATTAATCCACGAGTCATAAAGATGTGCAAATTGATTAATCGCAATCTCACTCATACCTTGTTCGCGCATCTTTGCAGCGGACAATTCAAAAGTGTCGCCCATTTAAGACAGCCTCCTTGTATGCATTATGTTTAATAGTTTATCTATTCAATCTACATGTTGCAAACAAGGTGAATTGATTTTATTACTAAACATCAAAAAAATAGCGCAACAGGCGGAATCAAACCCATTGCGCTATTATTCATAATTAATCTAAAAATTAGAATTAATCATGCTTTTTATTATTTTTATCTTGGTTAGTATTTTGACTATCATCTAAATTCTCGTCACCAGTTTCTAGATGATGCTCATCATAGCCTTGCAAGTAACGAGTACGACGCCAATGGTGAATAGAAGCGTTTGTACCGCGATGATGCACGTGGTACTTTCTAGGAGTTCCACCGTACGGAAGCTCTTTAACTTCCTTAGCAACAGCAATCTGATTCACGTTAGAAGGATCCATAATTGCGATTGGCGCAACGGGTTCTGGCTCAGTCGGAGCTGCTGTTCTGCTACTAAGCTTTGATGGGAGCCATTCAGCAAACCAAGAAAGCGCCCAGCAAATCAAGAAGTACACAACTGCAGCAACAGTCAAAGTTTGCAAAATATTAAAGTACATTGATCCAAGTCGTCTAGATTCTTGGAGCAAATCAGTGTACATGATTATGGAACCTAATGCAGTATCTTTTAACACGACAACAAGCTGAGTTACAGCTGCTGGAAGCATTGCGAATATAGCTTGTGGCATTTCGATTTGTGTTAAAGACTGATATTGAGATAGTCCAAGAGCTAAAGATGCTTCACGCTGACCGTTAGGAAGATTTCCAACACCAGATCGAACTAGCTCTGCGACCACGGAACCGTTGTACAAAATCAAAGACAACACAACGGCCCAGTAAGACGCGCCACTTATTCCAGCAAACGCAAATCCTCTCCAAAGGAAAATCATAAGCAAAAGCACTGGAACAGCTCGGCAAAACTCAACTACAACGGCAGAAATGCTACGAAGAATCAAGCTAGGCAATAGTCTTAAAAGACCAAACAAGAGTCCAAAAACTATTGAGCCTACAACAGCAAGAAGTGAAGCTTTAAGAGTCATCCACAATCCTGGAAGATAAAAATCAGTCCACGCTTCTGATTCCACAGCTGGATTCCACAAATCCCACGAAAGCTGATTTTCGCCTTCGGGAGGATTGCTAAGTCTTAAAAGCAAAGCAATAACAATAAGCGCAAACACAACGCACGCAACAATATTTGCAATGCGAATCTTTTTTAAAGCCTTAGGCCCAGGCGCATCAAATAACAGAGATTTTTCTTGTTTTTTTGCCATTTTCATCACCTTCTAACCGCAAGCTTATTAGACAAATAAGTTGTGAAAATACCGATTGGAATAATCAACACAATGTATCCGCACGCAAAAATCAAAAAGATTGGAACAATCAAATCTGCATGCCTTTCAATCATCTCACTCATAAGAGTAGATGTTTCAGTCGTAACAGATGCAGCTGCAGCAACAGTGGAATTTTTAAGCAACGCAATAAAAGTGTTTCCAAGAGGTGCTACAGATCCGCAAAATGTTTGAGGCAAAATCACATTAAAAGCTGATTGGAAGAAGTTAAGCCCAAGCGCCCTACATGCTTCTGCTTGACCCAAAGGTACAGTGTTTAAGCCAGATCTTAAAGATTCGCAAACAAATGCTGAAGTGTAAAAACTCAAGCCAGCTATAGCAAGCCAGAAGAAGTTTACGCTAAAAACAGTTGAAAAACCGAGCTTTAGCTGAGCATACACGCCAAGAACCATAAATACCATGATTATTGTTAGAGGCATATTCTTAAAGAACTCAACGTATGCGCTTGCAATAATTCGAAGCGAATGAATTGGGCAAATCCTCATCATAACTAGAATCACACCAAGAATCGTTGAAAAAAGCACGCTCCACAATGTGATTTCAATATTCACCAAGAATGCTCCTGGAATATTGTATGAAGTAAATAATTGCACAAAGTCTTGCATTTTACTCCTCCCCCTCATTTGGTACTGGCGGATTATACTTTGCGTTTGGCTTAAAACCAGTTCCGCGCATGTTATCGTCTAAAGCTCTTTTCCATGAACCATTTTTAATCATGTCTTTAAGAGCATTATTAATGCGCTTAGCTAGCTTAGTGTTTCCTTTTTTAATGCCAATGCCGTAGTGCTCTTCAGTAAATGGCTTACTAACAAGCTTTAGTCTGCCTCTAGATGCTGTAGCAAGACCAGCGAGAATAATATCGTCTGTTGTAACAGCGTCTACGATTCCAGAGAATAATGCTGTTGCACATTCTGCATAGCCAGGCTGTTGCATAAGTTGAACTTTTGAAGAGTACTTCTCTTTAATAACTATTGCAGACGTAGAACCAGTTACTGAGCATAAACGCTTTCCGTCTAAATCGTCTGGACCGCTTACTTTATGCTCGTCTTTGCGAACTAATAAATCTTGACCTGCAATAAAGTATGGTCCAGCAAAAGAAACAGTGTTTTTTCTAGCATCTGTTATGGAATATGTTGCAACAATCATATCTACATCGCCATTTTGAAGCATTGCTTCACGCTGTTTTGAAGGCGATTCCTTCCAAACAATCCTATCTTCGGAGTAACCCAACTTTTTGGCAACGTACTTTGCAACGTCTACATCAAAACCAACGTAAGTTCCAGACTTTTTAAAGCCAAGACCAGGCTGATCAAACTTAATGCCAATGCGTATTACATCGTTGCGACTATTTTGACTGCAAGCGCTAAGTGGTAGAACGCAGCACAATGCGCAAATCATAGATAAAATTGCGCGATATGTATGTCTTAATCCCAGTTTGTAACGCTTACACTTAAGCGCAATATTGTGTAAATATTTCATAACTACCTCTTAAAGATTTAAAAAATCGCTATTAATGATTTAAAAACGAGTCAAATTAATGAGTCAAAATCTTTGAAAGGAAGTCTTTTGCTCTGTCTGTCTTTGGATTTTCAAAGAACTCTTCTGGTGTATTTTGCTCAAGAATTCTGCCATCTGCCATAAACACGATTTTGTCTGCAGCTTTACGTGCAAAACCCATCTCGTGAGTAACGCAAATCATGGTCATTCCTTCTTTTGCAAGCTCAACCATAACATCAAGAACTTCGTTAACCATTTCTGGATCAAGCGCAGATGTAGGCTCATCAAAAAGCATAACCTTTGGATGCATTGCAAGCGCGCGAGCAATTGCCACTCGCTGCTGCTGACCTCCAGAAAGCTGAGAAGGCATTTTGTTAGCTTGATTATCAACACCAACTCTAGCAAGAAGATCCATTGCCAAACTTTCTGCTTCTTGCTGCTCCATATGACGAACCTTAATAGGAGCAAGCGTAACGTTTTCTAGAATCGTCTTGTTTGCAAAAAGATTAAAAGACTGGAACACCATTCCTACTTCTGCACGCAATGCGGCAAGTTCTTTTCCCTCTTGAGGAAGAGGCTTACCATCAATGCGAATGTCTCCAGAGTCAATAGTTTCAAGACGATTAATCGTCCTGCACATTGTTGACTTGCCAGAACCAGAAGGTCCAATAATAACAAGCACTTCGCCTTTATTAACAGTCAAGTTAATATCTTTTAAAACGTGAAGCTTACCGTAGTGTTTTTCAACATGGCTAAGTTCCACCAACGGCTGTGCTACTTTTTTTGTGTTGTTTAATTTAGTATCCATAAAAAGGATTCTAATGTTCTTTTGTTACATGCGTTTATCGTAATAGTTACTTTTAAACGCTTATAAAGTTACGGAAAACAATAAAAATGATACCAAAATGTTAATTTTAGTTTAAAAATGCCGTTAAGTTCGGATTTCCTAATACAATCACACAACTTAACGGCATTTATTAGCAATATTTAAATTGTAAATTATTGCATTCTATTATATTTACGATTACTCGTCTTCTTCTGGATCGTAATCGACGCCAGTTTCAGCACGCTGTTCGTCAGAAATTGGAGCAGGAGCGCCAGTTAGAGGGTCGCGTCCGCCGCCAGCCTTAGGGAAGGCGATTACGTCGCGAATCGAGCTTGCGCCTGCAAGAATTGCAGCAGTACGATCCCAGCCCAAAGCAATACCAGCGTGAGGTGGAGCACCGTACTTAAAGGCTTCAAGCAAGAAGCCGAACTTTTCTTCTGCTTCCGCTTTGTCGATTCCAAGAACATCAAGCACGCGATCTTGAATATCGTCGCGGTGAATACGAACGGAGCCACCGCCCATCTCGTTACCGTTGCACACGATATCGTAAGAATCGCTCATTGCATGCTCTGGATCTTTATCGAACTTATCAATCCAATCAGCAGATGGCATTGTAAATGGATGGTGCATAGAAGTCCACTTAGAATGGCCAACTGCAACATCATCATCGTCTGGATCATCTGTGCGCTTAAACAATGGGAAGTCAACAACCCAAGTAAACGCAAACTCGTCTGGGTGAAGCAATCCTGCGCGGCTTGCAAGCTCTACACGAACTGCACCAAGCAAAAGCTGAGAAGATTCACGGCTTCCTGCTGCAAAGAATACAGCATCGCCATCTTGCGCACCAACAGCTTCCTTAAGTCCTGCACGCTCTTCTTCGCTAAGATTCTTAGCAACAGGGCCTTTTAGCTCACCATCTTCACCAAAGACTACATAAGCCAAGCCCTTAGCTCCACGCTGCTTAGCCCAATCCTGCCATGCGTCAAACTGACGACGAGGTGTATCTGCACCGCCCTTAAAGAGCACAGCGCCAACATAAGGAGCTTGGAACACGCGGAATGGAGTGTTCTTAAAGAAGTCAGTCAACTCAATAAGTGGGTTTCCAAAACGCAAATCAGGCTTGTCGGAACCGTACTTATCCATAGCTTCCTGCCAAGTGATTCGAGGCAAAGGAAGAGTAATCTCGTGACCAGCTTCCTTCCAAATAGCAGCAATAACGCGCTCTGCCATAGCCATAACATCTTCTTGGCTTGCAAAGCTCATTTCCATATCAAGCTGAGTGAACTCAGGCTGACGATCAGCACGGAAATCTTCATCACGATAGCAGCGAGCAAGCTGATAGTAGCGCTCAACACCAGAAACCATAAGCAACTGCTTTAAAAGCTGAGGAGACTGTGGAAGAGCGTACCAAGATCCTGGAACCAAACGTGCTGGAACAACAAAGTCGCGAGCGCCTTCTGGAGTGGACTTAATAAACGTTGGTGTTTCTACTTCTGTAAAGTCCATATCTTCCAAAGCGTGACGAGCTGCCTTAGCCATATCAGAGCGAAGCTTTAGATTACGCTGCATTGATGGGCGGCGCAAATCAAGATAACGATACTTCAAACGAACATCTTCGCTAGGAAGCTTGTTTTCAGACTCGTTTTCCAATGCTGTAGAAACCTGGAATGGTAACGCATCGGACTTAGCGAGAATTGTCATTTTATTCGCAACGATTTCGATTTTTCCTGTTGCTAAATGGTCATTTTCATTGCCATCTGGACGCAGGCGAACTTCGCCAGTAACCTGAACAACAAATTCACTACGCAATGGTCGCGCAGTTTCCTCATCGTAAATAACAACCTGCACTAAACCTGTGTTGTCACGAACATCTACGAAAGCGACGCCACCGTGATCACGGCGACGATCAACCCAACCAGCAATGGTTACGTTCTGTCCGACCAAGGTCTCAGTCACTTCAACGGCATGGTGTGTGCGATACGCCGTCTGGCTCATAAGTCCACTTCCTTGTTTAAATAATTTTGTTAATTTTTGTTTTGACTTTAATAGTTTACCGCATGAATCGCGCGTTCAAATATTGCAAAATATATTCTTAAAATATAAAGCAAATTATTGAGCGCAAGAAACAGTCTGCCGGGCATAAACAGTATCTGGTTGCCAAGACGTGGCGTCTGCAGAAACTTGTTCCCCAGTAATAATATTCTTCACTTCATCATGGTTAGATTCAGAATCTGCACTATCAGCTGGGAACCACACATAAGGAATACCTAACTTATCTGCATATTTTATCTGCTTACCAAGTTTTGCTGCACTTGGAGAGACATCGGCAGCAATTCCTCTAGCACGAAGCTTTCGAGCAATCTCGTTACAAGCAGACCTATCTTCCTCATCCCAAACTGCCACCAATACTGCAGCAGGAGAAACACGGGAAACAGTGGCACCAGCTGTGTGAAGCATATAAGAAAGTAAACGCGAAAGTCCTATAGAAAGACCTACGCCTGGATACTTTTTATTACCTTGAGAAACAAGATTATCGTAGCGTCCGCCAGAGCAGATTGATCCAAGGGATTCAGCACCATCCAAGAATGTTTCATACACAGAGCCAGTGTAATAATCCAATCCTCGCGCAATCTTCAAATCTGCCACAACAGCACCTGGACGAATTTTTGCTGCATCGTCCACAATCATTGCAAGAGTTTCAACACCTTGTGAAGCTAAAGTGTACGATTCGTTATCTTCACTGCGAGAAATATCATGCTTATCGCATAATTCATCGAAACGAGACTTCAACTCATCTCCTGTTTCAGCAGTAAGTTCAGCCAATTCTAAGCATGCAGCAGCTTGGGAGTCCGTAGCTCCGCACTCTTTTACCAAAAGCTTAGCAACTTCTTCAGCGCCAATTTTGTCGAGTTTGTCTATTTCTCGAAGAACTCCCTCAATATCGCTTAAACCAATACCTCGATAAAAACCTTCAGAAAGCTTACGATTATTGGCGTGAACAGTGGCTTTAGGTAATCCAAATTCGCGCAAACGTTCAAGTGCTTCTACCATAACAAGAGGAAGCTCTACTTCGTAGTGAGACGGCAAATCACCATTCCCCACAACATCAATATCTGCTTGAACAAATTCACGGAAGCGTCCTTCTTGCGGACGTTCGCCGCGCCAAACTTTTTGCATCTGCCAGCGTTTAAAAGGAAAAGCTAAATCGCCAGTGTGTTCAACAACATAACGACTAAGAGGAACTGTTAAATCAAAATGCAAACCTATTCGATTTTCAACAGGAGTGTCGCTTTCATGCCCCACCTCTTGCAATCTAGACAAAAGATATATTTCTTTGCTAGTTTCGCCTTTTTTTAACAGACTTGAACCCTGCTCAACAGCACGAGTTTCAATGCCTATAAAACCATTTAATTCAAATACTTCCCGCAATGTGTCCATAACACGCTGTTCAACAGCGCGCTCACTAGGAAGCCACTCTGGAAAACCAGATATTGATGAGCCTTGTACCATGTCCACTATAATAGGTTATGTTGCGGAAAAATCATGGCTTACCGTCATACTTATTCGTAACACTGTTACCGTGCATTTGCTGTAAGGAGTCGACCCGTGACCGAACAGACTAAACCTGAAGAAACTACTAAACAAACTACCCCAAAGCCGCATGCGCCGTCGCCTGCAAACTTTGCTAACAAGGCTCGCGTTGTTGCTGCGGTTCCAACTATCTCGTATAGCGACGAAGATGTTAAAACCGCTAAAACCTTTGGGCGAGTTGATGAAAATGGAAACGTTTATGTTCGTGAAGGAGCTGACGAACGCGAAGTAGGTCAGTATTCTACTGGTACTCCAGAGGATGCTTTGACTTTCTACGTACATCGTTATCTTGACTTAAAGATCAAGCTTGATCTCTTCGAAAAAAGACTTGAATCGTCTAATGTGAGACCTAAGGAAATTGATGAGACTTTAGCTACTTTAGAGGCGGATCTTAAGGAACCATCGGTAGTTGGAGACATCGCTGCTTTGAATGCTCGACACGCCGAATTGCAAGCTAAGGCTGCGTCTAAAAAAGAAGAACTTGCAAAAGCTCGCAAAGATGAATTAGATAAAGCTCTTAAAGAACGTACTGCTATTGTTGAACAGGCAGAAACGTTAGTTGCTCAAATAGGTGATTCTACAAATTGGCGCTCGCTTTCAGATAAGCTTCGTTCCCTGTTTGACAAGTGGCAGCAACATCAGCGCACTACGATTCATCTCAATAAGGCGGATGCTGACGCTTTGTGGCAGCGATTTTCTAAAGCTCGTTCTGCTTTCACTCAAGCACGCAACGCTTGGGTTAAGGAGCGTGATACTGAAAGAAATACTGCTAAAGAAATTAAGGAAGCCATTATTGCTGAAGCTGAAAGCTTGAAGGAATCAACTAAATGGCGTGAGACTTCTATGAAGTTTAATGCTTTGATGGATCGCTGGAAGAAGGCTGGAAATGCTGGTCGTCAGCACGACGATGAGTTATGGGCTAAGTTCCGTGAAGCTGCAGACACATTCTATCATGCTCGTCAAGAAGATAGAGAAAAGATGAATGCTGGTGAAAAAGAAAATCTTTCCAAGAAGGAAGCTTTGCTTGTTAAGGCAGAAGCTCTTCTTCCTGTTAAAGATGAAGAAGCAGCAAAAGCAGCTCGCAAAGCATTATCTGAGATTCAAGAAGAATGGGACAAGATTGGTTTTGTTCCACGCGAAGATATGCGCAGAATTGAATCCCGCTTAAATGATGTGGATAAGAAGATTAAGGCTGTTGAAGATGCTGCTTGGAAAGATGCTGACCCAGAGGCAGACGCTCGTAAGTCTAGTTTTGCTACGCAATTGAAGGCTCAGCTCGAGGAGCTTGATTCTAAAATTGCAAGTGAAAAAGATGCAAAGCGTAAGGCTAAGCTTCAGGCTGAAAAAGCTACAAAAGAACAATGGTTGAATGCTATTAAGTAATTAATCATTAATCATTTAAATATGGGGTTACTTAAAAATTAAGTAACCCCATATTTAATAGTTTTATTTAACAGTTTCCATTAAAGCTTTAGCAAGTTGAATAAAGGTGTTAGCTAATTGTGAATTAGCTAGGCTTCCATCCTTTTTAAGAACCGCAGGTCTGCCAGACTCTCCAATTTCTCTAATACTCGTATCTAATGGAATTTGTGCTAAAAGAGGCACATTCTTACCAAGAGCTTTACAAAGCTGGTCACTAACGCGTTTTCCGCCACCTGAACCAAAGATTTCCAAGCGCGCTCCATTATTTTCAAACCAACTCATATTTTCTACAACTCCACGCACATTAACTGGAATTTGCAACGCCATAAGACCTGCTCTAACGGCAACATCTGAAGCACTAGGCTGAGGAGTTGTAACAACCACAAGCTCCACATTAGGCAATGATTGAGCAACAGCCAGAGCCATATCTCCAGTTCCAGGCGCCAAATCTAAAAGAAGCACATCTGGGTCTGCCCACCAAACGTCGCAAAGAAACTGTTCAAGAGAACGTTGCAAGCGAGGACCACGCCACAAAATCGCACGATCTGTTCCAGCAAACATTCCAATAGAAATCAGTTTAACTCCCCAAGCTTCCACTGGCATAAGCATGCCATTCAAATTAGTAGGCTGACTTGTAACACCAAACATACGCGGTAGAGAAAATCCATAAACGTCTGCATCTATTGCTGCTGTTTTGTATCCAAGAGCCGCGAAAGTGGCTGCTAAATTGGCAGTTATGGAAGACTTTCCAACTCCCCCTTTTCCAGATGCTATAGCAAAAATTCTTGTTTTAACGCCATTTTTATTAAAAGGATTTTCTTTACGTTCCTCTTTCAAATCCGAAACAAGTTTTGCAAGCTTATCCTTACTCATAGCGCTTATATTTACGTGAGGAACAAGATTTGCATTAGGATATTTTTTTACAGCTGATTGAATTCTCTGTGTAATTACTTGTGCTAGAGGACAATCTGGAACAGTAAGTTCTATGCTTATAGTCACATCATAAGTTGGATAAGAATTATCAAAATCGCATACACTAGTGACATTTTGTTTTCCACTTACGTGTATGCCAGTTACCATATTTAGTTCAGTAACTGAACGACCTAATTCTGGATCAATAACACTTCCTAATAGATCGTAAATGCGAGTTTCGAGTTCAATAGTGCTGCTCATTTTTAACTTTTACGATTCGTTCTTAAAATCAAGTTCGTATTTGCTATCTAGAGCAGATTCAATACTGCCAGTATTAAGCAAAATCTTAAATTGATTCTCATCTAGCATAGGTATACCAAGTTCTTCTGCTTTAGTGGCTTTAGAACCAGCATTTTCTCCTACAATAACGCAATACGTCTTTTTGCTAACAGAAGAGGCTGCTTTTCCTCCCCTAGAAGAAATAGCTTCTTTAGCTGAATCTCTGGTAAAGCCTTCTAATGATCCTGTAACAACAACCGTTTTGCCACTAAGAGTCTGTTCGATACTGTCCGCATTAGAAGAGTCAGAAGATCCAACTACTCCGGCTTCATTCCATTTACGTAAAACTTCACTACGCCAATCTTGAGGATTCTTCGATTTTTCAAACCAATCGTATACAGCTTGAGCAATTTCTGGACCAACTCCATCAATTTGTGTTAAATCTTCAACAGATGCTTTAGAAATATTCTCAATTGAACCAAATCTTGCCGCTATTAGTCTTGCTGTAGGCGGACCAAGTCTACGAATAGACAAAGCCACTAGCACACGCCAAAGTGTTGCAGACTTACCCTTTTGAACTATTTCTTCTAACATTGCTCTTGTTGTTTCGCTTGGACGAGTGTATTCAGGAACACTCACTGTTTGAAGAACATTATTTTTACGAATTTTCTTTTCAACTAACCTTATTACATAAGCGTCAGAAGGAACTTCAAATATTGGGTAATCTGGATTTAAAGATTCCTTAAGCTCATCACTGTTGGAATCATCATTGGATTTTCTTCTTGTAGCTTCTAAAGGTCTAGTCCAGAATGCAGAAACCTGTCTCCACAATCCAGATCCGCCTATTTTTTTAGTTCTTTTCTTTAATTTTCCGTCTTTTCCTAATTCTTTCCATTCTTCAACAAGAGGTATTTCTTTCCAAACTTTAATATTTCGCAAATCGGCTGCAGTAATGTTAAAAATATCCGCTTCGCTTCTTATAACAGGTTCTTGAGATTTTGGAAGATCAAACACAGATTCCGGAATAGTTGGTTGCAAAGAAGAGCCGCGCTGAATTACTATTTTGTCAATATCAGGATGATAGACCTCTGCAGTTGTAGGTCTAGAATCTTCTGGATTTGTTAAAGCTAGTGCAGAAGATTCTCCAAGATTTTCAATGTCGAATGCGTGCCTCGATGCAAGATTAATTATTCTCTCTGTTAATTGTGCTGGGCAGTTTTCTACATTTGGACAACGAATATCCTTGTCTCCCTCTTTAGCAGGTGCAAGCTTAGATCCGCATGATGGGCAATACTCTGGCATAACAAATTTGCGTAATTTGCTTTCATTTCCATCCCTATACTTTAGTACTGGACCAACTAATTCTGGTATAACATCACCAGCTTTACGAACAACAACAGTATCGCCTATAAGCACACCTTTATGCTCAACTTCGTAAGGATTATGCAATGTTGTGCGCGATATTGTAGATCCTGCAACAGTTACTGGGTCCAAAACAGCAACAGGAGTGACTCTACCTGTTCTTCCTACTTGAACAACAATGTCTTTAAGAACAGTATTTACTTCTTCTGGAGGATACTTGTACGCAATTGCCCATCTTGGTGCTCTAGATGTAGACCCTAGTTCTCTTTGCAAAGCACGATCGTCTACTTTAACTACAATTCCGTCTAAGGCATGAATAATAGAGTTTCTGTGTTCTCCATAGTATTCAATCATATCTTCTATTTGTTCAAAAGACGTAACTTTGCGAGTATAAGGAGATACGGGTATCCCCCATTTTTTATACAGCTCGTATGCGTCCGATTGATTAAACGATGTTTGCTTATGTGATTTATGCTCAGAATCATTTTTTACTGAATCTTTCCACTTTAAATCACCTAATCCATGCGCTATAAAGCTTAATCTTCTTGTTGCAGTGATTCTAGGATCCTTTTGTCTTAAAGACCCTGCAGCAGCGTTTCTTGGATTAGCAAAAGCAGGCTTTCCTAAATCTTCTTGCTCAATATTAAGCTTTCTAAAATCCGCCCATTTCATAAAAACTTCACCACGAATTTCCACAAATTCTGGAATATCGTCTGAATTTTCGCATTTAAGCTGAGTCGGTATTTCTTCGATTGTTCTTACATTCAGAGATATGTCTTCTCCAGTAACGCCATCTCCTCGAGTTAGCCCTTGTTCCAAAGTTCCATTTCTGTATATGAGATTTAACGCAAGTCCATCGATTTTTACTTCGCATGTCATTGGCAATGGCTTATTTTGGGGCCATTTTAAATCGCGAATAATGCTATCGTACCAAGATTTTAGCTCTTCTAATGAGAATACATCATCTAAACTCATCATTCTTGATGGATGTTTAACTGACGCAAAATCGTTCGAAAAAGTTCCACCAACTCTATGTGTTGGTGATTGAGGCGTATCTAATATTGGGAATGTAGATTCTAGTGAGCTTAAAACTCGCATTCTTGTGTCATAAGCAGCGTCAGAACTACTTGGTGAATCATCAACATAATAAGCTATCTGATCTGATTGAGCCCAAGCAGCTAATTTTGCCCATAATCTAGCAGCTTGCTCGCTTGTTAAAAGTGAAGGTTCCAGCTTAGATAATGCAATAGCGTCTACATCTGTTGGCTCTAATTTAGAAATCCAATCATTAAAATCTGTAGTTGAACTAAACTCGTGTGATGTGTTAGATGTATTGTTCTCGCCTGGCTCATGAACATTTTGGTTTTGATTCTCGACTTTGCTAATACTTGAAGATAATGAATCGTTGTTAACACTTGATTTATCAGTATTTAGCGAATCATCAAAATCGTCAAAAAGAGATAATTGTTCTCCAACTGCGTGTGACGACTTATCGCTATTAGACGCAATCATAAGCTTTCCCTTCAAAACCTTTTCATTATCCTATCTACCAGACAGGAGTCAATAACTGATTATAATTACTATTTAATAAGAGTTGTTTATGAGTTAAGCGAGCGCAAAAACTGCATTTGAACAACGTTATCTGATGAATTGTTGCTGAACAGCATTCTTGCTCTTGCAACGGAAAGCGTTCGTGCAATAACAAACATTCCCTCGTTTACTGTTATTTTTGCGGCTTCATCTATAATCTCATAAGCTTCAACATCTGGCCATTTTGGAACATTGTTTATTTTTAAAACTTCTTCTACTTGAGACATATCATTAGGAGCTGGAATGCACTGTGACTGCATACGGCTCAGTAATTCATCAAGCTCTATTTCAATAGACTCAATTTTTCCAGAAGATAAATTGTCTGCCATTTTATATGATGCTACAGCAAGAGGGAAATTATCTTGCATCCACTCTGCGTAAGCAAGTCTGTAATATATAAAAGCAGCGTCTTCTCTATCAAAGCATACTGGTAATGCGTTTAGACACACTGCTTCTACAGAAGTCCAATCTTCTTTCTCCGTAAGCTGTGAAGCTAACTTGAGATGAGAAATAACATATGTTGGAGCGTATGAAACCATTGTGTTTAAGTGTTTTAGTGCATCCTCATGCCTGCTGAGTTGAGTTAGTAAGTCTGCTAACTCCATATGCGCGTAAAAAAGACCATCTGGTATAAGTATCATACGTTCATTTTGGGTTGCAAATATTCGATTGTATACAACTCGCTCTGCGTAGGAATTAAAGTATCTTGGTACAACATCGTTGAAGGAAAACATGGAATCGAAATGTTTTACTGCATTTTCGTATTCTTCGATGGCATTTTCCAAGTCTCCACTCATAAATTGCTCATGAGCATGAAGTCTCATATTATAAATATCTTTTGAAACTTTAAAAGATATTTCGGGTATTTCTTTTTCGTCTATTAAAGCGCTTGTTATAAGATTTGCTTTCTCATTTAATTCTGGATCGTCAATACTTTCCACAATATCCATTGCCATACGAGCTTTTTCTGCATTAGATATCATTACTTCTGACGATATGTGATGAAAATCCGCAACAGCCTGTTGTAATAAATCTTCTCTTTGAATTGAAAGACCTTTAGAGTTGGTAGTACCTAATGTTTTTTGAGATTTGATGTCAAAAATTACATCTGAAAACTCAGGTTCCTCCTGTGCTCCATGAGGAGAAAAACAACTATCTCTCAGATCAAAGCTTGGTTCAATCGGGTTTAATGCGCCTTCTTCATCTATTTTCATATTTGCGTTAAATTTTTTGTATGCGCCAAGAGGATTATTCAACCCATTTGCACGAATATGTTTTATAAAAGATTCACGATTGAATGTGACTGTCAATAAAGACTTTACAGTTGGGTATTTGCTAAAAGCATCCATAGGATCAGGTTCAATAGGATCTGATCCAATATCGTTCGTATTGCTATCACTAATCTCAGTATCACTGTAGCTATCACTAGAATTTATCGATTTGCTACCAGTGGCTTTATTACTACTATCAGGCACAGTCACTTCATCTTCGTGAAGAATAGTATGATTAGTGAAGTTTTGTAAATCTTGCACATTCGCTAGTCCGTTATTAACATCTCCATGAATATCTCCATCTTTAGGATCGCCTTTAGAACGAGCTGCCTCACGATTCATATTATTCAAAGCATTAATTGTTTGATTTAGGATTTTACTCATAGCATCATCTTGAGCAGCAACCATTTCTTCTAAGCCTATTGAATCTAATCTTATAGATACATTCTGTACTTCTTCACTTGCTCCAAATGCAAGGGTTGCCAGGATTATTCCAAGTCGAAGATTGTAATCAGTTGTCATACGAGACTTATCTGCATTAGTTAAAGTAATCCATTTTTGGTTAGCAGAATCAAATCTTCTAGTAGGCATCATCGAACTGCCAGTTGCCATAAATGCTAATGCAACATTACCGTCTTCTAGATTAGAGCGAAAATCAGTATCAAACCTAAATGGTAAATAAAGACTTCTAATTAATCCAGATAATCTTTGCCTATAAGACCATTCGCAATTAGAAGATCCATCTGACTTGTAAATATAAAGGTAGTTAGATTTTTTTGCAGTATTCCACAAGTGCATTAATGGGCGAATATTGTCGTCTTGTAAAGGATTACCAAAACTATTCATATCCAATTCGCCGTTAGCACAAAACGCTGGATCTTCTATAAACGATAAATCTATTTCAGATATTTGACCAAAGTTTACAGAATTTTCCGTTAAATTACCGCCATTAGCGCAATTTTCTTCTAAACAACTACTAATGGACTGGAAACGGTTAATAGCACCTTCTATTCGCAATACTTTCAACGCAGCTTTTGCTTCTAAAGAATCATCCCATACTAGGAAATTAGCGTCTGAAACTTGCGACTTTTGCAAATGTAAGCGTTCTGCTCCATGAACAGCTTCAAGCGGACCACTATGTTCTAAAGCGCCAGAATCTAACATAAGATAAGCAAAATATTTTTCCATTGACGAAACACGCAAACCTGCTTTTTCCGCCACTTTTGAATCCATAATGCTTCTTCTAATAGCTCCAAGAGGGGCTTCCTTTGTAAGGCGCCTAAAAATATTGCCAGATCCGAAACCGCTAAACGCTCTAGTTATATCTGGAATAAAGAACGATGCAAAGAAAGATGTTGAAATAGCATCGCAGTATGAAAGATTGCAACGGAGTCTGTCAGGAAGCAAAACTCTAGTTTCTTCAAGAGTATATGCTTCTTTTTTGTCATTAACTTTACGAATCCAAGATGATACCCATTGCATGCCTTCATCTTGTGATAGCTGAACAACTACATCTCCTCTTATAACAACTAAATCAGATTCACGATTATTTTTATTGATTGAATTTACTTTTTTACGCGCATGACTCGCATGAGTAATTTTCCTATCATCAACACCATAGAAACGTAACGAATCTTTAAGAGTCATAGAATTTTGTTCTACAAAAGATAACTCTGGTATTCTTTCCATCGTATCTTCAATAGAAATGTCATGTCCTGTATAAACACGACCTTCAAAATCTGCAACAGCAAGCTGACGAAAACGTTTGCAATCATCATTGAATAATCCAATAGCTATACCATGTTTTTTCCCAGAAAGTTTAATCCAACCTAACTTTACGTTTTTTGGCATCATTGGAAAATCTTTAAAAATATGCTTTTTAGAAAATATCCTAACTGGAATAGATTCTCTATTTTCCCACAATGTTTTAATGGTTTCCTGCACAATCTGCATACTATCATCTGCAATATCTGAGCGATTTTTTTCACTACTTTCGGCAGAATCTATTTTCTTGCTAGATTGCACTTCGTCTTGCATATTCCTCGTTCTTTCGTTTTAAAGCCAACTACTATTTTCGTAACACCCGTAAAACTAAATATTTAAGTGATTTCCATACGTGTTGCATTTATTCTTACTCAAACATTTTAAGTATAGCTGATTATCGGTTCGAAAAACACAATTAGAAGTAGAATATGTTTTAACTCTTTTAGAACAAAATCAAATTATATTTCATTTCAATCTTGTTTTAATCTAACATGTGAATGCTTTAATTGCTTTTAAAGTTTAAAAATATAAATTTTATTAACTTCACTTATGCAAATTCACGCATGCACCAGAAATAATCTTAGCTAAACCGTCCATAATTTGATCCACTGGAGAAGCTGCTCTCCAGTTTAAATACAGCGAACGATATGGTTTTGGATCTTTAAACTCGCGAATTGTTAATCCTGATGGCTGAACAATTGGAGGAAGAATAGAAAGACGCGGAAGCAAAGTCACATCTTTACTTCCAACAACCATGTATCGTAAGGTTTCCAAAGACGTAGCATAAAATTCAGACTGTTTTGCACCAACTTTTTGACATACATCTATCATGCTTCTACGCATGCAATGACCATCTTCTAAAAGTAGCACTTTTTGGCTAGACAATTGCGAAACATCAATCGGAGTTTTTTCATGACCAAACTGCGAATTTGTAGAAGCAGCCAATAAAAAGTCCTCGTCAAAAATATGTTTTACTTTCAAAGAAGATTCATTTAATTGCTCGCTTAATATTGCGCCATCAATCTGACCACTATGCAACATTTCTACAAGGCTAGCAGACTTTTCTTCAACAAATCGAATATTAAAATTCGGCTTAACTTTACGCAAAACTGGCATTATTCTTGGCAAAAGATAAGGGCATAATGTTGGAAAAACGCCTAAAACTATAGTAGATGACCATGGGTCTTCTAATCGCCTTGCTGCTTGATAAATACTTGAAACGTCGGCATGAATACGCTTTGCATAATACACGACTTCTCTGCCTGCTGGAGTTAGAATTTGCCTTCCAGGAGTTCTTTCAATAAGACAAACTCCAAGCAAATCTTCTAACTTTTTAATTTGCGTAGACAACGTTGGTTGAGAAACGTGCATACGTTCAGCTGCTTTTGTAAAACTTTCCTCTTTTGCAAAAGCAATTAAGTATTCAAGTGATTTAATGTTCACGTAATCATCTTTCTTATTAAAAGTAGTAAGAATATAATATATATAAATTTTAAGTATCAAAAGCTTATGCGTTAAAAGTTAATCTAGTTTTACACATTTCTAATTAGATAGTCGAATGCACTAAGAGCCGCGTTTGCTCCAGATCCATATGCTGTAACAATTTGCTTATAAGGCTCATCTGTGCAATCGCCAGCAGCAAAAATGCCATGAACACTCGTGCACCCTTTTCTATCTGTTACTATTTCCGAACGATTATTTAAGCTTAGTTTGTTTGAAATCCATTTAGTATTTGGCATTAAACCAATTTGAACAAACACGCCGTCTGTGTGCAAAATTTTCTCACTATTTTCACCATTATTAGCATTGCGATCTTTATAACGTACTGCAATAACCTTTGTTCCGTCTCCTTCTATAGAACTAAGAGCAGCACCTGTTATTACAGTAGTATTAGAAAGATTATTTAGAGCATTAACTAATATTTGATCTGCTTTAAGCGTGTTCATATACTCGATTAGAGTAACGTGATTTGCAACACCTGCTAAGTCTATTGCAGCTTCGACTCCAGAATTTCCTCCGCCAACAACTACAACATTCTTATTTTTAAATAATGGACCATCGCAATGCGGACAGAACGACACTCCCTTGTTTCTATATTCGTCTTCCCCAGGAATGCCAAGTGTTCTCCATGTAGCGCCTGTTGCAATAATCACTGCTTTAGCTTTTAAGCTTCCGCCAGATTTAGTACTAATTGTGTGCAATCCGTAAGATTCTTCAGCAATATCTAAAGATGTAGCCCAATCGGGAGTAAATACGTCAATGTCATATTGAGCAATGTGGTTTGTTAAATCGTTAGCAAGCTTTGCGCCTGTTGTGTGCGTTTGCGAAATATGATTTTCAATGCTTTCTGTTTCAACAACTTGACCGCCTCTGTGGTCCATAATCATTGCTGTTTTAAGGCCTTTTCTAGCTGTGTAAATCGCTGCGGCGCTTGCAGCAGGGCCTCCACCTACAAGAATAACGTCGTACGGATTTTTGGCGTTCATTTTTTGCGCTAGTGAAGAATCGCCAGAAACCTTAGAATTGCTTGAATCGCTATTTTCCTCTTGACTTAAAAGAATCGCAACTAATTCGTCTATAGATGATCTTCCAGAAGAAATCATTTTTCCGTTTTCAAAAACTGCAGGAACACTCATTACGCCAAGAGAATCTACCTCGTCTTTAAAAGCGCTCCCTTCTACAGCAATATGTTTTACTTTAGGATTAATAATCGAAATTGTATTAAGCGATTGAACAACCTCTGGGCAATTAATGCAAGTAACAGACATGTATGTTGTAACTTCATGACTTCCAATGCTCAAAATTGCTTTGCGCTGACCATCGCTTATTTTGGGAGCGTAACCGCTTACTTGCAAAATCGCTAAAACTAAAGAGCTAAACTCGTGTCCAAGAGGTAAACCAGCAAAGCTTACAGACACATTAGTTTGTGGATTAAGTACTGCGAAACTTGGTTTGCGATTTACGCGACTTTTATCACCTTCTATAACAGTGATTTTGCTGCTTTGATCTGCTACTTCATTTAAAAGCTCAATAACTTTTTGAGAATTTTTACTACTATCAACATATGCAACAAGATTAATAGGATTAACCATTTTTGTTAATAATCCAGCAAGTTGAGTAGTTAAGTTTGAATCCAATAAAGACATTATTTTCACTTTCTATTCTTAAGTAGCAGATCTTTAGCAGTAAATTAATTATTAGAAAATCAGACTTTTAAAAAATCAGATCTTCCCAACCAAGTCAATAGATGGAGCAAGTGTTTCTTCTCCCTGCTCCCACTTTGCTGGACATACTTCTCCTGGATGGGATGCAATAAATTGAGCAGCTTTAACTTTGCGAAGCATCTCATCTGCATTTCTGCCGATTCCATCTGCTGTCATCTCGTAGAATTGAATATTTCCTTGAGGATCAACCAAGAATGTTGCGCGATGAGCTAAACCAGATTCCTCATTCAAAGCATTAAAGTTTTTAGAGAGCGCGCCGTTTGGATCTCCAAGCATTGTGTATTTTACTTTTGCAATAGCTTTAGAGTCATCGTGCCAAGCTTTGTGAACAAAATGGGTGTCTGTTGAAACAGAATAAACTTCTACGCCTAATTTTTGAAGATCTTCGTAGTGATTTGCAAGATCTTCAAGCTCTGTTGGGCACACAAACGAAAAGTCTGCTGGATAGAAGAAGAATATAGCCCACTTTCCAAGAACATCATTATCGCTTACTTCTACAAATTCACCATTTTTATATCCGTTTACTTTAAACGGAAGAATATGCGTACCAATAAGGCTCATAACAACTCCAATCTCTAATTGTTTATTTAAAAAATTTTCATTTTTTGCAATTAGCAATATTTTGACCTATTTGCTAAATCTAATTATTTAGAATCAGAATTCAGCATTAAAATCATGATAGATTATTTATATCAAAAAGACTATATGTATAGACAACATCTATAGCGCTAGATATTGTATGTCAATAACTATTTAATAAATTTATATTTTCATAAAACAAAGATGACTAAAACAAACTAAAAAATATGACAAAAGCAGAAGAAAAAAAAATGGAGCGGACAACGGGACTCGAACCCGCGGTCTCAACCTTGGCAAGGTTGCGCTTTACCAACTAAGCTATGTCCGCAAACAAAATGTCATAATAGCCTGATTTCTTTTTAAATGCAAATTATGAGTAAAAATAAAAATTTATAGTGATTTTTCTGCAATATACATGCAATTTTACGGAGTGTTGAATAAAAGAAAAATATTGATTACGATAATTATTATCATTAAGCCATAAATTTTTATAAAATTTTTCTTAAAATGTGATTTTTATCATGAAAAATCGTAAAAATAATGTAGAATAAAAGATAGCTTTTACCAAACAGGTAAAAGAAACCAAAAAGGTAATGTTTTTCAAAAATGAAGCATAGAACAAGGAGGTTTCTATGAAGGCTATTGTTGCAACCAAAGATAAGAAGGCTCAGGTTGTAGAGAAGGAACTCCGCCCATTGGAATTTGGTGAGGCCTTACTCGATATGGAGTGCTGCGGCGTATGCCACACCGATCTTCACGTTAAGAACCAAGATTTTGGCGATAAAACAGGCGTTGTTCTTGGACACGAAGGTATTGGTATTGTTAAGGAAGTTGGCCCTGGTGTTACAACATTAAAGCCAGGCGACCGTGCATCTGTAGCATGGTTCTTCAAGGGTTGCGGACATTGCGAATATTGCACCACAGGCAGAGAAACACTTTGCCGTAGCGTTTTGAACGCAGGATACACTGCCGATGGTGGCATGTCTCAAGAGTGCATCGTCGCAGCAGACTACGCAGTAAAGGTCCCAGAAGGCTTGGATCCAGCTCCTGCAAGCTCCATCACTTGCGCTGGCGTTACAACCTACAAGGCTATTAAGGAATCTGGCGTACATCCAGGCGAATGGCTTATTTTATTCGGTCTTGGCGGTCTTGGTAATCTTGCGTTGCAATATGCAAAGAACGTATTTGGTGCGCACGTAATCGCAGTAGATGTTAACGATGCTCAGCTTGAATTTGCTAAGGAATATGGCGCAGATTTGTGCGTGAACCCACTTAAGGAAAATGTTCCTGAATTTGCTATGAAGAAGGTAGGCGGCGCTCATGGCGCTGTCGTAACCGCTGTAAGCAAGGCTGCTTTTAACAGCGCAGTTGACTCTGTGCGAGCAGGCGGCACTGTTGCAGCTGTTGGTCTTCCACCAGAAGAAATGGAACTTAGCATTCCTCGCCTTGTTCTTGACGGAATCCGCTTGGTTGGTTCTCTTGTTGGAACTCGTAAGGATTTGGAAGAAGCGTTCCAGTTTGGTGCTGAAGGCAAGGTTCTTCCACAGTGCCATATGCGCAAGATGGAGGACATTAACGACATCTTCGACGAGATGCTCAGCGGTAAGATTCGCGGTCGAATGGTAATCGACCTCTCCCACTGAAAAAGAGATAAAATAAAAAAAAACTAAAAGCCACTTAGCAAATGCTAGGTGGCTTTTAGTTTATGTTTTAAGATGTTTTAAGACTTAATTTTTGTACACTATTTCAACGGAGGCATTGGCTTCCAATTAGGATCATGCAAAATTTTTCTGCTTGCAATCCAACCAGTAAAAAGCTTTTTAACACCACTTAAAATATGCTCACGATCTACAGCAACAAGCCTAATAAACTCTTTTGCAGCAGTTAATGCTGTTCCAAGAGCAAACATAAATGGTCGATAATCGCCATGAATCATAAAGTATCGCGCCATAAAACCACGATTTCGCATAATATGGTAACGATTCATGTCAGAAGTAGAATTTAGTTGACGAACGCCAGCAATATCCCAATTAGGAATATTACGAGTTCTACGAAGAATAACATCTTTTACAACAATCGGATTCGTAACTTTGCTAGCAAGGTATCCGTAAGTTGTGTCATCCCAATAAATAAAATAATGCGGATCTGGCAAACCGATTTTCTCTACAATATTGCGCTTAAATAATCCGCCTTCAAAGCACATAGTGTTCATAACGCGATACCCAGATGGTCCAAATGCTGCTGGAGCAATTGGGTTAGGGATTCCAAGAGAAACAATAAATTTATATTGCCAATAAAAATCGCCACCGTCGTAGTCTAAACGGCTGCCTTGAATCACATCGTGGCTTTTAGTCCACTTTGAAAGACGTTCAATAGATTCTGGAACAGTTTCAACATCATCGTCCATAACCCAGAACCACTGCGCGCCAAGTTCATACGCTTTTTTAACACCAGCACTAAAACCGCCAGCTCCCCCAAGATTGCTGCTTTGAGGCGCGTAAACAACGCGGTTTGAATCGCCAAAATTATCCACGCTAGCAGAACCCCAGCGACGTGTAAGAACATCATCTAAATCTTGCACCATATCACGAGTTTTTTCACTCTTCTCATTGTCTACAACAACAATCCTCCATGGGCATTGATTTAATCGTTCAAAAGATTTAAACAGATTTTCAAGCAACTCCTGACGCTTATAAGTAACTACAACAACAGCAAGCTTATCAATAGTATTATCATTTATAACTTCGCTCATATTTTTAATATTACACTAGCATTGCCATCAATATTATTAATAAAATTCAAATTTTTTAGTACAAACTTCATTTTCAGATAAATGTTCATAGCATAAGATAAAAATAAAGTGTAGTTTCAGGGAAGGTGAAAATCCTTACTGGCGGTAACGAGGTAATTCTTGTATTAGTGAATTTTCTCGAAGCCCGCGAGCGGCAACGCGCTGCTGATTCGGTTAAAATCCGAAGCCAACGGTTAAAGTCCGGATGAAAGAAACGGAGGCTCTAATGAGCATTTCACGCGAAAATAATCATAAAACAAGCAATCACACAGCAAATAATCACGCAACTTACTCTGGCACAAACTATTGGTCAAGCGAAAAAATTGCTAAATACGCGCTATTCGTTGCGCTCTCTATTGCTGTAAGCTTTATAGAATTTCCACTTATTCCAGACGTAAACTACCTTAAATATGATCCTTCGGGAATTGTGTGTTTAATTGCAGGATTTGCATACGGACCATTCGCCGCTGCAATCGTAAGCGTACTAGGATTTGCTCCACACTTCTTTACTAACCCGTTTGGCGCAATAATGGCAATATTGGTTTCAATGGGCGCTTCTGTTAGCGCTGCAATCGTCTACAAAAAAATTAGAACCAAAGAAGGCGCTATTATTTCGCTTATAGTTGGCTCTGTAGTTGCGATTGCTCTTGCAATAGTCGGAAATCTTATTATTACGCCGCTTTATGCGCATATGAGCGTTGAACAAGTTGCCGCTCTTATAGTTCCAGCTCTGCTACCGTTTAACGTGATTAAGCTTGCGATTCATTGCGTAATAACTATGCTTGTTTATAAGCCTGTTTCAAAACTTCTTAACTACAACAAGTAGCAAACAAATAGCATTAGCCAAAATAGCATTAGCCAATTAAGTAAAAAGCAAGCTGATTATGCAAAGCAATAAAGTTATTCAAGATAAAACATGTTGCAAAGTCGAAAAAAGCAATACGGATTATTTTGCTAAAAAAGATAATGCTGTTTCTTTGCAAAAAGTTCGCTTTAGCTACGATGGCGGAAAAACTTGGATTCTAGACGGAATAGATCTTGAAATTGCATATGGTCAAAGAATCGCAATCATTGGCAAAAATGGTAGTGGAAAGTCCACGCTAGCTAAAATTATTGCAGGACTTTCTTCCCCAGATTCTGGAATTGTTACGCTATGCGGAATAAAAGTTTTTGAAGCAAACAATGTTGATTCAAAAGCTTACCAAAAAGCACGAGAATCTATTGGAGCATTGTTTCAAAGCCCAGAAGACCAAATCGTTACAACAGTTGTAGAAGACGATGTTGCTTTTGGGCTTGAAAACTTGTGCGCTTCTAAAGAATTTATGAAGCAAAATATAAGCAATGCTTTACGCGCTGTAAACATGGAAAATCACCGTTTTAACGACCCGAGCAATATGAGTGGAGGTCAGCAGCAGCGCGTTGCTATTGCATCGTCGATTGCTACAAAATCAAAACTTCTTGTATTAGATGAGCCTACAAGCATGCTTGATTCTTGCGCAAAAGAAGATGTAAATAAGCTTTTTAACAAATTGCAAACGAGCGGCACAACAATCGTACAAGTTACGCATAAGATTAGCGAATGCAAAAATGCGGATCGAATATTGATGCTAGAAAATGGAAAATTGCGTGATGTAAGTTTATTGGAATTAGATGAATTTTTCACGGAAAAATCGCCAGCTGTTATTGAATCAAAAAGCATGACGGAAAATGCAAAAAAATCAAATACAGCAATTGAAATATCGAATTTAAATGTGAGCTATACAAATAGTCAAACTCCAATAATAAGAGACTATTCTCTAAGCGTAAAATCAGGCGAAATCGTTGCAATAATGGGAAAAAACGGGTGCGGAAAATCAACGCTCGCAAAAACAATATGCGCACTTATTAAATACGATTCTGGCTCCATTTGCGTAAACGGAATAAAAATTAGCGAAAAAACAAGCAAATCGCAAATGCGAGAAATTCGCAAAAACATTGGTTACGTTATGCAATTGCCAGAACAGCAACTTTTTGCACAAACTGTTTTTGAAGACGTAGCATACGGGCCAAAAAACTTTGGATTAGAAGGACGTGAATTACATTCCAGAGTATTGAACGCACTAAAATCATTGCATATTGAACACTTAGCACAAAAATCCCCATTCGAACTTTCTGGCGGACAGCAACGACTAGCAGCAATCGCAGGTGTTTTAGCTTGCAATCCAAAAATTTTGGTTTTAGACGAGCCTACAGCAGGATTAGATTTTGAGTATGCAAAAATCGTACTAAAAATTTTAAGCGATTTACACAATAAAGGCATAACAATTATTGTTATTACTCACGATCTAAACGAAGCAAAATCGCTTGGAGCGCGCATAGTTACGTTAGAATCGCGCAAAAAGAAGGAGATTCAAGAACACGCGCAAGACGAAAAGCTTGAAAATGCTAGCGAGAATGTTAACGAAAAGAAAAACGAAATCAAAAACAAGTCATTGCTAAGCTTATTCAATACGCGAATCATACTAATATCATGCTTAATTCTTATGTTTAGCGCGTTTAGTATTACAAACTTCTATCAACTAGGAATTCTTGCACTATCAACGCTTGCTCTAATATTTCTCGCTAGAATATCACCTATAAAATTATTGTTGTCATTGCATATGTTTATTGCAATATTCGTATTTTCTGGAATGTTTAATCTTCTAGTTGTGCATTCTGGAAGAGAAATTTTTAAAATTGGACCGCTATTAATAACAGATGATGGAATAAAGTTTGCAATACTTTTCGCTTCAAGATTTTCGCTTGTTATACTAATCGGATCAATAATTGTACTAACAATAAGCCAAACGCAGTTGACTGAAGCGTGCGCGTCTATTATTTCGCCTCTTAGAATCATAGGATTGCCAAGTCAAGAAATTGCTCTTATTATGAGCCTCGCTTTGCGATTTTTGCCGACTCTTGCAAAAGAAGCAGAATCTGTAGCTTTAGCTCAAATTGCAAGAGGCGGAAACATAAAAGACGGGTCTATAAAAAAGCGATTGCAAGCAATAACATCTCTTATAGTTCCAGGATTTGCAAGCGTGATTCGGCACGCAAACACACTGGGACTTGCGCTAGATTCTAGATGCTACGTTCCTGGAGCTAAGCGCACGCACTTACATACGGAGAAAATGCGCTTAAAAGACTTTGCACTTTTAATAATTACATTAGCTATTGTGTGCGGAATAATTTTTGCTGGAATATTTGTATAACTGATAACTGTAATATTTGCATATTGAGCGTATTACTCGTATTGAACGTATTGAACGCGGATTCTTAAGGTTAATGTATAATCCGATAAGCATTGAAAATTTAAGCGTTACAAGTAGATGATCAATAGTCGATAGTTGGTTGTCGATAATTGCGTTTGACAATATAGCGTTTTGACGTTTTAATGTTTTGAAAATTGACGTTTTAGCGTTTTACGCATGTTAAACGCGATTTGGAAGGAAAATAATGGCATTAACTAAAAAGCAGATTAAGCAATTGCGCGCGCTCGCTAACACTTTAAGCCCATTGCTTTACGTTGGAAAAAACGATATTAGCGATGCTGCTGTTAAGCAAGCAGACGAAACAATGCAATCTCATGAGCTTATGAAGTGTGCTGTACAAGATGGCTCTGGATTAAGTGCTAAAGAAGCTGCTGAAGAACTCGCAGAACATCTTGGTGCAGAAGTCGTGCAAGTAATTGGCAACCGTTTTGTGTTATTCCGCGTTTCAAATCGCGAAGATATTGACCACATTATGCTTGTTCGTGAATAAAACTCTCTTAAAAAAAAATAGTAATACTGTATTAAAAGGCTTCTTAGAATTGTAAGAAGCCTTTTAATTATTGACTTTAGTTATTGTCAGCAGATTTGTGGAGAATATTGCGGATTTGAGATAAACGTTGCGAAATCTCGTGCTCGTAGCCGCGATTATTTGGGTGATAATATTCGCGACCAACTAGCTCGTCTGGCATATATTGCTGAGATGCAACAGCACCCGGATAATCGTGAGCATACTTGTACCCATCATGATTGCCCCAACTTTTCATCAAAGCAGTTGGCGCGTTACGCAAATGAAGAGGCACTTGACCGATATTCCCAGTATCAACATCTTGCAAAGCCTTATTAATAGCGTTGTAGCTTGCGTTTGATTTTGGAGCAGTTGCTACAGCAATCACAGCTTCCGAAAGAATAATGCGCGCTTCTGGCATTCCGATTAAAGCAACTGCTTGAGCTGCAGCAACAGTTACTTGTAAAATTTGTGGAGCCGCCATACCAACTTCTTCGGCAGCAGCAATCATAATTCGCCTTGCAATAAAACGCGGGTCTTCACCAGCTCTAAGCATTCGCGCTAAATAATGCAAAGAAGCGTCAACATCACTTCCGCGCATTGATTTAATAAAAGCAGAAATAACATCGTAATGGTCATCGCCATCTTTGTCATAGCGAACTGTAGTAGTATCCATTACGTTAGAAACTATATCAGCAGTAATTACAGGCTTATTTTTACCATGCTGCAACGCAACATCTCCTGTTACTGCTCCTGCTGCCGCTTCTAGAATAGTAAGAGTTTTGCGAGCATCTCCCCCGCTTAAACGAATAATTGAATCTATTGCGTCTTCGTCGATTTTAAGCTGATTATTAAGACCATTTTCGCTAGAAATTGCGCGTTCTATCAGAGTGTGCAAATCTTCTACACTAAGAGACTCAAGTTTAACAACTACTGATCTGCTAAGTAGTGGCTTAATGATTGAAAAACTTGGATTTTCGGTAGTAGCTCCAATAAAAGTTACGTCGCGATTTTCTACGCTTGGAAGCAAAGCATCTTGCTGTGATTTAGAAAAACGATGAACTTCGTCAATAAACAGAACTGTTTCTTGACCTTTACTAACTAAACGCTCATGCGCTCGATCTAACACAGCTCGAACATCTTTAACTCCAGAAGTTACAGCAGAAAGCTCTTCAAACACGCGACCAGACTGTCTAGCCACAATATAAGCAAGCGTAGTTTTACCAACTCCTGGAGGTCCAAACAACACAACAGAACTTGGAGATGTAAGAGAACCTTTAGATTGTGGATTTGCAAGCCTGCGCAAAGGCGAACCTTCTTTTAGCGCATGCGACTGCCCCAACACATCTTCAATACTGCTTGGGCGCATACGCACTGCCAACGGACGCGTAACATCGCTAGGTGCACTACTTGCGGAAAATAAATCTTTCTCCATGAATACCAGCTTACACTACATATAGAACAAACGTTCGATTGCATTCTGCATTCTGTGTTTTGCCTTCTGTGCTCTGTTAGCACATTTTTAAGAATCACACGTGCGACACTCTGTAGTCAAAGAACACAACTTCGCCTGTATCTTGTGTGGAATCCAAATCAACAACACCAGTAATAGCCCAATTATGGTCTCCGTCCGAATCGTCAATAATTTGCCGAACTTTCCACGAATGTTCACTCTTCTCAAGCGAATCATCCAAAATAAACAAGTCGCCACTTCTAGCCTTGGCATCGATACCAACATACTCGTGCTCATCGTAATAGTCGTCAAGCACATCATTCCACTCGTGAACGCCGTAACCCCAAGCCTTGTCAAGCTCTCCTAAAGTATCCGCATCTTCCAAATCCATAAGCTGCACGCGACGGAACATTGCGTTTCTAATCAACACAATAAGTCCACGACGATCCTCAACAACAGACTCAGAAGTTCCAGGCGCAGCCATAGTTACAGCACTAGCTTCAGCGTCCGATCCTCCTGCACTCTCCCACTCGTCAACAAGACTTGAATCAATAGATCGCACAACAAGACGAAGCCACGAAATAATATCACACAATTCTTCGTTAAGCATGTCTTCTGGCACAGTGCGAGCAAGCGAACGATAAGCGTCCGAAAGGTAACGAAGAAGCGTTCCTTCACTTCTAGCAATGCCATAGCGCGAAATATAGCCAGTAAAATCGGACGCTGTTTCAACCATGTCTCGAAGCACAGATTTAGGCTTAATCCAGTAGTCGTTTGCCCACGGAACATCTTTGCGATATTGCGCAAAAGCAGGCTCAAGCAAATCTTCAAGAGGCTTAGGGTAGCTAACTTCCACTAAGCGTTCCATGCGCTCCTCGTAATCAATGCCATCATCCTTCATGCCAGCCATTGCAGCATCGCGAGCCTTACGCTCTTGTGCGCGAAGCACAGGCTTAGGGTCATCTAAAGTTGCTTCAACCATAGAAATTAGATCAAGCGCATAGCTTGGAGATTCTGGGTCTAGAAGTTCCAAAGCTGCGAGCAAGAACGGAGAAAGCGGCTGATCCAGCGCAAAGCCCTCTGGCATAGCAACATCAAGATCATAATCACAAGAACCATCCGAAAGCTCTCTGCATTCAATCACTTGAGTATCGAGCAAAGTTTGGAAAATATCGTTGCAACGCTCGAGCAATTTCTCTTTATCTTGCGGCTTTTGCGCACTATCTTCAATAAGTTTTTCAACGCGTGCTCTAGCATCCCCACCTTGCGTAACTTCGTTCAAAATCATTGAGTGCGTTACAACCATGTGAGGATTCAAAGTTTCTGGAGCGCTTTCAATAAGCTTAGTAAACGTTGGCTCGCCCCAAACTACAAAGCCTTCTGGAGCTTTCTTACGCTTAACTTTTTTAAGCTTCTTAGGATCATTTCCAGCTTTTGCAACAGCGCGCGCATTCTCAATCTCGAACTCTGGAGCCTCTGCAACTACTAAGCCCTCAGTATCGAATCCCATTCTGCCTGCACGTCCTGCAATTTGATGAAACTCGCGAGCACGAAGCTTTCTACTACGATTCCCATCAAATTTTGTAAGAGCTGTAAGAACAACCGAGTGAATTGGCACGTTAATACCAACTCCGAGAGTGTCTGTGCCACAAATAACGGGCAGCAATCCTTGCTGAGCTAACTGTTCGACAAGCCTACGGTAGCGCGGAAGCATACCAGCATGGTGTACGCCTACACCCGTGCGCAGTAGCCTTTGCAAAATTTTGCCGAAACCTGTAGTAAATTTAGTGCCTTTAATAGCTTGAGCAATTTTGTCTCGCTGATCTTTGCTAGAAACCCCCGTGCTTGCAAGCGCTTGAGCTGTTTCTAGAGCTGCATCTTGCGAAAAATGAACTACATAGATTGGCGTTAAACCCTTGTTAAATAAGAGTTCTACAGTTGTTGCAAGCGGCTTATCTGTGTACTCGTATTCGAGTGGGATTGGTCTTGGCGCATTAGCAATAATATCAACACTACGTTTTGTTGATTTTTCTAAACGTTCCGCAATATCCGTTACGTCTCCAAGAGTTGCGCTCATAAGTAAGAATTGCGTATTTGGAAGTGTAAGTAACGGAACTTGCCAAGCCCATCCGCGCTCTGGATCACCATAGTAGTGGAATTCGTCCATTGCAACGCAATCGACTTCAGCGTTTGCGCCTTCGCGTAAGGCTTGATTTGCTAAGATTTCTGCAGTGCAGCAGATTATTGGAGCGTCCGCGTTAATATGCGAATCTCCTGTAATCATGCCAACGTTGTCGCGCCCAAAAATCGCAACTAAATCGAAGAATTTTTCGGAAACAAGAGCTTTAATTGGCGCAGTATAGTAGGAGCGTCTGCCGGTAGCGAGCGCTGCAAAATGCATGCCGAGCGCTACTAGAGATTTTCCAGAACCGGTTGGAGTATTTAAGATAACATGGTCTCCTGCAAGCAAATCCATAACAGATTCTTCTTGATGCGGCCACAAATCTACATGCTTGTTATCTTTAGCCCAATCAACAAATGCTTGAAAAATCTCGTCTTCGCTAGCATGATGCAAATCAAAAGCTAACTCGCCCAGACCAGCCATATTCCGCTCCTACTTTACTTAAGCTTTACTCGTGACTTTAATCGCAAATTTATTTACTTGCGATTTTACTTGCGCTTCTTCTTATCTCGTACTTTTACAGAGATTTGAATAGGAGTTCCCTCAAATCCAAACTCTTCTCGAAGAGAACGCTCAATAAAGCGACGGTAACCGTGCTCTAAGAAGCCTGTTGCGAATATCACGAAACGCGGTGGGCGCGTAGAAGCCTGAGTAGCAAACAAGATTCTCGCTTGCTTTCCGCCTCGCAAAGGATGCGGATGAGCAGACTGAATACGACCTAAGAAAGCGTTGAGCTTGCCTGTAGGAATGCGCTTATCCCAGCTGTCTAAAGCTGTTCGCATAGCGCGCGCAAGACGATTCGTATGCCATCCTGTTTTTGCGGAGAGATTAACGCGCTCAGCCCAAGTTACGCGCTCAAACTCAGTTTTCCACAAGCGTTCCATGCGCTGTCTAGAAAATTCGTCCATCAAGTCCCACTTGTTAAACACAAGTACGATTGCTCGACCCGCGTCTACAGCCTGGCTCATAACTTTCAAATCCTGCTCTGCAATCGGCTGGGAAGAATCGAAAAGAATCAAAGCAAGTTCAGAACGCTCAATCGCAGCTTGCGTACGAAGTGAAGAATAGTATTCAGCACCAGTAAGCTTATGCTGCCTGCGCTTAATACCAGCAGTGTCAATAAACAGCCAGTCTTCTCCATCAACTCGCACAACCTCATCAACAGGATCTCGAGTAGTTCCAGCCAAATCGTTTACAACAGAACGTTCTTCATGAGCTAAATGGTTCAAAAGCGAAGACTTACCAACGTTTGGACGCCCAACTAAAGCAACTCTGCGAAGTCCTTCTGGAGTCAAGAATCCTGAAGTTTTATTCGCTTTCTTCAAAGAGTTAAGAGCCGCGTCAAGCAAATCTCCAACGCCTCTGCCATGCATTGCAGAAATTCCGTAAGGCTCACCCATTCCGAGCTTCCAAAACTCTGCAGTTAAATACTCGCTTCTAGCGTCGTCAACCTTGTTAACTGCCAGAGTAATAGGCTTACCTGCAGCGCGAAGCATTGAAACAATGCGCTCGTCTGTAGCTGTTAAACCAACTTGACCATCTACTAGGAAAATCACAGCATCGCTTAAACGCACTGCCACTTGCGCTTGCTGAGCAATAGAAGAATCAATGCCTTCAACATCTGCTTCCCAGCCGCCAGTGTCAACCAGCTTGAAGTTGGTTCCAGCCCACTCAGCGTCGTAACTTACGCGATCTCTAGTAACACCTGGAGTATCTTCTACAACAGCGACACGATGGCCCAAAATACGATTTACAAGCGTTGATTTTCCAACGTTTGGTCGACCTATAACGGCGATTACTCCAACAGCTTTTGTATCTTTCGATTCATCATCGCTTGCAAAATCACCACTAAGAAGCGCACGATCTTCATCATCAAGATCGTAGCCTTCAAGATTTGCAGCATAACGGTCGTACTCATCTTGCTCAATTGCATCGTCAACAATCTCTACAAGCGCGTCAAGAGTCTGCTCAAAAGTTAAATCAGAATTATCTAGAGTTGTAACACCGTCTGCAGCTTTAAGAAAATTCGTAACTTTAGCATCTTTAGCATCACGAGCGCGAATATCGTCTTCTTCAGATTCATTATTCTTAGATTCATTATTTTGCAAATTTTCTTGCGCAATATCCTGCTTATTTCTGCGAGCTTGACGCACTTCCTCACGAGCAGTAAGAAGCACTCGAACTTGAGCATTTGGAGCCACAACAGTAGTAATATCGCGGCCTTCTGCAACTATTCCCTCTCCGCCTGAGAAAGAATCTTCACTAGACTCTGAAGCAATATACGCGCGCTGAGCAGCAATAAGCATGCGTCGAACTGCAGGAATCGAAGAAACCGTAGACACGTGCGAAGAAACTTCGCTGGAACGCAATTCTTCGCTAATATCTTCACTATCAATTACGACTACAGGATTTTTTGGATCAACACTAAATTCAGCATGATCTTCCGTAAACAATGCTCCAACAGCTTCAACAATTTGATTCAAGCGTTTTGCATCTGCAGAATTCGTTGAATTTCCTTCTTCATCCAACTCAAGCTGCTTGCTTAAATCAATACCTTGCTTCAAGCACCACCAAGCAGCAGCTCGATACATTGCCCCCGTATCTAAATACGCAAAACCATAGTATTGCGCTAAAGCACGAGAAGTAGAAGATTTACCTACTCCTGCTGGTCCATCAATTGCTACGCAAATCACAGGCCAACCTCCTTAGAAAGCGAGCGCACTTCTGTTTGAGAAAGCACTCGATACGATCCAGCTTTTAAGTCCCCTAACTTAATAGGCCCAATTTGAGTACGCACAAGACGCTTTACAGGATATCCTACGGCTCCAAAAATCCTGCGCACAATGCGATTTTTGCCAGAGTGTAAAACAACTTTTACGATTGTTGCATCGTGATTCTGGTCGATTATTGCGCAGCGATCGAGCTTAATCCAGCCGTCTTCCAGATTTACGCCTTGCGAAACCAAGCGGCGGCAAACCATTCCGTTGATCTTTCCTTCAACAGTTGCAATATACGTTTTCTCAACTTCGTACTTTGGGTGCATAACATGCTGGCTTAACTCACCATCGTTGGTCATTAAAATAAGACCTTCAGAATCGTAGTCCAAGCGTCCCATGTGGAAAATTCGCTCGTACTTATCTCCAACAATGTCTCTTAAAGTGAAGCGACCTTTTGGATCATCCATTGCGCTCAAAACTCTTTTAGGCTTATTAAGCGCGAGTGTTACAAGCTTGTGATTAAATTTCACTCTCGATCCGTCTACGCGTATTTTTTGTTTACTTGGATCTACTCGAGTTCCGAGTGTTGTTACAAGCTCATCATCTACTTCAACACGCCCATCTAAGATTATTTCTTCACACTTTCGGCGTGAACCAAATCCCGCTTCAGCAAGTAGCTTTTGCAGTCGAACAGCGTTTTTGGATTCTTGTTGCGCCTGATTGGCGCGGGAATATGCGTTTGGCATCGTTCTCCCAACGTGACCTTATTCGTATTCTTTTAATAAATTAGTAGCAAATTTTCATATTCTGCAATAAATACAGGAAATTACCACGTTTTTCTATGTTAGCGTATGGCATAGCCGTGATACTATAGCAAACGTTTGGTTGTGCTGTAAATAATAAAAACCAGCATAGCGGTGTACACAATTAACGTAAGGAATTGTTATGAACTACACTTCAAATGCAGAATGCTCTGTTTCTAAACAATCATCTGCACCTAGAACTCCGCTCATTTTTAGAATAGGAGCAGAATTCATTGCAAGCGCTTTTGCAATGTTCACTATCTACATGTTCTCATCTATTGTTACTGCAATGTATGGCGTAAATGTTCTTATGATTGCAGTAGGAACTGGTATTGCTTATGCTGCTGCTATTGGTATTGCATCTAAGTTTTCTGGCGGACATGTGAATCCTGCTATAACTATCGCATCTATGCTTACTGGCAGAACTCCTTATATTTCTGGAATTTTATACATTATTGCTCAGGTTCTTGGAGCTATCGCTGCAGCTGGAGTAACTGTTTTTGTTCTGCCACAAACAAAGATGGTTCCAGCTCACACTTGGTTCGCTCCTGTTGTTAATGGTTTTGAAAATGCTTCCATTTCTGCAAACCAACTTAAGAGTGTTAATGCATCTTTTGGCGTTATTACTGCTCTTGTTGTTGAAATTATTGCAGTTCTTGTTATTGTTGCAACAGCAATGACGTACATGAATGACAACGGCAGCACAAAATGCGGATACTCTACTCACATGGGCATTGCTTATGCCGCCGGAGCTTTCATAACGTATCAAATTACTGGAGCTGGTTTAAACCCTGCCCGTTCTACTGGCATTGCCATTCTTGCTCAATCGCAAAAGTTATCCGTCTCCCCATTAAGTCAACTTTGGGTATTTTGGATTGCACCTGTTTTTGCCGCTGCACTCGTAGGATTTGTCATGCTTATTTGCAAGCTTGCAACATCTTCTTCAAATAATCAGAATCCTGTTGCTGCTGATTACTCAAATCAAACTTCTCCTGTTCTACAGAATACTGTTCCTGTAGTTCCAGAACCTCCTGTTAACACAGAGTCTTCAGTAACTCCTTCTACGACTTTGGATTCTACTGGAAACGATAATGTTCCATTTAATCCTTTTAACAGAGATGATAAATAGAATTTCGTGAATTAAATCTATCGGATTCTACATTAAGAAAAAAATTGAAAAATACGTTATCAATAGTCCAATTCCTAGCGAAATGCTTATGAAAGAATCGAAGGCTACAGATCTAACCTTCCATGGACTTTTTTGAGTAAATATTAAGCGTATGATTCCAAGAACAATGGCTGTTGCGGCAATTATTACCGTGGCAGCCATTGTTTTACCCATAAACGCCAATACTGCGCTTACGCATACTATTGCTGCCACAATCCATTGCGCATACGGTTTTCCTTCTTTGACTTCCGAAACGTATATATGGTTTGATTTTTTTGCTAATTCAGATTCATTTACATTTAAAATGTTCTTTTGAATTTTTGCTACATCGTCTTGTTTTTCATACCGATCATTAATTGTCATACTTGTATAATACATAAAAG
The DNA here is from genome assembly GCF_049262845.1 of Gardnerella sp. DNF00109. NCBI lineage: Bacteria > Bacillati > Actinomycetota > Actinomycetes > Bifidobacteriales > Bifidobacteriaceae > Gardnerella > Gardnerella sp. DNF00109. The sequence goes on from NZ_CP058406.1 coordinate 933,847, forward strand.
ACCTTAGAAAGTATACGAAAATACAATCCAAGGTCCTTTTTATAGAATACTTGTATTAATTAAAAAATTAATAAATATTTTATTATTCAGTTAAATACTATTTAGTGGAAGAAGTGCCTTGTACCAGTAGTGTACATTGTTACTCCAGCCGCACGCGCAGCTTCAAACACTTCCACATCTCTAATTGACCCTCCTGGCTGCACAATTGCTCGCACACCTGCGTCAATAAGGATTTGCGGACCATCAGCAAATGGGAAGAATGCATCCGAAGCCGCAACAGCTCCACGAGCACGCTCAACACCATCAGCAAGAGTATTAGCACGCTCAACAGCCAAGTGGCAAGAATCCACGCGATTAACCTGCCCCATGCCAATGCCAACAGTAGCATTATCGTGCGCAAGTAGAATTGCGTTAGACTTTACGCAACGAAGCGAGCGCCATGCAAACTCTAAGTCTCTCAAAGTATCAGTATCTGCAGCTTCTCCAGATACAAGAGTCCAATTTTGAGGATTATCGCCAAAATCGTCAATCTTATCTGCGCTTTGTACCAATGCGCCACCATCAATAGGATGCACCTGCAAGCCCAAAACTGGAGGATTTGCAACCTTTAAGATTCGCAAATTCTTCTTCTTAGTGCGCAATAACTCCAAAGCCTCAGGCTCATAACCTGGAGCAATAATTACCTCTGTGAAAATTGGTCGAACACTTTCAGCCATTTCTAGTGTAACAGTTGAATTGCAAGCAATCACACCGCCGTAAGCACTTACAGGATCGCAAGCGTGAGCTTTCTTATGAGCAATAGCTGCAGTTGCACCTATTGCTAAGCCGCAAGGATTATTATGCTTGCATACTGCAACAGCGATTTGTGGGGCAAAATCCCATACTGCACGCCAAGCCGCATCCGCATCAACATAATTGTTGTAGCTCATCGGCTTTCCACCAAGAAGTTCAGCTTGAGCTAAACCTCCCTTATGCAATGGGTCAAGATAAAGCCCCGCCTGCTGATGTGGATTTTCACCATATCTAAGCTCGCGATTTAACTTCCACGTACGCGTATAATCAGTTGGAAGAATCAAATCCTCACTTGTTTTATCAACTGAATTTGCGTCTTCCTCCGACTTGGTCTTCATACTTTCTGGAATTGACCAAACTTCACTTGTCCACTGGCATATTGCAGCATCGTAAGAAGCCGTATGTTCAAATGCTTTATGCGCCAAGTATTCGCGTTCTTCTAGGCTAAAACCTTCTCCAGATAACACTCTTTGGGCAAGAATATTATAATCTGCAGGGTCTGTAATAACAGCCACAGATTTATGATTTTTCGCGGCAGCGCGAACCATAGATGGTCCACCAATATCGATTTTCTCAATAATCTGAGCTTCGCTTCCACCGCTCATAACAGTGTTTACAAACGGATACAAATTCACTACAACAGCATCAAATGGCTCAATATTTAACTCTTTAAGCTGCTTTACATGATCAGGATTGCTCATATCTGCTAAAATCCCAGCGTGAATATGTGGATCGAGCGTCTTAACCCTACCATCTAAGCTTTCTGGGAAACCTGTTATATCAGATACTTCCGTAACCTTTACACCTAATTCTTGGAGTTTTGCAGCTGTTGAACCTGTTGAAACAACCTGAGTTCCGCACTTTTTAAAAGCGTCTGCCAGAGTTTCTAGCCCTTCTTTGCAAAATACTGATACAAGTACTCGCTTGATTGACCTTTTACCTGTGGTTATCAGCACATCTGCACTTGATTCTTGCGCGTGTATCTGTTGCACGGTGGTCTTCCTCCTTGATGTTGGACGAGGATTATTTTTTATTGACTTTCGAACTAACTGTTCTAGGTTTTCTAGTATCAGTTTTGTTCTCAAGCAAAGGTTGTTTTTTAGTGGATTTAACGCTTCGCGGCTGACTTATATTATCTGTTTCATTTTGACTAATTGAACAAGATGAACGCGTTTTTTCTTTTTTTGAAGACATATAATCAGCAGACTTTTCAGACATATTGTTTTCTTTAGGAGTTATTACTGACGTTTCACATGACTGTTCAACTGGTTTTGATTGCGATTTTATGTTCTGATTTTCTTTTGACTTTTCACTAATATTTTCAGATAACTTTTTGGAAAATATATTAAAATTCGACGGCTTAATGGAATCATATTTCTCAAAAATTTTAGAACTTAACGCACGAATAGAAATTATTATTGCGCACACAAATATAACGAGAATCCAGGCCAACCCAAAACCAAATACTGTTAAATGACCTAAAGCACGAACACTTCTACTTACATTTACACCAACATTGGATAAACGATATTTACCTAAATCACCGTTTGCGAACAAGAATAGTATACTCATAACGAGTATTACTAATATGCAAGTTGATACCAAAACTACAGCTGATTCCACAAAAGCAATAACGGTAGACTTCCAATCAAGTTTATCTTTATCGAAATGCAAACGAATATTACAAGACTTAGAATATAAGATCACAAATAACGCAAATACGCCACATAAGGCAAAAACAATACCATTGACAAGAAGCCTATAAAGTGAATCACCTATAGAGTCTGGGAATATGGCAAAGAATGGAACAGGAGGCAAAGACTTACGATTAACTGCATAAATTGTGAAATTAGCAACTGATCCTATAGCAAATCCTGAACCTGAAATCCATGATAATGCCCATAATGCAACGTTTGGAAGCCATACCAGACATGCAATTGTGGTTAAAATTCTTGAACCTAATTGCATTCCTAACTTTGAAAAAACTATCTCAACATTACTTGCTCCAACAATGGACCAAAAGATAATCGTTGATAATGCAATAATTGCATAAATTGACAACACGATTACGGTTGAATAAAGGCAAATTTTTATGCGTTTTAATATATGTTCAGGAACATTTTTTGTTATATTATTTTTGATTAATACAAACAATGAGCTGTATGGGAAAACAGCTATTAACTGTGCAAAAGCATATACACAAGAGCTTTTTAACAATATGACTGGTAACGAATCCAATAACTCAATATTAGTATTTTGAGATATAACTCCATTGATGAAAACCCAAACAAATAAACCAATACAATTTACTAGCGATCCACCTTTTAGTTTTCTCATCAGAATCGCAAGCATTGTAATTATAAGCGAAGTCAAACCAAGTGGAATAACTGTAAGAATAAAATCATCAAAGCCTAGACCAACTCCTTGCGCAAAAAGAAGAGCAGCCCACGTCATCGACATTGATGAATCGGAAAGATTACCAGTTCCTTCTTCTATAGAAATAACAAGAAGGGTTAGTGACATGAATAATCCAACAACTATTGCAAAAATCAAAGTCGCAATAGCGGGTATAGATATCCCCTTCAAAATGCTAATAAGAGAAGACTTCAGTTTTTTCATAACATCATCCTCCCTTATTAGCCGCTTGAAGTTAAATCTAAGTTGTTCGATTTTTTATGATTACAACTAAAAACAATATATGAATAAATGTAGCTGCCCAAGTACAACACAAGCTACTACTCATACACCACTTTTATGCAGGCATCGTCATTAAACTAGAGCATTTATAAGATTGCAACTCATTCATTCCGCTAATTCCTGTTAACTCCATTACAAAGCAGAATCCAGCAACAGTGCCCTGCGACCTTTCAACAAGTCGCGCAGCAGCTTTTGCAGTTCCTCCTGTAGCAATTAAATCGTCAACAATAAGAACACGCTGACCAGGCTTTATAAGATCTTTCTCAATCTCTATCTTAGCTTCCCCATATTCGAGAGAATATGACTCGCTTATGACTTCGGGAGGCAATTTACCTGCTTTTCTTACGGCAACAAAACCTTTATTGAGTCGAGCAGCCAAAGCTGGACCAAACAAAAATCCACGAGCCTCAAGTCCAGCAACTAAATCAAATGAATCTTGAGAAACTGGCAACGAATCTACTAATGAATCAATAAGAATTCGCATACCACGATTATCAGCAAAAACAGGAAGAAAATCGCGGAAAACAATCTTTGGATTTGGAAACCCTGGAATTGTTCTAATAAGAGATGCTAAATATTTAACATCCTCATCACTAACATTCTTCAAAGATTTTACTGTAATATCAGTTGTTGTCATAATCTTATTGTTCTTATCTCAGTTTTCTTTGACTTCACCAGTTTCGCTGGATTCTTGAATCTGCTCAGTTTCGCTCGATTCTTGAGATTCATCTTTATCAGATGCATCAACATCTTCCGAGTTATCAGCTTCATCGTCTTTGTCATAGCTGTTGAAATCTACACGAACATAAACTCTATTCACAGCTCTGAAAGACACTCGAAGTAAACTACCTTCTGAATCTAGAACAATCTCTTCGTGATCAGAATCAACTACGACGACCTTACCGATAATTCCACCAATTGTTATAACTTCAACGCCTGGTTTCAAAGAATCATGGAAGGACTTCAACTCATTTTGACGCTTTTTCATATTACGAGATTGGAACCACATGATACCAACCATGGCAATCACGAGTACAATAAGCATGCCATACTGGCTAACAAATTGGGGCACAATAAACTCCTTATGTATCCAACCCTGAGACGGACAAAACACCGCCCAAAACACTTATTTTATGTTATCTATCTGACATTATCAGGCGCTTTAAGACCTAAGTGTTGCCAAGCTTTTTCAGTGGCAACACGACCTTTAGGAGTCCTAATAAGAAACCCTTCACGCACTAAATACGGCTCACAAACGGTTTCTACAGTTTCTGCCTCTTCTCCAACCATTGCAGCCAAATTATTAAGCCCAACTGGACCACCATTAAATTGATTCACAATAGCTTTCAAAACCGCAATATCTAGACGGTCAAGACCTTGAGTATCAATCTGATACAACGATAAGGCTTCTATTACAGACTCGCGATTTACATCTTTAAGATTATGCACAACTGCCCAATCACGTACGCGTCTTAACAGTCGATTTGCGATTCTAGGAGTTCCTCTGGAACGAATAGCAAGTTCTTTAGCTGCTTGATCAACAAGATGAACGCCAAGAAGAACAGATGAACGTTCAATCAGTTTTTCCAACTCATCGTGAGGATAAAAATCCAAGTGAGCCGTAAAACCAAAACGTGCTCTAAGCGGAGAAGGAAGCATACCTTCGCGCGTAGTAGCACCAACCACAGTAAAATGCGGCAATGTAAGAGGTATAGAAGACGCTCCTGGTCCTTTGCCAACCATAACATCAACTCGGAAATCTTCCATAGCTATATAAAGCAACTCTTCTGCAGCTCGAGGCAAACGATGAATCTCATCAATAAACAGTACTTCACCAGTATCAAGAGAACTCAAAATTGATGCTAAATCACCAGCATGTTGAATAGCAGGACCAGACGTAACTCTAATAGATACGCCTAACTCATTAGCAACAATCATTGCTAATGTTGTTTTTCCAAGCCCAGGAGGACCTGCAAGCAACATGTGATCTGGAGGAACATCACGCAATCTTGCAGCATCCAAAAAAAGTTGTAACTGCGCCTTTAAAAGAGGCTGTCCAATAAATCCATCTAGAGCATGAGGTCTTAATTCTTCATCGCTAATCTGTTCATTTCCTATAGGAGATGATGAAACAATTCTTAATGAATCTTCGGATACGCCAGTATTTAAAACTTGTACGTCGATTCCTTCATCCAAACTCATGAATCATCACCTGCCTCTATCTAACGCTGCCAATGCCATACGCAAAACATTAGGCATATCTGAATCACTGATTGGCAGAGCAATTTTTTCACTATTACACACGTTTTCAACCGCTCTTTGAGCATCTGACTGCTTCCACCCTAAAGACATAAGTCCATCGACAACCTTGCTGATGCCAGATTCATCAAATTCCTTTTTATAAGATTTTGAATCTTTAGAAGTATCATCTTCATTTAATTGAGATACGTCAATAGAACCTTTAAGTTCAAGAACAATTTTTTGAGCACCCTTTTTACCTAATCCTGGAGCAGAAGACAATGCGGTGATATCGCCATCTGCAATAGCCTGCAATAAACGATTCACATTTAAAGTGGAAAGTAAAGAAAGAGCAACTTTAGGACCAACACCACTAACTTTCTGCTGAATTTGAAGAAAAATACGCTTGGCAGGCATACTCGTAAAACCATACAAAGTAACAGCATCTTGACTTACTTGTAAAGACGTATAAACCTTAACATCTTGACCTTCATGCAGCGCAGCCAAATCAGACGATGGCATATAAACTTCATAGCCAACACCACTAACACAGATAAGCGCACATCGAGAATCAACTGATTCAATAACGCCGTTAAGCATACCAATCATCAGCGCTCACCTTTCTAGATAAATAGAACATCTGTTCTATAAAACATACTACATGTCACGTCCGACAGAAGAATGTCTGCTAGCAGAACGCAAAGAAGCAGCCCACTTTCGTTGAGCCTCAGTTAAATGCTGCTCTCGCTCTCCTCCTTGCAAAGCCCCTGCTGGGCGAAGCGCGTGACAAATCGCTTGAGCCAAGGCATCAGCTGCATCTGCAGGAGTCGGTAAAACATTAAGATTTAAAAGACGCGCAACCATGCGCTCTACCTGAGTTTTATCCGCCTTTCCATTTCCAGCAACAGCGAGTTTAACCTCTGTAGGAGTATGCAAAGCTACAGGAATACCTCTCTGAGCAGCAGCCAACATTGCAACACCTGCAACTTGAGCAGTACCAAGAACAGTGTTTCGATTTTCTTGAGCAAAAACACGCTCAATCGAAATAGTATCTGGCGAAAACCTTTCGATTTTCTCCACCAGTCCATTGTAAATTTCGAGCAATCTTAAATCTTGAGAAGTCTTAGGATCACTTCTTAATACATCGACGTGAATAAAAGAAAGCCGACGAGAAACGCCGGCTTCAATCACGCCGACCCCACAGCGAGTAAGCCCGGGATCAACGCCCAAAATCATCATAGGAAACTATTCTGCTTCCTCAAGCTGAGCCATAACCTCATCTGAAGCAGTCCAGTTGCTGTAAATATTCTGAACATCGTCCAAATCGTCGAGATTGTCAATCAAACGAGACACTTTCTGAGCATCTTCAAAGCTCAATTCAACCTCATTGTTTGGATGCATAACGATTTCTGCGGAATCATAGTCGAAACCAGCATCTTGCAAAGCCTTACGAACAGTTACCAAATCGCTAGAATCAGTGTATACGGAATACACATCACCGTCGTCAGCAACATCTTCAGCGCCAGCTTCTGCAGCAATATCAAAAAGCTTGCTATAGTCAACGCCTTCGCTAGGAACCTCAATCAAGCCCTTACGCTCAAAGTTGAAGCTAACAGAACCGCTTGTAGCCAAAGAACCATTGCCCTTTGTAAGAGTGGAGCGAACGTCTGCTGCAGCGCGGTTGCGATTATCAGTAAGGCACTCAATAATCAATCCAACACCTGCTGGAGCATAGCCTTCGTAAACAATCTCTTCGTAGTTTGCGCCGCCTGCTTCTTCACCAGAACCACGCTTAACAGCGCGCTTAATATTATCTGCTGGCATAGAAGCTTTTTTAGCCTTAACGATTGCATCGTACAAAGTTGGGTTACCATCAGGGTCTCCACCACCAAGACGAGCAGCGATTTCAATATTCTTAATAAGCTTGGCGAAAAGCTTGCCGCGCTTAGCGTCAATAGCGGCTTTCTTATGCTTTGTGGTCGCCCACTTGGAATGACCTGACATGATACTCCTAAAAAGTGTACGGTTACGTAAACGTGATGATTTTAATGCTCTTTAGCGACAAATCGTCATGCGCTAGTATTTTTAAGCAAATTTTTAACTTCAAAAATCCTCTGTATAACGGTTATGATACCACCAATACAAAGGATAAACATGGCTAAACTAAGCCATAAAAGCCAGTCAGTTAATCCACTTAATCCCATTGAAATCAATATAATAGCCACTCTGTCTGCTCTAGTAATCAAACCTTTTTTAGCTTCCACCCCAACGGACTCACCTCTTGCTCTAGCATATGACGTTACAAAAGCAGCCATAATTGCTATTAGCGAACAAAGCAATCCGCAATATTTTATAAAACCATTAACATATTCTGGCAAATATAAACATATGTTGATATTTTTAGCACGATATAAGCAAATACAAACACACAAAAATAGAGACCAATCAGCGATTCTATCTAAAGTAGAATCCAAAAACGCACCAAATTTCGTTCCACCATTTTGATTAGTTAAAGCAGCGACTGAACCATCCAAAGCATCTGCAAGGACAAAAATCGTAAGCAAAATTGTACCGAATAAAAGCCAGCCAGTCATAGAAACAAAAATTGAGGTTACTACAACAGCCAAAGTACCGAAAACAGTAATGCCATTTGCTGTACAGCCAAATTTTACAAGCAGCTTAGCAATAGGCGCAATAACACGCTTGAATCCACCTCTTAAAGATTCCAACATATCTAATAAAACGCCTTCCTAGATTAAACAAGCTACTCATACACACACTATCAACAAACTATGTTAATAAAAAACGCCGCTTAAAATTAAGCGGCGCAATTTCTAGCTCCCTCACCTGGATTCGAACCAAGACAAAGGGTTCCAAAGACCCGTGTGCTGCCATTACACCATGAGGGAACGGCGGAAAAAACCGCCAAGTCACTATTATGCCATAACAATTGACATCGTCAAGTTTGGCGTGGCGAAATAGGATTTATGCAAAGAAGAACCCCTTGCCATGATGCTCTGGATAAGTGTCAAACAGCTTTGCAACAGACCCATCTTCAAACACAGCTTTAATAGCACTTGCCAAAAGTGGGGCAATTGAAAGAACAGTTAACCCATCCCAACGCTTTTCTTCTGGAATTGGAACAGTATCCGTTAACACCACTTCCCTAGCTCCGCAATTCTTTAAACGTTCAACTGCAGGACCAGAAAGCACTCCGTGAGTTGCAACAACCGTAACAGACTTTGCACCAGCGTCCTTAAGAACATTACAAGCGCCTGCAATTGTTCCAGCAGTGTCAATTAAATCATCAACCATAACACAATCACGCCCAGCAACATCACCAACAACACGATTTGCTACAGCCTGATTTGGACGAGTAATATCTCTAGTCTTATGAACAAAAGCCAATGGACCTCCGCCTAAACGTTGCGCCCACTGTTCTGCAACTCGGATTCGACCTGCGTCTGGCGAAACAACGGTAACGTTTCCTAAATCTTCGCTGAAACGATCTCGAACGTAATCAACCAGCACTGGCATAGCAATCAAATGGTCTACAGGACCATCGAAGAATCCTTGCGATTGTGCCGCATGCAAGTCAACGCTCATGATTCGATCTGCGCCTGCTGTTTTAAGCAAATCAAACATCAAGCGGCAAGAAATAGGCTCACGACCGCGATGCTTTTTATCTTGTCTAGAATATCCAAGCAACGGGCACACAGCGGTAATAGAACGAGCAGACGCGCGCTTTAATGCGTCGATCATAATTAACTGTTCCATAATGGACTTGTTAACAGGGTCACTATGACTTTGCAACACAAACACGTCTGTTCCTCGCACAGACTGAGTGTAACGAACATACATCTCGCCATTGGCAAAATCATATGCTGTTGTTTCCAATACTTCTATACCAAGCTGATTTGCAACATCTCGAGCAAGCTTCGGATGCGCGCGACCAGTTACGAGAACAAGGTTTTTATCTGGCTTTCCTTCAAGGACGATGCTCACCATATCTCCAAACGCTAGTTCACTAACAGCCCACAAAAAACGGACTGTGATTAATACTATCTATTTGCGCAGACTATAATCATTAAGCCGTTTCATACACAACAAATCATTGCAAAAGATTCCAAATAATCACAAATCGCGTCTGTATAAACCATGCTTAACAATGTATTGAACAACTCCATCTGGAACCAAATACCATACAGGCTCCCCGTGCTCAGCTCGCTTACGAACATCAGTAGAAGAAATTGCTAGTGCTGGGATTTCCAAAATGTCAACTGGGAAACGATGACTGTGACAATTAATCATATCGTCACAAGAATCCGCTGAATACACATGAGCCTCAATTTGAGTAAACTTTTCTGGACTAGAATACCCAGGACGAGTAACAGCCACAAATCTAGCCAAATTCCACAGTTCTCTAGCATCTTTCCATTGCATAATCTCCGCAATAGCATCCGCGCCTGTAATAAAGAAAAGTTCAGCATCTGGATGCTGAGATCGAATATCGCGAAGCGTATCAATTGTATAAGTAACACCTGGTCTATCAATATCCACTCTGGAAACTGTGAACTTAGGATTAGAAGCAGTTGCAATCACAGTCATCAAATATCGATCTTCTGCGTTAGTAACCTTCTTATCAAGTTTAAAAACAGGCTTTCCTGTAGGAACAAATATGACTTCGTCTAAATCATAAACCCACGCAACTTCAGAAGCTGCTACCAAGTGACCGTTGTGAATAGGGTCAAAAGTGCCGCCCATGATCCCTATTCGTGGGCGCTGGTGAACATTACCTCTAGCAGATTGACGGTGTTTAGCAACGCCTGCCACAACAGGCGGCGCAGCCTCAGTGCCATTAAAAGACCCTTGGAACAAGTCAGACATTCTGCGCTCTTCAGAAAAATCTTTTACTTCTGACTTAAGACTATTTTGGGAATCAACTTTAGAGTTGTTTAGATTATTTTGCATTAATTCATTTCCACATTTTGTTCAAAATACACAAAATCAAGCATCGTGATTATTTTGCACCATCAAGCAAATCAGCAGCATCATCTGCCTTAGCTTCACCGATAACACTAGAGGCAACGTTCGCCTTATCAGGATTAATATTGCCCATTTCTTCATTCCACTCATCTTGAACAACCCGTTTAATCTCCTCAAATGTTGGAAGAGGAAAATCAGGCTGGAAAATACTTCTAATCTTTGCAACAGATTCTGTAATCTTAATAAGAATATCTGCCATATTATCTACTTCACCACAACGCTCAAGATTACTGAATTGAGATATATTATCTTCCATTTTTCTCAAATTCTTATTAATCTCATCTAAAGCAGCATTATCCTGAGGCTTGAAAACAGTACGATTATCCCTATCTGGCCAACCCATTAATATTGCATCAGCATATTCAAGAGAAGATCTTTGAGATGCAGACGCAATACCATCTTCAATTTGCACTAAAAACACATAGCGAACTATGGATAAACGCTCAGCGGAAATATCTAAAGCATCTAAAACATTAAAATCAGACACACCATATGATTCGCTTTTCGCGTATACATTATCTGATTTAGTTGATTCCTGCGTATTTGGCATACTCATAACCTTACTCTTAATACCTTATTATCTGTCACAATTTATAACATCAAGCTCTTATTTGACCATCTCCATAACCAATCCACTTTGTGGTTGTCATTTCTCTCAAACCCATCGGACCCCTGGCATGTAATTTTTGAGTGGAAATGCCAAGCTCAGCTCCAAAACCAAATTCGCCGCCATCCGTAAATCTTGTTGAAGCATTTACCATAACAACAGCTGAGTCTACAGATGACACAAAATTATTGATTGTTAAATAATCTTCAGCAATAATCGTCTCAGTATGCCCCGTTGAATACTTTGTAATATGATTCGCAGCATCCTCAACATCTTTTACAATCTTTACTCCTATTTGCAAAGACAAATATTCACGATTCCAATCATCATCATTTGCATGTTCTAACTGCAAACCATTGATATTTGAATCGAATAGAATATTGTAGGATTTTTCATCAGCATGAATCAAAACATTATGTTTAGCTAACTCGCTTGCAATTCTTGGCAGAAAATCTTTAGCAATATCTTGATTTACAAGCAATTTTTCTGCAGCATTACAAACTCCAACTCTTTGAGTTTTTGCATTTACAATAATTTGTATCGCTTTTTCAAAATCTGCTGTTTTATCCACGTAAATATGAACATTTCCAGCTCCAGTTTCTATAACTGGAACTGTTGACTCTTTAACAACTGCAGCGATTAGATTTGCACTTCCTCTAGGAACAAGAACATCAATATGACCATGAGCATGCATCATTGACGTTGCTCCACTTCTTCCAAGATCATCAACAGATTCTATAAGATTTCCACTTACACCAAAATCTTTTAATACTTGCTTGATTACAGAAATTGTCGCATGGTTCGTGCGCTCAGCTGCACTACCGCCTCTTAAAATTACAGCATTTGAAGATTTTATGCACAAAGATGCAACGTCAACAGTCACATTTGGTCTAGCTTCGTAAATAATTCCCATTACGCCTATTGGCACTCTTACTTGAGAAAGCCTAAGACCATTTTCTAGCGTGTATCCACGAACAACTTCTCCAACAGGATCTTGTAATTGCGCTATTTTTCTAATACTTTTTGCAGATTGAAATATTCTTTCTTCATCAAATTTAAGTCTGTCTAGTTTTCCAGCATCCATACCATTTTTTTGAGCTTTTTCTAAGTCTTGCTTATTTGCTTCTTCAATAAATTCTGCATTATTTTCAATAGAATCAGCAATAGCATTTAGAAGATTATTTTTAAAATTGGTATTAGCTTTAGCAAATTCACGCTGTGCTATTCGCGAAGCATCCGATCTAGAAAAAACAATAGAATCTATAGAGTCCCCATAATCTTTAGACATATTGTTTTGTGCATTACTATGCGTTTCATCTAACTTTGTATCAAGATTAATCATATTGAACATATTAGCAATAGCAGTACTTAGGCTCCACCTCTTCAGGTAACATGTATACCAATTAGCACGAATGGAGGAATCATGGCAGAAAACACTACGAATACAGTTATGTTTCACAGCACTAGGTCAAACTCTAAAACCTATGCATCGAAGCAAGCTATTCGTAGAGGAATAGCAGATGATGGTGGCTTGTTTGTTACGGATTGCCTTGGTGAAACTCGTTACGATATTTCTAATCTTTCTGGAAAAACTTATAAACAGATTGCTAAAGATGTTCTTCAAATTCTCCTTCCAGATTTTACATCTAGCGAGCTTGATGATTGTGTAGAGAAGGCTTATGGAAGTCAGTGGGAAGACACTGAAATTACTCCTTTAAAGGCTCTTGGCAATAATAATGACTTTGTTCTAGAGCTTTTCCACGGTCCTACCTGTGCTTTTAAAGATGTTGCTTTGCAAATTTTGCCGCAATTCATTAGTCACACAAAAGATGTATCTGATTCTAATCAAAATGTTATGATTCTTACAGCCACTTCGGGAGATACAGGAAAAGCTGCGTTAGCTGGGTTTGCGGATGTTGAAGGCACTTCTATGGTCACTTTTTACCCAGAAGGTAAAGTAAGTAAAATTCAAGAATTGCAAATGACCACTCAAAGTGGAGATAACGTAAAAGTATGTGCTGTTAGAGGAAATTTTGACGATGCACAAAGCGGCGTTAAACAAATATTTACTAACAATTCAATTAATGAAACAGTTGAAAACAATAATCACGCACTGCTTTCTTCTGCTAATTCGATTAATATTGGCAGACTTATTCCTCAAGTTGTTTACTACTTCTACGCTTATTCTAAACTTGTTGAGCAAGGCGTTATTGAACTTGGTGATGAAGTGGAATTTTGTGTCCCTACTGGAAATTTTGGAAATATTCTTGCTGGATATTATGCGAAAATGCTTGGTCTTCCTGTAAAACACTTGATTGTAGCAAGCAACAGCAACAATGTTTTGTTTGACTTTTTGGTCAGTGGAACATATAACAAGATTCGACCATTTAACCAAACAATTGCACCGTCTATGGATATTCTTGTTTCTTCTAATTTAGAACGCATGCTTTACTACATGTGCGATAAAGATACAAGACTGTTGCAAATGCTTATGAATGATTTACAACAATGGGGCGCTTTTGAAATACCAGATAATGTTCTTTCTAAAATTAGGAAACTTTTTGGTTGCGGATGGGCAAACGAGAAGCAGATTCGCGACTCTATAAAAGAATGTTGGGATAATCATAATTATGTTATAGACCCGCATACTGCTTGCGGATACTTTGTTATGAATCATATTCCTCATGATTCTAATGTTCCGCGTGTTCTTTTGAGCACCGCAAGCCCTTACAAATTCCCGAGGGTTGTTTGCCAGTCTCTGGGATTAAACGTTCAAGACTTAGATGACTTTGGATGCATGGAGCTTCTTGAAAAGAAAACCTCTACTAAGTCGCCTAGTATGTTGAGTGAACTTAAGAATAAGACTGCTCGCTTTAATGATGTTATTAACGTCGAAGATATGCCAGATTATGTTCTTAAGTGCGCTAACGAAATTTGCTGAAGATTTTGGTTTAAGACTTAAACAAAGCATAATATACTTCGTTTAGCGTGCTTAAATCATGACCTTTCCTAGCTCCTGCAGAAAAGAACCTACGTCTTTTTACATTATCTTCTAGGCTTTTGAGTTTTAACGATAATTTTCTGCCTAATTCCCATGCAGCTTCTTCAAAAACACCGTCTTCTCTAGCTTCTTGCAATGTTGAACAGACCACAGTGGAAGAAACGCCCTTTTTTTGTAGCTCAAGGCGAGTCGCACGTTCTCCCAACAATCTAGATACACATGAGCGTATAACGGATCTAGCATATTGTTCATCGTCAACCAAATATAATTCTTCCAAACGAATTATTACGGATTCAACAATATTCTCTTTGTAACCCTTATTTATGAGCCTATTCTTTAAATCATCGGAAGATCTAGCTGAATAATCTAGCATTCGTAAAGCAGATTCTCTACAATCGTCGAAATCAGAGGCTTTTTTGGCATCTACTTTTTTAGCAGCTTTTCTACTATTAAATGAATTATACTTCTTAAAAGCGTAAGAAGAGTTTTCTTCACAATAATCTTCATGATTATTATCTAAGCTATCAAATGACGTATCATAAGCATCACTAACGCCAACTGTTGTTAAATCACAACCATTAACTTCAGATTCTTCTGCTTTTTCACACTCATTTTCTGCAGAATAATAAGAATCAACAGGTTTATGATTGCGAAGAAAACTCTCTACACTAATCATCTTCTATTCTTTTCACTGAATCTCAGCCAATATGATGTGAATCAGCTAAACTCAACTTTGTTTTAATAATTTTATTTAATATAGTTTTATTTGACATCACTGCCTTTTGAAGTGTTTGTTTTACTATCAGCACTTGAAGATGATACTGACTGAGAATTGTCATCTTCATCTTCTACCTCAACGAATTGATCTTCTGGCTTCATTAGCCCAAACGCTACTTTTACTTTATCGCTAATCTCTTCTGTAATAGCAGGATTATCTTTAAGGAATTGGCGAACGTTCTCCCTACCTTGCCCAAGTTGTTCACCTTCATAAGTGAACCAAGAACCAGATTTTTTAATAACATCGCACTGTACAGCCATATCGATTACAGAACCTTCAGTTGATATTCCTTCTCCGTAAAGAACATCAAACTCTGCTGTTTTAAAAGGCGGAGCCATTTTATTCTTTACAATCTTTACCTTAGTACGATTTCCAACAGCCTCTTCACCATTTTTGATAGTAGAAACTCGTCTAATATCCATTCGAACAGATGAATAGAATTTAAGAGCTTTACCACCAGTAGTTGTTTCTGGATTACCGAAGAATACACCAATTTTTTCACGAAGCTGATTAATAAATATTGCTGTCGTTCCAGCTTGAGACAATGCACCAGTCATTTTTCTTAAAGCTTGGCTCATTAAGCGCGCTTGTAAACCAACATGGCTATCTCCCATGTCTCCATCAATTTCCGCTTTTGGAACAAGAGCTGCTACAGAATCAACTACTATAACATCTAAAGCACCAGAACGAATTAGCATGTCGGCAATCTCTAATGCTTGTTCACCATTATCTGGCTGAGAAACAATAAGAGAATCTGTGTCAACACCCAATTTACGCGCATAAACTGGATCTAAAGCATGCTCAGCATCAATAAATGCAGCAATACCACCATTCTTTTGAGCATTAGCAACAATATGCAAAGCTAATGTTGTTTTACCAGAAGATTCAGGACCATAAACTTCCACAATACGCCCACGAGGAACGCCACCAATCCCTAGAGCCATATCTAGAGCTATTGAGCCAGTAGGGATAACCTCCACGTCTTGTAGTGGCTTATCACCCAATCGCATTGCGGAACCTTTACCATATTGTTTTTCAACATTGGCAAGAGCTGTTTCCAACGCTGCTTTTCTACGAGGATCTGCCTTGTCGGCATCAATAAGACGATCCACTGCACCTTTTTTTGCTTGTTGTGCCATATCTGCTACTCCTTTCGCATGCCGATGTATTGATTGACGTTAATGCAATACATAATGACTATGCAAGCGTTTTAGAGCAATGTGGTTAAAGGTTTTACTCAATAACACAATAGGCACTTATCACGCTGCAAGAAGCCCAACAATTGACATTATACACCATAAACGAACATTTGTTCGACAAGTGTGTTGACTTGAAATTCCAACGAAAATATCTATTTTGCAGGCATTGGTGGAGCATTATGATCTTTACCCCACCTCTTACTATCAGGAATATTCATGTGATCACATAAAACATTCCAGACAATTCTTGGCTCTACTCCAGCATCAATCGCCTCACGAGCACTCATACCATTAAGTTTTTGCAGCTCCTGATCTTTTGCGATACTCCTGCCAAACTCCCTGCCAAATACCTCTTCAAGAAGCTCCCAGAATTCACGCTCGCGCATCAAAAATCCAATCTTCAAAAATTATGGAATGCAGAATTTTGATTAACGCATAAACGACACCGTTTCGAACTTCTTCACGATTACCAGAAATATTTAATTGAGCAGAAATCAACAATCCTAAATCACAAGAATAAAAATCACATTTCTCCAAGGAGAAATTACTAATTTTTCCACACTTACAATCAAAAACGCAATTTTTTATTCTATTAAACTTGCAAAAAATCGCATCAGAGTCAAGCGAATAGCAAGATTTATCTGTAACAGTTGGAACAAAAACACCAATATACGCCAACCCAGCTGGCTTACCAGCATCAGAGCCAGGTCCAGCAACACCAGTAGTTGACAATCCAATAATAGGAAAATCAGGATTGTCAACATCTTTTTGTTGCTCAAAACGCTTATAACACCAACCAGATCCACTGTATAATCTTGCTGCACCAAACGCCATTTGCTTTGCTACTCGCGCATCTACAGCACCACACGATTTTAATAAATCGCAATCCACACCAAGTATCTTAGATTTTTCACGAATATCGTAAGTAACAGCAGATCCAAGAAAAACTCTAGAAGCGCCAGGAATCTTTACAAACGAATCTGAAAGAAGACCCCCAGTCAGAGACTCAGCACATGCGATATGCAAAGAATGTGCATCGCAAAAATCAAGAATCTCACTAGCTAAAACACTAACAGAGTCACTACACATATCTATATCAATGCTTCAAAGCGTCGTTCACATAAAGAATACCAGAGTAAGTAGCAAAACCTATTGCAATTCCAATCAAACCGTAAGCAATGGAGTAATAGCAAATCACCCAAAGTGGAATATCATTTGCGCAGAAAATAGGAACAATAGGAACGAGAAGCATTGCAATACCAATTGACTGAGAAAGTGTCTTAAACTTTCCAGCAGAAGATGCTGCAATCACTTTACCGCCCTTATTTATAACATAGAATCGTAAAATAGTTATGCCAATTTCACGAATAACAAACAAAGCAGTAATCCACCAATATAGTTCTCCAAAAGCTGACGCAATAATAAGCGCGGAAAGCATAAGAAGCTTATCTGCTATAGGATCTAGTAATTTACCAAGCTCAGTTACCTGATTGTATTTTCTAGCCATCCAACCATCTAATTTATCTGTAGAAGCTGCAATTACAAACAAAACAAACACTGACCAACGTATCGCAGTAGAAGTATAACCCCAAGGACCTGCAACCAAATATAAGATTATAAATAGAATGGAAAGAATAATCCTTATGTATGTCACTACATTAGGAGCATAATCCCAACCTTCAAGTAATTTAGACTTACTGTTTTTCAACATCTATAAATACCTCCATAAAGCTACACAAATATGGTATAGCAAACGCAAAACTTAATTCAACTTTTACAAAGAATCACTTTCACCGCGAATAAATGCTAAAACTTTAGGCAAATCTTGAGGTTGCACAAGAACCTCACGTGCCTTAGATCCTTCGGATGGACCAACAACGCCACGCGATTCAAGCAAATCCATTAACCTACCAGCTTTAGAAAAGCCAACACGCAATTTTCTTTGAAGCATCGAAGTGGATCCAAACTGAGCGCCTACTACAAGCTCTGCAGCCTGAAGCAGCTCATCCATATCGTCGCCAATATCGCTAGTTTTAAGCTTGCTTTGAGCTTGAGCATCCGCTTTTTGAGCCATTTGTTCAATATCTTCACGATACTTTGGCTTGCGCTGAGTGCGAACATACTCCACAGCTCTGCGGATTTCAGATTCACTCACCCACGAGCCCTGCACACGCTGAGGCTTAGCAGCACCCATTGGAAGGAACAAAGCGTCACCTTGACCAATCAAAGTTTCTGCACCAACAGTATCGAGAATAACCCTGGAATCAGTTGCAGATGAAGTAGCAAAAGCCAAGCGAGAAGGAATATTTGCTTTAATCAAGCCTGTTACAACGTCAACAGATGGGCGCTGAGTAGCAAGAACCAAATGCACTCCTGCAGCTCGAGCAAGCTGAGTAATACGCTGAATAGAACTTTCCACATCGTTCTTAGCAACCATCATCAAATCAGCCATCTCGTCTACAACCACAAGCAAATACGGGTATGGAGCAACTTTTCGATTAGAACCAGCCGGAGCATGAACTTTTCCTTCACGCACAGCCTTGTTGAAATCTTTAACATGGCGGAAGCCGAAGAATTGCAAGTCGTCGTAGCGCGCGTCCATCTCTTTAACAACCCACTCGAGAGCCTGCGCAGCCTTCTTAGGATCCGTAATAATCGGTGTGAGCAAATGCGGAATGCCAGCGTATGCAGAAAGCTCTACTCTCTTAGGATCTACCAAAATCATACGAACCTGTTCAGGTGTTGCTCGCATGATAATAGAAGTGAGCATCGAGTTAATAAAACTCGACTTACCAGATCCTGTAGCACCTGCAACAAGCAAATGCGGCATTTTATCGAGAGCTGCCGTTACGAAATGACCCTCAACATCCTTACCAACACCTGTAAGCATAGGGTTTGGATCTTGGCGCGCTTTATCAGACCTAAGAACATCTCCCAGATTTACAATCTCTCTATCTACATTCGGGATCTCAATACCAATTGCAGACTTGCCCGGAATTGGAGAGAGAATACGCACATCAGTACTTGCTACAGCATACGCAATATTCTTTTGAAGATTCGTTACCTTCTCTACTTTTACTCCAGATCCTAACTCAACTTCATATTGAGTTACAGAAGGACCTCTTAAGAAGCCAATAACCTTCGCATCTACCTCAAATTGTTCAAAGGTAGAAGTTAAAGCTCGAATCACACGATCATTCGCTGGTGTTCTTGTTGCATGAGGCTTTCCATGAACAAGTATGTTCAAATCTGGTAGAATATAAGGTTCATCTTCATAAACATTAGAATCACTATGATTTGAATCGTATATATCTTTGCCAGCAGCGCTATCACTATTATTTTCTTGCGATGACCTATATTTATCTAATTGTTGAGCAGGCATATTTCCCCAAGGATCAGAAGAATATTGCTCGCTGGTGCTTATAGGAGCCTTAGGGAATTCATCAATATATAATTCTGGAGATGTTTTCCAAGAATTAGAATTCGCAGAAGAACCACTTGAAGATACAGACCTAGGAGACTCACGATTATGTGATTTATCAACCGTATTTTCATAACCTTGCGATTGATTATTAAGATCACCATCATGACTATTCGTGCGATCAGCATTATTTGATTCGAAATTACTACCGCCATCTTTTGAAGATGCACAGAGAAAAGCATCATCTCCAGCATACTCATCTAAAAGCTCATTATTACTATCTTTTTTCTTAGTTCCAAATAGTGAATTCCATAATTTAGAAATTAACGAATTATGCAAAGATCTGCGAGACTTTTCAGATTTGTCAGAATCATCATGAGTTGGCACTCCATCAGCAAATTCAAGTGTTTTATCATCATCCTTAGAATCATTATCGTATGAATCTTCCTCAGAATTACTATCTTTACTATCTTTACTATCTTTAGAAAAAGCAGAAAATATAAACTGCGTTATGTCTGTAACATGCAATTTTAAAATCATCAAAAACGAAAAAATTGCGATAATAACAAAAATCACTAGAGCAAAAGTTCTAGATAATCCCCAAGCTAAAGGAGAACCAAGAGAAAAACCTAATAATCCACCAGATTTTTGCAAATCTTCTATGTGAAAATGTTGATTTTTACTAGCAAATAAAATATCTAAAATAGAACATATAGACCACAAAATAAGAACAAAACCACCTATAACACGTGGGTTACCTGATTTTGATCCACTATTTCTCATTAGTCTAATTGCTACAGCAAATAACCAAACTGGTAAAACAATGCTCATAACTCCAAAAACTGCAGATGCTGCGAAGTGAAAAGCAACGCCTATAAAACCACTAACTCTAAACCATTCCGATGCGCAGAAAAGAATAGCAATAATAATCATTACAAAGCACAATCCATCTCTGCGATATGCTTCGTCGTATTCTCCCACACCAAAAAGCGAACGTACTACTTTACCAACAAGTCGCGGAACAAAAAGCAGCGCGGATTCCCAAAAAGGTTCATCATAAGATACATTTGATGACGACTTTGATGACTTACCGCCCCTACCTGCCATATATAAGCTCCTTAAACATAAATTTATGAAACATAACAAATTATGCAATCCACATTATTCTACCCCAACGTGTACTAATATACGGGCATAAACGTGTACTGATAAATTAAAAAATCTAATTGCAAAAAGAATGATACTCAAAGTAAAAAAAATAATCTAGCATAAAAAAAAAATTCGGCTGAAACCAGCCGAAAAAATGGGGTGGCTAACGCGACTTGAACGCGCGACCTTCTGAACCACAATCAGATGCTCTACCAACTGAGCTATAGCCACCATTATGGCGCGAAACCCTTCGGGAATCGCACAACAGAGGAATACTATACACGATTTTTTAAATTTATGCTAGTCAATCTTCATTCGGCGCGTCGCACGACAATTCGACATTGCGTAATGTAAGAATATAGTTATGAGTTTTTCGCAAAAATCAGATTCAAATAATGAATTAAATGAAAGCGTTACAAACGAGCGAATTTTTGGTATTTTTGATTCAAAGTTACATACAACAAAAGTTCTTCTTCTTGGCTCTGGAGAACTTGGCAAAGAGATTGCTATAGAACTTATCAGGCTTGGCATAAGAGTATGCGCGGCAGATAGCTATGCGAACGCTCCAGCAATGCAAGTAGCTCAAGAAAATCGCGTTATAGATATGAGCGACTCTCAAGAGTTGCAAGACTTAATAAACGATATAAACCCAGACATAATAATTCCTGAAATTGAAGCAATATCAACTCAAATACTAAAAAATGTTGTAAAGAGTAAGAAAATTCAAGTTGTTCCAAGCTCTGATATTACTGCAATTGCTATGGACCGCGAAGCTTTGCGAAAAATTTCACACGAAAAACTAGGATTGCCAACAACACCATATCGATTTGCTTCTAACTATGAAGAATTAGAAAAAGGAGCAAAAATCGTAGGATATCCATGCGTCGTAAAACCAATTATGAGCTCATCTGGTCACGGTCAATCAATAGTAAAAAATCCTGAAAACCTACAAAATGCTTGGGTAGAAGCACAAAATGGAAGAAGATCTAAGCATAAGAATCAGAACGCACAAAACGCTGACATATCTCGCGTAATTGTTGAAGCTTTAGCACCATTAGACTACGAGCTAACAGTACTAACTGTAAGCTCTAGCGCTGGAATAACAACATGCGAACCCATTGCACAATTTCAAAAAAATGGCGATTACAGGCAATCATGGCAACCAGCAAATATACCAGAAAACGTTCGAATCAACGCTCAAAATATTGCTAAACGAGCCGTTGAAGGTCTATCTAAAATAGCAAGAGAAAACGGAGAAACTGGGTGGGGCGTTTATGGAGTTGAACTCTTTGTTCTTAAAAACGGTGATTTACTTTTCAACGAACTATCCCCTCGTCCGCACGATACTGGTATGGTTACAATGATTTCACAGTATTACAGCGAGTTTGCTCTGCATGTTTTAGCGATTTTGGGTGTTCCTATTACTCAAAAGCACACTGCTCTTTGTTTAAAAAATAATGAAGTCGCTTTAAGCCATGCACTTGTTGTAGAAGGTAATGGAAAAATTGGATTTGCGAATGTAGCAAAATCATTAAACACTGAAGATTGCGCAAGATGTGATATACGCATCTTTGGAAAGCCAGAAGTTCACGGCTCAAGACGCTTAGGTGTTATTTTGACAGTATCAAACAGCGTGCGTGATGCAAAATCTTGCGCGACACGCATTGCTAGCGAATTACACACTGTAGAACTACCGTCTTAAAACATCGAAAAATCAAGGTTTTTACTGGTTTAAGACATTAAAAGAATAAAAAATAATCTAAAAAAATTGTAGGTAACAATTGTTAGTCTGAACGTGCTGACAAGGTTGGATAAACCTTCGAACAATGTTGGTTTTCGCCTACAGCCATAGATGCAACAAGAGAGGCACGTCAATGGAAAAACTTGACAAGTTGTATGAGGGCAAAGCAAAGAAATTGTATGCCACTGATAACAATAATGTGTTGTGGGTGGAATACATGAATCAGGCAACAGCTGGCAACGGTCTTAAAAAAGCTCAAATTGCTGGCAAAGGCAGCTTAAACAATCAAATAACTTCTTTACTATTCCATCTTCTTGAGGCGCGTGGCGTGAAAAGCCACTTCCTAGGGCGCATTTCTAGCACTGAGCAACTTGTAAAACGCATGAAAATGTTCCCATTAGAAATAATAATGCGAAATACTGCTGCTGGTTCTTTTGCAAAACGTTATGCTGTAAAAGAAGGCACTCCTTTAAAGAAACCATTATTGGAATTCTGCGTTAAATCCGACGAACTTGGCGATCCATTTATTAATCCTGAAGGCGTTGTAGCTCTTGGATTAGCAACCGATGAAGAGATGGCAGAAATTACTCGCCAAGCTCATGCTGTTAATAATGCATTGCTTGATGTTTTCTCTAAGATTGACGTACAGCTTGTTGACTTCAAGATTGAAGAAGGCGTTGACTCTAAGGGAAACATTCTGCTTGCTGACGAAATAACGCCAGATACTTGCAGACTTTGGGATAAGCGCAATACAAATAATTCTGAAGTAAGCCACTTAGATAAAGATTTATTCAGACGAGATTTAGGAGATATAATTCCAGCCTACGAGGAGATATTCTCAAGGCTTAAATCTCTTGCTCAAAGCGAAGGCGTAAACTTCGACGAAATAAATCCAAATAATTATGTTGAAGAATGATTTTTAATGTGGCTCGCATCTTTCGAGGTGCGAGCCACGCGCGTTCTTAAAGCAAAACTAAACAAAATTGAAAAAGAAAACTGAAAAAACAAAACAACCAAAATAGCCAAAACGTACAATTACAAGGCAGGTTTACCGTGGTATTTCGCGTTTATGTTGAAAAGCAATCTGGTTTCGATGTTAAGGCACAGCATCTTAATCACGAGCTTAAAGAAATTCTAGGAATAGATTCTTTAAAATCAACGCGCATAATAAACAGGTATGATGTTGAAGGAATATCAGAAGATCTATTCAACACTGCTATCAAAACAGTTTTTAGCGAACCACCAGTCGATAACACCTATGATTATCTGCCCATAAGCACAAGCGAACATGTTTTTGCTATGGAATTTCTTCCAGGACAATTTGATCAGCGAGCAGAATCTGCAAGTGAATGCATACAGCTTATAAGCCAAGGAGAGCGACCAAGGGTAAGAACCGCGCAAATCTTGGCTTTTAAAGGTGATTTGTCTAAAAAAGATTTGGACGCAATTAAACACTACATAATTAATCCAGTTGAAGCGCGCGAAGCATCTTTAGATAAAGTCAATACTTTGCAAACAGAAACAGTTATTCCAGCAAATGTGGAAGTTATCAACGGATTCAACGATTTAGACGAACAAGGTTTAAAAAAGTTCATAGAAGATCGCGCGCTTGCAATGGACTTGGAAGACGCAAAATTCTGCCAGAACTATTTTAAAAACGAAAATCGCAATCCAACTATTACAGAAATCAAAGTAATAGACACATATTGGTCTGATCATTGCCGTCATACAACTTTTGGCACGCATCTTACAAACATAAAAATAGACGATGAGCAGGTACAAGCCGCATTTAATCGTTATCTTGAAATGCGAGAAGAACTTAATCGCACAAATAAGCCGATTTGCCTTATGGATATGGCAACTATTGGTGCAAAGTATTTGAAGCATAATGGGATTCTTAAGAATCTAGACGAATCCGAAGAAATCAACGCTTGTACAGTAAAAATCAAAGTTGACGTAAACGGGCACGATGAAGATTGGCTGTTTTTGTTTAAAAACGAAACACATAATCATCCTACAGAAATCGAGCCTTTTGGTGGTGCTGCAACATGCATTGGCGGATGCATTCGCGACCCTCTTTCGGGAAGATCTTACGTATATCAGGCAATGCGAGTAACTGGTGCTGCAGATCCTAGAACGCCAATAGCCCAAACTCTTGAAGGAAAATTGCCTCAAAGAAAAATCGTAACGTCGGCAGCTGCAGGCTACTCTTCTTACGGAAATCAAATTGGACTTGCAACAGGCGAAGTACACGAGATTTACCACCCAGGATACGTTGCAAAACGAATGGAAGTGGGTGCGGTTGTAGCCGCTACCCCAGCAGACCATGTTCGAAGAGAAACACCTGAGCCAGGAGACGTGATTATTCTTCTAGGTGGACGAACTGGAAGAGACGGAATTGGTGGAGCAACTGGTGCTTCTAAAGCGCAAGACACTGATAGCATTGAGGAATGCGGAGCAGAAGTTCAAAAAGGAAATGCTCCTATTGAACGCAAGTTACAACGACTTTTCCGCCGCAAAGATGCATGCAGACTTATTAAGCGTTGCAACGACTTTGGCGCTGGCGGCGTAAGCGTTGCAACGGGTGAAATTGCAGATGGCTTGATTATTGATTTAGATAAAGTCTCTAAAAAATATGAAGGTCTTGATGGCACAGAGCTTGCGATTTCTGAATCTCAAGAGCGAATGGCTGTTGATGTTGCAGCAAGCGATGCCGACGAATTTTTGTCATACGCACGTCAGGAAAATTTGGAAGCACAAATTGTAGCCATAGTCACAGAAGAAGCACGAATGAAAATGACTTGGCGAGGAAAAACAATTGTGAATCTAAGCCGTGAATTCCTAGCTTCTAATGGAGCTCCAAAAGAGCAAAATATTCACGTTGAAAGTGGCGAAAACTATACTTCGAAATGGCAAGATATAAGTGGCGAATACGCTAATAAATCTTTTGGCGAGCGCATGAAAAATCTTGTTTCCAACATAAATATTTGCTCAAACAAAGGTCTTAGTGAAATGTTCGACTCCACTATTGGAGCTGCAACAGTTCTTATGCCTTTTGGAGGCAGACGTCAGCTTACTCCTGCACAAGCAATGGTTGCAAAATTGCCAGTTTTTGGAGAAACGAACACAGCTTCTGCAATGTCGTGGGGCTTTAACCCATATATTATGGAAAAGAATCAATTTACTGGAGCTTATTTAGCTGTTGTTGAGTCTTTGGCAAAGCTCACAGCCAGCGGTTTTACTATAGAAAATGCTTATTTAAGTTTGCAAGAATATTTTGGAAAGCCTCATAATGCTCCAGAACGTTGGGGAAAACCAATGGCAGCTATTCTCGGAGCTTTAAGCGCACAAATTGACTTTGGTGTAGGCGCTATTGGCGGCAAGGATTCTATGAGCGGAAGCTTTGAAAATCTTGATGTTCCACCAACACTTATTTCTTTTGCTGTTTCTACAGGAGACGCGAGAAACGTTGTTTCGCCAGAATTCAAAAAAGCCAATAGTAGAATTTTAAGAATATTGCCTAAATATAAGGAAGATGGAATCACGCCTAAATCTCAAAGCTTCTTAGAGGCGATTAGGATTGTGGAAAATCTTACCTCAAATAAGCATGCGCTTTCCGTTAGCACTCCTGGATTTGGTGCTAGTGCGGAAATCTTATTTAAGATGACTTTGGGAAATCATATTGGGTTAAAGCTTAATAATGCGATTAGCAAGAATGATTTGTTTAAGCCAGAATATGGGTCGTTCTATGTGGAGCTTAAAGATGATTCTGAACTTACGTATGCAGATTCAGATCTTGTAAGCGTAGATGTAGTAGGCGAAACTTGTAATGAGTTCGAGTTTTGCGTAGAAAACGAGAAACTTAATTTAGCTAGTTTGCAAGAAGATTGGGAAAATACTTTAGAAGATATATTCCCGTATCGAGAGAAGGGAGACTCAGTTCCTGCTATAAACTCTAGTGAACTGAAGTATTCTCATAACCACATGCGTTCTCATAGAAAAACTCCGATTAGTCACCCACGCGTAATCATTCCAGTTTTCCCTGGAAACAATTGCGAATACGACACTCAAGCAGCGTTTGAAAAAGCTGGAGCAGAATGCAAAACGCTTATAATCAATAATTTAAGCGCTGATGATATTGCTCAATCTGCAAAAGATCTTGTTGATGAGATTAATAAAAGCCAAATTGTTATGATTCCAGGCGGATTCTCTGGAGGTGATGAACCAGACGGTTCAGCCAAGTTCATAGCATCTTTCTTTAGGAATCCTGCTGTTAGTGACGCTGTTCGCGATTTGCTCAATAATCGCGATGGCTTAATGCTTGGTATTTGCAATGGTTTCCAAGCTCTTATTAAACTAGGTCTTGTCCCGTTTGGAGATATTGTTCCAATGGATTCAGAATGCCCGACTTTAACGTTTAACACTATTGGAAGGCATCAAAGCAAGATTGTTAGAACTCGCGTTGCTTCTAATCTTTCTCCATGGCTTTCAAATTGCAAAGTTGGCGATGTTCATAGTGTTGCAATATCTCATGGAGAAGGTCGATTCGTAGCATTGCCAGAAGTTATGGATACTCTTATACAAAACGGCCAAATCGCAACACAATACGTTGACAGCAATGGCGTTCCAAGCATGAATCTTAAAGTGAATCCGAACGGTTCACTTATGGCTGTAGAAGGAATCACTAGCCCAGATGGCAGAGTGTTTGGAAAAATGGGACATTGCGAACGCAGCGGAAACGGTTTGTACGTGAATATTCCAGATTTTAGAACACAAAACATTTTTAGCGCTGGAGTCGAATATTTCACTGCATAATGTGATTTTTGTAGCAAGTTTATAGGAAAATCTTGATTAAGAATCTAAAACAACAGGGGGTGTTTGATGTCTGCAGAGCTCGAAGACATTCATGAAGAGTGTGGCGTTTTTGGCGTTTGGGGTCATTCAGATGCTGCTAGATTAACATATTTTGGATTACATGCACTGCAACACCGAGGTCAAGAAGGCGCTGGAATCGTATCAAACGATAATGGTCATCTTAAAGGTTACAGAAACCTAGGTCTTTTAACTCAGGTTTTTGCAAACGAAGACATTATGAAGAAACTTACTGGAAACAGCGCAATTGGGCACGTTCGTTATGCTACTGCTGGTTCGGGAAGTGTTGAAAACATTCAGCCTTTTCTTTTTTGCTTCCATGATGGAGATGTTGCTTTAGGACATAATGGCAATCTTACTAATTGCACAACTCTTAGGAATAAACTTGAAGATGAGGGAGCAATCTTCCACTCGAATTCGGATACTGAAGTGTTAATGCATCTTATTAGAAGATCAAATAAAACTTCTTTTATGGATAAGCTTAAAGATGCTTTGCAAATAGTTCATGGTGGTTTTGCCTATTTGCTTCTAACTGAAAAGGAGCTTATTGGCGTAACAGACCCGAATGGTTTTAGACCTCTTTCTTTAGGAAGAATGAGCAATGGAGCTTATGTACTCGCATCCGAAACTTGCGCATTAGATATTGTTAGAGCAGAGTTTATTCGCGATATTGAGCCTGGCGAAATAATTGTTATTAATGACGATGGCTACACTATTGAGCAATATACAAAGCACGTACAACATGCAGTATGCTCAATGGAATTTATTTATTTCGCTCGCCCAGATTCTAATATTTACGGTATTAATGTTCATTCTGTGCGAAAGCGTATGGGTGCGCGTTTGGCTAAAGAATCTCCTGTTGACGCAGACATGGTTATTGGAGTACCTAATTCTTCACTTTCTGCTGCTGCAGGATACGCTGAAACAAGCGGAATTCCAAATGAAATGGGATTGATTAAAAACCAGTATGTTGCACGCACTTTTATTCAACCAACACAAGAATTACGCGAGCAAGGCGTTCGTATGAAACTTTCTGCTGTTCGTGGCGTAGTTGCAGGAAAACGCGTTATCGTTATTGACGATTCAATTGTTCGCGGAACTACCTCTAAGCGCATTGTGCAATTGCTACGAGAAGCTGGAGCTAAAGAGGTACATATGCGTATTTCTTCTCCTCCTCTTAAATATCCTTGCTTCTACGGTATTGATATTCAAACCACAAAGGAACTTATTGCAGCAAAACATTCAGTCGAAGAAATACGCGAGTATATTGATGCTGATTCCTTAGCATTTTTGTCTTTAGATGGATTAGTAGAGTCGATTGGATTAAAAAAGCCAGCGCCTTATGGCGGTTTGTGTGTTGCTTACTTTAATGGCGACTACCCTACTGCACTAGACGATTACGGCGAAGAATTCTTGGCTTCACTTACTCCTGAAGAACGCGAACATTTGCAAGAAGTGAGAAAGCACAGCAAATATTCACACGAAAATCTTATATAACTTAATATTTTAATTGTTTACCGCAATTTATAAATAAAATTTAAGAAAATACTTATAACATAGTTATGAAAGGAATCAATATGCCACACGCATATGAAGAGGCTGGCGTAAGCGTAGAAGCAGGATACGAAGTAGTACGTCGTATTAAATCGCATGTGAATCGCACGAAACGCCCAGGCGTTGTAGGTGGCATCGGCGGATTTGGCGGCTTATTTGATTTGGCATCTCTTGGTTACAAAGAGCCAGTGCTGATTTCTGGTACGGATGGCGTTGGAACCAAGCTTGTGATTGCAAAAATGATGAATAAGCATAACACTATTGGCATTGATTGCGTTGCAATGTGCGTAAACGATATTGCAGCTCAAGGTGCCGAGCCTCTTTTCTTCCTCGATTACATTGCGTGTGGGAAAAACAATCCTGAAATACTTGAGCAGGTAGTTTCAGGCGTTGCAGATGGTTGCGTGCAATCAGAAGCAGGTTTAATTGGCGGCGAAACTGCTGAAATGCCTGGAATGTATGACGAAGACGAGTACGATCTTGCAGGTTTTGCAGTAGGCGTTGCAGAACGTTCGAATATTGTTGACGGCTCTGCTATTTGCGAAGGCGACGTGCTTATAGGACTTCCTTCTTCAGGAGTTCATTCAAATGGATTCTCTCTTGTTCGCAAAGCTTTGTTTGAAGAAGCAGGTTTTAGCGTTGACACCAAGTTAGATGAGCTTGGCGGCAAAACGCTTGGCGAAGTTCTTCTTGAACCTACTCGAATCTACGTAAAAGCTTTGAAGCCACTTTTTGCTGAGCATCTTATTAAGGGAGTTGCTCATATTACAGGCGGCGGATTTATTGAAAATGTTCCTCGCATGTATGCGGATGATTTGGCTGCAAAAATTGATACCACTAGCTGGAGCGTTCCACCTATTTTTGGCGTTATTGAAAAAGCTGGAGAAGTTACTCACGCTGAAATGTTCAACGTTTTTAATATGGGAATTGGCATGGTTTTGTCAGTTGATGAAAGCAAAGCAAACGAGGCAATGCGTATACTAAACGAGCATGACGAAACCGCTTATATTATTGGCAAAATGGCTAAGCGCGAAAACGCTGCAGTTGAGTTGTTGTAAACCGCAAAAAACGCAAAAAACGCAAAACAGTAGACAGCAAAATCTTAAAGCAATAAAGGATTAAAAATGAAAGTTTTAGTAGTTGGTTCTGGCGCTCGCGAACACGCTATTGCACACGCGTTACTTAAAGGAGAAAGCGTTGAAGAAGTAACTGTTGCTCCTGGAAATCCTGGTATTGCAGCAGATGGAATTCAAACTGTAAACATAAGTCAATCAGATCATGACGCTCTTATTAAGTTCGTTAAAGACAATAACTACGATTTTGCGTTCATTGGTCCTGAAGTTCCGCTTATGAATGGCATTGTTGACGATTTTGAAGCGCATGGAATTGCCGCTTTTGGTCCAAACAAAGCCGCAGCTCAAATTGAAGGCTCTAAAGATTTCGCAAAAAAGCTTATGGCTCGTCACAACGTTCCAACTGCCTCCTACAAAACATTTGACGCTTTGGAGCCTGCACGCGCATACGTTCTTGAGCATGGTGCTCCAATTGTTATTAAAGCGGACGGTTTGGCTGCTGGAAAAGGCGTTACTGTTGCTATGGATGAGCAAACAGCAGTTGATGCTTTGGAAGATATTTTCGTCGATCATCGTTTTGGTCAAGCTGGAGCAAAAGTTGTTATTGAAGAATTTTTGCAAGGTCAAGAGTTTTCACTTATGAGTTTCGTAAGCAGAACTGATTTTTGGGTTATGCCAATTTCTCAAGACCACAAACGCGCTCACGACGGCGACACTGGTCCAAATACTGGCGGCATGGGAGCTTATAGTCCTGTTCCACAAATTAGCGACGAAACAGTTCAGCGTGCTATTGACGAGATTGTGCGCCCAACTGTTGAAGGACTAGCTAAAGAGGGCACGCCTTTTACCGGTGTACTTTATGCTGGATTAATTGATACAGCTTCAGGGCCTAAAGTTATTGAGTTTAATGCTCGTTTTGGAGACCCAGAAACCGAAGTTGTTCTTCCAAGACTTACTAGCGACTTTGGTGAAGCTATTTTTAACATTTTGCATGGCAAAGAACCAACATTTACTTGGATTAAAAATGGCGTAACTCTTGGAGTTGTATTAGCAAGCGAAGGCTACCCTGGCACTTTAGTTACTGGAACTCCTCTTCCTCAAATTCCTATTGACGAAGATCAAGGTCAGCACGTGTATTATGCAGGAGTAAAAAGCGATGAAGAAAGCGGAAAACTTCTTACTTCTTCAGGCAGAATAGCTCTTGTGCAAGTGCATGGAAACGATGTAAAAGACGCTCAAAACAACGTCTACAGCATATTAGATAAGCTTAATCTTCCTCACATG
This sequence comes from Gardnerella sp. DNF00109, assembly GCF_049262845.1. Classification (NCBI taxonomy): domain Bacteria; kingdom Bacillati; phylum Actinomycetota; class Actinomycetes; order Bifidobacteriales; family Bifidobacteriaceae; genus Gardnerella; species Gardnerella sp. DNF00109. Next base: position 965,299 of record NZ_CP058406.1, read on the forward strand.
TTCTTTAGGCATGACATTGCGTCAAAAGCACTAGACCTGTAGAGGATGATCCGACTATCTGATTATCTTAAAAACCAAGAAAGTTTGTGTTTTTAAGATAATGTTTCCCAGCTGTAATGTCGTACTGAATCAAGCGATAATCATGCAATAATTGCTTAGTTTCTTTATTCATACTATTAGCAATCATTGGCTTACCATGATTATTCAGATAGATGGATTGTCCTTCTGGAATCCTATCCCAACCTTGAATCTTATTGACTACAGGAGGCTCCATAGCACTAACCTTATCGTGTAATCTAGTAAGGAAAGCTATATAGGGCGAAACCTTTGAATTAGTATGAGATGCTACTTGAGATATGAAGAAGTTTGGAGACGAATAAGTATTTTTATGAATATTTTTAATCTTATTTGTCTCAATAGCTTTTCTATTTGACCAAATAAAGTAGTCAGTTAAATGCAGATCTAGAGAATTATTTTGATCTGCACTAGCCGTACTGTATACACCAGGAAGATGATCGCCGTAAAACACAACAGTAACAGGCTTGTCAATTGAATCAAGATTCTCTAAGAACTTTTGCGTAGCATGATCCGTGTAATTAACACCCTTAGCATATGTTTCAATTGATGATGTTTCCGATTGTCCTAAATTAGGTGAACCATCTTTTGCTTTTGCAACAAAATCATTATTCTTATACCAATTTCTATAAGGCATATGATTTTGCATTGTGACTACTTGCACAAACTGCGGCTTTTTACTAGCAGAAATTGACTCAAATGCGCTATCGTAAGCTGAAGAATCTGAAACATAAGGAGATTTATCCAACATTTTTTTATGAGAAATAATATTAGGACCTTCAAGAGCATAAAACTTACTAAAACCGAACTTCTTGTAGTTTATTGATCTAGAATACATGCTTGGCTCATATGGATGAAAAGCTACAGAATTTCCTTCACTACCCCAATATCTGTTGATTGTAGGAGTCCAAGAAGAATTTGGAACAAGCTGCTGATACGGGCTTGTAAGAGATGAATTGAAGTTCACCATGCTCAATCCCGTAAGAGACATATATTCGAGATTCGCTGTTCCCCCACCATAACCAGAAGAAAGCATTAAACCACTATCTGTTTTCTCTTTCAAAGAGCTTATAAATGGCATTGGATTCTTATTCAGTTGCAATCCTGGAACCCTCATTGGGTTTGAGAAAGATTCCGAAAGTACATAAACCACAGTATTGTCTGAAATTTTGCTTTTGCGAGAAACATTGATTTTCTTAGCTTCAGTATCATATTTTTTTAGAAGAGCTTTCATAGTGGATTCATTGTAATCCGCTGGTTTATCCATAACTTTTGGATTCACTTGTCTTAAGAAAGCAACTAAAGCACCGTTTCTTTGCGAATCATAAACAGAATCCCACATCGCAGGAGCATCGCCCATAAACTTAGCAAAACCGTTAGCACTAGAACCAACTGTTCCAACCCCAGAAACATACCATCCAAGACTCAAAAAACACACTAAGCATGTAACAACTCTAATTACAATAGAAATGCGAAAATCCTTAGTAAACACGATTTTTCCGCGATTTACATCTACAAAATGCATAAAAATAGCAGCAATAACAGCTACAAGTACAGCAATAATGGAGCAGACAATCACAGCTATAGCATTATCTGGCAGAAAAGATGCGATATTCCCCGTATTACTCTTTAAAAAGTTCAAGTCCGCTGGAAGAATTGTCTCGTATCTAACATTAACCTTCATATACTCGATTACAGAAATTATTACAGATAATGTAATCAGAATAAGTGTAGTAATCCAAAAACGATTTACTACCATCAACAGAATTCCGTAAATTAGAGCAACTATAAGCAGATTCAAAACGAATACAAAATTTAAGCTAATCCACATTTTTGAAATTATGTTCCATGCGCTTGCCGAAAGCGAGGAAGTCATTTCCACTCGTCCAGACCTTTGAACAGAAAGCTGCACAATCATAACCATTATTGCATCAAATAAAACGAACAGAACCGCATACAACCATCGCGGAATCGCAAGCTTAAAACGCTTAAAAATAGTAAGAAAATTGCTTAATGGCAATTTCACACCCTTCTAATTACATGACTAATACATAACTCATTTACGCATCTATGTTACAAATACATTTTAATTATCGCCATCGTCATAAATAAACATAACTTGTAGTAAACAATTGTGTATATTCATACTTTTGACGTATTGCAATAAACTCTGTATCTTTTATCATTATAATTGATGACATAATATAGAAAATTTTAAGGATTACGAATTATATTATCAACGGCTGTATTTTTTGATAGATCTAATCTAGTGAGGTTTTAAGGAACAGTAAGAATGAAGTTTATTGCCACAATTAACCTAATGAACGGCATACTACCTATAAGTATATTCACAATATCTGGATTATGCTTAGCTGTCCTTTTAATAACAAAATCTAAAAAAATAAAGTATCTTCCATCTCTTTTAACACAATTAGGTTCTGCATCATTATTCGCACTTATATTTGGATTTATAACTTGGCTTATTTCAGACGTTTTTCTTGTATTCGGAGTAAGCCTAGGATGGCTTGTGATTTTTTCTATTGCAGGAGGATTTGCGGCTGTAGGATTTGCTTTAAGCGCGGCTATAATATCTAAAGGATATAGAAGAGCTTTTGCAATATTTTCAATTATTTTGTTTATTTTAGCCACAATGATTCGCGTAAACATGATTTATGGCGAATACACAACTATTGGATCAGTATTCGGATTAGGTAATTATCCGAAGCTTGAAGAGCATAATAAACATAATGGGGTTATGGAAATCGCTGATTGGAATTCACTTGCAGCACAAAACAAGCTACCCAAAATACCATCCAAAGGAATAAGTAGATCCGTTAAAATTCCCGCAACAACATCTAACTTCCGTGCCCGCACCGCAAACGTCTACTTACCACCAGCAGCTTTAACAAAATACGCTCCAAAACTGCCTGTAATGGTTCTTCTTTCTGGTCAACCAGGAAGCCCTAATAGGCTATTTGCTGCGAGCGAAATTGTAAACACCTTAGACGCTTATGCTAAGGATCATAATGGTTTAGCTCCGATTGTTGTGTCACCAGATCAAAACGGTACTGCAACACACAATTCTCTTTGCGCGGATACAAAGGTTTATGGAAAAGCACAAACTTATTTGACAAAAGATGTTGTTAATTGGATTCATAAAAATCTACCAGCCAGCAACAATCCAGCACTTTGGCTAATGGGAGGATTTTCTCAAGGAGGAACTTGCGCAACTCAGATTGTGCCAGCTTATCCTAAACTATTTGGAAACATGTATTCTGCAGGCGGAGAACTAGAGCCAACATACAAGAATCGCGATGAAACAATAAAACGTTATTTTGATGGAGATCGCAAAAAATACGAAAAGCATATTCCAGCAAACATAATGAGAAAAAATGCTCCTTTAAAACAAAATTATTACTCTATAGCTGGAGCTTGGGATCCTAAATCGCAAGTAAATCAGTCTAATATTGCTATAGCGGCTCATAAGTCTGGAATAAGCGTTATAACCATGATTTCTAAAGGATCTGGACACGATTGGCATACCGTTCAAAATGGGTTAAAAGTTGTAATCGACCATCTTTGTAAAGATTCTGGAATAACAAGCAATTATCCAGATTTAAACTCTTATAATAATATTCAAGTGGTTATCAATCAGAAGGTGAGGCGATAAATCATGCCAAACTTTTTATCAAAAAATCACGAGTCTACAGCAAAACATCATTTAAGCGTTCTTACCAACGATGTGCGCATGTGGCTATCGCAGCGCGTGCTAGCAGCGAAAATAACTCTAGTTTTCTTGGTTATTAACCTTATTCACTGGGTTTTCAGTACCGTAATGCACATCTATACTTATGGCACCAATGCAACTCTTTCACAATTCTTCTCGTATCATAAACCGAAAATAAGCTCTACTTTTTTGTTTGGGCATAGAAATATTACACAGCTTCTGATTAAACTATTCCACTCGCTATTTTTTGTAAATAGTTTCTCATCTCTAATAGTAAATGCAATACTTTCACTTGTTTTAATAGGATTAGCCGAAACACGTATCGGTAAAATGCGTTTGCTTTTTGTTTCCGTAACAAGCACTCTTATTGGAACAATACTCGGGCTTACTTTAATCGGTAATCTTTCAATGATTATTAGAAACATGCGTTGGATTACTAGAATACCAATTAGACTTTCTCCTTTTACACTTTTTGTTGGAGCTTTTATGGCTGCAGCAACATGCGAATCAATATTGTGGCGTAGACGAATGTTTGTTTTGGGATATGCAATCACGTCTGCAATGCTTCTTTATAGTGGAAATCCTGGGGATTATTGCACAATTTTTGCAGCAATTTGTGGCCATATTATTGGCAATCTGATGAACAAAAATAGCAATGCTAATACAAATACTGTGAAAAGCGCGAACTGGTGGGAAGGAACAGACTACGAGATTAGACGTCTATTTGCCATAACTCAACTTGTTATGGCTTTAGGACCAGTTCTTGCACTATCTTCTAGATCTCATGCTGGAATACTAACTACATTAGGTTTATTCATGTCTCCGCAAATGGGTACGAAACCGTGGCTAGCAAGATGTATATCAAACTATAGTTCAAGCAGTTGCCTGCTTCATTCAGGATTACAACACGCAACAATAGGAGGTCTTTGGATTCGTATTCTTTTGCCTATTGTCACTTTAATGATTATATCTTGGGGACTTTTACGCGGAAGAAGACTTGCAGCTTATGCTGCTATAACAATCAACGGAATTACAGCAGTATATGCAACAATGTATTTTGCTATTTTGCCTTTGATTGCAACTAAACAAACTATGATTTTCCACAAGAATAATGCTACTTCTATAGCCTTTATGCTTACAGCTTTGCCTCCTTTATTAATAGCAATTCTACTGTTTATAAGCATAAAGCATTTTCCAAATCATAGTGATAAGCTTGAGCGCAGAGTTGGATTAGTTGCAATTGTTTTTGCACTATTTTCTACTGGAATAGGATATGTTTGCTTCGGGTTGATTGCACCAAATGAATTTAAGCCTGTAGCAGACTTGCATCATTTACTACGTGATCTTCCAGGGCGTTGGATGCCTATGGGCTTTGGATTAAGGTCCAATGCCATGCTTACACCTATAACTCCTTTGTCTTCAGCAATAACTCAAGGTGTTGGAGTTCTATTCTGGCTTGTTCTTTTTGCTGTTTGCATGGTGTGGTTTAGAAACAAAATAACAATTAATGAAGAAGACCGCAAAAAAGCAAGCGAGTTAGTTCAACTTGGTGGAGACACCATGAGTTTTATGACAACATGGCATGATAACCACTATTGGTTCTCCGCCACTGAACATTCTGCAATAGCATACAGACTAAAATATGGAGTTGCTTTAACTCTAACTGGTCCTTTTGGAGATAAAACAGAATATAAACAAGATTTGAAAGCGTTTATTCAACTTTGCGAACAAAATTCATGGTCTCCAGCATTCTACGCTGTTCACGATGAAGAACGAAAAGCCTTGGAATCTATTGGTTTTTCTTCTATAAAAGTTGGAAGCGATATGCTAGTCTACCCTAAAGAGTGGCAAACTAGGGGTAAAAAGTGGCAGGATATTCGCACTGCCATAAACAAGGCAAAACGTGATGGAATAACAGATGTTCTTAGCACTTACAACGATGCTCCTTGGGAAGTTCAGCAACAAATTATTGAGATTTCGGAAGAATGGGCGGAACTTAAAGCCCTTCCAGAAATGAAGTTTACTCTTGGCGGTTTGGAAGAATTGCATGATCCTAGAGTAAAGATTTTGTATGCGATTGACGAGAACAATCGCGTTCTTGGGGTTACAAGTTGGATGCCGACTTATGACAATAATCGCGTAATCGGGTGGACTCTTGATTTTATGAGACATCGCACGGATAGCCCTAATGGAATTATGGAGTTGCTTATTGCTAGAATGGCGGAACGGTTAAGAGACGAAGGTCTTGAAAATCCAGAATCTGCTGTGGAGTTTATGAGTCTTTCTGCAGCTCCTCTTGCTGGAATAACAGATATTTGTGAAAATTCTACATTAAGCAATGAGGATTCTAGTAAAGATATCCAGGCAAGCCAAAAGCCTACAATTCATGGAGATTCTCAATCTTCAAATCATCATGAATCAAATGATATTATTGTTCATACGCTTGAAATGATGTCCGATATTTTGGAGCCAGCATACGGATTTAAGTCGCTTTATTTCTTTAAAAAGAAGTTCCAGCCTACTAATAGACCTGTATACATATGCTATTTGGATTCTGCAAAACTAGCACAAATATCGTTAGCTGTTACAAGCTCTTATTTGCCAGAGACTAATCCTAAGCAGATTTTAGAAATGCTAAAAACTCTTAAAAAATAGTTCATGTAATGAAAAATCAGCCTAAATTCTAAATCTAGGCTGATTTTTAACTGTAATTAATTAGATTGATTAATGAGTTTGCAATCAATCTACACTCTGATTACAGTCTGGGCATAATCCAAACACTTCCAAAGTGTGATCTATAACCGTATACCCATGAGATTCGGCGATCTTGTGAATCCAACCCTCATCATCAGGAGGCTCTATATCCACGGTTTTACCACACTTTTCACACACAAGATGGTGATGATGAGTATTCTCATCGCAAATGCGAAATAGTTGCTGTCCATTAAAACGAACAGTATCAACATCGCCACTTTGTGCAAGCATATTAAGCTGACGATACACTGTGGCTAAACCAATGATTTCACCATCTTCCACAAGCAGGCGATGCAGATTCTGTGCAGAAACAAAATTACGCGAAGCTCTTAAATGTTCAAGAACAGTTTCTTTTTGCTTAGTGTTTCTGCGTACTGGCTCACCAACCATTATTTAACCTTTTACCTTTCAAACTATTAAAAAATCTAATACTAGTCCAACAAACTATAACTATTTAAATTTTAAGACTAATACTAAATCTTTTAATCAAGCTCGTCATCCCAACAGCCAGTAGCATCTAATTCTGCAGCTTCTTTAACTGTGTCATCACACAAAACAGTAATATGACCCATTTTGCGATTTTTACGAACCTCAGCCTTTCCATAGTCATGAACATGCCATTCTGGATGCTCTAATATAAGAGAACGAGTAGGAGCAACATGTTGACCAAGAACATTAACCATCACTGCAGGAGAAAGCAGCTTAGGCTTTTTTAAAGGCCATCCAACAATACCGCGAATATGTGCTTCAAACTGATCCATATCGCAAGCTTCAATCGTGTAATGCCCAGAATTGTGAGGGCGAGGAGCAAGCTCGTTTACTACTACACGATTATCTTTAGTAATAAATAACTCAATGCCAAGCGTGCCAGCAAGCTCAAAACCTTTAGCCAGTTGAAGCGCTAAATCGTGTGCGGTCTCTTCTACTATAGAATCCACCGCTACAGGTGCGAGAGTCATATGAAGAATGCTATTGTGATGAACGTTTTTTACAAGAGGATAAGTCACAAAATCATTACCATTGCCGGAAACAAGAATTGAAGCTTCAAAAGCAAAGTCAACGAAACCTTCAAGAATAGACGGAGGGAATTTTCCTCCCCTATCGGAACGGTGGTGAATATTAGCAACATCTTCTTCAGTGCGAAGAACATCCTGACCATGACCATCATAGCCACCACGACGAGTCTTAAGAATAGCAGGCAAACCAATTTCTTCGATTGCTGCGTCTAAATCGTCAAGATTATTGACTTCACGCCATTTAGCTGTTTCAATGCCATGTTTATTAATAAACTCTTTTTCACAAACACGATCTTGTGTAACACGCAATAAATCTGTGCCCTGAGGAATAGCTGTTAAATGACGAACCTTATCTAACGCATCTGCGTTAACATTTTCAAACTCGTATGTAAGAACATCACAACGTTCAGCAAGCTCGCGCAAGCCTTCAGGATCATCATAATTTGCCTCAACCTGCAAATCTGCAACCTGAAATACTGGGCAATCAAGCGTTGGATCTAAAACTCCTATGCGGAATCCCATATGTCTAGCTGCAATAGCCATCATGCGTCCCAATTGACCGCCGCCAATAATTCCAATAGTGGCTCCTGGCATCAAACGCTCTACAGCACCATTAGTGACTTCAGATAAGCTCGGCATTAGATTCCTCAACCTTCTCTTTTAATTCTTGACGGTAATCTTCAAGTTCGTCTGCAAGACGATTATCTGTTGTGCTCAACATGCTTACTGCAAGCAAACCAGCATTTGTAGCTCCCGAGTTGCCCACAGCTGTTGTAGCAACAGGAATACCACCAGGCATTTGCACTATAGAAAGCAAAGAATCCCAGCCCGAAAGAGCATGGGATTTTACAGGAACACCAACAACTGGAAGAGTTGTTTGAGCAGCAATCATACCTGGTAAGTGTGCCGCTCCACCAGCGCCAGCAATAATTACGCGAAAACCATTTTTTCTAGCACTGTGAGCAAAATCTGCCATAAGTTCTGGAGTGCGATGTGCAGAAATAACTTTTTTCATATACGGCACTCTGAATCTTTCTAGGATTTCGCAGGCATGACGCATGGTTTCCCAATCACTTGAAGACCCCATAACAACTGCCACAATAGGCTTAGAATCTGACACTTCAGCCACAACAACCTCCCCGTGTATGCACTGATACGCAACTTCTGCGCAAAGGTTACGCACAGGTTTTACTTTACGCAGAAGCACGGAAAAATCGTTGATAATTAGTCTTTTATATTATTTTTTTGTTAACTGTTTGTTTTTGAGAACATATTTTATGTCTGCAGCAGCCGCCACATCGCTCGAATGTGTTACAACAATTACACATTTTCCGTGTTTATGAGCTGCGTCTTTTAAGATTGATATAACTTCTTGTGTTGTATTTGGATCCAAGCTACCTGTTGGCTCATCGGCAAGAATAACAGGAGCAGAAGATACAAGCGCTCGCGCAATAGCCACTCGCTGCTGCTGCCCGCCAGAAAGCTTTGTTATATTTCTAGTTGATTCGTCTTCACTAAGTCCCAGTTCTTTAAGAATCTTGGAATCAGCATTTGAATTAACAAGACGCAAGTTTTCTACAGGAGTCAAGTAGTCGATTAGATTGAAATTCTGAAAAACTAAAGACACATGATTCTTGCGATGATTAGAATATCCACCATTCTTGGAAATATCTTGTCCATCAAACAATACTGTTCCTTTTGTTGGAGTATCTAATCCTGCTAGAAGAGATAGCATAGTGGATTTTCCAGCTCCAGATTGACCTGTAATACTGTATATTTTCCCTGATTCAAAATCCGCATTAACGTTTCTAAGAACAGGAATATTAGTTGCACCATAAGAATAATCAACGTTGTTAAGTTTTAATAAAGTAGTCATAATAAAACTCCAATATTTTCTAAATTTAATATTTCATACTTAATATTTAATACTTGTAAATTTTTAATTTTCTATCAGAATCCGAATCTTATTCTTAATAAAATCCAGTTAAATCCAATCTTCTAATTGATTCATATTAATTATCTAAGAAAATCACCTCAGCTCATTGAATTCAATACAAAGCGAGGCTTTTTAAACATTATTGGCGCAAGAGCAATGCATAGAGATACAAACGCTATAGCAAATCCTATAAGAATAGCAAAAAATGTTTGTTTATTTGGAATCCAAGAAATGCTTAAGTCAGAAATTGTACTATTTGAGACATTAGCCAATAGCATTGATCCTACACTTGAAGATATTGCAGACCCAATTAGAATTGATGCAACTGAACAGAAGGCTGTTATTATAAAAACTTCTATAATCATTTGCAAAGCTATTACAGACTTGTTCATACCAATTGCCATTAGAACTCCAACTTCGTGAATCCTTCCTCGAACCCAAAAAACAAGAACTAAACCAAGCACTATAATTCCGACTAATGCAAGACACATTAAAATCATTGTTACTAGTTGCTTAACTGTTTTTACAGATTGAAGAACAGAGGCAAATCTTTGCGCATTGTTTTCTACAGAAAGCATGCCATCGCCATCGTTTTTAGCGATTTTATTAGCTTCTTCTAAAGCTTTAGTTAGATTATTTGAATTTTGCATAACGCACTTTATAGAACTGCGATTTTTACTTCCAGACAGGTAAAGAGCGGATTCTAAATCAGTTATTACGCGATTTTCGGAAGAGTCTGACGGCAACGCACCTTTTGTTTGCATCTTGCCAGAAAAAATACCAACAACCTTAAGATTAATGCTTTTGCTGCCTTGTTTTAGCTTTAAAACAGAGCCGAGTTTAAGATTATTTTGCTTAGCAAAAGACTTGTGAATTATTGCAGATTTTGCGCGCTTAAAGTCGCCAGGTGCCGAAGAATCAATATGATTACCTTCCTCAAGCTTATATAATCCTTCTTGAAACCCTTGTGATAACTGTGATCTAGTTGTTCCCGTTATTGAAACAAGCGAAAACATCTCATCATTGTCTAAACGCGGACCATTTATTTGCGATACAATTTTAGCGTTAACAGGATTTGCTAAAACATCTTTTTCTTCTGCAATGGTTTTTATTCCACTAATCTTTTTAAATTTTGCAATAAGATTTTCTGGAATTCCTTCGTTTTTTTGCAAATCTTGAGGAATATCTTGCTGCGATTGATTAGAGGAATCGCTGGCGGAGTCACTGGCTGAATCGCCAGCAGAATCAGACTCTGGTAAAGTCTCTCCTCTAGTTTTTGCATAAACGCTAAAGCCTAAGCCAATATTGGAAGTTAATTGATTCTCTAGATTTTTTACAGAAGCAATAACACTCGATTGGCAAATAAGCGCACTAAGAACAACAGCAATAATCAACGCTAAAATAGCATTTCGTCTTGGTTTTCTAACTATAGCTAGCCAAGCTCTTTTTATAATTTGAGTCATTTTACCACCTACTTTTGCAGCCAACTACTTTTGCATGCCAAGCAAATCTCTAGGAGACTTTCGCAAAATAGGAAGATAAGACAACGCAACTGCCACAACAATAACCATCAGAACAATTAATGACGATTGAATTAAACATTCTGTGTTAACTTGAACAGCAATCTTATCTAATGTTCTCGTTGCCATGCTCGATTCTAGATTTCCTCCAGCTTGACCCATCGAACTAAGCTGCTGCGCGGCAGAATTTTTTACTGAGCCTAATGCGCAATCACTAATCCAAGGAGATATTGCGCTCGCAAAACCGTAACCTATTGCAATAGCTGGAATAGCAAGTATCACAAGCTCAGAAATCTGCTGCAATACAAGTGACGCCTTTCCAACACCAATTGAAGTTAGAACACCAATTTCTCTTCTACGCTCATTAATCCAAAGAATAAGCACTAATCCTAAAGCAATTACAGCAAACGCGCTTACTGCAATAACTGTTATGTTCATCATGGATTTTACGCCTTTTGCTGCTCCAATCATGCCTTGTACGAATTGATCATCTCGAGTAATCTGATAGTTTTGCAAATCAATCGGCAGCTTAGACGCTTCTTCAATCACAGAATCTGCGTCCGCTCCTTTTTTAACCTTAAAACTTGCGTCCTGGTATATTTCTTTTCCAGGCTTATATTTGTAAAGTTCTCTAGTTGTTTTTAAATCTGTATACACAGTGTTTGCAGTTAATTCCGCGCGCGTTGCAACTGGGCGATTGTTAGCTCCGCCATAAATTCCAACTATGCGTGTTTTTACTTGCTCCGTAGAATGGTTAAGATTATCAGCGTCAAACGGGTTTGCTTTAAGCGTTAATGAATCGCCTAATTTTAAGCCATTTAATTTTGCTAAATCTTCGTGAATTAAGGAAGCATGCTCATCTGATTCTTGCAAAGCTCTTCCTTTAACCATGTGGATTGATTTTGTTTTAAACGCATTTAAGCCCTTAGAAGAGTTTGTTCCCTCTAGGTTTACAGCGTTTCCAAATTGCTTTTCTCTACGAGCATCGTAGTCTTGAACACCTTTTATTCTGGCTGCTTTTGCGTCAACTAAATCAGCAGTAACATTTTGACGCAAAACATAAGAATCAACGTTTTTTAGTGACGCGATTTTTTTAACATCACTTGGCTTAACAGTTCCTGCTCCCCTAGGAGTTCCAGGATTTACTTGCGGATTATTTGCTAAAACAAAACTAGATTCTGCCTGTTCTTCTACCTTTTTGCCTTCTTTTTCTGCAGCAATCGCAACTGCAGAAGATGCCAGCAGAAGCGTTGAAATTAATGCTAATATTACAAACACTATTGCTGATTTCACTCTTTTTCTCAAAACGTAGCGTATTGCGCGAGAAATAAATGTCATCGACTACCTTCCTCATTGAACACTTGTCATTATGAAATTGTCTGTTACAAAATAGGTACAATAAGTACAATCTCGTAGCTTATATGATTTACCCTTATAAAAAGCTAAGAAAGAACTGTTGATTTTCTTTAAATATCTTAGAAAATTTTATGAAAATTACTGATTTAATCTAAAAAATATGCGCAATATTGTTATAATCATTTTAAATATTTTTAGTTGTCGAATGATTATAGAAGAAAATTACGCAAACAAACTATAAGTTTTACTAATTAAAACTTACTAGTCAAAAAAATTTATTTTGCATGATTTAACTAGAATTTGCATGATCATTTTGCAAGATTTGCATAGATAAAAGCGTGTAAAACAAACAAGGCGCGCACATTGTATTACCAAAGCGCCCGCCTTAATTATTTTTATTTATAAACAAACCTAAATCGACCCAAATCTAACTAAAGCGCGGTACCGTGCTGATCGAGTCGCGGATTTTGCTTAGAGTTGCTAAAGCTAAAGAACAGCCCAAACACGCCCAAAGCAAACAACACTGCAACAGTTATAACAAGCACCATTGGCTGACTTGGCAGCCACATAATTACCAAGAACGCGAATGCAGAAAGCAAGAGAACAGCCCAAGAACACACGCCAATAACTTTGCGAACAGTATTCCAAGTATCATCTCCAGCCTTAGCTCGCTTAATATTACGAGTTAACTGTTCCTCTTGTTCTGTAACGCTAGAAGATGGCTTCCAACCGTCAACGCCGTTTTCTTGGAGCCTTCTTGAATGTTCTTGCAGATTGTATTCGTCAATCATTCCACCGCGACCGCGGCCATTCGTTTGATCGTATTGAGACGGGATTCCCCTACGACTCTGCCTGGCTTTTGCTCTACGCTCTTTGCGGTTTGCCATGATTGATTCCTTTCTGCATTGAATTTTCACACAATACGAATCATTTTAACGCATAACTAAGCCATTTTGGCACGCGTCAACAATTTTTTCGATTAATAAATCGTTTAATAAACGCCCTTTTCGAGTGGCAGCAATACGATTTTTGTTCAACACTGCCAAATCTTCTTTACACACTTCGATTAGCACTTTTTGCAAATAAGAATCGTCAAATTCGCAATTTGCTTTACGCATCTTTGTACACAATTCATCAATACTAAGACCTTCCCTAATGCGCAACCCAAGCATTACCTCTTCTATCAACGCATCCTCGCTATTTATACACTCGTAGTTTTGCCAAGGCACGTTTCCTGCATTAATCGCATGCGCCCAACGTTTTGGATGCAAAATATCCCAAGATCTAAGATTGTAAAACTTGCTTGAATCCGCCAAAAGAGCACAATCATCCATGCTTTGCTTGCTAATGCCGCTAACAGAATTGTAGTGAGAATGAGCCCCTGGGCCAATTCCTGCCCAATCAATGTTCTTCCAATATCCAAGATTATGTTGAGACTCAAAACCAGTGCGCGCCCAGTTAGAAATCTCATACCACTTTAAGCCAGCAGAATTAAAAAACTCGTCTGCAACTTCGTATTTCGCGGCTTCATCATCGTCATCTGGCGCGTGAATTGTGCCAGCAGCAATTTGGCGACCCATTTTTGTGCGCGGCTCTACTGTTAGCGCATACGCGGAAACGTGGTTAACGCCCAGGCTCAAAGCCATTTCTACCGACTTTCGCCAATCGTCTAGACTCTCCCCTGGAGCTCCATAAATCAAATCAACACTCGAACGCAAACCACAAGCATCCGCTGCTTTAACTCCGCGCTCTACATTTTCTGGCGTATGCGTGCGGTCAAGCGTTTTTAACACATGCGGCACAGCCGATTGCATTCCAAAAGATATTCGCGTAAATCCACCTTCTGCAAGCGTCTCAATATAAGACTCGTCTGCAGTGTCTGGATTTGCTTCCGTAGTTATTTCCGCGCCAAGCATAATGCCCCACAAGTTACGTATTTCTTGCAAAATTCGCACTAAATCTTGCGCTTTAAGAACAGTCGGAGTGCCGCCGCCAAAGAAAACAGATTGCGCTTTAGGCTCGAAAATCCCGTGAAATTCCTGCCACTTTTTTACAAGACGCATCTCACGAATCGCAACATCCGCGTACCCTTCACGACTCGCACCTTCGCCCAAATCACGAGCAGTATACGTATTAAAATCGCAATAACCGCAGCGACGCAAGCAAAACGGCACGTGCACGTAAACTTCAAAAGGCATGCTTGAAAGCGAATCTTCACTAGGCTTGTTCGATTCAAAATTCAATATAATCCTCAGCCTTCAGACTTTTGCGCTGCACGAATCTTATCTTTAGTGTCTCTATCGTTTGCGCCATCATCCGTAGCCAAAGCCGCAACAAACGCTTCTTGAGGAACTTCAACATGTCCAAGCATCTTCATGCGCTTCTTACCAGCCTTCTGCTTTTCAAGAAGCTTACGTTTACGCGTAATATCGCCGCCGTAGCATTTAGCAAGCACGTCTTTTCTAAGCGCACTAATAGTTTCGCGAGCAATAATACGCGAGCCAATTGCAGCCTGAATTGGAATCTCAAACTGTTGGCGAGGAATAAGTCCGCGAAGCTTCTTAGTCATCATAACGCCGTAAGAATAAGCCTTATCGCGATGCACGATGGCGCTAAAAGCGTCAACCTTATCTCCCTGAATAAGAATATCAACCTTCACTAAATCTGCAGCTTGCTCGCCATCTTCGTGGTAGTCAAGAGAAGCGTAGCCCTTTGTGCGGCTTTTAAGCTGATCGAAGAAGTCAAAAACGATTTCTGCAAGAGGAATCCTGTAGTGCATTTCCACGCGATCGGCACTAATGTATTCCATTGTGCCCATTTCCCCACGATGATCTTGGCACAAGTCCATAATAGCGCCAATAAAATCTTTTGGAGCAATAATGTCGGCAGCAACCATTGGCTCAATAATGCGCTTGATTTTACCTTCTGGAAACTCGCTAGGATTAGTCACATGATGCTCGGTGCCGTCTTCGCTAGTAACATCGTAAGTTACGTTTGGAGCAGTTGAAATAAGATCTAATCCAAATTCTCGACTTAAGCGCTCGGAAACAATCTCCATGTGCAAAAGACCTAAGAATCCGCAACGGAAACCAAAGCCCAATGCAACAGACGTTTCTGGCTCGTAAATAAGAGCAGCATCGTTAAGTTTTAGCTTATCGAGAGCATCTCTTAGCTCTGGGAATTGCGCGTTATCGATTGGGAATAAGCCAGCGTAAACCATAGGCTTAGGGTCTCTGTAGCCTTCCAAAGGCTCGGATGCAGGATTTACGGCGCTAGTAATAGTGTCGCCAACTTTAGATTGGCTCACGTCTTTTGCACCCGTAATTACGTAGCCGACTTCTCCCGCTCCAAGCGCCTTTGTTGGAGTCATATCTGGGCTAATAACGCCGATTTCAATAGGATCATGCGTCATGCCAATGCCCATCATATGCAATTTTTCACGCGATTTAAGCTCGCCATCAACCATACGAATATATGTGACGATTCCGCGATACGAATCGTAGACTGAGTCAAAAATAAGCGCACGAGCAGCACCATTAGGATTTCCACTAGGAGCTGGCACTTCCAGCACGATTTGGTCGAGAAGATCTTTTACACCTTCGCCAGTTTTCCCAGAAACACGCAAAACTTCATTAGGTTTGCAACCAATTAATCCAGCTATTTCTTCCGCATGCTTGTCTGGCTCCGCACTAGGCAAATCGATTTTGTTTAATACAGGAATAATCGTTAAATCATGTTCGATTGCCATATAAAGGTTAGAAAGCGTCTGCGCTTCAATTCCTTGAGTGGCATCCACAAGCAAAACCGCACCCTCGCATGCTGCAAGCGCACGCGAAACTTCGTAAGTAAAATCAACGTGACCAGGAGTATCAATCATGCCAAGCGAGTACTCTTTACCGTCAAAAGTCCACGGCACGCGAACAGCCTGCGATTTAATAGTAATTCCGCGCTCTTGCTCAATATCCATGCGATCCAAGAAACGGTCTCGCATCTCACGTTCTGGCACAATCCCAGAAAGCTGCAAAATGCGATCCGCTACAGTAGACTTGCCATGATCTATATGCGCAATAATGCAGAAATTGCGTATCAACGATTGATCCGTAAATCCTGGCTGGTTATGCGGTGTAATCAAAGCAAATATCTCCTTTTAAGACACAATGAATATATAGTATAATGTGCATCAAGCACTGTAACTCATTAATGGTAGCAACTTGACTACCCTAGTCCAAGAAGATAAGAACAGCAAGTTATGCACTTAATTACATTTAATGCATGCAGTAAGCATTATGGTGATTAATATTCGTGAAAATTAGTGGTTTTATCCAAGAATCATGCTATGCTTACCCTTTGTATGTCCTTGATATAGCAAACGTCGTTTGGAGTAATAGTGGCAAACATTAAGTCGCAGAAAAAGCGCGTGCTCACCAATGAGAAGGCACACAAGCGTAACGTGGCAGTGAAGTCTGCTTTGAAGACTGCTATCCGCGCTACTCGTGAAGCCATCGCTGCTGGTGACAAGGCTGCAGCTGAAGCTGCATTCGCAGTGGCTGCTAAGAAGCTTGACAAGGCTGCAGGTCGTGGTGTGATTCATAAGAATCAGGCTGCAAACCGTAAGTCTGGTCTTGCTTTGGCAATCAACGCTCTTTAAAATAGTCGCATTAGATTGCGATCTTAATTAGAGTTTGAAAAATCTCCGTTATCATTTGTGTACATTTGGTAACGGAGATTTTCTGTATACTAGAACATTTTTATATAGAAAAACAAGAATCGTTCAAGAATAAATAAAGTAATATCAAACGCTAATATGCATTTTGAATTGAATATCGCCGTACTTTGGTGTATAAACAGCAGCACCAAAGGCTATTACTGAACCAAAAGAGTCCTTAACAATGGATTCAACTGCAAGAGATGGAGTTTTATCTTCAACCTGTAAAACTTTTGCCATGGTTCCACATAGTTGCTCAACATGAACAGACAAATCATTTTCACAAAGCTTTACAGCGTAATCGCTTTCTAGAAACTCTGCTAAAGATTTTTTCGTAAAATCATGAGTCAAAACTTTTGGAAATCTTGAAGCTTCAAGATAAACTACACTGTAATTAGACAAAACGTCATCAACGTACTTTAATCGTTTAACACAAATCAGATCAATTGACTCATCTAAACCAAGCTTATAAGCAGCAGATTCATCTTTAACTACATCATTTTGAATAACTTTGATTCGTATATGTTCTTTGCTTTCAGAATAATTCTGGTAAAAGCCTTGAACCTGGTCTGATATAACTTCACGGTTAACACTGTGAATAACATCTCTTGCTCTAAAAGTTCCTTTGCCTTGTATTCTTACAAGCAGACCTTCCAATATCAGATTATCAACTGCATGTCTAAGAGTAATTCGGCTAACGTTGTATTGCTTACACAATTCTACTTCTGGAGGAAGTTGTTCGTCTGGCTCCATTAAGTCAATGCGTTTCCTAAGATTGTCTCGCACGGCAATATATTTAGGTACACCTTCGGTCACAATCCACTCTCCAAATAGTAATTTTCTTTTAAAAGCTATTAAAAAAAAAATCTTAAAAAATGAAGCTTTTAAGAAAATTTTTACAAATTTGCTTTCAAAACACACAACAGTTACATAGTATCAGTATATTATGCCAATATACGATTAAGGCGTGCCTATACTACAAAAGGCTACAATCTTAAATTATTGATTAAAGTTGCTATTTAATCGCAAATTCAAGATCATAACCTTTTAGACTTATCGTTTCTATTTTTAATTGTGATTTAAGTTTAATTTCTACAATAACTCTTCACAATTGTATTAGTTTTCAATTGCATATTTGACTTTACTATTTTCTCTGCGCGTCAACAATATTGAAGACGCGTAGAAAAGAACATAAGATATTACAACTGCAATAATACTTACGATTTTGCCTCCTGCAACATTCGTGTAACCAAGAAAAACTCCAGTTACACCAAAATCAGCGTCTGAATAAGTGGAGTTTGCAGAACCAAGATTACCCAAAACAGGCAAAAGAAGTAACGGCAAGAATGTAATAACAATACCATTAACAAAACCGCCTACAACGCAGCCTCTTCTACCAGCTTGGCCGTTGCTAAATACGCCAGTAACACCACCAGCCATAAAGTGAGCAACAATTCCTGGAATAACAACTGTTGTTCCAGCCAAAGCCATAATAACCATTCCAACGATTCCGCCCGTAAAGCTTGCCAAGAATCCAATAAGAACAGCATTTGGAGCAAATCCAAAAGTCATAGGAGCATCTAATGCAGGCTTAGCATTTTTAACAAGTTTTTCAGATATTCCTTTAAACGCTGGAACAATTTCATCCAAAACAACCTGTACGCCTGCAAGAATAATGAAAACGCCTGCAGAGAACATTGCAGCCTTAAGAATAACAAACACAATAAAGTTTTGCCCATTAGATAAATGCGATTCAATATATTGCGGCCCCGCAAAAAGTGCTACAACAGCGTAGATAATTGCCATTGAAAGTGCAATGAGAACAGTCGTATCTTTTAAGAATCCAAGAGCAGCTGGGAACTTAATATCTTCAGTAGACTTAGACGGATGCTTTTTAGAAGCTGTAAGTTTTGCAATCAAAGTTCCAATAAGAACTCCACTACTAGTAGGGTGTCCAAGTGCAACATCATCTTTGCCGGAAGCAGTGCGCATAAATGACTGAACCAATGCTGGAGAAATCGTAATAAGTAAACCTTGCGCGAATGATCCGAGAATAATAACGGTTAGAGTATTAAAACCTGCGACATTGAAGATTACTGCGAGCATACTTGCCATATAGAATGCAACGTGACCAGTTAAGTAAATGAACTTAAATCTAGATGTTATTGATAAAACAATGTTAACAATCATTCCAAAGAAGAAGATTAATGCTGCTTCTGATCCATACTTCATAAGAACTGTACCGATTATAGCTTCATTATTTGGTACTACGCCTTGAACATGGAACGCATATTGGAACATGCTCCCAAAAGGATTTAGTGCTTCAGTGACTACTCCAGATCCGGCTGCCAATACTAAGAAACCAATCATTGTACGAATAGAGCCTTGTACTATGTCGGAAATCTTTTTGCCTTGTACTGCAAGACCAATTAGAGAAATCATTGCAACTATTACAGATGGTTGTCTAAAAACATCTAGCAGTATAGACAGAACACCGTTCATAGTCTCTCCTTATATATTTTTATTAGTATGTGAGCTGATTTTGGCATGCATAATTTACAAAATTACAAGAGAGAAAATGTAATTAATGCCAAAAGTCTTTTGCCCAAACTTAACTTAGTGCAAGAAGCCATAATAACGGATAAGCCAAGACATAAATTTGTTATAATGTTATATTCAATTTTTGATGATTTTCGTATATATTTTAAATAAAATGAAAATTATTAAGCATAATTGCGATTTAATAGAAAATAATACAACAAAATCGCAAATAATCTGAAATTTACTAGCATTTCATTGCAGAATAACGTAAAAATATGTGAAAATAATCACAATAATTACAATAAAAGACACACCCACAATGCAAAAATCACGCAAAAAGCCAGAAAAACACTACTCAATAATCCAAGCTAAACCAATCAAAACAGCCAAGAAAAGAAGATTCACAATTGTGTACATAAGCAAATAGCGACCCTTATTATGAGGATACTTATGCGTAATACTCTTGTATGAAATCAAAGATGCCATAGACGCAATAAGCGTTCCCATACCGCCAAGATTAGTACCAATAATAAGCATCTTCCACTGGTCGCAGAAGCCTGAAAGTAAGATAGTAGTTGGAACGTTACTAATCATCTGACTAGAAACAACCGAAACTTCCATAGGATGAGAGCCAACCCACATTTGTGCAATCTCGGTAAATCCTGGGACCCTACGCATGTTTCCAATAAAAATAAAGAACATTATAAATGTAAGAGGCAAAGCCCAGTCTAGAGCGCGGAACACATGCGAATCGCAAATAATAAAGGCAATAACAACTGCCAAAACCATAATCCAGTCTGGAATCCAGCCAGCTACTCCACACAAGCACAAAACAAATAAAAGACTATAAACAATAACTCGCCATTGAGTAAAACCAACACCGTAACCCATAACGCGAATCTCATCTGGCTTAGGTGATTTAGAGTGCGGAGCCAAGACACTTTGTTCAATGTCATCTCCATGCAAGCCCTCAAATTGATCGACTTTTCTAGAGCTAAAGAACACAAACGCAAACGCAATCATAAGAATCGCAGCAGCAAGCGTGTACGGAGCCATAATAGAAAGAAAGTTGCCAGTAGACATTCCAGTAAGCGCTTTAAGATACAAATTGTGCGCGTTGCCAATAGGAGTTAGCATACTTCCAACGTTTGCACCAATCGTCATTAAAGTCACAACAAGAATTGCATGCTTTTCTGCATTTGCCATCATCAAAACAGAAATCGCAAAAGGAACAAAAGTTACAAGAGCAACATCATTAGTTATAAGCATCGCCGAGAAAAACGTTAAAGACATAAGAACCAGAACTAATCCGCGCTCAGTCCTAACTCTTCTAAGAAGATTCGCGCCAATACTTCTAAAAACGCCTATTCGCTGGAATCCGCAAACAACCATCATTAAGCAAACAAGCTGAGAAATAGTGTTTACATGAATGTAGCCAAAATATTGTGCGTCTGGTGGAACAAAAAAGCAAGAAATAACAGCTAAAACGGCAGCCACAATAAGGATGGTTTCACACTTGACCAAATTCAGAAGCCAACGCCTCATCGTTCCTCCGTGACAAAAATACACAACTTGTTCAATTGTATAAGAAACCCAATCCAAAGGGGCAAAAATTTCCGACAAAATCGTTGAAATAACAAGGCATATTGTCTTAAAAGAGCTTTAGTTTTGCCACAAAGCGAATAGGCAAAAATCCGCCCATTTTTATGACACGCGCAAATGGTCGCATGTCGTAGAAGACTATATTATAAATGGAAAAGAAGTCTTGAAGTTTAAGCTTAAAGGCTGAAACAACTTAAAGCAAAAGCGAGAAGCGCAATTATGGCAAACGAAGAATTGCAGAAAACAAAACAAAACAATCATAAAAGAAACACAGCAGATTTGATTGTAGAATGCCTTGTAAATGAAGGCGTTGAAGTTGTTTTTGGAATCCCAGGCGAAGAAAATATTCCGCTTTTAGAAGCAATTGAACGAAATGGAAACATACGCTTTGTGCTTACTCGCCACGAGCAAGGTGCAGGTTTTATGGCCGCAACTTATGCTCATATTACAGGAAAGCCAGGCGTGTGCTTAGCAACGCTTGGACCTGGAGCATTAAATCTTACTCTTCCAGTGGCTCAGGCAAACGCAAGCACAACCCCGCTTGTTGCAATATGCGCTCAAGGAAACGTATCTCGTCTTTATAAAGAATCTCACCAAATCATTGATTTGGTGTCATTATTCCAACCGATCACTCAGTGGTCTTCGATGATGTTAGCTCCAAGCACTGCTCCAGAAATGGTTCGTAAAGCTTTCTCAATCGCTCAAAGAAAGCGTCCAGGAGCCACCTGCCTTGTAATTCCAGAAGACATTAGCGAAATGAGCGTTCCAGAAGATGCAAAGCCACTTCCACTTCCAAGACCTCTGCACATCCTTCCCGCTCCAGATACTATTGACGAAGCTGCTAAAATCATTAGCCAGGCAAAAACGCCGATTATTCTTGCAGGAAACGGTGTTGCACGAAGCCATTCTCAAGACCAGCTACGCGCTTTTGCAGAACAGCTTAATGTTCCAGTTGCAACAACATTTGAAGGCAAAGGCGTGTTCCCAGACAATCACCCTAATGCTCTTGGCGTAGTCGGATTCATGCATAGGGATTATGAGAATTTTGCTTTCGATACAGCAGATTTGATTATTGCTGTTGGATTCTCTATACAACAGTTTGACCCTAAGAAGATTAATCCAAATATTGACAAGACAATTATTCACATAAATACATTTGTTGAAGATACAGACGCTCACTACCCTACTGCACTAAACATTATGGCAGATATTGGTCAGACTCTTAAAACTCTTACAAATGTTCTTAAGGATAGAAATATTACTTTTGATGTAACTCACCCAAAGATTCGTCAAATGATTACAGACGAGCTGCATTCGTTTGAAAACGATAACAGCATTCCTATGAAGCCACAGCGTGTTGTATACGACACTAGGCGCGCTGTTCCAGAAGGAACCAAGGTTCTTGTAGACACAGGCGCTTTAAAAATGTGGATGGCAAGACTTTACCCTACAATGCACCCAAATACTTGCATTATAGACAACAGCCTTTCTACAATGGCTTGGACTTTGCCTGGAGCTGTTGGAGCATCGTTTATTAAAGATAATAGTGGAAAAATCAACACAAAGCCTGTTCTTGCTGTTATGGGCGACGGCAGTTTTATGATGAATGTTCAAGAGATTGAAACTGCTGTTCGCGTGGGTTCTAGAATGGTTGTTCTCGTTTGGGAAGACAACGCTTATGGATTGATTAAGTGGAAGATGGACTTACATGCTGGAGAACACGAATACGTTGATTTTACTAATCCAAATGTTCCAAAATTGGCAGAAAGCTTTGGCGCTAGAGGACATGTTGTACAAAAGCCAGAAGACTTATACAACATGCTTAAAGAAGCTTTGGAACAAGAAAGCGGCGTTGATGTTATAGCCTGCCCAGTGGATTATAGCGAAAACATGAAGCTTATTGAAAAGCTTGGCGACATTGATTTTGGCAACTAGGTTGATTTTAGCAACTAAAGTGCTAATCGCATAAGAAGAATCTCCGCACTTGCATTAATTCAGTTATCATCTGCCAATTTAAAGATAGTTAAAGGTAGTTTTCTGAAGAATAAATGCAATGCGGAGATTTTTATAATACTTTTACAACACGGTTTAAATATTTAATTTTCCTCCTTTGCTTTATCATCGTAGCGTCTGCCAATAAGAGCTGCTCCTAACGCACCAAAGAACACTTCTTGATTTGCAATCACTACACGATCGGGTATTTTTAGTGAGGACAAAAATGACGATTTTTGTTCAAGTCTACAAATGTATTCTTTTACGCCTTTTAATAAAATTGCTCCTGTTTTACTCACTCCTCCACCAATAACAATAATCTCTGGATCAAAAGTAACTGTAATAATCTGTAGTGCACTAACTAAGGTG
This sequence comes from Gardnerella sp. DNF00109, assembly GCF_049262845.1. Lineage (NCBI taxonomy): Bacteria > Bacillati > Actinomycetota > Actinomycetes > Bifidobacteriales > Bifidobacteriaceae > Gardnerella > Gardnerella sp. DNF00109. The sequence continues at coordinate 988,892 of NZ_CP058406.1, forward strand.
GAAATGAACTTATTCCATACTTTTTCAGCTTCTTTATTTTTAGCAGAAACATTGCGCAGCAAAGACGCGATAGGATACTCATTCTTTGCTGGCCAAAGTTTAGATAAACCAGTTCCAGAGATTATTGTTTCTACACATCCACACTGTCCACATGGGCAATCCCTACCCTGCGTATCAGCAACTATATGACCTATTTCTCCAGCCACACCAGTGGAGCCGTGGAAAATAGAGCCATTAATGATAATTCCCGCAGAAACTCCAGTACCTAAATTCAAAAACACTAAACTACTAGAATCAGAACCATAATAATTATATGCACCGAATGCTGCAGCATTAACATCATTATCTATTACAGAATTCAATCCAAAACGTTTACGTATTTCAGTCTTAAAATCTATACTATGAGATCCCAAATTTACTGATTCAGATACTTGCCCAGTATGTTGATTAACTAAACCAGGCACACCAATTCCTATAGTGAATTTAGTATCATTGCCATATTTTAGGATAATTTGATTAATCACTTCAGAAATAAGCTTGCACACTTCATCGACAATCTCTACTTCACCTTGCTTGGTAGAAACTTGAGAATGCGCAATCAGTTCATTATTAGTATTGAAAGCTGCACATAATACTTTTGTTCCACCTACATCTACCCCTATGCTTATATGCGACGGTGTGCTGTGCGTCATAATAAACTCCTTAGAAAAATACTTCTGCTTTGAAGTTGAACCCTATTAAACCAATTAAGTACAATTATTGCACTAAAAGATAAAAATGCAAGACTATCTAATATATTTAATAAAAACATTGAAAAATAAAGGAATCTATAGTTCCAATATTTCATATATAAAAAATAAAATTAGAAAATATTTTACAAAAACATGTTTTAGTATATATTCCAAACTATATATTTATCTGATAGAATATCATGTATAAAACAATGGGCATTAAAAGTGGAACGACGACATGAGCATAAAAACAATAGCGAAGCCAATGATTAATCAATTAATGACAGTGTCTCAAAAAACCATACCTGCCGACGCAAGAATAAATAACAGAATGCTAATATTCAACTATTTATTCCCAAAACAAATACTTTCTAGAGCTATGCTCGTAAGAAAAACAAAATTATCAAAAGCATCTATTTCAACCGTCGTGTACGAAATGCTTGAAGACCACATATTAGTAGAAAGTGGTCAAGAGTCAAAAATAGAAAGAGGTAAAAAAGGTACACTACTCGAAGTAGACGCAAACTATTGGAACATTATAACTATAGATCTTTCACAACCTTGTCTCATACAAGGCGCTGTTGTTAATCTGTGCGGAGATATATTAAAAAGATCGGAAATATCGTTATATAAAAGCACAGATGCGAACTGTGAAAAAATCATAGAAGTTTGCAAAACTCTAATAAATAATTCAAATAATCACATACTAGGAATAGGAATTGCTGTACCTGGGATCGTAGACGATGAAGGAAGAGTAGTTCGCTCATCGAATCTTCAGTGGGAAAATATAAACATTAAAGAAGAGTTGATTAAGCATTTTAATTGTCCAATTATCGTTGATCATGACACGAATAGCGCATTACTAGCCGAAAGATTCTTCGGCAACGGCGTACCAAATACAATATTTATACAGTTATCGTTAGGTGTTGGCGCATCAATATTAATAAATGATGCTATTATCACTGGAATAAATAATTCTGCAGGAGAAATTGGTCATATTACAGTAGATCCGCAAGGACCAGATTGTTCATGCGGCAAAAAAGGATGTTTAGAAACATATATTTCCGCGGAAACACTGCATAGAAAAATGTTTACATCAAATAGAAAACCAGAAGATATATTAGCAGAGGCAGGTAATTATTTAGGAAAAGCTCTCACAACAACAATTAATCTTTTAGACCTAACAGACGTGGTAATTTATGGACCATCCGACATTGTAAATAAGGTATTTATAAGCTCTACAGAAAAAGCAATACAAGAATATGGTCCATACAGTCCAAAACATCCTTGTACAGTAAGAAGATGCACTTGCAACAATGACATAACTCTTATAGGAGAATGTATATCAGTAATTCAAAATAGAATCATGAATCTCTAATATATAAAAAGCAAAGAAGCAATCAACAAAAAATTAATGTAAAAACTAGTAGCAAAGAAGCACAAAATGAAAATCGACAATTCAAATATCGAAATAATACCTTCACCACAAAACATATCAATATACGCAAAAGATACTATTACGCTTCCACAATCAAGTCATATTAGTTTCATAAATATTAAACCAGACTTAAGAATAACTACAGCAGCAAAACAGCTATGTGAAGATTTGAAAAACAATCACAATTGCAACTGGAGCATTAGCTACTCAGAAGGATATAAAAGCGCTATATCGGCAGCTATTAACAAAAATCTACGTATTCAAGAATATAAAATTTCATCTAAAATCTCAACCAATCAAACACTTGTAAATATAGAAGCTGGGAGCATAGCGAGTATCTGCTTTGCAATACAAACTATAAGACAACTAATTATGCAATATGGTCTAATACTGCCATCATTACAAATTCAAGACTTTCCAGAAATACCTGTAAGAGCATATTCTTATGATGTTTCAAGAGGAAGAGTGCCAAAACTTTCATGGTTAAAAACTTTAGTAGACCAGTTAAGTCTATACAAATATAATCAACTTCAACTATACGTAGAACATGTTATCGATTTAGATGACACAATTGAATCCTGGATTGGACATTCACCATTAACTTGTAGTGAGATTATCGATCTAGATGAATACTGCTATGCAAGAGGAATAGAACTCGTTCCAACACTTGCAACTTTTGGACACATGTATGAAATACTAAGAAGTAACTCATATAAACAGCTTGGCGAATTCCCAGAACAATCAGAAAGACCCTTCAGTTTTGTTGAAAGAATGATGCATCATACTCTAAATCCTACTAATCCTAACACTATACCGTTTATATCTAAAAGGATTAAAGATTATGCATCACTATTTAAATCTAATAAGTTTAATATTGGCGCCGATGAGACCTTTGACCTTGGATGCGGTGAAAGTAAAAATGTTGCTGAAAAAATAGGAGTGGCAAATCTTTATTTGTCCTATATTAAAAAGCTATGTGAAAAATTACACGAATTAGGTTTGCAGCCAATAATGTATGCTGATATTGCAATAAAACACCCAGAGTTATTAGCTGATATTCCAAAAAATGTTATTTTTGCAAATTGGGATTACTCGGCAAACATGAATGAAAACAATATAAAACTAATAAAAAGTCAGAATCGCGATCAATACGTATGCCCTGGCACACAATCTTGGAATAGGCTTATACCAGATTTTGACTCTGCTATAAATAACATATCCAAAACATGTGAATATGGGCACAAAAATCATGTATTAGGATTTTTGTTAACTGATTGGGGAGATTATGGACATATAAACGATCCCATACTCTCACTTCCGTATGTAATAATATCATCGGAATATGCTTGGAAATCTAATAATATTGCAAAAAAAGATTTAATAAACAAGGTAAGTAATGTATTTGCTAACAGAACAAACTCAAACTTACTTAACATTATTAAACAAGCGTCTCATGCACAAGCATTCAGCTGGTCTGACGCTGTGCAATTCAAAGAACTTGAATACAATAACGAAAATATAGCAAACGAAGATGTACTATTTTCATTAGGATATCCAAAGAACACTTCCCTAGAACAAGCAAGAAGACGATTCTTAAATGAAAGAGAATCACAAATATTAAATGCTAAAGAATATAATCGCACTCTATCAGAATGCTCAAAGAGCATCTACGATATAAATGCTTGCAGCGAAAATATAAACTGTGAAAATATAAACAAAGATTTTATAAGCACTAGCATTTTAAACATTCAAGGTCAACAACTGCTCAACCAATTAGGGTTGTACATACTAAACCAGAGATTTACTCTAGCTGAAGCAAAATCTTTTAAAACAAATTTGAACGAATGGTTCACACAATATCAAAATCGTTGGGAATCAATAGGTAAAACGGCAGACCTGTACAGGATACGAGAAGTATTGGATTGGTATATAAAAATACTAGGGATGTGAGAAAAGTATATTTACTGGACATATACGCATTAAATATAAATACGACCGAGAAAGTTTATGAATAACAATAAACAAACCCGGTCGTATTTAAATGTTATTGCAAGATAGAAAAGCATGTCGGTAAAGACAAATTTTGCTAATCTACAACATGTAAAGTACGATAAATGTAATTTTTATATTTTTCTGGATTAAGCTTACTACATATTTCAACATTCGGAGTCTTCCCAGAGAAGAAATTAGCGTCAACAAGAACTGAACCATAACTTGGTCCAGGAGTTGCATCAACTTGGCAATAATATTTTGTGCATTCGCTTATACATTCAGGATATAGCGCAGCGGCAACAGCAGATGGATCAGCCATATCGAGATAAGCATCCCCAAAACGGCTAATATTCATTTCCATTAATTCCCTATTGCAATCAATGGCAAACTTACCAAGTTTTCCACTTTCGCGAATATTAGCAATTTCTTGTGGATTCAGCATACATTCTCCCAAGCATGCATCCCATCCAACAAACATAATATTTTTAAGACCAGAATCAACTAATATCTTTGCAGCTTCTGCATCTTGCCAAATATTGAATTCTGCTACAGGAGAAACATTTCCACGACCTAGACCAGCAGATCCCATAACTACTATGCGACCAACTTTTTTCATCGCTTCATAATCAACCTTAATAGCTAGAGCAATGTTAGTTAATGGCCCTAATGCAATAATGTCTATTTCACCATCCTCACTGTTTCTCAAAGTTTCAATCATTTTCAAAACAGCATTACCATTACTTTCTTTTAAGCGATGAGGCACTAGACCAATATCACCCATTCCATCTCTGCCATGGGTTTCATGAGCATAAACCAAATCGCGCAATAGCATGCTGCTACTTCCTTTATATACAGGTGGTTCATATGAACCAGCATGCTCGATAGTAGTAAGCGTATTAATAGTCGCTTGTTCCATGCATACGTTTCCTGATACAGTGGAAAACATTAATATCTTATATCTAGGATCATTTAAAGCCATGGCAATTGCCATAGCATCATCCGAACCACAATCTGTATCTATTATTATTTTCTTTTTAGAATAAATTTCTTTATTTTCCATAAACTCTCAACACCCTATCAATTAATAGAAACTGTATCTTCAAATGTAACTATCTTTAGCAGTGCAGCCGAAGCAATACATATTGCCAGCATTATAAGCCCAAATGTATATGAGAACCCTACTCCAAATTGCGAAATAACAGCACCAACAACGATAGGAGTTAGCATATCAGCTACGCCACTTGCTGTAGCAACGATAGAGCATGCTATACTCACGCGCTTATACATAATTCTAGAGGCAATTGCAACAATAACACTAAATAAAACGCCTAAGAAAAGACCAGCAACGAAAAGCCCAATATAGTAACTCAAGGCAGTGTTAACAAGCATTGCGGCAAGAATAGCAATAAAGGAACCGATACAATTCATGAGTAGCACTAAGGTACCTTTTACATATCTCAGAATCCAAGTGAAAAGGAAACCTCCAAGGACACAACCTAAGTTAAATAGTGTAAACATAAATGCAGCATTTGATTCGCTTATTCCTTTTGTTATTGCAAAACTTGTTGTATACATACCTATAGCAGTCGATACTCCGCTGAATGCGGCAACTGAAATAACAATTCCAGCATAGGCAAGAATCTTACTCTTAGCATATAGTGGCCTGATATGTTCTTCCTCTTTCTCTGTATCTTTAATTTCAGACGTATCTTTGACTATAAAAGACACCGCACAGATAATAAATGAAAGAATACCTAACACATAATATGACCATGCATAAGATAATTTACCACTCAAGAACAGACCTAATACAAATGGTGAAACTGTAGTTCCTACACCAAATAGTCCTTGTCCAAAAGTCAATGAACTTTCATAATTCTTTTTGAATATGCTACTTAACAATGTTGGGCATGCAGCATCCTGCGTGCCAAATGCAATGCCTCCCGCAAACGCAAGTATTAAACCAGAAACAAAACTAGGAATTGTAGGAATACCAAACATAAATATGCCAGTAATAAAAGTACCAATTCCTAAAACTTTTACTGATCCAATTTTCTCTACAAGAACACCTGTTATGTTAACGGTGAGAATTCTACCAAGAGCATATGCTGATCCAAGTAAACCGACAAGTTCAATCTTCTGTCCATAGGTTTGTACTAACTGTGGCAACGTACTGCCAATCATTACACATGTCGAACCTGCCAAGAAATACATAGCAAATGAAAGAAAAGCTTTTAGCGCATCATTACGCTTCATGATTTCACACTTTCCTAGTTCTTTTAATTAACATTTATAAACCATTAGAGGCTTGCCTAAAAAATATCATGATTTTATAATGCTTAAAATGACACTTGTCATGACTAATTTTGTTCTTAAGGAGTAAAAGTAAATCATGAACAACAAATGTATAGCAACGGCGCTTGCATTTATACTAGATGCAACGGATAGCATGAGTACGATTGTAAAAATAGAGAAAGCAAAACAACTCATTCCTCACCAATTCATACGAACATATCACACTAATGATGTTCTCATAAATATGAATAGTGCAGCAAAATATGTATATATCTTTTTAGATGGTAAAGCTACAGTTCGAGGAAGTTTAAATCGTAACGATGGAGTTATTTCAAATATTGAACCAATAGAAATACTGGGACTTTTTGAACTCGTTACCAATGAACCGCATTATACTGCTTTCGTTATGGCAGAAGAAAAAAGTTTGGTATTTAGAATTCCATCTTCGCTATTTCGCGAAATTGTTCAAGAAAATGGCAAAATTTGCTATTGCGTATTATCAATATTCGCAAAAACAGCGGGAAGAACAATGCAAGAAGCAGCAACGAAAAGACTACTTGAATCAATTGACATTATTGGATATTATTTATATACTCAAGCAAACAAAGATAGACCGTATATATGCCCATATACTCGAGAAGATTTAGCAAAAATACTAAATATTAATTTACGAACTTTATACAGGTATCTAGAATCCATGAAAAAAGAGAATCTTATAACAAGCATAAGAGGAAAATTGGTTATAACGGACCAACATTTTGCTTTGCTACATAAAAGATACTCTTCTATGACTATTTAATTATCAAATGACAAATGTCATTTGATAATTAAATAGTCAAAAAGATAATATTTGTAGTAATCAAATAGGAAGTGATTGCATGAAACAGATAATTAAATCATTCAAGGAAGAATTTACTACTGTTGCAGTTGTCACAATACCATTATGTGTTGCTGTTAATTATATTTCTGGAACTATAGCAGGTATGCTAAAACTACCTATTTTCCTTGATACTATAGGTACTTTATTTGCATGCATGATTTTTGGGCCACTTGTAGGAATAACAACTGGAATGCTATCTTCAATAATTTCATCAATCACTATGCCAACCATGCTTCCATTCATAGTGGTCAATATTGCTCTAGCCTTATGCGCTGGTATTCTAGCAAAACATAAAATGTTTTCAAATTATATGAAAATTTTTATTTCTTCAATAATCATGGCAACAATATCCATTATTATTTCAGCACCGATTGTAGTCCTAGTATTTAGCGGGTTCACTGGCGGAGGATCATCTATTATAGCGGCTTTAATAACTGCATCTGGAATGAATATCTGGATTTCTGTATTCTCTACTGAAGGATTCTTTACATGGGTTGATAGAGTATTAACAATCATTATATGCTTAAGCGTTATAAAATGCTTGCCCAATAAATTACTGCTTCTTTTCCCATTAGGTTTACTTTATTTAAAAAATTCAGATTCTGAATAGTAAAAATTAAATCGAGTTTACTATATAAATACAGAGATAAAAGTAATTATGTACATGCATTATATCGATACTATTAATCAAGTAAAAAATACCAAGATACTTGCGACGCTATACCCGACAACAAAATTTATATTGACCATATATTTAATATTAGTAGATATTATATTAAATACTTTTTCATTCACATTATACAATTTGCGACTTTTATTGTTCCCCTATTTTGTTGCTCTACTTGTTCTGATGATTCTATGTGGAATAAAAAAGAATGGATATAAGCTCGTATCAAGTATAGCCATGTTCTCATTATTTGTTGCGATATTTCAAGTCGCTTTCTGTAGACAAGGAAATACAATATTAAGTCTTAATTTTTTGCAGATTACAGATACAGCATTGTCTAATTCTATAACGCTCGGAATGAATACCTTAAATATATCAACTATAGTCATATGTTTTTTCCAAATAACTGATATAGAAGATATTACAATATCTTTAAACAAACTTGGGATGAGCAATAAAACATGTTTCATAATACTTTCTACTTTCCAAACGATTGATTATTTACAAATGCAAATTAAAGCAATAATAACCTCGCAAAAAAGTCGTGGAATAAACTTTAATGGAAATTTAATACGTAGAATTGGCACATTTACTTCGATTTTGCTTCCAGCATTTATTACTTCACTAATAAACATCGAGCAACGCATAATGATGCTTGATTCGCGAAATTTTTTTAGTTCAGAAAAAAAGACATATATTAAACAGGTTAATCATAATGGTCACGAAAAATTAGTACTAACAATAGGAACAATTACACTAGTTTTTCTTATTCTAGGAAGAGTAATTTATGGTTATATCATATAATATTTGCAATTTTTCATACACTTATCCACTTACTTCAAAACCAGCTTTAAGCAAGATAACAATACAGCTAGAATTAGGGAAAATATATGGAGTAATTGGAGCTAACGCTTCAGGTAAATCAAGTCTATGCTTATCTCTTAAGGGATATATTCCTCATTTCTATAAGGGAAAATATTCTGGAAAAATACTATTAAACAACACGATTGATTTATTAAAATCTAATGAATGTGACAGTGTAGGCTTTGTATTTAGCGATCCTTTTTCACAGTTAAGTCATATCAAAAAAACTGTATTTGAAGAAATTGCATTCAGCTTAGAAAATCGCAGTATCCCTATTCAACAAATAGAGAGTCTGGTTACACAAGTTATGCAATTACTTAACATAGAACAACTTGCGCTTCAAAACCCACTAACCCTATCCGGAGGGCAGGTTCAACGCGTTGCAATCGCGTGCGTTATAGTTAATAATCCAGAAATACTAATTCTTGACGAACCTACTTCACAACTTGATCCAGAAGAAACTAAAAATATTTATAATTTTCTACAAAAATACAAAGACGAGGGACATACCGTAATAATTAGTGAACAAGATACAAATTTGTTAGCGGAATATGCAGATAATATCATTGTTCTTCAAAATGGTTTTATCACTCATTATGGAAATAAATATGATGTTTTTTATGATGAAACTTTCCCTTCTGACTGTATTGATATTCCAGAAGTTGTCAAAATTGTGAAAAAGTTACGTAAGTTTGATATCCAAATAACCCCTGACATAACAGATATAGGCGAATTAATAGTTTTATTAAAGGAGAAATGCGATGAGCATCGCAATTAAATTGAACGATGTAAGTTTTCAATATCCTTCAAATGAAAAAATAAAAAATAAAAATAATGATAAACAAGAAAAATCCTGCAGAATACTAAACCACGTAAACATAGAATTCGAAAGTGGTGAATTATGCGCAATAATAGGTAGCAATGGAGCAGGTAAAAGCACTCTCGCCAAAATAATAGACAATTTATTACAGCCAACTTCTGGAGACATAACTATTGAAGGAAAACAATATAAGACATTAAAGCAACACGATATTACATCACTCGTTGGTTATATTTTTCAAAACCCAAATGATCAAATTTTTAACAGCACTGTACATAAAGAAATTACATATGGGATAAAGAATATAAACAATGATCTTTACAGTCGCATTCTGAATCTTACTGGTTTAAACGATAAAGAAAATACAAACCCATTTAATTTGTCATTCGCTGAAAGAAAATTTATTAACATTGCATCTGCACTACTAAGAGAACCACATATTATTATTATGGATGAAGTGACTGGTGGGTTGGATAAACCACAAAAAATGCGACTTGTAAAAATACTTAATTATTTACATACGATAAATGTAACAGTATTATTTATCACCCATGACATGGAATTCGCATACGAAAATTGTCAAAATGCTCTCATACTTGATAACGGAAATGTGTTATACAAAGGGAGCATCGAATCTGCATTCCAGAATGTAGAAATAATAAAACGCGCGCATATTGACCAACCAATCATAGTACATATAATGAATGCGCTCGGAATTAACTATATGCATAAAGATAATCCTATACGTGCTTTAGCTAAATATATTGCGAATCGCAATAATCATTAAGGTATATGCAATCAAAAGCATCAAAATATAAACAAAATATCAACATTAAGATGCAATGCGAATACGCAATGAACATAGTTGGAAAGGACGTAATTCTACATTTAACGCGTCATTATTATTGTGCAAAGCTATAGGCATACCATGCAGCACTGGCATTTCCATAAGATCTACCTCTTCAATTGAGGAATAACGCAAGATTTTATTGAGTTTTATTTGCCCATTTGCATATCCACCAGACGGCTCGTGAATACGTAAGATTATATCTCCAGAACAATCATCAGCCAGCTTAACCCAATCTAATGCAATTAGACCTGAGTTTCTGCGAATCGTAAACAATGGATCGACTTCTGGTAGCATATCAATAATTGGCGAATTCAAAAAATCAGCTGTACTTAGAACTGAATCCATATTTGCATCAGCAATAAATGACCAAGTAAATTCATGCTTACCTTGATCGGTGTTAGGATCGGGGTAAAGAGGCGCAGAAAGCAAAGATAATCTGAGCATAGTTCCATAAGATGAAGAATAATCGCCAATAGGAGCAGTATCAGCGCCATAAGTAGACGAATTTGCAACAGCAACAGCATACGAGGAATCTTCTATGCGAACAAACCTATGTGTGCATGATTCAAACTTTGCATCATCACTACGAGTATTTTTTACTATTGGCCTTTCAACTAAACCATATTGGCACTCATACTGGGCCTTATCTGAACATACGGATGTTGGCATATCTACTTTTAGAAATTGCTCTTTAGCATTCCAATCAACTTGCGCATGGAAATCAAGTCGTTTAACACATGGCTCTAAAATTATACTTGTTTTAATCTTAACATCCTTTTTACATGCCAAGATTTCAACAGATACACCGCCCGATAAAAGCTCTTTAACGTCAACAATTGAAGAATCATCAATCTTACGATTCCTCATAAATGCATCTCGCTCAATATCCCATGCATCCCACTGATACGGCTCATCTTTTAATATCTCATATTGCGCCATGCGATAACCAGATGGGATTAGCTCACGATTAAATTTAATATCTTCAACAGAAGATACTGTGCCATCGCGTTCAATAGTCACACTTAAAACACCATTATTAAGAATTACTCCACCATCATTTTTGTGTTTTACAGTTGTTGTATTATTTTTACAGCTTTCACTACATTGATATAAATTCCAAGCGACCTCATTTTTACCTGTATAAGTCAACAACTTTACATTTTCACGCGCATTAACCGCGTTAACCGTGCTGTTAGCTTTTACAATCGCATTGGCAATATCTGAAATAATTTTACGTAAACAAGAAATATCTCTAGCATATTCTTCTCTAGCTTGCCTATGAACCCATGCAATAGCAGAACCAGGAAGAATATCGTGGAACTGGTTCAATAATAAAGTCTTCCAAATTCTAGTAAGCTCATCGTTATTGAAACGATATTCTGGCGCATACACTCGAGCTAAAACAACAAGATATTCAGCCACACGCAACAATGATTCCTCCATGCGGCAATAACGCTTCATATCTTGCTGAGAAGTAAGAGTTTTTCTATGCAACTCTAGATAAAGCTCACCCTTAAACACTGGCGTATTGCAATTTGAATCGTCAACAATATCTTTTCGTATTTTTTCAAATAACTCATCAGGAGTGCCGAAATCAACTCTAGGAGCACCCTCTAAATTACGATCACGCCTAATACGAGCAGTCATTTCGCGAGTAGGCCCTCCACCGCCATCGCCAAAACCGTATAACAATATTGCGTGATCAGATAAATCTTTATCCAAAAAATTGCGTTGAGAATAAACTAACTCATGCATGCTCACAGATGAAGCATAAGTATTAGATGGAGGAAAATGAGCTAAAATCCTAGAACCGTCTATTCCTTCCCAAAGGAATGAATGATGTGGGAATTTAGTGGTATCATTCCAAGAAATCTTTTGAGTTAAAAACCAATCAAATCCAGCGCGGCGAGCAAGTTGAGGCAATGCGCCAGTATAGCCAAAACTGTCTGGGAGCCAAATGCCATGCGGATCAACACCAAAATGCTCCTTAAAATAGCGCTTACCAAAAGTCATTTGTCGAATTAAAGATTCACCACATGGCATAATTACATCGGACTCAACCCACATACCACCAACAGGTATAAAACGTCCTTCTTTAATCCTATTTTTCATACGCTCAAATAAATCGGGATGCTCGTTTTCTAGCCACTCGTATTGTTGAGCAGAACTCATAGCATAAGTAAAATCAGGATCCTCATCCATAAGAGCTAAAACGTTAGATATTGTGCGTGCGACTTTCCTGTGCGTCTCGCGCACAGGCCATTGCCAAGCAGAGTCAATATGAGCATGTCCAACAGCAATATGCCTTAGAGAACTTGCCGCCGCGGGCTGACTTAATACATTAGTCAACATATTACGAGCATTTTGAACAGTAGAAGAATCATGTTCATCATATGCATTTAAGGAGCGCTGTAAAGCTTTAGCTAGTTTCCAGTATCGCGGATTATCGTCATTCAATTCTCGCATCAAAGAACTTACAGTCTCAAGATCCATATAATAATCAAAAATATTACGATTAAAAACAGTAACGTCAACATACTTCAACATATATTGGCATTCGGTTTTTCCAGTAGCACGCTCACCTAAATCAGTAGGAGAAAACGCAGTAGGTCCTTCAACAAATGGATTGTCTGCAGCTTCCAAATATAAAGTAAAATTACCATTTTCATCAATACTAATCGAACGATTATTATGCTCATCAATCAACGGAACCCAATGATTACAAGGGTTTACAGCTTTTATAACTCTTCCGTCAACGTTATACACTAATCCTTCAGCTTGAAAACCAGGGAAAAGATTACTAATCCAACCTAAATCAACATTTAGCTCAACTTTGCACCCCTTTACCTTTGAAAGATCAATCGACCCTGATATCTCAAACCACGTTGTTCCCCAAGTTGTTCCCCAAACGCTTGGAACATTGAATGAATGAAACACAATATCGTTTCTTTTTAACTTAGAAAAGAATTCGTTAGAAGAAATAGGTTCTCCAGCAATCTCATACGCTCGAATTTTACAATGCAATAAAACAGTATTTATATGCGGGTATAAGCGTTGTTGCATAACTCTTGTACAGCGATTTAATTGCTGCTCAGGTAATAAAAACATAGTTTCTACACTTCTTTCTTACACAATTAAACATTTATACGTAAATCACGTACACGCAAATCACATACGCATAAATCGCATATCTAACATATAAAGACAAAACAAGTATACGATATTAAATCAGTAAAAGTTTATGACAAAAGACAGTAATTAATAAAAATTCATAACTGTTATGAATTTTGGGAAATAAACCTGAATTTTGCTAACCAAAGTTATAATATTTAATCAGCAAAGAGTAATTGTCCATATATAGTGATGAGCTGTTAGAAACTTCAGAAAATATTAAAGATGATATTTTCTAATTGGAATAATTATCTGTAGACAGTATATAAACAGCATAAATGAAGATAGGCAATTATTCATCCCTAACATAACACATGACTCTGTTGATTCAATTTTAAAATTACAATCTACGAAAGGACAATAATGCAAGATTTTGAAACAACTAAATATACGTTTGGCACACAAGCCAACAGAATATTCATGGCAGAACAAACAAAACAATTACTTGATTTCGCAAAAAACTTCCCAGCACCAATAGGAGGGTCAGGATGGCTCAACACAGACGGAACACTAGATAAAACACGCGGAGTACAAACATGGATTACAGCACGAATGACTCATGTTTACTCAATAGGAGAAATGTTAGGATACAAAAAAGCGAATCAACTTGTTGAACGAGGACTCGACGGACTATTAGGTCCTTTACACGATAACGAACACGGAGGATGGTATCCACAAGTAAGTTGGAACAAAGAACCTGAAAAAGACAAAATTTGTTACACTCACGCATTCGTCATACTAGCCGCATCAAGCGCACTACTAGCAGGACATGAACGAGCAAAACAACTATTAGAAGATGCATTAAAAGTATTCGATAAGTACTTCTGGAATAATGAAATAGGTTTAACAGTAGACACATGGGATACAAGCTTCAATAAGCTTGATTCTTATCGCGGGCTTAATGCAAACATGCATACAACAGAAGCATTTCTTGCAGTAGCTGATAGCACAGGAGATGAAAAATATAGAGAACGCGCAAAGCGCATAATCAGCCACGTAATCAATTGGGCATCTAACAACAATTGGCGAATACCAGAACATTTCAACGATCAATGGCAAGCAGACTTAGAATATAATAAAGACAAAAAAGATGACCAATTTAAACCATACGGTGCAACACCAGGTCATGGAATCGAATGGTCAAGATTAATACTCCAATGGGCATACAGTTACTATAAGGAAGATTGCAAACAGCGAAGAGAAGCATTAAACGCTGCAGAAAATTTGTTTAACCAAGCATTAAAAGATGGATGGAATGCCGATGGGCAACCAGGTATCGTATACACAACAGATTGGAATGGAAAGCCTATAGTCCACGACCGTATGCATTGGACACTAGCAGAAGCCATTAATACATCATCAACGCTTTACAGAATCACTAAAAATAAGCAATATGCTACTTGGTATAAAGAATTCTGCAAATATCTAGACTACTCAGTCATTGATCATTCTAACGGTTCGTGGTTCCATCAACTCGATGATAAAAACAATGTTTTAAATACTGTATGGCCAGGAAAATCAGACGCTTATCATGCTTTCCAATCCACTCTGATTCCATTTATAGATCCGACGTGTTCTATAGCAAGTGCTATATACAGAGAGCAACTTGATTAATAATAAAATATTGTTAATTTATTAATTTAATAATCCACATTGCAATTAAATCTGCAGTGTGGATTATTTCATCACATACACTCCAAATATTCCACAAATACGTATGAAAATATGAAAATAAGAAACGTTAAAAAGTAAAGTAAACAGCATTAGGACGTAAATACAATATTGATACACATTATAGAATTTGCGACTGAAGGTCTTTTCGAGCGCTTTCCATTTTAGTGATTTGACCTAAAAGAGTAAGCTTTTCTTGACAATCAGGAAGCTTACTCATACGAACTTTAAAAGCTCCGATTTTTCGCATAAAACCAACGTCTAAAAGCTTAATAAGCAACTCGTTTGCGTACTTTTGCTCTTCTTCACTAGGAACGCGCAAAAGATCAGATGGTCCGCCTTTAGTGCCTTCGCCGCCATAGTCGTAAGCAACCGACGAGTTAAGCGAAGAAGCGCTACTTAAGCCCTTGCTTAAAGACAATGGAAGAGGCATTACAGAAAGCTCGTTAATAACACCTTCTAACATAGGGCCAGCAGCTTTAGTTATAATATGAAGCCATAATCCTTGACTTACATTTGAAGTAGGCAATCCCCCAGCTGCCACAAAAGCCTGAAAAAGCGTTCTAAAAACTGGCGTAATAAAATTATTCAAAGTAAGCTGCGCAAAAAGCTGACTGTTAAACGCTAAAGGAGATTGCATAAGAACAGCCATAAATTGCTGCTCACACATAAACACGGAATCGTCAACCTTATAGTAACTTTGATTTTTGTACGCGCTTCTAAGCATAGCTGTTTTTATAGCAGCTTCATTCATGCTTTGAGAACGCTGATCAAATACGCGAGAATCCGCGGAAACGATAGAAGAATAGCTTTTAGAATAAGCGTCATCGTCTATAACATGCAATCGCCTTCTATTAGACTCCACTTCCCTACGCATAACGTCTAAATCAACACCAATATTTCTAACAGCTTTCCTAGTGTACAAGTCCAACAAAGACCTATCTCGAATTTGCGCAACAAGAGGAGCAACCGCCTTAACAGCACCCATCTGCCCTGTTGCAAAAGACGTGTCAAACTTACGAATAACAGTGTCGATTACAAAATCGTAAAGAGGATTAGCGCGCGCAATCAAAGATCGAACAGCCTCATCTCCCCTTTGAATACGCAAATCACAAGGGTCTAAATTGTTATCTGCAACAGCAACAAAAGTCTGTGTTAAAAACGCTGAATCTAAGCCAAAAGCATGTAACGCAGCTTTCTGACCTGCAGCATCTCCATCGAAAGTAAAAACAATACGCGAACTAACTTTTTGACCTTCTACTTTTACAGGCCCCACAAGCTGAATCGCTCCCAAAGAATCGTCTGCAATAAGACGGCGAATAATCTTCGCATGCTCCGCACCAAAAGCCGTTCCACAAGTTGCAACAGCAGTATCTACACCAGCTAAATGGCAAGCCATAACATCCGTATAGCCTTCCACAATCACAACTTGACGCTTTTTAACAATATTCGACTTAGCAATATCAATTCCATAAAGAACCTGCGTTTTTCTATACAACACAGTATCTGGAGTGTTAATGTACTTTGCACTAATAGAATCGTCGTCATAAAGCTTTCTAGCACCAAAACCCAAAGTTCTGCCTGTAGAATCGCGAATAGGCCACGTTAATCTGCCTCGAAAATAATCGTAAATTCCGCGCTGACCTTGGCGCGCTAAACCTGCGTCCAATAATTCTTGACGAGTAAAACCCTTATTAGACAAATATCTAACTAGAGTATCCCAACTATTCGGCGCATATCCGCAACCAAAACGTTCACATTGCGCTTGAGTAAAATTACGGCCAGCAAGCAAACTACGAGCTGGAGCTGCTTCTTTAGAGTTGATTTGGGACACGAAAAAACGCTGAGCTTCCTCATTTGCTTCTATAAGACGAGCACGCTTAGAACCTGCGTGAGCACTATCTTTACCAGCTTGCGATTGGTCATAATGAACTTCAACGTGGTATCGATCTGCCAACAGTTCTACTGCCTCGCGAAAATCAATGTTTTCTTTTTGCTCAACATACTTAAAAACATCTCCACCAGCACCGCAACCAAAGCAATGCCAGACACCTAAGCCTGGACGAACGCTAAAACTAGGCGTTTTTTCATCGTGAAACGGGCAAAGCCCCACAAAAGTACCCGTCCCAGAAGGCTTAAGCGTAACAGTTGCAGATACAATATCGTACAAATCTGCAGCAGCGCGCACACGCTCAACGTCTTCTTTTACAATCATTCCAGCCATAATCTCTAGCTTATCGCAAGCCGAAGGCTATAGACACTCTATTCATAAAAGCGTAAAAGCGTTGATTTAGCACAAAGCGGCATGAAGAGCTGTAGCCGATCCATCTGTAAGACTTGCAACTTGATCAATCGCAACTCTTAAACGCTCGCCTTCGCTAGAGCAAGTATTCCAATCACTTATAAACACAGCTTCCATAGCATCGTGCGCTCTTGGAGACTTGCTCATAAAAACTTCAACCAAATCTGTTAGAATCTTTTGCTCACGCTTATAAAACTCGCGCTCTCTAGGTTGGATTATAAAATGCACAGCCAAGCTTTTAAGAACGATTATCTCGTAAGATGTTTCTGGCGGAATAACAACATTTGCGCGGTAGCGAATCAAAGCACCGCTCCCATATTTTTCTCGAGTTGCTCTCTCAACTGAGCTTGCAAACCTGCCGATTAAAGCACTAGTAATATTCTTTAAGTGAGCGAGAGACCTTCTAGAACCGTCATAAGAATCGGGGAACATGTTAAGAGCGCGCAAACGCTTAAAAGCCGCCAAAAGACTATCCGCATCCCACTGGCTGCCATACCAATTATGAGCTTCTTGAACAACTTGATCCGCAACGCTTGAATCCCAAACAAGCTCCGTATTAAAAGCGCCAGTCACAATCGCGTCTTCAATATCGTGAACACTGTACGCAATATCATCGGAAAGATCCATAATCTGGCATTCCATAGGTTTTAATTCGCGAGGAGAGCCACTTTTTAGCCAATCAAAAACTTCCCTATCGTCTGGGTAAACGCAGAATTTTAGGTCACGCTCGCCTTTATCGTGCGCTTTTGCTTCATCAAAACCCCAAGGATATTTAACAGCAGCATCCAAGCTTGCACGCGTAAGATTTACTCCTGCACTAGCGCCATTTTCTCTAAAAACTTTAGGCTCTAAACGCGTTAAAAGTCTAAGAGTTTGAGCATTTCCTTCAAAACCACCAATATTGCTGGCGATTTGAGCAAGCGCGCGCTCGCCATTGTGACCAAAAGGCGGATGACCTAAGTCATGAGCTAAGCAAGCACAATCTACAACATCTGGATCCGCGCCAAGCATCGAAGCAATCTGGCGACCAATTTGCGCAACTTCCAACGTGTGCGTTAAGCGCGTTCGAGCAAAATCGTCGGAACCTGCTACAAGCACTTGGCTTTTAGCGCCGAGTCTTCTAAGCGCTGAAGAGTGGATTATTCTGGCTCTGTCTCGTTCAAACGGAGTGCGAGCGCGCGTGTGGTGAGGCTCGCTAGCCCATCTCTCAGTATCGTGCAAGCTGTATTCGCCAACAACTTCGTTATCGGAAGTAATCACATCGTTACACATTAAAAACCTCTTCAACTAATCGCAAGCCGCAAATCGAAAAATACTTAGATTAAGCTTTTTTCATCCAACATTTTTATGTCTTTTTTAGGCAAAACTTCGTAAGCATTCTTATACAATCGAGGAACTCTAGGGCCAATCCCAGTCATAATCTCGTAGCTTATTGTTCCTGCAGCAGACGCCCAATCGTCTGCCGTCGGCTCCGCATATTCTAAGCCTCTTCCTGGCCCAAAAAGCCTGACTGTATCTCCTTCTTTAATCCCAAGCTCTTTAGCACTGCCTTTTAAGTCAACAATAAATTGATCCATGCAAACGCGCCCCGAAACATGCAAAATCCTAGCACCGTTATTAGTTTCTACGCGCACTGGTCCTCCAGGCTTATTAACATGCCGAGATCCTTGCATATCGTATCCGCTAGCGGCGCGCAAAATGCCATCCGCATAGCCGAGTGGAACGATTGCCGTGCTTGTATTGTCTGGCGTTAAATACGTGCGGCCGTACGAAATGCCGTGACCTGCTTCTACAGATTTAACTGTTCCTAATTGCGCTTGTAAAGTCATAGCTGGACGCAAGTCGTAAGTTTGAGGCGCTCCCATAACAGGGTCTGGCTCGTATCCGTACAATCCAATTCCTGGGCGAACAAGCTCAAATCGTATCTCTGGTCTGTTAAGAGTTGCAGCCGTATTAGCTAAATGTCGGAT
Source organism: Gardnerella sp. DNF00109 (assembly GCF_049262845.1). Lineage (NCBI taxonomy): Bacteria > Bacillati > Actinomycetota > Actinomycetes > Bifidobacteriales > Bifidobacteriaceae > Gardnerella > Gardnerella sp. DNF00109. The sequence continues at coordinate 1,008,543 of NZ_CP058406.1, forward strand.
TTTAGGCTCCAACCCAGCTTCGCGCATTCTGCGAGTAAAATCGTGGAATTGCTCAATTTGCCTATCTGTAGATGCCACAAACTCTGGAACGTCTGGGCAATCAGCAACAGCCAAGTGACTCCATTGCCCAATAACTTCGATTAATCCCTGGCTAGAATATTCACTAAGTTTTTCTAAAGCATCACTAAAGCCTGCAGGCGTAAAACCGTTTCTGCCAAATCCTGTATCTACCTTAACGTGTACGCGCGCGGTAGTGCAAACCGATTTAGCAGCGAGCGCAACAGCATCAATTGAATCAAGCGAGCCAACAGAAATATCAATATCCGCGTTTATTAAATCAGCAAAAAGAGACGTTGGAGCGCTGGTGAGCCACGTAAGAATACGGCATCTGCTTGAATCAATTCCACACGCGCGAAGTCGCAAAGCCTCGTAAGGCTGAGCTGTGCCAAGCCAAGTTGCTCCTCCTGCTAGAGCTGCAAGCGCACTAGGAATAAGCCCGTGACCATAAGCGTCTGCTTTAACAACTCCCATAACTGCTGGCGACTTTTGCCCAGGCTGCAAATCTTTAGAAACACGCTCAATCAGCGTTCGCATATTATCCCTGAGCGCTTTTAAATCAACGATTACCTGACCCGGGTATGTACTTAAGGCGCGAGCGTAGTTTTCTTGCAAAATCGCTTGTATACTCGAATTTTTACACATATCTCACGCCTTTACTTTTAGTTTTTAGCTTTATGTTTAATTTTTACTTTTATATTTATTTTTTGTCTACTATATCTGCAACTAATTTTGACTTACATTTTAATACTGCAAATACAGCAAATACCGCTAATACCGTATTACATGATTATGCGAGCGCAACCATTGATACGCGATTCTAGTTGCACTATGCGCGCGATCTGGAATCACAACAAGACCACACTTGCTAAAGCCTTCTCGCAAAATAACTTTTTGCATAATCAAGTTGTCGGGATGAGTGTCGATTCTAACATTAGAGTAGTTGAGCTTAGCCCATTTTAAACACTCTCTTGCCATTTTTGGCTTGACTCCCGAAGATGCAAGTCGATGGATTGTAACGTATGGCAAAACGTCATCTAGCCACGCTCCGTCAATCTTTGCGTAGACTTCATCAAGGCCCTCGCACAGTGCAAATTGCGCCAAAATGCGCTCATTGCCAAAATCTGGGTCCGTGTCTACAAGAAGATTAAAACGGTTCAAACGAATATCTTCTATAACACTAGATGTTAGAGGAAAACGATCTCCCCATTGATGAGGATTGCCATTATTTGCCATAAATACTCTTGCTCTCTCATAAATATTTTCAATATCTTTTAGATCGCTAAGAGATGCTTTCCTCAATCTTATTTCACACATACACCCCCCTATGCTTAGAATATGGCGATTCTACAGTATTACACAAACGAACGCAACAAGTCACACAATCTTACGCTCAAAAGGATCGGAGCTAATGCCCTTGTCTAAAATATCTTTGCACCATTGACGCGCTCCAAACAAACTATGATCGCGGTAGTTTCCGCAAGACTCAATAGTTGTAGCTGGAACATCTTCCCAAGTAGCTTTGTACGCAATAAATTCAAGCGATTCCTTCAACGCGCGCGCAACATCTTCCGTGCTATGAGTGCCCCAAGTTAAAAGGTGGAATCCTGTACGGCAACCAAATGGAGAGCAATCAATGTAACCTTCAATGCGCTGACGCAAAAGAACAGCAATCGTATGCTCAATCGTATGCAAAGCGCCCGTAGGAATAGCCTCTTGGTTAGGCTGAGTTAAGCGAATATCGTAATTAGAAATAACGTCTCCATTCGGGCCTTTTTGCGTGTCAATATAGCGAACATATGGAGCTTTAACTTTAGTGTGATCAAGCTCAAAGCTTTCTGGACGAGGAGTCGGCTGATTGTTTTGATTTTCGCTCATTTTATCTTTCCTAACTTGTAATACATGCGCAAAATGTATGCGTAAATATGCATAAATAACGATTACTAAATAATATTAGACGCTATTCTTGCCAAACACACATAAACGCGAATTTAAAAAATATTTTTTATTGACTTACAAAGCTTATTACTTACAAACTTGCAAGACTTACAGATACAGACTTACAAAGTAGCAGCATCAATAAGTTCACGCGTGTAGCTATGTTTTGGATTAGTTAAAATTTGACTTACATTCCCAGATTCAACAACAACGCCATCTTTTAGAACAACAACACTAGACGCCAAATGCTGAATCATACCAAGATCGTGACTAACGAATACGCACGCCATATTAGGGCGATTCGCACGAATCACATTAAAAGCATCTAAGATTCTTGTGCGCTCAGCAACATCGATTGCGCTCATTGGCTCATCTGCAACCAAAACTCTAGGATTATTGATTAGCGCGCGCGCAATCGCAACGCATTGAGCTTGCCCACCCGAAAGCTCGCAAGGGTATCTTTTGCTAAAAACATTAGGATTTAATCCAACTAAATTCAAAACATCATCTACTTTAGAATCAATAACATGTGAATCAACAGTATTTGAATCAACAGTATTTGAATCAGAACTCATGTTTTTACGCCATATTTCAAGCGGCTCAGAAACACTTTTTCTAACTGTCCAACGCGGGTCTAAAGCTGCAAAAGGATGCTGAAATACAAGCGAACATTGTCTTCTCATATTTACGTAAGCAGAATCTTTTAAACTTAATTTTTTAGCGTTTTTAACAGTTTCAACAACTTTGCCGCAATACTCTATTCTTCCTTCGCTTATTTCTTGCAATCCAAGTAAAGAGCGAATCAAAGTTGTTTTACCACTTCCAGATCCGCCAATTAGCGCTAAAGATTCGCCAACTCTAAGATTAAAATCAACTCCTTTTAATGCTTCAACGCGCGTCTTTGAACTTCCTAAAACAACGTGAACGTTTTTAGCTTTAAAAATGCAATCATCTTTAGAAGAATCATTCTTATTTAAATCGCTTTTACAGTCAAGGCTTAGATCATTATTATCTAAACTTAAATCATTTTTACTAAGACTTAAAGCGCGCGCCGCAAGAACAAGCTGTTTAGTAGAGCGCACCTTAGGATTTTCTAGCAATTCACCAACACGCGCACTATCGACTAATCGCCCAGAATCCAAAACATAGCAACGAGTAGCAGCGCGAGAAAGTACCGAAAAATCGTGAGTAACAAAAAGCATTGAAGCGCCCATATTATCAACTAAAGAAGTGAGCATATTTACAACATCTTTTTGCGTAACAGAATCAAGAGCAGTAGTCGGCTCGTCTGCAAGAATCAACTTAGGGCAAGTTATAAGCGCTGTAGCAATTCCAACTCGTTGCATTTGCCCGCCCGAAAGCTCAAAAGTGCGCTTATTCAAAATATTCGCGCCTAAACCAACTTTTTCAAGCATAACTTTAACGCGATTTTGAATATCGTCTTCGTCTAAATTGTAATGAAGCCTAAGAGGTAATGCGATTTGCTCGCTAACACTCATAACGGGGTTAAGAGCACGATCCGCCTGCTGAAAAACAACGCCAGCATACTTGCCACGAATGTTTGCAAGCGCAGAATCGTTAGCGCCAACAGTTTGGGCATTGCCAACATGGCAAGAGCCAGTGATTTTGCAATTAGACGGAACTAGGCCAATCGCAGCTCTTAAAAGCATTGATTTACCAGAGCCAGAAGATCCAACTAACCCAACGCGCTCACCATCTTTAACGTTAAGTGAAACATCACTTAAAATGCGCGAAGATCCAATGCTAAGAGATAATCCTTTTATATCAAGACTCATTCTTAGACTCCCTATTTGCTGGATTTGTAACACTTCTTAAAACATCGCCAAAAAGATTAAGAGCCAAAACTGTTAAAGTAACAACAAGACCAGGCCAGAGAGCCGCAAGCGGATAAACGTGAATCAAAGTAACCGAAGTAGAAAGAACACGACCCCAGCTCGGCACTCCCGAAGGAACACCAACACCTAGATAAGTCAATCCGCTTTCCGCTAAAATAACAGTTCCTGCAGAAAGCGAAAGCTGAACGGAAGCAATTGGCAAAATATTAGGAAGAACATGCTTTAGTAGAACGTAACTTCTGCTAGCGCCATTAGAAATCGCGCAATCAACATAGTTAGACTTAAGAACAAGAACAGCACTTGGACGTAAAATACGCGCGAGATTTAAGCCGTAGCCGAATCCGCATGCAAGCATGATTACAAGAACGGACGCTCCAAGAGGCACAGCAAGCATAAGCGCAATCAAAACCGTTGGAATGGAAATTAAAGCATCTACTGCCATAATGCTTACGGAACGAATTTTTTGAACACGGCAAATCGTAAAGCTTAAAATCACAAACCCAACAACGCTTGCAATCACAATTGTTGAAATAACAAGCAAAATCTCTACTCTAGAACCAGCCATAAGCCAACTAAGCATATCTGCACCCGTGCCATCTGTGCCAAGCCAATGCTTTAGCGAAGGCTTTTGCCATACCTGGTATCCGTTTGTTTCTAGAAGAGAATAAGGCGTCCACACAAAAGAAAGCGCAGCTACAAAAATCCACAAGCACAAAACAATACAAACAAATTTTCCAATAATTCCGCACCAAATGCGGCTTAAAAACTTAATCATTGCTTGAATCACTCCCCACTTGAATCTTGGCTAAGTCTTGAATCCAACAAACGATGCAACACGTCAATCGCAAACCCAACAAGCAAGAACAATGCAGAAAGCATAAAAAGATTGCCTTGAACAGATATAAGATCTCGCAAACCAACATCGCGCACAAGACCCATACCCATTCCAGGAAGCGAAAACAGATTTTCAATAACCATTACGCCCATAATCATGTGCGCAAAAGTCAAGCCGATTACAGACACAAGCTGCGGCAACGCTAATCGCAAGCCAACGCGCCAAATCATTTGCTTTTTAGTCATTCCACAAGCCATAGTCTGCAAAGCAATATCGCTATTAGAAATCTGTTCTAACGATGCTGCAGTGTAACGCATAAAACCAGATCCAACAATAATGCCAACTGTTAGCGCTGGAAGAATCAAAGACAAAAACGCACTACCAAAATCACGCCAACCATCTGTTGGAAAACCTTGAGTAGGGAAAAGCTCCACCAAACCAATACCCTTGCCAAAAATCATGATTAAAATCATTCCACCCCAAAGAGCTGGGACAGATCCTGCTGTAATAGCACAAAACCTTGCGACTACTTGCGAAGCCTTGCCAGAATGCAAAACTTGCAAGCATCCAAGAGGAATACCAATTGCGAGCGCAATTAAAAGTCCAAGGAAAATAAGTGGAAAAGTTATACTAGCACGCATAGCAATAGTGGATGCAACGGAGCGACCAGTGAGCATTGAAACACCAAAGTCGCCTCTAAAAACGCCAAAAATCCACTCTAAATATTGAACGAAAAGGGGCTTGTTTAATCCTAAATCGCGTCTTAATTGCTCAACTTTTCCATCTGGCGCGTTTAAGCCAGCCATAACTTGAGCAACGTCTCCAGGTAAAACTCTAAGAGCAAGAAATACGATTGCAGAAATAAATAGCAGCGCTACAAAAAACAACGTGATGCGTCGAAGAATCATGCGCTTCATACAAACCCCTTACTTAATATAGCGTTCCGACCTGCCTTTTCGCTTAGAGCGTAGCGCGAAAAGGTAATTCGGAGCGCTGAGCCACTCAAGGCAGAAGCACTGCTTCTGCGTGGCGAAGACGTCCGCGCGCTTAGACCGCGCGGACGATGACCTGCCTTGTAGTGCGATTGTATAGCGACACGCCGTAAATCAGGTACAATCGCACTACAAGTATGCCGAAAATATATTAAAATCACTACATTTTGGCACAAAGTCGTCAATTTTTCAGAGCAAATCAGCTAAGTCGCAAGTTGTATAGCGGCAAAAGAACTTGATTAATATCAAAAGGCATGCCTTCAAGATTCTTTACCTTAGCTGTAACAACCTTATAATTAAGCAACCAATCTGCAGGAGCATCCTTGCTAACAATTCTCGCAGCCTTGGCAAGAAGCTTATTAGACTCCTTAGTATTCGCGCAAAGCATTGCCTTAGCATACAAATCCTGAACCTGCTTATTGTTGTAACCATAGTAATATTTAGGATCTGCCCACTGGCCAAAATCATGGCTTTCATTGTGATCTACCATAGACAAATCGTAGTTTTTATTGTTATAAACGTCGTGAAGCCAAGTAGTAAATTCTACAATGTTTACCTTCAGATCAATGCCAATCTTCTTTAGCTGAGACCTCAACTGGTCACCAAGTTGCGTTCCATAAATATTCGGGTATGTAAGCGAAAGATGCAAAGGATTTGATTCGCTGAAACCAGCCTCCTTCATCAATGACTTAGCGCGCTTAACATCATGAGTGTAAATATTAGTCAAATCCTCATAACCTGGGTCAAGAGAAGGAATCGGTCCGCCAAGCAAAGCATCCGTACCGCCGCGTGAAGCAATAATCTGCTTATGGTCAATAGCATATCGAATCGCTTGGCGCACGCGCTTATCTTTAGTCCGCTCACCATTCATGTTCATAGCAAGCACAAATTTATCGGTACTGTTTCCAGCTTTAACAACATAGCGCTTTGCATCCGCTTTAAAAGTCTTAGCAAGCTGACCTGAAATAGGCGCCAAAGCTTGAACAGCTCCAGAAGAAAGCGCATCTACAGCAGCAACATCATCCACAAAATAGCGAACAACAACTTTTGATGTTCTAGGCTTATTAATACCCTTGTAGCACGGATTTGCCTTTAACACAACACGGTCATTCGGCACAAACTTTTCTACCAAATACGGGCCAGATCCAACAGCTTGAGTTTTAGCATCATAATTCGCAAGCTTATCGAAGACTAAGCCAGCTCTAGAGCACAACGCCCACAAAAGCTTTGCGTTTGGCTCTTTAAGCTTGATTTCAAACGTGTAATCATCTTTAGCTTTAGCGGATTCAACTTTTCCAACCATGTTTGATCCGCGATATTTCTTTGCAACAAGCTCGTTAAAAGACCACTCAGCATCTTTAGCAGTAAGCCTGTGCTTGTTAGAAAACACGACTCCCTTACGCATGTGGAACGTGTACTTTAAGCCATCTTTGCTTATTTCCCAACTCTTTGCAAGGGATGGAACAACCTGATTTTTAGTATTTCTAGCTACAAGACCTTCATACACGTTTCCAATCAATAACTGTTCCAAGGAAGAGCCAGATTGATTGCGAATATCGAGATTTGTAGGAGCAAGTTTTAATCCGATTGACACAGTTTTATTTGATACTTGTGTAGAGGATGTTTGACTTGCGGGATTTTTTTGTGGACCTGTACACGTTGCAATAATAGCGCTAACCACTGCAATTACTACGATTGCTACAGAAACAAGCCAGAATTTTCCTAAACCACGCTTATTAGTTTTATATCCCCTTTTAGACGCAGCGTTAAGCGAAGCATCTGTACTAGAACTAAATTGCGATTGCTCTGCGTTTTCTTGCCCATAGAATTTATCGGTCGCGTCGTTATTGTACGCGCCATCTTTGGGTTCTTTGTTATCCATTCAACAAACCTTTCTGGATTGTAATTAGATACATTATTTATATTTAATTTATATTTATTCTGTTTTACAGCTCGTCGCTTTATCTAGCTGCAACTTTCGCAACCATAAAGTCAACGGCAAACACAATCGTATCCGATTCACAAGTCAAACGAAGATGCGGTGAGTCTAAACAACACATTGCATATTTGCATGATTTTTCAGATATTTTAAGCCTATTTTATTACCATATATCCTACGAATGTGGTTAAATGCCAACAGACGTAAACTTGCAAACGTGCGCAAAATCCTAAAAAGATTAGAATCACGCTAGCTTGCATATTAACAAAATACATACGTTTAATAGATGCATGAAAATGTGTAGTATAACAATGTACAACATAAAAATGCGTTTAATAGGTTTAGTAAAAAGCGAGGAATAATGGCAGAGAACTTGAATACTACGGTAACAGTAAACGAATCCTCGGATCCGCAAAATAACGGCAGCCAAGACCGCACTGCTCTAAATCGCCAGCTTGCACAAATGCTTAAGGGCGGCGTGATTATGGATGTTACTACTCCGGAGCAGGCGCGAATTGCTGAAGATTCTGGAGCTTGCGCTGTTATGGCATTGGAGCGTATTCCTGCCGATATTCGCGCGGCTGGCGGAGTTTCTAGAATGAGCGACCCAGCTATGATTCACGGCATTCAGGAAGCTGTGTCTATTCCTGTTATGGCAAAATGCCGTATTGGTCACTTTGTTGAAGCGCAGGTGCTTGAGGCTATTGAGATTGATTACATTGACGAAAGCGAAGTGCTTAGCCCAGCAGACGACGTTTACCACATTAACAAGCGCGATTTTGCAGTTCCATTTGTTTGCGGTGCAAAAGATTTGGGAGAAGCTTTGCGCAGGATTAACGAGGGTGCTTCCATGATTCGCACAAAGGGCGAGCCTGGAACTGGAGATGTTATTCAAGCTGTGCGCCACATGCGCATGATGAATTCCGCAATACGCAAGCTTACAAGCATGCGCGAAGATGAGCTTTTTGAGGAAGCTAAGACTTTGCGCGTGCCTTTCGATCTTGTAAAGTACGTTGCACAAAATGGCAAACTTCCTGTTGTAAACTTTGCAGCTGGCGGTGTTGCAACCCCTGCAGACGCTGCTTTAATGATGCAGCTTGGTGCAGAAGGCGTTTTTGTTGGCTCTGGCATCTTTAAGTCTGGAGATCCAGCAAAGCGCGCTGCTGCAATAGTTAAGGCTGTGACTAATTACAAAGACGCTAAAATGATTGCTAAGCTTTCCGAGAATTTGGGCGAAGCGATGGTTGGTATTAACGAGCAGGAAATCAAGCTTTTAATGGCAAATCGCGGCGAGTAATTGAGGCGAATTATTTTGGCAAACTCACCTATCAATACAAATAATTGCTCGCATACTGTAGCAGTTTTAGCTGTTCAAGGTGCTTTTCTTGAACATCGCTTAATGCTTGAAAAATTAGGCGCACACGTTATTGAGCTTCGTCAAGCGCGCGACTTGGAGCAGTCTTTTGACCGCCTTGTTTTACCGGGCGGCGAAAGCACTGTGCAATCGAAGCTTCTCAAAGAGCAAAATATGCTCGAACCTTTGCGCGAGAAGATTGCAAACGGAATGCCAGTTCTTGGCACTTGTGCAGGCTTGATTTTGCTTGCAAAAAACGTGGAAGGTAACGAAGTTAGCGGATTTGGCACACTAGACGTTACAGTTAAGCGCAACGCTTACGGCCGCCAGCTTGGAAGCTTCCACTACGAATCTGAGTTTGGAAATCTTGGCAAAGTGCCGATGACGTTTATTCGCGCGCCTTATATTGTGCAAGTCGGTCCTAATGCCGAAACTCTTGCAACAGTAGATGGCAACGTTGTTGCAGCTCGCCAAGGAAATCAAATCGGAACAGCTTTTCACCCAGAGCTTGATGAAGACACTAGAATACACCAGCTTTTCTTAAGCTTATAGATATCTTGCGTTTGTAAATTAAAGTGGCACTTAAATAACTTGATTAAGTGCCACTTTTATTGATTAAATCGCCAGCAAAATCGCCAGCAAATCGCTATTTTGCTTCAAAAATCGCGTATCCAAAAGCTCCAAGAGATTGATTTTGAGCATCATAATTGTAGCTAATAATCGGCTTACAATCAGGCAAAGCACTAAACGAATCGTTAGATTCATTAAACGCATTTAAAGCTACAACAACACGCTTAGAGTCAGTTTCTCGCGCAAACACAAACTTTCCGCGCTCATCATAGTCAAGAACTCTAAAATTACCATGAATAAAGCAATCGTTATTTTTACGCAATTTTATAAGTTCGCGGAATAAATCACGATTATCGCTGACAGGATTTGACCAAGGCATAGGCGCTCGATAATCACACTCTTCAAAACCAATTACACCAAGCTCATCACCATAGAACACGCTTGGGGCTCCAACAGATGTAAGCAAACAAAGCTCAGCCAAGCGGAATCGCTTATCTGCCGTAGAAAAGTCGCAAGCTTCCGAAGAGCTTTGAGCACACAAGCTTCTAAAGCGACTAACGTCATGGCTATCAAGCAAATTCAATTGACCTTGAACAATCGGGAATGGGTATCTTAAAAGCATATCTACAAATCGACTATTAAACTCGCGCGCATTAATCTTGCCAAAAGCAAAGAAATCGCGGCAAACTTTGCGGAATTCGTAGTTCATAGTGGAGTCAAACATGTCTCCTTGTAGCCAACGCTCAGAATTCTCCCAAATCTCAGCAATTAGCACACTATCTTTTTTAGTCTTTTTAGCAACAGAGCGGAAGGCACGCCAAAAGTCTTTATCAACTTCATTCGCAACATCCAAACGCCAACCGTCAACATCAAAATCTTCAAGCCAATAGCGGCAAACGTCCATAAAATAGTCGCGAACTTCGGGATTAGAAGTATTGAGCTTTGGCATTTTACGCTCATACGCAAAACACGTGTAGCTTGGGCGCTTACCATCTTCGGGGCGCTTAACAGGGAACTTTAATCCATAGAACCAATCCTTGTATCGCGAATTTTCGCCATTTTTAACAACATCGTCAAACGCGAAGAAATACCAACTAGAATGATTAAAAACGCCGTCAATAATTATGTGCATGCCGCGATTATGAACCTCGCTAACAAGCTCCCTAAAATCGTCGTCCGTTCCTAAATTAGGGCAAACATGGTAGTAGTCAAGAAGATCGTAACGATGGTATTCTGCAGCTTTAAAAATAGGATTTAAATACAAGCAATTAAAGCCCAAATCCTCAATATAATCAAGATTTTCGATTATTCCTCTAATGGTTCCACCTAAACGAGTGTGTAAAGTTTGGCCAGTTTTCTCATCAAAATAATCTTTTGCCTCGCAACTTATGCCACGCTTAGAATCTGCAAAACTATCTGGGAAAATGTTATAAACAACAGCCTCTTTAAGCCAATTAGGAACGTCGCTAATCTCCTCGCGGCGAATAAATGGGAACTGGTAGACTTCTGTACGATCTTCTGGAAAATCAGTCGCAATAGTATCGGCGTACAAATACAAGCGCTCATCCGCATCTTGCATCTCAAAGTAATAACAAACTCTATCTAAATCGCTGCTTATGTTTGCTTCATAGTAGTCAAAGTAATCGTCGCTTGCAATCTTTTCCATTTTCAGCGTGCAGAACTGATCTAACGGAGTTAAATCAACACGATTTCCGTAGTGCAAAACGCATGAACAAAGATTATCCTTTGCCGCACGCAAGCGAATTGTTAAACAATATTCTGCCGTAGAATACGCGTATTGTGAAAGTGGTCGATGCAATATTGCTTGACGATTTATCATTTACATTTCCTTTCTAGCCTCGCTGCCATTGTTTTCGACTTTATCACCTACTCTTCTACACCGCCACACTTTGATGGTGACTCGCCGAGAGAGAAAGAAAAATCGAGAATCTCGGTGATTAAGCAATACGCAATTGTTCAATCACGTAAGAGGGCTGGGTGATTCTTGGTCGAACAATATAAGAGCGGCAGCCGATACCAAATAATCCAATGATCAACCACTACAAACAAACCTCAACACAAAAACAAAATCAAAACCAAATCGGAACAACCGCAACAACAACCAACACACAAAAGGCAGAGCGTTGTGCGAATCGACGACTTCGAGCTGCATAATGCGCGAGAAGTCACCTCGATTCGCTGAGCCGCTTAGAGCAGAAGCACTGCTTCTGCGCGGCGAAGGCGTGAGCGCGCTTAGACCGCGCGAGCGTAGAAACACCCAGCCCTCGCGCAACACCAAGTAAAGAAAGCTTGTAAAAGCCCACAACAGACTTAGCGTTAATGTAGTATTGCTCTAAAGATGCGCATACTTAAGTTTGGCAACACACAACAAACACAACGGAGGCGAATATGCTTTTAGCAGTAGACATTGGCAACACGAATATTGTGCTTGGATTCTTGGATAACGGCAAGATTGTTGGCACGTATAGAATGACTACAAAAGCAAATCACACTTCCGACGAATACGGCATTATGATTACGCAATTCTTGAATCTTAGCGGTTTTAGCGTAAACGATGTTGAAGATGTTATTGTTGCTTCGGTTGTCCCAAAAGTTATGCACTCTTTTCGTGCAAGCATTGTTAAGTTTTTGCAAATCGACCCTATGATTGTAGGCCCTGGCGTAAAAACTGGCGTAAATATTCGCATTGACGAGCCACGCTCTTTGGGAGCGGACTGCTTAGTGGATTGCGTTGGCGCGTTTTACGAATACGGCGGACCCGTATTAGTTATCGATTTTGGCACGGCTACCACTTATAACTACGTTGATAAAAGCGGAGCAATTACTTGTGGACTTATTTGCACGGGAATTAGTGCGGCTGCGGCAGCTCTATGGGATAATACTGCTCAACTTCCAGAAGTTGAGATTTCTCGCCCTAAATCCGTTCTTACAAAATCAACTCGTCCAGCTATGCAAGCTGGATTGTATTACAGCTTCTTGGGTGGCATTGAGCGCACGATTGAGCAATTCAAAATAGAAATAAATGAGCCTTTTAAGGTTGTTGCTACAGGCGGCTTGGGGCGACTTTTTGAAAAAGACGTTGAAACTATTGATTATTACGATCCAAATTTGATTTTTAAAGGAATGTACGAGATTTATAGACGAACAATCGGCTGCTAGCGACTTTTCCTTTGGATTACAGACCTAAAGTGCATAAGTTTAGCGCACAACAAAACCCTGATTATACCCGTATTCTTTCAAGTCTTTTTTCCAAAGATTAATACCATCTTTAAGACTAATTTTAGGACCAGGGTCGTCTGGAAGTTGAAAATCCTTACCATCGTCTTGTTTAATACCTGCATCAATCATCGACTGCACTGTTAAACGTGCTCTTGATTTTCTGTTCCAATCATAGGCCAAACCGACTGTGAAACGAAAATCGCTACGAGAATATACTTCAAACGGCAAATATTTGTAGCCTGTGTCTACATGATTTGCTGCATCTGCAAAAATACGGTTGAATTGTTGTCCTCCGAAATATGGCACATCGATTCCGCGAGAATCACGAACCATTGTTTTGTTTAGGAACGATTTGTCTCTAAGAGTCACAACGTCTGCTGGGAATGCTCCAGATAAAACTCTTTCTTTAATACCAGTCTGATCATGGCATACAAAATTCACAAAACGCATCGCGGCTTCAGGCTTGCGACTAGACTGAAGGACGCTTAGAGCAGATCCTCCCATTTGCGCATTGTCATTGTTTCCATTCATAGTTGGAACTCTCGCCACACGCCACAATCCTGCTCCGCCTGGAATATCATGCATAAGAAGCGATGTCATCCATGCTCCGGCAAAAACAGATGCAACGCTGCCAGAACCGACTGCACTTTTCCAAGCTGGAGTCCAAGTTGCAAGTCTTGTATCAACCAAATCTTCGTCAATCATTGACTGCCAAAATTTAGTAAAGTCTTTTGTTCCTTTGTCTTTACTTAAGCGAACTGTAACAGTTTTACCATCGTGAGAAGTTATAAAAGGTCTTCCTCCTGCAAGCCAAATCATAGCATTGTAAAAACTTGCATCTCCAGAATCTGCAGCAATATAAACGCCAATATTTTTTAATTTTCTTGCAGCATGTAGATAATCCTTCCAGGTGTGAATTTGCGTAGCATCCACACCTGCTTGGTTGAATACGTCTTGATTATAAAACCATGCTAAGGGACCTGAATCCATTGGCAATCCATAAACTCGTCCTCCTAATTGAACAGAAGACCATGTGCCTGGAGTATAAAATGTTTGAGTTCCTTGAACACGATTTGTAATATCCAAAAGTTGTCCGCTAACCGCGTATTGTGGCAAAGCGTGGTATTCAAGCTGAGCAACATCTGGCATACCGTAACCATCTTGTATGGCACTGTTAAGATTGTTGTATCCGCTTGTATCTTTAACGCTAACTCGAATATCTGGATTTTGTTTCTCAAAATCTGCCGCAATCCGCTTCATGCTTGGTTCCCAAGACCATACTGTTATTTTTGTTCTAGAATCAACAGATCCGCATGACGCACAAAAAGCAACAATAAAAACGCATATAATCGCACAAATTAAGCGTTTTATTGTATGAGTTAAAACGCGATTTATATTACGTTTTATATTACGCCTAACAAAACAACCAAAGTTCTGCTTGCGACTTTTCTGCGGGCTTCTTGCACACATAATATTCACTGCTATTCTACAGTTACAGATTTTGCAAGATTCCTAGGCTTGTCAACATCATAGCCTTTAAGCTTTGCCATATTCATAGCAAAAAGTTGTAATGCTACAACATCTACTAAAGGACTTAACAATGTTGGGCATTTAGGGCGCCAGAACACAATATCTGCGTAACGCTCAGCGTCTGGATCACCATCTTCTGCAACCGCTATTGTAAACGCTCCGCGAGCCTTAACTTCTTCGATTCCCGAGATCACTTTAGCGTGCAAAACGTCTCTGCCTCTAGAAGATGGCACTATAACAACAACTGGCTCGCCTTTGTCTACTAGAGCTATCGGGCCGTGCTTTAACTCTCCTGCCGCAAAACCTTCTGTAAACGTGTATGCAATCTCTTTTAGCTTTAATGCGCCTTCTAAAGCAACTGGGTAGCCAACATGCCTGCCAAGGAACAAGAACGATTTTGCGTCTATTGTTTTCTTTGCGGCTTGCATAATCAAATCAGCTTGCGTATCTAAAACATTTTGGATTTTATCTGGCATTTCTTTAAGCTGAGACACGATTTGCTGAATCTCATCTCTGTACATTGTTCCCTTGACTTGAGCCAAATAAAGCCCAAGCATGTATGCTGCTACGATTTGCGCAACAAATGCTTTTGTAGAAGCAACTGCGATTTCTGGGCCAGCATGAGTGTAAAGTACAGCATCCGATTCTCGCGGAATACTCGAGCCTTGAGTGTTGCATATTGCAAGCACGCGGCTGCCCTGCTCGCGCGCGTGCCTTAACGCCATTAACGTGTCCATTGTTTCGCCAGATTGAGATATTGCGACAACAAGCGTTCTATGCGTTAAAATTGGGTCTCTGTACCTAAATTCGTGAGCCAACTCCACTTCTACTGGCACGCGCACCCAATGTTCAATCGCATATTTTGCAACTAATCCAGCGTAGCTTGCTGTTCCACAAGCCACAACTATTATCTTGTCGATTGATCGCAAAATATCTTGACTAATTCTAACTTCGTCAAGAATAATGTTCCCTTTTGCGTCGAATCGTCCTCGTAAAGTATCAGCTACGGCATGTGGATCTTCGTGGATTTCCTTATCCATAAAGGAATCCCATCCGCCTTTTTCTACTGCAGAAGCATCCCAGTCTACTGTAAAACAACTAGGGTTTTTAATCTCGTTGCCGTCAAAATCAGTAAGACGAAGCTGTGCTTTTTTGTTTCCTTCTATATCTCCGATTAAAACAGCTTGATCTTGACCAACTTCAAGCACTTTATCTGTGTATTGAACAAAAGCAGCAACATCGGAGCCTAGAAAATACTCGTTATTTGAAACACCTACTACAAGCGGCGAATCGTGACGAACAGCAGCAACAATATTAGGCTGTCTAACGTCTACTGCAAGTAGAGTAAAAGCTCCTTTAAGAATTTTTGCAACTCGTCTTATTGCTTCAAAAAGATCTGGCTTACCAGTTTCTTCAATTATTTGATTCGCGATTTTTCCAAGCGCTTTTGCTGCAACTTCCGTATCTGTTTGAGACGAAAACTCTATGCCTTCTTTTTGCATTTGTTCTTTAAGACTAATAGCGTTCTCAATAATACCGTTGTGAATAAGGGCGATTTTTCCATCGGCACTAGTATGCGGATGCGCGTTTAAATCACAAGGAGCGCCATTCGTAGCCCATCGAGTGTGACCTATTGCCACACTCGCTTCCGGCATTGGATCAGCTTCTATATCTTTTCTTAAAACAGCTAAGCGACCAGCTTTTTTGCGAACGCATATAGAATCCATTCCTGGAGCAGCAAGAGCTACTCCAGATGAATCATATCCGCGATATTCTAAGCGTTCTAACCCATTTAAGCAAACTTCTAAAGGCTTTGCGCAAACTGTGCCAAAACCTGCATATCCTACAATGCCACACATAATTTTCTATTGTACGTTATAAAGCGTGCGTGTTTCTACACATGTCGAAAATATGCAAAAATCTTATTAAAATACGCGAAAAACACTTGCAAAACACTTGCAAAACACTTATAAAACGTGATGTAGAAAATCTTTAAATCTTTCTGTTTGTGGGCAATCTATGATTCCTGAAGTACCACATTCAACAACTTTCCCGCCATCCATGAACACAACTTGATCTGCAACTTCTCGCGCAAAGCCAATCTCGTGAGTTACAACAATCATTGTCATTCCATCATTAGCTAAATCGCGCATAACGTTAAGCACTTCACCAACCAGCTCTGGGTCTAATGCAGACGTAGGCTCGTCAAAAAGCATTATTTCTGGTTTCATCGCAAGCGCACGCGCAATGGCAACTCGCTGCTGCTGACCACCCGAAAGCTGAGAAGGATAATGGTCTAATCTATCTGCCATTCCAACACGTTCAAGTTCTTTAATTGCTAAATCGCGTGCAGCGGTTTTGTCCATGTGTAAAACATGAACTGGCGCTTCCATAACGTTTTCAATAGCAGTCATATGTGGGAACAAATTAAAACGTTGGAACACCATTCCAAGCTTTGCGCGTTGCGCTGCAATTTCATTGTCATTTAACGCTTGCAATGCTTCTTTACCATTATGTATAACGGTTTTTACGCCAATGCGCTCGCCATAAATTGTGATTTTACCAGACGTAATTTTTTCTAGCTGATTTATCAATCGCAATAGGGTTGATTTTCCACTTCCAGAAGGACCAAGTATGACTGTTACACTTCCTGGATTAACAGTCATGTCAACTCCCTTAAGGACTTGAAGATTGCCGAAGGACTTGTGTAAATCTTTTATGACTACTGCTGGAGTATCACTTTTAGTAACATTTTGGCTTTGTGTATCAACCGTTAAAATATCAGTCATTTTTCCTCAAATCTAATTACGATTATATAAAATTTGTAATTTTGACGCGGTTTATGCGTTATATGTTTATGCGTTAAAACCTAACATTGTTGCATTATTGCGACCCTTTACAGCGTCACTATTCGCTTTAATCGCATTATCTCCACGTTTTGCAGCATTAGAGTTAATTTGAGCATTGTTTACAATGTCTTTTGCTTCGAATCCTTTACCAAAATGCTTTTCTAACATAACTTGAAAAACCATCAAAATAGACGTAATAATTAAATACCAAATGCTAGCAACTATAAGCAACGGAATCGGCTTATAAATACGATTTGCTACAGCATTTGTGGCAAACTGAAGTTCTAAGGTAAAAGGCACAGCTAAAACCAAAGACGTAGTTTTAAGCATACCGATAGTCTCATTGCCCAAAGGTGGAACGATAATACGCATAGCCTGAGGCAAAACAACCCTGCGCATAGTCAAAGACCTGCCCATGCCAAGAGCTTGAGCCGCCTCAACCTGACCAGCATCCACAGCTTCTAAACCAGCACGAACAATCTCCGACAAATACGCAGCCTCATTAAGAGACAATCCAATAACTGCAGCGTTTAAAGAAGTCATAACAACGTTGGAATCAATGGAGAAAAACTCAACGGATGTAAATGGAATGCCCATACTCAACTTAGGAACAAGTACAGCAAACATTCCCCAAAATACTAGCTGCGTATAAACTGGAGTACCCCTAAAGAACCAAATAAAGAACCAGCTTACGGCTCGAAGAACAGGGTTTACAGACTTACGCATCATTGCTAATCCTATAGCAAGAACAATTGCAATAATCATAGACAAGAATGTGAGTATTAGCGTCCAAACAATGCCTGTAAGAACATTGTCGCTTATTAGATATATGCCTACAACATTCCACTCAAAACGCGGATTTGTAACTATAGAATAAAGCAGCGAGCACGCAATTATAGCTACGATTATGCCAGCTATGATTGGTCCAGGTTTTTTGACTGGTAGAATTCGATCACCATCAGAGTTTTGCGAAAGCTTCTTACTCGCATTATTAAACATATTTTCTCCATTAACATTTTAAATTGTCACATATGCGAATAATAACTAGCGGATTATTAACTAGTAATTAACGCACTTGCGATGCACAAATATATTAAATACAAATAAGGCGTGCGGTTTTCACTATACTAACAGCTACAAACGCACGCCAAATTTAAGATCATACTTCTGGGTTTACTTGCGCTTCCTTAATGGCAACGTTTTCAACACCCCACTTCTTTAGAATGTCTTTGTAAACGCCATTCTTCATAAGCTTATCGATTGCAGCCTTAATGAGCTTTAGCATCTTAGCGTCGCCCTTTTTAACAGCCGCTCCCATTGGCTCCGCGTCGTTGCTGCTTTCAAGAATCTCTAGCTTTCCATCATTCTTTATTGCAGCATAACCAGCTACAGGAGTGTCAGCATACATAACGTCTGCGCGACCAGAGAGTAATGCTGTAGTAGCATCTGTCTGCTCTTTAAAGCTCATGATTTCTAGTGGCTTATCGTTATTTGCCTTGCATTGCTTTTTGGCTTCTTCCATGATTGGCTCGCCAACAGTGCCTGTTTCTAATGTAACTTTTTTGCCGCAAAGATTCTTTGTATCTACTTTAGTTGGGTTTCCTTTGCGAACTTCAAAAGATAAGCCGGCGTTTGCGTACGTTACAAAATCAACGGACTTCATGCGTTCAGCGTTTACGGTAAAGCCTGAGATTCCAACGTTATATTTGCTTCCGATTGCTGGAATAATGGAATCGAATTGAGCGTGCATAATCTTGGCTTTTAAGCCCATCAATTTTGCTAAAGCTTTAGAAAAGTCGATTTCGTAGCCGACTGGTGTTTTGCCATCTGCAGCGAAGAACTCTGCTGGAGCATAGCTAACGTTTACACCAACTGTTAATTCGCCAGTTTTTGCAACGCTTTCTGGAACAAGCTTTGCAATCTCTTCATCTTTTTGAACTTTGCTTACATCGTAGCTGCGCGCCACATCTGGATCTGCTGCTTTAGAATCAGCTGGACCGCACGCGCAAGTGCATCCAATTAATGCAAGAGTTGCAATTGCTGCAATAGGCTTAATTGACTTAAAAATCTTATCCGACTTAAGCATTTCCTTCTCCTATTCAATATTTAAAGAATAAATAACTTATAATTTACAGTGATATGCATAACTATACACGATAACGCTACTAAATTGCGATTATCAAAATGCAAAAACTGAATATTCATAAATTGCCATACATAAATATGCTAAAAATCAGCAAAAAATAACGAATTACAAAATCAAAAACCGTATATTATTCACAGAAATGAATAATATACGGCGTGTCGCAATACAATCACAAGCAGCAAATCACCTAGATTGCATATTCTTGTATCGCATAGCGCGCAACGCTTCTCGCTTATCTTGTTCTTCGCGCAACGCTTGACGCTTATCGTACTCTTTTTTGCCTCGCGCCAAAGCAATCTCAACTTTAGCGTAGCTGCCTTTAAAATAAATCCTCAAAGGCACAATGGTATAACCTTTAGCTTCAATTTGCCTAGAAAGTTTAGCAATTTGAATCGCATGAAGAAGTAACTTACGCTTGCGCTTAGGAGCATGATTATTCCACGTGCCATTTAAATATTCAGGAATATTTGCGCCTTCTAGCCAAATCTCACCACGTCTATCAATATTCACAAACGCCTCAGCTAAAGAAGCGCGACCTTCACGCAAAGACTTAACCTCTGTGCCAGTAAGAGCAATACCTGCTTCATAGCAATCTTCAATCGCATAGTCGTGATTTGCTTTTTTATTTCTTGCAACAGTTAAAGTACCATCTGAACCAGGTTTTTTATCCAAACTACACCAACCTAAATCGAATCATACCTAAATCAAATCATAAAAATTAAAAATTAATAGTGAACATACTCATAGCTGCCAGCATTGCTGATAGTCCTATAAGACGGGAAAGTTGCAAATCCAACGCCACCTTCGGATATAAGCACGGAGCCATCGGAATTTACGCGTTCAACAACAGCAACATGTCCATATGTAGGATCTGATCCAGCAGCTCCTCTAGCAAACACCATAACTGCACCAACGTGTGGAGTGTGGTTAACCAAATACCCAAGTCTACGCCCAGAATTCGCCCAATCAGCACCGTTGCCCATAAAGGATCCTACTGGAAGACCAAGCTGTGATCTGCGCAAATACGCCCAAAGTGTGCATTGACGAGCTGGATAGGCAGAACCTCCAGCTGTGTTACCAGTATTATGACCATAGCAATTGCCAGAACCAGCAGGACAATTCCCAGGAACCGCGTAATTCATACCATTTGCGGCACCATTAGAAAGCGGCAGCGAGGGCAAAGAAGGAGTATTCCAACTGCCGCCGCCTCTAAGCTGTTGACGATTACCATTATTAGGATTCATGCGAGCTGCAGCCGTAGCAGCTAAAGCCCTAGCTTGAGCGTCAATTTGTGACTTCAAAGCAATTATTTCCGCAGCTTCGCGAGCATCTTGAGAAGTAAGACTATTCTTTTGACTCTCTAACTGCTTTCTTAGAATAGTTCCCTGATCTCTTAAAGACTGAAGAGAACGCTGCTTTTCACTGGCAGACTGAGCCGCAGCCTGAGCACTCTGCGCCTCAGAATCAGCTTTTGCTTTTAATTTTTGAATCTCTGTTTCAATAGCAGCTAAGCGCTGACGTCTATTCATAGAATTACTCAAAGTCACAGCAGCATCATTTGCAGCATTTGCTTCGCTACGTGCAACAGCAGCCTCTGACTGAAGTTTTCCAACAAACTGCTCGGTAGTAGTGGAATTAGTCACCATTGCCATTACGTTAGAAGCATTGGAGCCATGGAAACTTTTGCGAGCAAGTTGAGCTACAGCAGCCTTTGCATCATCAAAATCTTCGCCAGTCTGCTTGATTTTTTCTTCTAAATCGCGTTTGTCTTTTTGCGCAGACTGCAAACGCTGATTCGTTGATTCAACAAGGCTCATAGCTTGTTGCGCTTGCTCCTGAGCTTGCTGAGCAGCACGGACTTGATTAGGGATTTGATGTTCGTTTAAATCATTGAGCTCTAGAATCTTATCAGCAAGCTGTTTATTTACTCCAGCAAGACGCTTTTTAAGAGCAGCATTACTTTGAACTTTCCTGTTGTAATCTTGCATGGTAACTGCATCAGCGCGTAGTGGCTGGTAAGCATATAAGGCAATACCAGCGGAAAGCATAAGAAAGCTGCTTGCAATCGCGCTTGCAACAGTGCGCTTACAATATTTTGCATGGCATTTCTTGCTTTCCATATTTACTTCCCTTTCAAGTAGAAAATTCAAACACAACTAATGCGAATTATACATTGAAAATTCTATTATCGATAAAATTTTTCTATTTATGATTTTTTATTTATGATTTTTAATGTTCATAATTTATTGATAATTTAAATTTTGCTTTTATATTTACGCTTGCAGATATCTTCTGAGTGCAACCGCGGAGGCGACTATTGAAAGTAGCACAGCTCCAAGAACCAACACTGGAACTGTCATCCAAACAGTTGTCTGATTCACAAATGGCATCCAACGAACGTTTTGTGCAAGCCAATCTGTAATAAACACTTTAACAACAATGCTTAGCGCGCATCCAGATAGCAGAGATCCTATAAGGGACGCAAAAGCACCTTCTAAAATAAACGGCATGCGAATAGTCCAATTAGACGCGCCCACAAGTCGCATAATCTCCGTCTCTTGTTTTCTAGAGGCTGCAGACATGCGAATAGTTGTACCGGTTAGCATAATCGCAACAACAACCATAACTGCAGCAAGCACAATAGTCACAGCCGTAGCATGATTCAAAACGCTAAACACTGGGTCAAAAATCTGCCTTTGGTCTACTACTTCCTCAACACCATTTCTGCCAGAAAGAACTTCTGAAACAACCTGATATTTTGTTGGATTTGTAAGCTTTAGTCGCAAAGAATCTTGCATATCGGCAGCTGTTAAAGTGCGACCCTGGTATAAGCCATTAGGATATTGCTTAAGAAAAGTGTTCTTGTAAAATTCGCTTCTACTAACATAAGTAATATTCGAAACATCATCACCTAACTCTTGGTTAATAATGTTCTCTAATTTTACAATTTCTTCTTTAGTAGGAGCTTTTCCAGAAGCACATGATGCTGACTGACTTGTACCGTCTGGACAAAGCCATGCTACGACTTCTACCTTGTCATACCAATCGCCTTTGGCTTTTGTGATTTGCGCTTGCATAAGAACAGATGCGCCTATAAACAAGAACGATATGAAGGTAACGAGCATTACCGAAACAATCATAGAAACGTTTCTGCGCAAGCTAATCCACGTTTCTGAGAATATGAACCGCAATCGCATTACTCGTCTCCTTCATTCTTAAGATTTTCGCTTTTACTGGCTTCAGATTTACTGTTTTCATTGGATTCTTTAGATTCAGTATAATCGCCAGTTTCGCTTGAGTTTTCGCCTGCATTGCCAACGTTTTTGCCAGAATTATCTACAGAATTATCGCCAGAATTTTCAATATCGTTTTCGACAATATTTTCTGTATTATTTTTATCTTTTTGATTCTCGCTCAAATCCAAAGAATCACCAGAATCCGAAGAGTCGCCAGAATCTGCAAAATCTGAATTGTTCTTATCTTCAGCATCATTCGACTTTTGCACAGGAGGAGCTGGTGGAATCGAAAGACCACGCCCCCAAGTCATAGTTGTTTCTAAAGGCTGAAAAACTTCACCATATCTACCCGTTCTGCCTGAATGAACAGATTGCGCAAGTCGAGCAATACCCTCATTATCTTCAGAACCATTTTGCAAAGTTTGCGCAACAGCATCCATAGCCTGCTTTGCTTGAGCGGCACGCTTTGCACGTTTAGACATAAATCTGTAATTTTTAGGATCTTCAGAAGACGAGTTAAAACTAGTGTTATCAGAGCCAGAATCTGCCACAGCACGAACACCTGAATCGCCTTCAACTGCCTGCTGAGCTTTCGACTTTTGCTCAACATCTGCATCTGGGAAGTAAAGCGCAGAATCGTAAGATCCTTCTCGCTCATCTCGCACAATATGACCAGCATGAAGCTCCACAACTCGCTTGCGCATTGAGTTCACAATCTCCTCGTTATGCGTAGCCATAACAATCGTAGTGCCCGTGCGATTAATAGCGTCCAAAACTTCCATAATTCCAAGAGAAGTTGTAGGATCCAAGTTTCCAGTAGGCTCGTCTGCAAGAAGAATTTGCGGATGATTAACGTACGCGCGAGCAATCGCAACTCGCTGAGCCTCACCACCCGAAAGCTCATGCGGATAATTATTCTCTTTGCCAGTTAAACCAACTGTTTCCAAAACTCGCGGAACAAGCGACTTAATCGTAGAACGGCTTGTGCCAATAACCTCTAGTGCAAAAGCCACATTTTGATACACGGTTTTATTATTAAGCAGCTTATAATCCTGGAAAATAAAGCCGAGAGTGCGTCTATACTGTGGAACCTGACGATTTACCAAGCGCCTCAAGTCGTTGCCAGCAACGTGAATCTCGCCCTTTGTGGCTTCTTCTTCTCGCAAAAGCAAGCTCAAAAGCGTTGTTTTACCGGACCCGGAAGCACCAACGAGAAACACGAAGTCGCCACGATTAACGTCTAAAGAAATATCGTCCAAAGCAGGGCGCGTACCCTTAGGATAAATCTTCGACACATGTTCTAGTGAAATCAGAGACATATTCTGCAGTTTCCTTTACGAACTATTGAACGATATACTTTAATTTTGTTTTTAACTATTTTATATTTTATTTTTGATTTTTATTCTGACTTTTATCTTGAATTTTACCTAGTGCAGACTAAGCTTGCGACTTTTCCTCGGCTTCTTTTTTAGCTGCAACTCTCTGTTCGTGTCTCCATCGAATTCCAGCTTCAATAAAACCGTCAATATCGCCGTCAAAAACAGCCTGAGTTTGCGAAGTTTCGTAGCCAGTGCGCAAATCCTTAACCATCTGGTATGGGTGAAGCACGTATGAGCGCATTTGGTCTCCCCAACTTGCCTTAATATCTCCAGCAAGCTCCTTCTTTTTAGCAGCTTCTTCGGCATGCTTTAACACAAGTAAACGCGATTGCAAAACCGCCATTGCAGCAGCTCGGTTCTGAATCTGGCTGCGCTCATCTTGCATTGAAACAACCAAACCAGTTGGCAAATGCGTGATGCGCACAGCGGAATACGTAGTGTTTACGCCTTGTCCGCCAGGGCCAGACGCCTGGAAAGTATCCACACGAATGTCAGAATCTGGAATGTCAATATGATCTGTAGCTTCAACAAGAGGAATTACTTCCACGGCACTAAAGCCAGTTTGACGCCTGCCTTGATTGTCGAATGGAGAAATACGAACCATTCTGTGAGTGCCTCCTTCTACAGAAAGGCGACCATACGCATATGGGGCATCTACTTGGAAAGTGGCGGATTTAATACCAGCTTCTTCTGCGTAAGACGTATCCATCATCTTAGTTTTATAGCCGTTTCGCTCTGCCCAACGCAAGTACATTCTAAGAAGCATTTGAGCAAAATCGGCAGCATCCACACCACCCGCACCAGAACGGATTGTCACCACCGCTGCACGAGCATCATATTCGCCGTCAAGAAGAGTTTGAACTTCCATATCGTCCAACTCGTGAGCAATAGAGCCAAGCTCCTCTTGAGCCTCGCTCATAGAATCAGCATCCTCTTCTTCCTGACCAAGTTCAATCAAAGTCTTAGTATCTTCAATGCGTTGCTCAACGGCTTGTAAACGCTTTAATTGAGACTGAGCTGCCGAAAGCTTACTCGTAACCTGCTGCGCATGCTCAGAATCATCCCAAAGTCCAGGCTCCGAAGCCTGCTTTTCTAAATCTGCAATCGTAACTTTCAACGAATCGACATCTAGTGCTTTAGAAATCGAAGAATACTTTGCTTCAACATCATTTAATGCTTGGGAAAAATCAAATTCCGCCATTTACTTAAAGTACCTCTTTACATACCTGTTTTACGCAATTACTACTCGCAAAATACTTACAAAATCAACTATTTATAAGTTTAGCGCACGGTCAAAATCTCAGGACCGTTTTCCGTAATTGCAATCGTATGCTCAGTGTGTGCACCGCGAGAACCATCAGCAGAGCGAAGAGTCCAACCATCCTTAGGATCCTGGTAAATTTCGTCAGTAGTCTTTAAGAACCATGGCTCAATTGCAATTACAAGACCTGGACGAAGCTTGTAGCCGTGGTGAGCAGTGCCATCGTTAGGAACGTGCGGATCACCATGCATAATATGACCGACTCCGTGACCGCCAAACTCAAGGTTTACGCTGTAACCATACTCGTGAGCAACGCATCCAACAGCTGCAGAAATGTCTCCAAGACGGTTTCCAGGCTGAGCCATGTTAATTCCAGCCTCAAGTGCTTCCTCAGTGCACTTAATTAAGCGCAAATCTTCAGGATCCGCATGCTTTCCAACCACGAAACTAATAGCAGAATCTCCAACCCATCCGTCAACGTTAATCGCTAAGTCAAGCGTTAGTAAATCGCCGTCTTTAAGGTTGTAATCAAAAGGAACTCCGTGAAGAACAGCATCGTTTACAGAAGTGCAAATGTAGTGAGCAAAAGGACCAGTTCCAAAATCAGGAGCGTAGTCAACATAGCAAGAAGACGCACCTTTACGGCTCATAATGCGTTGGCGAACAAAGTCATCAATCTCAAGAAGATTTGTGCCAACTTTTGTCATTGCTTTCAAGTCTTTAAGAATACTACCAACGAAGCGACCTGCAGGCTTCATAGCTTCAATTTCGGATGGAGTTTTAAGTTCAATCATGATTTAAGACTAACTCGCAGGCACGAAAATAGCGCAAAATATGGCGAAAATACTAGCTAATGATGTCGCTTAATACTTGTAATCTAGGCACATGCCTAATAACAATGAAAATAATAACAACAATGAGGAATCGCAGAAGGAAATTTCTGCTGTAAATTTTGACCCAGCTTCCTTCTCATCGGTTACTCGACCACAAGACGATTTATTCCGTTACGTAAACGGTCCTTGGATTGACACTTACACTCTTCCAGAAGATAAGCCAATGTATGGTGCTTTCTACAAGCTTGCAGAAGATGCAGAGACGCAAATTCGAGATATTTTAGAAAACGAAGATTGCCCAGCCAAAAAGTCGCGAATCCTATACCGCAACTATTTAGATACTGCATCTATTGAAAAAGCTGGAATTACGCCAATTAAGAGCGATTTAGACGCTGTTGATGCAGCTAGCAGCAAAGAAGACTTAGTTCGCACTATTGCTTCTCTTACTCCATATGGCGGACCTAATGCAATGTTTGCTTTTGGCGTCTACGGAGACCCTAAAGACCCTAAGACGAATATTATGCACATTGAGCAGGCTGGATTGGGCTTGCCAGACGAAGCATACTATCGCGAAGATAATTACGCTCCGATTCGCGCTGAATACGTAAAAATGGTGGCTTCATTGTTGCGCTTAGCTGGATACGGTGATGCCACTACTACAAGAGAGCAATCGGAACGTTTCTTGAAGGTTGAAACACAAATCGCAAGCAACCACTGGGATAACGTAGCAACACGCGATTCTCAAAAAACTTATAATCCTTACGATTATGCGGATTTGGCAAAAACGCTTGAAGCGCTGAATCTTGACGCATTCTTGGATGCTGCTCAAAAATCTTACGACGATTCCGAAGAAGCAAAGAATCAGCCAATAGATTTTCGTAAAGCTTTTAGCAAAGTAGTAGTTCACGAGCCAAGCTTTATAGAAGGATTGAATAAGATTTGGCAAGAAGCCGACTTAGAAGATCTAAAGCTTTGGGCACGCGTGCATGTGATTTTGTGCTGGGCAAGCATGTTAAGCGAGGACTTTGCACAAGCGCGATTCGACTTCTACGGCAAAGTGCTTTCTGGCGCCACCAAGCCACGCGACCGCTGGAAGCGCGCAATCGGAGTTGTTGACGATGCTTGCGGCGAGGAAGTCGGTAAAGAATACGTGCGCTTGCACTTCCCTGAGTCTTCTAAAAAGTATATGGAAGGCTTAGTTGACAATCTTATTAACGCTTACCGCGAGTCGATTTCTCACAGCAGCTGGCTTGGCGAGGAGACTAAGGCGAAGGCTTTGGAAAAGCTTAGCAAGTTTGAGCCAAATATTGGTTACACGAATCATTGGATTGACTACTCTGTGCTAAATATTAAGGAAGACGCTGGCTTAATTGAGAATATGCGCGAAGTTTCTCGATTCGTGTTTGGTAGGTATACTGCAAAAGCTGGAGAACCTGTGGATCGCGAAGAGTGGCAGATGACTCCGCAAACCGTAAACGCTTACTACGATCCGCTGCTTAACGTAATAGTGTTCCCAGCTGCGATTTTGCAGCCGCCATTCTTTAGCCCTAGTGCTCCAGACGCAGCAAACTACGGTGCTATTGGTGCAGTAATTGGCCACGAAATCGGCCACGGTTTTGACGATCAAGGTTGCGAATATGATGGCGACGGCGTGCTTAACAATTGGTGGACTGAAGAAGACAAAACCAACTTCACTGAGCGCACTAAAACGCTTATTGAGCAATACAATGCTTTTACACCAACGCAGCTTATTGTTAAATACTCTCACTTAAAGAGCAAAGAGGAGCGCGATGCAATGCCTCACGTAAATGGTGCTTTAACAATCGGCGAAAACATTGGTGATTTAAGCGGCGTAACTATTGCTCTTAAAGCCTACGCTTTTGCTTTGCAAAAGAGCAAGGGACAAGAAGTCGACGGAAGTGACGATGCGATTCGCGAAACTTTGCTGAACGCTCCTAAGATTGATGGTTTCACTGCTTTGCAACGATTCTTCTTAAGCTACGCACTTGTGTGGCGTTCAAAGGCTCGTAACGAGATTGCGGAGCAATACCTTCAAATCGACCCACACTCCCCTGCAGAATGCCGCACTAATGGCATTGCGCGCAACGTTGACTTGTTCTACGATGCTTTCGACGTTAAAGACGGCGACGAGATGTGGCTTGCTCCAAGCGAGCGCGTACACATTTGGTAAATCGCATATAAAGTCGCATATTATAAAAAACATAATGGGAACGCTGCATTAGTAACGTTCCCATTATGAATATATGGATGCTATCTATGTACATACATACATTCTAAGAATGCACTTTTTAAAAAACGCATATATGTTAAACATAATAATAGTAATATCTCCAACTGTGTCATTCATTGAATATATCGATATGTTAACTTTTCAAATCTTTTAACAAAACTTAAAAAAATTCACTTGTCTTTTGTTTCTTAAAAATGATATATTTGAAGTGCTAATTTTCAATAAGACTGGACTTGTTATCCAGTTTGATTGCTCAGCAGTTTTGATGATTATCACTGCAGGGGAAGCTTTCTAGCTTCCCCGTTTTTATTTATTTGTTGAAAATTAGCTTCTACCATTCTTGATATAATTGCTACGTTAGTGCCAGAAGCCTATCGCAATGTTGAAAATTAGCTTCTACCATTCTTGATATAATTGATCTAGTTTTGAGCCGTTGCCTGGCTGGGTTGAAAATTAGCTTCTACCATTCTTGATATAATTGAGAACCATCAAAACCACCACACACGCTAGTTGAAAATTAGCTTCTACCATTCTTGATATAATTGTACGCCTGTGCCGCCCGTCCAATATATAGTTGAAAATTAGCTTCTACCATTCTTGATATAATTGATACATGCCGCGACTGTTTAGCTTCAGCGTTGAAAATTAGCTTCTACCATTCTTGATATAATTGAAGAGACTTAAGCTTAATGTCACCATTAGTTGAAAATTAGCTTCTACCATTCTTGATATAATTGGTATATCATCAAGAATGGTAGAATTCCAACCATTATAAGACATTTTATGATTAAAAAAGCATAGCAATATCGGGAGCCTCCTCTTTCTTTTCTTGCCTGGCATTGTAATAACGTTGTGCAGATGACCATTGATGATCACTGACATGTAAAATGCGTATTGATCCACGTGGAGGAAGATTATCCTTAATTATTTTTACTGAAGTTCTATTTCCTGTTTGAGTGGGGCTATAACGGACATACACAGAAAATTGTACCATTGCATACCCCATATCAAGCAGCATATTGCGAAATACAGTTGCAGCGTGACGCTCTACTTTTGTTTTCACTGGTAAATCAAACATTACTAAACACCACATGCCACCACTGTCCTCATCGACTTTCATAATTCACTCCTTACAAATTGTGGTACTCGAAAGTCTTCCATGTCTTTTTCCACATAAATACCATATGATTGAGCTAAATCAGATAAAGCGCTAGGAATTGTATGTCCAGAACCATTAAACTGTTGATTAACACTGTCGATCAAATACTTTTTAACTGCTTTATCATTTGGAGTATCTGAGAATGATAATTTTGAAACAGCGTAATCAACAGCTGGTCTAAACGGCTCAATTATGTCATCTGCTAAGCAGAAATAATTAGTACCATTATGATGATTCATACCCATTGTTGGATTAAGACCAGCAGATAAAACTGCACGAATGGAAAAACCACGCAACACCATATAAGCATAGTCAAGTAAAGCATTCCTATCTTGACCAGACCCTGGTTTACGATGAAAATCTTCTTCCTCGGGAAAAATACGTTTCCAATATTCACGAGCAGCTTGGCCTTCTCTATTCGTTACATCTCCAGAACGAACAGTATTAGATAGTCCGCGTAATAATCCACCCCCTTCTTTATTTAATAAATCAAGACAAGCTGCTTGTCCACGTATTTTCGCGCGAACAATCTGAGCCCACGCTGCTTTTCTTCGAGGCACACTCATTGTTGCCTGAGACAATTGACGAACCGTAATTCTCGTAGGAACATTGGTCCACGAATGCATAGCACTGATAGGAACACATCGCCAATCACAGGTCATTACGCAAGTACCATATTCAGCACACTGATGAAGCAGACCTGTAGAACAGTTACAATGCAAACCAATAAGCAATATTGCCGTTTCCGCTAGCGGAATTTCAACTTTCTGCTCTAATGCGTGATCACACACTAAAATCCTACCGCGAATATACCGTAATTCACCTTGTAAATTAGTACAATCAATCACACGCCAAGCATTCTGCATAATTCCTCTATTCTCTATTTTCTCCAGTATCCCAACGCCAAGAAATAGGTAAATGCGAACGTGATACCCAACGAACTTCACCTAACGCATTACGTCGAATAGTTGCTACGTTATACTTGGCCAACACATTAACCGAAACACGCCAACCTTTACCAGCTAGAATCTTATTAATAGATTCTTCATAAGAAGTATAATCGAAGTTATTGCGCTTGCAATTCGAATACAACTTGTCAATTCCTTCAGAAGAAATCATCGATGGTTTAAGTATCAAAGTTGTTTTATCGTCCGTACCCACAACCACCCAATGCTTATATGCTGTACAATCTGCACCTATCTTGTTTAGGAATTCTACAAAGTCACCAATATATCCTGATAATTTAGCATGACTAAAATCAACGATAATCTCATCGCCAGGCACAAGATATCCGAGATAATTAGCATTACCTGTTTGCACAGCATGAGTGACTTCTGTATCAGCATATCTCATTGAGATAGATTGTTCAGGCAAATCACACGAGAATAAATCTTCATGAATATGTTTATGCAAATCATTTTGAAATACACGAATCATTCCATAAGATTTTTTAATTTTTCCACTTTTCAACTTTTCAAAGTATTCATAAATGCGTAGATGATGGATAGAATTACCAATCTCTACAGAACCTTCTCGTACGAAAAGCTGTGCTGCTTGTGCCTTGAAAAAAGTAATTGAATCGTATGCATTTAACTTCTTATTATGCAACAGAATAGTTCTATCTGGATTTTCAGGAAGACCATTGTTTACATCATAATCAGGATTCCGTGTCAACGCACAATAAAGCGCAGGAGTAGAAGCACGTCGGATTGTTTCACTGTCGATTTCATCGCCGACGTGCAACTTTAATAATGCATGTACATCATCTTTGTGAACAGAAGAATTACTGTATCTCAAACGAATAGAATTAACCACAGCAATACGATCAGCTCTCATTTCTTCATTAAGAAGTTTCAATAACGCATTCATACGAACAGACCAATTAGCATATTGCTGATATCCTTGATCATTAGCCGTTGGATATTCTCTCCAATCAATACCACCAGGAACCACTTTATTGCCTTGCAATAACTGTGTTTCACGCAGATTGCATTTAATTGCAAGTATTCGAGCCATTCCTGGAGTCATCATTGCAATTACTGATGCATCAACTGCATGATGTCGTCTATCAAAACGAGTTTTCCTTCTACCATCAAAGAACTCCAGTTTTCCGTCAATTCCAGACATTCTTCTTGCTATAGCAGTAAGCAATCCAGCATAAACTCCAACATTTGTTTGAGCTTTATTACTTATATCGGAAATACCATTGTTTGTTTGATAATTCTGCGAGTTATAATACCAATCAATTCTACGATGCAATTCGTTTGCCATCCATGCAACCGATTCGATAGAACGATTATCAAACGCTTCATCACCAACTTTTTGTTTCAAGCGAGATATAACTTCTTTTTTGAATTGATTAGCACCGCGTTTATCGTATGATTTAGGCGGGAAAATAAAAGCACGAACCCGATTAATAGCGGAATCTACACTAATATCATGATTCTTGCAATATGTAGACTGCTCGCACCAAGTTGCAAAAGGAGTATTACACTTTTGAGCGTTACACGATAAGCAAGTAGCAACTAAATTCTCACGAGTATTCGTAGAACCTGGCCCCTTACGCGGAACAATATGGTCTAGCTCACATGTATGATAAGTAATCTCATAGCCACAATACAAACATTGCCCATTCTGACGTTGAACAGCCTCATAACGGCGTATATCTGCATCTGAAATAGAATCACTCATGCCTAAATGCAAAGAATTCCGCATCATTGCTTTAAGATTTTCTTTACCTTTGGTTCGTTTATCTAATAATTCCTTATATGAATTCGCCATTTTTTTAGATTGGAATCCAGAACGAACATGCTCAATATTAATACGTACAGGATTACCCCAACGATTTTTAGCACTTATAAGGAATCGATGCACAATTTTCAATACTCGATCAACTGAAGGATTACCTGTTGGCTCTGCAATAGGAGCTTCAGATGGACGCCAATTATTTGGTAAATTAAATAACTTTTTGCGCGCTTTAAATAGATCATCATCAGTTTCAAGCATTTGCTTATTGAGTTTATCTAATGTTTCCAAACTATAAGCAGCACGACCATTAGGCAATGAAATATTTTCCAATGCCGCAATTTCTGTTTCATCCATTGAATCAATAAATGCTATTGCTGAACCGTACTTATCTTGATATTCAGGATTATCATGAATTGCTTCTATGTCTACCGTGTTGCTCAATATCTCAATAAGAGCTTCTTTATCTTCTTGCGTACGATTAGCATCTAACCACCACGTGAGCAACGATTGTCTTAAAGATTTATTATTCGCATAAATAATAGCTAACTCACTATTCAACATTGGAGGACGATTACCAACAGATTCTCCATCTCCTATTTGTGATCCTACTCCACGCAACTTATAGCGTTCAATTCCGAGGCAATCAGCTACATCAATCCAAGTGTATAATGGTACTTCAGCGCTTTTCTTTTTTGATGACTCATCAGTCGAAGTTGTTAATAATTTATAAACATTCTGTTTTTCTTCTATTGTTAAACAACGTTCTTTTGAATTTTCTCTTATGCTAAGATTAGAAATAGTAGATATGATTCGATATTTCTGAAACGCTAACGATGCCTTTAGCGCACGCTTACCCTTTCCTGTTATAGCATCTTTGCCAACACGATTTTCTGCAGAGCCACGCGGAGATTTCTCATAAAAAACAGCATTAATAATCTGCTCTCTAACATACTTGTCATCAATATGTTGCACATTGAAAATATTGAGAATCTCAAGCATGCTGTCACTTTGCATTAGCTTACGTGGTAAAACAGGATCTAATGAGTTGGGATGATTTTTCTTTTTATCGTCTGTAGTTATACGTAAACGACGTGAGGGTTTACCTTGTTGTGATAAAAGATAATCGCGTACTAATTGCGCAGGCGTAGAACCTTCACAACCTACTCCTGGCGCAAACTTTTCAATATTTTTTAGCAACTCATTGTAAAATTCAGAATACTCAGTCTCTTGCATCATTGATTTTATTGACTGATAAGGATTGCGCCAACCACGATGTCTAGCAATATGACGAATTGCAACGCTTAACATTTGTTTACGTTGTTCTTCATCCTCAATATATTCATCAGCAAGTTTTGCACGAAAAATCCATGGAATAAACGAATTAGAAAACTCTAAATCCTTGTTTTCAACAACCGGCCAACCCAATGATTGTAATAGAAAATCAAGTTTCTGCAAACGACGTCTGCGCTGACGATATAACCTGCGCACACGCCGCGCGACACCAGAAATTGCTTTACGCGTATCAGATTCTTTTGCCCCATTTGGATCAATACCAGCATCGTGAATAACACTTATTACTTTAAGTATTCTTATAGGCTCCCCATTATCATCTAAGCGAATTGCAGCAAGACCTACTGAATTTAAACCGACGTCAATGCCGATAGCATAAGAAATATTGCCTTCCATATATAAAATCATAATCAATTATTTATATAAATAAAATAAATATCTATAGATTTTCGCGTAATAAATATCTATGGCATAGCATTAACTTAATAACGAGAGTGCCGCACTAATGGCATTGCGCGCAACGTTGACTTGTTCTACGATGCTTTCGACGTTAAAGACGGCGACGAGATGTGGCTTGCTCCAAGCGAGCGCGTACACATTTGGTAAGTTGCAAATAAAACACAAATAAAGTAAATAAGTAAACAAAAGCCTGCAAGCGTTTAAAACGTTTGCAGGCTTTTTAAATGATACTAATCAGATTTACTAATCAGATTCACACGCCAAAGGCGTAGGTCTTAACATCCGACAAATTACCATTCTCATCGTAAGCTTCGAAATGAGTCCAGTAAATGCCTGGGCGTGGGCTCCACAAAGCCCAAGGGCCATCGTATCCTTCAACCCACTGCTTAGCATTGTAATCATAAATCTTAATCTTGGTAGAGCCATTAGGATTATTAGTGGATGCACCAAGAAGAACACTATTGCCTTGCCAACCAGCATAAGTTCCAGTAATAACTGTTTGGCTTGGAACTGTGTAGTGGAAAGCAATTGTCTTTTCTAAAATAACTTTCTTAGTAGAAGGATCACGAGCTTCACAATGCAGCCAATAGTCACCTGGCTTTGTAACCCAAGAAGCCCAGTTTCCAGTACCCCAATCAGCAATAGTAGCCCACTGCTGAGTATTCAAATTGTAAGAAAGCCAACGATACTCAAGCTGCTTGTCGGTGTAAGCATTTGCACCAACAGCAATATCGTTATTACGGATAATCCAAGCAAAATCAAGGTGAGGAGCAACACCTAACTTGCCTTGTGGGTAGTCAGTGTCTCCAACCTGAGTTGAAAGAGTTAAAACAGATACTCTTCCGTATGAGGTACCAGCTACTTCACCATATCCGAAGGAAATGTTTTCTGGATTCAAAATCTGGTAAAGATGAGCATTGTAAGTAGTTTCAGCACCATTAGATTGGTGTAACGCAGACTCCTCTCCAGCGGTCCAATCCGACATAGATTCTTCTGAGCTTTCACCCCAAGCAATGTTTTCGCCCCAAGCCTTACGACCATCGTAGTTTGGAAGGCTCACACCATCCGCAGCAAAATGTCCAAGTTTTCCATGCTGAACAGTCTCATTTGCACGACGATAAGCATCCTCTTCATTAGCACGATCGTAGCGAATATCATTAATATACTGTTCTTTTGTAAGACCCTTAGAAGTAACATAATCTGCAAGAGTCATACCGTTCATAAGGGTAACGCCATCGTCATAATACTTTGAACGCACATCACGAATTGCACCTAAAATGTAGCTTGCAGCCGACTGATTCTTAACTTGCCAATTAGTATTAACATTAGCAACACTGTGATTTTGCACTATAACCAAAGCACTAGCAGATACGGCAGTAGATCCAATCATTGCTACGCAAGCAACAGCTGATGCCGCAGCAGCTAAACATTTCTTTGCAGAAAATACGTGCGACTTATGCCACATAAATGTAGACCTCTCTCCACGTGATTAATAACTACTTTTCAGTAATCCCTGATTCAAATAACACAAACAAGTAGGCAAAAAACTCAAGCTTCACCTTCCAATGCTAATGAAAAACAAAAACTACTTTCGCTAAGTATATCAATCTACATATATTTTACACATTTTAGACTCGCCTACTCAATTTTACATATTTTGTCAAGAGTTTTTAAACGATGTGCATAAAGCATAGGCTTTAACCACATTGATAAAAATAACTTGCAAAACTATTTTTGATACTTCATAGTTGATTCTACTGCGGCGAATTTATTGAAAATCACAATAATCAACACGTGTTGCGTGATGAATTTTGAGATTTAAATTAGTCGCAGTCCAAACTTTTGAAAGGTTAAGAATATGGCACAACAACAAGCAACACTAACAATCAGCGGCTATGTAGGTAGTGACCCTGTGAACTTTAGTCGCAACGAAAACTCACCAGCATGCTCACTTAGAAT
This sequence comes from Gardnerella sp. DNF00109, assembly GCF_049262845.1. Lineage (NCBI taxonomy): Bacteria > Bacillati > Actinomycetota > Actinomycetes > Bifidobacteriales > Bifidobacteriaceae > Gardnerella > Gardnerella sp. DNF00109. The sequence goes on from NZ_CP058406.1 coordinate 1,044,424, forward strand.
AGGAAGCACAACGTCTTACTACCATAGCGAGGAAAGACAGTGGAAAGATAGACCGACAACTTGGATGACAGTAAAAGCATACAAGTCTTTAGCTGCAAATGTGCTAAAAAGCGTGCATAAGGGAGATGCGATAGTCGTGTGCGGAAATTTAAACACGGAATCCTGGCACAAAGATGGAGAAGACCGGTCTCGAGTTGTACTAGAAGCCACCGCAATTGGACACGACCTAAATCGAGGAATTAGTGCTTTTACTAAATACTCTTATAATCGTGGAAGAACCGATCAGAGTAACAATAGTAAATATCACACTAATCAAATAAACCAAGAAAATCGGGCAAATCAAGATACTTATTCCAATCAAGATTTGAGCTTGGCGATGAAAAACCCTATGGCTAATACTTATTCTATGGATTCTTCGCAAGAAAACGACAGCCAAGAATACCATTATGATGCTGAATCTTCAGCAAAAGAAACAATAGATTTCGGCTCACAAGTCGAAGAAAACCACTATGACGATATTGAAGGAGGTGTAAATGATTTTTAGAAAGTTTTAATAGAATTAAACATTAAAACTCATTAACATTCTATTCTAATAATTTATATAATTTTTTACTATTCATAGCAATATTGCCGCTGAAAATAATGCGTATAATATGCAAAGCATTACACCAACGGCAATATTGCTTAGTCGTTTAATTGTTTAATAGTTTAATTGCTTAATCGCTGATTCGTTGTTAACAGTTATTGCGATTACAACTGTTCGCGAACGCGCTCTACAATTCGAGCAGCAGCCTCATCCACTGGAACTGCCTCAACGTTTGAACCGTTGCGATCGCGGATTTCAATCGTTCCATTGTTCACAGTATCGCGGCCGGCTACAGCAATCAGCGGAACGCCAACAAGCTCAGCATCCTTGAACTTCACGCCTGGAGAAACCTTTGGACGATCGTCGAAGATTACTTCGATTCCCTGCTTACTAAGCTCTTCAACAACCTTCTCAGCAGCATCGAAAGCAACTTGATCCTTGCCTGTAGCAACGACGTGAACTTGAGCTGGAGCAATCGCCATAGGCCATGCAAGACCAGCATCGTCGTGATGCGTTTCTGCCAAGCATGCAATCACGCGGCTAACGCCAATACCATAGCAGCCCATCCAAACCGGCACAGCCTTACCGTTTTCGTTAAGAACGCTTAAGCCCAAAGCCTTAGAATACTTTAAACCAAGCTGGAACACCTGACCAATCTCAACACCGCGTTCGAAGCTCAATGGACCAGAACCATCTGGGCTCATATCGCCGTCGCGAACCTGAGCTGCTTCAACAACACCATCAGCCTCAAAATCGCGGCCGTAAACAGCGTTATAAACATGCTTTCCGTCTTCGTCAGCTCCTGTAATCCAAGCGCTACCCTTTGCAACGTGAGCATCCATCAAGTAGCGGACAGGATTTTCAATTCCACTACCCTCTTTGCGAGCTTGAGGACCTAATACGCTAAAGCCAATGTAGCCCTTAACAAACTCAGGATGAGCCTTAAAATCATCCTCAGTTGCTTCTTCAATTTCTGCAGGAGCAAACTGAGCTTCAAGACGCTTCATATCTACCTGGCGATCACCTGGAATACCAATAGCCACGATTTCGCGCCATGGCTCCTCGTGCTCGCCGCCCTCAGCATCAGCCGGGTGCTTAACAGCAATAATCAGATTCTTCAAAGTGTCGTCTGCTTGCCATTCGCGGCCGTCTTTGCGTGGATGCAAATCGTTAGAAACTTTAACCAAAGCTTCAATCGTCTTAGCATCTGGAGTATCAAGAGCTTCCATTTTAGGAGTTGCCGAGCAGTCAACATCTTGCATTTCTGGTGTGGTCAAAGCCTCAACATTCCAAGCTTTTCCAGAAGGAGCAAGCGCAAAAGTATCTTCGCCAATTGCCATTGGAGCCAAGAATTCCTCAGAATCCGATCCGCCCATAGGGCCAGAAACAGCGTGAACAATCACATATTTAATGCCTAAACGGTCAAAAATTCGAGCGTAAGCAGCGCGCTCTTCAACATAAGCAGACTTCAAACCATCTTCGTCAATCGAGAACGAATAACCATCCTGCATAATAAACTCGCGACCGCGAATAAGACCTGCGCGAGGACGGAATTCGTCGCGATACTTCGTTTGAATCTGATACAAAGTAACTGGCAAATCCTTGTAAGAAGAATACATATCCTTAACAAGGAGCGTGAAAACTTCTTCGTGCGTTGGAGCAAGAAGATAGTCAGCCTCATGACGATCCTTAAGGCGGAAAATGTTGTCGCCGTATTCTTCCCAACGGTTTGTCGCCTCATAAGGCTCGCGTGGAAGAAGCGCTGGAAAGTGGACCTCCTGCGCACCGATACCGTTGATTTCTTCACGAATAATCGCCTGAACCTTGTTTAAAACCTTGAGTCCGAGCGGCAACCAAGTCCACACACCTGGAGCGGATTTACGAATATAGCCTGCGCGCTGCATAAGTTTTGCGGAAGTCACGTCCGCGTCTGCTGGATCCTCGCGCAGCGTACGAAGGAACAGCTGAGACATACGAAGTACATTGGAATTCATGCGTTCCAATCTATTTGCGCATGAGGACATAAACACTTGTTTACACTATTAAACAATAGCAATAACACTTTCCCGACTTTGTAGCTTAAAACGACGATTAGAGCTACAAAAAGCGGAAGATTTTCCCGACTTTGTAGCTAAAAACAACGATTAGAGCTACAAAAAGCTAGAACTCATCGTCGAAGGAAAATTCGTCATTATACGCGTAATCACTAGAGGCGAAAATATCAAACTCTTGCTGATTTGCAGAATCATCTTCCGCATTATTTGTTACGAAAGCAGCAGCACCGTCGTTAGCAAGCAACTCACTCGCGCGTTTAGAAGCCTCACGCAAGAATCCGTCTAACAGTACAGCATCCGCCGAAACACTAAACGCGCGATCGTTAATACCTTCCAAATAAAGCCCGCCAAGATTTTCCACGCGAGAAAGCGCCACATATCCCATTCCGGGAGCAAAAGTTTTACGCAAATCCATTACCGCACTGTCAAGCGTCATACCTTGCGATTTATGAATCGTAATTCCCCACGCGCATCTAAGTGGCACTTGATTTACGCTAGCAAGAACAGTCTCACCATCCGTCATTTCCCATGCAGCTGGCTTAAGAGTGACAATATTGCCGTTTTCAAACTCAACAATCGGCCATCCACCTTTAGATTCAGGTGCGAATCTCAAAACTCGCCCAACAGAGCCATTCACATATTGCTTATCTTGATCATTTCGCAACGCCATCACTGCAGCTCCAGCCTTTAGTACAAGCCGTTCCGGAGCAAGCATATTCTTTTTTAAACGCTCGACGAGATTTTTAGGGCCGGCTTCTGTTGCCACAAATTCGTGAGGCTCAGCATCAATTGCCGCAAGCTGCACATTATTTAAGCCATCTGCCTGTGAGTTCGTAGGGAAAAGATGAACCGAAACTTCATCGCCTTGCGGATACTCACCGAGGCGACTGGCAAGCACTTGCTTATCTTCGTCGCTTACAAGACCGCCACGAATATCCGTCAAAACTTCAAGCAATTTGCCGTCATCCTGACGATGTTGCTCAGTTAAATAGCACACAACAGGCTTTAAAGCATCCCAGGCGAAAGATTCCGTAATATAGCCTTCTGGATTCTTGCCAGCAGCAGCATACTTTTCGCGCGACTCAATAAACTCTGGACTTGGCTCGAACACATCGCGATTTCGCATAGAAGCACTCACAGGAGGCAGCTGGAAGAAATCTCCCGAAATAACTACTTGAAGTCCGCCGAAGGGAGCAGAGTTTTTGCGCACTTTACGGCATACTTCATCAACCATGTCAAAAAGCCACGCGTGAATCATTGAAACTTCGTCCAACACGAGCACTTCCGTGGCTTTTATGCGTTTCCCTCGCCTAGCTCTAATGGTTTTAAGAAGCGAATCGCTAAGCGCGTTTGAAACTCCAACTCCACTCCACGAGTGAATGGTTTGACCGTTTAAATGCGTTGCTGCGATTCCTGTAGAAGCCGTTACAGCCACGCTTAAACCGTTTTTTCTCATTGCGCGAATAGCTTCGTTTAATACGTAGGTTTTACCTGCACCCGGAGCGCCGGTAATGAAAACGCTTGCACCAGCGTTGATTATGGTTAGGGCTTCGGATTGCTTCATTGGCAGTACCTTTTATTGCGTTTAATAGTCGCGCTTTATTTAATAATCGCGCTTTTCTGCGGAATTTACGTCTTCTAGCGCGTCTCCGCGGCGCTCGTAGTCGCGAAGCAAGCTCGTGCTCTCAATGTGCTGTGCGCCAGCTTTTGCCTGTGCTTCGCTTGGGCCTGGAGCTGGAACAAACATCATGTCACGGTAATATCTCAACTCGTCAATCGACTCAATAATATCCGCGAGCGCACGGTGACCGCCGTGTTTTGCCGGCTTATTGCGGTAAACGTCTGGGTAAAGTCTGCGCGAAATCTCCTTCAACGTGCTTACGTCTATTACGCGATAGTGCAGATTTGCCATTAAATCTGGCATGTAACGGTCGAGGAACTTTTTATCGGAGCCAACAGAGTTGCCAGCAAGATGTGCTTTTCCGTGCTCTGGCAAAAAGCGCTTTACATACTCAACAACCTGCTTTTGTGCTTCTTCTAGAGGCAAACCGTTTTTATTCCACTCGTCAACAAGACCAGAAGATGTGTGCATATTGCGTACGAAATCGTTCATATGAGCCACAGCAGCATCGCTCGGCTTAATCACTAAATCAATACCGTCGTCTAGAACTTTCAAATTAAAATCAGTTGGAACTACAGATACTTCGCATAATTCGTCGTGGAAAATATCGAGTCCCGTCATCTCGCAATCAATCCAAATTAAGCGCGATTCTTCCGGCGTAAACGTAAGATCTTCCTTAGCTTCAGCCATTTTCGTTCCTTTCCTAATATTTTTTCGAACCCATCAGCCTACATCTTCCCAGCGACGACTAACAGCTAAAATCACATCTCTGGCATATCAGAAAGTGAAATTCTAGAATATGATCCATTTTTCTTATCTTCAGGGTGAGGCTCTAAACCGATAATAGTTATTGACATATGATCTGGACCATAAACCCAATACATTCTCATTGCACTACTTGTTTTATTCTCCAAGTAGGATTGCCAAACTCTAACACCATATCTATTTGTCAATTCTTCAATATCATGAGTATGCAATCCTGGATGCCTTGGATTTTCAGATAAAAGTTTCATAGATTTTCCCCATTTCTTATAAAGAGAAAGATCTTTTTTACTTATACTGCCTTCTAGAAACTCTTTCTTCAATCTCTCCCAAATATTAGACATCTCTGGAATACCCATTCTAATATTGAAGTTCATTCACTTACTCCTAGAAGTCAGAGAGATCAACAGGTTCAGAGACTTTGCCAATCTTAAAATTGCGGATTGCTTCATCCATACTTTTAAGAGTTTTAGAAGAGATACTCTTAGGAATAGTAAGCTCACGTGGCTCTAATAAAATACAACCATTATCACATTCTTTAACATTGTAATAAGGGTATTTAGCTCCGCGCAGAGTTACACGCTTTTTACTATCAAGACGAACGTCATAATCTTTCACTACTTCCACAAAACACCTCATTTTTAGTGGGATATCCCACTAACTATACAATAATTTTATACGAATTGTCAAAACAAAAACGACGAAAAGTTAGAAAGTAGCAAAAAAGACTTAGCTAACTCTTCGCCGTTTAATGCAAAATTACTTGCGATTTATACGCAACTTATACGCACAACTTACGCAACTTACGATTTAGTTGTGGAAACCGCTGTAGTTTGGCGCTTCTGCAGTCATCACAATATCGTGAGGATGCGATTCGCGAAGACCAGCATCCGTAATGCGAATAAAGCGACCGCGCTCTTGCATTTCCTTAATATTGTGCGCACCAACGTAGAACATAGACTGATGCAATCCGCCAAGCAACTGGTAAAGCACAGCGTTAAGTGGACCGCGATATGGAACTTCGCCTTCCACGCCTTCTGGAACCACCTTGTCGGAGCTAGTAACGTCTGCCTGGAAGTAACGATCCTTAGAATAAGACTTCTTACCGCGAGGAGCCATTGCGCCAAGCGAGCCCATGCCACGATAAAGCTTATACTGCTTGCCGTGAAGCAAAACCTTTTCACCTGGAGCTTCCTCGCAACCAGCCAAAGTGCCGCCGAGCATAACGGTGTCAGCGCCAGCAACCAAAGCCTTAGCAATATCGCCAGAATAGTGAATACCACCATCAGCAATGCATGGAACGCCAGCAGCCTTGCAAGCCTGAGCCGCATCATAAACAGCAGTAAGCTGAGGCACACCAACGCCTGCAACAACGCGCGTAGTGCAAATAGAGCCTGGTCCAACGCCAACCTTTACAGCGTCGACGCCGGCATCAATCATAGCCTGAGCGCCTTGGCGAGTAGCAATATTTCCGCCAATAATTTGTACTCCGTCAAACGCCTTATCTGCCTTAATTCTGCGAATCATATCGAGAGCCAATCGAGCCTCTCCGTTTGCGGTATCAACCACAAGCACGTCAACTCCAGCTTCCATAAGCGCGCACGCACGCTGCCAAGCATCTCCAAGGAAGCCAATTCCAGCAGCCACGCGCAAGCGACCCTGATCATCCTTAGTAGCATCTGGATACTGCTCAGTCTTCACAAAATCCTTAACAGTAATCAAACCAGTAAGCTTGCCTTCTGCATCAACCAAAGGCAATTTTTCAACTTTGTTGTCTGCAAGCAAACGATGCGCGTCTTCTTTAGAAATATCAGAAGGACCAGTGACGAGATTTTCGCGAGTCATCACGTCTTTGACTTTCAAACGATCATAGTCTTCGGAAGCAATGAAACGCATATCGCGATTGGTAATAATACCAACTAGACGATTTTCGCTATCTACCACTGGCAAACCAGAAATATGAAAACGCCCGCACAATTTATCTAAATCTGCGAGCGTTGCATCTGGGTGAACAGTGAGTGGGTCGGTAATCATACCAGACTCGCTGCGCTTAACAATATCGACTTGCGCAGCCTGATCATCTATAGAAAGATTGCGATGAAGAACACCAATTCCACCATTTCGAGCCATTGCAATAGCCATATCGGACTCGGTTACTGTGTCCATTGCTGCAGAAATTGCAGGAACTTTCATAGTGATTTCGCGAGTTAGATGAGTAGTTGTATCCACTTCGGAAGGAATAACATCAGTCTCATTTGGAAGCAACAGCACATCATCATAAGCAAGGCCGAGCTTCTCGAAAATTGGTGGAACAGGAGCATACACGGATTCCGTGTTCATATCAGTTGTAGCCATAGGGTTACTATACGTTTTTGCTATGACGTTTGTAAAAATCGCGTTTCATAAACTATGATTCGCGAGTATTCGAGTATTATTTTACGAATTTCGTAGCTCTGGCAGCCGCCTGCGCAAATATGGCATCATTGTAAGAACTGTAAGCAGCGCTGCCGCAATAATCATGCCAACAAGCACGTAAATTGCTTTAAAGAACAGAATCATTATTGACCCGAAAGATATAAGCGCCGCCCATCCCCACAAAATAAGTACTGCTCCTTGCACAGAATGCCCAATGCGCAACATTCTGTGATGCAAATGCATGCGGTCTGGATGCATTGGCGACTGCCCTTTTGCAAGCCTTCTGCATATTGCTAAACACATGTCTAACACTGGCAAAAACAGCACTAAAATCGGAAGCAAAATCGGCATAAATACTGGCAAATATATGCTTGTGTGCACTGCAGATGGATCTAAGTGACCCGTCATTATAATAGACGCGCAAGTTATTAAATACCCGATTAGCATGGAGCCAGAATCACCCATAAAAAGCTTTGCAGGATGCCAATTGTGCAAAATAAACCCTAAGCACATTCCAACCATTGCAACATCTATAAGAGTTGCCATTGAAGCATAGCTTGGAGATGTGCGCGCAAGAATATAAGAGTATGTCGCGAAGGCGATTCCGCCAATTGCCACAATTCCAGAAGCCAGTCCATCTAGTCCGTCTACAAAGTTGACTGCATTAATTGAAGCCACGATTAGTATTGCGGTTATTGCGATTGAAAGACTTGGAGACGCTGTAACTAGAGAGCCGAGCGGCAATGTTACGATTTGAAGCCCTCCCCATGCTACAAAAACAGCTATTAGCAATTGACCTGCAAGTTTTAGCATCCAATCTAAGTCCCAAATGTCGTCACAAACACCCAAAAGGCATACGAGTACAGCTCCAGCTAAAACTACCCACGGCTGGTGTGTTCCTGTAAAAAGCCCTGAAATAAAAGGCATGGAGCTTGCAAACGCCATTGATACAGCAAAGCCGAATAGCATTCCCACTCCACCCATACGTGGCGTAGGTATTGTGTGCACGTCGCGAGCGCGCACTTTTCCCACGGCTCCTATGCGAATCGCAAGATGACGTACAAGCGGCATTATTAGCCAAGTTGCGCCTCCTGCGATTGCTGCTATAAACAGGTATACCCTCATTTCTTGCGACTTTCTGCTCTTATCTGTTCTTCACTTATTACGCCTTCGCGCAAAATCACAATTCCGTCTTTATCGCTTGCATCCGCGCCAACTACTGTGCTTGCTACGTGTGAGCGAGTTGGACCAGCATTTAAATACAGCGGAATTTCGTCTCCAAAAGCTGCTACTGCCTCTTCTACGCTGTCTGCGCTCTCGTTTCCGCTGCGATTTGCGCTAGACGCAGCCAAAGGGCCCGTAACTCTTAAAATTTGCATTAATTCTGGGCAATCTGGCACGCGCACGCCTTGCGTTGCTTCAGCTTGGATTTTGTTTTTATTATTGTTTTGAACGTCACTACTATCTGCTTTACAAAGCGTAGCAAGCCTTGTAGCTACCGAATCTTTTCTTGCGCGAGCGATTGGCGAATATCCGCCTGGCAGGAATTTTTCCGCCAGCACGTCTAATGGGCTTGGCAAGTAAAGACCGAGTTTTTCTAAGTCACTTACGCTACTCATAAGTATTTGCAAGGCTTTTGTGCGCGGCCTGCGTTTTAATTGGTAGATTTTCACTACTGCATCCTCGTTAAATGGGTCACATGCTACTCCGTAAACTGTGTCTGTTGGCACTACGATTACGCCGCCTGCGTTGATTATTTGCGCTGCAAGTTGCAATGATTCTTCGTTAATCGTGCAAATTTTACTCATTTTTAGCCTCTTTTTTGCATACTACAAATCTTGCTCTGTTTGTTAAGTCGTTTTTGACTTTTGCGCTGCTAAATCCTACGTTTTTTGCATAATCTGCAAGCGCTTCTCCTTGCGTAATATCGTGTTCCATAATCATTATTCCACCCCTACGCAAATATGCAAAACTCGCTTTTACAATTTTTTGCGGTATTAGTAGCCCATCTTGAGATCCACCATATAGCGCCATTTTAGGGTCGTAGTCGCGAGCTTCAATCTGCTCTACTGGCTGGCTTTCTGGCACATACGGCGGATTTGTGATTACTACATCTACTTTCTCTTTAATCGCAGCTTTTTCAGGCAGATTAACGTTTGTAGCATCACCTAATATTGCGTGATATCTGTTTAAAATATTATATTTTTCCGCGATTTTGTTGTAGTTTTTTTGCAAATATTCAAAAGCTTTGGGAGACTTTTCCACAGCCCACACTTGCGCATCTGCAACTTCGCTTGCAACCGATAATCCAATCGCTCCCGACCCTGCGCACAAGTCTAAAACAATAGGATTTTTTAGATTATTTGCGCGAATCCAATCTAATCCCTCTTGAACTACCACTTCTGTCTCAGGCCGCGGCACAAAAACACCTTTGCCAACTATTAGGTCTATGTAGCGAAAAGTAGCGCATCCAATAATGTGCTGCAATGGCTCGCGCGAAGCACGTCTAGATATAAAATCGCTATATTTGCTAGCATAATTGGGCAAAAAATCCTTAAAATCGCCAAGTATTAGCGCTTTGTTTAAGTCTGCCAAACTTACGCCACAAGCGTGAGCCAGTAGCAAACGTGCGTCGTATTCTGCCGACTCTACTCCTGCATCTTCAAGTTTTTCGGCAGATGCGCGCAAAATGTGCAAAATTTCTTGCATTTTACAAGCCACGTGGTGATTTTACTTATCTTACTTAATTTACTTGGATAACTTAACTTACTTGGCTTACTTGGCTTTAGCTAAGCGATCGGCTTCATCCGCCTGAATATCGCTGTCTATAACAGGCTGCAAGTCTCCGTTAAGCACCTGGTCAAGATTGTATGCCTTGTAGTTTGTGCGATGATCCACAATACGATTTTCTGGGAAGTTGTATGTGCGGATTCGCTCAGAACGGTCCAACGAGCGCACCTGCGAGTGGCGCATATCTGCAGCCTCCGCAGCCTCCTGCTCGTGCTTCATGGCTAGCAAGCGCGATTTTAGCACGCGAAGAGCTGCCGCACGGTTTTGAATTTGCGACTTTTCATCTTGCATGCTAACCACAATTCCAGTTGGAATATGCGTCATGCGAACTGCGGAATAAGTAGTGTTCACGGACTGTCCGCCAGGACCAGAGCTCATGAAGATGTCGATTTTCAGGTCTTTTGGATCGATTTCGATTTCGTCGTCGTCTTCGTCTGCTTCTGGGAACACGATTACGCCGGCTGCGGAAGTTTGAATACGCCCTTGCGATTCAGTTACTGGGATTCGCTGCACGCGATGCACGCCGCCCTCGTATTTCATGCTTGCCCACACGCCGTCTTCTGGAGCAGGCGTGCCTTTTGCACGAATCGCAAGCTGCACGTCTTTTACGCCGCCAAGCTCCGTCGAATTTTCGCTTTGTATTACAGTAGTCCAGCCGCGCTTTTCCGCGTAACGCATGTACATGCGCAATAAATCGCCAGCAAACAGAGCCGCTTCTTCGCCGCCCGTACCAGCTTTGATTTCCATAATCATGTCTCGCGCATCGTCTGGGTCTCTAGGAATCAGCGCTGTGCGCAACTTTTCTTTTGCTGCTGGAATTTGTTCTTCTAATTGTTTTGCTTCTTTTGCTAAGTCTTCGTCTTCGCTTGCCATTTCGTTAGCTACTTCGTAGTCTTCGCAAAGCTGCTTGTAGTTTAGGTACGCGCTTACGATTGACCCGAGTTCTGCGTGTCTACGACCGAGCTTGCGAATTGCGTCTGGATTAGACGCTACTTCTGGCTCTCCCATGCGATTTTCAATATCGCGGTATTCGTTTAGAGCTGTAACCGCTGCTGGGAACTGTTCCTCTACTGACTCAGCCATTTTGTTCCTTTGTAGTCGCGTATAACGCGGATTTTGAATAGAAAATATTAAATATTGAGTTAAGTATTAAATATTAAATAAGACACATGAGCACATGTATGTTTAGCACATAAAACGCCAGCCCCGATTCCGCGAGTTACACGAAAGCAGGGCTGGCGTTTAAAAAGCTACTTAGTCTTCTTACCGTAGCGCTTCTCGAAGCGAGCCACGCGGCCGCCGGTGTCGAGAATCTTCTGCTTGCCGGTATAGAATGGGTGGCACTTTGAGCACACGTCAACCGTCATATGATCGCCATTTGCGGTGGAACGAGTTACGAAAGTGTCTCCGCAGGAGCAGGTAACCTGCACTGCGTGATAGTCGGGATGAATACCCTGCTTCATAATGTCTCCTATGGAATTCGGGCGACCCGGGTCGCAAAGCCCCAATAGCTAAGCGTGAACCGGAACCTTCGTTATTCTAGTCACTACCCTCGACTCAACAAATCAACTTTCGTTATCTTCGTTCTTACGTCTGCGATGCTTAGCAGCAAATCCAGCTAAACCAACAGATGCCAACAAGCTGGCGATTAACGCGGACTGTGTAACGTCACTACCCGTTTGAGGCAGAGCTTCTGACGGCTGTTTTGCAGTATCCTTCACAGCTTCTGGCTCTGTTTTTTGCTTCGGTTCCGTAGCCTGTTCAGGTACGACTTCAGTCAAAGGAGATTCAGGCATTAGAATATACGGATATGATTCTGGCATCGGATATTCTTCTTGTCTTGGCTCTTCTTCTGGCTTTGACGGAGCTGGTGTAGGAGCTGGCAGCACAGGCGTTGGAGCAGGTTTGCTCTCAGAAATCACATCAATTTCAACAGTAATTTCCGCTTCGCGACCATACTTATCGGTAGTAGTAAACGTTAGCTCAACTTTCGGCTTGCCGTCAACAATCTTAGGCGTGCCAGAAATCTTGCATTCAGTACCAGCGCAATTTGCGTTAATGCCGTTTACAGAAGTCAAGCCTTGAGCAACTAACTCGTTAATAGTTAATGTCTTGCCATCTACTGTAACCATTGTGTTATTAACATCTCCTTCAGTCATGTTTTGCAATCTGAAGTTCGTTAGAATACCCTCGCGAGCAGAACCACTAAACTTAAACTTCATAGGAGCCATCTTCTCGAAGTTTGCAGTAATAATGGTTTCGCTTTCTGGGAATACCATTGCAATATCAGCGTCAGTAATACCAGCTTGTACAAGTAAATTCTTCAAAGCTTCAATAGTTGAGTGTTGTGAATTACGAATTATTTTTGCCGTATATGACTTTCCTAATGTTTCAGCAACAATAGCCAATCTATTACGACTTGCTTCATAACTCATATTCTCGTTATTTATAGCTTCAGCAAGAATATTCTTTATAGCCGCAAATGTAGAATTCTTAGATTTGCGGATTACATTAGCTGTAAACGACATGCCATAGCGTTCAGCAATCTTAGCTAATGTTTCACGCTCAATATCAGTTGATTTGTGGTTATCAGCACTGTTATAGATGGTATCAATATGTTTAGAGTAAGATACTTCATCCCAATTCTTGAATATGTAACCTTTGTTAGCAAGAACGTCTGGAATATAATTATTTATTTCAGATATTCTATCTTTACGCACCCAGTATGTATGTACTCGTGACTGCATAGTTCCGCCATTGCCAGCTACATACGTTACCTTTGTGTAGTTTTCTAAAATAAACTTTCCTGCTTGACTGTTACTTGAAGGTAAATCTCTCTCTGCAATCACATTCGGAAGCACTTGAATAGGTACATTTTCATAACGTACTATCTTTGCACCCTTCTTATTTGGATCAGATGTTTCAACCCTCACTCTAACAGTAGTAATGCCCGGCTTTGCAATACGAACGGAATTGGCACCGGAAGAATAAGCTACACCCGCACCATGCATGCCCGCAATCTCTAGGTTATTAGGATCAACACCAGACACAAGCTCATCAGGAGCAGGAACTTCGTCTCCAACACTCTTAACAAACTGAGATACATTCACAGGCATATCAGCAATCTGATTTGCAACATATACGCGAATTTGTCTATTCTTATTTGTGTCAGTTAACGGAACAGGTTTGTTGCCTGCATCATAAACTTCCCACTTGCTAAAGCCCTTAAGCTGTTGCTTTAACTCATTAGTTTTATTATTAACGTCATTTTCATATGTAGTACTATCGGACTTAAAGTAGATAACTTTCGGTTTGTATGAGCCATCATCCCACTTCCTTCCGAAAGCTGGTAAGAACACATACGGCACGTAGTTATCTGGAATTTTCTCATTACTCTTCGCGTCGATGATGTTCATCACCTTTTCATACACTGCTTGGTATGTAGTATTTTCAGAGTACTTTAATTTGCGAATCTCATCATTCGTTAACAACTTTTCACCATTCGCGTTTTGCACATCAACGCTAGTTGCAGATGCTGGTTCACTTACCATCAAAGTAGTGACAGGAATTTCAGGTTGATTTGCTAAGCTTCTTCTTGCACGCGAACGAGCATCAGAATTATCATTATCAACAAAATTCTCAAGCTTCCTCCAGCCTTTGAACACGTAATGGTATCCATCAGCGTCATAATCCTTGCCAACAGCTTGCGGAGCTTTTACGCCCGTAACATCGTCTTTAAGAACGTAGTACAGCTTAGTAGTATCTTTATCAAGGCTGCCCTGATCTTTATGATCAACTTGATTGGCATTTATAAAGTTGACCTTAACATACTTATCCTTATTGAGAACAAGATCACGCTCTGCAGCAACACCCGTAAGAGGATTAGTATCGCCAGGCTGATGTGAAGGCTGAGTACTATCTGGTTTCGGTAGGCTCTTATCGTACATCAACTGGTAAATCACCTTTAAGCGTCCTACAAGTCTATAAGTCTTGTAATCTGCTGCATCCTTATACTTAACTGTAACTTTCAAAGGAACAGTGTACAAAGCAGGTTTCTTAAGCATCTTCTGCTTTAATGTATTTTGTTCAGCTTCAGTTGGTAAATCATATTCGACTTTTATGTCTTCTACGCCATTATTCGTAGCAGCATCTGCTTTGAGTTGAGGCATATTAGTTATAAAATCGGTTAACTTTGGAAGCGTGTCAGGCTTATCTTGCACAGCGACCAAGTAATCAGTCTGCACTGTTGGTTCTGTCCAAGGGGTTTGATCTGCCACGAACTCTTGGAATGGTTCATTGACTTTCCACTTGTCAGTAGAGTCAGCGACATTTGGAATTGAATCAACCTTCTTACCGTCGTTAAGCATGCTGCTTCGAGACCAAGTTCCCTTAGCGCCAGTTAGCTGATTATTAAGCCAAGCTAATGCGCCACTTCCTTCTTTTGTAATCTTCTCAAGATCAGTACCCTTCTTTACGTAGAACACTTTAGGGCCGCTTGTGCCATCCTTCCACAATCGCCCTGGAGCAGGCTTGAAGATTGCGACTACAGCATCCTTAGGAACTTCACCACCGTCAGAAGTGCTAGAGAAGTATTCAATCTTCTTGTAAACAGCGGTGTAAGTTTTGCCAGAATTATCGTCAACAGTAACATCTTTATAACGACCTTCAGGATCGATATCGTACTTCTGCTCTGGATTTGGATTCTCAGCAGTCGGTTCTACAACCTTAGTCGCCCAGCCCTTGAACACATAGTAGTAATTATCTTGACCGTGATCCTTACCGAAGGCTTGCGGCACGCGGATTCTAACTTCCTTACCCTTATAAACGTACGCAGTAAGAGTAGTTTCTCCGCCAGCAGGATGATTAGCATTATCTCCATCGTGACCAACAATAGTGCCTTCATCATTCTTTCCGGTAAAAGTAATCGGCGCATACTCGTCAATATGAGCTTTGCCGTAGTCGCTAGTCTTAAACTTATCCCAATCGCTTGCGTACACCAAATCTGGCAGCACGCGGTACAGCACTTCAGCTTCAGCACTGTTATCACCAAGCTTCACTTGCACTTTAATCTTGTGCAAGCCTGGAGTGTTGTCAAACTTTTCACCATCAGCAAAGCTGAACTTAGCACCATCTGGATAATCACCAGCATTCGTTATAAGCTTCTTAGCATCATCACTATTTGCAATACTAATATTCTCAGTTGGCTTAAGCACTTGCGGAGCTGCAGCAACAGGAGCTTTTAGCTTGAATTTAGCAGTGTAAATTACCTCAGGACTGTTCTGCTCTTCGGAGCGAATCGGCAAGCGACTTACGCCATCAGCATACTGAAGCTTCGTAGAGCCAGCATCATACGAACCAATTTGCGAAGTCCAGCCATCAAACTCATAGCCTTGCTTTGCTTTAACTGTTGGAAGCGGCATCTGGTATGCCTTCGTGCCCTTAATTGCGTCGTACACAAGAGCAGAGCCGTCAGCTACATCCTTGTTCTGCCAGTCAACAACGCTACCCATAGAGCCTTGCTTATCATCCACTTTGAACACGTAGCGCGTGTAGTTGGTTGGGCGATACTGATTATCGTCCTGGCGCTTAAGCACGCGAACGTCTTTATACTTGAAGGTGATTGTAGGGATACCGTTAGTCTGCTTACCTTCGCTATCAGTAGTATAAATAATATTCTTCTGCGTAGTTTCCGGCATAAAGCCTTCAATCGGCTTGTAGAATGCTACGTCATAGTTTCTATTTACAGAGCTGACTTCGCTTTCTGGAAGAAGATCCTTGCCGTTTTGATCAATATACTTTACCTTATACTTGCGCGTATTGTACGTTTGGTAAATAAACTCGCCAGTATTCTGCTTCTCATCACTCGAGGCTTCAAAGCTCGTGAAATGCTTATCCGGGAAGTGCGTTTCGTCACTGTAGACTGCTTCAGCATTGTAGCGCAAATGCTCGCGCAAACCTGAAACCGTTTGAGTAGAAATGTGATCCACCATCGCGGCTTTTTCTGCGTCTGAAAGACCCTCTTTCTTATAGTCAGCAAACGTGTACCTTGGCTTTAAGAATATGTGCTTAAAAGTACCGTTGTAGCGAGTATCCCTAACCCACACTGCATCAAGCTTTATATCTTCTACTACTTTATTGCCAAAAGCGTACGGCAAAGTTTTGCCGTTCTTAGTAATTTCCCAACCGTAGAAGTCGTAGCCCTTACGCGTTGGAACCTTTATATCATTCTTTTCGTCAATAACATTGTAGCGAGCGAACTCTTTTTTCTTAACTACATCTTGGATAGTATTGCCGTTTTCGTCAGTTCCAGGCATATGGTAGTCAAGCGTCACAGTGTGCTTAATATTAGTTGGCTTACCCCAGGCAGCGTAAAGCTTAATGCCGTTGACTGGCATTGTAATATCTTTGTTTTCGCCATTTATAAACTGAGTACCAGCCTGATCAACAGCCCAGCCTTTAAACACATAGTCTTCTGGCAAATCAGCAGGGCGAACGATGGAGTAAGTCTTGCCGTTAAGTGTGAATGTGTACTTGCCATCGAACTGAGTTGCGGTGTTATCACCACCATCTTTAGTTACAGAAGCATCATAAGATGTATCGTTTCCGTATAAATCTTTGTCTTCGCCCGTCAAATCTTTTTTGCCGCGCTTAGTCAAGCTATACTCGAACGGCAGGCTCTCTTTAGCAGAGCCATTGCCGTCCTTTATAGCATTGCCATCCGCATTATAAAACTGCACATCATACGACTTGCGGTCGTATCTAAATTCAATTATTTTGTTTTCTTCAAATTCAGTTGCATCACCAGAATAATCTTCTTGTTCATCTACTGGAACGCCCCTAAATTTTCTAAATTCTAAATGATACTTTTTAGCAAAAGCATTCTTCTCATCATCACTTAAATCATCCCAATTCCCATGACCATGAGATTCGTTATACCACTCTTCCCGTTTATCTTCAAAGTCGTCTGAATCTAACGAATCACTAACTTTTGTCTTATCATAACCATTAGCAGGATTAAAACCTGCAATAGATGGAGCTGTATATTTATAGCTATCGTTGGAAGTATCATCTTTGCTATATGAATCAGTTGAAAGCTCATAATCATTGTCGTCTATATCATCGCCACCGTTTTTAGCAGACGCAATACTTTGCTTCCTAATAATCACCTGTATAGGCGCACTTTTACTACTGGTATCAGCAGTAAGCAAACGCTGATTATCTTTTAACTCATATTGCTGTTCATTAGGATTCGAAGGGTCATCGCTAATTTTAGGTACTATGCCAGCACCATTCTTAAAATCAACACGCAAACTAGGGTCAGCAAATTCTTCTTTAGTAAAACGATACGGAGGAGTGTCACGATAGCAACGTCTACCATCTCCTGCATATCCAAGTGTCCAACCTAAAGAGCCTGTGTTTTCTTTATTAAAATCTAATTCATTTACATCAGGCCAAATATCAGTAAGCCTTTGACCGTAACGAACATTTACGCGGTAACCTTTATGGTTAATTACATTGCCATTATCATCTTCGTTATTATTATCATACTCCGTTGAACAATCGCCGCCGCCAGCATAGCAATAAATAGTTGTTTTGCCGTTTTCGTCTTTTCTTTTTATAGCAGCATTGTTTAAGCTATCATTTTTTATACCAGCAGGCTTAGCAAAAATAAGCTCGTAAGTATTGCGGTCGTAAACTAAGTTAAGAGTGTTGTTTAAGTCGTCAGCGCAAAGCTGCGATTTACTACGTTTGCCTAAATCTGGGCGACCCGGCACAAAATCATGTTGCTCAGTATTAAGCTTTTTAGTAAGCTCCTTATTCACATGGAAGTAGCGCGTAAATAAATCCTTGCCTTTATTTTCAGCGGCACCAGGATTCGCGGTATTGTACCCATCTAAGCTTGTTACAGGCGTATCGTTCATCCAGTTGAACTTTGAAATTAAGCCAGTCTTATGGTCAGAATCTTTTCCCTGCAGCTCTTCTTTAGTTAAGCCAAGCTCTGGGTTTTCTACATAATTATCTTCGTTTTCACCATTAAGCTTATTAGTATCATTAGCAACGCCGGCATCATCCATTTTATTAAGCGCAACTTCACTGTCTGTCTTCACATTCTTGCGCTCAACAAGACCCACAAAGTCGTAGTTTTTAAGCGAATTTGGATTATCTTTGTCAACTAAATCCGCTTTTTGCACCCACACGTTCACACGGTAGCTAGTAGTATTGTTCGCTTCCCAATTAGCGCGGAATTGCACATTGTGATCCGGCATCTTGTAGTCATCAAGAGAAACAATAGTATTCTCATCATAAAGCGGATCACTCTTTTGGTTAGGATCAACTAAAGACCATCCTTTAAAAGTGTAACCGCGCCTAGTTGGTTCCTTAACTTGTGGCACATCTTGCTGGTAATACACTTTTTGAGCAGTAACATCCGTACCGCCAGCAGAATCGTAAGTAACTTCATACGCTTTACGGTAGTAGCGAAGGTTCAAAACAAGCTTGTCTTTTTCATCTTCAGAATCCGAAAGCGGCGAGCTAATAAGATTATGTTCCGGTTCGTAGCCTGGGATGTACGTTGAAACAGCTGTTACATCCGAGCCAACTGTGCCAGTAATCTCCGTAACGTGAATATTCTCAGAAGTGCCATCCTTATGCTTTACAGTAATTACTTTACCTATACCCAAATTCGGAGCATCGTGGAACTCATCCTTATGATCGAGATCTTGCACCAAGTGACGCACATAATACTTAGCTGTTTTAGGAGCGTAGTTGATATTCAACTCGCCGTAGTACTGAATGCCGTCTTCTGCTGGCATCTGCGTAGAGGATGAAGATTGCGGATTTGTAGTTGTTTGAGATGATGAGGCTTGCGGAGCTTGAGCGCCGTTATTTCCCCCAACAGCCTGCCTTTTCTTTACAGCGTATTCTTTAATAAGATTTTTGTCTAGACGCAAGTAGCGAACAGCATCCGCATCCGTACCGTCGTCAATAACGAACTCGTTTTTATCGTTTTTAATGTAGTATTGGTATGTGCCTGAATGATATACAGATGGGCGGTATCCAGCAGACTTTGGAAGCTCAATGTATTCGTACTTGCCATTGCTACCAAGATTATCGAAGCCGGCTTTGTCAATCGTAAGCTCGTACGGCTGCACAAGCTGCTTATTCGCAGCGCCACCAATCGTATAGCGAATTTGCAAATTGTATGTAGCTTTTGGCTTTTTGTCAGTTTGTACCTGTTCGTTGGCTTTATCTGTACTGTCAGCCGTTGGATTATCTGTATTCGGCTTAATTACCTGGCTATTTGGATCAGTTGCTGCGTTATTAGTTGTTGTGCCAGTGTTCTGTGTGCCAGCCGGTGTAGAATCAGGTGAAGGCGTTGTGTCAGAAGCTGAAGGCGTAGCGCTTTTATCTTTGCCAGTGACGCCTGTACCTGTAACTGCACCTTGCGCATTATCATGCGAACCTTGTGCAGTGCCTTGTGCAGTTGGATTTTCTGCACTTGGGCTCGCTGTATTTCCAGCACCAGCGCTAGATTCTGTACCTGCTGAAGGTGCAGAAGCAGACGGAGTTTCAGGCGCATTACTTGCAGGAGTTACACTACTCCCCTTGTTAGAACCGTTTGCACTTTCATCAACACTCCTACGAGAACGCACTTTTGGCTTATTTTCATCGTTTACTGTATTCGCATTTTCTTCGTGAGTGCTTGAAGGTTGTGCGTTTGTATTCTGCTCTGTAGCAGGCTGCTGATTTTCAGCGTGTTCAGTCTGCGCTGGATTCTGATTTGGTTCAGCCTTTGCCTCTGGTTCCGTCTTCGCAACAGTCTTTGCACTTACAGGCTGTGAAGTTTCTGGTTGTGCAGATTGCTTCGCTGCAGGAGCAGCAGCTGGCTTTGTGTATGAAGCCTTTGCATCAGCTGGCTTTGTATCAGCTGGCTTTTCAGTCGTTTTATGTGCAGGTACAGACGCGTTCGACTTTGGCTTCTCCGCAACCTTACCAGTTTCAGCTGGATTGGTTTTCTCATCCTTAGTCTGCGTTGTATCAGACTTCTTCGCAGATTTTACAGGTTTTGCAATCTCAGAACTTGATGTATCTTGCTTACCCTTAGTCGCAGTCTTAGTAGCACTATTATCTGCATTACTGTCTGCACTACTAGCCGCAGATCTATCCTCAAAATTATTAGTATCAAAAGAACGATTTGAAGGCGAAGACGAATCGACATTTGTAACAAAATATTCGCCAGAATCCTTAACACCTACGGAAGAATCGCCAGCAACCGTTTCCTGATTCTCAACGCCTTCAGCGATAGAATTAGAATCAGTATTTTTAACTGAATACTCTTTAGCAGAACCAACCATCTGACGCGTAGTACGATCAAAAGTAGCACCCGTGTTAAGCAATCCATGCTTATATAAGCCGTTTCCATCGCCATCGCCCTTGCCATTACCATTCCCAGCACCTTTGCCAGAAGTCTTAGCAACACTATTTACATAAGACGGATCAAAAGAATCAGGGTTAAAAGAAGTCCTAGCTAAAGCCGCTGCGCCAGGCAACACCATAGACAATGTAGACGCTAAAGCTACAGCTGCAACGCCAAGGCGATGACCAGAAGCACTAGTAGCAGTAGACGAGGAAGAAAGCTTAGCAGCCTTAGCATTTTTCTTAGCGCTCTTAACGTTATTAGCGTTCTTAGCGTCGCCAGAAACACTCTTATGCTTAGCAGATTTAATGCTTAAAACGTCACTACCACTATTTTTAGTTCTAGCCAATTCGACTCCCAAACTCCGTTACATCTAGTACATAGAATCAACATGCACGTTTAGTATTTAACAATCAAAATACACAACATACGGCAATGTTTAGCAACCAGTGCACTCCAAAAAAATACTTAACCTTTATTATTTAAGCACAAGCTATGGATACCCCCCCCCCATAAGCATTGCAATTTCTGTGTTTTTGGTGTTTCTTGTACTAAGTGAAATACCATGCTTGGTAGAGATTCTCGATTTTTCAAAAAAAAAACCGCGCAAACCAAGAAAATCTTGACTATGCGCGGCTTATAAAATCTTAGAAAATCCTAAGCAAAACCTTACTCGGCTGCAGGAGCTTCTGCAGCAGGAGCGGCAGCATCGGCAGCAGGAGCGGCAGCTGTCTCTTCTGTAGCAGCATCTTCTGGAACAGTAACGCTAACAACAGACTCTTCGCCATCCATGTCGAGCACAACGCCCTCAGGAAGCTTAACATCTTTAGCAAACACCTTGGTGCCATCGGTCAAGCCGTCAACATTAACCACCAAGCGCTCTGGCAAGTTGGCAACGTCTGCGCGAACCTTAAGCTCCTGAACGTCTACGAATGCAACAGCAGCACCCTTTGGAGTGCCTTCAACAAACACTGGCACCTCAACGTCAATCTTTTCGCCAGCCTTAACTTCGTAGAAGTCAATGTGCTCAACGATGCGCTTAACAGGGTTGCGCTGAACGTCCTTAACAACTGCGATTCGTGACTCATTGCCGAACTTAATAGTGAACAAAGCGTTTGCGTGACGAAGAGAAAGAGTAGTCTCCCTCATTGGAAGAGTCACGTGTACAGGCTCAGCACCACCAGCGTAAATGCTGGCTGGAATCAAATTGGCAACACGCAAACGGCGAGCAACGCCCTTACCGAATTCATTGCGAACTTCGCCTTCAAGTGTAATCTTTGTAGCCATATCGGTCTCCTTATGGTCTGGATTATGCGGATAATCTTATTTAAATCCAGCTTCAGGCGCACCGACGCGCCGAAAACCACCATAAGTTGGCTATCAGCCCAGTCGATAACGGAACTTACACAACAATCGCAAGCAACCAACGAATCGCAAAGCGCCTATCGCAAGTATCGCAGTGTTATTCCCTCGCCAAAGCAACTTATCTAGTCTATAAAAACACTTAGACAGATAAAGTCTAAAGTCAAATCCAACACCAAAAGGTGACTTGAATCACACCAACGATTATCATGTATATATAGTCAAAGGCGCATAACAAATATGTGCTCGAAACAAGCTGATTTAACCAAAACAAATTAGCAAATTTAAGCATTTAGCAAAATTAAGGAGCAGATGTGTCCGTCCTAAATACACTCCAGCAGCAAGCTTTCAATCTTGCTCGTAAGGCTTTGCAAATTGGCAGCAACTTCGCGCACCCAGTAAGCGACGACATCGCAGGAGAACCAGACTATTCTATTCCACAAGATCAGCAAGACGGATCACAGAATAAACAGAATAATCTGCTTCAGCAAAATCAGCATCTCCCACGAGTAGACGAATGGGGTTCTCAACTACAAACCACCACTTTCCTAGACCCACAAACTGGCTTGCTAACCACAAAAACGGACGGAAACCCGCCATTAGACGAAGGCACAAGCATCTACGACTTGTATGCAGACAGGGCAGCAAGAATGGGAGATGATCCACTTTACACATACAAAGAAAACGATGAATGGGTTACAAAAACAGCCAACCAGTTCCTTACAGAAGTTAGAAAAGCCGCAAAAGGCTTGATTCACTATGGATTGCGCAAAGGCGACGCTGTTGCGTTAATGTGCAAAACCTCGTATGAGTGGGATGTTGTTGATGCTGCAGTTATGGCTTGCGGAGGCGTGTTGGCTACAATTTACGATACGGATTCTGCCGAGCAAATTCGCAACATTGTAAACAACTCCGACTCGCGCTTTTTGATTGTTGGCACAACTGAAATGAAAGACAAGGCAGATGGAGCTATTGAAGAATGCCCAAGCCTTGAGCGCATTATTTGCATAGAAACAGGCGGATTGGCGGAACTACAAGCCTTTGAATACTCCGTTAGCGATGAAGAACTAGACGAGCGAATTGACTCGGTTAAAAAAACCGACTTGTGCTCTATTGTGTACACTTCTGGCTCTACAGCTGCGCCAAAAGGCGTGGAAATGACGCATGAGCATTACTGCACAACCGCGTTAAACTTGCCAACCTACTTACCAGACTTGCTTAGCGAACCTAATGGTTCTGTGCTGTTGTTCTTGCCTCAAGCACATTCGTTTGCGCGCGCAATCAACTATATTGTTGTTGCTAGCACGCTTAGAATCTACATTGCGCAAGGCATTACAACGCTTATATCCGACCTTCAAGTCGCAAAACCAACTGTTATGATTGTTGTTCCACGCGTGCTAGAAAAAGTGTATAACGCAGCTTCGCAAAAGGCAGGTCATGGAGCTAAGGGACTTGCTTTCCAGGGGGCTGTTGTTACGGCTCAGCAATACATGAAGGAAGTTCAGGATTCTGGAGATGCTAAGGCGCTAACAAAGGCTCGCCGAGCTGCTTACGATCCACTCGTTTACCGCCCGATTCGCCAAGCGCTTGGCGGACGCGCACGTTGGATTGTTGCTGGTGGCGCGCCACTAGATCCTGAGCTGATTTCATTCTTCCGCGGCGCAGGCGTGCCAGTTTATGAGGGTTATGGTCTTACGGAAACCACCGCCCCATGCGCGTTCACACCTATTGGCGTTCCATTCCGTGAAGGATCGGTCGGCATTGCTTTCCCAGCTTTCACTTTGCGAATTGCTAAAGATGGCGAAGTGCAAATTAAGGGCACTTGCGTGTTTAAGAAGTATCACAAGAATGAAGAGGCGACAGAAACTTCGTTTACAGAAGACGGATGGTATGCTACTGGCGATTTGGGTCGCATTGACGACGATGGCATGCTTTACATTACTGGTCGCAAGAAGGACTTGATCATTACCGCTGGCGGCAAGAATGTGGCTCCGGGTCCTATTGAAGAAGTGATTAAGCGTTGCGAACTTGTATCTCAAGCTCTTGTTCTTGGAGATAAAAGACCATTCATATCTGCTCTTGTGACTTTAGACGAGGAGATTTTACGCAATTGGCTTAAGACCAAGGGCTTGGACGAGACTATGAGCATGGAAGACGCCGCAAATAACGCGGTTGTGCGCGCGGAAATCCAAAAGTTTGTGGATATTGCAAACGAGGACGTATCGCGCGCGGAATCTGTGCGAAAGTTCATTATTCTGCCAGAAGAGTTTACTCAAGAAAACGGCTTAATGACGGCTTCTATGAAGATTATTCGCCCGCGCGTTATTAAGAAATACGCTAATCTGCTTAACACGCAAATGTATACGATTCGCAAGAAGTAGCGCCTAAAGCGTAACTCGCAAATCGCCCAAAACCGCGGTTAACTGGTCTTATAACTGACTAGTCTTCCGCGGTTTTTTGTATCTACACACGATCCCGCTTTTTGTAGCTCTACACACGAAAATCAGCAACAAAATGCGGAAAAAACGACGCTTCATGTAGTGCGTTTGTATGACGACACGCCGTATTTTAGGTACAAACACACTACAAGGCAGGTCCTCGTTCGCACGGATTAGCCGTGCGAACGTCTTCGCTTGCGTTGAAAGCACACCGTGCTTTCAACCTTAAGCAAGCTCAGCGCTCCGAATTGCCTTTTCGCGCTACGCTCTAAGCGAAAAGGCAGGTCGTCGCGCTAGAACCCCAAGCGCTCAAGCTTCTTAGGGTCACTCTGCCACCCCTTTGCAACCTTCACATGCAAATCGAGCACAGCTTTAGCGCCCGTAATACGATTCACCGCAGTGCGCAAACGCTTCTTAACGCGCACAAGATGCTCCGCACCGCGCCCAATAATAATCGGCTTTTGCGAATCGCGCTCAACATACACCGACACAATCACATGCGCTTTATTATCGTCATATTGTGCATAGTCCTCATCTCCTGGTTGCACAATGCTATCTACAACAACCGCAAGCGAATGTGGCAACTCGTCGTCAAGTTCCTCAAGAAAAGCCCCACGAATCAGCTCCGCAATCATGCTAGAAGGACTCTCCTCGCTAAGCTGATCGTCTGGATACATCTTCGGGCCTTCTGGAAGATTGTCAATCAAAACCTTCTTAACTTCGTCAACATTGTCGCGTTCCAAAGCGCTAACTGGCACAATATCAGTAAAATCAGCAAACTGTTGAATCTCAATCAAATGAGACACCAACTCATCGCGGCTTAGCGTATCAATTTTAGTTACGATTCCAATAAGCGGAACCTTCCACACCCAGTTTCCAGACGCGTCTTTTTTGGCAAAGTCGGAGCGAAGTCGGCTCAAGATTCTTCTATCTCCAGGCCCAATCTCTTGATCTGCTGGAAGCAAGAAAGCGATAGCATCCACATCCGCAAGCGACTCGTCTACAATATCGTTCAAACGTTGGCCTAGCAAAGTGCGCGGCCGGTGGATTCCTGGCGTATCAACTAACACCATTTGCGCGTTTGGAGTTGTTAAGATTCCGCGAATCGCCTTGCGCGTTGTTTCTGGGCGAGAAGACGCGATTGCGATTTGCGTTCCGATTAGCGCGTTCATAAGCGTTGATTTTCCAACGTTTGGTCTGCCTACTACAGCAACAAATCCCGATTTATAGCCGTTAAAATCAGGCACTTCTACGCTCGCTTTTAGAGAAGGATCTAAATTAGCAAACATTTCGTCATTCATATCTTCCATATCTTCCATATCTTCCATATCGTCACTCATATCATTAACATCTTTCATATCATTCATAATTCAACACTATTTATCGCCATCAACTTGCGATGATTCGCTATCTTTACTACTATCTTTATCGCCATTCTTGCCATTATTCTTGGCATCAGCCTTGCTGTCACTCTTTCCGCCGCTCTTTCCAGCGCTATCGTCTTCTTTAAGACCTTGAATATCTTTAAATCCTTGAATATCTCGCTCAACAAGAATCGTGGAGACTTTCTTGCGTCGCCCAGCAGAATCAACCGCGGTTAGCTTAAGACCTCTCGTCACAGCACTCGACCCAACAATCGGCACGTTTCCAAGCAACTTGGTAAGCAACCCAAACACAGTGTCTACATCGTCTTCGTCTATATGAACTTCAAAAATATCTTCCAAATCGGCGATAGGCGTGCGCGCAGGCATTTTCCACACACCCTTACTCACCTCTTGCGGATCCGCGTGCTGAGTGCGATCGTGCTCGTCTTCTAGCTCTCCAACAATTTGCTCAATCGCGTCTTCAATCGTAACAAGCCCTGCAATTCCGCCATATTCGTCTACAACAACGGCAACATGTTGTCGGATTCGCTGCATTTCGTGGAATAAATCATCCACTGGCTTGGACTCTGGTACAAGCATTGGGCTTCGACTAATCGTAGAAACTGCGCGCTCAGATGCTGCTGGATTAAACACGGTTGCGCGCACAGCATCCTTTAAATACGCGATTCCTTCCAAATCGTCAACCGACTCGCCAATTATAGGCACGCGAGAAAATCCAGATCTTGAGCACAATTTTAGGAAATTTTCCAGCGTTTCGTCGTTTTTAACACAAATCATATCGGTTCGCGGAACCATGATTTCGCGCGTTAACGTGTCGGAAAGCGTAAGCACGTTGCGCATCATCTCTGAAACTTCTGGGTCAAAATCGTTTGCTTCCACAAGCCTATCGATACTCGCTTTAGCTTGGTCTAATTGAATATTTTCCAACTCTTCATCGTCGGAAAGAGCAGCATTCTTCTTATGATTTTGGCTTTGATTTTGCGAATCTCCACGACTTGCGATTTTTGCAAACGGATTCATAAAAACAGCAATCGAAATTATTCTAGACAAACGCATCAGCTTAAAAACTGGCTGAGCCGCTCCAACTGCTCTTGGCCGCACAAGAACAGAAACAATTGCAACAATCATTGCAACTATTAGCCCGATTAATAGCGTTAACCAAAGAGGCGCACCAAGAGTCGCCGCGATTGCAGAAAAAGCCACGCCGTCCAACACGTTACACACGATTCGCACAAATGCGCACGCTCCGCTCGTAGCATACCTATCTGCTATAAGCTTTTTTGCTCTGCGAATTCTAGCAAGCTTCCTCAAGCGAACGACTTGACTTTCGTTATCGTTCGTTTGCTCTTCAATCATAAGATTATTAAGACTAGACCTTGTAACTCTTGGCACAGCCCCTTCCGCCGCCGCCATTGCAAGCGAAAGCCACACAAGCAAAACTGCGACTATTGCAATTGCACACAAGCAAGCCCACATATGTGCAGGCAAATCGGGAATCGGCGGAATTGTAATGTTATTTAGCATGATTTTTCTCGTATTCTTCCAGCTCATTTACGGCACCAGCTGGCAAAGTGGCATCGTAAAGCTCGCCAGATCTAGCCGCAAAGAACGTTAGCAAAAGCTGCCTTTGCAAGCCAAACATTTGCTTTTCTTCTTGAGGCGTAGTGTGATCGTATCCAAGCAAATGCAACATTCCGTGAATCGTGAGCAATAGCATCTCTTCCATTGTGCTATGCCCTGCCGCTGCTGCCTGTTGAGCCGCCACCCACGGGCAAATCACAAGGTCTCCAAGCATTCCTTCACTCACTTTGTCGTCGCTTCCAGGAGTCAGCTCGTCCATTGGAAAGCTCATAACGTCTGTAGGACCTTCTAAGTCCATCCACTTTTCGTGAAGACTAGCGATTGGCTCTGGGTCCACAAAAGTAATTGACAAATCGGATTGAACGCTTACTCGCATTTGTTGCAAAACCCACATTCCAAGGTCGGAGAATATTTTTGGGTCGATTTGCCAAACGGTTTCGTTCATCACTTCAACACTCATTATTACTTGATATTCCTCTCAAGATTTTGCGATTCGTTGGCTGCTTGCGACTCAAGACTTTTCCTATTTCTAGCCTTCTCGCGCCTAAAATCAGCCTCGCGATTTTCCCACGCTTCATACGCTTCTACGATTCGCCCAACAAGCTCGGCCCTAACAACGTCTTGCGCATTTAAGTGAACAAACGCAATGCTTTTAACGTCTTTCAGCACGTTCTCAATCGAAGCTAATCCAGATTTTGGAACCGCTAAATCAACTTGCGTTCTATCTCCTGTAATCACCATTGTGGTGTTAAATCCAAGACGCGTCAAAAACATCTTAAGCTGCTGAACAGTAGCATTTTGCGCTTCGTCTAAAATAACAAAAGCATCATTAAGCGTGCGACCTCTCATGTATGCAAGCGGAGCCACTTCCACAACGTTCTCGTCCATGTATCGCTTAAGTTGCGGCGCTCCCAACATGTCGGAAAGCGCGTCGTAAAGCGGCCTTAAATATGGATCCACTTTGTCGTTTAGCGTTCCAGGCAAGAATCCAAGATTTTCCCCAGCTTCTACAGCAGGGCGCGTCAACACTATTCTTCGCACTCGCCCATCTTCTAAAGCTCTAACAGCCTTAGCAACCGCTAAATACGTTTTTCCAGTACCAGCAGGCCCAATTCCAAACGTTACAGTATTTGATTCCATTGCTTGAACATAAGCTGTTTGACCCGCTGTTTTTGCGCGAACAGGATTTCCACCCGCAAACGTTATAACACCTTTAGCCATTCGCGCTTTTCTGCTCATTGCACGCCTTTTAGCATCTTCACTAGATGGCATTAAATCGGCAGAACCGCGCGCAAAATCGCTTTCCATTGCGCCAGTTCCAAAGCCAGATTCAGCTCCAGTACCAAAAGACTTTAATCCGCTAAACGCTCCGCCTAAAACTCCGCCATTGTGCCCAATTCTATCGATTCGCACATTATGCTCGCTACCTTTAAGCACATCTCTTTCTAGCATGCGTTTTACAGCATAAGAATCAACAGGAGCTTCGTAAGCGCAATCAACTATTTTGCGCAACGCGTGTTCGGCTTTGCAAGCGTCTTCCTCACTTCTTGCGCTTCTAGATACGATTCTCACACAATCCGCGTGAACGGAAATATCTATGCTTGGAAAAGCCTTCTCCAACTCTCTTAAGTTTGAATCTGCTGCTCCCAAAACAGCAACTGGGCTTAATTCGCTTGGAATTTGAACAATACGCGTTGTACTATTTGCCACGATTTATAAACTACCTTCTTCAAGTTTTTCGCCTGTTAAAACATGAGCGTGAACATGGAACACGGTTTGACCAGCTCCCAAACCGGTGTTGAAAACAAGGCGATAATCGCCATTATAAAAGTCGTTTGCAATTTTTTGCGCAACACATGCAATATGAGCCAAAACATCAGAATCATTTTGAGCAAGATCTGCAACATTCTTGTAATGATTGCGCGGAACAATCAAAACATGCACCTTGGCTTGCGGATTAATATCTTTAAAAGCCACTACTTCATCGTCTTCATACACTTTGCTGCTTGGGATTTGCCCATCAATTATCTTGCAAAAAATGCAATCGTCGTCAGTTTTGTATGTTTTGCATGCTTTATCCATTATTTTGCCCACTTTTCAATAATTCTTATTGCAATTCTTGTTGCAATTCTTATTGCCGAACACCATTTACTATTTTACACAAAACACGCACAAAGCTTGCAAAGATTGCTTACTACTCATACCTGCCAAGTGCTCTAGAAAGCAACGATAAACATACTGGCCCTGCTGTAGATGCGCGTAAAATATTGCTTCCTAAAACGCAACTTTTAGCTCCAGCGTCTATAAAACTTTGCACTTCTTCTTCGCTAATTCCGCCTTCTGGCCCCACAACTACATAAACAGTGCGCGTTTTGCCATCTTTTAAGCATTTTTCCGTTAAGTCGTTTACGTAGTTTTCGATTTGACTAAAAGAATCCGTTGCGTCTTGATGCAAAACAACTACAAGGCTTCCATAAACGCATGCACGCCTACAAATCGCTAGAATCTGCTTGCTTGTAACTGGTTCTAAAAGCTGTGGAATCCACGCTCTGCGCGATTGCTCCGTTGCAGCCTCAAGCACTTGATTCCATCGCTTATCTGTGCGCCCTGGCTTCCATTTTGAAATCGACCTATTTGCGCACCAAGGAATTACTTCGTCTACACCAATTTGGGTAGCCATGTCTATTGCTTGCTCGTCGTGACCCGTTTTTGCGAGAGCCTGAATAAGCGTTAATCGGGTTGTTGGCGCTGGTTCTTTTATGAACGAATCTACTCTAACTAAGCCGTTTTCGCTGTCTGTAATCGTTGCGTGAATTCGCACTCCTTTGCCGTCCGAAAGGTCTAACGAATCGCCATCCGAAAGTCGCATTGCGCTTATTGCGTGCCTTTTAACGTGTTGAGGCAAGCTAAGAGTCCACCCTTCTTCAATCCCATTTGCAAGAACGGGCGCATCGTCTTTATTCGTATCCAGCAAAAACAAAGCATCTGTCATAATTTAAGCCTAACGTTAGGCGCAGCCAACATTTTTGCTACTTCTGTGATTCGCTCAAGTATTTCTGCTTCTGCATTTTCGCTCAAGTATTTCTGTGCAAGTATTATGGCAAACTAGAATTATATGAATTGGAGGTATGCGCAAATGGTTGACGATTTTAGACGCAACTTTGCGCATTCTAATAATCAAGATTGCACTACAAGCGATGAAGCTTTTGTGACTTTTCGCGTATCTCGTTTTACGCCAAATGACGGTGCTTGCGATTCGTCGGTTACTCGCGACTCCGCGGTTGCTGGCGATTCAGCCACCGATTCAGCACCAATCGCCTCCACTAACTCCCCTGGTTTAGTTAGAAGGCACAGAGAAAGCCCTTTTGCAAAAAAGCGCAAAAGTAGCCCATTTCCAACGCAAAATTCTGGCGATTTACCAGCTAAACCATTAAGCGGAAAACATTGGATTCAAGATTATACGATTCGCGCGCGCAAAAACGACACGATTTTAGACTGCTTGCTTAAAATTAAGCGCACAATAGACCCCACTTTGGCATTTAGATACTCTTGCGGTCACGGCGTTTGCGGATCGGATGCTGCAAACGTAAACGGCATGCCCACTTTACTTTGCACAGCCACAATCGCCCAAAACGCTAGGCAAAATACACAAACTCAAGGTGTTAGATCAAGCGGTTTTAGAAAAACTGGTAGCGTAAAGTCGCAAGCAACCGCAACACCAACACCAACACCAACAGCCGATGAAAATCACAATCTGCAAGTTCAATCTCAAGAGATATCTTCACTAATCCAAAATGGAAGCTTTGGCATTATTGAGGTTGCGCCACTTTCAGGCTTTCCTATTCAAAGAGACCTTATTTGCGACCTTTCCCCAATGATTGCACAGCTTAAAAGACTCGAGCCATATTTGCAAGCGCAAAATGTTCAAACAAGAAACAGCAGCGGAAAACTTGCGATTATTGAGTTTTTGCAGCACCCAGAGCAGCTTGCAAAGTTTGAGCTTTTAAGCAATTGCATAATGTGCGGCGTGTGTGAAGGAATTTGCCCAGTCTATGCAGGCGGAGAAGCGTTTATTGGACCTGCAGCACTTATAAATGCTGCGCGATTTATTAACGATTCTAGAGATAACGCCACTAATCGAAGATTAGACTTGGCGGATTCTAGCGACGGCATAAGCGCGTGCCAATCCGTGCGAGCATGCTCCAGGCAATGCCCACGCGGAATCGACGTTGGAGAAGAAATTTGGCAACTTACAACGCTTATAAATGAGCGAAAAATGAAGGAAAACTAGCCAAAACTAGCTAAGACTAATTAATAAACTTGTCTCCAGTTGCAATTCGCACAGCTTCTAGAGGATCGTCTGTAGTCGCAAGCAAACTAGGGTCAAAAGACGATATAAGTCCTCTTTCTTTAACTGTAGTTTCAATCCAATTCATAAGGCCTTTCCAATATTCACTGCCGAAAAGAACAACAGGAATTTTAGAAACCTTATGCGTTTGAACAAGCGTAAGCGACTCAAAAAGCTCGTCCATTGTGCCAAAACCGCCTGGGCACACAATAATTCCCGAAGAATATTTTAGGAACATTGTTTTGCGAACAAAAAAGTAACGAAATTGCATTCCAAGATTCACCCACTGATTTAGGCCCTGCTCGTGAGGCAATTCGATTCCTAACCCCACGCTTGTTCCGCCAGCTTCTGCCGCTCCGCGATTTGCCGCTTCCATAATTCCAGGACCTCCGCCCGTAATCACAGCAAAACCGCGTTTTACAAGCTCTTTGCCCATTATGCGAGCGCTACTGTATTCTGGATCGTCTGGCTTTATTCGTGCAGAACCAAACACGCTAACAGCTAATCCAAGTTTTGCTAAAGCGTCGAAACCATCAATAAATTCGGCTTGTATTCTAAGAACTCTCCAAGGGTCAAGTCCTTGCCACGCATGATTATCTTGCAAATCTCCGTTAGGCAAATCGTGTTGCAATAGCGTTTCCGTTGTGCTTTCCTTAGGAATCATTGGCCCGCGCATCATTACCGCACCGCTGTAATAAGTGTCTTTCCAAGGTGAGTTTTGTTCGCTTTGCGCGCGCAAGTCGCAAGCATTATCTGGATTATCAGATTTACCAGAATTATCTAAACTATCTAAATTACCTAAATTATCTAAATTATTATTAGAAACCATAAGTCACCTTTAGAACTTTCTAGTCACTTTCTAGTCGTCTTGTAATCGCGTTAAATAAACGCATTAAAGTCACTCTTCAATATCGTCTAATTCTTCTTCCATATGATTCGATTGCTTTGCAAGCATAAATCCCGAAACAGCAGCCGCAATAATAGACGCCACTAGTACTCCGAATCGTGCTTCACCCGAAAGATCCGCGTCGCTGTATGCAAGCGAAGCGATTAGCAAAGACACAGTAAAACCAATTCCGCACGCGCATGCTGTAGGCAAAAGGTCGCGAACGCGCAAATCGTCTGGAACGCGCAAGCCAATAACTTTCTTAGCAAACCAAGCAGTAATCATAATTCCAAGTGGCTTTCCAACAACTAGCGCAATCGTAATCGCAATTAGTATTGGAGACAAGAACAGCTGCCAAGTCAATGTTTCAAAATGAACTCCAGTTGCAAAAAGCGCAAAAACTGGCAGCGCAAACAAAGAAGACAAAGGCTGAATTTTCTGGCGATACCTTTCGGCTCTAAGCGACTTTTCGCCGTGAACAAGATGCGCAGGAGTTAGCAATCCAACCATTACGCCTGCAAGAGTTGGGTGAACGCCAGCTTGATACATCATAACCCACGCAAGCAAGCCAACAAGAGCCACAACAGGCCATGGAACTCGCTTTAATCGCACAAGCATAGTCCATACTAATCCGCATAAAACAACGCCTACAAACCAATACCATGCGTTAAGCGAAGAGAAGAACAATGCGATTAATGCGATTCCAAGAAGATCGTCTACTGTAGCCAGAGTCATTAAAAATGCGCGCAAGGCTTTAGGAAGCGTTTTAGCAAAAAGCGCAAGAACAGACAGCGAGAATGCTATATCTGTTGCCGTAGGAATAGCCCAGCCAGCGCGAACCATGTCTAAAGACGGAAGCGCTCCAGAAGTAAGTCGCATAATCTCTTGACCAGCGTGCAACTCCGAGAATATTGTAACAGTTCCCGCAAAAAGAATAGGAGGAACAACCATACCTCCAATCGCGCAAATCATTGGCATTGCTGCCGCGCGAGGGTCTCTAAGCGATCCTGCAATAAGCTCGTGTTTTAAGTCTAAACCAACTGTAAGAAAGAAAATAGTTAACAAGCCGTCTTGAACCCAGTGGCTAATCGACATGTGAATATTTGTGTACGGAATTCCTATTTGAGTGTGAGAAACAGCTTCAAAAATCGGAGACGTAAATGGCAAATTTGCAAGCATTAATCCAGCTAAAGCAAATCCGAGCATAATTAACCCAGATGTACGCTCATTATTGGCTATTTTGCATACTGTTTTCCAAGAGCGTCTTAGCATGATGTAAATCTTCCCTCCGATTTTCTATCTTTTATTTTCTATTTTCTATTTTTGACTTTTAGTTTTTAGTTTCGACTTTTTACTTTCGACTTTTGTTTAACAATTTACGGCATATAAATTTTATGCGATAAAGTTTATGCACCTAGGACTTATAAGTATATAGGATACGTATCGAAATATAACAAAAAACGCCACCTCGCTTAGAAGTGACGTTTCAAATTGTGGAGCTAGGGGGATTCGAACCCCCGACCCCCTCCATGCCATGGAGATGCGCTACCAGCTGCGCCATAGCCCCGTTTTTAATTGTGCGGCTCAAACGAACCTTTGATAGAATACAACAGATTTTGCTACCAACCAAACTCGGCGTGTCGTAAACTCCTCAATTTTTGTTGTAAAAATATGGATTTCTTGCCGCATAAAACTATTATTCGCCACCACCCGATGATTGTTGCGATCCAGATTCTCCCTGCTGTACAGAAGTACCACCATCTGCACCATTAGGTGAAGAATAAGAAGGAGATGAAGGAGACGAAGCCGATCCAGAATCTGTGTTTTGTGAAGAATCACCCTTAGATCCGCTAGATTTTGAGTCAGATCCAGAATTGTTTAATCCATCCGCACCCTTTGAATCACCACTATTCGAAGAGTTTTTATCATATAAAGAGTTTCCTTCATGATTATTCGCATCTTTTTTATCAGACGGTTTTTTATCCGAACCATTCTCATCATTCTTATTGTCTTCATTAGATTTAGAATAGTTGCCTGAATCTTGATTCTGATTTTGAATACGATTATTCTCACCATTTTCAGGAGTCTGATTTCCCCTATTAGTCTGATTGTTATTTTGCGCAGGATTCTGCGGTAAATTGTTTAAATTATCAGTACCTTTTCCTTGCGTAAACAACAGAACCATGCCAGCAGTAATAATCACCGCAGCAAGAGCGCTAAGAACAGCAACTAAAATAGTAAGTCGTTTGTACCTTGACTCATCATCCACGTATTTTTTCTGCTTTGCATAGTCATAATCACTATTGTTGCCTAATCTACGCTTTGCGTCGGTTAGCGTAAGCAGAGAATCCGAATCTCCTTCCGAAAGCGAATTATCTTCTTCTTTCATCTTTCTTAATGAAGACAATTCCATAATGCTTGTGTTATCAACGCTATTATCAGTATTTTGCCCAGAGGCAGTAGCCATAACTTTTCTAACTGTTTTTATTCTGCGAGGTTCGTTCGCTTCATGAACCTCATA
This sequence comes from Gardnerella sp. DNF00109, assembly GCF_049262845.1. Classification (NCBI taxonomy): domain Bacteria; kingdom Bacillati; phylum Actinomycetota; class Actinomycetes; order Bifidobacteriales; family Bifidobacteriaceae; genus Gardnerella; species Gardnerella sp. DNF00109. The sequence goes on from NZ_CP058406.1 coordinate 1,079,590, forward strand.
TTCTTCTGGCATATCATCCTCTAATGCAATAAATCGTGCATTATTTACAACTTTAGTGTCATCATCTGCATAATGGCTTGAAACTGATTTTAATGCAGAAGAAGACTGGATCTTTTTTGAAGACGCGTGAATAACATTTTGATAAAGTTGCGATGCTACAGCAGACACAATCGAACCTATTGCAACACCAATTACTGATCCTGCTATACCGATTTTTGACGATAGAAGGAATGCTGTAACAGCTGCTAAAGAACCAGCCAGCACTTGCGTAAACGATATTCCTTTGAAGAAGTTCTTCACAAGTACCACCTTACAAAATTATTATTTACTACTATTCAAATTGACAATTATTGACAACTATTTAAATTGACAACTATTTAAATTGTAGATGCTGCTGCAGATGCAACTTTAGACTCTGTTTCAGAAATTTTCTGCTTATTTTTGATTTTTATAAGCTCAATATGCTCTGCCAAACTTGCAAGCAGAATCGCAGCAAAAATCAATGCAAAGCCAATAAAAGCAACGCTTGTTACGCGCTCGTTGTATAGAATGCTAGAAAATAGCAATGTAAACAAGCATTCTGTGCACATAATCACGGAAGCGTTAGCTGTTGAAAGATAAATCAGAGTATAGTTTTGAATAATTTGCGCAAGAACAGTTACTATCACTATAAGATAGAACATGTTTGTAAACGTAATCCAATTATCTTCAGCATTAAAATTAGGCAAAGGCTCACTTATTGCAGCTCCGCACAAAAATAGAACTCCAGAAACACTAAACTGGCCGAATGTTAAAGCAACGGGATTGTATTGTCTAGAATAATACGCTAAGTATGTTAAGTTAAACGCAAAAACAGCCGCGCAAATAAGAGTTAAAACATCTCCGTGAGAAAGTGTAAGAACAAGAGATCCTGGCTTTAATGCAACGAATCCAACGCCCACAACGCATGTTAAAGCAGCAATAATTCCTAAAAGCGTTGGCTTTTTTCTAATAATCATCCAAGCTGAAAATGGCGCTATAACACAGTAGGCGGCTGTAAGAAAAGCACTTCTACCTGGGTCTATCCACCTTAATCCTTCTGTTTGAGTAACTAAAGATGCGTAGTATGTAACACCTGTTAAAAGCGAAGGAATTATCAGCTTTTTAGTAAAATTTTTGCGGATTGTTTTAAAGAAGACTGCGCCCATTATTATGCACGCTCCAAGCATGCGAACTCCCATAAGCCATTGAGGTGGGAATACCTCTAGAGCGTATTTAGATGAGACGTAGCTTCCGCCCCAAATTGCGGCGCATAAGAGCAACATGATTCGCGCGAAGTTTACGTTAATTCGATTGTTCTGTCTTGGTTGAACCGCGCTATTTATTTCACTCATGTCACTCCCCTCAATTTCTTGCAAATCACAAGTCTATAACATTAAATTTTTCTTTAAGGTAGCTAAATTGCCTTATAAACTTTATAGAATAGCCACAAAAACAAGAAAAGTACAACCTATCGGCGTTCCTTCGGAAAATTTCCTAATTGACAACTGAATTGGTTGTACACACTGCGACTTTACCTTAATATTTACGATTAATGATTGATGCGCGACGACCTGCCTTTTCGCTTAAAGCGTAGCGCGAAAAGGTAATTCGGAGCGCTGAGCTTGCTTAAGGTTGAAAGCACAGTGTGCTTTCAACGCAAGCGAAGACATGAGCGCGCTTAGACCGCGCGAACGGTATTCTCTGTTTACTATTGTGAGAGGGCTGGCTAATTCTTGTCTCACAACGCTCCGCCTATTACGTGTAGTCTAGAGTTGCGGTTGTTCCGTTTTGGCTTTTATTTTGTTTTTGGTTGAAGTTTGTTTGTAGTGGTTGATCATTTGTATTATTTGGTATCGGCTGCCGCTCTTATATTGTTCGACCAAGAATCACCCAGCCCTCTTACGTGCTTGAGCAATTGCGTATTGCTTAAACACCGAGATTCGAGATTTTTCTTGCGCGACGACCTGCCTTTTCGCTTAAAGCGTAGCGCGTTAGCGATTTTCCGCTTTTTGTACGTGATTTAGGTCAAATATGGTACAAAGTGCGGAAAATTACGTTTGCACTTTGTACAATTGGTGATTTATGTCACAAGTTTAGGCGTTTTTGCAAAAACTTGTCGAATTTTAAGCCTTTATATGCAGGATTGCGCGTAATCTTAGATGTGATTGAATCATAATCATATGATTGCGCGATTGAAAAAATAATCAGTTGAAGAAAGGACTCAACATGGCAACTCTTAGTGAAGATATGAAGACTTTTATTGAGAACAATTTGGCTTGGATTGCAACGATTAGCAAAGATGGCGAGCTTGATCTTGGACCAAAGATGTCAATGTTTGTTCTAGACGATAATCACCTTGCTTACCATGAGCGCACTGCAGGTCAGCATTTTAAGAACTTGCAAGATGGCAGCCAGTTGGTTGTAGCAGTTGCAAATTTGGCAGAAAAGAAGGGCTATCGCTTCCGCGGAACTGTTACGCTTCACACGGATGACGCGATTTACAATGAGCAAGTTCGCGTTGCCGAAGAAAAGGGCACAAAGAAGCCTGCTGCCGTTCCTGTTATGGAGATTAATGAGATTCAGGATTTGACTTCTGGAGCTAATGCTGGAAAGACAATTACTAAAGATTAGTCAAAATACTAATTTTTAGTAAAAATCTAACAAAACGCCGAATTTTTAGGTCTCTAATACGCGGAATACAATATCGAGTGGCGTTCGTCCTCAATGGCGAAGATGAACACCACTCAATTTTTATTTGATTAATTTTTATTTGATTATTTAATTGTCACTAATTTACTTGTTTTCTTTACGCAATGCTTGCAACCTAGCGTTCATTTCTTCCGCTTTCTTCTTCTCGAAGTAATAAATTATTGCAGCAATCGCAATCGGGAAAATAACAGTGAATACAATCCATCCGCAAATCACAGCTGGCCCATCTTTGAATGAAATCCACCCAACAATCACCGATACAATAAATTGAATAGCAATTGGTGGAACTAGCGCAAAAACGAATTTTGCGAGATTTGACATACGCTCATTCGACCAAAAAATAGCGAACACTCCATAGCCTATGCCTATAACAAACGATGCTACAGCATAAGATGCAATTCTGTTTCCAACTGCGCTATGCGCTAACAGGCTAGATACAAAACTGATTGCAGTAAAAATAGTGCACCCTATGCCAATGCCTTTGACAATGTTTTTTGCCATTGTTTTGCCTAAAGTTGTAACTTGCTTTTCCATAATAATCATTTCCTTTTTAAGTATTAAAAAATTAGTATTAAAATTTTTGATAGTTTTATATTTGACTACGCTTAAAACTACATTCCTAAGCGCTTTTTGAATCCTGCTAAGCATCTGCGACTAATCCACTCAACGCTTCCGTCGTCCATTTTTACGCTCATACTTCCGCCGAATCCTGGATCTACTCGAACAATGCGATTCAAGTTCACGATTGCGGATTTAGATATGCGCACAAACGACGCGAATTGCGGATTGTCAAAATCCATTAGGCGCTTGTAAGAAACGCACTCGCCTTTATCACTGTGGATGATTACGCGCGAATTTTCTACGCAAATCATAATCACATCTGGCTCGTGCATAACAATAATCGAATCGTTAATATAACCATATATAAATGAATTATTGTTGCTATTTTCCGCATTTACAGTATTATTTTCAGTGTTACTTGCTTTTGCATTTTTAGAATCAATGCCTTGCAAATTGGCTATAATGCGTTTAAGATTGTCGTCAATATTGTGAACTGACAATTGAGCGTGCTGCTCCTCTTCTGGCGGCACAATAGCAATCGTTACTTTCATCAAGCCTCCCTTCCGTATACTACCGTTAGCTTTTGCTAACTTTTCTTAGCTTTTGCTAGCTTTTTGTTTTGTAATTTTGACTATACGGCACTGTAAATAGTCTGTCTTTACAAAACCGCTAAACGGTAGTTTTTGGAACATAAGCGGCGAAAAATGAAAAGATTACACAGCTACTTAAGCCGCTCCCCAAATGCGAATAAGACGCTGACTTGTAGGGTCGGCTGCAGGGCCTTGATCGTAAGCATCCAAACGCCAATGGATTGAACCATCCGCGTTAAGACTTGGAATTAAACGCGCCCAACGACCGTTTCCCATTCCACCAATCGTCTTATAAGAAGGATCTACCTTGTCTAATCCAAGAAGCTTATGAACAGTTTGAGATAGGCAAGAGCCGTGCGAAAACACTAGCAAATCGCGATCCGAGCCAGTTTTGCGCGCCCAATCCTCAACAGCTTTCGCCGCGCGCTCGCCAACTTCTTGCTTAGTTTCTGCACCGTGGTTGAGTTCACCACCTTTGCCATCAACCCATGACTTAAAATCTTCAGGCCATTTTTCGTTAATTTGCTGGCGATTAAGGCCTTCCCACTCTCCAAAAAAGCGCTCGCGCACACCATTTTCAACGTGAACATTAAGCTCAATCTTATCTGCAAAAGCATGAGCTGTCTGTTGTGCGCGAATAAGCGGAGAAGCAATTGCAACAAAACTCGCGTCTGCTTCTTCTGGAGTAATGCGCACGTGCTCCTCGCTATTTGGATTCTTTGGGTCTTCTAAGTCGGAAGCTCCAAAAAGAACACGCAAAGCCTTACCAGAGCGAGTCACCTGGTCTATTCCAGACTCATCTAAAGCAATATCAATCATGCCTTGAAGTCTAAATTGTGCATTATAAGGCGTCTGGCCATGGCGAACAAGCATTACAGAACGCGCAATACCTTCGTGAGCGCTGTTTTTATTGGCATTATGCGCAATTTGCGTTGCGCTTTCAACAAAATCAACCATTATCTTGCGCTACCTTTCAGACTCTTGATCGCCATTTTGCGCATCATAGACATAATCGCCATCCGCATCGCTCTCATCATGCTCTGGAAGTTGCAAATCAATTGCAGGGCAATCATTCCACAAACGCTCAAGGCGATAAAACTCGCGCGCTTCCTCGTGCATAATATGAATCACAAAGTCGCCAAAATCAAGCAAAATCCACTGTGCTAGTTCTAAACCTTCTCGAGATAAAGCTTTACGCTTATTGTCTTTTAAGTACAAGTCTTTTTCGATTTCTTCGCTAACAGCTAAGACTTGACGCTCGTTAGATGCAGAAACAACCAGCATGGCGTCTGTAATTCCAAGCAGATTGCTAACGTCAAAAGCCTGGATATTAGTGGCTTTTAACCTATCAGCTGCAGCCGCAGCAATCCTAATCGCGTTAACAGAGCTTTCTAAAGCTGCCATTGTTTCTCCTTAACTATTGAACTATCGAACTAGCGCTCCCAAACTGGCTTCCAGCCTTCTACAACATGCTGCGTATTTTCCGAATACACCATGGAATCCGCTGGAACATCGTGACGCACAACAGATCCTGCACCCGTTGTAACTCCATCTCCAACAGTAACGGGAGCTACAAACAGGTTTCCTGCACCAACATGCGCGTTAGAGCCAATAGTCGTGTGATTCTTATGCACACCGTCGTAGTTTGCTGTAATTGTGCCACCGCCGATATTCGTGTGCTCACCCAAATCAGCGTCGCCCATGTAGCTTAAGTGTGGAACCTTAGTGCCGTTTCCAATATGCGCTTTCTTCATCTCCACAAACGCGCCCGCTTTGCTCTCCTCGCCAAGCACATTTCCTGGTCGCAAATACGTCCACGGACCAATGTTTGCAGCGCGGCAAATATGTGATTCTTGCACACGCGAGCGCTCCACAACCGCGTCTTCATCTACTTGCGCATCGATAAGCGTAGTGTATGGTCCTACAACCGCACCGCTTTTAACAATCGTTTGCCCTTGCAAGAAGCACCCTGGAAGTACCGTAACGTCTTCTTGCAAAACAACATCGTCTTCGATCCACGTGTTTTCTGGGTCTAGAATCGTTACGCCTTCAAGCATCCACTTTTCGCAAACGCGCTTGTTGTATGCTTTTGCAAGCGCAGCTAATTGAACGCGTGTATTTACGCCTTCTACTCTCAACGAATCAGCTGCCGCCATTGCTCCAACACGCCCCATTGTGCGAGCGTGCTCTAGCGCATCCGTTAAGTAAAACTCGCCTTGAGCGTTCTTGGAATTAAGGTTAGATATTGCGTCTGTAAGCACTTCCGCATCGAACACGTACACAGATGTGTTCACTTCCTTAATCGCAAGCTCTCCTGCATTAGCATCTTTGTGTTCAACAATTCTTAGCACATCACCATTTGCTTCTCGCACAATTCGCCCGTAGCCAGTGGCATCGTCTAAAACAGCGGTTAAAACAGTTGCTACATTGCCTTGATTATTGTGAAAATCAATTAATGATTGCAATGTTTGCGTGTCTAAAAGTGGCATATCACTTGCCGCAATTACCACAGAACCTTTAAGCGCACTACCACATTCTTGTTTTGAAGCTTCATTAAGATCTCGCATTGCGCACTGCACTGCCCTGCCCGTTCCAGGCTTATCATCCTGGTTCACAATACGCACGGCGTTATTGTAGCTTTGCGCAGCTGCCGACACTCGTTGCGCTTGAGCGTGCACTACAACAGCAAGCTCCTTAGGGTTTACGCCTGCCATTGCGTTCATTACGCGATTTAAGAACGTTTTTCCAGCGAACGGATGCAATACTTTCGGCGTTGTTGAACGCATGCGCGTCCCATCACCTGCTGCCAGAATTATCGCTGCGGCTACATTATCATTATGCTTTTCCACGCGCGCTCCTTGTTTTTATGAGATATTGTCGAAATGCTTTCGAAATAATACAAGAGCAGAAAATCAAACAAGTGCCCCCGACGCGATTCGAACGCGCAACCAACGGATTAGAAGGCCGTTGCTCTATCCATTGAGCTACAGAGGCGCAAGTCGCAATTATACCAAAATTCTTACATCAACACACCCAGTCTTAAATAATTTGCAAATTAATATTTCTGTTTTGACTCTGTTTTGACTCTGTTTTGATTTATATTTATTTATTTTGATTTTACTTTGGGTTTTTGGTGCTCGGCTGCTAGCGACTTTTCCGCACGCGCAACACGCGGTATATTTGATTACTCTACAAAATGTGGTATAGTCATCAAGTCGCGTTAAAACGCGGATAATTTAAGATGCCCCTGTATCCCAATTGGTAGAGGAAACAGCCTCAAAATCTGTGCAGTGTGAGTTCGAGTCTCACCGGGGGCACGTGCACAACGCCGCTTAACATTCTAAGCGGCGTTTTTGTTATCTTCTCTCTCACGCGATTTTGCACGATACACAAACGACACACCAAACGACACACTTAATCCTCGTAGCGTTTTCATTACTGCGTTTGTTCCCTTTTTGGCTCAAATGGTAAACAAACGCGGGAATAGACGACTTCGAGTTTAAATCGTAGCGTGAGAAATCACCAGATTCATGCTAAACGAAAACGCGCACCCAAAAGGATGCGCGTTTAAAAAAACTAACGATTAACTAGCAATCAACTAGGGATTAATCGCAAGCACCAACGGTGTGAACGTAAATAGAGTCGGTACGACCAGCCTGGCGCTCACCCTGAGCAGTGCTCAAAACAACAATCTTGTCGCCGTCTTCAACCTTACCAGCTTCACGAAGAACCTTGTCGGTGAAGATCATAAGATCGTGACGGTTCATATCGTGGTAGTCCTCGCTAATCAAGAAGCCTTCAGTGCCCCAGCTCAAAGCCAACCAGTGATAAGTGTGCTCATTGTTGGTCAAGCCGTAGATTGGAGCAGCTGGGCGTTCGCGAGAAATGCGATGCACAGTGCGACCAGTCTGAGTGTAAGCAACAATCGCCTTAGCGTTAAGCTTGTCCGCCAAGTCAACAGCTGCAGAAGAAACTGCACCCGTGCTAGACATGTCAAGCTCCACAGATGGAATGCGATCATAGCCATTTTCAGTCGCGTATTGAGAAATACGAGACATGGTCTGAACGGTAACTGCTGGATACTTGCCGACTGCGGTCTCGTTAGATGTCATAGTTGCATCGGCGCCGTCAAGAACAGCGTTAGCGCAATCAGAAGCCTCTGCACGAGTTGGAACTGGAGAGTTAACCATTGATCCAAGAACTTCGGTAGCAACGATTACTGGCTTTGCGTATTGGCGAGAAAGCTCAATGCAGCGCTTGGTAACGAGTGGAACCTGCTCAAGTGGCATCTCCACTGCCATATCTCCACGAGCAACCATAATGCCATCAAAGGTCTTAACAATCTCTTCCAAGTTTGCAACAGCCTGTGGCTTCTCAATCTTTGCAACGATTGGAATGCGGCGGCCTTCTTCGTCCATGATTTCGTGAGCGCGATCAATATCGGTAGCAAAACGCACGAACGACATTGCAATAATGTCTGCACCCGTGCGAATAGCCCAACGAAGATCAGACTCATCCTTTTCGGTCAATGCTGGAAGAGAAACGGCAACGCCTGGAAGGTTAATGCCCTTGTGGCTAGAAACTGGGCCAGCAACAACAACCTTAGTGTGTACGTCGTTGCCTTCTACCTTGGTAACCTCAAGACGAACCTTGCCGTCATCAATCAAAATTGGATCGCCTGCGTGGCAATCTCCTGGCAAACCCTTGAAGGTTGTGGAAGTGCGATGCTCATCACCCTCAATATCGTCTGTGGTAATAACGAACTCTTGGCCCTCTTCCAAATAAACCTTGTCTTCGCCGTCAGCGTTCTTCTTGAACCAGCCGCAACGAATCTTTGGACCTTGCAAATCAACAAGAGCAGCAACATTACGACCAGTGGTCTTTGAAGCTTCGCGCACATTGTTGTAAACGCGCAAATGATCTTCAGGAGTGCCATGCGAACGGTTTAAGCGAGCAACATCCATGCCAGCTTCAACAAGCTTGGTAATACCCTCTAACGATTCGGTAGCTGGTCCAATAGTATCAACAATTTTGGCTTTTCTCATAATGCCTGCCTGTTTCCTTTGTTTATTTTTAAATGGGAAAATACCCACTTTCCGAGTAATAGTGTACCAGCAAATTGTGACCTATAGACAAAACTCGCGCTTATTTATTTATCGCGTCTATTTATTAGGCACACTTATCACTTAGCAACACTCATTTATTAAAGCACGATTACCTTGCGACTAGTCACGATTAATCACTACTAGCTTATTTATACGCGATTAACTCACGATTAATCATACTCACTTATTAGCCTCATCCATTTGACGCAATTCTTTCTTTAGATCGCGTATTTCGTCACGCAATCGCGCTGCAAGCTCGAATTGCAACTGTTCTGCCGCTGTATGCATTTGCTCACTCAGATTCTTAATCAAAGACATAATATCGTCTTGCGGCAACTCAGAAATATTCGCCATACGCTTTTCTTTACTTTGCTGCCCAAGATTCGGCTCTTTTGGCACTCCATAATGCGAGTTCCCAGCCTTATTAGCATTCCTGTAACCGCCTGCTAGCAAAGTTTGAGTATCAACATCCTCTTTAGCAAGCATGTCGTTCACGTCACTAATCTTCTTTCGCAAAGGCTTAGGGTCAATTCCGTGAGCCTTGTTGTACGCGATTTGCTTTTCGCGGCGGCGCTCTGTCTCGCTAATCGCCTTGCTCATAGCATCCGTAACAGCATCCGCATACATAAGAACAGTTCCAGAAACGTTACGAGCAGCGCGGCCAATCGTCTGAATAAGCGAGCGGTAAGATCTTAAGAAGCCTTCTTTATCTGCATCTAAAATCGCAACCAGCGAAACTTCCGGCAAATCCAAACCCTCACGAAGCAAATTAATGCCAACAATCACATCAATTTTTCCTTCGCGAAGCTCGCGCAAAAGCTCCACTCTGCGCAAAGTATCAACATCCGAATGCAAGTACTCAACTTTAATACCAAGCTCCAAAAAGTAATCAGTTAAGTCTTCCGCCATTTTCTTTGTAAGCGTAGTAACAAGCACGCGCTCATCTTTTGCAACACGCGCCTTAATCTCCGCAAGCAAATCGTCAACCTGCCCTTCCACAGGTCGAACCTCAATCTTAGGGTCAAGCAAGCCAGTTGGGCGAATAATCTGTTCAACTACGCCATCCGAAAGTCCCAACTCGTAATCTCCAGGTGTTGCCGAAAGATACACAGTTTGACCAACATGCTCCAAAAATTCTTTCCACTTTAACGGGCGATTATCCATTGCAGAAGGCAGTCTAAAACCATGCTCCACAAGCGTTCTTTTGCGCGAAGCATCGCCTTCATACATAGCTCCGATTTGCGGCACGGTTACGTGCGACTCATCTAAAACAAGCAAAAAGTCGTCTGGGAAAAAGTCAAGAAGCGTATGCGGAGGCGTGCCTGCATCGCGCCCGTCAAAATGCCTCGAATAATTTTCCACTCCTGGACACACTCCAACCTGTCGAAGCATTTCCAAATCGTACGTAGTTCGCATTTCCAAACGCTGAGCTTCCAGCAATTTATTCTGCTTTTTAAGCTGCGCAACTCTTTCGTCACGCTCTTTTTCAATCGCCTCAAGCGCGCGCTCCATGCGCTCCGGCCCCGCAATATAGTGAGATGCTGGGAAAATATGAACACTACTCTCTTGGCGAATCACTTCCCCAGTAAGCGGATGCAACATTGTAATTCTGTCGATTTCGTCACCAAAGAACTCAATTCGCACAGCTAATTCTTCGTAAACTGGAATAATCTCAACCGTATCTCCACGCACTCTAAAAGTTCCGCGCGTAAACGCAATGTCATTGCGCTTGTATTGCATGCTAACAAATTGACGTAATAAATCGTCTCGCTCAAGCTGCTCCCCAACGCTTAACATAAGCATTCGCTCGGCATACTCCTCTGGGGTACCAAGTCCATAAATGCAAGAAACAGTAGCTACAACAACGCAATCCCTGCGCGTAAGCAAATTCGCTGTAGCTGCGTGACGAAGACGCTCAACATCGTCGTTAATATTCGAGTCTTTTTCAATATACGTGTCTGTTTGCGGAATATACGCTTCCGGCTGATAGTAGTCGTAGTAAGACACAAAATAGCTCACAGCATTATCTGGCATAAGCTCGCGAAACTCCGCGCAAAGCTGAGCTGCCAAAGTTTTATTCGGCTCAATAATAAGTGTAGGCCTTTGCAAACGCTCAATTAGCCAAGCGGTTGTAGCAGTTTTACCAGTACCAGTTGCGCCCATTAAAACAACGTCGTTTTCGCCGTTTTCAATGCGATTAGCCAGCTCTTCGATTGCTTGCGGCTGGTCGCCCGAAGGCGCATACGGAGCTTTTACTACAAACGGCTTGTTTGTGCGCTGAATTTTATTCGACATTATTTTTCTCCAAGAGCATCAAGAGCATTTTATTTATTTTACTAAAACCCAACAATCGCGCGGTTGCTTGCGATTTTTCCGCGCGGTATCTAATGCTCCTTACCCATCCACGTTTTAATTTTTGAATCAACGCTTTTAAGCATAACTTCCATAGGCTTTGTAGAATCAACCACAAAATCCGCGATTTTTTTGCGCTCAATCTCTTCAACTTGATTACTTATGCGCTGCTCCGCCTGATTCTGGCTCATTTTGCGCTCGCTTATCATTCTCGCAATGCGAACATCTTTAGGTGCTTCAACTGTAATAATATGATCAAAACTAAATGGAATGCTGTCAATTACTTGCGCGAGAAGCGGAATATCGTGCACAATAACAGATCTTAAAGATGCTCGTTCACTGCAATCTTCTTTAGAAATTTTCCTAGAATACTCGCTTATATACTCACCTTCTAAAGTCTTCGCTAAATCATAAATAGCAGGATGAATAAGCGACTCAATCCTGCTTAACGCTTGCTTATGATTTACATCATCGCCAAAAATATGCTCCGCAATAAACTCGCGATTTAAAGAGCCATCATTCTTAACAGCATTTTCCCCAAAAATGCTTACGATTTTCTGCAAGACTGCGCTTCCCGGTTCCACTACTTTACGCGCTAAAACATCGTAATCTATAACAAACGCGCCAAACGAACGCAAATAATTTACTACTGTAGATTTTCCAGCAGCGATTCCGCCCGTTACAGCAATCCGCATCATTGTCATATTTTGATTATAATTAATGCCCCAGTAACTAATTACCGGGGCATTATATGCTAAATAGTAATTGTAAAATTAGTCTTGAAGTTCAGCACCATCGGCATCCTTATGCCACTTAGAACCAGGCTGAGAGCAAAGAATGCAAATTCCTTCAATAAATGCCCAAATTCCAGAAACAAAAGCCAGCAAGCCGAAAGAAAGAATAGAAATAAGAAGCTGGGCAATAGCCTTGCCTTTAAAACCAAGATAGAAATTGTGCACACCCAAAGCGCCCAAGAAAATCGCTAACAGGCCTGCAGCAATCTTGTTACGAGAGCTTCTGTATGTGTTTGATGAATAATTAGACCCATAGTTAGAGTATGAAGATGCTTGATTGTACTGAGGAGTAGACTGAGAGTACTGACCATATTGCGGCTGAGCATTGTACTGAGGCTGAGCATATGAATTCTGATTATACTGAGTCTGACCATACTGTGGCTGAGCATTGTACTGAGGCTGAGCACCATACTGGGATTGGTTGTTATATTGTGGCTGAGCCTGGTTATACTGCTGGGACTGATCATTGTACTGTGGTTGTCCGTACTGAGTCTGTCCGTCAGAGCCTGAGTAATCTCCAGTTTGCTTATCTAAATCACTCACAATAATCACACTTTCTCTCGTAAGAAATTTATTTTCTTAAAAACTGTATAATAAAAAATTAATAAATCAAAGCGTTATTACTAAAGATATTAAAAGATGCCCCGATGATTACTCACCGAGGGCATCTTATTTATAAGATTTTAGTAGAAAACTACTTCTTTTCGCTCAAAAGCTGTTCACGCAAAGCTGCGAGCTGATCGGAATCAGCTAAAGCACCTTCGGTAGAAGCCTCATTCACGCGCTAAAACATCGTAATCTATAGCAAACGCGCCAAGCGAACGCAAATGATTTGCTACTGTAGATTTTCCAGCTGCAATTCCGCCCTTTACCGCAATCCGCATCATTGTCATATTTTGATTATAAACGATACATTTCTCACAATAACGTAAGTTTTAATTGACCCAACTAAAACTTCTTATATAGCACGCAGTAAATAGACCCGTAATAAGATTTCCAATTATCGGTTAATAAACTGTATCCAAGCTTATTATAAAAATCTAAAGCAACAGCATTATTATCTTTTTCTGTAGATAAAATTATTGTTTTATATAATTTAAGATTTTCGACTTTCTTCATAAGCGCACTGCCAACGCCTATATGCTGAAACTCAGGATCTACAAACAACTCATTTAGCTCTAAGCTTTGATTGTACCAATCATAATTTTCTGATAAAAATGGCTTAATTTTATTCGCATACCAATTATCTTGTAATAATTCTATGCCATATAAAACACCGATAATACGATTATTCATTGTAGCAACAAGTAAAAGCGCACTATTGTTATCTTTCAAACTATCTAATATGCGCTCACGAACATTATCTATACGATCCAGTTCTTTAGGGAATGCTTTTAGATATAAATCTAAAATTATATTCATATTATCTTTGGCTTCTAAATAATCTAATTTTTTAATTTCAATGTTCTTCATAAAAATCCTTTATACAAGCTACTATCCGTATTACAACACAACATATTTAATCGACATATGCATATTTGATTTTACATAACCATCGTTATATAAGTACTAATTATTATTTTCGAAATATTTTCGCTTATATTCACTTAATCAATATAATTTCTTCTTTTTATCATAAAATTCAACATACGTCACATGTCATATGAATGATTTAGAATCTACAGATACGAGGTAATTGTTCTCGCAAACTATAAAGACAAAGATGTAATTTATAGGTAATTACTTATACGCCTTCAATGAAGAAAGGAATATAATGATTGGAACAGCGCATAAAGTTTGCAAAAATATTTTCTCAGCAATTCTTACATCTGCAACAATTGTGTCACTTAGCATAGGTGTAGCATCAGCAACTACCCCCCCCCCCGAACAAACTGAACCAGTAACATTTACGATTACACGTACGGATGATTTAAAAAATGATGTTCGAGTTGGGGATACGCTAAGATATAAGCTGACTTACACAAATAATACTAATCACAATGTGACTGTTTGGCCAACTAAAAGTAATCTCACTGCTGTGGCCGTTGAAGGAAATAATGGTAACTGTAGATGGAGAGATCTACAACCAGGAAAAACTGTATCATGCACGCAAGGATTCCATATAACAGAGAATTCTGACATTAAAGAAAAAGGTTTCACTCCGTCAACCGATTGGAAAATTAGCAAAGATGCAAATGGTAATGAAGTTATATCTACTCCAAAATTAATTGGCGAAAAAGTTACAAATATTAATCCAGTTCCAAGGCCTAGAAAAGACGGGGATCCTATTAGATTAGCAACAATAGGTCAAACTGTGGAAGGACTAACTGGAAAACCTTATTATAGAATACCTGCAATAGCTGAAGCTAACAATGGTTGGATTCTTACAGCTTGGGATTATCGACCAAATGGTGCAGCTGATGCCCCTAATCCAAATTCTATTGTTCAAAGAATATCTAAAGACGGTGGAAAAACTTTTGAAAAAATACAAATCGTAGCAAAAGGAAAAGAAAACTCAAATAAAGATGGACTCTCAAATAAATATGGATTCTCTGACCCTTCATATGTTGTAGACCAAGAAACAGGCAATATTTTCTTATTCTTCGTAAAATCATACGATGGTGGCGTATGGGATTCTACAGCTAGTACAGATAAAAGTGATAGACATATTTTAGACGCTGCTGTTACTTGCTCAAAAGATAACGGTTTAACTTGGAGTGAGCCAAAAGTTATAACTAAAGACATAACTAAATATCCAAAAAATGAACGAGCTAGATTTGCTACTTCTGGGCATGGTATTCAACTAAAATACGGAAAATATAAAGGTCGTTTAATACAACAATACGCAATAGTAAACAGTTCCAATGGAAGTGTGCAAAGAAACAATGAGAAGTGGCAAGCAGTATCTGTATACTCTGATGACCATGGAGTAACTTGGAAAGCTGGAAATCCAGTTGGACTAGGTAAAGAACAAAGCCATATGGATGAAAATAAGGTTGTAGAGCTTTCTGATGGAAGAATTATGTTAAACTCTAGACCACATGAAGGCGGTGCAAATAATCATAGAATCATTGCTTTTTCTAATGATGGCGGAGAAACGTATGGTAAAGCATACAAAGATGAGACACTGCCAGATCCAGGTAATAACGCTCAAATAACAAGAGCATTCCCAGATGCTCCAATTGGATCTGATGCAGCTAAAATCCTCTTATATTCATCTTCTTCTGGTTCTGGAAGAGCAAATGGCTTGATACGTGTCTCATATAATGATGGAGAAAATTGGACAGAAGAAAAGGGATTCAAGAATGGTGCAATGGCGTACTCCACTATTCAAGCTTTAAGCCAAAAAGCAGGAGGCGGCTATGGTCTTCTATATGAGGGCGATAATAATGACATAATGTATACGAGAATTTCTGCTGACTGGTTAAGTATACGTCCTAACATAACCTTAGCTTCCACAACTAAAATTAATCTATCCACCAAAGAGATAAGTCTTCCTGTGGTAAATCCTACGAGTACTAAATATGAAAATATTAAAGCTACGTCTATAAATACAAGTGATTTTACTGCATCAAGCGATTCTATAACAATCGAAGCGAATAAAACTACATATATTCCTTTGAAAATTGAAGTGCCTAAAACAGCAAAAGTTGGAGATAAACTTACTGCAAAAATTCGTATTGCGTCTGCAAACAAAAATCAAGATCGTTCAAGCACAGAATTATCATTTGAAACGAGTATAACTTTAAATGTTGCAAGTGAAACTAAAGATTCTAGTACTCAAACAGATCCTCTACCTAACAATCAATCACATACTGATACACAAACAGGAAAAGATCCTGAAACAACACAATCCGAAGAGGAGATAAATAAGAATAACAATAAACAGAATAGCAGCACATTTAACATAGATAAAGAATATTCTCAAAATTACAGAAAGGATTATTCTAATACAGACGATTCCAGAACGAATTATCATTACTCTTCAAAAGCAAAACAGGATAATTACAATGTGGATAACAACAGCATTGATAATGAAAATAATGATAAGCATTATAGCAAATCTGGCAATGCTTTAGCAAAGAATAGAGGAATGATGCAAAAAACTGGAATCAACACAACTATTCCTTATGCTTTAATGATTCTATTAATAGCTATCTCTGCAGCATTAATGAAATTAAAAAATATGCAATATTAAAGAATAAGTATATTTGCTATATTATTCATTTGTTCTAATGTTTTAGGCATAAAAAATAAAAGATGCGTTTTGGAAATTGAATTCTAAAACGCATCTTTTATTTGTAAAATTACTTATAAATCTTAATACTAAATATTTATTTTTAGTCTTTTAACTCAGCACCATCAGCATCTTTGTGCCACTTACTTCCAGGCTTTGAGCAAAGAATCAAAATACCCTCAACCAATGCCCATATTCCCGTAATAATCAACAGGAAACCAAAAGAAAGAACAGAAATAAGCAGCTGTGCAATCGCCTTTCCTTTAAAACCAAGATAAAAATTGTGCACACCTAAAAATCCTAAGAAAATCGCTAGCAAACCTGCAACAATTTTATTGCGCGAGCTTACTAAAGTTGCTTTAGCGTTTTCCTCATTATTACCATCATACGAAGGGAACTGAGGATTTTTCTGATTGTTATCAAACGTGCTCATAATCTTCACCAATCCTTTTAAGAATTATGATTAATGTTTAAAAGCATCATATAATCATTATTCTTAAAAGAAAATTAATTGTACCTATATTTAATTACAAAACTTGAGTCACAAAAATACTCGTAAAACATACTCAAAACAGTAACCAAACAGTAACCAAACATAAACAAAATTGCCCCGATGGTAACTCATCAGGGCAATTGTTAATAAACTTCTAGTAGAAAGTAGAAACTACTTCTTTTCGCTCAAAAGCTGTTCGCGCAAAGCTGCGAGCTGATCGGAATCAGCTAAAGCACCTTCGCTAGCTGCTTCAGAAGAATAGTTGGAAGCAACTTCTTCCTTCTTTTCTTCCTTAGCTGGCTTCTTTTCAGCTTCTTCGTTCTGACCATCAGCGGCTGCGGATTCTGCTGCAGCTGCGAGTTCCTTAGCGGCAAACACCTTGTGCTGCTCCCACAATTCGTGAGCTGCTGCATACTGTGCTTCCCACTCTTCGCGCTGCTGCTCGTAACCAGCAATCCACTCGTTAGTGTTTGGATCGAAGCCTTCTGGGTACTTGTAGTTTCCTTCTTCGTCATACTCAGCTGGCATGCCGTAGAGAGCTGGATCGAAATCTTCAGAATTTGGATCAACAGCCTCGTTAGCCTGCTTCAAGGAGAGCGAGATACGACGACGATCGAGGTCTACGTCAATAACCTTAACGAATACTTCTTCGCCACCCTTAACAACAGTTTCTGGGTTCTCTACATGACGGTTAGCAAGCTCGGAAATGTGAACCAAGCCTTCGATGCCGTCTTCAACGGAGATGAACACACCGAACTGAACAATCTTGGTGACCTTACCCTTAACAACCTGTCCAGGAACATGGGTACGAGCGAAGCGCTGCCATGGATCTTCCTGAGTTGCCTTAAGGGAGAGGGAGATGCGTTCGCGATCGAGATCAACGTCGAGAACCTCAACAGTGACCTTATCGCCAACCTTAACAACCTCGGATGGGTGATCGATATGCTTCCAAGAAAGCTCGGAAACGTGAATGAGACCGTCAACACCGCCGAGATCAACGAATGCGCCGAAGTTCACGATAGAAGACACAACGCCTTCACGAATCTGACCCTTCTTAAGCTGCGAAAGGAAGGTCTCGCGAACTTCGGACTGGGTTTCCTCGAGGAATTGACGACGAGAAAGTACAACATTGTTGCGATTCTTATCGAGCTCAAGAATCTTAGCCTTAATCTTCTGGCCAATGTATGGGGAAAGATCGCGAACGCGACGCATTTCAACGAGGGAAGCTGGCAAGAAGCCGCGCAAACCGATGTCTACAATCAAGCCGCCCTTAACAGCCTCAATAACGGTACCTTCAACAATACCGTCTGCATCCTTGATCTTCTCAATATCACCCCAAGCACGCTCATACTGTGCACGCTTCTTGGAGAGAATAAGACGTCCTTCCTTGTCTTCCTTAGTTACAACAAGGGCTTCGATGGTGTCGCCAACTTCAACAACATCATCTGGATCAACGTCTTTCTTGATGGAAAGTTCACGGGAAGGGATTACACCTTCAGTTTTGTAGCCGATGTCCAACAATACTTCGTCGTGATCAATCTTTACGACTGTACCTTCAACTAAATCACCATCGTCAAAATTCTTGATGGTTGAATCGACTGCCTTGATGAAGTCTTCTTCGGTGCCAATATCATTAATCGCAACCTTGGCGACTTCGTTATTATTCTCTGCCATTACTTATTAGTGGTTTCTTCTTGGGGTGGATATTACTCGATATTAAATTATGACTTTTGTACGCGCACTATGCACGCGCTCTGTCAATGTTATATATAGGCATAGCCAAAATCGCCGTTTTACTTCGGGCGTGTCGCGCTACTTGATATTTGCTACTTAACACTACTCGCCGCTTGCTGCTCGCTCAGCCATGTCAACAACATTAGCCAATAGCATTGCGCGAGTCATTGGACCCACTCCACCAGGATTTGGCGAATACGCTCCCGCGACTTCTCTACAAGCAACATCAACATCGCCTTTTACACGATATCTGCCCACTTCTTCATCAAAAACGCGCGATACACCAACATCAACCAACACACATCCAGGCTTAACATCGCAAGGCTTTACAAATCCAGTGCTGCCCATTGCTGCAATAATAACGTCGGAGCGCATCATAATATCATGCAAATCGCGCGTGCGCGTGTGGCATAATGTTACAGTTGCATCTACTCCCCTGCGCGTAAGAAGCAGCCCGATTGTTCGTCCAACAGTAATTCCTCGTCCAAGTACGCACACATTTTTGCCTTCAAGATCAATGTTATAAGCATCTAGCAGTGCCAAAATTCCTCGCGGCGTGCATGGAAGAGGTGTAACAATATCTCCCGAAATATGCATAACCAGCTCGCCTAAATTGTACGGATGCATTCCGTCGCAATCTTTTGCAGGGTCTATTGCCTCAATAATCTTCTTAGAATCCACGCCTTTTGGCAAAGGTAATTGCACTATAAAACCTGTGCAGGAAGGGTCATTATTTAATTTTTCGACAGCAGTAAGAATTTCGTATTCGCTAGCGTCTTCTGGCAAATCGCATCGGATTGAGCGAATCCCCACTTCTTCGCAATCCTTGTGTTTTCCAGCAACATACTTCAACGAACCAGGGTCGCTTCCAACTAAAAGCGTTCCAAGCCCTGGATTAATGCCCTTTTCTTTAAGCTTTTCTACTCTATTTTTTAAGTCGCTTTTAATACTTGCAGCTAGCGCTTTCCCATCTAATACAACAACCATGATTCACTTCCCAGCTCGCATGTTAATTCTTATGTTCAACTTACAAATCATCTAATACAATTCGTACACGTAGTATATTCGTATGGATAGGCTATCGTGAGGTATAGAGGTGCGCGACACAACTACTAATAACAGGATATTAATAATAGAATGGTATTTATTATTAGTAATACAACTTATTAGCTGTACCACAGCAGTACCACACTTTTGTACGTGCACGCTGTTTACGGAAGGGGCGCAAAGATGTGTGAAAATACTTTTCATTTAAGTCGCGCAAAGAAAATATGCAAAGCGATTTTAGCTTGCGCAATTGTGCCATCAATGTTGATTGGCATGGCTGGGTGCGGTGCAAATTCACAATCTTCTGAAAAAACAACACATACAAAAAAAGAAATTAAACAAATTAAAGTTGTTTCCACACTTGAATCTTGGGCAAGCTTAGCCAGAGAGATCGGAGGCAACGATGTTGTTGTTAAGTCAATAATAAACAAGCCAGATGTTGATTCCTCCTCATTTAAACCATCCAGTAAGGATTTGCAAAAACTTTATGATGCACAAGTTGTGATTTCTAACGGGGCTGGATATGACAGTTGGATTGCAAAATACTTATCTAAAAAGAGCGAAACAGTAAATGCTGCTTCTACAGTTGGCGCTTTAAATGGTGATAATCCTTACTTATGGTTGTCCAAAGATGCGAGAAGTGCTATGGCGTCTAATATTTGCGACGTTTTCTCTAAGATTCTTCCGTCAAAGAAGAAGATTTTTACTAAAAGACTTAATACTGTTAAATCTCAAGAAAAGAATCTTGACGAGTATATTGAAAAGTTTGGTAAAGATCACAAAAACTTAAAGTATGCGTCGACTAATCCTATTCTTTTCTGGCTTATGTCAGATATGAATATAGAGGATTCTACTCCTAAAGAATATGCTACTCAGGCTGCTCAAGACGATGCTATTGATAAGACTAATGTGGACAAATTCCAGAAATTAATAGAAGAAAGAAAATTTGACGTAATAATCAACAACAGTCAACGCAATAATACTGACATAAGCATTTTGACTGGAACAGCTGGAAGAAGCTACACGTCTGTGATGTGGGTTAACGAGCTCATGCCAACGTATGCAACCGATTTAAGAAAATGGGTTATGAAAATTTGCGAAGACATTGACAATGCCGGTAAAGCTACGATTAACATGAGAAAAGAGTTGGGAAAGCACGAAGCCTCTCAGCAAAATAAGCCTATTACAGAAAAGCCTACAGTTTCTAAGCCAGATCCAAGTAGGTCTAACAAAGGTCAGCAGGATCCTGGAAAGTAAATCTGAAAAATAAAAATAAGTAGAAGATATAGGAAGATATAAAAAAATATAAATAAAGAATAAAATTCACCTCCTAAATTTTTATAACTTAGGAGGTGAATTTTTATGTCCTATTTCTTTTTAGTTTTATGTCCTACTTCTTTTTAGATTTTTTAGACCTCTCGGCAAGCAATCTAAGAGTATCTGCAGCAGCTTCTTCTGGAGCTTGAGTATGGTGTTGCTCATCTCCAGGCAGAGGATCAGCATATCCAAGATTCACATTTAACAAGCGTTCTGCCTGCTCTTCGTCAATCTTTTCAGATAATGCAATTTCCGAAATAAGAATACTGCGAGCGCGAGCAAGCATACGCTTTTCTCCTGCAGACAAACCATGTTCGTCTACATCTCGCTGTGATAAATCTCGAACAACTTCTGCAATCTTGTTAACATCGCCAGTAGCGATTTTCTCAACATTAAGCTTGTATCTACGAGACCAATTCATTTCTTTTTCGAGAATAGGAGTGCGTAAAATTTCAAAAACTTTAGCAACTTCTTTTGCGCCTACAATATCTCGAACGCCAACTTTTTTGACATTGTCTACTGGGACATTAATCTCTAAACCATCTGAAGACAATACAACTAAGCGTAAGTATTGCCTAGTAATACCTTTGACAGTGCGTTCACTAATTTCCTCGACTCGAGCCGCACCATGACGAGGATAGACGACCATATCGCCGACTTGATAACCCACAGAACCCTCCGTATGCACAGAAAAACTCATTTCAGTTTTCCATAAGGCAAAGACTTGAGGCTCGAAAAGATATTTTTTTGACTGATTAGTCAAACTTTGCTCAAAACACACAAGACATACGCAAATAATGTTGTATGATAGACAACATGAGTACAGTATCTAACATCAATGAAGATGCAATCGCAATGGCTGTCCGTCAGGACGTGCTTGCTGCGGTCAGCAACGCAGAATACTACAATCCACACGAGGTCCTTGGTGGACATCTCGGAACTGGCAAAGGCGCTGGTACTGCCACGGTTCGCGTATTGCGACCAATGGCCAAGAAGGTAACAATTCTTACTAAGGGCGGAGAATACGAAGCCAAACACGAATACAACGGTATTTTTACTGCTGTTGTTCCTGCCACAAAGCATTCTAAGAGCAAAGAATGGTCTGTTCCTAGCTATCGTATCCGCACTGTGGAAGTGGATGGAACTGAGTCTGTAGATGATGATCCGTACCGTTACTTGCCTCAGATTGGCGATATGGACATGTATCTGTTTGGCGAAGGCAGACACGAAAGACTTTGGGAAGCACTGGGTGCTCATGTTAAAAGCATTACCGATTCTTGGGGTCTTGTTAGCCCAGAAACAGGCAAGATGGTTAAAAAAGTTACTGGAACTGCTTTTACGGTGTGGGCGCCAAACGCACGCGCTGTAAGAGTTGTTGGCAACTTTAACTATTGGAATGGTCGCCGCCACGCAATGCGTTCTCTTGGATCTAGCGGTATTTGGGAGCTTTTCATTCCAGGAGTAGGTGCAGGCGAAGTTTATAAGTTTGAGATTATGACTCAAGCTGGAAACTGGATTATGAAGGCAGATCCTATGGAGCGCTCTCATGAGCTTCCACCTAATACTGGATCTGTTGTTGTTGATTCCGAATTTAAATGGCACGATAGCGAATGGCTTGAACATCGCGCAAAGACTAATGCTCACGATGGTCCTGTAAGCATCTACGAAGTTCAGGCAAATAGCTGGAATCGCGATTACGATAATTATCGCGAACTTGCAGATCACCTGGTTGATTACGTTCAGCAAGAAGGCTTTACTCACGTTGAGTTTATGCCTCTTACCCAATACCCGTTCTCAGGTTCTTGGGGTTATCAGGTGACTGGTTATTACGCTGTTGACTCTAGGCTTGGAAGCCCAGACGACTTTAAGTACTTGGTAAACAAGCTCCACAAGGCTGGCATTGGTGTGATTATGGATTGGGTTCCAGCACACTTCCCTAAGGATGACTTTGCTTTGGGTAGATTCGACGGCACTGCGCTTTATGAAGACCCTGATCCTCTTCGCGGCGAGCACCCAGATTGGGGAACGTACATATTTAACTTTGGCAGACACGAGGTTCGTAACTTCTTGGTTGCTAACGCCTGCTTCTGGCTTAGCGAGTATCACGTTGATGCTTTGCGTGTAGACGCTGTGTCTTCTATGCTCTACTTGGATTACAGCCGTGAAGCTGGTCAATGGCGTCCAAACATGTATGGCGGACGCGAAAACCTTGAGGCTATTGACTTTATTAAGGAAGCAAACGCTACTGCATACAAGAATAATCCTGGAATTATGATGATTGCAGAAGAGTCCACTGCATATCAAGGAGTTACTGCTCCTACAGACATGGGCGGCTTAGGCTTTGGCTTAAAGTGGAATATGGGCTGGATGCACGACACTTTGCAATACCTTAAGGAAGAGCCGATTAATCGCCGTTGGCATCACAACGAAATCACATTCTCTATGGTTTACGCATATTCCGAACATTATGTGTTGCCTTTGAGCCACGATGAAGTTGTCTATGGCAAGGGATCTCTTCTTGGAAAGATGCCTGGAGACGAGTGGCAGCAATTTGCTGGCCTTCGTGCGCTTTTGGCATATCAGTGGTCTCACCCAGGAAAGAATCTTCTGTTTATGGGTGGAGAAATTGGTCAGTCTTGCGAATGGAACTTCAACAATTCGCTTAATTGGCATGAGCTTCAATGGCCGTTCCATCAAGGTGTACAAAAGTTGGTAGCAGATCTTAACGCTTTGTATAAGAGTTCTAGAGCATTTTGGAGCCAAGACTTTACGCCAGACGGATTCCAGTGGCTTACTAGCGACGATTCTGATCACAATACTTTAAGCTACATTCGTATTGGTGATAACGGTGAAGAAATTGTTGTGGTTGTTAACTTCTCTGGTCAGGCTTGGCAAGATTATCAAGTGGCATTGCCTAAGGGTGGTCAATGGGAAGAAGTTCTTACAACAGACGACGCTAAGTATTGTGGTTCTGATATTCACAATGGCACATTCACAGCCGCTGCTGAAGAGTATCATTCAAGACCATATTCTGCAAGGATTACTGTTCCAGCGCTTGGAGCTGTATTCCTTAAGCCAGTCAGCAAGTAGTTAGTTGATAATTAATAACTTAAGTTAGGAATCTGAATTAGGTTAAAATGTTGGACACTCCATCAGAAAAAGGTGTTCCTCGAACAATTCTTGTTGTAGAGGATGAGCCAGATTTAGCCACAGCTATTGCGCAACGTATTGTTGCCAGAGGTTGGAAGGCTAGAGTTGTTTCTGATGGAGTGTCTGCTGTTAAAGCTGCTTTAACATTAAAGCCTGATCTTATAATTATGGACGTCATGCTTCCTGTTATGGACGGCATTGAGGCGACTCGCAGAATAGTATCTAGATACCCTATTCCTGTGCTGATGCTTACAGCTAGAGATGCTGAGTCGGATAAACTGGCTGGATTAAGCGCTGGAGCAGACGATTATGTTACTAAACCGTTTTCTCCTAGAGAACTTATCGCAAGATGTGCTGCTATTTTGAGGAGAGTTGAAAGAGCTACTTTAATCGCAAATAGAGCGCAATATAACGCTCTATTTAAGTTTGGAGATTTGATTATTGACCCTAGACAGAGGCTTGTTACTCTTAACGGTAAAGAAATTCATTTTACTCCTACTGAATTTTCTTTATTGACTACTTTTGCAAAGCATCCTCATGATGTTTTAAAACGAGAAACACTTTTAGAAGAAGTCTGGGATTGGCCAGATGCTTCTGGAACTAGAACTGTTGATTCACATGTTAAATCTTTAAGACATAAAATTGGTTCTTCTTGGATTCGCACAATACATGGAATAGGTTATGCTTTTGAGCCACCTGATGAAGATTATGACCAAATATTTAACTAGAAATAATAAAAATAACAATAACAATTCTGTTGATAAAGTAGGTAAAGTCGATTCTTTTTCTGAGGTCACTTTGCGATCTGCTTTGCATCCTAATCGTTTTATAGGGTTTTTTGCGTCTTTAAAAGGTGAATTATCTGCGATTATTGTTGTTGCAACAGCTATAGCATTTGTAATGGCTTGGTTTCTTTTAAAAGTTGGGTTAAGCGGATGGATTGCAATGCCTATAACGCTAGCTGTAGCGCTAGGTATAACTTACGCATTTTCCAGAGGATTAACTGCTCCGCTTAGACAAATGCGAGATGCTTCTGAAGCAATGGCAGATGGTGATTATTCCGTGCGAGTTCAGATTGAGAATAGAAAAGACGAGGTTGGAAAATTAACTCTAGCTTTTAACGAAATGGCTGAAGAACTAGAGCATGCTGATAATATGAGGCGTGATCTTATAGCTAATGTAAGCCACGAGCTTAGAACACCTGTTAGTGCATTACAAGCTATGGTAGAAAATCTTGCTGATGGAGTTGTAGAGCCGACACCGTCGAATATGGAGGCTATTCTAAATCAGATTCACAAGTTGGCTGATTTAATCACTTTTCTACTCGATTTGTCTAGAGTAGAAGCTGGTGCAGAAAGTCTTGTTATTACAGAGTTCGATTTTAAAGATTTTCTTAACAGTATTGTCGAACCTATAGAAATAGCGGATGCTGGGCATAATCATCATATAAGTCTTAATGTCGAAAATGATATTACGCTTGTTGGGGACAAAAATCGCCTATCGCAATTGTTTACTAATGTGGTTTCTAATTCTATTAAACATTCTGCAGACAATACTAAGATTCTTATAACAGCAAAATCGAATCATGAGAAGAATACTCTAGTTTGTAACGTTATTAATTTTGGAAACCAGATTCCTAAGGAGGATAGGGCTGATATTTTCCGAAAATTTGTTAAGGGAAGCCAAGGTATTGGAACTGAGTCTGGTGGCACAGGATTGGGTTTGTCTATTGCAAGATGGGCTGCACAATTGCATAACGGTACTGTAAAAGTTGTTGATGATAAGCGTGGAGCTAATTTTGAGATTACACTACCGCTTACGTATAACAAATAACGAGTTATTATAATCCGTATAAAACACTTTCCTTTGACCATACTCCTGCTATAGCAAAACACGCGAAAACTGTTATACCACAATCTTTTAATGCTTCAACACAATTTTTCATCGTAGATCCTGTAGTGATAATGTCGTCTAAAAGTATTACTTTGCATCCTTTTGGCACTATTCTTGTGTCTACTAAAAACCCTTTTGTGGTTCGCAAAGATCGTCCCCTACTTCCTTTAACTTGAACTGATTTTACTTTTATTTTGCCCATTTTGATTGCTTTTACAACCCGTGCATTAATACCATATTCTTTAAGATTTTTAGAAACGTATTTAGCAATAGGATCCATGTGTTTTCTTCCGCGTTTTCTTTGTGATTTAGAAGACGATGGAATTGGTACGATAATAAGATTTTCAATAATATTTTCATCGGTATTTTTGCAATTACTTTCATAACTATTTTTATAATCACTAATAACTTTGATTATCAATTGAGAAACCAAATATGAAAAAGGCTTATCGAGAAGTTGATTACTATGATCCTTCCAACACAACAAAGATTTCCTTACAAAACCTACATAAGTTGAGCACGAATAAATATTTCCGCACATTACGCTTATCAAAGGATCCTTATGCCATTCTTTAAACATACTCGTGCAATCATCGCACAAAACGCAATCAGGAAGATCACATCCTGCGCAGCCAACTGGAAGAATAAGATTAACCATGGTTTTAAAAACAATCGTCCAAGAAATGTTAAGAATAAGCCCATTTATTTTATGAGTTAGATTTTTTAAAAGCATAAATCGACGATAAATATTACAAAATGTAATTGCAATAAAATTAAGTCAATGTGGTTAAAGGCTATTTTAAAATTTGAAAATATTTATGGAATTAGAAAATTGTCTAAAAATCAGCGCACTAGGAATTAAGATGTTTTAACATTCCAGTGCACAAGTTAAATGTGTCACTAGGATCTTTTACTCTAATAGCCAAAGCTCTAGTTAAAGATGTTGGGTAATCATTACCGCCTTCATACATTCGATCTCCAACAAAAGCCATCTTATTTAAAGGAATATGGCAATAGGAAGAAAGAGCCTTAAGAGCTTGAGCCTTATTATCGCCTTTGCTGACAATATCGACACTAGTAAAACCACCAGCACGCACAGAAAAATCAGGCAAATTTTTAGAAATTTCTTGAGCTAAAGTAGTTTTTAAAATTCCACTAGGATCCCACTGTTTTTTAAATTCAACAGGAGCGAGTTGACCTAAAGCTGAAAAAGTGATTTGCGTACCACGATTCTCTATCTGACTCCCCCAAAGTTTCTCATCTGAATCACACTTCCACAAACCCATTTTTTTAGCACAAGATATAATTACTTCAATAACATGATTTGCATCATCGTCAGAAATATTATGCGAGTAAATGCAGTACAATCTCCCATCCGAAATGCGATAATAGCTTGCTCCATTAGTCGGCATAATGTGTAGATTATCAAGTCTTGTATATGCAGGTAAAACATTTAAAATCTGACTTTTAACTAGTCGCAAGTCACCGCCAGTAATAACAGCAATAGGCAACCTATTTATCAAATCACCAAAAACTGTACGCATTCCACTTGTCATAGGCTTTTTTGAACAAGCAAGAGTATTGTCTAAATCAAAACCAATAAGCGAATACGATACAAGATACTCACAAAGTCCTTGCTCATTCCACTCATGAATATTAGACTCCAACACTTGCCTCCTGTACAAACCTTGCAATTCAAGTATTCCATATTATTAACATATTTACTACAACGTGTCTTGCATGTTTTGCAGACCACTCATTTCACCATCTATTTCACCATCTATTTCACCATCTATTCCACTATGAGTTTGTCAAATTGCCCTAGCATACAAATAAAGTTAAAGCATGACGTCTTTAATATGGGAACAGCGAAGATATAAAAATCGACACGGCAGAGGAATGAGAATGCCAATGTTTGGCACAAGACTACCACGGTACAGAACAGCAAGCGGAATGTTTGACTCAATGGTAGCTGGTCAAATACGAAGACTTAATGGAGCATGGTCTAATCTTACAAAAGGCGTGCAGTTTGCTGTAGAAGACGTTCCACCATCTCAACCGGTACTTTGGGAAAGCAACAAAAGAATAATGTCTCAAGTATTTCCAGCTTCCAAAGGAATACCACCTAGAATCGTATTGTACAGGCTGCCGTTATGCACACATGTTACTAGTCGCGCAGAATTACAATACGCCATTCGAGATGAGATGGTCCAACGACTAGCAGAATTGTATGGCAGAAGACCAGAAGAAATAGACCCAGACTGGGGATTATAAAGCTAATTAAAATAATAAAGCTAATTAAAATAGTTTACTAAATAAACTACTTCACAATAGCAGGATTTGCTCTAACCTTAACACTTATTCTGTTAGGATCAAGCGATTTAGAAGGAATCCAAGCAACTCCTGCAAGTCCCGCACTATTTACCGTATTATTTTGAATCCTAGAAGCAAAAGATACGCCAGACTTTGATTTAATCGTAAACATAATTGCTTTAGGATTAATATCTTTTGCAGATATTGTTGAAACAGTATAAGGTTTAATATCAACCACTTTAGAAGATACCTTTATCCCATAAGAATCATAAGCATTTATGGTTACGTGAGAATTATCCACTAAACCATTTGCAATATATAACGAAGTTTCATCTGCAGAAAGCGGAGATACAAAAGCACTATTAGTCATAGGATTAACAGCATTAACAAAAGCAATATCGCTCTGACCATCTTTACCGTTTCTTTCAACAGAAGCCATAATAAAAGTCGGGACAGTGCTTTGAGCAAAAATAGCGCCAACTCCCTTAGGAGCATTTCCTAAATCAACAACCTGAACTTGCCTTGCATTAAGATCTACTTCCTTAATGCTTTTCTTTCCTGAATCATCCAGCCAATATAAATCGAGTTTCCCACTTTTATCAGACCAAATATAAGCTTTGACCTGATCTCCATCTGTAATGCCGGGTAAAACAGGTTCCTTAGACGCTGAGCTTGTTGGCTGAATAATATCCACTCCCTTAGAAACAAGTCCTTGAGAGCGAACGACTTTAACAAAAGATGAAACTGGTGCTTGGTCACTTGAAACTTGAATATACAGCCCATTAGTTTTCTCGACTGCGGCAGAAATGTTAAAAGAAGAGTCACTATGCGCTGGAACAGTAAAAGTACTTCCAGTAGATAGATTCATTTGAGCACCTGATCTACTTGTTGACCACGCTTTAACACTCACAACAGTTGGTTTTGATGAAAGATTAATAGAATTTAATCTTATTGACACACCTTCCGATATTTGCGGAATAATAAAGTTTTGTCGCATTGATGGAGATACGCAAGAAGTAGCAGACAAACCTTTTAAATCCCCATTTGTTGCCCAAGATACACTAGAAGCAACTGATCCAGTACCCGACTGTGCATTAAGAAAATTGCTTTCTAAAATTTGAGAATCTTTGTCTACATTATTTTCAGCAAAATAAGCTTTACTATCATCATCTGAATTAGAAGCATTAGTAAAAGATTTATTGACTAAATCTTTAGAATTCCCAGAATCTTTTAAACCATGTACCGAGGATTTATAAACATTGCCAAAGGATGCATATCGCGCAACCGACTTTAAATCACCTTCGGATTCTTGAAACTCACTATCGCCATAATTTGCTAAATCTGGCAAAGATACTCTAGTCGGACAAACCGTTTGAAAATTAGTAGAACTTACTTGTTTTTCCACACTTCCATTCGGATAAATAGGATCATCCATAATATGTTTAAACGGAGATGTGTAGGATATTACAACAGCAGTAGAAACTAGTATTGCAGCGCTTAAAAGCGACAATGACCATAATTTGAATCTTCTAAAACGAGTAGAAGGATTAACAGAAGCATACTCTTCTGCATGGCGATGACTATTTTTAGAATTCTTATTCGACTTCATTTAAATCTTCCCTGACATATTATTCGTTTAATAAATCATAATCATCTAACTAATCATCTAAACGCTCTATTAAATTGCTATTATTAAAACGCGGCAACGCTACTAAGCAATACAATAATAGGACTAAAGCAAAAACAATAAACCAAGGCATTCTCCATGAAAGTGGACGAGAATGACTATAAATCGATGTTTTTGAAACAGCTTTTTTACTGTTATCAACATCAAAACGGCAGTATGTTCCGTGATCAGATGAAACAACAAGTTGAGTACCATCCGAAGCATTAACGTTCGCAATCAGGTTTTCTGTAGCCTCCTTATTAGAAGTACTATCAGAAGACAAGATGGAATTGTTAGCAGATAAGTTAGTTTTAGCTATGGAATCGTCAACAATATAAATTCCACCTATTCCAAGCTGTTTCAGAGTTTCTATAGACTCATCGTCTGCATGAGAAAGAAGCTTAGAAGCTGCATAATATAGTGTGTTTCTGCTAGGAGAATACCCGTAAAGTACATCTCGAACTTTTAATGCTGGAGATAGATCAATAAGATCACCGCGAACAGTTCGCATAAGTGAAATATCTAGCTCACGACTATTTATTGCTTTAATAGCAAGGACTCGATTAGAGTCATTCTTCCTTAAATAGTCAGAAACAACCATTGGTAAACCGTTATCACTTGCATAAACAGAAGTTAAAGGACCACTTGTTACAGCAAATAATCCGAGCAGAATAGCAACAGCAAAAATACCAAAAGCTAAAATTCCTCTAGCAAGATGAATAATCTTACGGAGCATCGCTTTAGCAGAGCGCCTAATAGCAGCACGCTTAGAAACGCGCGTCGTATAATCGTCTGGATTATTATCAATATTTATATTAGATCTTCGCAAAGGCTCAAAACGATGAACAGCTTTACCAGCAACCATGCACATGCAAGCAAGCACACCAAGCGCGCTTAAACATACGCCTGGAAGAACGCTAGAAGATATAGGTCCATCAAAATCTGCTGCGATAACGACTCGAGATGCAACTAATGAAAGAGCCATACCACTTACTATCACAACCCACATCATTCTAGAAGTTCTTAAAGCAAATGGAAGAGCAAGAGAAGCTAAAGCCATTAACAAAGCGAGAACAGCAAACACAATCATTATAATTCCGCGAAGCTGCATAATAGGCAAAGATTGAGAAGAAAAATGATTCAAATCAATATTGAAAGCTCTAAGTAAAACATCTAAATAGTTGACAACTCTAGGAGCACCATTGATTTTTTGCGATGGAACAGCCATAGTCGCAAAAAGCTGACGCCACATTCCAGATTCAAAATAGCGAACTACACTACCTAGAGTTGGAAGAAGAACCAACACAGAAGGTATAGGCATAAGCGCTAGCATAAAACGATGTGAACGAACCATTATCAATGATGCTACGAAAATAACAATCATAGGTAGGATAAGCTGAGGGCAAGCTGCAAGAGGAATCATAAAGCATAACGACGCGCATGCAGCACATTGTATAGATGGAACAGGAAGCACTGGGTCTTCTGTAACATACATTCCTACAGCGTGGAAAGCAAACGCAAATGCTGCTGGCAAAAACACCATTGTTAGAAGCATTGGTAAGTCGCCTCTAGCGAATATGCCAAATGCCATTGCAATCATTGTCCAACAAATACCAGAACAAACTCTTACAATATCGGAACGAGTAAATACTCCTGCAAGCGCCCAAAAACTTAACAACATTGCTGGAGCTGCAAGGAAGAAAATAACACTTACTGCAGCGATTGTATTGCCACCAAACACAATAGAGGCGAGCATCCAAATAATAAGAAGAGGAGATGGAGGTATTGCAGAGGCAAAACCATCATCTGGAATATAAGATCCAATTGCAGAATTAAAAAGTTGATTAAAACTAGAGCCAGTTGGAAGTAATTGGCTTGAATAAAGCGAGGATCCAGAAAAAATCTTACTAATAGGAGCACCATAAAGGAGCATAACAGCCGCAAACACAAGCAAAGAAGCAAAAATAGCAGCACTCCAACGAAGTAAAATTCGCTTATGCAAATGTCGTCTTGCAAGCGGACTTAGAATGACTCCCTTTTTTTGAGTTTTAAAAGCAACAGTCTTGTCTTTCCAACGTGTAATTTGGCTACGACTTGCTATAAGGGACGAAAGCCTCTTCAAAGACACTTTCGCCACTCTAGATACTCTTCTTCTAGCAAAAATAGCTCTAGGAAATTGCGCTAATGCTATCCACGGGAGCATAAGGTGCATGAATGCCACATATGGTTGCTTAGCAAACAAAGACTGCAAGGCGCGAATTAATGACATAGGCAGGCTACACAACCAAACAATTGGCCACATAATCACACGAATATCCGTGTACAAATATCTTTGTTTTGCCATAATCGAATATGCAGAACCGTAGCAAATACTAGATTTTTCAACAGGTCTTTCTTCTCCACTTCGAGTGCGGATTCCATCAAAACGCGCTCTTCTATGCGCTATGCGAGCTTTTGGCACAACAACTACTCGCCCACCGCTTAAAATAACTCGCCTACAAAAATCGTTAGACTCTTCAAACGTTGTTAACCAAGGTTGAGTCCCTCGCATTGTTTGCCATGCGCTAAGAGAAACAAGAGCACCAGCCAAAGAAACAGAATAAACATCTCCACGAAAATCATACTGCTCCTGATCTGGTTCACCTTCTACAGTAAGAGAATGCACTCTATGTTTCCATGCATACATGCCAACATTGTGCAAAATCTTACCCTGCCAATCCACTTGTTTTGCACCTAGAATACAAGCTGTTGGCGTATTTCTCCATGTTTCTCTTAAAGCCTCAAGACACTTGTTATCGCAAGGTTTTGAATCGTCGTGAAGAAGCCACAAGGATTTAACGCCTTGCAATGGTAAAAGTTTTCTCAAAGATTTTTCTACCGCATCGCCAAAAGATTTTGCAGATTTAATAGGTAGAACAATAACCTTTATCTTTTCGTAAGATTCCTGTATGTAACCCTGATTGTTGTTAGAAAAATCACCACCATAATTACTAACAAAATCTGCGCTAGAAATTAGACCAGATAATGTTGTTGGTTCTATTTGAACATTAAAAGATGTTACAGATTCTTTTTCTACTCTATTAGCACAATCAGCTACAACAATAGTTCCTGGAAGAACAGTTTGATTGATTAAAGCTTGCAAAGTGTCTTCATAAAACCGCGTATCTCTCTCAACACTCATTATTGAAATAATCGACGAATCAACTTCGCGCGGTTGCTTGCGATTTAAAGCTGAAAAAACGTGTAAAACATTATTTTCAAACGTATCAGTCTCAGCGGTTAATGAATCCATACATAATAGTGTACGCAAGGGGTATGTATTATGCATGTTTAGATAATTCTCAATAGAATGCACTATAATAGTGGCTCATATGTGTGTTTACGAAAGAAGGAAGCATGGCAGCCTCTCGCTATGAACAAGACCGCCGGTACCAAACTAACTATTGGGACTCCTCAGCTCCACATCATAGCTTAAGCAATCATATTTTAGATAATTCTCGTAAATTAATTTCTATTGTTATTGTTGCCATTCTAGCCTTCTTTTCTACAATCATAGCAGCTGTTTGGCTTGATTTTTCGTCTACAATACAATCTCGTGTTGTTAACATGATTACAAAAGATGGCAAAAAAGTTCAAGCAGTAGACCCTAACGCTGGTAAAACAATCAACATTCTTGTTCTTGGTCAAGATACTCGAGAAGGCAGAAACCGTGCTTTTCAGGGCGGTGGAGAAGATGAAAATCATCAATCAGATACGGCAATGATTGTTCAAATCAGCGCAGACAGATCCTATATAAATATTGTTTCTATTCCAAGAGACTCAATGGTTAAAGCAGCATCATGCAATACGACTAATGGAAAAATTCCTTCCAGACGCAAAGTGATGTTTAATTCTATTTTTGCTCTTGGGTACGCTAAAGGCGGCGACTTAGCATCGGCAGCATCGTGCACTCTTGCAACAGTAAATGAAATTACTGGATTAGATATAACTAATTTCATTGTTGCAGACTTTAGTGGTCTAAGCGACATGATTAACGCAATAGGCGGCGTAAATTTGTGTATTCCAGTAGATACTAAAGACTACTACACTGGAGTTAATTTAAAGCACGGATTACAGCATTTAGATGGTGTTCAAGCAACACAGTATGCAAGAATGAGGCATGATACTGCAAGCGATGGCTCAGATATTATGAGAACTACTCGTCAACAATATCTACTAAAACAGCTTATTCATCAAGCATTGTCTAAAAACTTGTTCACACAATCTGGTCAGCTATATCAGCTTGCAAAATCTGCTCTAAAATCGCTTAATATAAGCGAAGGATTAGCAAATCCTGCGACACTGGTTGGATTAGCAACAAGCCTTCACAAGTTAAATACTTCTAATATTTATGCACAAACAATACCGATTACAGCTGATCCAGCTGACGAGAATCGTGTTATTCTTGACGACAGTGCAGAAGACGTTTGGGAATTGATGAGAGAAAATAAACCACTTACTAAGCATCTTGCCTCTAAGCAAAGTAAGTCTGAAAAATCTACAAAGAAAAATTCTAAAGAAGATAAAAAATCAACTTCTAAAGATTCCAATGTCTCAAATGACGATTCGGATAATACGAACGGTACAGGTTCCTACGATTCTACAAATAGCGGACCAGCAGGAAAACTTAGCGCTATTAATCCAAAAACTGGATTAGCTAAAGACGAATTAGGCAGACTAATAGACCCAAATAGTGGAGGCATAGTGGATCCAAATGATGGAACAATAAGAGATCCAAATACTGGGCATTACATGGGTATTGCAGATAAATACTTAAATAACACTATTTGCGCAGTTCCAAAAGGGAAATAATAAGAAAGATAGAAAATATATTTTCGACACTACTTTATAACCACAATGCTTTATAATGCCATTGTTAGTTATTGCATTGAGTTAATACGATTAGAAATTATTAATTAGCAAACACATACGAGTTATGCTACAGGAGGATAAATGAGCCAGCAACGTCCAGAAGACGCTTCAGGGAATCAGAATAATCCTCCTAGTTTTGCACCATCTAATCGTAGAAAAAATAAGAATGGCTCTTACTCACACAATACAAGCGCAAATAATGGAAATGCAATACCGAGTTTTCCTCCTAAACAGAATCACAAATTTAAAGAAATAGAAAATCAAAACTCACAAATCAATCAAAAAGCACCATCTTTTGCACCAACATCGCGCAAAAACGGCAACACAAGTCATCCAAAAATATCGAATATAACACCATCAATTAATGTGCAA
This sequence comes from Gardnerella sp. DNF00109, assembly GCF_049262845.1. NCBI lineage: Bacteria > Bacillati > Actinomycetota > Actinomycetes > Bifidobacteriales > Bifidobacteriaceae > Gardnerella > Gardnerella sp. DNF00109. The sequence goes on from NZ_CP058406.1 coordinate 1,114,855, forward strand.
CCGATTAGCACAGCATATTCAAATTCCGAATCGTATATGATTTCACCTGAGTCTTATATAGGAACGTCTAATAAAATCTTTGAAAAACCAGACGATGTAGAATCAATTGATAATCCTGCTAATAACCCTATAGGTTATAGAAAAAAACATCATTTCTTAAAATACTTAACTCTATTGTTAGTAACGCTCTTAATTATTGTAGGAGTGTGTGGAGCGTTATCTTGGAACTGGGTTGATTCACAAATAAAACGCGAACCATGGTTGACTAATACAGAAGACACTCAAGAAACAACATGGCTTATTCTAGGATCAGACCAGAGAGAAGGCGAAGAAGCTAAAGAGATAACAGGCTTTAGAACAGACACTATTCTTGTACTAACAAAACCTGTAAGCGGACACAGCTCTTTAATATCAATTCCAAGAGACTCGCTTGTTTCAATAAATGGTCAGCAAATGAAAATAAACACTGTTGCGCAAGATATTGGAAAACAAGCCTTAACAAAAACAGTCGAAAAAATAACTGGTCACAAAATAGACCATGTAGCAGAAATAAAATTCGAAGGACTTACAAAAGTTGTAAATTCTCTGGGCGGAATAGATTTATGCTATAACCGTACTGTAAATGATGCATACAGTGGTCTTAATTGGACAGCTGGATGCCATAGCGTAGACGGAACAGTTGCGCTAGCTTTTTCCAGAATGAGATACGCGGATCCACAATCCGACTTTGGTAGAGCAGCAAGACAACGCATGGTGATAAGCGCAATAATGAAAAAAGCATTATCTAGCAGCACACTTACAAATTTTGGGACCGTAAAAGGATTTGCAAAAGCATCTCTCGATTCAGCAATGTTAGACGAAAACACAAATCCTGGAACACTACTAAACATGGGGCTTGCGTTTAAAGAAGCTACAGGAAAAGACGGTGTAACGGGAACAGTTTATTGGACAAACCCTGATTATGAGGTTTACGGAGTCGGATCATCAGTATTGTTAGACGACGCCAAGAACATTGAATTATTCAACCAGTTATCTGCAGGAACACATGCTCCTGGAAGCGTAGGAACACTTGCAGAATTAATGAATCAACAATAATACGAATACGATTAACACGATTAACACAAAAGTTTTATCGTATTTAAACCTTTAACCACACTGCTGTATTTTCCTTGCACAAACTGTAAAAACTCATGCATGATTGCGCTATGGAATATAAGGAATGTAAAAACTACGGAAACTATGAAAACAACGCAATCTATAATAAAAACGCATCCTCAAAATCAATGTTTTGGATGCAGATTATCGCTAATATTGTGCCGATTTTTGCCAATATTGCTCTAGCAATAATGGCGTGCTTGCAAAAAAGTTGGATGATGTTAGCTATGGTCGTCCCAAGCATAATGATGTATATTGCTTGCTTAATACCACAAATTATTCAATACAATGTGAATAAGAAAAGTGATAACAAAAACGAAAATAATATTAAAAAACATGTTGAAACACAATTTTCTAAAAGGATAAGTCGCCAGCATGTTCAAGGTGTTCCGAATACGCTTGTTCCAATAAATTTAGAAGCAATACTGATAAATAATGCGAATCAAATAAGCAGCATAAGTAATTCTAAAAATATAGTAAATCATGCTACTCCTCCATGGAAAAATGTTGTTTACTCTTGGCTAAAATCTTCCAATGAGTCAAATAAAAAACTCGTAGCACCAATCGGTATAAGCGAAAACGGATATTTTTGTTTAGACCTTATTAGAAACGGACCACACGCTCTTGTAGCAGGTACAACAGGCTCAGGCAAATCTGTGTTACTAACATCATGGTGTTTGGCTTTAGCATTCAACTACTCCCCCAAATCTTTGCAATTTGTTTTTATGGATTTTAAGGGTGGAGCCACATTTGACGCTCTTTCCACACTCCCACACAGCATTGGGAATGTAGGAGATCTAAACCTTCAACATGCAGTAAGAGCACTTAAAGGATTAGAAAAAGAATTAGATAGAAGAGAAAGATTAGTAGCATGCCAAGGATGCCATGATATTAATCAAGTAAAACCATACCAGCCTTCACTGGCTATTGTTATAGACGAATTTCACGCATTAAAAAATCAATTGCCAGACTACATGAATCGTCTTATACGAATAGCATCAGTTGGAAGATCCTTAGGAATGCACCTTATAGCATGCACACAGAATCCAATGGCACAAGTAAATGCAGACATGAAAGCAAATATGTCTATAAACATATGTTTAAGAGTTAGAGATGCAATGCAATCTCATGAATTATTAGGATCATCTTGTGCAGCGAGCATAAATCCAAACAATCCTGGAGCAGCATACTGCAACACTGGAGATGGAATAATAGCATTACAATGCTCACAAAGCAGAAACAAAGATTCTCTTATACAAGCAATAAAATTAGCTGGAAAATTCTACTACTATAATCAACCTAAACAACTATTCAGTGCTCCATTACCAAGATATTTAGGTTATTCAACAATCAAAAATTATTGCAATAATACTTTTTGCAACAATAAATCTTCTAGGTTTAATTCTGACTTTAGCTATGACTTAAGTAAAGAAGATGGATTGTTAATAGGCTTAAAAGACGATGGCATTAATTTAAGCGAGGCAATTCTACCTACAAATCTGGGAAATATCGCAATTATTGGAGGAAATAAGAGAGGAAAAACTAATCTTATAAACGTAATTTCTAAAGCTATAAAATCAAGAAACACATACAACAATTCGCAAAATATTTATATTTTAGACAATGCAGACTCACTGCTAGAACCTTTTAGTAGCGACACAAAGTCTCAAGAATTTCAAAGTAAACTAGTCAATCCAAAAATAACTGTAATTTTCTGCGCACAAAACGCAAGGCATATTCGCATACCAGAACAAGCACCAGTAAGAATAATATTCCCAACAGGAGATGCTGGAACAGATACAATGCTAGGAATACCATCAGACTTGCTAAAAACTCTTAATGTAGATGATTATCAAACTCCAGGAAGATGCGTAATGGTAATTCCTGGAAGTGCTAATCTATTACAGATTTTAAGTTTTACATAAGGCTTTACATAAAAAATATTTTAAATTATTCAAAAAATTAAAAAAATAAAAAATTCTTAAAAAAGTCTTGAAAAAAAGTTATATTCATGGTTTCCTTGAGTGCGGATAGTTTTTAAAAACAAAGTTTAATAATAGTTTTAACCAGCGTAAGCTACGTTTTTTAAAGGGGATATTTATTTATGAGCAGCGCATTTGATTGGCGTTCAAAAGCAGCATGCAGAGACAAAGATCCTGAGCTTTTCTTCCCAGTAGGAAGTAACAGTGCATCTAATCAGCAGGTTGAGGAAGCCAAAGCAGTGTGCAGAACTTGTAACGTTGCAGACAATTGCCTAAGATGCGCGCTTGAAACAAGCCAAGATTACGGCGTATGGGGTGGTCTTAGTGAAGATGAACGACGATCACTAAAACGCAGGGCTATACGTGCAAGAAGAAACCAAAATGCAGAACTGTAATCTACATCTACTCCACTCCTGGAACTCGTAGCTTAATGTCGAGAAGAACACGAGTTCCACCTTCTCTACGTTGCTCCCATTTAACTGTTCCGCCAAAGTCGTTAGTAACAAAAGTATTGATTAACTGAGTGCCTAACCCAGATCCAGAAGACTTAGCCATACCGTGCAAAGACTCACTTTCAATACCCTCTCCATCATCTTCGACGACGATACTCAGATTATCCCCACCTCTACCAACAGAAATCTTAATATGTCCTTCACTAACTCCCTCAAAACCATGCTCTACTGCGTTAGTCACAAGTTCTGTTAAAACAAGAGAAAGAGGAGTTGCATCTTGTGCTGCCAACATGCCAAACTTGCCACAAAAATCTATCGTAATATTCTGATTTTGCGAAGCAAGCTCAATAGACATTTTAAGCAAACTAGAAATAACCTTATCAAAATCAACAACCTCATCAGCTGTTTGACTTAAACCTTCGTGAACAAGAGCAATCGTCTGAACGCGTCTTTGTGCTTCTTCTAATTCTTTACGTACTTCTGCAGACTTAGTTTTTCTAGCTTGAAGACGAAGCAAAGCAGAAACAGCTTGAAGATTATTCTTAACACGATGATGAATTTCAGAAATAGTAGCATTCTTAGTTTGAAGCTCTTTTTCCCTACGGAGAACCTCTGTAACATCACGACAAAGAACAACTGCACCCGTTCGATCATTTGGACCATACAATGGAAGCGAGCGCATAGAAACAACAGAATTATTAACTTCTAGTTCGCAATCAACATCCGCTTTACCGCTTAGTACAAGAGGCAAACTTTCAGGAACAACATCGTTTGTGTGCAACAATCTTGCTCCAAACTCGCATAGAAACTCGCCTTGCATAGTGTCTAATCCGCCTAATCTACGGAAACAGCTAATTGCGTTAGGAGAAGCATAGCGCACAACTCCGCTTTCTTCTAAAATAATAAAACCATCTGCAACTCTAGCATTGTGGCGCTGATTTAGCATTGAATCGTGGTATGGAAATTGCTCTCGCGAAATCATGTCGAACAGAGTTTTGCCAGCATTAATGCTTTCGGTCTCATACCTACCGTTTGATTCTCTTGTAGCAAGATTTGTTTCTCTAAGAACAAGACCTAACGTCTTGCCATTATGACGCACTGGGGCGTAAACATTACAAACTGTTGCTCTTCCAACAGTTCTTAATACAGAAGAGTGGAAACTTGTTTCCTTACTCATTGCTGCACTTAGTTCTTGATGCATTGATTCATCTAGCTTTACGCCCAACAAATCTTCAGTTCGAAGTGTAATTGCTGTAGACGGACGACATTGTTCTGCCACAACGTAATCACCATTGCCGTTTTGAATAATCAAAAGCAAGTCTGCAAAACTTAAGTCTGCTATTACCTGCCAGTCTGCTACAAGGTGATGCAGCCATTCGCGATCAGACTCATCAAAATCTGGACGCGTTGCAAGAATATGAGAAAAATCAGCCATAACCACAATAATATAGCCACATGGATAAATATCTAAAACTATTTAGAATTTACTCCTAAACTATGGAGGATTTACTCCTACCAATTACGTGGCAACAAAAGAGCCGTCTTACCATGAGCTAAATGATTATTCTGGGCAATTCAAACTGCGTCTTCCAAAGGAATTACATAGGCAGTTGGCTGAACAATCTCAAGCCGAAGGCATAAGCATGAACCAGTATTGCGTTTATCTGCTTTCGCAAAACAACGCTATTGAGCGCGTGCTTGAACGAGCATAGATAATAAATACTTCATACTATTTAAATAAATACTTATACTATTTATTAGCAATCACTTGCAACGCAATTTCAATGCCTCGAAGCATATCAGCTAAACCCATAGAACTCGTGCTCGGCTTATTGAGAACTTGCTCAGGCAAATACGGAACGTGAATGAAACCGCTCTTAATCGGCAATTTCCTAGTCTGGCAATAATTACAAACACTGTAAAGCACGTCATTGCATACGTACGCACCCGCAGAAAAAGACACAGCTGCAGGCAATTTCGCTTTATTTAAAGCGTCAACTATGTTCAAAACTGGCAAAGTCGCTTTATAAGCCACATCACCATCCTGCACAACAGACTCATACCAAGGTTTATATCCACTATTATCTGGTATGCGCGCAGCTCTACAGTTAATGCCAACATACTCAACGTTAAAACAAGCAGAACCGCCAAATTGCCCTAGCGAAAGCACAGCATTAGGGTGAACTTCCTCTATTTTCTCAATAACTTTTTGCGCACCCTTGTTAAATTCCGTAGGAATCTGTAAACGAACAAGTTCCACACCCTCAGGCGCATGCACTGATTGCGCAATCTCCCACGACGGATTTATAGACTCATTATCAAAAGGCGTAAAACCAGTAATCAAAATACGCATTACAATACCCCCTCATTCAACTCTCACTTATCAAAATTTATCAAACTGTATCAAACTTTATCAAAAAACATTGTGAAAACTATATGTACACGAATGCACTTGTATAAAACACTCACAATTCTATTACTTACTTCACGCTCATAGCAAAGATTAAATGGTAATTACAACTTATACAATAATCGCAAAACAACACACCTAGAATCAAAATTAGCAAGACTCGTATCAATGTAATAAGATTTAGTACCAGCGTGTAACTAACAAACAATGTGGTTAACAGCACGCATATGAAAATTAAACAGTAACATCAACGACGAAAAGAGATTACCGATGACCAAGATTATTCAGATTGGCGCAAATCATGCTGGCACTGCCTGCGCTAACACCATTTTGAGCTACCCAGGAAACGATCTTACAATTTACGATCAGAATAGCAACATTTCCTTCCTTGGCTGCGGTATGGCTTTGTGGATTGGCAAGCAGATTCAAAGCAGCGATGGACTGTTCTACCAGAAGCCAGAAGATTTCGTTAAAAAGGGCGCAAAAGTAAATCTTGAAAGCAAAGTTCTAGACATTGATTACGCAAAGAAAGAAGTAACAGTCGAGCTTAAAGACGGCACTGTTATTCACGATTCTTACGATAAACTCGTTCTAGCTACTGGCAGCCTTCCAAACAAGCCACGCATTAAGGGCATTGATTTGGAAAACGTGCAAATGGTAAAGCTTTTCCAGAACGCGCAAACTGTTATTGCTAAGCTTCAAGAGCGCGATTTTAATAACGTTGTGGTTCTTGGCGGCGGCTACATTGGCGTGGAGCTTGCGGAAGCTTTTAAGCGCCTTGGCAAGAACGTGACTCTCATTGACATGGAAGAACATATTCTTAACGGCTACTTTGACCCAGAGTTTTCCGATAATTTGAAGAGAATTATGGAAGATAAGGGCATTAAGTTTGAGCTTGGTCAAGCTGTTGAAGAAATTGTTGGAGATACTGAAGTTAAGGCTGTTAAAACAAGCAAGGGCACTTACGATGCCGACATGGTGATTTGTGCTATTGGATTCCACCCAAATGTTGCTCTTGGAAAAGATCATTTGAAGCAATACGAAAACGGCGCTTTCCTTGTTGATAAAAAGCAGCAAACTTCCGACCCAGACGTGTACGCTATTGGCGATTGCGCTACAATCTACGACAACGCTCGAGACCGCGTAAACTACATTGCGCTCGCTACTAATGCCGTTAGAAGCGGCTTGATTGCAGGCCACAACGTTTGCGGAACTCCTGTAGAAACCGAGGGCGTGCAAGGCTCTAGCGCAATGATGATTTACGACTACAAGCTTGTTTGCACTGGTTTGAGCTTAACGGCTGCTCAAAAAGAGGGCATGGACGTTGATTACGTTGATTTTGAGGATACTCAAAAGCCTGCGTTTATGGAAGTTGAGAATCCAAAAGTTAAGATTCGCATTGTTTACAAGAAGGATTCTAAGGTGATTGTTGGATGCCAATTGGCTTCTAACTACGATATGTCTGCAGCAATCCACCTGTTCTCTCTTGCTATTCAAAAGAAAGTCACGATTAAAGAGCTTGCATTGTGTGATATCTTCTTTATGCCTCACTTCAACCAGCCATACAATTACATTACGATGGCAGCTTACACGGCTTTGTTGAAGGGATGATTAGCTTCTGATTAATCTCTGCTGATTAAGTTCTGCGATTAGCTTAAATCGCGTTTATTAAACCAAGCAATTTGTTCTATAATGGAGCGGTTGCTTGGTTTTTTAATCATCCGCGCACAAATCGCGAATTAAAACGCGCATATTAGCGTAAGACGTACAAATTAAAACAAAGGAGTCTAGGATGAAGCAGCTATCTATTAAGCCAACTATTCACAAATTTGAAAATACGCGCGATTTTGCGCAAGAATTTAAGCTTGGCAAAGACGATTTGGTTATTACAAACAAGTACATTTGGGAGCCTTATTTTGGCGATTTAAATCTTGATTGTAATGTGATTTTCCAAGAAAACTACGGCAAGGGCGAGCCAAGCGACGAAATGGTTGACGCGATTGTTCGAGATATTCACACTACTCCAAGGCGCGTGATTGGCATTGGCGGCGGCACTGTTTTGGATATTTCTAAAGTTTGCGCGTTAAAGCAAACAAGCCCGCTTGAAGACTTGATTGATGGCAAGATTCCTGCGCAAAAAGGCGCAGATCTTATTCTTGTTCCAACTACTTGCGGCACTGGTTCCGAAGTTACAAACGTTGCCGTGTTCTCGCTCACAAAGCGCAACACTAAAAAGGGTTTGGCAAACGATTCTTGCTACGCTACAGACGCGGTTCTTATTCCAGAATTGTTAAAGAGCCTGCCTGATTACGTTTTTGCAACCAGCTCTATTGATGCTCTTACGCATTCTATTGAGTCTGCACTCTCCCCTATTGCAACAGAGCTTACAAAAATGTTTAGTTACAAGGCTTGCGGTCTTATTTTGCAAAGCTACATGCGAGTTGTTAAGGAAGGTAGCAGCGCTAAAGCCCAAGTTGTAAGCGACTTGGTTTCGGCAAGTCTTTACGCTGGCATTGCATTTGGTAATGCCGGATGCGGTTGCGTGCACGCTATGGCTTATCCTCTTGGCGGCACTTTCCACGTGGCTCATGGCGAAACGAACGCCGCGCTTCTTACAAGCGTTTTGCGCTACTATGCTAAGCACGAAGAGAATAGCGCTGAAAACACTGAACTTTCTAAGCTTTTTGACTTCATGGCAAATATTCTTGAATGCCAAAAAGCAGATGTATTAGATAAACTTGACGAAGTTCTTAACACGATTCTCCCTAAGCACAAGCTTCACGAGTATGGAATGACCAAAGACATGATTCGCGATTGGGCTGCAAGCGTTGTTAAAGAGCAGCAGCGACTTTTGAAGAATTCGTACATGCATATGAGCGAAGATGCTATTGCCGAAGTTTACGCATCTACTTTCTAAAGTCGGATAACGTATTTATAAAGTAACTAAATTAAACAAAATTCACTAAAAAATCCCCGCAACCAACAAGAGCTGCGGGGATTTTAATTATCGCGCCTACATGAACGCTTATGCATCAAGCGTTATTACAGGATGCAAATCAAACATTTTTACAGTACGCTTCATGCGGAAGGCAATACTTGTTATAGCAATCGCAATAACGCCGAAAAGCACAAGCATTCCAATGCCTGAAACTATTTCACCACTGTTCTTTCCAGACATTGCTTGACGCAACCCCATAATCGAGTACGTCATTGGCAAATATGGGTGAACAGCTCTAAAGAATGCCGGCGTCATTTGTACTGGGAACGTTCCTGCAGAGCTTGTGATTTGCAACATAAGTAGCACAATCGCAACTATTCGCCCTGGCATGCGGAACACCACCATAATCATTTGCATTATAGCCATAAAGACTATTGACGCTATAATCCCCAGCGCGTAGAATGCACCAACATTATCGATTTGGAACTTCAACGCTCCTTGAACAACGCCCATAAGAATAATCGCTTGCGCAACGCCCATAATCACAAACGGCGTCAAGCTAATAAGCGCGCTTTTAAGCGGATTCATGCCGTTTAGTATCGCTCGCCTATCCATAACTCTCAAAACGAATGTTGTCATAAGAGCACCAACCCAAAGGGCGATAGAAATAAAGTAAGGAGCAAAACCAGTTCCATAGTTTTCAACGTGCGAATACTCGTGCTCTTCCAAGGAAACTGGTGCGCTCATCATCTTACTTTTTTGAACAATACCGTTTACTTTTCCAGACTTTTGAGCATCTTTAAGCCCGTCATGCAATTTCTTAGCACCATCAACAAGCTTTGGAGTATTTTCAGAAAGCTTTTGAACTCCAGAATTCAATTGACTTGATCCATCTACTATTTTTGCAGACCCAAGCGCAGCAGAATTAATACCATTATTGAGCTTTTCACTGCCGTTGCTAACAACGCTAAGACCTTCTGCCAGCTTATTTGCTCCAGCAGAAAGCTGAGTTGAACCGTTGTGAACGCTCGATATTCCTTTAGAAACGGCGTCAACTCCAGCTTTTATCTTTAAACTTCCAGAAGAGAGCGCTCCAACACCTTGACTCAATGCCGAAAGATTTGTATCTAGAAGCTTAGAATTCTCGCTTAATCCTCCTGCAAGATCTTGCAACTTTTCTAGCACAAGCTCTTTAGTTACAAGTGGATTTTGTGCTTCAACAAGCAGCTGAGTAAGCTGATTTTTTGTAGCCTCGTTTCCTGCTTTAACATGTTCTTCAAGCTGCGCACTAGAATCTGAAAGCTTTTGCGCACCATTATATAGTTCGTCTGTTGCGTTATGTAGCGTTTGCACTCCACTATTTAGCTGATTTGCACCATTTGCCAAATCGTTAGTTTTTTGCGCTAAGAATTGCGCTCCCTCTTTGCTTTGCGCATTTGCATTGCTAAGCGTTTGCGCTCCTTTTTGAAGTTCACCCAATCCGTTTTGTAGTTTTTGCAAAGATTGAGTAAGCTTGCTTGATCCATCATTCAGCTTATCTACACCACCATTAAGCGATTGCATTCCCGCGCTTAAATCGCCAGAACCGCTCACAGCAGCATTAAAAGAATCAGAAGCAGAGTTTACTTTTTCAAACATATGCTCCCAATATTCTTGAGCAATTGCCTCGCTAATTTCACTTCTTAAAGTGTGAAACGCTGTTTTGCCTATTTGAGACGCAAGCATGTTACTAGCTTGATCGTATTTTACGTGAAGCTTTGCTTTAGTCGGAGTATCGTATTGCGCAGAAGCAATGCACTTACTAAAAGACGATGGAATAGTTGCTACCATAAAATAATCGCCATTTTTAAGACCTTTGTTTGCTTCAGCACTATTTACAAAATTCCATTGGAAACCTTCACTACCGTCTTTTTGATTCTTTAAACGAGTTTTGATTTCGTTTCCAATGTTTCGCATTTTGCCGTTAATCATAGCGCCATTGTCTTCAACAACAACAGCCACAGGCACAGTATCCAAAGTCTTATAAGGATTTGTAAATGCCCATAAGTAAAGCGATCCGTATAAAAGTGGAATCAAAGCTACGGTTCCAATAACAAGCTTTCGAGCTTTTCCTTTCATCGTATTGTTAATCTCACGAAATGCAAGAGCAATAGTACTAACGTGCATTGTTTTCACCACCATTTACTTCACTTGTAGCAAGTTGAGAATCAGTATGAGAATTTTCTGCTTTCTCATTATTTGGCATAAGTCTTAAGACTTGATCCGCTTGCTTTTCTAACTCACTTTGCAAAACTCCAACAAGGCAGGAGCAGTAGTTTTTGCTAACATATTCGCGAATATCGGAAAGTAAGCATTCGCTTTGCTCGCTAGTAAGCTCTGTTTCAACTCCATCAACAAATAGCAACCACGGTTGCTTTAATAATGCCAACGCAATTGCCAAGCGCATGCGCTCGCACGGAGTCAACTCTCCTATTGCTGTTTTGTGAGGAGAAAATACTTTCCATTGAGCAAGAAGATTGTACGCGTATTGGCGCAATGCTTCGCGATTTTTTACATCATTTTTATACTGTTCGCGAAATAGTGGCGAAGATGATGCGAGTTTTAGCTCACTCATCAAAACTTCTTCTATTGTTTGCATTTTGTAGAATTCGTTAATTCCGTTGAATAATCCCAATCCCACATATTTACGTGATTCTTTAAAATCGTTAGGAAGAGTTGAGTCCGCAATAGTAAGAGTTCCGTTCGTAAATTTCATATAACCAGACAGTGCAAGCAGCAAAGCTGATTTTCCAGAGCCGTGTTCACCTGATATTGCAACGATTTGATGAGGCTCTACTTTTAACGATACGTCCCAAAATGGTGTTCTTCTAAATATTTGTAAGCCTAATTCTTTAGCTTCTAAAAGTGTTTGTTCTTCTTGCATAATTTGTCTGCGGCAAAATACCGATGGCATACATTTTTAAATGGTACACATTTTTAATGTTGCTATCGAAATTGCTATGCATTCCTCCTTTGCATCTAACTTTTTCAATTTTCAATTTTTAATTTTTTGATTTTCCTAACTTCAGACTCAATATTTAATTCTGATATCGCCTATAATGATTTTGGCGACTACCTCATATTGCTATGTTGCAACAAAAGGTTATAAATTAAGAGACCAATTATTGACGTTAATCTCCTGAAAGTACTTTCATCGTACTATTCAAGGCGAACAAATATTAACTTATTTTTAAACATTTTGTTCATTTGTCTATATTTTAGCCATAAAAATACGCTATATATAACAAAATCTCACATTTTTGATTTAATCATGTTACTTCCAAATATCATAAATAATCTTAAATCTATTTATGAAAGTTAAACCACTTGAGACGAGTGCTGGCTTTTGTAAATCATTGCTGGCATGTTTTAGTGTTGTTTACGTCTTTCTAAAATCAATCGCAATAGTAATTCAGCCCCACAAATTTTATTTTGCAGGGCTGAACTAGTTATTTTATTTATTATCTATTTTTTATTTATTTATTATCTATTGATTACTTGCTAGATTTTTTAGCAAATTTTTTACTCACTAGTGCAGTTAACCATGGCGTAGCCAAAGCAGTAATAATTACTGCAGCAGCAATTTGAGGAGTTGCTATTAATGCGGCTTTTGCCAAATTTGGATCTATAGCCATCATTGCAGCTGGTGTTGCAACAGCACTTGCTGCAGTACTACTTATTGCAGCTCCAGCAATACCAGAGCCCCTAGTTAAGAAGCGATCTGCTAATACTGTAAATACAAATCCAGAAAGCACTATAATGCCAAGCAGCACACCAGAAAGTCCACCTTCAACTAGTTGAGCAAAGTTCATGTTTGCTCCTAGAACAAAGCCCAGAATCATGGTTATAGGGATTATGCCATTAACCAGTTGCTTCTTCATGTAAGGGAAACAATTTCCTAGAATCATTCCTAAAACAAGAGGCAAAATTGATCCAACAATCTGCCAGAATGGTATTACGGCTTGCCCAGAAGAGTTCATAACAATCATTGTTACTGTTGGACCAACGCTTATGGTTGTCATAGCAACAGCTCCACGATCTACTTCAGTGCCATAGTTTGCTGTAATACCAGAATAAAGTGCATTATTAGCTACAGTCATTGCGCCTAAAATAGATAACATTGACAATCCAAGTAGATTATTGTTGCAGAACTTGGAAACAAGCAGAGCAATAACAATAGCAGTTAGGATCTTAACGCTAATAATCACAGCACCGCGCCACAAAGCTTTAGGAGCGTTCTTAAATGAAAGACTTGCTCCAATGCAAAGCATGAATGCGCCGACTAAAGGACCAGTTCCGTTAATTACAGCTGTTGTAAAACCACCTATTTTTAAGGTTGCTGGGAAACATGAGTTTACCAAGCATCCTATAAATAGAGGAACAACGATTGTAGCTCCTGGAATTTTTATTTTCTTTAAGTCTATTTTTGTGATTTGGCTTTTTAGGTTTGCGAACATGATTTTCTCCGTCAGCCGTCTAATACGATTCCGCCATCAACATCGCCAATCTCTCCGTTAACGAAGGAGGCTTCTTTAGATGCAAAGAATAGAATCATTTGCGCAATTTCTACAGGTTGTGCTTTGCGGCGCAAAGGAATTGCGTTAATAATTTTCGCTTCCTTTTCCTTATCTTCCTTCAAAGCTTGAGTCATTGGTGTTTCAGTATAAGATGGGCATACTGCATTGCAACGAATGCCATACTTGCCGCCTTCTTTTGCAACGGCTTTTGTTAAACCATTCACACCAGCTTTAGATGTTGCGTATGCTGCTGTTCCTAGTAAACCGCCACCAATTTTTCCAGCAACAGAGCTAACGTTTACTATTCTTCCGCCACCATTTTCCTTAAAATGCTCAAATAAAGCATGGTTTGTTGCGTAAGTGCCGTAAAGATTAATCTTTACTGTTCTATCAAATTCAGCGTCTGTTAACTGTTCAAATGGAACAGTTGATACAACGCCTCCGCAGTTTACCAAAACATCCACTTTGCCAAAATCTTTGATTATCTGCGCAAAAACGTCGTTAACATTTTGAACATCACCAAGATTTATCTTATAGACAAAGATATTATCTGAACCTAATTCAGATTTTGTTTGGTTTGCTTTTTCTTCATTGATATCGGCGATAATTACCTTTCCGCCTCCATCTAGTACGCCTCGCACGACTTCTCTGCCGATTCCTTGGGCGCCTCCTGTTACAATGACCACGTCATTTGTGAAATTCATTGTTTTTACCTTCTTTCTGAAAAAGAGATAATAACATGGCTGAGTCTACTCTTAAATGCTATTGTTAACAAATTTGTATTAATGTATTTAATTAGTGTATTTAACTTTTAAAGAGTACTTTATAAAAAAGTAATTTAAGTTTTACTTTGCAAATAAAACTTTACGTAAATCTTTATGATATTGTCTTTAATTATTAAAATTTAAAAATTATCAAAATTGAAAAACATATTATTTGCAAACATCAAAATGAAGATAACTTTAAAAAGAGGTGAAACAGTATGCAGATTTTAAACATTCTATGCAATCCGGTAATCGTATCGGTTGTAGTGTTATGCGCGTTAAGTCTCGCTAAACTCAATGTTTTACTCGCAATGATTGTTGCATGCGTTGCAGGAGGCATAGCTGGACATCTCCCTCTTTTTGGAGATGGAAGCCATACTATTATGGCTTTGCTATGTGATGGTTTTTCCACAAATGCGCAAACTGCGCTCGCCTACATTCTTCTTGGTACTTTTGCAGAAGCAATTACAGCAACTGGCCTAGCTCAAATCATTTCTAAAAAAATCAGTAAACTTATCGGCACAAACAAATTTATTCTTCTTGCAGTTCTAACAATTATTGCATGCATGTCTCAAAATATTGTGCCTGTTCATATTGCTTACATTCCTATTCTTATTCCGCCAATTCTTTCCATTATGAACAAGCTTAAGCTAGATCGCCGCGCCGCCGCATGCTGCACTGCGTTCGGACTAGAAGTGCCATACATTGCTATTCCATTTGGCTTTGGCTTAATTTTCCAAACAGTTATTGCAACTAATCTTTCTAAAAATGGTATGAAAGTTAGCGTTTCAGACGTTAGCGCTGTGAACTGGTATTTAGGTGCTGCAATGCTTGCAGCCCTCCTATTCGCCGTGTTTGTGCTATACAGAAAGCCTCGCGAATATAAAACAACCGAAGCAGATACTCGCGCAGCGGACGCTGTTGTTGGCCCGCTTACTAAAGCACACTATGTAACCATGCTTGCGATTATTGTTGTTGTAGTAGTTCAAGTTATTAGTAAGGATCTTTCACTTTCTTCTCTTGCAGGTCTTGCAACCATGATTATTTTTAGAGCCGTTGCATGGAAAGATATCGATAAGCAGCTTATGGGCGGCGTTAAGCTTATGGGTCTTATTGCATTTATTATGCTCATTGCTGGCGGCTACGCTAACGTGATTCAAGCTACGGGCGGAGTTAATGAGCTTGTACACTTTGGCGTTGCTTCTATGGGTCAAAACAAGCTAATCGCTGCATTCGTTATTACGATTATTGGTTTGCTTGTAACTATGGGCATAGGCACTTCGTTTGGCACGGTTCCTATTCTTGCAGTTTTGTTCGTGCCTCTTTGCCAAAGCATTGGTTTTAGCACTCCTGCAACAATTATTCTTATGTCTTCTGCTGCAGCTCTTGGAGACGCAGGCTCCCCTGCTTCCGATACAACGCTTGGCCCTACTTCTGGCCTAAATGCAGATGGTCAGCATAGCCACATTTGGGATACTTGCATTCCAACATTCCTTATCTTCAACATTCCACTTATGGCTGCAGGTATTGTAATATCTCAGTTTATTTAGCAGATTATTTCTTAAGATTAGATACTAAATATCTTATATTATTTAGCTAAATATTTAGTTGAATATTCAATAGAGATTAAGTATTTCGAAACGCGAATAAGTGTTTATTGATAGAATTATCAATAAACACTTATATTTTTTATCAAAATCGTTATAATGTAATATGCAATTATGTATTTGTTATATTTTATGAAATAAAGTAACAAAAGTTTAGTTAATTAATTGGGTATTTTATGAATAAGACAGCGAAAATCATTCTGACCTCAACCATGATGGGTATTGCGACCGCAGCTTGCGCAGTATGCATGAGCCAAACCGCTTATGCTGCTGATACTAATGCAAGTAGTGTCAATGGAACTAATGTTGAGAGTGCAAATAGTAGCACAAAAACAAATACCCCCCCCCCACCACATACCGATTCCACTAATCAGCATAATTTAAAAAATGATAAATCTACTAACCACAACAACACTACCAGTGAAGATCGCGACTACGATACAAATACGGTTCAAACAACTGTTGATTCCAAAGGCGTAACGACAGATAAGGATGTTCAGCAAAACACATCACACGCTGATTCAACAAGCAATGAATTAGCATCGGGGACAGCGACCGATAAGAACGGCACACAAGTCAAATGGCAAGTAACGTATAATTCCAGTAATATCAAAGCTACTGACGCGGCAAAAATGAGCGAATATGGCAAACAGCTCAATTATGATTCTAATAATAATAAGCTAATCGCAACTATGAGCAATTTGCCATTCAAGAATGAAGCAGCAAATGTTGTTGCAAGGAAATATAACGAAATTACCTTAAAAGTTACAAACAACAATGAAACGACGCCTACAATCATTAGCAATATTAAAGAAACACCATGGTTCTACAAAAGTCAATATTTAAAGAATATTTTGGATGAAATTGATAAAACAACAATCGGTTCGTACAACTTTACGAGATACAATCAAGAACAAAAAGTTGGCGGCAAACACCTTAGCGGTTTGAAATACAACTTTAGTGCGCGCAAAGTTGAGGGCACGCCAATAATAACAGACTGGCAGGAAGGTGAAACAAGCCGCATAATTCCTGTATACATGGCAACAACCCATACGGGCAAAGATTCAGACTATATAACGTTGGGCATATTGCAAAACATTACTGTAAATAAGCCACAGACACCCGTTGTTCCACCAACACCACAGCCAAAGCCACCTGTTACACCACCAGTCCCAAAGCCACCTGAGTCTGCTACTAATGTATTGGCATCTGGAACTGCAACGGACAGTAACGACAAACAGGTTCAGTGGCAAGTAATAAATAACGATAAAAATACTAATACTGAACAAATAAGGGCGTACGCTCAGTATCTCAGTTACAATCCCAATACAAACGCGTTGACAATGACAGATGTTGCAGCGTTTACAGAAGACGGTAAAGCTATTTCCGCAAGAAAACTCAGCAACGTTACGCTAAAAATCACGAAGGACGGAAAAACAACAGAAGAAAACATCAAAGAAACGCCATGGTTCTTCAAAGATCAAAATTCACAGAAGATGTGGGACTCAATTAACCAGACAACAATAGGCACGTATAGCTTTGCAAAACACAATCTTGAACAAAAAGTCGGTGGCGTAGGGCTGGAAGGTTTGACCTACGACTTTCTGAATAAGAATTTTGATGGCGCTCCTACGATTGCCTGGAAGAATGGCGAAATAAGCCGCGAAATTCCTGTGTATATAGCAACGATCCATAAAGGTAAAGATGGCTCAGACTATATGACGGTAGGTGAATTTAAGAAATTCAAGGCGTATAAAAATAGGAATGATATTTTTGAAGGCGAACCTGGAACTAATCCTCTAACAAAGCAGCAGTATAAATTTAGTGATCTTGGCGACAATAATGTTAGTAGAACAGTAACTGCCATGTATGCTAATGGCCCTATTTATCTTAAGCCGGGAGAAACAAAAACGGTGCCACTCAAGTTTTATCTGGTAGATGAAAATCGTAAGCCAATTAAGGATATTACTGATGAATTTATGAAGGTATTGAATCCAGAACCAAAGGAAGTGGAAATAAAAAAGGTTCTGTTTACTCGAAATCGGCAGACGTCTTTGATGGATATGAATGTGTCGTATGTGCTGCATACGGATTATTCAATTACATTTACCGCGAATAAAGATGCTCAGGTTGGGGATTCTTACAACACAGATGGCTCTAAGTTGGATAATCTTCCAATGGTTCTTAATCCAGCAGAAACGCCAAAATATACCTATGAGCCGGGTATAACGTTACATGAGAAGAACAACCCAGGACATGTTGCTTTTATCAATGCATTCTTTGACGTGATAAAAGCAACACCTAATCCAACACCTAATCCAAATCCTAATCCAAATCCTAATCCAAATCCTAATCCAAATCCTAATCCAAATCCTAATCCAAAATCTCCTAAGCCGGAACCACCTAAACCGGAACCACCTAAACCGGAACCACCAAAGCCGGAACCAACTCCTGTTCCAACTACGAAATCGGAGCCTATTCCAGTTCCTATAATTCCTGCGCTAGAACAAATGCCAATGCCAGTGACAGAACTGGAACCAGAACCGGAACCAACGCAAGAAGAGACTGTGGAAGAAGCACCGACTCTACAAACGCACGAACCGCTTGCACGCGCAGGTTCTACAACCTCAACCATTGCAGGCACTGGATTAGCGTTCCTGCTGTCAGCTTTCGGCGCATTTTCGCTTAAACGCACGCGCATTGGCAAGCACAGCAAGTAACGAGCACAGATAACCAATAACGCAAATAACTAATAAACGCCAGTCAAGTTGAACTAAACTAACTGGCGTTTATTTTTAAAAACACCAATCAACCAATACAAATGTAGCCAATCGATGCAAATTCGCGGGCGATTGCCTACATTAGATATACCGTCTAGCTAAACATTTTCACTAACTAAACATATTCGCTAGCTCAGTATGCTATCAATATTCTTCTTATTGCTTAAATCATCTTCATCAAGAAAATCCATCTGCTTTATTCCGCTTAATCTTGCAATAAGCGAAACTGGGAAAGTAACAATATTTTGATTAAGAGCGCTGATATTACTATTTACAATTCTTTTTGCTGCAGCCAATTGCTCGTTTTCGTCGTTCACTTCTTCTTGCAAATTCAGAAATTGTTCAGAAGACTTTAATTCTGGGTAGGCTTCTGCCAAAGCATAAATCTTCCCTATCGCATGATTCTGATTTTTTATTACCGCACTAGAATCATCAGAGTTTAAGCCTTCTCTTAGACTCACTAAATCCACTAATGTTGTTTTTTCATATTTTGCAAATGACTGTGCAACTTTGAACATTTGGCAAATCGTGTCATATCTTTTAGCGAGCGCAATATCAACGTTTTTCTGCGACTCTTTTATAATCACTCTATATTTTCTTAATCTATTTAAAGTGCCAATAAACCAACCAATAATCATTACAAGCACTATTGCAATAACTATTAAAATGGTGTCCCTATCTATAATGCTATCCATAATGTCACTCATAATGTCTCCTTTAGTTCTAGTCTTTCTCTAGTCTTAGTTTTCTCTAGTCTTAGTTTTTCTGCTTTTGCAATTCGCCAGTATCGCAATTTTCTAGCTTCTAATTTTGCAATTTTTCTCTAATTACGCTGATTATTTCGTAATATTCAGCCAAAACATCTCTAAATCTTGCATATTCTCTTGTTAAAGATAGGTTTTCTATTCCAGATTTTCCAGGATTTCCTAATATATACCGACCAGAATCAAAAGCTGCAATAATATGCTCGCTATCTAGATATATGCAAACTCTCATTCTTTTTTGCAAATTATTCAATAATTCTATAAAACTTGGATCTAATACAAGCTTTGTATAAAAATCGTCTGTAGAAAAGATTGAATACGAGTTGTTAAACTCAATGGATTCTGTTTGAACTTCACTCTCCTCTTTTGTTTTTTTGCCATAGTATCCACTTAGTTTTTGCCCCATAAAGTTCTTTCCAGTAACGGGAACGATTCTAATGTGACCATTTATATTGGTTTTTGCGTTTATTAATAAGACCTGCCCAATAAAATCCGTTTTTTTAACAGTTTTTCCACTTTCACTTCTAGAAGTGTGCATTGCTTGCATGTTTGAAAATTCAGTTTTGAATTCATCGCCAAAAATTATGTGTTTATTTGAATAATAAATACTAGATATTGGCAGAAGATTATTAAAAATACTGTCGTCAATTCCTTCAGAATTTTCTAATACCGTTCCAGGCAGAATCGCATTTAGAATCGGCGTTAAGACATTATTCGCATATAGAGTATTTACATCAACCTTATTTGTTACAAAAAACTTGCCAGCAAAGCAAACAACAAAAGCAATTATTATGAGTAAAGGATATTTATAAGTAGAGTAATCAAGAGAAGGCAGATAATTGCCAACAGCACCAATAATCAGTACAACTGGTATTAATGGGATTAAACGCATTGGGTCAAAAGCGTTATTTTTTACGCCTTCTTTTAACTCATTTAATTTCCCTTGCATTTGAGGAGATTTTTCTAATTTATTAAGTCTTTCTAAAACTTCGGGATTTGTAAACACACCACTATGTTTTACATTCATCGTCATCTCCCTCTTATAATCACCAATATTTTTATAACAATATTTTCGTAACAACATTTTTATAAAAGGCATAAAAATCTCTTATATTTTTTTATCATAAATAATCATTATTTGGAATACTAGAATTTTTGAATAGTTAAATTTGTGATAGCAAAATTTGGAATAGTGAAATAGTCAAATAACAAAATAATAACAACTTTGATTTTGCTAGAGAAGTGGTATAGCTGTGATTATTTTCCGCAAAAATTTAATACAAAATAAATAATAAAGAATCAGTTAAAATAACAAAAAATAAACAAGATTACAATTTATAACACATTAATTTTCAACTACTTTAATAACATTTCTCAAAGCGTATAATGAACTTGAATTTATTCCTTAACTGATAGGAAGTTCAAAAATGGTAAAGAAACTAAAAAATATTTGGAGCGTTAAATTAACTACTGCTTCACTCGTACTAATACCAGCCGCAATCGGCATAAATTATGTTGCGAAACTATTTGCAAGCATGCTAAAACTACCACTTTGGCTTGGCACACTAGGCACTTGCATTTCAGCATGCTTGGCTGGGCCTGTTGTAGGCGGAATTGCTGGATTTTTAACCAATATTGTTTACGGCTTAACAATTGATCCAATTTCTACAGTCTATAGCATTACAGCTGCAGCAATTGGAGTAAGCGTTGGAATCGCTGCACGATTAAAATATATGGACAAAGGCCTACACATTTTTATAACAAGCCTTATTGTTGCAGCAATCGCAATAATCATTTCTACACCTCTAAACATGATTTATTGGGGCGGAACCACTGGAAACGTTTGGGGTGACGCTGTTTTTGCAGCAATGGGTTCCAAAGGCTTCTTTGCATCATTCGTAGATGAGCTTGTTGTAGATATACCAGACAAGATTGTTGTTTTGTTCCTTGCAGCTGGAATTTATAAAGTTCTTCCTAAGAGTTTAATAGCCATATATCAATCAGATGACGAAGATCTTGATAAATAAACGTTTATCACCAGAAAATAAATCGCATAAACGCTAAGTTCTACAAGTTTTAATATAAGCACAATAAGACGAGATAGCATGAAAAGCATCAGCCTATTTGAAGATAAGCATTCGTTTCTAAACGGACTATCTGCAAAAACCAAGCTTGCATACGTAATATGCGCTACAAGTACACCGAGTTTGCTTGGAGGCTATAGTTCTTTCGCTATCTTTATTATTTTGAGCCTAATCTTACTTGCAACATCAAAGGTTCTAGCAAAAATAAAAATCGTAATACAAGTTACTGGTTTTATTATTGTAACTATTTTTATAGTTCAGACTTTCTTTAGATCAGGAAATTACACGATTTTATTCAAACTAGGACCTTTGATTGCTCGCAAAGAAGGTTTTGAAGTAGCTATGAAGATTGTGCTAAATATATTAAATATTTCGTTTGCATTTTGTGTTTTAACGCTTACAACTAAACCTTCTAATATGATGCAAGAGATGATACAAGCTGGATTACCACCTAAGATGGGTTATGTTTTTGTATCTCTATTCCAAATCATTCCTCAAATAACACAGCAAACTTCGACTATTGTTGACGCTCAAAGAAGCAGAGGATTGAAAACAAAAGGTTCTCTTATAACGCGTTTCAAAGCTTTTTTGCCTTTAATATCCCCGATTATAATGTCTTCATTTATGAGTTCTAAAGAAAGAACTATAGCTTTAGAAGTTCGCGGATTTTCGTGCAATAATCAAAAAACATTCATAAAACCATTTAAGCCAAGCAAATACAATACGCTATTTTTATGCGCTTGTTTAATTGTAATAATAGCGTCTATTATTTATGCGTTGCTTCATAATTCAGGATATATAGCATGGCAGCTATTCATATAGAGCACTTAAAATATCGCTATCCTTATAGTAATACTCTTGCACTTAATGACATTTCTTGCGATATTCATAAAGGCGAATTTATTGGAATAATAGGTGCTAATGGAGCTGGAAAATCAACATTATCTCAAGCCATTTTAGGTCTTGTTCCTAATCTTTACCACGGAGCATACGGCGGCAAAGTTGAGGTAGACGGTCTTAATGCAAAAACTACGCCAATAGACAGTCTTTGCAAAAAAGTTGGTTTAGTTTTTCAAAATCCTTTTAATCAAATTACTGGATCTAAACTTACTGTTTACGAAGAAATTGCGTTTGGGCTTGAAAATCTTGGAATTGAGCAAAACGAAATGCAAAGTCGCGTAGAGAAAATCATGGACATGCTCAACATTGCCCATCTTAAAGATTGTTCTCCATACGATTTATCTGGCGGTCAAATGCAGCGAATGTCTATTGCCGCTATTTTAGTTATGCAACCAGAAGTAATAATTTTAGACGAGCCAACTTCGCAACTTGATCCTAAAGGTTCTGAAGAGGTTTTTAAGTCGGTAGAATCCTTAAAAAATCAGGGTCAAACTATTATTATGGTTGAGCACAAAATGGAAAAAATCGCGCAATATAGCGACCGCGTAATGCTTTTAAGCGAAGGAAAACTCATTGATTTTGATACTCCGCAAAAAATCTTTTCTCGCGAAGACTTGGAAGAATATGGCGTAAATCCTCCTGTTTATACTCAAATTTGTAAAAAACTTTCGTTAAAAAACAATAATGGCTTGTATCCAATAACTCTTGAACAAACGTCACACATTTTAAAATCAAATGAAGGGAATCGCTTATCATGACTCCTACTATTCAAATACGAAATGTGTCTTTTTCTCATACTCCAACATCACAAATATTCAATAATCTAAATTTGTCTTTTGCACCTGGAGCATGTGCTATTGTTGGTCAAAATGGCACTGGAAAAACAACTTTACTTAAAATCCTTAGAGGACTTCTTACGCCGAAATCTGGAAGCGTTTTATTAAATGGTAAAGATATTGCAGAATGTACTGTTCCCTCTCTTGCTAAAGATATTGGATTCGTATTCCAGAATCCAGATGACCAGATTTTTGAATCAACGGTTATACGCGAAGTAATGTTTGGACTTTTAAAAATTGGAATTGATAAGAGTCAAGCATTGATCCAAGCAAAAGAAAGTCTAAAACTCGTAGGACTTTTAGATAAAAGCTACTTAAATCCTTACGATTTAAGTCTTTGTGAAAGGAAAATGGTTTCTATTGCGTCAATTTTAGCAATGGATACGAAAGTTGTTATTTTAGATGAGCCTACGATTGCTCAGGACGATCGCGGAAAACGTTGTATTGAATCAATTATTAAGCACCTTGTTTCTCAGGGAAAAACTATTATAGCTGTTCTTCACGATATGGATTTTGTGGCTCGAGTATTTAATCGCGTTGTTGTGCTTTCAAATGGTCGAATTCTTTTTGACGGTGCTGCGCGCGACGCTTTTAGGCGAGACGACATACTTTCTATTGCACAGCTCGACAAGCCAGATGTTGTGAAGCTGTGTGAGAAACTGGGTTATGAAGATACGTTCCTATCTGTTGAAGAATTTGTGAACACTTATCGTGAACGAAATAATTGCAGATAGCAGAAACGGAATAATCAGAGTGCTAATCGCAAAGTATCCAATACCAAAGTAGCCAATCGATGCAAATTCGCGGGCGATTGGCTACTATCGCAGAAAGCATGCTGCGTTAATATTTTTACCGAGATTGAAATTGCACAGCGCATTACAACAAACCAGCGCAAGCCAGCCCAAGCCAGCGCCATATACTCACATAGACACAGTATAAAGCGAGTAGAAGTAAGCCTTCTGATTCATAAGCTCCTCAAAGCTTCCGCGCTCAATAAGCTCGCCGCTTTTCATCACAAGGATCTCATCATATTGCTTAAGCGAATTAGCATCCAAGCGGTGAGTTACAACAAGTCGAAGAATTCCTTGCAAATCCAAAATAGACTGCGTTACGTTCGCGCTCGTCTCGTTATCTAACGCGCTCGTTGCCTCATCAACCAGCAGAATCTCGGACTTTTTAAGCAAGCTTCGCGCAATAGCAATACGCTGCTTTTCACCGCCAGAAAGATGACTACCGTTCTCGCCACACTGATAGTCCTTGCCTTTAGCAGCAATCAAATTATCCAAACCAGCCAAGTGAATCACGCGATCCACCTCCGCGTCCTGAAATGGCTTAAAAAGCGTAATATTATCTAAAATCGAAGCATCAAACATAAACACAGACTGCTGCATAAGAGTCGTCTTATCATAAAGCGAACTCTTGCTCACATTGCTAAGTTCGTGATTATTCAGCTGCACACTACCCTTATAATCCTTGTAGTATCCCATAAGCAAATTAATCAAACTACTCTTACCAGCACCAGAAGGCCCTACTATCGCGTAAGATTTTCCAGCTTGCAAAGTTAGATTTACGTTTTTCAAGACTTTACGATCAGCATCGTAAGAATACGAAACATCTCGCAAAACAATGCTTTTAATAGAATCGTCAATAATATCGCCAGAATCTTCCTTAACGTTACTCATATAATCAGCCATCTTGCTAATAAGCTTCTTAGCACCCTTCATCTCGCCAAACATTTGCGGAAGACTTGCAATAGGCTGAAGCACTCCATTCATCAAATTAGTGAAAGCTAACACCATTCCAGCAGTAATAACACCAACATGAGCGTTAACCATCCAAGCGCCAACAAGCATCACGCCAAGCTGAGTTGCAAGGCTTGAAATCGTTCCAAGAGCAGAAACAGTAATCATCGTTTTTTCGCGAAGATTCTTAGTATGCTCAAGCTCCATCGACTGATTCTGATAACGGTTAATAACCTCCTGCTCCGCCTTAAAACTCTTAATAACCGAAACTCCGTTCAAAACATCCTTAGTCAGAGCCGTATAAGACTCATTCGACTTAGAAACCTGCTCCTCTCGAGTGGCAATTCCATTAGCTGTAAGAATCGAGCACGCCATTGGAAGCACAGAAACAATAAGAGCAATAACAGTGAGCAATGGACTATAGTAAATCATAAGAGCTAGCGAGCTTACAAGCATAAGAACGTCTTGAACAAAGTCAAAAATCTTCTTCAAATACTTTTCTTGAATACGCTCGCAATCATTAGTAAGTACAGAAAGATACGTGCCAGAATTCGCAAGCGAAAAATCACTATAACTCTTTTTTAAAAGCTTCTTAATAACAGACTCTTTATACTGATTCATTGCTTTTTCAAGAAAGCGGGGGTACGCACTGCGCTTCAACGCAAAAATCAGGGAGATTACCAGCATAAAGGAAGCGACAAGCAGAAAAATAGTAGTTAAAGAGAAGGCTCCTTTGCCAGACATATAGTCGAAAATAATTTGCAAAATCCAAGAAATAGCAGTGTAAATCATAGACAGGGCAATAAAAACTATCATCGAAAGAAAAGCTACAAGTTTGTTTTCCTTGAAAAATAGTTTTACGTAATTTTTCACGTCGGGATACAGTTTGGACGATTGCTGATTCGCCACAGTATTTTGATTCGCGGGCGATTGCTGATTTGCCGCGTTGTCAGTTTTACTCATTCTCGCTACCTCTCACTTCCTTTATATCTATACTATTTCTATTATCTCTTCTCTAATAGCATTTTCGCAGCTAGCATCTTCATAAGCTATTTGCTTATTCACTCGCTACAAAGCATTGAAAGCTACACTATCATACTTATCATGATTATTAACCCTTAACGTAATACTTAAACGCATTTATACGTAATTCTTGACAGAAATAATAAGCATAGAGTTAAAAAAAAAATCAAATTAAAACGCTGATTCCATATGTAATATCAGTGTAAACGTGTCAAATGCGCAATGCTGCTTCAATACAAAGCTCAAGCGCATACGCTTTAGAGTCTCCACCCCAATTGCGCTCATCATAATTTTCAACATCGTGCAAAGTATCTGCGGTGTAAAGAATCTCACCCCAAACAATCCCACGCATTTGTGCACAAGCCGCTAAAGCAGAACACTCCATCTCAACAACCGCGCATCCCTCCTGCTTACGGTTAGCAACTTTCGTCTTAGTTTCACGGAAAAACCCATCCGTAGTCCACGTTTTAACCTCATGATAAGGCAAATTGTGCGCTTGCAAAGTTTGTAAAATAGCATGCCTCGAGCGCTCTGAAACATCAACATAACGACTTGGAGGCAAATAATGATAAGAAGTCCCTTCATCCCTTAAAGCTTTATACGGAACCAGGAAAACATTTTCCGCATAATCAACTAGCGATCCGCAAGAACCAGCACTAACAACTTCACTAACACCGTAAGAAATCAGCCAGTCTAAGATCTGAACAGCGGCAGGAGCACCAACTGGAGCCTGCACTAAGCAGATTTTTTGCGTTTCTTCTTCTACTTCGCTGCCTGTATTTTCTCTTACTGTATCTCCTACTTTTTCTTCCAAAACATATATCGGATATTTTTTAGTTGCAGATTCAAAATTTGCTACAATCGTAGCTTTCCTACTTAAAGCATACTGATCAATTTCATCGCCTAAGAAAGCAAAAACCGCTTTAGATGGCAGATGAACAGAAATATTATCGTGATTTGGCATTAAAACTGCACTTTTATCGTAATCATACTCTAAAATCGGCAAATCATATTCTGTCATACAATCAGCTCCGTCATACAATCAACTAATTCTACAAGCCATTCAATCCTATATACCAGCACGCACATTATCGCACAAAAATCACAAATCAGCCAAACACAGCAAATTCGCAACGATTGGCTACTATCGCCAAACAGAGACACTCACGCATAAGAAAGAATACATATCAAAGTTTGACAAACACAAATCCATTCGCTATAGTCTTCACTTATCACCATTTCGACTAGTAAAGGAGTGCGCATGTATCATACAAATATGATGACAAATTGTTGTTGTAACGTATGCTGTTGCGCATTTCTTAATCGAAATGATGTTTGCAAGCACTAAGTATGCATCATCTAGCCTGTGTTAAAAGCATTTACGTTAAAACACAGCAAATTACGATTCAAGAAACAGCGCGCTGTTTCTTTTTTTATGCCAAAAATCGAATATAAGACGTTGAAAAGATAACAATTTAATACGGATTAGATATTAAACAGATAAATGGCATCTTTAGAAACAACTAATAAAGCAATAGTCGCTTTATTAATAAAATCATTTTTTAAAAATTAAAAACAAATCAAACAAAACAAAAACAAACAAGTAAAACAACAAACAAGTAAGGGGAAATATTATGTCTAATATTTACAAGTCCGTGCAAGAACTCGTAGGTCACACTCCACTTATGGAGCTTACGCACATTGAAAAAGAGTATAATCTAGCAGCAAAAATCCTTGTAAAACTCGAATACTTCAACCCAGCAGGCTCTGTAAAAGACCGAATTGCAAAGCAGATGATTGAAGAAGCAGAAGCCGCAGGAACAATTAAACCAGGCTCAGTAATTGTTGAGCCAACCTCTGGAAATACTGGCATTGGTCTTTCAATGATTGCTCAAACAAAAGGATACAAAAGCATTATTGTTATGCCAGAAAGCATGTCTATTGAACGCAGAAAACTTATGAAAGCATACGGCGCAGAACTCGTACTCACCCCAGCTGCAGAAGGAATGAAAGGCGCAATTGCCAAAGCGAAGGAAATCGTTGAAAACACGCCAAACGCGTGGACTCCGGGACAGTTTACCAATCAAGCAAATGTGCACGCGCATTACAACACAACTGGGCCAGAAATTTGGCAAGACACTAACGGAAACGTGGATATTCTAATTGCAGGCGTTGGAACAGGTGGCACAATCACAGGTACTGGCACATATTTAAAGGAACAAAATCCGCATCTTGAAGTAATCGCAGTAGAGCCAGCCGACTCCCCTGTACTCGCAGGCGGCAAGCCAGGAGCGCACAAGATTCAAGGAATCGGCGCAGGATTCGTGCCAGATGTGCTCAACCAAAACATTTACAATCACATTGTTCACGTAACAAATGAAGACGCAATTGAAAACGGCAAGCTTATAAGCAAAAAAGAAGGCGTGCTAGTGGGTATTTCTTCTGGAGCTGCAATCTGGGCAGCAATCCAAGAAGCAAAAAGAGAGGAAAACAGTGGTAAAACCATTGTTGCAATACTTCCCGATTCAGGAGATCGATACTTGTCTACAGCATTATTTGAAGACTAACTACATTTAGGAGCGCTACTGTAAATACGCAAGTTTTGATTAAATAATATATGGATAATAAATAACATTATTAGATAATGATCAAAACTATAAAATAAAGGAAAATAATAAAAATAACGGGAGAAATGTATGAGTGATCGCCTTGACCTTATAAATCAACTAAACTCAATTAACGATTCAGACATAAGGCAAGCTAAATTCATACCTAATTACCGCAATATTATTGCACTCATACATGCGACTCAGGCTCTACTTTTGCCTGAGTTGCATGTGCGCAATGAAAGCAACGAGACTACGCAACTCAACGCTAGTTTGAATAATAACGCTAGTTTGAATACCGTTACTTCAAACGCATTAGACACTATAGAACGCATTATATTTCACGAACTTCAATGCTACACAAGCAACACAATTAAAATTCGAGAAACTTGCAATCAATTTATAAATACTCTTCCTACAATTAAAAAGTTACTTTTAACAGATATTCAAGCCATATACGAAGGCGATCCTGCTTGCACAAGCAAAGTAGAAGTCACACTCGCATACCCTGGTTTTTATGCAATGCTTATTCACCGAACAGCTCACGCACTCTACGAACTTAACGTGCCGCTAATTCCTAGACTTATGAGCGAATATGCACACAGAAAAACTGGAATCGACATTCATCCAGGAGCAAAAATTGGCGCATATTTTTGCATTGATCACGGAACTGGCATTGTAATTGGCGAAACAACTGTAATCGGCGAGCATGTTAAGCTTTACCAAGGCGTAACGCTGGGTGCAAAAAGTTTTGCGCTAGACGAGGATGGAAATCCTATAAAAGGCGGAAAGCGGCATCCAAATATTGGAAATAATGTTGTAATTTACGCAAACGCAACAATCTTGGGCGGAGAAACCACAATAGGAAGCGGAAGTATAATCGCAGCAAACGCGTGGATTAACCGCAGTATTCCTGCAAACACAACCTACCACTTCCCTAAAGCCTAATACACAATCATGCTCTGTCTTTTATAAAACCGCAGCACTCGATTTCTGATAACTCAATAAAACCAGCAGATTTATAAAAAGCAATAGTTTTTTCAGTACAATCCGTTGTTAATTGAATTTGACGAACATTAGGGTAAAAATCCACAATCGCATTTAACAAAGCAGAGCCTATCCCCTGCCTTTGATACTCCGGCAAAACAAGAATATCCTGAATAAGAACAACCGTATATCCGTCACCAACAGCTCTAGCAATTCCAACTAGCTCATCATTTTTATACGCAGCTAAAACCTTGAGTGAATTGTTAAAGCCATTTTCTAAAGCAACTAAATCATCTGTATACGAAGACCAACCAACAGAATCATATAGTCTTAAAATATCTTTGCTATTATATTTTTCGTACTCTTTTATTTGAACATCTGCTAGATTCATTTACAATAACACCTCGCAAAATATAACAAAAGTGCGCGATCTAAAACGTAAAAACGGAAGAACGCGCACTAATAATAATACTTAACAAAAGCTACAACAGCTACTTTTTAAGTTGCACTGGTTCGTGGTCTTTGCCCATCTTAAACTTAAGACCTGCACGCTGCCACATGCGATATTCGCCAACTGCCGTAAAGAGAACATCTGTGGAAGAGTTAAGCGCAGTTTCGCACGAATCTTGAATCACGCCAATAATAAGACCAATAGCAACTACTTGCATAGCAATATCGTTTGAAATACCAAACGATGAGCACGCAAGAGGTATAAGCAAAAGCGAGCCACCAGCAACACCAGACGCGCCTGCAGCGCTAACTGCAGAAAGCACAGACAAAATCACAGCTGTTGGAATATCAACGTAAATCCCAAGAGTGTGAGCAGCACACAAAGCCATAATCGAAATCGTTATAGCAGCACCACTCATATTAATGGTTGATCCAAGCGATATAGAAACTGAGTAATTGTCTTTGTTAAAACCGAGTTTTTCGCACAAATTCATGTTTACAGGGATATTTGCAGCAGAAGAACGCATAAAGAACGCTGTAACTCCCGAATCGCGCAACGTTCGCAATACAAGAGGATACGGATTCTTGCCAGTGAGAGCAAAAACCAAAATTGGATTAACAATCAAAGCAACAACAGCCATAGTGCATACTAACAAGGCAATAACGGAACCATATTCACTAAAAATACGAAGACCATTGCTTGCCACTGTTGTATAAACAAGACCCATAATGCCAAAAGGCGCTGCGTTAATAATCCAGTGAACAATTTTTCCAATAGCAGACGAAACGTTGTCAAAGAATGCTTTAGTGGAAGGCTCAGCCAAACGAAGCGCTACACCGAAGGCAATTGCCCAGAATAAAATACCAATAAAGTTTCCCTTAGCAAGAGCATCTACAGGGTTTACCACAATATTTAACACAAGAGAATTAAGAACTTCACCGATTCCTTGAGGAGATGGCGAAGATGCTGCTTCAACATGCGCAAAAGTGAAGTCAACAGGGAAAATCATAGCTGCACATACAGCTATAAGGCTTGCAGTGAAAGTAGAAATCGCATACAACACGATTACAAGCTTCATGTTTCCAACACTTTTTGCTTTTGCAAGCGCGCCAATCACAAGGCAAAATACCAATATAGGCGCAACGGATTTAAGTGCGCTCACAAACAGCTTTCCAATAAGATCTAACACGTAGACGTGAGCTGGAACAAAAAGACCAAGTGCAGCGCCAAGAAAAAGACCAATGACAATACGCAGAATAAGGTCAATGTTATTCCACTTTTGAATAATCTTGTGCATGAGAGTCTCCTGTAATTTAGTTTGTGCAGAATATTTTATACTCTTTTATTTGTATTCATACTCGCAAGATTTTCTATTTTTACATATTATACGCATATATGCATACATATGCAAATCGTTAAGTTTTAGCGATTTAACAATGCCTTTTGCTTAGAAGATAACACTTATTAATCACATATAAACTTCATATATTCTGCAGCGCAAATCGTCTAATCTGCATAACTCGTATTGGGTAATTGAGGCAAAACAACAAGCAATCCTGCTGTGAAAATCAGCGCGAGTATAGGCAAAAGCTGCCATTGGAACGCCGATGAGAATGCAAATCCAATCCAAGATCCAGTAGTAGCACCAATCGCAAACGCGAGGCGCGCCCAACCAGAAAACTTAGCGAGAGCACTCCCCTTAAACAGAATCTGACGCGCAACAATAATCGGCTCTACTAGTAGCATTCCGCCAATCGCTTCAAGTAAGAATGCAAAGCACATCATTGGCAAAAGATTAATAAACATAAGACAATAAGCAAGCAAGCTCACAGCAATACCTAAAATCGCAACTTTTCTTAAACCGAGTTTTTGAGAAGAGTGCGCATACAAAACGGATGCGAGCACGCTTCCTACACCAGTGAAAATATACAGTATTGTTAAAGATTTAGAGCCATATTGCTTACCAAGACCAAGAAGAATATAGGAAACAGAGCATGCAGGAATAAAAGCAGCCAAAAGAGATCCAGCAAGAAGCATGATTTTACTCTTTAGTAATGGATTCGCAGATTTATTAGATGCAGATTTGTTTACAACGTCATTTTCTTGATTTTCTTTCGATTCTTTCGACGCTTCCTCTACATCTTGCGGTGTTTCCTCTACTTCATTAGATGCTTGCACTTTTCCCTCTACTACGTTAGACGCTTGCGCAATGTCTTGTTTCATAATAAATCGCGTAGCACAAGCCGCAAAAGAAGTCACGGACGAGAAAATCAAAACAGCAGGAATCGACCAGCTTGCAATCCAAGATCCAAGCGGAGAGCCGAGCAAGGTTCCTGTAACACTCGCCAAAACGCTCACAATGCCACTGTAGTTTACAATCATGCCGTCATCGCCGCCTGCAGCATCAACCTCGAAAACTTCGCTAGCAATGTCAATCACTTGACCTGTAATCAACAATGCGCAAGAAAGAGCTACAAGCGACCACTTCCACGCAGGAGAGCCAAGCATAAGAAGCGGTAGTAAACTGAGCACGCCTTCTACGCCTTCAGTCATAGCAAGAGCGCGAAAACCGCCAAGCTTATCAACTATCCAACCAGAGCATGGTGAAAGAAAATCGGCAACCGTCATAAAAGTCTTACGAAAACCAATCACCCAAGCCGGCAAGCCCACAATAATAATAGAAGGCAAAACCGAGCCTTCATACGCTTGATTGCCTAGCATAGAAAAACAGAAACCAACCAGCGCCCATCGCAATGCTGGACTAATAGATCTCATACGAATAAAAATATTATTCTTGCTAAATATTGACTTCACAGCAACCAACTCTCCTCTAAAACTCTTTCAAAATCGCAAATCATAATGCAAGTTTACGCAAATTTACAGGCAAACTTACACAACTACCTTCAAATCGCTATCAAACTTAAATAATTCACTACAAATTACACAAATCCAATAGCTTATTTAGCAAATTTGATAACACTATACTCTTGTTTAAAAAAAAACAAAAATTGCGTTATTATCGCACATGAGTATTTCTACACTTTTTTGAGTGCACACTATGGATAGTGGGTGCACCTTTTAACGATAGGAAAAGCTATCGTTAAAAGGTTTAAGATTGGCTTAATAACTTGCTGAACAATCTTACGCAATAATCAACATGCCACTAGCATTACACCCACTCCCTACCCGCGAATCTAATCCTTATATAATTAACTAAATCCCATATTTATCAGCTAAAACCCTATATTTGTTAAAGTACCTTTACGCTGTTGAACCGCCACACCAACATTCCATATGATCACACCAACAATTGCCCATAACACACCAACAACAAGAATCACAAGTAGCGATACGCCAACATTTACAGAACCATCAACTATACTACGAGATGCTTGAGTAACATGAGTTACTGGAATCACATATAACACGTATTGCATCATCTTAGGAAATACGCCAATCGGAGCAATCACACCACAAACAATAGGAAGTATTGCACTAAGCGCGTTAGAAATAGTATAAACATCATTCATCATCATGCTTATAGCAGCTATAGCAATACCGAATCCCGTAGAAGCAACAGGAACAATAAGGAACAACAGCATCAACGCGCTCATATTAATCACAAAGAAAGCACTCGGGCTTACTACAAGCATTGTTATAAACAAAGTCACAGCATCACTCACTAAAGAAATAGTCACGAGCGCAATAATACGACCGAACCATAATGGTAATGCAACTTTCGCGCTTGTAAGCACGAATGGTGTTGTGCCTTCAAAACGATCCCACGCTAGCGCCTCTGACACAGTCATACTTGTGGAAATAGAACACGCGCCCATAACAGCAGCAAGAGTTGAAGCAATCAAACTATGATTAAAACCCGCGCTAGTTGCAGCACTAGCTGCTCCATTAAATCCTCCACTTACAGCTCCAGCTAGAAAAACGTATAAGAATGTAGATAAAAGAGGCTCAATAATCATACGTATAACAGCAGTATTCCAACTATTTAAGCTAGGTATACTCTGTATACTCACTCTTGCGCCAGTTCGTATACTAGATAACACGCTCACGTGACCATACTGTGAATATTGATTATATTGATGTAGTCTAGCGCACTTACTATTTTGAATAATTTTATTTCGCATTTTATTTCGCATAGTTTCAACCTGATTATTATTTCGTATCATATTATGTTCAAACTTCCATTAAGCGTTGCAAGTCGAATAGCATGACGTAACATAAAGCCTGCAATAACAAGCAGAACGCTGGATAATACAACGCATAACACAATTGCTAACACAGTAGTAGCATTAAACGCTTGCGCATGAGCCACCCACACTGCAGATGTAAGCGGATGAATAAACGCAATAATGCGAGCCGGCAATGGCATTGATTCTACAGGAATCACTATTCCACAAAGCATCCATACAGGAATTAAAATCAAACCTTCATAAACGGTAGCTTTACGGCATAATACAAAAATTCCAGATAATAATGCAGCAGAAGCTACGCAAGCAAGCATAGAAAGTAAGTATCCAACTAGCTGCGTGAATGTTATCATAAAGAACCCATGGCATAAAACAGCCACGGTAATAATCGCAAGCGGCATACCAATGCACCCAAGTAAAGCTGCGGATCCTACAATAGGAAGAAACACTGCAGAAGGTGATATAACACTTAAAGTTAAATATTGTAATGTTCCTAAATAACGCTGGTATCCAATAATTCCAACAGCAGTAGTTGTAGCAGACCATAATCCAGCTATAGAAGAATCAACCCAAATATTATTAAGACAATTAGCACAATTATGAGAAAAACCATAGTATGCAACAATTTTCATCAACGCAAAACATACTGGAGCAAGTATCGCATTTTGCAAGAAAAACATTGTTTTTGCTAAGCTTTTAAGCTGAAACCACATGCCACGAATCACAGAAGCGTATGAATGAGTAGAAGTATTCATATTAAGCCTCCTACTTATTTAATGGGAGCAAGGACGGCGAAGAAGACGGCGTAGCAGCAGCAGAAGTAGAAGTAGAAGTAGAAGTATTTGATGCAGAAATATTATCATTTTGCACAATAGCAAGATACGTTTCTTCCAAACTTGCAGCGCGATCACCTAAACGCGTAATCCCATCAACAGAAATCTTGATATTTCGTTCTTGAGATAATGTTTTGCTCCACGCGATAGTAATATTTAACACTCCATGCGATTCAAAAACATCACACCACAACACTCCATCAAGTTTTTGCAATTCTTCCTTAACACTAGGAGTCCCACTTGATACTTCACCTTCATACGCATACATTGTTACATGATCGATATGCTGCAAAGAAGCCAACTGCTGAACACTTCCCTGAGCGATAATATTACCGTGATTTATTACAGCAACAGTATCAGCTAATTTTTCAGCCTCACTCATCTCATGCGTAGTTAGCAAAATCGCTATTCCTTGATCTCGTAAAGCATGAATAATTTCACGTACTTTCCTAGCATTTTCAGGATCCAAACCAGTAGTAGGCTCATCTAAAAGCATAAGATCCGTTCTAGCGACCAGAGATCGAGCAATATGCAACCGCTGCCACATTCCCCTTGAAAAAGTTTGAACAGCATCATGAGCTTTATCAAGTAAATCAACTTGCTCAAGAGCATCGTGAATACGATTACCTTGCTCCCTATATGGAACAGCAGAAAGATCCGCAAAATAACGAAGATTATCTAATGCACTTAACTTTTGATAAAATCCTCGCTCACCTCCAAGAAGTAATGACACGTGCTTACGTGCTTCTCGAGGATTACTCACAGCATCAATATTGGCAATACGAACACTACCACTATCAGGAGCTAACAACGTACCAACAATTTTTACAGTAGTTGTTTTACCTGCACCATTCGGACCAAGCAAGCAAAATATTTCACCAGAATGAATATCAAAAGATACGTTATGTAAAACTTGGCGAGTTGTCTTCTTACGACCAAATCCACGAGAATAAGATCTTGTTATATTATCAATGCGCAATATTAAGTTGCTAGTTGACTGCTTATTATTGATATCGCGACTATTAGTCGCGTCTTCTATATTATTATTCATTATTATTGCTTCGTTCTTACTTGTTATTAAACCTTAATTCTTACTATTATTGAATAAATTTCAACAATGAAAATTAATTAGATAAAAAGATAACGCTTGCTTACAAGAACGATAAGAACGCGCAACAACATGCAAAAAACGTGCAAAAACTAACACGCATGTGCAAACATAATAACAAACATCATGTGCAATGCGTGTTTAATACTGCTAAAGAATATGTATCTTAAGCTGTTTTATGTGCTTTTATATGCCTTTCAAACCGTTCTTAAGACTAGCGATCATTTGGGCAGTCATAGCGCAACACCTCATAAACTTAAATGTGCTTTACGTGGAAAATTATACGAGCATTACGTCAAAAACTCAAATATAAGCACGCTTAAAACTCTAAAAGAGCTATTGCTGAGTAACAATTATCACATTAACACATAGAAAATAACATTTATGCTCTATTGAAGCATCTTACTTTGCAATTTTTAATATTCATCAAAATCAATCACCTTATCAAATACATCACAATTAGTTTGCGAGCGCAACGCAACATCCAATTCAAGTAGTTATGAAGCAGAATGCAAAGGTAAAGCCGATATGAGACGCTAAGTCTATATCTTTATTTGGTCCATTGCTATATAACTTCTATATTTCAGCAATATGCATTACATCATCTTTACACTTCTTTATCTAACTTTTCCAATCCTTCAACTAGAGTCTCTACAAATTTTTTCCTGTCTACCTGTTTGAGCACAAACACATTATCTTTGTGCTTCGGAACTTTCCTCAGATCAGCCAATGTCTGTCCTCTTGAAATCCCATTATCAGTAACAATATCTACATAATAATTTTTCCCTGAAAAAATATCTGGTTTAATTAGATATTCCACAGCACAAAGATCATGAATAGGACTGTCTACAAATCCAAACTGCTTACCACTTTCGTTATAAAAACTCAAAAGTTCATAAGCTAGATGACTGACTTTCCCTTTATCTTTTAACGTTTTAATCTCATTCAGAGTAATCGCAGCATTCTCTGTGACGTCAAGACCCGCCATGATAACCGATATTCCTGAATGAAATACTATATGAGCAGCTTCTGGATCCACGTATATATTAAATTCTGCCAACTCCGTGCAGTTTCCATGGCTAATGCCACCGCCCATCATGCTGATGCACTCTATTTTTTCTTTCACTTCAGGATGTACTTTTAAAAGAAGCGCAAGATTTGTCAACGGCGCAAGCGCAACTAGCGTGGTTTTCTCTTTGGACTCCATAATTTTATGGTACATATATTCTACTGCATTTTCTGATACAACAGGATAATCAGTTCCATTAAAATACGATCCATCCATCCCACTGTCACCATGTGCCTCTGGCGCTGTATTTAATGGCTTCACCAGGGGCTTATCCTGTCCTTTCGCGAGAGGAATATCCGAATGCACAAATTCCAAAATATTTTTTGCATTTGTTGTAACTTTTTCTATTGTCTGATTTCCTCCAACTGTAGAAATTCCCAAAATCTTTAATTTTTCAGGATTTGCGATAGCCGTAAGAATTGCCATGGCATCATCGTGCCCAGGATCACAATCAATCCATATTTGTCTCATTATTTTGCCACCCCAATCATATCGTCTATTGTTAATACACCCTTGTATCCAAGAAGATTAGCGAACTGGCAGATATATGGCTGTTTTAGATTACTAGATTTTAACAATTCCTCATCCCAGAAAATCTCTTTTGGACTTACATCCCTTCTTTTCTGTTTGTTTGCCATTACAATAACTCTATTGAATTCTTTCACTACGAATTCCATATCATGCGTGATGGTTATAACAATTTTATTCTTTGAGATAAGCCAATTTATTATTTCGCCAAGTCTTTCTGTAGAACCCCTATCCTGCCCCGCTGTTGGCTCATCCAAAATCACCACATCAGTATCCATAGCTACAATTGCAGCAATCGTAATAAATTTTCGCTTTGAATACGATAGATTGTACGGATGTTCTTCCAATACATTCTCTACTCCACAAAGCTTTGCAGCCTCTTCTACTCTTTTATTAACATCTTCCTTTGCTATTCCTCTTTTTGATAATCCAAAAGCAATTTCTTTGTAGATACTATCCTGGAAAATCTGATCATCTGGATTTTGAAACACATAACCCACATTTTTAGCAATTTGCGCTGCTGTAAGATTCGCTGTGCTTGTACCATTTACCAGAACTTCGCCTTTTGTTGGACGCAATAGTCCATTCATTAATTTTACTGTTGTTGTCTTGCCAGCGCCATTCTGTCCAATAATTGCGACTTTTTCTCCCTTTTCAAATTTCATACTGACGTTTTCAACTGCAGTATACCCATTTGAATATTGGAATGATACATTTTTAAGTTCTAAATATGCCATTGTCACTGTACCTCCTTCATAATCTTTTCAACTGCTTTTTTGACCGTAAGCGGAATTTCATTCCCTTTTACACTTCCCTTTTTCAGAAAATAAAGCACAATCTGAGGGAGCTGACCGCCATACTCTAATACTTTTGGATCTGTCAAAACATCTTTCGACTCTCCATGCATCACAAGCTCTCCATTATGCATCAAAAGGATAGAATCACAGTACTCTGCTATAAGATCAATCTTATGCTCAATCAAAATGATAGTTTTGCCCTGTTTTTTTAAAATATTTACGATTTCAAATATATCTTCCGTACTCTTCGGATCGAGCTGTGAAGTTGGTTCATCCATGATAACAACTTCTGGATCTAATGCAATCATGGACGCCAGAGCAACTCTTTGCTTCTGTCCACCTGATAATTCATATGGATTTTTATCCACCAATTCTTCCAGATGGAAAATTTTTACCAGTTCATCTACTCTCTCTATCATCCGCTCCCTTGGGATTCCGATATTTTCCATACCATATGCAATTTCTTCATATACGTTGTCTTTTACACCTGAAATCTGCACAAATGGATTCTGAAAAGAATAACCTACTATAGAAGCGAGTTCACCCGAACCATAAGTATCAATTTTACGACCATTGATTAAAATTTCTCCTTCTAATTTTCCTCTATATAATTCAGGAATAAAACCGCGGATAATGTTACATAACGTTGTTTTTCCGGATTCATTTTCCCCTATAAGCCCGTACACTTTACCCTGCTCGAAACAGTACGTAAAATTACGAACCACTTGCTTTTCTTCCAAAGGATATCGGTAACTTACATTTTTTAAAACAATCTCTGCCATTACATCAACCTCCATACGACATATCCGATAAACAAAATCACGCTTAATACTTCCAGCACAATGTCTAATGCTGTTTTATTAAGAACGTAAACGGAAGTTTTCTTGCCTTTTGCTGAAAATGCTCGCGATTCTAGAGCAAGTACACGTTCTTCTGTCTGCTGAATTGACGAAAGTACCAGAGGACCAAGCATTGGGATAAATGCTTTCATCCTTGTTATCAATCCACCTTCTGTTTCAATTCCTCTTGATTTCTGCGCATCTGTGATTGTTTTTGAAATAATTGACATCTGCGGAATCAATTGGATTGTTGAAGAGATAAGAAATGTTACTTTTCTTGGAGTACCTGCATGTTCCAGAGAATAAGTGATATCTTTTACTTTCGTTGTTTCAAAAAATATCATTATCGCAGAAGCTATTGCTGCAATTTTCGATGTCATAGACAAACTTGTTGCAAGTCCTATCTGAGAAAAGTGAATAAATCCCCAGATTGGTGTCTGATCATCATTAGCAACAATAAATACTTGCATAACAAATATGAACAAAATAATAATAAAAATAGATTTAAAAAATGCACTTAAGAACTGTTTCGTTGTTCCCGCCATAAGACTAATAATCAAAAATACAGGGAGCAATGCGTACTGTAATGCATATCCTGGTGTAAAAATACTAATAATCACGACCAAAAGTGTAATCATAAATTTTGTGGTTGGGTATAATTTACCAATTCTGCTATCCATTGATTTTTGCCCCTTTCTTTTTAATATATTGAAGTCCATAGTTTAATTTGACTAAAAAGCGGTCTGGAATTCTTCGCACAACAATCCATGCAACCGCAAAGTTTACAATTGTATTAATTGTTCCTGAGATTACATTTGTTGTTAATACAGAATTCCAAAGAGCCTGTCCTGATGCAACGAATGCAGCTGTAAGAAGATCTGTTCCAGCTCCAGTAACTCCACCAAACATGAACACCGTGACTACAGCAGCAGATACAGATGACACTACATTTAGAAGAACACAACCGAATACAATCCCAAGAATGTTACTGTATAATTTCCATCTGGAAAGGAATCCAGATACAAGTCCGATCAGCATTGATACTATTGCATAGCCAAAAGCTGTAGGATAGATCATTCCGTTTACTGCATTTCCAAGCAATCCTGTTACCATTCCAACCCATGGCCCCATGAGCATGGATACCAGAATGGTTCCAATTTGGTCAATAAAAATCGGAAGTTTCAATATTTGAGACATCTGATAGCCTACTACGTTAATGGATACACCCACGGGTATCAATACAAGTGCTATCAATGAAAAATCATATTTTAATCCTCTTTTCACTTCTTTTCCTTTCTGCCCGTTTATATAGTTCGTTATATTCCTAAATGGACTCTTATGTTTCCCGCCTGAATACATTTATGGAAAATTCCCATGATTAAAATTTTCAACGCTTACACAATCTATTCTTCATTCTTCATGATTTCCGAGAAAAATACCCTGTAAGCCTACATCCCACTGATGTGGTGAAAATGCTTAGCACATAAAACTACATTGTCAGTGCTTCTTTACAGCTTTTACACACATTGATGCAACTACACTAAAACCCAGCACAATTGCAAGATTCGCACCTTCTCTATCGCAATGATACAACAAGAATCCCAGTGAGTATATCTACAGGCCTTGCATAATGATCCATCTGATACACATAATCAATATTTATAGAACCAAAAACAAGTCCTTTTATCTTGCATTGCTCACATTTTAACCTCCTTGTTCATGTCGCTTATTTTTCATTTATTGTATATACTTTCTATTTCCTTCTAAAGGTCATATGTCCTTTCATAAAATTAACAACAATTTATACAAAAACAGCAGGAATTTCATTACAAAATCCCTGCTGTCATACCAATTATGAATAAATTGTTTTAGTGATTATGAATAAATATTTGTTTGTAGTTCTTTATATTGATGTTTGCTAATAATGATTTTTTTCTGTACATTTTTTAGTTCACCAGTCTCTTTCAATTTCTGTAAATTGCGCCCAACTGTCCTAATACTCATTCCGATTCCATTTGCAATGTCCTTATATTCCGCTTCTATCAGTAACTCACCACTTGCATTCTTCATATTCTGATGACTTTCGTAATATGTAATCAAAAAGAATCTCACTCGATCCAATCCAGACATGTAGTACATAATCCCATCATTTCCCGAACGTTTATATAAATCGTCTGACAGAAGATTAATGCATTTCTTAAGTAATTCTTTGTCTTCCATGATTGTCTTATATACCAACGCTGCATCTATCCGTAATGCCTTCACTTTAGTTACTGTACTAAGCGTTGCAATATAACTATCTCTCCCAGCAAGAATCTCCAATAGACCAATACTCCCGTTAGTACTGTTTAACTGAAAATAACTGTATGTACTTCCATTCATATACTCGCGTATTCCAGCAACTATGCCATACTGTATGAAATATATGTAATATGGTCTCTCGCCCCTAGATACAAGAATACTGTTCTTTTCATATTCTACTAACACGCCTTTTTTTATTATAGACTCTGGCAATGCATGCAAATTAAAATCTCCGTCTGATCTATATTTATCCCATAACTTTTCCAGAATCATACTTATCACCTGCGGCTAATTCCTCTATTATTTTGTTATCTTACTCACCATAGTTTCCACCAACAATTAAGAACAGATTATCTTTATTGCAAATGTTTTAACAATCAAGATTCCAAGTATGAAATGATCTATGTGCACATCATGCTATCAAATCCGCATACTAAATCTTACTTTATTTATTATCCTTTTGCCTTTGTTAATTAACTTGCAGACATTACGCGATACATTGTTTTTGCAGGCGCTTATTGTTGAAGAAAACTTGACTAACGCTCAAAATTTTGCGTTCGTGATTGCACGATTATTCTGCCATACTCTACGTTATCTTTTAGCGCGTATCACATTATTATATATGTTTTGATGCATTTAATCACATAATTATACGCTATGTTAGTGTTTTCATCACATAATTATACGCTATGTTAATCCTAGTATGACAATCGTTACCATACATGCAACCAGAATCCCAACCGTATTAATACAATCCCAACCCTATTAATATCAGAAAGCCTCACTCCGCGAAAAATATCACGAAGTGAGGCAATCAGTCACAAGCAAAACCAGACTAAAAGTCCAGTCTTAACATGCTACTACTTGTTGCAATGACGCGAAACACCACGACGCTTACCAGCGAAAAGTGTTACACAAACAGCAGCCAAAACAGCAGCAAACAATGGATTCTTCGTTACGTTGGCATAAGCATCGCAGGCAGAACGGTAACACTCAAGGTCATAGATACAACACACAAAACAGCACTAGACACTGCTAACACACGATGCTTCATATTTTTCTTCATATCCCTCACCTCGTGATACGCAATAGTCGTTAATTCACGTAA
The DNA here is from genome assembly GCF_049262845.1 of Gardnerella sp. DNF00109. NCBI lineage: Bacteria > Bacillati > Actinomycetota > Actinomycetes > Bifidobacteriales > Bifidobacteriaceae > Gardnerella > Gardnerella sp. DNF00109. The sequence goes on from NZ_CP058406.1 coordinate 1,157,680, forward strand.
AATGACACATATCCCTTATTTTGCGCACTGACGAAGTTCTACCGTGAACCACACTATTTGCGTTCGCTATACCTTTCATAGTGTACTCCTATAACACTAATCAGTAAATATCCATAAACTATGCGCGAATGTGTTTGACATTACCAATTGATATGTGGGTTATAGATCCAAAAGTGCGTAAAGCTAGGATGATTAATATTTTTGGTTTATACTCCAAGACAATTAGAAACAGAGAGTTGTTAATTTTTTTGTTCAATAATTTTATCGGTAAATGCCTTTAAAAATTCTTTAGAATTACTCCAGCCTGCACCATTGTTTAATCCCGAGAAATCGAACCCAGATATTTCATCTAAAGCTTTACTACAAACCCATTCATACATTCCAGCCTCTTTGCTTTTATATATTATTAGGAACAATGGTTTTATTGCTTTTTTACCTAATAATATGACACTAATATATTGTTTAGAATACATTACATCGTTATACCATTGTCCTGTCAGCCAATAGAATTTATCTTTGCGCCCCTTTTCACCAATCTCATCGCATAGATTTTGTAATTGTTTAGCCACATACGTAAGAACCTTTTTATCTATGTTTTTTATAAGCAAAGTTTCATCAACACCATTTTTACTTACCTCTTTCCAGTCAACATCTTCATTATTTTCTGTGTGTCCTTCATTTTTTGCAGACTTTTGATTTTCTGTTTTTAGCTCTCTATTATTATTGCTAAAACTATTCTGATTCTTACAACCTGAAATAAGTGATATAAGACAAACTACCATAGTCAAAAAAGCATAATGCTTGATATACTTCATTATTTATACCTCCTCTACAACTTAATCTTTACCTAATTGCAGTTACGATTATCATGTTCAATCTTCACTCTGTTATTCACTATCATCTGCCCAATATTCATTCATCTCGTAGTACAAATCATCTTTGAGTCTAATAAAACTGACGGGATGTAAATTATGGACAAAGAATGCAGATCTGCAGCCTGCAAAATAATTGTATCTAAAAATCATCCGATAATCTACAGGATTTTATTTCCATACATAAACAGATGCGTAGGCAAAGTGAATGCACCTTTTAGCAATAGAAGCGAGCAACGTTAAAAGGTTTGCCATTTATTAACAAATCCCAAATGCTTCAAATTCTCTAGAATTGACTTCTGAAATTCTCTTTCATTACCAAGCTCGGGAGCATGGATAAATTCTAAAACATAACTGTCCATAAACAAATTATGCGTCTCTTGTTTTACCCTTTGTATAGCAGGCAAATTATTACTATTTGAAAGCATATAACGCTCATAATAGCCACTGTCCATCTGCCTTACCAACTCTCGGTGAGTTAGATTCTCGTTAATAGCTAAGTTAATGTAGAATTCTCTTTCTTCTTTACTCTTAGATCCAGATATTATTTTCAAATGATTCGACCAGCTCAATTGTGTCAACAACGTTGACACTTTTTCATCATCCTTATCACAGCACTCATCGCTTATAAGTGAAATTTAATGATAAAATCGATAATTTATAAGTTATAACTGATAAAATAGCAAAATCGTATCTAAAATCTCAAGAAGTAAGCTTAAAGCCACAGCACGCTAAACCTTTTAACATTTAGTCCCTACAACCACATTTTTAACCAAAGCCAATCGTCGTACTAATATCCCGCCAAACGTCGGAATAAAAATCCGCCAATTCGCAAGGAAAACAATGAAACATCGCGCTTACGCTTGCAGACTAAACCTTTTAATAATAGCCATCGCGAAACATAATCTACATGAGAGCAAAATCAAGCAGATTACGCATTATCTTCCAGTAGAAAATCTGGTAAATATTTGTGTATAATACCTTCTTGCGAAAAATTCATTGTATCCATAGATAAAACGAATTTAGGATAATTATCCTTAACCAATCGATAAACACCAAATTCCCGGCTACGAGTCTCTTCGCTAGCCATCAAATAAGAGACTTGATAATACTCAGTTTCACCTTGTCTAGTAGCAATGAAATCGATTTCTTGATTATTAATACGACCAACTTGAACCTGAAAACCACGAGACAAAAGCTCAATATAGACAATATTTTCTAGAATACGTTCAATTGACGCAACGTTTGAGAAGCCTACTGCTTGTCTAAAACCATGATCTGTTATATAGTATTTTTCCTCAACCGTCAATAACTTTTTTCCAACACTGTCATAGCGTGGAACTTTTTTCAGAAGATACGCCGCTTGGCAAAAATTCAAGTAATTCAAAATGGTATCAACTGAAACTTTACGATTTTCGCTAACAAAATATTTACGTAAACTATTAGCCGAAAAACTTTGTCCAATATTATCTAAACAAAAAAGTAAAATGCGATTAAATACGTCAACATCTCGGATCGAATTGTATTCAAGTATATCCTTAACAACAACGGTATTATAAATGTCGTTTAAATATCTAAAGCTCGGTTCCTCTTCCCCATTAAAATAATGAAGAGGAGGCATACCACCAATTTTGATATATAGCTGAAATAATTCCTGTATGCTTAAATTCAAACTTTGATACAAATTCACGAATTCGCTAAAAGTAAAAGGAAGCACCTCAAAACTTACATAACGCCCCGCAAGCAAGGTGGCAAGCTCGCCGGACAATAATTTTGAGTTAGAACCAGTCAAATAAATATCGCAATCATAATCAACTCTAAGCGCATTTATAACACGTTCCCAGTGAGAAACTAATTGAATTTCATCAAAGAAAAAATATATTTTACCTTCGATTTGTTGACTACGTTCCGTAATTAATCTCTGCAGATCAAAATCATTTTTCATAGATAAGTATTGAGCTGATTCTAAATTGATATAAATAATACGACTTTGAGGAACGTCTACAAGCAATTCAGATTGAATCATTTTTAACAAAGTGGACTTTCCCACTCGTCTCATACCTGTAATCACCTTCACAATAGGCTTGTCAATAAAAGGTTTGATCTTATTAAGATATTTTTTACGTAATATATATGACATATCCTCACACCTTTCGATTACAGCTTTGCTTACAATTTCGATTATAGTCGATAAATTTATTGTTTTTTATAGTTGTTTCTATTATAAACGAAACAAATTAAAAATCACTTTTGGGTTTTATAATTAAAAAAAAAAATAAAACATCTTTATTCAAACGTCTGCGATCCGTATGCTTTTAATACACAACCTTTGACATCAAGCAAACGTTCTAAACGTGAGATTTAGGAAACTTACGAGTATAGCTACACTGTTTTTCAAGTGCACACTATGGATATTGGGTGCACTTTTTAGCGATAGGAAAAGCTATCGTTAAAAGGTTTAATTTTCTAAAACCAAGCTTACCCCACGGCTGCCAATCAGCGTTCAAGCTCTTCAAAAACATCATCTATCGAACAACTATCACCTTGAACCGCCTGATCATAGCCTTTAGCCATCAACGTGTTAAACGTTTTCTCGATAAAACATGTCAATAGCAGTAGCCCTAGGAACTCCAATCGTTTCCAAAATCTGCTCCGCCTGCTGCTTAATATTTTCCTGTATTCTCACATTCACCATCAGTAACGTCTCAACGAACGCAACTCACAGTACTTTTGGATTCTTAATATTCATCAAAATTAATCACTTTATCAAATACATCACAATTAGTTTGCGCGTGCAACACAACTACAAGCTTGTTATTCCTCGTTTTAGCACATCTGATAGCTTGCACGATTATTTCACGTTCACTACAACCATCAGCATCAGTTACACTTTTGAACGTCTCATCCAGCATAATAACAGTTCGCTGTTGAGAACCAATACACTTTGTGAGCGACGTGAAATCTGGAGCAACAATAGCACCGTCATCATCGAATAAGTAATCTTCAATCAGCATACAATTCTGAGTATTGTTATGATCAAACCAATCTCGTAACAATACTGATTTACCAGCACCACTAGCGCCAATAATAGCAACTGAAGAAATACCACTATCAGCAATGGTCTTACTAAGATTCTGATATGCTAATTCATTCCTCTTATACGCTTGCTGCTTACGCTCATAATTTTCCAAACTGAAAACTCGTTGAGCAGTCTGGGTCAAAACTCCTGAATCTTGCAAAGTTTCAATCACATTTTCCAAGCTTGACGACAGCATTACCACAAAATACAACACAGCACTAGCAGAAGCAAAATTCATTGATGATACTGTAAGCATATAAAGTATTGAAAATTCCAACACTAAAGAAAGACTTTGCATCATGCAATTTCTCACTGTGTAAATATTGATAAAACGACACATACGCTGCCAATACTTATTTTCTGACGAAGCATAATGATACTTGCGCGAACTATCAAAAATAGTACCTTGCGGTAAGCTTCGCGTTGATAATAACGACGATAATGCTCCTAAAAACTTATCGCGATATTGTGCTTGTTTATCCGCAGCCGTATTAAGTAATCGAGAACCGGCATACCATATTAGACAAGATAACGGCACCATAATAATCATTATGTATACGTACTGCGGTACTGCAGCAATTGTCATAACAAGAACTATTACTGTTTGAACAATAATAAAAATAACATGTGCAATAGCACTAGGAATACTCATCTGTAAGTCAGAAAAATCATCCCCAAGTCTACCTAAAACATCACCTTTATTATCAATATTTGAATACTTATGCAAACGCATAATCAAACGATTATGCAGTTTTGTAAGTCTCACAATTGGCACAGCATATACAGGAAAATTAAGAGCAATAATACCAACTACAATAAGCAAGCTTGCAAACAATGCAGAAGACTGAAGCATATTTAAGTTGGTGTTCGTAGCAATATTCTCTACAAACATTAACTCAGCAAGAACTATGAGTATCGTTGCTATCGGCAAACAAACAATACTAGCGGAGAATAATTCGCGCACAGTTCTAATGAACTTACCACGTGATTCTGCACCTGTAGGAATTTTCGATTCCACACAATCCGCTTGCATAGTTTTATCACTACAAGTATTCTGCAAATGATTTTCTTCAACCACACTATGCGTGACTTGCTTAGAGTTGTTACCATAAAACACGCAAGGAATATACTCTGGATTACGTGCAAATAAAACAATATGATGAACTTGAGAACTTAGCATAGCTTGTGAAACTGTTTCTCGAAGCTCTGGATTTAACACAGAAAACACGTCATCAAGCACCAAATATTCCACGTCTTGAACAAACGCCATAGCAAGCACCACGCGTTGACGCTCACCAACAGATAACGTTTCAGGATTATGCAAAAACCTATCCGCAACCTCACGCGACACATTAAATAAACGCAAGAAGTTTTCGTACTTCCGACGAGTATCATCGCTCGCAATATCAAACCAAGCTTCAATAAGCCCCTGCGACATAATAGGATTACAAGGCACCAATATTTTACTACTGCTAACAATGGAATCATACGCATTCAACGCCGAGCCAGCTTCTTTAGACAAAAGAGCGAACTTATTATCAAACACAACAGAATCAGAAATATTAGTAGCATCCGAGCGAGTATTATTCATAGCATTTTGCTCTAATTGAACTAAATCCCTGTCCATTGGAAGAGCAAGCCGAATCACGCGATAATTCACAATATTATTCTGCATGGCACCATACAAATATTTAATCGCAAAAAGAATTCCAACATTAAACAACGCATTTGGAAAAATAGTTACATGAACAAGAACAACACCAGCAAGCAGTAATGTCAACCCACCTTGCTCAACAATATTACTCAATAATTGAGGAAATATGCGCTTATAAAGCACTCTTTCTTCTGCTTTACGTGCATCTTCAATCGCCGTAATACCAACATTATAACGATACACTCTTGAAGCGTGAGGAAGTTTATCAATAATTTTACTGAGAAGATTACGACGTTTACCTTCTAAATCCACATAGTTCTTCCACAATACGCCAATCCAACGTATAAGGAACAAATTACCAACGCATAATAGAACTAATAGTAAAACCGCTACAATACTATTCTCGTGATATTGAACAACACAGATAGCAAAAAGAATAATAAACTGCAATATTGATAACACAAAATCAACACCATAAGCTATCTGACTTATCTGATTTGGATATGTTAATGCCGAAGACTGCAATGTTTCATCATCATTATTCTGAACAGATAAACGCACAAAACGATGGAAAGTAAGCTGACGAAACAAAGCGATAAGAAGCATTTCACAACGATCTTTAGCAATAAAACCAAATGCTTGTAAGAAGAAAGATAACGCCAACTTAAACGCAACAAACCCTTCAAGCAGCGTCGAAGCAGAATGCAACGATCCCATCGTATAAATAAGCAGCAACATTCCAGCAAGCTGTATCAAACCAGTAATAAAAACTGATAACACCTGCGGCATAAGAACTATAAAATATACTAAAGCACCTTTTGTACGTTGATGCTTCGCAACGAACGAATCATAACGAGATACAACCCTATTTAACATATACCTCCAACATACATATTCATTCCAAACCCTCTAATCTACAAGTTTCATTAACTAATTCATCATCAGGGAAACGATTCAAATCAAGTGCAAAATATCACTATTTCTTCTTATAACCTACAGCAACATTACCTGCTTTATTAAGCCCTGGTACTTTAAGAACATCAGAGCCTGGCTTGTCTTTTAAATCAAATTTCCCAACTAAAAATAAAGATTTAAGTCCTGGACCAGGTAAATTGAACGATGAGTCAACTAACTTAATACGCTTATCTCCAAGAGTGACTTTAGACAAATCATAGTGAGAATCAAGAATATCGCGCGACACAAAGAGATACAACTCATCCTTATTCATATAGTTTTCTGGTATACGAAACTCTTCCCGAGACACCGCCACCGTTTCCCAATGATACGACGCAAGCTCCGCCTTCTCTTCATCGTCAGCACATCCCGCAAGAGAAAAGAGAGTACCTATCAGCAGAAGTACAACAAGACAACTTTGAAAAATGGTTTTACCAAAAATAGTTTTACTTCTCATAACACTACTAGCCTCCTTTTCGCTAACACGACTCTGTATCAAATGATCATAAAACAGATTATTAAGCAAACAAGATCTACAATTCACTCTGATTACTGTAATAGTCTTAATAAATATATTATTTTTTTTATTAATTTGTCTAGATTATCAACGCTAATCTCTTCGTTCACTATCAAACTATACTTTTCATAAACAGCAAGGTTCACGAAACAGAAGAACCAGAAGGATCAATATCATCATGCTCGTTTAATGCTTCCAACAATATTCCCTCATAAACGAAGCAATTACCTGCAAATCTTCACCTTCATAATATTCAACAAACAACTTCTTAAACTCAGGAACCCTATTTTCTTGAATAACCAACAAGCCATTACCATGAGAAATCAAATAATGCAGGGAACTTTTTTACAATTTTTACACTGATTTGTTACCTAAAACATAAGCAACTAAATCAATAGGCATTCGAGTAAGAAACAGCCAAAACACGTTCAAAAACTACGAGAACCCAGCCTAAAGACGCCACACGCTAAACCTTTTAACGATAGACCTCGCTAAGCCCTGCTACACAAGGGCAAAAATGCACCCACCTAATCCACACGTGACATCAATACGACACACTCCACGTACGTAGAGCCTTTTGCTCAAAAGAGAAGAAAACAGTCTTATAAAATCTTATGCGGCTACTGCGGTTCTTCTCCGTGGGTGCCACTTGATAACGAGAACAATATTGGTAAGCACAATGCCAACAACTACGCTTACCCATACTAAGCTCGGTGTAAGAAGCCAAGCGAGAACACCGAAGATCAGCAGTCGAAGCAGTACAACAATAGCCAAGAAAGGCCAACTTTTTGTTAGGCATTTCTGTTGATCAGCCTTCAATGCGCCCATCAGAACCATAATCGCAGCCGCCGCGCAAGAAAATAGCATATTGCCCAAGAATATGACGAGTAGCGTGCGCCAGCCAGCGATACTACCCAGCATCCACCATTGCAGCATCAATGCAAGCAAAAATGTGACAACAGCATATACTGCTTCCATCAGCATATTCGCAACGATTAACGAGGAAAATGTTAAAGACACATCTCTAGGAGTGTCTGTTTTACCTTCGCTCGCATGCTGTAATGCAATCTTGTTTCTCACCTCGGCGCGCTTTACGCGTTCTTCTTCAAGCATTTGAACACCAAGCTCAACCGATTTCTTTGAAGCTTCCTGTAATTGCGCATCCGTCATACCTGGCTGCCAAGGCTTTTCAAAAACAAACAGCAACACACTAGTAATCGCTGCACCAATAATAATGCTTAGCAACGTAGTATTGGAAACAAGCAATAAAGCAATACCAGAAGTCACCAGAAGCCTGAGCACAAAATCGATAATTCCTATGAGTAAATCGCCAGATCCGTCATCTGGTCTACGATGCCTATCCCACTGCAGATACGCTGTACTTAGCAGCGAAAACACCACAACACTCAACGCGAGTATGACCACAGTTTCCCAACCTAGTACGCTGTGCCCTACGAACTGCTGTACAAGCAGCGAAATAATAAGCGTGCAAACGCTAGCAACAGTTTCTGTAATCACATGACCCCAAAAAGCATGCTTGAAAAGCACTGGCCTTACATTCGTCTCACTCATCATCTTTCTCCAGAAAATGCAATCACGGAATATCGTGCTTTGATTATACAAAATGTCTAAAAATTGTCCTAAGCCACGATTGAGTAGTCAGTACAGATAAAATTTAATATTTTTCCTATATATTAATCCAATACCTTCTTGTTGTAACGTTTCCTCTTGATAAGCTATTTTTCACTTTGTTTTCTAAAATTCCACCATTATTTTCTATAACTCGTATGGATCCAATATTGTCATCATCACACGTAATCAGAATTTTATGTAGATTCAAAGTCTCTTTACAATATGTAAGTGCCATAGAAAGCATTTTTGTTCCATAGCCCTTCATACATTCAGACTGTCTAATCTCGTACCCTATGTGACCACCATAGTTAATTAAAAAAGAATTTAATTCATGCCTAATATTAATTTCACCAATAAATTTTTCATTATCTATCAGCCAAAATGTAGTAGCTTTAACATAATTTTCAGGCAAATTTATACCATGTTCAATATTATAAGAACTCTCTATAATTGTCTCAGGGTGTATAAAACGTCTTTCTGCATTCGGCCTAAAAATTTCGTCTTCTTCATTTGCTTCTATATAACCTTGGATATATTTACTATCTGGTCTAATTAATTTCATAAGTTCCTCTTATTCTTAATATGCAATTCTAATAAGAATACAATTCTATTAAAATTAGAATCCATAATAGTCTGTTTAGCTTTAATAGTATTACTATTAAAAAAAAAACCATACATACAAACTTTATTAAAGAAAAATTTTTTATTTTTCAAGTGCACACTATGGATATCGGGTGCACTTTTTAACGATAGGAAAAGGCTATCGTTAAAAGGCTTAAAATTGGCTTAATAGCTTGAGTTTGAATCCGAAGATACAACAACGGAAAGCTATAATCTGAATAGTGATTAAACTTTTGCTTTCATTCGCTTGCATATGCTTGCAAGAATTTTGTAAAATAAGGTCAGAAAGGAAGCCAACACAATGACAAACACGAACGCTGTATATGCAAGAATCGATACAAATCTTAAAGAAAACGCCGAAAACATATTGAACCAACTTGGAATAACACCATCTTCAGCAATCCAAATGCTTTACAGCCAAATCGTTTTACAAAAAGGCATGCCATTTGAACTCCGCTTGCCAGTTAATACGCCTACTGCTTTAGGCAGCTTAACAAGAGATGAGTTGGATAAAGAATTACAAAAAGGCATCGACTCTATTTCAACTGGCAAACAATATAGTGCAGATGAAGTAGACCAATTCTTCGCTAAGAAATACGGCGTATGAGCACAACCTATAGCGTCATTTATTCTCCGCAAGCGTTCCTTGATCTCAGCGAATTATACGAGTATATTCGCTTCACATTACAAGTTCCAAAAACGGCGGAAAAACAAGTCAACCGCATTAAGCATGCTATACGTTCTCTTGAGACTATGCCTATGCGATATACGCTTATTAATTGGGAACCTTGGTGTTCTAAAGGAATACGCAGAGTTCCAGTCGACAACTACACTGTTTTCTACCAAGTAGACGAAAACCAAATGACTGTAACAGTTATTCGCATATTCTACTCAGGCAGAAATATAGAAAGTATTGTTAACGACACAAACAACTAATGCGCGTTTGTATTAGAAAAGTAACGAACGAAGTAGCGTAATTTCGAACGTTATAAAACACACTCACCTAATCAGCCTTTGACATCAATACTATAGTCTCAACGTGGATTTAGAGAACTCCTAGTATGGCTACACTCTTTTCAAGTGCACACTATGTATAGTGGGTGCACTTTTTAACGATAGAAAAATATTGCAAAAAGGTTTAAGACCTGCTTAATAACACGTTTACATTACAATTGTTCCAGTTGCCTAGCCTAGTAACTTCTAACGTAAATAACCGCGAGTATTTGAATTTCTTTTCTATTCTCATCAACCAAAAAGTAAATGTAATAATTTTTTACGCGTATTTTTCTAAAACCAAGATTACCCCACGGTTGCCAATCATCGTTCAAGCTCTTAAAAAACATCATCTATCGGATAACTATCACTTTGAGCTGCCTGATCATAGCCTTTGACATCAACGCGTTAAACGTTTTCTCACAACATGAAACAATATATGACTTACAACAAATATATTTTTTCTTTATCAACACATATTTGCGAAGTACGATTGTAAATTTGAGTTATATCCTCCATTTTTTCAACAAACACTTTTGTTTCCGGATCACACAAAACAGCAAACTCCTTTACTGCTTTTGCTCCCATTGCATTAGCATTTTCATGTAATCCGTTTCCTTTATCTTGTAAAAACTCATCAACAGAACCATCTTTAACTAAAGGAATACCACCAATTAGCTTACCAACAGCAGTACCAGCAGTACCTATAGCTTTCACAACGTTGACTTCCACTTCCGAATTACCAAGTTTTTCTAAATATAAAGAGCTTTTTTCAAATTTCTCACAGTAGTCATCAGACAATTTCTTTATCTCATTTTCTGCATTACTAATGTACTCTTCCGAAAAATTACCACTTAACATTATTTCCATCAAAGATGATAGAGAGAAAATATACAACGACAATCTGTAATACTTAAACTTTTTCCCTAAATCAGACAACGTCGAATTTACGTTACTTTTAGACACAATAAACTTCTTTAACAGAAGAATATCAGTAATCTTTTTCTGATAAGCAATAATGTTCTTTCTAGCACGATTCTTAATATCGATAACAAGCTTATGATTATTCGTAACAGAAATTTCATTATCCCAACTGCACTTATAAGTAGAAGCAATCCCCATCAATGACTCAACATCTGCCTCAATCTGTGACTCATTCTCAACTTCCATAAAGGTAAATATCTTTTCCTGCGTCTCTTTAATCTTTTTCATATCTTTTTCAATAGAATAAATAGCCACAGCCATCATTAAAAGAGCAGGATTAAACGGAAGTGCTGTTTTCATAGAACCTTGCAAAGACTCCATCTTTGAAATCTGCATCATTCTAGAACCACCGTCAGCTTTTCTTAAAGATCCCCATAGATTCCCATTTTTTGCGTATTTTAGAGTATCACCTGCAGCTTTATTAGCAATCTTATAAAGACCATCCGTAGGAATTGTTATTGTTTGAGTAACCGTATTACATGCAGGAATTAATGACGATAAACCAGATCCAAAATTCAATAATTCAGATACGGGAACACTTAATACTTTATTGTTGTTCTTAGTAAAATCTTTAACATCCACAAGAAGTTTTTCAGTAAAATCTACTAACGCATTTTCACTGTTACTTGCCGAAAGCTCACTACTGTTACCCATAAGAACAATACTATCTGAAATAGTATCTGAAAGAAAATTATACTTCTATTTTTTCTTACTCTCTTGAATACTATGAAACTTTGCAAACAATATTATCGAAATTAAATCCAATGGAAAGCAAACTTGACATTTACTTTCGAAACGATTATCTTATATGTAAAGCTAGCTTTCCATTAGAAAGGAGAATGTAATGTGAAAAATAGACTTGAACAAATTAGAAAAGAAAAAGGCATAACCCAGGAAGAACTTGCTGACGCACTCGAAGTATCAAGACAAACAGTCGGTTCTTTGGAAAATGGGAGATATAACCCGTCAATCATATTGGCATACAAAATTGCTAAGTACTTTAATTTAACAATCGAAGAAATATTTATTTACGAGGAGGATAAAAAATGAAAAAACAAAAAACCCAGAATTTTTGGTACATAGGTTATGTAATAGGTATTTGCGGATTAATTCTTGCACTGACTCTTAAACTGAATGAATCCGTCGAAATTGTATTGTCAGTTGTTTTTGTTGTGATTATCTCACTTTCACACGTAAAAATCATGCACTATAAGATGATGAAAAAAGACCACACCTACAAAATAAATATGAACGATGAAAGAAACGAGAAAATCAAAGATAAAGTAAATGCAACAATGGCATTCATACTAATGCACCTAATGGGAATAATTGCCATAATTGCATTTATCACAAAAGCATATTTGCCAGCTGCTCTTTTAGCTATTTCGATCGCCTTTTCTCCATTAATCATGTTTTTTATCAACAAATATTATGAGAAAAAATATTAAAACCAGACCCACCCACCCATTTACTACTTATTACGAAGCAAACCAACTTTCATAAATTCCTTATCTCCAATACGGAACTTTTTACTATTAAACGCCACTCCCATAATTCTGCTAATAATATACTCATCAGTTATAAGCACGAAATACTGCTTATCTTTTTTATCCACCAAATAATACTGATCAGCCCCAAGAGTGGCAACAGCTTTACTGAAATCATATATGCCAAACAATGGCAATCCTCCAAAGAAAGTAGAAAACCATCCAACAAAATTATCCACCATTTTCTCAGATGAACTGTTATAAGTCTTAACAACAGTTAGCATATTGATTTCTGAGTCAGGATATTCATCTAGGACAATCTGCTCTTTAACTTTCGACTTCTTAAAACTGCTCAACCTACCGTCGAAACCATATTTATTGAGATTAATAGGCTTCTTAGTAATAGAAAAATCAACACTATTGTTCTCATCCAAAAGATAATCAACACTCACGCTTAGAGCATACGCAATAAATTTCAGATTCTCGATATCTGGCAAACCCCGATTCGTTTCCCATTTTGCTACAGCAGCACGAGATACCATCAATAATTCCGAAAGCTCCTCCTGCGTCAACCCAGCTTCCAGACGAGCCTTTCTAATTTTTTCCCCCAAAGATATAACACTACTCATGACACAACTCCTTTCAAATCACTTATTACACATCATGAAATTACTTGACGGAAACCAAAATAGTATTGAAACATTTGATTTATATACCGCCTAATTACAAACTAACAAATAATTTACAACGGAAAAAGAAACAAGGTGAAACACTATAGTTACCAACTGTAACAGAATAAGAAATCAAATAATGTAGGGAACTTTTTTACAATTTTTACACCGATTTGTTCCCTAAAACATAAGCAACTAGAGCACACAAACACTCGACAGCAGAATAGCAAAATCACATCTAGAATCTCGAGAAGTAAGCTTAAATCCACCGCACGCTAAACCTTTTAACATTTAGTCCTACAACCACATTTCTAAACAAAGCCAATCGTCGCACTAATATCCCGCCAAACATCGGAACAAAATCCAGACAATCGTCGGAATGAAAACCCGCCAATTCGCAAGGAAAACAATGAAACATCGCGCTTGCTCTTGCTTATTAAACCCTTTAATAATAGCCATCGCAAAACATAATCTACATAAGAGCAAAATCAAGTACCTTACGCATTCTCTTCCAATAGAAAATCCGGTAAATATTTGTATATAATCCCTTCTTGCGAAAAATTCATTGTGTCCATCGATAAAACGAATTTGGGATAATTATCCTTAACCAATCAATAAACGCCAAATTCCCTACTACGAGCATCTTCGCTAGCCATCAAATAAGCAACTTGATAACTTGGAGGAATAAGTCTTATCGAGAACAGAAGTAAGCTGGGTGTGGCTATCTAAAAAAATGTCCGCACCCCGACGGTAAAGCCTATATGTGCGACATTTTTAATCATACTTTCACCCTTGGGGGTAATATTAAGCGCAAGCATACCATATTTCGTTCGGATAGCACCTGTTATTCGCCACAAAATCGACGCTGAAAGTCACTTATTTCTTTCCGAGCCTCCACGCTTTGAGCACTACTTCTATTACTCCGTAAGTCAATGCGGACAACGGCCAAACAATCCAACTTTTTCCCCAATCGGACGTGATGAAACTGTAGACTAAATAAATGCAGACAATTATAAGCCAGTAAGCTTGGAGCAATAACCTAATCTTTGCAGGATAGACAATCTTTTTCTTCGGTTGCAGCAAACGGTAATAGGACGAGCGGATAATATTCGCCTGTACAAATAAATAAACAGCTGCTGCCACTAGGGCAATAGCGATAACTACAAAAAAGTCGGATGAAAGTTGATAAAATTCCGGCACTATATCCGAAATTATAAGAAAAATAAAGGCAACCATACATAAAACGACACCGCTGACCGTCCGCAGCACATACGACGGCATGAACCGTTCCAAGCGTTCTTTGAGCACACTGTCAACTCCGTAAGCTGTTTCAAAGTCCTCTTTTTCCAAATATTGATAACGCTTTTCGTGGAAACTCTGAATAATAAAAATAGCTACAGCTACGGCAATAATAGCAACGCTGAATGCTAAGCCAATAGTTTTACCGACTTGCGCATTTACTGTGGTAGAAAGCAAAAGATTACTGCCGATCAACGGGATTGCCGCCAGAATACAAAGAAGAACGCCTAGAGCAACATAGGCGGCAAATGATATTCTGTGAGCAATATAAGCGGAGGCTTCTTCCAGCTCAATTACACGCATGCGGACGCCGGCTTCTTCCTGGCAGGCATTTTCATTTGCGTTGACGTTCTTCCCCATAACATCAATTTCATCTTTTACAAGAAGATCTGTACTAACACCAAACAAACGGCTCAATGCAATTATCCGTTCCATATCCGGGATACTTTGTGCACCTTCCCATTTGGAAACAGCTTGGCGACTGACGCCCAATTTGTCCGCCAATTCTTCCTGCGACCAACCGTTTTGTTTACGCAGTTCCAATATTTTATCTGCTAAAATCATAAAAACATCTCCATTTCAAACTCGAATTCATCATGATCGTGGTGAAATTATAGCTGAAACAGCAGTTGCGTAGTAGCAAGTGCGATTGGCAATTTCCGTTGAAAGCGCAATTTCTGCCGACAAATGAGCGCAACCGACCGCCAATTTGTTTTCTCTCATGTTCGCACCGCATTTTCCAATCATCTTCACTAACGCAAGCAAGCGCATCCGTTACAGACTGCAAATCTTAATCCTCATAATATTCAACAAGCAACTTCTTAAACTCAGGAACCTTATTTTCTTGAATAACCAACAAGCCATTACCATGAGAAATCAAATAATGCAGGGAACTTTTTTACAATTTTTACACCGATTTGTTCCCTAAAACATAAGCAACTAGAGCACACAAATATGGATTCTACTATCTGACAATCACTATCTGGCAATCTTCAGATACTCTTCGATTCTGGCATCCAACGATTCTGCCTACTACCAATCTGCCCTACTGCTCTCTGCAATCAGTCCAGTGCTATATTCATAAGTATAAGTGTTCTGCATATGAGCATCACTCGACGACCAGCTTCCATTTGAAGATTTTGAAGCCTTAAACAGAATATAAAGACCACATTTTCCATCCTGAGAGTCCCTGTTATACTGCAGATAAGTAATGTCCGAACGGCTTTCACTCAGAACAAAGTACATATCCCCCTTGGCGGTATAGTTCTCCTTGAACGCAAAGCCTTTCGCCGCAAAATACTTATCAAATATCTTAAGCGCTGCATTTCTTTCCTTCTTTGATTCTAAATCACGCTCAGCGGCATCATGCAAATCGTAATTTTTATCTGGCTCTTCAACCTTTAATCTTGTATCTTTTAATCTTGTATCTTTCCTGTTATTGCGATCGATTCTGCGATACCACTCAGATTCACTTATTTTTGGATCAGTATCACTTGAATCTGTCATTGGTCGAAGATACTTAAGGAAAAACGGACCTTCAGACCGATAAAGATAATACTCAAAAGGAGCATACATATCATCCACGTGCTCTGTGTATGTACCATTATCATTTTGTTTCACAGAATATCTTCCAACAATAAATAAAACGTCAAAAAATCCAAGACCTAAGATAATCAATACGCAAAGTAGAACAGATAGATAACGAAGTACAATTCTTATACCTATTTTCCGTATACGCGAAATAAGATAGAGATTATAGAAAACACATTCAAGAGCAATCGTAATCATCCAAACAACTGGCATTGCCGCGCATATAACATATACCCAAGTCTGCAAAAGCCACCGATTTGGAAGATGCAACGCAGTTATTTCAAAAAATGCAGTTAGAATACCACTTAACACAAAAAAGCAACAAAGAACCAGTGAGAGTCTACCCTTCCCCTGTTGATTATCATAGCTAAGAAAAGATTTGTTACGCTCTACATTTGCACTCCTAAAACGACTATGTATATTGCGCTGCCCAATAACACAAATAACCCAAATAAGAGACACTACAACAAGAAGAAGAATTGCAAAACAATAGGTGATCCATCCAAAAAGCTGTAGCTTATTGGACGCCATAAAAACAGTTCCAATAATCATTAAGATGGAAAAGATTTCCGCACTCAGTTGTAAAACCTTATACTTGGACAATTCCTTATTTGCACTGTTAAGGTTCTCACATATTTGCTCATGTGATTCACAATATAGTGGATTTTTCTCATCTGTGGGAGTATGTTCCTGCTTTTCCTTCTCTTTCATCGATGAATCTGACATTTTTCTATCCCTATCATCGTTCAAGCTCTTCAAAAACATCATCTATCGGATAACTATCACCGCGAGCCGCCTGATCATAGCCTTTAGTCATCAAAGCATTAAACGTTTTCTCATCCATATCATCTTGTGCTGGAAGCGACTTCGGAATAGTAAGAGAAAACAGAATACCCTTATTAAGAATGATTTGACGATAAAACATGTCAATAGCAGTAGCCATAGGAACTCCAATCGTTTCCAAAATCTGCTCAGCCTGCTGCTTAATATTTTCCTGTATTCTCACATTCACATTCGCACTTTTAGTAACTGCCATATCAACCAATCTCCATACACACACCATAAATACTGTATCGCATATTGCAACACATTTGCACGAATGGGATTTTTTGACTGTCATACACGATTTTTATGTTCGCATTACTGCATCAGATAGTACGATCAAGCGCCGTGATGGTGGGAAGCCCCGCTTATTTTCTCGTTTGAGTTTGAACATAAAAATAGCAGATAAAGGGAAGGAAATGAATTTACACCAAAGTGAGGGTTTGACCGATTCTTATCATCTTATCTCCTTTACTTTCTGTAACATATTTAATGGAACTAACATTTTGTCGTGTATATATTAGTGAGAAGCATTTGAAATACTTTCTTAGCTTCTTAGTGAGTTTTCCCTATTTATTGATAGCAAAACATAGGGAAATTAGGCAAGAAAAAAGACGATAGATTTTTTCTTTTTTCTATCGTCTTACACATTTAGTATTCAATTTTTCAGTTCAACAAACTAGAATTGACTTATTCGAAAATTTTAATAAATCTCTTTTGCGTCTTATCACATACATATCCTATATTTTCATAGAATTTATGTGCTTCCGTTCTTGCTTCTGCTGAGTTTAACCTGATAAACTTAAGTAATTTTTGTCGAGAATCCATTTCTAAATGATTCATCAATTTTTTTCCAATGCCTCTTCCTTGAAACTCTGGTAAAACAGCTAATCCTAGAATATTTAATCCACAATCTGAATAAAGACTCTCATACATTTCAGCATGTATAAATCCAACAACTTTATGTAAATCCTCATCCTCATAAACATAAATCACATGATGCTTTTTATCAGCGGATAGTTTTGTGATTTGATTCTCTACTAACTCTGTAGAAACAGTATATCCTAAAGAAATATCACATATTTCTCGTATAGATTGAGCATCTTCTTTTTTTATTTTTCTAATCATTTCATTACCTCCGCAACTTCAAATTTATCTAGCTCTATTATTTCAGATATACCCTCGACCATATAGTTATAACAGTAAATCTTACAATCTTGTAATTACCGTATTTCTATTAAGCTTAACCTTGCCTTTTCTCTTTATATATTCTTCAATATCAAACACATTATTATTGTCATAATCTTCTAAGAAATAATGTTTATGTAACGATCTCTTGCCATAATAGCGGGATTCATTAATATCTTTCATCTGAAATTATATGCTCTATTCCACTATGCTCCGATTTAAGATATTCTTTCATAAATGTCGGGTAAGCCTTGAACTTATCAAGCTCATCTATAGGTAACCAATGCATTGTCTCTTTAGCACCTGACTCTGTAGTGCTTTGGCTCGTAAAATCTCTTTTGCCCATGGGCTTCATCATGTAGTAGAGTGTAAGCTCATGGAAGTCTACTCCATCTAAGCCGGAGCTACCGATGAATAAGTTCTCGTGTATGACGGCAAGGTGATCTACTTCATAATTAAGACCTGTCTCTTCAAATACTTCTCTCTTAACGGCTTCTTCTGACGTCTCGCCCATGTGAACCGCTCCGCCAACTGAGTAGAAATAGTCATCCTCATCATTTCTTGCAAATAGCACACAACCTTCTTCGACTATGATAGCTGCCGCTCTATATCTAAATGCTTTTTTATCGTTAATAAATCCGCAATTATATTCCATAGTTTACTCCTTTATTTTTTATCTAATGACTGTGACTTATGGTTCAAATGCAAACAAGTTCCCAATCTTAATTGAAAATCCAAGTGATTGATACATTTGTATATCACATTGTGCACAAGCAACAGTCATTGAACTTATTGCACTCGACCCTAGAGCGTCGATATCTTACCTCATACAGAAAAATAGCACTCAAAAATCACGCCAAGCCAGCCTAAAGCAGCCACACGCTAAACCTTTTAACAATAGCCCTCACTAAGCCTTGCTGCACAAGGGCAAAAATGCACCCACCTATTAAGCCCTTGACATCAATACGACAGTCTCACGTGTATCAAGACTACCCTTATGATAACCATGCATCAATAAAAGAGCCTTAACGTTCATTGCAGGAGAGAAACTGGCAAGGGGAATGTCGTATGATGATAAAAGTCTAAGGCACTACAAACTGGGATTTGGATTTTACTTAAAATTGTATTATTTTATTAGCGATATCTTCTACAAATCGCTTATCGTGTTCCACAAATATGAGTGTAGGCTTTGCTTCTTTTATAATTTCCTCAATCTGTATTCTTGATATTACATCTATATAATTCAGTGGTTCGTCCCAAACAAATATATGAGCTGGCTTTGAGAAACTTACAGCAATTAAAACTTTCTTTTTTTGTCCATCACTATAATTCTTCATATCCATTTCAAATAATTCTCTTGAAAAATCTAATTTTCTTAGAATTGTTTTACACAATGTTTCATCAACATCTTGCTTGTGAATATATTCATTTAGGCTACCTGTTAAATTAGATGTGTCTTGAGGAATATACGAGATTTTTAAATTACCTGCTAATTTTATCTCACCTGTATACTCGTGATTTATACCTAATAAAATTTTAATCAAGGTTGATTTTCCGCTACCATTACCCCCATATATAGCCACTATGTCGCCTTGCTTTATCTCGAAACTTACATTATTTAGGATCTGTCTTTCTCCATAGCATGATGATAAATTGCTAACCGATATTAGAGGATTTTTATGATGATGTAATGGATGCAATAATAGACTTTCCTTTGTTTCGATATCTTTTAGTAAACTCTGTTTTTCTTCTATTGCCTTGTTTTGTCTATTCTCCAAATTCTTAGATTTTTTCATCATCTTGGCTGATTGATGACCTATATGTCCTTTGTCTGGTTTTACACCTGATACTTTTACACCATTTTTAGTATTTTCAATTTTATCAGACCAAATTTGACTTTGTCTTGCAGACTCTTTTAATCGTTTAATATCTTTTCTTAATCTCTCATTTTGACTAATTTCAAATTGGTCTTTCATCACTTTGTTTTCATACCATGATGTAAAATTTCCCGATTGGACATCAATAGAATTCCTGTTAATAGAAATAACATGATTGATACAACCATCTAAAAAATCTCTATCATGAGATATAAGCAAAAATCCTTTTTTACTTTTCAGATATTCACTTACAATTTTTCTTCCGTCCATATCTAAATGGTTTGTTGGTTCATCAATAAGTAAAAAGCCATCTTCTCTTGTAAACAAAATAGCTAAAAGGATTTTTGTTTGTTCCCCTTTAGAAAGCGTTTCAAACTCTCTGTAAACAAGGTTCTCATCTACATTTAGCAAACTGAGTTCTCTAAATAACTTCCATTCTTCATCATCTGATATTAGTTCTTTATATAACTCAATTCCTAATTTTGAAGTATCGCTTATATTTGGTGGAAATTTAATAAATTCAACATCCTTGCTTATTTTACCTTGATAAGTTTCTTGATTTAAAAGTAACTTAAATAGAGTTGATTTACCGATTCCATTTCTTCCTATCAATCCCGTTTTCCAGTTTGTATCAAAGGAAAACGATACATTTTTAAATATGGGTTTTACATATCCATAATATGAGAAAGTGAGGTTTTCAATTTTAATTACTGACATAAAACGCCTCCCTAAATTATCATTTACCGCCCGGGTGCAAAGTGTGTGCACCTTTTAACGTTTAGTTTTTCATGTATTACTACGGTTATCACTGCTTTGCTTTTCAGTCATTTCAATTCTCGATTAGGTAATTTTCCAGTTCTCAAAGCGACAGTAACAAACTCAACCTCTTGCAAGCACTTCTCGCAAAGTTCATAACCTTCATTGAAGTTCACTCTTGACCTAAATGTGCTAGCAATGAATTCGCATGGTGAGGTGATCCTTTCAACTACACCGCACCGTTCGCACTCAGCATACACATTCCCATCCTTAATCGGAATAAACATTCCATGATCTTTCTCATTTCCCATGACGCTAACATCTTCGAAATCATCAAATTTTACATAGAGCATATACGGCTTCCTCCTTTATCGGTATGTCTATATACGCTCTAATTCCAACTTATATCAAGTTTTATTGCTTCTTTTTTGATCTATATGTCTGCTACTTCGCAATAGCTTTCCCATTAAGACAGTGCACCATGTAATGCGCAAATCCATCGTTTTTACAATTTACCTTCTTCTTATCTGAAACCTCGGTGACACCATTCTCACAATCTACTTCAAGGCTTGCATCCTTGGTGATTGTTCCTTCTAAAATACTCATGCCATTTAACGTATCAAGCGTACAAACATGAGTTACTTCTACGTTTGTTGCTGAAGCCAACCCATTATAACATTTAAGAAAGACATCATCCGCTTTCAAATTAACAACTTCTACCTTGCCATTGTTCACTTCTACATAAAGCTTACCAATCTCAATATCCGTGATGAGCACTTGATTAGAATCAGATTCAACCTCACAAACTTCCACATCATGTGGCAAACTCACAACAATTTCAGGCATACCCTGAGTAAGCCACCTCACCCAATTCGAAGCTGAGACTTTTTTAGTTTGAATAAGCCTTATAACATTTTGCGCTTCCTCAACCCTCAATATATCTTGTTCACAGTTAACAAAGCTCACACCAAAGGTATCAGCACGTTTCACCGTTAAACGAACATCTTTCGTCTCTGCGATAAACTTCTTATTATCCATTCCTTAAGCACCTCCTCGTGCACATACTAATAATCAGGTTTCATTTTACCTTTTGAGCTATATTTTCCCACTTCACCAGCTGGGTGCAAAGTGGGTGCACTTTTTAACGTTATCCATCCTGTGCACTCAACCCTACACCGTCGACATGTTTCCTCAAACAGCCAAACCGCGCTCAAAAACCACGCCAAGCCAGCTTAAAGCTGCTTCGCATTAAACCTTTTAACGATAGCCCTCGCTAAACCCTGCTACACAAGGGCAAATTTGCACCCACCTATTAAGCCTTTGACATCAATACGACAGTCTCCACGTGGATTGAGAGAACTCCAAGTATAGCTACACTTTTTTGAGTGCACACTATGGATAGTGGGTGCACTTTTTAACGATAGGAAAAGGCTATCGTTAAAAGGTTTAAGATTGGCAATTTACCAGCTTTTTGGCTGTATCAATAACCTTGTCTTTATACTTCACAACGTCTGCAATAGTTAACTTTTCAATGGCTCGAATGTAGCGTTCCATATAGTCAAAATCAGGTTCACCATCAGGAGTTACTGGAAGCGTAAATGTATCTTTTTGAATTTTCCTATTAGATATTGAATCCCCCCAATAATATTTAGACTTCAACGATTTTTGCAAAGAATCAATCATATACATATAAACATATTTTGAAAATATTTTTAAATACTTAGGATATAAAACGAGATTATGGCTATCATTTGAAACAAAATCTTGATCCTGATAGCTAAATGTCAGCGTTTTTCCGCCAATAAAGATACAGTGCCCTTTATCAAGTTGTTCTTCACTGCATGCAATATATGACATAACAGAATTATTTCTATCACTTGCAGTAATATATGGTGTATTACCACTATTAAGTATCAAATCATTTTTCATAAAACATTTCGTGTTTTTTACTTCAAAAATGTCAACTACTTTAAATTTCTTAAACCTTAGTGTCCCATTTTCGCAATCAGTTTCCAAAGAGCCGTTTTCGTTAGATGCGGATTTTCTAGAGAGAGAGAGAGTATTTTCTTATCTTCATCTGTCAGCTCATAGTCATCAAGGTTAGTTACCTTTAGATAAGCATCCAGCTCCTTGATGCGATCTTCCTCCAGCTCCTTGATGCGATCTTCCATATACTGCCAGTCAATGTCATCTACAGTATATTCGTGGTTAAGGTCGGAGTGTTCGATGACGGGAAGCTCAACAACTGTTTCGCTTATTTTTTCTTTGAAATGTCTAACGAGATAACTCTGATAATATTCACTATGTTTATTTAAGATGGCTATAAAATACATAGCGAGATTTTCATTAAATCCCCTAAACTTTGGAATAAGAGTTTTTGTGAATTGACCTGCGTAAAAATCATGTTGCATATAATGAAATTGCATACTAATCATTCCAACCGCAAGAGAATTTCCAGGTATAAGATGAGCATCATCAAAATATTTTACATACCCGATGGACTTAGTGGGGTTAAGACTGCTCTTTTAAGCGTGTTTCCTAACGCAAAATATCAAACTTGTTGGGTTCATTTAATCCGACAATTACAAAAGAAGGTAAGAGTTGAAGATAAAAGAGAATTAGTAGATTCACTTAAGAAAGTTTATCAATCAAACAATAAAGAAGATGCAGAGAAAAAATTAAACGAATTTCTAGAAAACATACACAAACGTTATCCTAAAGTCTGTGCAAGTATTGATTCAGTTTATGACGATTTATTAGTCTTTTTTGACTTCCCTAAACAAATTCGTCAAAGTATTTATACGACTAATTTAATTGAAAGTCTCAATAAGCAACTAAAAAAAAAAACGATTAAAAGCAAAGGAACAGTTTCCAGCAGAGGATAGTTTAAATCGTTATCTAGGAGTATTTTGTATTGAACAAAATGAATTATCTAAAGAAAGAATTCATAGAGGATTTGGATTAGCGTCTTATGACCTGCACGAAAAATTCGAAATCCAATAATATTTGCTTTTCGTAGAAAAGCAAATATTATTGGATTGATAGCTTGATTGACAACTAGTGGAGTTTACACAAAATTCTTGACACTGCCGAATTTTTCTTACCTGCTAATAACTTGGTAAAAAGCACCCGACGATTACAGATAGAGAAATACATGGATAGCTTTACAGACAAAGAACTATCCTTAATGGAATCTTTAGCCAGCGGTATCAACGAAGCAAGAAACATCGAAGACTAATTAAAAGAATCCATACATAACGGAAAGAGCCGATAAAATGAGATTGTATTAATCTCATTTTATCGGCTCTGCGTCTTTGCGTCTGGCTCTGTAATCACAGTTACTTTGAACTGCTTTATTTCAATTAAATTTTCTTGTCTGCATTTCGGACAATAGAGGGGGAATTTTTTTAATTCAGTATCTTCCCTTATCTTTAATCGTGTTTTATTTCCACATACAGGACACAATATCCACTTGTAGTTTATAATAACTATCTCCTCCTTTACACTTTAATTCAAATCTTTATTAAAAAATATTTCATCTTATTTAACAAGAAACCATATTTATATAACAACATAAAATACACTAAGTTATTTTATTGAACATATATCGTACTTTATCTATCCGACTATTTGGACGACGGGGCTGGCAAACAGGTTCACCGGTAGTAACATGGTACCCTTTTAACTCTGTTAAACAAACACTACGTCCATTTGTAAAGAAAGTTAAATCACTACGATATTCTTGAATACACCGAGCAGGGATTTCTCCACTAAGAATGACCTCATTATTTTTCAATTGAGTGTCTACGATGTTCGCACAATATTTAGGAGCATCGTTGTATGCTCGTGAAAGATATTCCTGTGGCGCATAAATTTTAAAACTAAGATATGGCTCTAACAATTCTGTTCCAGCTTTTTTTAAGACTTGTTCCAATACAATAGGAGCAAGCATCCGAAAATCTGCTGGGGTACTAACAGGGCTATAGTATAAGCCATACTTAAAACAGATTTTACAGTCCGTCACATTCCAACCATATAATCCTTGTTCGCAACCATAGCGTATCCCTTCCATAACTGCATTTTGAAATGATTGATTTAAGTATCCAAGAGAAACCGAGCTCTCATACTGCATTCCACTTCCCAACGGAAGCGGTGATACAGATAAACCAATGGAAGCCCAGAAAGGATTTGGCGGCACTTCGATGTGAATGGTATATTCTGCATTTTTTAACGGTCTCTCCATATAAATGACTGTAGGCTCTTTTAGTTCTATCTCCACATGATACTTTTCTTGCAACAGTGCACTAATCACTTCCATTTGTACTTTCCCTAAGAAAGAAAGTATAATTTCATGTGTCGTAGAATCCACGTAATATCGTAGAAGCGGATCACTATCTGAGATTTCCAAAAGGGCATCAAGCAACATTTCTCTCTGTTCAGGTTTACTCGGTTCAACAGTTGTTTGTAGTAGAGGGTGCGGATTTTCAATCTTTTTTCTCTGTGGCAATAGTTTTGTATCTCCAAGAACACTATTTAACTTCAAAAACTCATTTTGCAAAATAACAATTTCTCCAGAATAAGCTCTATCAATCTTACATAATTCACCATTTATTGAAGTATACATTTCTGTAACTTTTATTTTTTCTTTTTCTGATACTCTAACCGAATCTCGTAAATGTAGTACTCCACTATAAAGGCGTATATATGCAAGACGTTGTCTTTTTTTTGTATATTCAATTTTGAAAACATTTCCGCAAAGTTCAGACGGACCTCGATGTGTTGATGAATAAAATTTATTCGTAATCACTTCTATAAGGTTATCAATCCCTATATTACTTTTTGCACTTCCATGATAAAGAGGGAACAGAGAACAATTCTGAAATCTTATGCTTTCCTCTTGTTCGAGTTCCAATGCTTCTAATGATTTACCGGACATATATTTCTCTAAAAGGTCATCGTTTCCCTCTATTACCGTATCCCATTGTTCAGATTCGGTAAAGTTCGTCACACACATATTAGGATACAGTTCTACCTTCTGTTTGATTACAATTTCGGCAGAAAGTTTCTCTTTAATATCCTGATAAACCGTTGATAAATCAATTCCATTTTGGTCAATCTTATTGATAAAAAAGATTGTGGGAATCCCCATTTTCCTAAGTGCATGAAATAATATACGAGTTTGTGCTTGTACGCCATCTTTTGCAGAAATCAGTAGAATTGCCCCATCTAAAACTGATAATGAACGATATACTTCTGCTAAGAAATCCATATGTCCTGGCGTGTCTATGATGTTCACCTTCGTATTTTCCCACTGAAAAGAGGTTATTCCTGTCTGAATTGTAATTCCTCTCTGACGTTCTAAAAGCGTATTATCCGTCCTCGTTGTACCTTTGTCCACGCTTCCTAATTCTGTAATCGCTCCACTGTTATATAATAAGCTTTCTGTTAAGGTAGTTTTTCCTGCATCAACATGAGCTAAAACTCCAATATTAATAATTTTCATGTGATTTTCCTCCATTCAAAAACCCAAAAGGGCATAAAAATCCCAGTGATAAATACTTTTATCACTGGGATTTTTATGCATAACCATAGGTATACAAAGCATACAGATATTCTCTGGATACTTTAGAATCACATGATAAAGGTATTCTTAAACTGGGTACAAAAAACTAAGCCCTCCTAAAAAAGGACATCCAATTATTTGTTCCCACTATCAAATTGACAGTTTATTTAAGAATACCTTGCCGCATATTTATTAACTCCTTTTAAATAGATACTTAAATAATAGCACGTAAGAGCATATTTGTAAAGGAATCTCCAATTTTTTATCAAAGAGAGTACGTGATTACAAAATAGCTGTAATAATGTACCAATATTTGTTATTCTATAATCTTCCAATTACTCCCGTTCTTTTCAAGTACCAAATCAAATTGAGATACCTGCGTTGCTTTGGTCTGCTGGTCGATATACTCCACTGTCAGCGATACCGTGACTTGATTATCCTTACGATTGTGAATAGGATTTACCAGTTCTTGAAAGATGTACTCTTTTCCGATTGGTTTTAATATCCCGTCATTCACATAGTAGGAAAGTTCACTGGCTGTCGCTGTAGGATAGAGCTTGAAGAACGTCGTTAAAAACTCATTGATTTCATTGGTTGTAATGGAATCAACCGTCCCCTCACTTTCAATGGCTTTTGGTTTATAACTTGATTTCTTAGGTATGTTGGTAATGGTCGGATTCTTAACCAGTACCATATTTCCAGAACCATCTACATAGACACTCACTATATAAGCAGAGTGGACGGTCTTTGTATTTTCTCCCTCTGTAATGAGCTGGTCTACACTGTAGGTTACATTAAACTCATTGTCGCCAGTTGCCTGGAGTCAACACTATGGATAAAAAGTTCATTTTTTCGTTTTCGCGAACATATCATTGACTTTTTTTAATGTTTTCCTCGTATTGGTAAACATATCATAGGTTTTTTATACTAGTACGTATTTGGAAACATATCTAGTTTTATATTTTTGATATATAATGCACATTATATAATGTAGAATTTACTCATTTACAATATCCTTTTATTTTATCTGCATATTTGCTTAAAAGCTCTTTTGAATATACTTTACTTTGGTTAGATTCTCTCACTTCGTTCCAAAGAATTGCAGCAACTTTCATCTTATTAGAAAATTTATCACTACGTTCATCTAAGTTAAAATCTTTTACAAACTGGTTCCATTGGTTAGTAGTATTATCATATTTTGCGTAATCAGAGTCTCCATTATATACATCAAGCATATTTTTAATTGTAAAATTTTTGTCGTTCTTTCTTTTTACTTTTCGCCAAGCTTCTGCCATATTCGCATTAAATTTAAATGGCTTAATTCCAGTTTGCTCTGAAAAATAGTCTCTAAATTTTTGATTGAATGAAAATCCACATTCTAGTAATGGAGTATTTAATGTTATATTATCAGTTATCTTTTTATTTTTATTCCTTGAAGATTTTTTTATTTTATTTCCCTTAAAATATTCTTCTATAATATAATTCAGTTCCTTTTTTGTTCCTCTATATTCTAATCCAAGAGACTTACAAACTTTTGATAACTCCTCTCGATACCAATAATATTTGTTGAATTCTTCAAATGATTTTATATCTTTAAATTCAGGTCTACTTTCTAACATACACTTTCCCTCAATTCTCTTTTTTTCTATTCGTTTGTCATCAATACTAGAGCCTCCGCCGCAGCTTTCACATTAAACGAGTAAACACTAGGTATGTCTTATCGACATGTTCGTATGCAGAAACATATCCATGAACCTTTTAACAATTATCTCTGCCTATCGTTAAAAGGTTTCAAGCAAATAAACTTAGAGTTCTCACACTCCTAGATATTTAATATATATTTGACACGGATTCCACTCATACCATAAAGTTGGAAAACATTCCAATTCTTTATATCCCATCGCGATATAAAAATGATTTGTAATATCATATTCTTTGTAGTGTCCCATCTGAACAGTTTTTACCTGTGAGTACGTGTAACCCATCTTCCTTGCCATAGCTTCGTATGCTTTGTTAAGTACCGAGCCAACTCCCATTCTATGGAATTTCTTTTTTATACCCATCACAAAAATCTCTGCACAATCCTTGCTGGTTGCGTTTAACACAATAAACCCAACAAGTTTATCATTAATATAACAAGCAAGAAAAGGCTTTTCCTGTGAATCTTGAATATATTCTTCTGTACTTTCTGGCATTCCAAACCATTCTTGAAGATCATACAATACTTCTCTAGATACAGATTCCTTTTCTAGTTTATTCTCAATTTCTTTTACTTTTATATTCAATCCAGTCCTCCACAAACTCTAATTTATTCTTGTCATCAATACTAGAGCCTCCGCCGTCGAATCTTTCCAATCGAAGCTTCCTATTCGGTCGCTTCTCTTGGAGATTCTTGACATGAGACCTACCTCTGCTTCGCATCGATTAGCTTTGCTAATCGCGCGATAGCAGGGTTAGAGCTTCAACGTTGATTGACATTCCCCACTTCACCAGCTGGGTGCAAAGTGTGTGCACTTTTTAACGTTAACATCCTGTGCACTCGACCCTAAAGCGTCGACATGTTCCCTCATACAGCAAAATCACGCTCAAAAACCACAAGAACCCAGCTTAAAGCCGCCACGCATTAAACCTTTTAACGATAGCCCTCGCTAACCCCTGCTACACAAAGGCAAACTTGCACCCACCTAATCAGCCTTTGACATCAATACAACACTCTCGACGTGATGAGTTTCCGGATATAAGTCGAACGCGCGCAAAGACTGAACGCTGTATCCAAGCTCTCTAAACGTGCCGACATCGCGAGCAAGACTAGTCGGATCGCAGGCAACGTACACAACAGCTCTTGCTCCAGACTTCGCAATCTGCTTACAAACTTGAGCTTTAGCACCAGCGCGCGGAGGATCCAACACAACAACATCTGGATGCGCAAATCGGCGCACAATTTTAGACGATTTACTCGCCTTAAACACCTGCGATTCAAGCGTTTGCGCAACATCCCCTTCAAGCGCTTCAACAATATCTCTGCTAAGCCCTGCGCGCCCAATGTTTCGCCTTGCGTTCTTTACAGCAATCGGCGCACCCTCAATACTAAGCACGCGCGCTGGCTCTGCAGAACCAAAAGTGCCAGTAGTACCAAGAGCACCCACAGCACTAGAAGAATCTCCTCCAACATTAGCCAAAGTCGCAAGCGGAATCGTAAACAAACCCGATCCAGAATACAAATCCCACAAAACCGTATTCTTAGTACGACCACCAAGCGCAGAACGAACTAATCCCAAAACGTAGTTCACCAAATGCTCTGGAGCTGCGCGATGAATCTGCCAAAAACCGCGGGCGTCAACATCGTAATCAAAAGTACGCATACGCGATGAATCTCCATCAACAGCAACGCGTACACGCTCACTCAACAATGCCGATCCTGCAACCAACTCATCATTTACTATAAGCGCATAATTTTCGCCAATCGCACTAAGAAGCGCAGCCTTATCATTAAAATCAAAACCATCAACTCTAGGCTCTGGAACAGCAAGACGAATTTGCGCATTTGGCGAGAAAGAACGATTCCACAAGTCCAAAGAATCCGCAACAGCCAAAACCGCGCGCGACGCAAGTGGCATAGTATCAATCGCAATGCGATCATGCGACTCGCGCTTACGCATAGACAATCGCCCTTCATCATCCGCAACCAACTCCATGCGCGTACGCCAATTAAACCCGTTAAGCTCCTCATCCCCCGGCATGCGCTCAACAGTAATATCGCTATCCGCAACATCCATATGCGCTAAACGCTGGAATTGATTGGCAATTACGGACGCCTTCCAACGAATCTGCCCAGGCAAAGAAACATGAATTAAATCCGCGCCACCAACTCCGCCACCCTGAGCCAAAGGACCAGCGAGTTTCCATTGCGGCTCCACACGATCCGCGCTAGGCTCCAAAACTTCTACAACTTCTCCAGTGAAAAAGTGCGCTTTTGCACGCATTGGCTCATCCATGCGCACAACAACCAGCTCACCAGGTAGCGCAAATCGCACGAATACAACGCGTCCGTCAAGATGACCTACGCATCTTCCTTGATCCGCATATCGCTCGATTCGCATCGTCACTTGCATAAACTACCCCTTAGTTTTGCGTTTTGTTAAGCCGATTCTCTAACGCTGATTTTTGTTAAGCTGATTTTACTTCACTTGAATTTACATCGTTTTGATCTTCGTCAATTTGATTTTCTTCACGATAATTTTCTTCGCGATTTTTATGATGAAGACGCATAAACGGCGTTGCAATAATCAAGTAAGAAACCCAAATTGCGAGCGCCCAGAATGGCAATCCCATAAGCAATCGAACTGTACCGAGCCAGACAACGTTATTCGCCAAATACAGCGGCACTTGCAAAACAAGCCTAAGCGCAAAAACACCAATCCACAATCCAGTAACATACATATACGCTCGCTTAAGCGGCTTATAATCAAGCCATTTGTGCAGCCACGAGCCAAAATTTTCCGTAGGCATTTTGCGAATCGATTCAATCACAAGCCCAAGCGCTGGCACGCGCACAATCAGAGAAATCGCAAGAAGCGCACCATACACAGCGTTTGTAATAAAGCCCATCATGTAGTAGTCGCGAGCTTGATGACTCGTCCACACCCAAATAAGGCAAATCCCTACAGAAACCAACCCACTTAGAGCACCCATAATCGACTGGCGTTGAATAAGTCTAGCTACAACTTGCAAAACTGCAAGAGCTGCAGACGCAATAACCGTTGTTTGTACGTTTCGCGTTACAACAAAGCAAATAACAAACAGCAAGCCTGGCAGCATGGATTCAATTACGCCTCGAACTCCTCCAAGGGAGTCAATAACAGAAAACGTGTTTCCTTCAGATCCAATAGAAGCCAAAGAGGCTAATCCTGAGCGTTTTTTGCCGCGCGAATCTTTTTCCAAGACAATATCCTTTGCTGCCTGACTTTTACTATCGACTCTTAACTATCGACTCTTAACTATCTGATTTCAGAAAACATTGGTCCACGAGTTAGCGTGGTTTTGACTTCTACTTGCTGATCTGCACCAAGTGGACCCTTTGGACGACCTAGATTTTCTTCAGAATCGTCAGAACCAGCAGAACCATCTTTACCTGCATTACTTGGAGCAACCAAATCGTGCATTGGAATCATATCTCTAGGAGCAAGTGGCTCTGTTCCGCGGTCTATAACAATATCACTAAACCACTTGTTAAGAAGCACAGTCTCTTCGCTTGTTTTTTGCGACTCTAAAGCAGCACTCCCAGAAAACACTCCGCGAAGCATCCAACGCGGACCATCCACACCAACAATTCTAGTTTCCACTGTCTTATCGTCAACCTTGACTGGAAGTATGAGTTCCTTGCCAAAAACTCCATTCGCTTCCCTAGCATTAGAGTTTCCCTTAAGCAAATCCGCACGAACTTCACTCCATATTCCTTCTGTTTTAGGAGCTGCAAATGCTTCAACCTCAATGCTAGAAGATTTATATGTAACAGTTATGCCAAGAACTTGACCAGTTTCACGCTGCTTTTTTACTCGCAACTCTATACCTTGTAAATATGGTATATATATGGAGCCGAAATCAACATAAGTACCTAAATTAGGTAGTTTCTCATCAGACATGTCCCATGGACCTCTAAGACTTCCGCGTCCTAAGTACGTGTCTGCATCATATCCGCCTGCAGTCAGATCGCTTAGAGCGGAATTTTGGGATTGAAATTCTGCAAGATTCTCAGCATCATCTTTGGCAGCTTTCGACTTGCGCTTGGATTTAAACCATCCCATGGCTCCTCTTTTCTAATGGATTCTTCTTAATAAGCTCTAATTGCCATTTTTCGATGAATACTTTACATATTTCTAATGGCTATTTTTACTCAACTTCACCAGCCTATCACAAGCAAAGCAAAATCACACATTATATTTTATGTTTAAAGCAGCATGGTCAGACCAGCGAGAATCGTAGCTTTGAGCACGATCAATTACGAATCCGCATGCAGTTTCTGCAATTTCAGGTGTTGCAAACTGATAGTCTAATCTCCATCCAACGTTATTATCAAAAGCTTTACCTCGTTGACTCCACCAAGTGTATGGTCCTTGAATATCGCCAGCAAGCATACGCATAACGTCCACAAATTCATACTCGTTAATCCAACGATCAATATAAGCGCGTTCCTCTGGCAAAAATCCAGCACTTTTCTCATTCGCTTTAGCGTTTTTAATGTCAAGAGGCGTGTGTGCAATATTAAAATCACCGCATAAAATCGCCTGATTTCCGCCACTTGCAGCAATATCTCTAAGTTCCCCTAATCGCTTTAACATAGTATCTAGAAAGCGGAATTTTTGCTGCATTTTCTGTGGATCATCAACGTTTCCAGCGTGAACATACACAGATGCAACAGTAATATCATACCCTTGCGGAGTATGTACGTCGGTTTCTACCCATCGCCCAGAATCAACGTCTTCACTTAAACCAGGCAAACCGTAACGCTGCTCTACAACTGGCAAAGTCGTTACAAGCGCCACACCAGCTCTACCTTTTATTTCACAAATCTGATTTGTAACAGAAAATCGCCTGTCATTTTGACCAGATTCACCACTTTTAGACGTATACAAATCCTTGATTTTACTCATAATCGGATCAATCGCATCTTGCGGAGCGCGAACCTCTTGCATACACCACACATCTGGCGTGTGATCTTGAACCCAATCGAGCATCCCCTTGCGCCAAGCCGCACGAATCCCATTCAAATTTGAAGTCGTAATTGTAATCATAAGTTCCACTCTAATATGCACACAACACAAAGTACGCAAAAATAAAGGTGCAGAAGTTTTGACTCCTACACCTTTATTTTAAATTTAAATTTATTTTAAATTTATAGTTTATAAGACACTAGTTTTAAGGCCCATAAACCAGCTTGCGACTAATCCAAGCCAAGTTCCAAATTTCCACCTGGAATTGCATCGAGAAGATCGCGAGTGTACTCCTTTTGAGGATGATCAAACACTTCGTCGGTTGTAGCATGCTCAACAAGTTTGCCATGTTGCATAACAACAACCTCGTCCGCAATCTGACGAACAACAGCCAAATCGTGAGTGATGAACAAGTAGCTTAATCCTCGCTCCGCTTGCAAATCGTTAAGCAAATGCAAAACCTGATCTTGCACAAGCACATCCAAAGCAGACACAGCTTCGTCGCAAACGATTACATCCGGATCCAATGCCATAGCACGCGCAATCGCAATGCGCTGACGCTGACCACCAGAAAGCTCGTTCGGGAAGCGAGTCATAACAGAAGCAGGCATACGAACCATGTCCAAAAGCTCGCGCACACGATTCTGTCTACTCTTTTTATCGCCAATCTTATGAATTCGCAAAGGCTCTTCAATAGAACGATAAATCGAATACATTGGGTCTAGCGAACCATAAGGATTTTGGAATACTGGCTGCACATGTCGACGGAAGTCAAGCAAATCAGCACCCTTGAAATCAGCAATATTCTTGCCTTCGTAAGTAACTGTTCCACTTGTTGGATTTAGAAGTCGCAAAACCATGTTTGCAACAGTAGACTTACCAGAACCAGACTCACCCACGATTGCCAACGTTGTTCCGCGCTTAATCGAGAACGAAACATCGTCAACAGCCTTGAAAAGCTCCTTCTTGCGCGGAAGCTTAAACTCTCGGGTTAAGTGATCGACTGTAATAATATGCTCGCTCTTTTCAAGAGCTTGCTCGCCTACTACGTGATGCTCAAGCAAATTATCCGCGTTACCACCATGCTCCTTAACAGAAATGATTCGTTGAGAAGCAAGACTTGGAGCGGCAGCAACAAGTCGCTTAGTATAAGGATGCTGAGGATGCTGCAAAACGTCCAAAGATGGACCAGATTCAACAACGCGACCCTTATACATAACAACAACGTGCTGAGCACGAGCTGCAGCCAAACCTAAATCGTGAGTAATGAACAGAACGGAAGTGCCTAGAGAATCTGTAAGAGTATGCAAATGGTCCAGAATGCGCTTTTGCACAGTAACGTCGAGTGCGGAAGTTGGCTCGTCTGCAATCAGCAAATCTGGTCTGCAAGCCAAACCGATAGCAATTAACGCGCGCTGACGCATACCGCCGGAAAACTCGTGTGGGAATTGCCTTGCGCGAGTTGCTGCATCTGGCAAACCAGCTTCATCAAGCAAACCAGCAATGCGGTCTTCAACACTTGCTCCAATAACATACTTTTTTGCGATTTCCCAAGCTTTGTCGTCGTCTACGCCATACTTGATTAAATCGTCTGCAACGCGCCAACGAGTTTCGGAACCTGGAACCCACTCTTTTTTGTAGTATTCCATAGCTTCATTAAACTTTTCGGCATTTGTTTGCTCACTAAGACCAACCTGCGCCAAAGCTTGCTTTGCAGCGTCCAATAATGCGCTCAGTTCTTTAGAGCCAAGGAAGATTTCATCTTCATTGCTTTTGACTTCTACAGCGTCTCCTGCTAAAGCTTCTGCAAGTGCGGAGCGCTTCTCATGACTAACGTCAACGCCATTTGCAAGAAGAGCCTCTTTAACTTGAGTTCCAATTCGCCAAACAGGATTAAGGTTGCTCATAGGGTCTTGCGGAACCAATCCCATTGCTGTACCGCGCAAAGCCGCATAATCTTTAGGCTTTAGATTACTTATTTCTTGACCTTTAAGCTTAATAGAACCACCCGTAACGTGACCTGTTCCTGGAAGCAAGCCTAAAACCGCCATTGCAGAAGTTGACTTTCCAGAACCAGATTCACCCACGATTGCAACCCATTGACCTGGGTAAACGTTGAAGCTCGCATCGCGAACAGCGTGTACGGCTTTTTTAGAATCCGTTGTAAAGTCAACTTGAAGATTTTTAACTTCCAGCAAAGGACCCTGCTCACGTTGCATTGCAAGGGTATCTACATTTTTACGTGTTGCTGTGTTCATAATCACTATTCCTCCACGCTAACTTACGCCTTACGGCTCTTTGGATCCAACGCATCTTTTACGGCGTCGCCCATCATAATAAAGGCGAGAACAGTAATAGCGAGCGCAATAGACGGATAGAACAAAACTTCTGGATTTGTAGTAAGAACATTCCTAGCGGTAGAAATATCTACACCCCAGCTAACGGTCGTAGTTGGCAAACCAATACCAAGGAAGCTAAGTGTTGCTTCCAAAACAATGTAAGAACCAAGGGATGTTGTTCCTACAACAATGATTGGGGCCAGCGAGTTTGGAATAATATGACGGAAAAGATTACGCATTGGAGTTGAACCTAAAGCTGTAGAAGCCGTATTAAACTCAAGATTCTTGGATTCCATAACGGCACTTCTTGCGATTCGAGCAACGCCTACCCATCCAAAGAGAACCATAACAAACACGATTTTCCAAATCGACTTAGATGTGCGGAACATTTGCAAAACTACGATTGCACCCAACAGCATTGGTAGAGCCAGGAAGATATCGGTGATTCGGCTAAGAACCGCATCAATCCATCCGCCAAAGAATCCAGCCAAAGCTCCAATTAGCGAACCAACTAACACCACTAAAGCCGTTGCGAGCAAGCCAACGCTTAAAGATGTACGTGTTCCATATACAACTCGAGCGTAAATATCGCATCCTTGCATGTCGAATCCAAACGGATGTGCAGCAGAAGCTGGCTCAAGCGAATGCTCCAAAACACAGTAATTAGGATTGTGCTTTGTGAGAGCGCCTGGGAAGAGCGCAACAAAAATAATTGCAATAATCAAAATTGCAGAAACAATAAACAATGGATTTCTGCGCAAAGATCTCCAAGCATCAGCCCACATGCTTGTAGCTGGAGCAGATTCGTCTACAGAATCAACTTCTTGAAGAGGCGTATCGTCAAGAGGAGCAACATAGCGTTCCTGACCTGGCAATGTGTTGTAATTTGCATTATTTGTAATCAAATTATCTTCCATCAAATTATCTTCCATAATGTGCTCTCCTTACGCGTAGCGAATGCGCGGATCTAGAGCCGCGTACAACATGTCAACAAGAAGATTGCTGACTACAAATATCAACATAAGAAGCGTAACTATAGAAACAACAAGGTTTCCTTCTCCTTTTAGTATTCCCTGATACGTAAGGAATCCAACGCCATGAATGTTGAAGATTGTTTCCGAAATCATTGCGCCGCCCATAAGAGCGCCCAAATCTTGACCTAAGAATGTAACAACAGGAATAAGCGAGTTACGCAAAATGTGTCGAACAATAACGGAGCCTTCTTTTAAGCCCTTTGCGCGAGCCGTGCGCACGTAATCAAGCGATATGTTTGACGAAATTTCCGACCTTGTAAGTCGAATAATATACGCCATTGACACGGATCCAAGAACTATCGCAGGAAGAAGAAGATCATAGAATCCAGGATCATTGCTTGCTGTAACAGGCATAATATGCCACTTAACACCAAACACGTATTGTCCAATAAAGCCAGTAACAAATGTTGGCACAGAAATAAGAAGAAGTGATACAACCAGGATTACACTGTCGTACCACTTTCCTTTCTTTAAGCCAGAGATTATGCCGAAAGCTACGCCGAACAAGGCTTCAAAGGCAAACGCCATCAACGCAAGCTTAATGGTTACTGGGAATGCGCGACCAATTTCGTCAATTACTGGCTGACCAGCAAAAGTATGTCCAAAATCAAGAGTAAGCGCATTCTTTAAGAACAACAAATATTGAATAATAAATGGCTTATCCAAGTTATACTCGGCACGAATTTGCGCTTCTACAGCATGGTTAATTGGCTTATCTCCAAACATTGCTTTTACTGGATCTCCAGGCAAAGCAAACACCAAAGCGTATACCAACAATGTTGTGCCGAGAACCACAGGAATCATCTGCAAAACGCGACGCAGAACGTATTTACCCATTGGTTTCTCCTTATATATTTACTTAAAAATTCGCATAGCACACACCCAACTTGTGGCTTGCATATTGATTTAACCCAACCTAAGTAAAAACACAAAGTGCTGCCTCGAACAGCGGATAGAATTTTGTAATTTTATTCGCCATTCGAAGGCAGCAGCACGTTTTTACATGCTATTAAATTATGGTTTATTTTTTAATAGCTACTTGATATTAATAGCTACTTGATTTTGATCTTTACTTGTGGAGCTTGTAGTAAAGTGGCATATTCTGCCAATCCATTACAAAGCCCTTCAAGCTTGGAACCATAACAGCCTTAGCGTTCGAGTAGAACAGTGGTACGTATGGAAGATCCTCAAGAAGAATCTCGTTAGCTTGCTGATAAAGCTTAGTTGCCTCAGCTTGCTTAGAAGAAGAAGCCTTCTTAAGCAAAGCATCGAACTTAGGATTCTTGTAATCAGCTTCGTTAGAACCATTGCCATCTGCAGCAACGGAAGCAAATTCCTGAGTCAAGTAGTTTTCTGGGCTTGGGTAATCTGGCATCCAGCCTGCACGCCATGCACCTTTAATCTGACGCTGTTCGCATGCGTTACGGAACTCTTGGAATGTTGGAACTGGAGTGGTTTCAGCATTAATTCCAAGATGATTCTTAAGGGAGTTTACAACTGCGTCGAACACAGACTTAGCGTTGCCATCGGCGTTGTAAGTAAAGGTAAGAGGACCATCATACTTAGAGATCTTATCTGCCTTTGCCCAAAGTTCCTTAGCCTTTGCGGCATTAAACTTAAGGTTTTCGTGTCCCTTAAGATCTGCCTTGTAGCCTGGAGTCAAAGGAGAAGTGAACTCGTTTGCAGGAGATGCTGTACTGTTAAGAACCTTCTTGATGATGGTTTCGCGATCGATTGCCATAGAAACAGCTTGACGACGCAAGCGGCCTTCTTCGGTAGTTACATCGAAGTGTGGCAATTTTGCAGGAATACCGAACTGCTGGATTACGGAACCTGGACGGTTGTATGCCTTAACAGTGGTGTCCTTTTGGAAAGTCTTTGTTTCGGTATCTGGAATATTATCCGTCATATCAAGATTGCCAGACTGAACATCGCGGTAAGCAGCGGTGCCGTCGGTGTAAATCTTAAAGGTAACGCCGTCATTCTGAGCCTTGCGTGGGCCATCGTAATCTGGGTTCTTTACAACTTCGATCTGCTTGTTGTGATCCCAAGACTTAAACAAGTATGGTCCAGAAGAAACTGGCTTTTCGCCGTAAGCCTTTGGATTCTTGTAGAAGGACTCTGGAAGAGGGGCGAATGCAAGGTAACCAACCTTAACAGCAAACACAGAATCTGGCTGGTTCAAATCAACAGTAAAGGTGTACTTATCTACAACCTTTAAGCCAGAAAGCTGCTCGTCGCCCTTAGTATCATTCTTCTGCAAGTCTTCGTAGCCCTTAATGGTCTGGAAGAAGGAAGAGCACTTCTGAGCATTCTTAGCGTTTGCTACAAAGCTCCAAGCCTTAGTAAAGCTTTCTGCGGTGATTGGAGTGCCATCGCTGAACTTCTTATCTTTTTTAAGCTTAACAGTGTATTGGGTCGCATCGGCGTTTGGAGTTACGCTCTCGGCATCTTCGTTTACCGTGTTGCCCTTTTCATCAAAAGTGACCAACGTGGAGTTGACCAATACAGCAGGACGAGCACCAGCATTCTCGTTAATGTTTCCTGGAACAAGCTCGTTCTGAGGCTCGGAGTCGTTTACAGTAATAACAACCTTGCCACCATTTGTTTGAGCGGTCTTCGAGGCAGAAGAACCGCATCCACCTAGCAGCATAGCAACCGAGCACGCAGCTGCGGCAAAAAGTAATGCCTTATTCTTCATATGTTTTCTCCTAACGTTGGGTATGGCAGGATTCAATTAAATATCACGAAAAAGTCTCATTACAAGCTTTACAGGCTTTTACAGGCTTAATAAATAAAATCCACCTAGTATTTATTGCCAGATGGATTCTTTGCAAAGCCAATAAGGAGGCCTCTTCGTTGATTAAAATTCAATCATACGGATTTTATTAAACAACGCAAGCTAAAAGTCTAAATGTAAAATTTACTGTTATTTTGTCTATAAATCATAAAAACAACTATTATAATAGAAAAATATTAGATTAAATCGTATTTTAGATGATATTTTGCCAAGTCTTTTACATTTGTATAGATATTACAAAAATGTAAATTTGCACTAGAAATATGTAACAATTATGTTAAACGATGCAAAATATGCAACAAGATATTCAAATATTAATCAAAATAAAAGTGGTGTAAATTCGCACCCAAACGTACGACTCTACACCACTTAATAAATAAAATCAAATGAATATTGAAATTATTTTTAAAATATTTTTATTATATTTTTCACCTATTGGTAAATACTACTCAGCCTCGCTAGCCTGATGTTCAAGAGCAGCCGCCACTAAACCAGCAAACAGTGGATGAGGCTTAGTTGGTCGAGACTTAAACTCTGGATGAGCCTGAGTTGCCACATAGAATGGGTGAACTTCCTTTGGAAGCTCCACAAACTCAGTCAAATTACCATCTGGGCTTTGACCGCTAATACGCAAGCCGGCTTCGCGCAAACGATCTTTATACGCCACGTTCACTTCATAACGGTGACGGTGACGCTCAGTAACATGCGTAGTACCGTAAAGCTCAGCAACAATAGAGCCTTCTTCAAGAAGAGCAGGATAAGAGCCGAGTCGCATTGTGTGACCCATATCTCCCTTACCGTCCACAATATCCTTCTGCTCTTCCATAGTTGCGATTACTGGATCGCCACAATCCTTCTCGAACTCAGTGGAATTAGCATCCTCAAGACCGAGAACGTGACGAGCGTACTCAATAACCATAGATTGCAAGCCAAGGCAAAGACCAAGCGTTGGCAAACCATGCTCGCGAGCGTAACGCAAAGCGCCAATCTTACCTTCAATACCGCGAATTCCGAAGCCGCCTGGAATAACCATGCCATCCATTTGGTCAAGAGCCGCCGCCGCACCTTCTTGAGTTTCGCACTTGTCGGCAGCAACCCAGCGCACGTTAACCTTAGCCCAGTTTGCAAAACCGCCAGCTTTAATAGCCTCAGTAACAGAAAGATATGCATCTGGCAAATCAATGTACTTGCCAACAATTGCAATGTTTAGCTCATGCTTTGGATGATGCACGCGCTCAAGCAAATCTTCCCACTCGTTCCAATCAACATCGTGGAATGGAAGCTCAAGCTCACGCACAACGTAAGCATCCAAGCCCTCGTTGAACAAAATTTTCGGCACATCGTAAATGCTTGGAGCGTCAACGCAGTTCACAACGCCTTCAGCGTCAACATCGCACATAAGCGAAATTTTGTCTTTAATGCCTTGATTAAGCGGACGATCCGAACGCAAAACAAGCGCGTCTGGAGAAATGCCAAGAGATCGGAGCATCATCACAGAATGCTGAGTTGGCTTAGTCTTTAATTCGTGAGCTGCGGCTATATAAGGCACCAAAGAAACGTGCACAAACATGCAGTTTTCAGGACCTAAATCGCGACGAACTTCGCGAGCAGCCTCCAAAAATGGCTGGGACTCAATATCTCCAACAGTACCGCCGATTTCCGTAATAATCACGTCTACATCGTCGCTAGCCTGCGCGCGCATACGCGACTTAATTTCGCCAGTAATATGCGGAATAACCTGCACGCACTGACCCAAATATTCGCCAGCACGCTCCTTACGAAGCACAGACTGATAAATCTGACCAGTTGTAACATTCGCTTTTTGACTTAAGAAAACATCGAGGAATCGCTCGTAATGACCAATATCAAGATCTGTTTCTGCGCCGTCTTCTGTAACGTAAACCTCACCATGTTGGAATGGGTTCATTGTACCCGGGTCAACATTGATATAAGGATCGAGTTTTTGTTGTAAAACGTGAAGACCACGACTACGCAAAAGTCTGCCTAATGAAGATGCAGTAAGACCTTTTCCGAGGGACGAAACAACGCCACCAGTGACAAAAATATGCTTTGTAATATGCTCCTGAGAGTTACCATGTTTTCTTCTAACCATGGAACTCCATAGTATCTTCGAGCCTCGACTCGGAAGAATAATTGAAAAGTCAAATCAAAGTCAAATCAAATGAGCAACAGCCTCGAGCGCAAGCTTATATCCATACAGTCCCATGCCTGTAATAGTTCCAGTTGCAACAGGACTAATCACGCTTATTTTCCGGAAAGAATCGCGGGCAGAAGGATTAGAAATATGCACTTCCATTAGTGGCACTCCAGCATCTAAAACCATGTGCGCAGCATCCGCGAGCGCATAACTGTAGTGCGTAAAAGCAGCAGGATTCATAACTACTGGCGTATGAGTATCAGCAGCTTCGTGCATCCAATGAACCATTTGCGCTTCGTCGTCGCTTTGGCGAACTTCCACTTGTAAATTAAGCTCTTGTGCCCACTTTTTGCAAAGCGCGCACAACGTTTTAAAATCTTGACTGCCATAAACGTCTGGCTGGCGAACGCCTAATCGCCCCAAATTTGGGCCATTTACTACTAAAACTTTACGGATGTTTATAGTGTTTTCTGCATCTACCATTTTCTAACCTCTAATCTTATTAAACGCTTCGCGAATCGCCTCCAGCGGCGGATTATCTAAGTGAATCGGGTTTCCAATCCCGTCTAAAACAACAAATCGTAAGGTGTTGCCTCTAGCTTTTTTATCTTTATGCATCAAGTCAAGAACCTTAGCAAAAGCATCGTCATTATTGCCGCCGCCATTCCAAGATATTGGCAATCCAAGTGATTTTAAAAGCGAGCGATGATACTCAACGTCTTCTGGACTTAAATAGCCCAAAATTTGCGCAAGGCTCGCCGCAAAAACCATTCCAACAGCAACCGCGTTTCCATGACGCCAAGAAAAATGCTCGATTTGCTCAATCGCATGCCCTAAAGTATGCCCATAATTCAAAAACTCGCGCAAACCTTGTTCTTTTAAGTCGTTAGAAACGTGGTATGCCTTAACGCGCACGCTTTTTTCTATTAGATCGCAAACCATATTATTTAAATCTGCATCGTCTAAAATAGAAGGACCATCAACAGAGCGCAACTTGCTAGCATTTTGAGGATTTTCCAGAATTTTTAAGATGCTAGAATCGCCAATAAACCCTGATTTTGCAACTTCTCCAAGTCCTTCAACAAAAATATCGTTAGGAAGAGTAGAAAACGCGCAAGTATCTGCCAAAACGCCAACAGGAGTGTAAAAACTACCAACCAAATTCTTGCCAGCTGCAGTATTTACACCAGTTTTTCCTCCAGTCGAAGCGTCTACCATTGCAAGAAGCGAAGTCGGGCAATTTACGTAGCGGATTCCACGCATCCAAGTAGAAGCAACAAATCCAGCTAAATCCGTAGCTGCTCCACCACCCAAACCAACAATCGCATCTGAACGCGTAAAACCAGCGTTTGCAAGGCGCGACCACACAAAATCCGCAACCTTAACAGTTTTACCAGCCTCTGCGTCTGGAATAAGAATATCGAAAACATCGTAGCCAGATGCGCGCAAAATAGATCTTGCTTTATCGCTATGTCTTTGAACAGGCTGAGTGTGAATTAAAGCTACTCGAACAGGCTGTTTTCCAAGCATTTGAGGTAAAAGACTCATAGCGCCTGCGCCAATATGAACATCGTAATCTTCAATACCTTTACCATCTACATGAACGATTCGTTGCATAATCATATCTTTTACCTTTCTTGCGGCAGGTTTTGGCGTTAATCCGTAAACGCGAGCGTGTAAATTCGCCACTTTGCAAAACACAGGATCACGCTTATCAAACAAATCCATCCATCGTTTTGCGCCATCTTCGCCGCTTAACATAGGACGATTAGAATTCCAGCTTACGCGCTCAATTGCATCACTTGCATTTACTTGCAAATACACAACACGACCGCCTAGCTTTGTATATTTTCTTAAGACATCTTGCGTCTCCTTACGCATTGGAGCACCGCCACCTAGGGCGACTATTGGGGCGGATTGCTCAAAATCTGGGAAAATAGCATCTCTAACAATTTGAGTTTCAATATCTCTAAAAGACTCTTCGCCAAAATCCTTAAAATATTGAGCAATCGGCATATTGATTTTTTGCTCAATTAAATCGTCTGTATCTATAAAAGGAACATTCAAAATATGCGCTAATTCCTTGCCAACACGCGTTTTTCCAGCTGCAGGCATGCCGATTATAACGGCTAACGGCATTTGAGTTTGCGATACATCTTGCGAAATGTCTTTCAAAGAATATCTAAGCGAATCTGGCAAGGAATCATGCAAGGAATCTTCTTCGCTCATCTCATATGCTCTTTCCAAGATTGAACGTAATTTCTAGCATTTCTAGCGGTTTCTTCTAGTGAATCTCCGCCGAACTTTTCTAACGCATACTTTGCAAGCGTTAATCGAACCATTGCCTCTGCAACTACGGAAGCAGCTGGGACTGCCGTAAAATCGGAGCGCTGATTAATTGCCTGCGCTGGCTGGCCAGTAAGCACATCTACCGTTCGCAAAGCGCGAGGAATGGACGGAATCGGCTTCATTGCAGCGCGCACGCGAATTGTCTCTCCATTTGACATTCCGCCTTCAATTCCTCCAGCACGATTGCTAAGGCGCGTGATTTTGCCATCTTCGCCTGTTACGATCTCGTCGTGAGCAACCGAGCCAGGGCGATTTGCTTCTTCGAAACCGTCTCCAATCTCCACGCCTTTAATAGCTTGGATTCCCATAAGCGCCGCAGCCAGTGCCGCATCCAAACGGCGATCCGACTCTACATACGTTCCAACTCCAGCAGGCATGCCGTATGCCAAAACCTCTACTACGCCGCCAAGCGTATCTGCATTTGCTTTTGCTTCATCAATACGAGCAACCATGCGAGCTTCGGCATCTTTATCTAGAGTACGAACTGGCGAAGCATCCAACGCATCAACATCGTCTGGAGTTGGTAGGGGTAAACTTTTGTTTATATATTCGCCGCCAATTCCAATAACATGCGCAACTGTTCGCACACCCAACGCTTGGTGCAAAAACGCATCAGCTACAGCGCCTAAAGCCACGCGGGAAGCCGTTTCCCTAGCGCTCGAACGCTCCAAAACCTCGCGAGCATCACTAAAACCATACTTTCGCATGCCCGTTAAATCCGCATGCCCTGGGCGAGGGCGGCTTAAAATAGCATTTCTACCAGTTCGCTCAAGCTCATGATCCAAAGGATCCGCGCTCATCACTTCCACCCATTTTGGCCACTCACTATTTGCGATTTCTATAGCAATTGGAGACCCAAGAGTAACACCGTGGCGAACGCCTGTAAGCAAACGCACTTTGTCTTGCTCAAACTTCATTCGCGCTCCGCGACCATATCCAAGTCGTCTACGCGCAAGAGCAGAAACAATGTCTGCGCTAGTAATCTTAACTCCTGCTGGCACGCCTTCAATCATTGCCACCAGTGCTTCACCATGCGACTCCCCTGCCG
The DNA here is from genome assembly GCF_049262845.1 of Gardnerella sp. DNF00109. Lineage (NCBI taxonomy): Bacteria > Bacillati > Actinomycetota > Actinomycetes > Bifidobacteriales > Bifidobacteriaceae > Gardnerella > Gardnerella sp. DNF00109. The sequence continues at coordinate 1,202,677 of NZ_CP058406.1, forward strand.
TTTGCCATCTAAGCATGCCTTCTCCAATCGCGTTGTGCGTTATATTTATTGTTATACTTCTTGCACTTAATACTGTACTTTATTTTAAATCAATACTAGATTCTAAATTCTTTATTTTACTAACAACTAAGTATTGCTAATAATCTATGAAATAAATCGCAAAAAGCCTTTAACCACATTGAGTAAAATTTGTTGCATGCTTTCCTATTTAGCGTTGCGCGAGGGCTGGGTAATTCTTGTCTCACAACGCTCCGCCTATTACGTGTAGTCTAGAGTTGCGGTTGTTCCGATTTGGTTTTGATTTTGTTTTTGGGTTGAAGTTTGTTTGTAGTGGTTGATCATTTGGATTATTTGGTATCGGCTGCCGCTCTTATACTGTTCGACCAAGAATCACCCAGCCCTCTTACGTGCTTGAACAATTGCGTAGTTTTCATCACCGAGATTCTCGATTTTTTCTTGCTGCTTCAGCGAATCACCATTTCATGCTGAGGTTCGCTTCATTCGCTGCGAAAAATCTCGAATCTCTACCTAGCTTGGAGTATTTGTGTAATTACAAAAAACCGCAAAGCATAACGGCGATTATGGAAGATGCAGCTAATACGGGTACAAACGGGATTTTATTTTGTTCATTTTGCACAAGATGCCCGCGGAAAAATCGCAAGCAGACTTTAGAGCAGATTTTCCACACTAAAATCCAAATTAATCCAAATATTCCGATTGATGCAAACCAGTAGATTATGCAATCAAATCCAAATAGCGCCAAAGCTTGAGCGATCATAGAAGCGCATGTAACATCGCCAAATCCAAGTGCTCCGCGCACGCAAAGTTTTTGCACCAAAACGTAGAATGCAAAAACTGATACTGCAAAAAGCCAGCCACGTAAAAGAAAATTAACATTATGAAAAGTAATCAGCGAAAAAATAAGGTTAGCGGCAGATTGCGCAAAAGCAGCTAGTACAACCCAAAGTCTAGGCACAATACGGCTTGTTAAATCCGTCGCACACACTGCAATCATGCATATAAGCGTTGGTGTTGCAAATAAACAAGTAACAATAAACTGACTCATTTGATTATGCTAAATAAGCGAAAATTGCATTGCAACAAATTTCACTCAATGTGGTTAAAGGCTTGTGTGGTTATGCAGATTGCACCAAGTATGGTAGAGATTCGAGATTTTTCGCACTGAATGAGATGTATCGCTCGCGCGTTACAGCGCGCTCACGTCTTCGCCGCACGTAAAGTCCACTGGACTTTACGTTTGAGCGGCTCAGCGAATCGAAGTGCATTAGCGCGCTACGCTCTAAGCGCTCATGCAAGTCGATTCGCAGTCCTCCGATGGTGATTCATCGAATGAAGAAGAAAAATCGAGAATCTCGGTGATTAAGTGGTACGCAATTGTTAAAGATATTCAGAAGGTTTGATGTATTTCTATACGAGCAATAAAAGAGGAGCGTAGCGACGGGACTTGCGAGGAGAGAAATACTCAAACCTCGCGCAACACTAGGTAAGGAAAATCGTTCGCACGCTCTAAGCGCGCGAACGTCTTCGCTTGCGTTGAAAGCACACTGTGCTTTCAACCTTAAGCAAGCTCAGCGCTCCGAATTACCTTCGCGCGCTACACTTTAAGCGCGAAGGTAGGTCGTCGCGCTAGTTGGCGTTTTCGTTAGAACGCTTATACTCGTCGCGAATCTTCAAGAAATCATCGTAGTTATCCGCAAACTTAGTTTCGCCGGTCTTTAAGTTAGTGGTAACAAAATAAATCCATGATCCTTTTTCTGGATTAAGCGAAGCCAGAATAGCATTATCTCCAGGAATACTTATAGGAGTAGGCGGCAATCCTTTGCGAATCCTAGTGTTGTATGGATTACTTGCATCATCTAATTGTGCTTGCGTAAGGTTAATTGCCTTAATTCCAATACCGTAAGCAACCGTAGTGTCCATTCCCAAAGGCATGTCTTTAGCTAAACGGTTTAATATTACGCGCGAAACTTTACCATAATATTCACGATTATTTACTTCCGCTTCCGCAATAGACGCAATTTTGAGAATATCTTGACGCAGTTTTCCTTTAGGAACTCCCAATGAATCAAGTTTCTGAATACGCTTATCTACCATTTTGGCAAGTATTTTAGTAGCAGATTTCATGGATTTTACGTTGTAAACTCCAGGCTCCAACCATCCTTCAAAACTTCCACCCGCTTCTGGCGGCAAAATCCCCGCTCCGTCTGTTTTTTGAATCGCGTTAAATTGAGCAATGTCAATTCCAGAGATTTGTGCAGCCTTACGAATAACGTCTGTTGATCGTTCTCCTGCTTTAACGTCTAAGAATCCGCCTGCTTTACTTTGATCTGAAAGAATATTTACAACATCAATTGAGTTCATATGCTTTTTGAGCGCATAAATTCCTGGGTATAAAATCTTGTTGTTCGCAGCAACAATATTAGAAAAAGTGGATTGCGACTTTACAACTTGCGCTTTAACAAGATTGTTCCCAACTTCTACAGATCCTTGACCTGGCTCTATCGTAAACTCAACGAATCCGTCTCCAGGTCCTGGCCAATCGTCCATAATCGTAGACTGATTGTTAGTTTTTATGTAAACCGCAACCCTGTATAATCCATATCCAAGAACAAATAGTATTGCAAAAATTAGCGTAAGAATAAACGCTATTATACGTTTTCTCTTACTTTTACGTCGTTTTTGTGCTTTTAAATCTTTGCGCGATTTTGGAGGCACAGGTGGATTAGGAGTTTCGTGACTCCACTTAGCGTTTCGATCGAAAAAATCGTCGATATTCTCAGTCATTAAACGCTTCCTCCCGCTTGGACTGCTGGTTACTATTTCACAGTGACATTATTTCAGAATAACATTATTTCACAATATTGTCGTAGCTATTGTCTGCTTTAATTATTTTTGCAATCATTCTTATAATCGTCAATCGCAGATTGCAAAATTAACACTGCTGACTGCTGATCAACCATAGGACGATGCTTCCTAGTAGAAAAATCTGCATCTAACAGTTGTTTATGCGCCGTAACAGTTGTTAGTCTCTCATCTTTCCAAACAACTTCTGGAATAAAATCGAGAGACCAATCTCCATAATCAAAAAGCGACTTCATTCTTTTGACTAAATTAGTACCCCAACGACGCGCTTTTTTAGCAGATTTTCCTTCAGTTCCGTCTAATTGCAAAGGAAGACCTATTACAACACGACTAACACTATTATCTTCGATAATGTTTAAAACATCTTCAATCGCATTAAACGAATCACCATAGGATTGAACATTCCCAGCAGGATGAGCGAAAGTGAGCTCAGGGTCGGAAAGAGCTGTTCCGACCCTTGCATCACCTAAATCAATACCTAACCACACCATTTTTTGTGCCGCTTTTGGTAAAGATCGCATCGTTTTGTTTTAAGCGTGTAGCTACGCACTAGTCGAGCTTAGCCACTTCGCTCTTAACAGCCTCAAGCGCTTCGTCAATCTTAGAAGCGTCTGTGCCGCCGCCTTGAGCGAAGTCTGGCTTGCCGCCGCCACCGCCACCAAGCACCTTGGAAGCAGTACGAACAAGATCGCCAGCCTTAGCACCAAGACCACGTGCGGCATCGTTAGTCGCCACCGCCACCATTGGACGATCCTCCTCATTCACGCCACACAGCGCCACAATCACAGGAGCATCCTCACCTAAGCGAGAACGAACATCAAGTGTTGTTTTGCGCAATGCATCGAAGGAACCAAAGTTTCCAACATTCTTTACAGCAAGCTTAACCGTTGCGCCACTTTGTTTAGCCGCCTCAACCAATTCTGGAACAGCATCATTAAGCTGAGACTCATACACCGAAGAAAGCTTGCGGTCTGAATCCTTCATCTTGTTGAGCAAAGACTCCAAGCGCTCAGCTAACTCATCTGGGCGTGCATTAACCATGCCAGCAAGTTGCGCCACCAAAGCGTGCTCACGAGCACCATATTCATACGCCTCTTCGCCGCACAATGCATCAATACGACGTACACCAGAGCCAATGGAAGATTCCGAAAGAATGGTTACCATACCAATCTTTCCGGTGCTCTTAGCGTGAGTACCACCGCAAAGCTCGCGGCTCCAACCGTCGCCAATCTCAACAACGCGCACAATATCGCCGTACTTTTCGCCGAACAAGTGCATTGCTCCAAGCTTGAAAGCGTCATCGATTGGCATTTCCTTTGGAACAACCTGCAAATCGTCACGAATACGCTCGTTTACGCGAGCTTCTACACGGAGCAGCGCATCTTTATCAACAGCCTTTGGCCACTGGAAGTCAAAGCGCAAGCGGTCTGGATCAACTACAGAACCGCGCTGAGTTGCCTGTGGACCAAGCTCTTCGCGCAAAGCTTTGTGAAGAGTGTGAGTAGCGGTGTGGCTTCGAGCCAAAGCAGCCCTGCGAACCTGGTCAATATTGGTGTTTACTGGAGCACCAACACTAAGAGTACCTTCAGTAAGTCGGCAGCTGTGAACAATCAAATCCTTGATTGGTCGCTGAACGTCGTCAACTTCCAAAATTGCGCCGTCGTCGGAAATAATCTCACCCTGATCAGCAATCTGACCACCGCGCTCAGCATAGAATGGCGTGCGATCAAGAATAACTTCAACGTTTGCAGGAGCGCTAACACTTTTAACAGCACCCTTACCGGCTTCAACAATTGCCAAAACGTTTGAACGGCTTGAGAAGTCAGTGTAACCGAGGAAGTCAATTGGCTTTTCAAGCTCCTTCTTAATATCGTCATAAACGCTAACATCCACATTGTGACGCTTCTTCAAAGCATCCGCGCGAGCGCGACCTTTCTGCTCACTCATAAGCTCGCGGAACTTAGCTTCATCAACCTTAACACCCTGCTCAGCAGCCATCTCAAGAGTCAACTCAATTGGGAAACCGTAAGTATCATGCAAAGTAAATGCGTCAGAGCCGCCAACAATAGGATCATCCTTGTGCTCTTTCTTAGCTTTTTCAACAGCCAAGTCAAGAATAGTTGTGCCCTTTTCAAGAGTTCTGCGGAACGCGTCTTCTTCACCATATGCAGCTTCACTGACTTCATGGAAAGTATTATTAAGCTCTGGATAGCTTGGTTCCATTGCAGCCTTAGAAACTGGGAACAAGGTTGGAAGAACTGGGTCCTGAACGCCGAGCATGCGCATTGCGCGAACAGTTCTGCGAAGAAGACGACGAAGCACGTATCCGCGTCCAACGTTACTTGGGCGCACACCATCACTCATAATCATCAAAGCGGAACGCACGTGATCTGCTACAACGCGGAAACGCACGTCAGCATCATTATTATCGCCGTACTTTACACCGCTAAGCTTTTCTGCAGCTTCAATAACTGGATAAACTTCGTCTGTTTCGTAAATATTTTCCTTACCCTGCATAAGGTAAGCCAAACGTTCCAAACCTGCGCCGGTATCGATATTCTTCTGGTCAAGCTCACCAACAATATGCAAATCAGTCTTAGACTTGACGTTATCTACCTGGAAGTTTTCGAAGACCAAATCCCAAATCTCAATGAAACGAGATTCGTCAGCAGCAGGACCGCCATCCTTACCGTATTTAGGACCGCGATCAACGTAGATTTCGGAGCATGGGCCGCCAGGACCAGGACCACCAGTGGTCCAGAAGTTATCTTCCATACCGAAAACTTGCATGTGCTCTGGGTCGAAGCCTTCGTTCTTCCAAATTGCGCGAGCTTCATCATCGTCGGTATAAGTAGTTACCCAGAGCTTTTCAGGGTCAAATCCGTATCCGCCCTTATCTTGCGGAGTTGTTAAAAGCTCCCAAGCGTAGTGAATCGCTTCTTCCTTAAAATAATCACCAAACGAGAAGTTACCAACCATCTGGAAGAACGTGCCGTGACGAGTAGTCTTGCCGACTTCGTCAATATCAAGAGTACGCACGCACTTCTGGTTAGACGTCATTCTGCGAGAAGGAGGCGTTTGCTCTCCCAAAAGATAAGGTATGAATGGAACCATGCCTGCAATCGTGAAAAGCGTCGTTGGATTTGGTGAAATCAGCGATGCTGAAGGCACGACCATATGACCATGATTACCAAAGTAGTCAAGATAACGCTTTGCAATTTCTGCTGTGCGCATAGGTACGAACTCCTTGTGTTATATTAAAACGCCATGCAACAGGGCGGCACAAAAGAATATCATACCATCATGCTTTAAGGCGCGAGTCGCAGAATGATTAATCTGCAAGACCAATTTTTGATTATAAAACTTTACCTATAAAAACTTTAGTTATAAAAAACTTTCAAGACTTATTAACAAGCTTATTTTATTTAGCATACTTATTAGCATACTTAGAATTAAGCTGCGACTCGTGAGTTTTTCTGCTGGAATTAAAATCCTTAAATAAAGACAAAATCGTGGTTAAAGTAAGATTCTTCGGATCTTTATCAAAGAAAAAATCTCCAACACTTTCTGGGAATTTTCCTTTAATATAAGCGCGAGCCTTAGTAACAGACATCACGCCTATTACTATTCCTACGCAAAGCCAGAATAAACGCTTAAACATCACTCCCCCTTAGACTCACTCGACTCACCAGAATTAGCTGCGTGGCGTGCAGAAGATTCTGAAAAATCCGTTGGAACTGTAGGCTTATTGAAGAATTCGTTAATAGTGTCCTTAAGAGCATATCCAGCTGCAGCAATCTTAATAATAGGTTTTCCAAGAAAAGCACCATACAAATCTGTAAGAGCACCAACATTAGTCGCAGTGGTGCGAGCAGCATCCGTAACAGCATTAACATCTTCTAAGGTTTTGTTTACTTGCTTTACTGTAGTAACAGACTCATCAATAGCAGGCAAAGCATGTTCACCTGATTCCTTAACGGTTTGAGCAATCTGATTAAACATCTTACCCAACCTAATCAGAGGATAAATCATAAAACCAGAAAGAACCGCAAACGAAATCGCGGCAATTAGAGCAGCTATGTCTCCAACGCTCATCGTAACCTCTTTCCTGCTGTTTTTACGCGCGACTAACCCACGCAATGTATTTAAAAGATTAACGAAGAGTCAAGACTCTTCGAGTAAACCACTAACACATATCTTTCTTAATATATCAACCTTAATATATCAATATATAAAAGTGGATTTACAGTACGCTCTACTCGTTGTAACCCTTAATAGTTATAGACTGATCAAGCGGCTTAGAAGTGTCAAAATCTAAACGAGTCACACTACCATTTTGCGGACGCTCGCTCAAATCGTAACCAGCAGGCGCAAAACGATGCATAAGACTTAAAAGCGTGTTCCCGTGAGATATTTGCAAAACACTATCTCCATCTTTTAACACTGGATTGCTGGCGATTATTTTAAAACCGCCCTCAACACGCTTCCAATACTCAATATCCGACTCAGCATCATGGAACGGATCCGCCTCTTTAAGCATATCTCGAGTTGCAGCAAGACCAAATTTTTCAACAATCTCGTTATATGTTTTAGCACCATGAGGAGCACCTGCAGCCCACCAAGCCATATTCATGTCTTGGCCTTCAAAATAGCCGTAGCATTGCTCACGAAAATGCATATCGCTTATGAGTTGTGGTCGAGCATGAGTGTGTTTTTCGTTTTCACTTAAAATACGCTCAGCAGTGATTTGAGCACGAGTTGTATCTGAACAATATGCTGCAGCAAAAATGACATTAGCTAATTTTTCTGCTGCACGATCTGCGTCTGCAAGTCCTTTATCGGTAAGAGGAGAATTTGACCAGCCTTGAAGACGATTGTAGCAATTAAACATGGTTTGACCATGACGAACTAAATAAAGATGCAGCAACATAACTTAATCATCTCACTTTTAATAAATTGTTCTACACAATGTTTTATACAATGCTTTATACAATGCTTTAAACAATGCTTCACACAGTGCTTCACACAAATTGACTTTGTTATTTGTTTAATCAGACTAATACAGGTCAGACTAATCTAAATCAACATCGCCTAATTCTTGGAACCTACTTGCAATCAGCTCTGGCGTTGTATCAGAAATCCAAGATGCCATCCCAGCTTCCGACCCAGCCAAATACTTGATTTTGTTAGCATCTCGCATAAACGAGAAGAATTGTAAATTAAGACGATAATGCGCACGACGAGAATCATGCACAGGAGCCTGATGCCATGCTGCAACATAAGGCAAATCAACAAATTCGCTAGAATTTGCAGCACTAATACCAGAAGATAAGTCGAAAGCAGCCGAACCTGCAAACGATTTAGTACTAGAGTCGCCATTAAAACCAAAGAACTTATTAGCACGTCTAAGAAGTGTTATATAAATTTGTGCCAAATCCCAACGCTCTTGGTCGTCAAGCTGATCCAAAGTAAGAACATCACGAACAGGAGCAACATGCACTTCTAGAGGCCAACGCGCTGCTGCTGGAACATACGCAACCCAACTATGATTATGCATAATCACACGCTTTTTAGCCTCAATCTCCGAATTCATCAAATCCTTAAGAAGATTACTGCCAGTACGCTCAAAATAAGCCTCTGTGTGACGCAACTCCTGCTCCAACCTAGGAGCAATAAACGGATAAGCGTAAATCTGACCGTGAGGATGATTCAAAGTCACACCAATTTGGCTGCCGTGATTTTCAAAAGGATAAATCTGCTTAATGCCATCAATTTGGCTAATTTCCGCGGTTCTAAACGCCCAGGCTTCAACAATCGTACGCATGCGCAAAACAGAAAGATTAGCTGGAAGCATGTTTTCGTTGGAACTAAAGCAAATCACCTCACAACGACCAGCTGCAGGAGCCTGCTTCCACAGCGGATTGCCGTCAACGTAGGTTGTTGTGTTTGGCACTCCTGCAACCTGAGCCATAGCTGGATAACGGTTTTCAAAAACAACAACGTCGTAGTCTTCGTCTGGAATTTCACCATCTTGATACTCAGATTCTGGCTTTCTACCAGCGAATGGGTCGATTCTTGATTGCTGATTGCTATCACTATTTAAGCTATCGCTATTTGAACTCTCTCTAAGAATGGGGGCTGGTCGTTTTGCCCACAGCCTAGACATAGGAATCCAGTCTCCTGTAAGCGGATCCTGACGCATTTGCGGAACTTCGCTAGGAACCTCATTACCTTCGCTATCAAAATGAGATGTAAAGCGATACGCCAACTTTCTAGGGTCAATCAGCTCCCTTGTTTTATGCCCGCTAACATATTCTGGGTTGTCGTCGATGTAGAAAAAGTCACGACCGTCGGAAAGCTTTGTTGCCGTAATACGAATATGCTCACGTGCGTATGTTCCTGGACGATACAACTTATACGGATACTCTCCACCGAAATCTCGAATAGGAGTTTGAACAGTCGGAATTTGTTGCGTTTGATAGAAGGCATTATCTCCTATCGAAGAATGCATTGGCGACTGTAATCCTTGGTATGAGTCCGAATGCATAGTGGATTGCGCAGACTGCACGTTTTCAGCCGCCTCTTCTTCTGCTTGAGCTACAAGACTACTCAGCGAAGAATCTCCAACACCCGTGCTGGTTATTTTGTTAATAACCGAGTGGTTTGCGCCGCCAGCCTTGTTCCTAGCGCGAATTGCATTAATGTCTATTGCATCAAAAGCATCTGTGTCTTCCAAGCTTTTTTCAACTTGACGCTCATCTGCCTTCTTATGCGTAGTGCCATCTTCGTCAATCTCAAATCCTGCTGCAGCGCCACCTTCAAATCCACCGCCAGGACCAGCGAAACCAGCTGTTGTTGGAATATTGTGAAGTCCTGCAACTTTTTTAGGCTTTTCCACAAAATCATCCCCTTCAAAAATGTTATTGTTTATCACGTCTTTTGCGTCTCTTACATCTTCTGCATACTGTGCGTTGTGCGCATTCATATATTGCTGTGCTTCTTGCACCGCTTGCGCATCTTCTTCATTGCTAATTTGAGACATCTTTGACTCCATCGTCTCTTTATTCTTCTTTATCTTCTTTTATTTTCGTATAACTTCTTATTCTTGTATCTTCTTACTTACAACGCTTACTAGACGCTTAGTTATCTATTATATATTTTCTGATTCAACACTCGCAGAATGTTATATTTTGTAATATAACGAATATTATTGTGAATAATTATATAAGATTTTGTTTTTTTATTAAACTGTTTTGTTACAAAATGTACGGTTGCTGGCGACTAATCCCAAACAAAAGTTAATGTGCACTAACATGTAACCAACTTTTACGTAGTTCATACTGATTTTATACAAATGCACTACGATTCGTGCAGTATTTTCCGCACTTTGTAGCTCTAAACAGCGTGTTGAACAACAAAATGCGGAAAAACTTCCGCACTTTGTAGTCCAACACACCAATCAGAACTACAAAACACGGGAAGAATAGCAAATAAAACGCATTGACCCCCACTATGCAATGCACAGCAGGGGTCAAGCGGTATGTCCTTAAGAATGAAATCCAGAATTTAGCGAGCGTAGTACTCGACGACGTACTGGATGTTGACTTCAACTGGAATCTGATCGACTTCCGGCTTACGAGTCAAAGTAGCCTTCAAAGAGGCAAGATTCACATCGAGGTAACCAGGAACTGCTGGCAAAACGTCACGATGAACGCCTTCAGCAGCCATCTGGAATGGCACCATTGTCTGGCTCTTAGCGCGAACCTGAATGGTCTGGCCTGGCTTAACACGGTAGGATGGGCGATCAACAAGATTGCCATCTACCAAAATGTGACGATGCACAACAAACTGGCGAGCCTGAGCGGTTGTGCGAGCAAAGCCTGCGCGCAAAACTAAAGCGTCAAGACGGGTTTCCAAATCGGTGAGCATTGCGTCACCAGTCTGACCTGCAGTGTGCGTACCCTTTTCGTAAGCTGCACGAAGCTGCTTCTCGGAAAGACCGTACTGAGCGCGAAGACGCTGCTTCTCGCGAAGACGTACTGCGTAATCGGACTCGGTACGACGACGAGTGCGGCCGTGCTCACCTGGAGCATATGGACGCTTCTCGAAAATACGCTGAGCCTTTGGGGTCAAAGCGATGCCGAGGGCGCGAGAAAGACGCACCTGACGGCGAGAACGCTGAATATTAGTCATTACTAATCCTTTATTCTGTCGTTATCTGAACGGAACGTGAACCAAACATTTACGATTGTTCACGCTGAGCCGGCCTCTCCAGTGCTTCTTCGTGCTAACACACGAACGCGAAAGCATTAAAACGCTGAAATAACGCCATAATTCTTGCGCGCCGACCCACTGATGGGCTAAGGCTCCAGATAATGCCTACAAAAAATAGGCATCGTTCCTTATACTACTCCGCGGCGTAGAATACGAAACTGTGTACGCTTTTTGTACGTGATTTAGGTCAAATGTGGTACAAAGTGCGGAAATGGTTGACGCTTTTTGTTGCTCAAAACGCTAATTAAAGCTACAAAATGCGTCAATTTTTCCCGAGAATGTAGCTCAAACCAGTAAAAACAGCAACAAAAAGCGGAATATCGCTCGCGCAACAAAGCTCAGTCACAGAGTGCACGAAGTACGCCAGAATCCATTGTGTAAACACTGTTAGCGCTTGCAGCAACAGATTCATCGTGAGTAACGACTAAAACAGCCGCGCCAGAAGCCGCACAATCGCGCAGCAAAGACACCACAGTTTGAGTATTTTGCGAATCCAAATCGCCCGTAGGCTCATCCAACAGCAGTAAACGCGGGTTGTTAATCAAAGAGCGCGCAATCATAACGCGTCTCATTTCTCCGCCAGAAAGCTCACGTGGATAACAATGCGCAAGATCGTCCACATTAAGTCGCTTAAGCAAATCCATAGCGAAGGAAGTCACATTCGCACAATCTTCTGGCTCAAGTTTTTCCGTAAAATCGCCTATTCGCTTAGAAGAAGCATCAAAAATCTTAACAGGCAAAATAACGTTATTTATCACATTCAAATTAGCAAGCAGCGTCTGCGATTGCGTAACAAAACCAATGTTTTTTGCGCGAATCGCAGAAATTTGCTCGTCGCTTATAGAAGGCAGTGAAATATTGCATCCAAAAATCGTAACGTTTCCACGCGTCGGCTTTAAAAGACCTGCAATCATGTTTAAAAGAGTAGATTTTCCATTGCCAGACTTGCCCACAATCGCAACAAAGTCGCCAGCTTTAAGCGAAAAATTAACATTGTCTACAGCAATAAACTTCCTATTTTTGCGTTTAAATTCGCGAGTGACATTTTTAAGATTTACTACTAAATCGTTACTAACAACTTTATTCGCCATTTTATTCGCCATCTCTTAAAGTCAAATACGCTTCCCTGCTTGCGATTCGCCCCACAATAATCGCAGAAGTTACCAAAACACTAGCGAGAGAAAACGCTACAGAAACTGCCGCAAGCGCGCACACAAACCAAACATTCGACTCCAAGTACGGCAGTTGCAACTGTTGAGAAATAACAACATTATATGGGAACAAAATAAGCGAAGCAAAAGCAACGCCAATCACGCCTCCGCCAAAACCAATCGCAGACGATTCACGCGCGACCATCTTTAGAAGCATGCTCTTATTGGCGCCCAAAATCCTAAGAGAAGCAAATTCCCTCTTGCGCTCCGATGTAGAAGACGCAAAAACGCACACAAGAATCAACACACCCACAAGCCAAAACGCAAGAATGCCAAGAAAAATCGCCTTATTTAGCACCTCTAAACTCTTTTTAGTCTGCTCGGTAATTCCGCCTGGAAAGACAACTCCAAGGCTTTTAATTCCGCTAGTTTTACGAATATTTTCCGCAACTTTTTGAGCGCTAAAACCCTTGCTCACTTTTACAAGAACAGCGCTAACTGCCTTGCGTGCATATTTTGCAGGAATCGCAGTGTGCCCAACTTTAGAAGAATATTTAATAACCGCTGGAATCGTGTCTCTGTTTACAAACACTGAGTTGTCTAGGCTAGTGCCCGTTTTAGCAAGTTGCGCAACAATCGGCCATTCGTGCCCATACAAGCGAACCGTGTTTTTGTAAGACACAAGCACGTTTGCGCCTGCAATCATCTGCCCTTTTTTAAGCTCGCTTTTGTGTTGCGAATAAATCCATGGCGCGATTACAAAGTCACTCGTAGGGTCAAAACCTATGATTTGCAACTTTTCTGCGCAGCATCCAGCAGATAGAGAAGATATGTAAGTTTGTACGCTTGCTTTTTCAACGCCTTTTGATTTTCGCACAAAATCCTCAATATTGTTCGTAAAGTAAAACGTGCTCGATCCGCCATTAGTTAGCAACGCTTCCGCACGATTGTAAGTGTTTTGCGGAATAACCATAATATCCGCGCCAAGGCGAGCGCGCATACTACTTAAACCATTAGAAAGATTAAGGGAGATTAGCGAGCCGCCAAAAAACACTGCAGCTAAGCACGCGGAAACCACAATTAACGCGGCGGTTCTAAGCGGCTTTTGCTTTAGGTTTTCTAGCGGCAATCGCTTTAATGTAATAGTGTGCATAGTAAATTACTTAGATGCGCACTAGCAAGCAGATTTAGTGTCAAGATACACGCTAACAGATGCAAACACCAACGCTAGTACAGATAGCACAATCAACGTTGGACGCATAACAGATGCGCAATGCATCATTGGACTTTTGCAAACACCAATAAGAAATGTTGTAGTAGCGATCATAAACAGAGAGTTAACGATTACAGCAATATTTAAGCCAGCACGAACGTGTTCTTTAACAAATAGCGCAATAATGCCTAGAATTGCAATAACTACGCCAATTCCAATAGCCACGCGGCTGGTGTAGTAGCATGCCATAGGTTGCATCATCATAGGCATTTTTTGCATTTTATGCATGCCTCCAGTTGAGCATGGTTTTGCAAATGTCAATGGCGCTATAGCAATAAGAATTCCAAAAATAATTGCATGAAGCGATGCGAATAATTTGTTTTTCATAATAAATACCTCATTAAATCTAGTTATTATTTTTTAGTGTTGCTTTTTAACGCAACACGCTTTACGGCACTCACGTTTGTAAGCGCCACGCCTTTTAAAATCTCGTTTATAAATACAATCGCAATGCTTAAGAGCTTAATCAACTTCCTCTTGAGTCACGAATCTTACACATTTGCGGTTTCGTTTACTTCTATATTTTCCCTACTTTTATATTTTTTCGTATAGCTTAATAGAAAACAAGTCTTGAATATTTTGTTTTAGTGTATATAATCGCGCACTAGTTATAACAATATTACAATTGATATTTTAAAGTAATCTTCAGTAAGATTGCATTATTTTAAGTGCAACATTTATAAAACGAAAAAAATTACAATTTTACAATTTCTCAATTGGTGCAACTCTTAACATAAGTCTTTTTACACCATCCGAACCAAAGTCAACTGTAATAATTGAGTTTCTTCCCTTGTCTTGCGTTTTAAGAACAGTTCCAAGACCGTAAGTGTCGTGCGAAATTTTGTCACCTTCGTGGAAATCATTGATGTTTAAGTGATTGTCCTTTTCTTGCAAACCTTGTTTTTTGTAAGACAACGATGATGAAGATGACTGCAAATTTGATGTGGATGATTGATGCTGGTATGATTCACTAGATTTTCTGGCGATACGCGTGGTGACTTTGCCAGATTTTGAACCATACGACTTGCCATATGAATTGCCATATGAATTGCCATATGAATTGCCATATGAATTGCCATATGAATTAGAGCCATAAGACTTTGAGCCATACGACTTGCCATAATGCGATTTTCTGTAACTCGATCCGCCGTAAGTGGTGTACGAATCGTCGTCCCAACCACCATCGCTTCCAAAATCACTGTCAAAATCGCGGTCAAAATCACTGCCTGCTCCCCTAAGCCCAGCACGCATAACATCTGTTTCCTTGCGCTTCCAAGAAATCAAATCGGCAGGAATCTCGTCCAAAAACTGACTTTGGATCATTTCCGCAGACTTTCCCCATTGCGATCGCTCAGCCGCCCAAGTGACGTACAAAATCTTCTTAGCGCGAGTTATGCCAACGTATGCAAGACGACGCTCCTCGCAAAGCTCCTTTTGGTTGTCAACACAGCGCGAATGAGGAAAAGTGCCCTGCTCCATTCCAGTCAAAAACACAACAGGATATTCCAAACCTTTAGCCGTGTGAAGTGTCATAAGCGTAACTTTTCCAGTATCTTCGCCCTGGTCTGGAAGCTGATCCGAATCCGCAACTAAAGCCGTAGTCTCCAAAAAACCAGCAACATTAGCATCAGGCGTATTCTGCTCATACTCGGCTGCAACCGATTGCAATTGAGACAAGTTATCTACTCTAAATTCGTCTTGAGGATCCTTAGACTCTCGCAAATCCTGCAACAATCCGCTTTCGTTAAGCACGTTCTCTACAACCTTAGAAGGCTTGGAATCGTTAGCTTTCATAAAGTCAATAAGCGAAGTCATAAGATCCCTAAAACTCTTAAGTGCGTTAAAAGTTCGAGATGAAATACCAATTTGTTCTGCAATCTTATCTATTTGACTAAGAGCAGACCAAAAACTTATAGAATTTTCTTTTGCATAAGACGTAATCTGCGACTCAGCACGTGCTCCAAGACCACGCTTTGGAACGTTTAAAATGCGGCGCATATTGACATCGTCATCAGGGTTTGCAATAGATTGCAAGTAAGCAAGCGCATCTTTTACTTCGCGACGCTCATAGAACTTAGTTCCGCCAACAAGCTGATACGGTAAACCCGACTTAATAAGCGCATCTTCCAAGCTACGAGATTGCGAATTTGCGCGATACATAATCGCAATATCCGAGTAGTTTACGCCATCTTCGCCGCGCAAACGCGCGATTTCTTGAGCAACCCAAGAAGCCTCACCTTGCGCATTATCGGCCACATAACCGACAATCGGCGAACCTTTGCCTAAAGATGTCCACAACTTTTTAGGCTTTCGATTAGCGTTGTTGGAGATCACGGCATTTGCAGCATCCAAAATGGTTTGCGTAGAGCGATAATTCTGCTCCAACATAATTGTTGTAGCGTTTGGAAAATCCTGCTCAAAGTCTTGAATATTGCGAATATCTGCACCGCGGAAAGCATAAATCGACTGGTCTGAATCACCAACAACCGTGATCGAAGACTGCGGAAGTTGAGTGGAATCTGGTGAAACTGATGAATCTGGTGAATCTGCGGAATAATCATCCACACCTGCATCATCCACACCTGCAAGCTCACGAATCAACACGTATTGCGCGTGATTGGTATCCTGATATTCGTCAACCAAAATGTAACGGAACTTTCGCTTGTAATACGCGCTAACTTGCGGATTTTGGCGCAAAAGCTTAACCGTTAACATAATCAAATCGTCAAAATCAACAGCATTCGAAACGCTAAGCCTATTTTGATACTCCGCGTAAACAGCAGCGTAAAGCGCATCAGCATTGCCAGCAGCATTAAAGCTAGATGCACCAGATACAGACGCGCCTGGCTTATAATCTGGTGCGTAATTTTTAAGGTTTTCCTGCCAAGTAACCAAATTGTTTTTAAACTCAGATATCTTAGACAATAAAAGTTTAGGCGTAAACTTTTTAATGTCGATATTCAATTCGGATGCGATTATTTTAACAAGACGCTCGCAATCCGAAGAATCGTAGATAGAAAAACCTGATTTTAAGCCGATTGAATCGCCATGAGCGCGAAGAATTTTAACGCAAGCAGAGTGGAAAGTGGAAACCCACATGCTATTTGCGCTATTGCCGATTAGTCTTGCCAAGCGCTCGCGCATCTCCGCTGCCGCTTTATTTGTAAACGTGATTGCAAGAATCTGACTCGGCCACGCCTTGCGATTAGCCAAAATCCACGCGATTCGGCGCGTAAGAACACGCGTTTTGCCGCTGCCTGCGCCAGCTCCGATTAAAAGCGCTGGGCCAGTGTATTGAACAGCCTTGGATTGCTGTGGATTTAAGCCCTCTAAAAGCGATTGTGGATTGATTTCGGGAATGTTGGAAGATTGTGCGTATGTTTGAGCGTATTGGGCAGCGGCAGAAGATTGAGCTGTTTGGGAAGATTGTACGGAATTTGAATATTGTGCGGAAAAATCGCCAGCAACCGTAGAAGCAGAAACTTCGCTCGTCATATCTTTATTAATAGGTGCATCGCTAATAGAAGCATCGCTAATAGAAGCATCGCTCTGCTCGTCTGCATCTTCTGGATTGCCAAACAAATCAAAATCGTAACCGTACTTGCTCAAAAGCCACTCGCTCCTGTGTTTCAAATCGCAAAAATTAAACTCTAACCAATTTTAACGAACGGCAGCCAAACACAAATCGTGCGTTTTGCACTGTACGCATTACACAACTTACGCACTTTGTAGCACATTTGACCCAAATCACGTACAAAAAGCGGAAAAACTGACGCACTTTGTAGCTCTAAACAACGTTTTGCATCGTTCGCGCGCTACGCTTTGAGCGCTCAGGCAGGTCGTCGCGCAAGTGAGTCAAAGCTGGGGGTAAGCTATACAAATACACGCTACACACGCAAAATGCGGCGCAATTTGAAAGGAATAATCGTGCAAGAACTTGAAGAACGTATCCAAAAAGAAGGCATTGTTAAGCCAGGAAATGTTTTGAAAGTTGACGCATTCCTTAACCACCAGTGCGATTGCGCGCTTTTTGACGCAATGGGAGCTGCATGGGCGCAGCATTTTAAAAACACGCAAATCAACAAAATCCTAACAATCGAGTCTTCGGGAATCGGAATCGCGTGCGTTGCTGCGCGTCATTTTGGCAACGTTCCAGTGGTTTTTGCAAAGAAAGCGCAATCAATCAACTTGGATGGCGATCAATACGTGTCTACCGTATTCTCGTTCACAAAGCAACGCGAATTCCCTGTAATTGTGTCTAGAAAATATTTGAGCGCAGACGACCGCGTTTTAATTTTGGACGATTTTTTGGCTAATGGCAAAGCTTTGCAAGGGTTGATTGACATTTGCGATCACGCTGGAGCCACGGTTGCTGGCATCGGTATTGCGATTGAAAAAGGCTTCCAAGGCGGCGGAGATGCGTTGCGCGAAGCTGGATATGACTTGGATTCGCTGGCGATTGTGGAGTCGATGGATCCTAACGATGGGTCAATCACCTTCCGCCAATAGCCAAGTCAATATGATTGTGCGCAAATTGTGAAAAAATTAAACATAATTCTTCACAAATCGCAATTTTGCGTAAAAATACGATAAAGTAGTTCGGTTGGTGTTTGAAACCTATTACTCTAAATGTGCTAGCTTTCAACATGCAATTTTTAATAATTTTCAATAAGATAGCTTGATCAAGATAGCTTTAATCGGCTAGTTTTCAACTGATTGGCGGCTAAACGTATGAGTGATGTTGTGATTGTAAGCGCAGCGCGCACACCGATAGGAAAATTCGGAGGCGCGTTGAAATCGCTCACATCTGTTGAGTTAGGAACAATCGCAGCAAAAGCCGCAATCGAACGCGCAAAAATCAGTCCAAAATCTGTAGATCAAGCGATTTTTGGCAACGTACTTCAAGCAGGCAGCGGTCAAAACGTTGCGCGCCAAATCGCCCTTAGCTCGGGGCTTGACGAGTCAAGTTGCGCAATGACAATCAACGAAGTTTGCGGATCTGGTCTTAAAGCCATTCGCCTTGCGCAATCTGCGATTTGCATGGGAGATGCAAAAGTGGTAGTTGCTGGAGGCACGGAAAGCATGAGCAACGTGCCGTTTTACGCGCAAAACGTGCGATTTGGTGGCCTTCGCTACGGCAACAGCGCACTGGTTGATGGACTAAAAAAAGACGGACTTTGTGACGCTTTTACTGGCAAAGAAATGGGAGTTACTGCCGAAAACGTGGCCGCGAAGTTTGGCATAACGCGCAAGCAGCAAGACGCTTTTGCGTTAAAATCGCACCAGAAAGCCGTTTTCGCGCAAAATAACGGCGATTTTGACGCGGAGATTGCACCCGTGCAGCTTTTGGACGGAACTGTGATTAACAGAGACGAGCATCCGCGCGCCAACACTTCTATAGAGAAGCTTTCTAAGCTTAAAACGTTGTTTGAGGCGGATTTTGACAGGTGCGAAACTGGTGGAATGCGCGAGGCAGATGAAACTCGTGAGGCGTATTCTGGAGCAAAACACTCGCCTACTGTGACAGCCGGAAATGCAAGCGGCATCAACGACGGCTCAGCAGCACTCGTCTTAATGAGCAAAGACTACGCAATCGCGCACGGAATCGACTATTTGGCAGAAATCGTAGGATTTGCAGAAGGTGGAATCAGTCCAGACCTTATGGGCTACGCGCCAAAACACGTTATGGAACGCATGCTAAAAAACACGGGCTACACCGTTGAAAACATTGACCTTTTTGAGATTAACGAAGCGTTTGCCGCACAAAGCATAGCCGTGTGCCAGCAGCTGAACATCAACGAAAGCAAACTGAACATAAGAGGCGGCGCGATTGCGCTCGGGCATCCTTTGGGCGCTAGCGGAGCCAGGATTTTAACAACACTTCTTTACGCACTTAGAGACAATCACATGCAAAACGGTGTTGCAGCTCTGTGCGTGGGAGGCGGAATTGGAGTGAGCATGCAAGTTAGGATGCGAAAGTAGACGTGTGATAGACGTGCACGTGTTGTGACACGCGCGAAGTAAGTCGCAGAACGCATACGGAGTGTTGTGATACGCGCGGTTGCTGGCGGTGAATGTGGCGGTTGCCGGCGACTTGAATAGCGTCAATAGCGTCAAAGCAACATTGCAAAAGTGAAAATCGCGAAAATGACGTCAAAAAAAAATGGAGAAACATGGCAGCTTTTCGAGAATTAAGCGTAGAACAGCGCATAAAAACGCTGGAATCAGAAGGCACGCTTAGCGGCGATTACACGCAACTTCTGCTCGCACAACTCGCGCAAAGCAGCGAAACAAACATTCCTGCAAGCGTTGCAAACAGCATGATCGAAAACCAAATCGGGCGATTCAGCCTGCCAGTAGGCGTTGTGCGCGGCCTAAAAGTAAACGGAGTTATGCAAAACGTGCTGATGGCTACAGAAGAGCCATCCGTAATCGCTGCCGCATGCAACGGTGCAAAAATCGCAGCAAAAAGCCTAGAAAACGGCGTTGTAGCACACAGCGCACATTACGTTACGCGCGCACAAATAGTTTTTGAAGACGCGGACGGAAGCGTAGCCAAAAAACTAGATAGCATAATGCGTAATGAGTCAAAACGCACGGCGATTAGTGAGGTTGCGCGCTCCGCACACCCATCAATATACCAACGCGGCGGCGGATTAGAACGCGCGCAGGCGGCGGCGTTAACAGGCTTCGCCAAGCTAACACTAGACATAAACGCATGCGACGCAATGGGAGCAAACATAGCAAACACCATTGGCGAAGCTGTTAAAACCCAGCTGGAAAGCTGGGTTGGACGCAAGGCGCTGGTGGCAATTCTTGCCAACTCCAGCCGCGCGGCAACAGTCGCCGAAGTGCGCATACCCGTAGAAGCGCTTGTGACTAGCGCAAAAACAGCCGCGGCTGGAGATGCCGACGGCATGCGCCTTGCGCGACGCATCGCCGCCTTAAGCTCCCTGGCCGCCGTAGACGCGGAGCGCGCTGCAACCCACAACAAAGGAATCCTAAATGGAATAGTTGCAGCAGCACTCGTATCTGGTAACGACACGCGCGCATTACAAGCCGCCGCACACGAATGGGCAGCAAAATCTGGTCGTTACATGCCTCTTTCAACCTGGACCTTGCAAAATTCAGGTCAAATCCTTTACGGTCGTATCGAAATCCCGTTGCAAATCGGCACAGTGGGCGGCGCAATCGCCTCGCTACCAATGTCAAAAGTCGCGTTGCAAGTTTCTAAAGTCAATAACGCCAATGATTTCCGTAACGTTCTAGCAGCCGTAGGACTCGTGCAAAACCTGGCGGCCCTTCGCGCACTCGCAGGTCCTGGAATCCAAGCTGGTCACATGCGCCTTCAAGCCGCAAATATCGCTATAGCATCTGGAGCGCGCGGAGACGAAATTCAAAAAGTTGTGCACGCGCTTCTAAACGAAAATTCTTCCGATTTAAACACGAATTCTGCAAGGATGATTCTTGATAATTTGCGAAAAGACAAAAATACTTAGAGTTTAAAATGATAATTACACGTGTTACTCGGTTAACTGCGACTTCCTTCTGTTTGGGATAAGTCGCCAGCAACCACGCCGTAAAATTTACACCACTAAAATCGTCCTTAAAAAAATCGCCTTAAAAAAAAAAATAGGAAATCATGAGCAATACTTCAAAAAACACTCCAAAAGTCGGAATCGACCGCATAACTTTCGCAACTCCAAATTGCTATCTAAGCATGCGCGACCTTGCGATTGAGCGCGGAATAGACCCGAACAAATTCACAATCGGAATCGGTCAAAGCCAACAGGCAGTGCCACCAAACCACCAAGACATCGTAACACTTGGCGCTCAAGCTGCTCTGCCGCTGATGCAGTACATCGACAGCAACCGCCTCAAAATGGTGATCGTTGGCACAGAAAGCGGCGTCGACGCCAGCAAATCCAGCGCGCTTTATATTCACAAACTTCTAAACCTTAGCTCGTGGGTGCGCTGCGTGGAAGTAAAAGAAGCGTGTTATGGCGGAACTGCGGCGCTTATGATGGCTCGTGACTACGTTTTGACGCATCCTGGCGCGCAAGTTTTGGTGATTGCTGCAGACATTGCGCGCTACGGCGTTGGCACTCCTGGCGAGGTGACGCAAGGCGCTGGTGCTGTGGCGATGCTTGTAAGCGAGAATCCACACGTGTTGCAAATCAACGACGACAGCGTTGTAAAATCGGCGGAAATCCAGGATTTTTGGCGTCCCGTATATCAAAGCACGGCGTTGGCTCGCGGAAAGTTTTCAACCGAACAATACATTCGCATGTTCTGCGACGTGTGGCAGCGGTACAGTGCGGAAAACGCCTGCAATTTCAACGATTTTGAGGCGATTTGCTTCCATCTTCCATACACAAAAATGGGGCTTAAAGCGCTTCGAGCTGGGTTGGAGGAAAATTCTAGCGCGCCTATTACAAGCGATACGCGCGAACGTCTTCTTGCGCGATACCAAGACAGCACACAATATAGTCGCCGAATCGGTAATATTTACACTGGTTCACTCTATTTAGGCTTAATTTCTTTACTTGATTTCGATTATTTTAGGAATTTTGACGATTCTGCGGTTGATGGCGATAGTGAGGTTTCTTGCGACTTATCTTCCGCAACACACACAAACGAATCGCCGACATGCCTGTCTCCTTTACTCCCAGGTCAAAAAATCGGCTTGTTCTCCTACGGTTCTGGCGCTGTAGCAGAATTTTTTAGCGCAACACTTGTTCCAGACTGGCGTAGCGCGCTGTTTTCTAATCAGCACTTAAAGTCGCTAAACAATCGCACGCAATTAAGCGTTTCGCAATACGAGGAGATGTTTAACAGCGCAGCGCCTTATTCTCCGCAGGATTTTATAAGCAGCCAGAAGAATCGAAGTGGCGCGCGATTCGTACTTGACTCCATCACATCTCAAGAGCGTAACTATCGTTCTATCTAGCTGTAGTGCGATTGTACTGAATTACGGTGTTTTTTAATACAAACGCACTACACATACACACAAAACCTTAGTGCGATTGTACCTAAAATACGGCAGGCCGTCGCGCAAACACACTACGCATACACACAAAAACAAGCCAAAACGTTGATATTTCAAGGGTTTTCGGCATGAAAAAAGGGTTTCTAGCAATTTGCTAGAAACCCTGTTCGCGGATGAGGCGAGATTCGAACTCGCGGTAGGTTTCCCTACAACGGTTTTCAAGACCGTCTCCTTAGACCGCTCGGACACCCATCCTTGTGTGATTGCTACGCAATATGCGCATCAATCACACAAGCGAATAGCCTACCATAATCCCTAGGAAAAACGCGCATACTCGTATCTAGTCGCGCCTATTTCCCAGCAACTCCAGCAAGTACACAAACATGTTGATGAAGTCCAAATAAAGATTAAACGCGCAAATAATCGAAATACGTTTAATCATTTCTGGCTGATCAGCATACGCTTCAAAAATCGCACGAGTTTTCTGTGCATCGTAAGCCGTAAGACCTGCAAAAATCAGCACTGCAATCGCAGCAATAAATCGCATTGTTCCAGCACTTGGAGCAACAAACATAAGAATTACCTGACTCACGCACAACACCAGCAAAGCCACCATAAGAATAGGACCAGCCTTAAGCATATTCACTTTTGTAGTGAGCGCAAGCATTGTAAGGCACAGGAAGAATCCAGCAGTTAAAGCCAAAACCATTGCAATAGAGCCGAGACTAAACACAGTAAAAATCGTACTAAGCGTAAAGCCAGTAAGCGCAGCATACGCATAGAACATCGCACGCGCAGCAAAAACGCTCATTTTCATAACGCGCATTCCAAGCACAACAGCAAGCACCACTTGCGCAATAATAATGCCGAAGAATCCAAATCGACCCGTAGCATACAAGTAAGAGTAAAGCGCACCCGTACTTTGCGTAAACATTGCCACAAGCGTTGTGACAATTAGTCCAACAGTCATCTCTGCGTAAACTCGACGCACACTCACTCGCTCTGCCTGCTCGCGCACATAAGTAGCCTGCGCGTCGACAATTGTTGGGTTTTGTGCAAAGTTGCCAGCATAATTGCTGTTAAAATTTCCAAAATCTCCCATAATTCCTCCTAAATCCTTATTAAGTATTTAATTATAGTACATTTGTACGACTATGTGTGTCGTGCTACAAAAAGCGGAGATGTAGGTCGTCGTTCGCGCGGTCTACGCGCGCGAACGTCTTCGCCGCACGTAAAGTCCACTGGACTTTACGTTTAAGTGGCTCAGCGCTCCGAATTGCCTTTTCGCGCTACGCTTTAAGCGAAAAGGCAGGTCGTCGCGCGTTACGACTCAGGCGCATCCTCCACGCGCGGCGCACCATTAATATCGCGATGAATACCCTGCATTTGCGCCTCAATTGCCTGCAAATTCTGCGCGCACTCAAGCAGCGTCTTAGAATGCTCCGCCAACTTTGCGTCCGGCAAATCAGCCTTATAGCGCAACGCGTGCTCCAAACTCGCCCAATAATCCATTGCGATTGTACGGAATTGCACCTCCACCGGCGTGTAATGCGCACCCGACGACAAAAACACTGGCACAGCGTAAATTACATGCAAACTGCGGTACCCATTCGGCTTTGGGTTTTTAATATAATCCTTAACCTGCAAAACTTGAATATCCGTTTGCTTGGAAAGGTATTGCGCAACCGCGTACACGTCGTCGCGATAGTTGCAAATCACGCGGATTCCAGCCACGTCGAACAGATTGTCGCGAATCGAACGCGTTGATATGCTTAGGTTTCTGCGGCGTAGCTTCTCAAAAATCGAGTGCACGGATTTTAGTCGCCGCTCCATGTGATGCACGGGATTGTGCGAAAATCGCACCTGAAACTCGCCGTCCAAAATCTCCAGCTTCGTGCTTATTTCGTACATCGCGCCTTCGTACACTTGCATCATGTTTACGAATTCGTCCATTTGATCGGGCGGAAGATGCGGCGTTTCGCTTTTTATAGGTGATTTTTGCGCGGACTTTTCGTCAGCGGTTGCTTGCGACTTTTCCGCGGTGGCGTCTGGCGCCCCACCATCTCCCGCTCCTTGCAAGCTGGCGTAAAGTTCGGCCAAATTTAAACGATTATGACGATCAAGTATCACGGTTCTTATTCTACTCGTAATTTTGTTATAAGTCTGATAATCGCCTGAAAATATGCGCGACGACCTGCCTTCGCGCTTAAAGCGTAGCGCGCGAAGGCAATTCGGAGCGCTGAGCCGCTCAAGGCAGAAGCACTGCTTCTGCGCGGCGAAGACGTGAGCGCGGCTAATCCGCACGAACGATGTGACGCACTTTCTAGCTCTAAACAGCGTGTTGGACTACAAAATCGGGAAATAGCGCTAGCGCAGTTTAATCTCGCCGCGCCCAACCCACAGTATGTGCTTGCCGCGAATATCCCACTTACGCCGCCTCTTACCAGCAACCACAGTGATCATCATGGCAAGAATCGCCGCCGAGAATATCATCGCAATAACAAACAACGTCATCCATAGCGGCCATTGCACATGGTCTTCTGGCGGCGCAACAGGGTCCGGCAGCACACGATACCCCGTAACCAGCAACCTATGCGAGTTCACACCATACGGCGTACAAGTAAGCAGCGTAGCTAAATCGCGCCCCTTCTCGCGCTGCAGCAAACTTATATCGTGCGGATCCACCACGTTTATACGAAACACCTTGTAACGCAAGGTCTCCCCTTGCACATCAAGATAAAAGTAGTCACCCTTTTTAAGGTCTGTTAGCGAATCAAACATGGTTGCGTTCGGCAAACCAGTGTGCGCGGTGATCACAGTATGCCGCCCCTTACCACCCACTGGCAAATCCGTGCCGTACAAGTGCCCCGCGCCTCGCGCCAACGTGTCTTCTTTTGTACCGTGGTAAATCGGCAGCTTTACGCCAATCTTCGGAATCTTTATAATGCCGATAATGCCCATCGGCTCCTCAAGCGTTTTAAGATAACGCTTGTATCCAGGCGTGTTAGTTATATCTTCCTGACCGTCGCCGCCGTACGGGTCGCGCGTGAGCATGTCTTTGCGCGTTGCGTTATAACGTTTCGCATCGCGAATGTGAGCGCGCCGCACGTCGCCAGCCTGATCGTGATTATATTTATCGTACGCTGTCGATATCTCCTTCGAAACGTGATTATTCCACAGCGTTGAGCACACAGGGTAGCTAAAGCACAAAATGCCTGCAAGAACCAGCGCAATCGGCTCTAGAATGCGCATCAGTGCGATTTTCTTTTTAGTTATTTTTTTAGTTTTGTTTATATTTTTGCTTGAGTTGGATCGTGGAATTTGCTCTTCGGCTGCTTGCGACTTATCCGCTAGCAAACCACTCGCACCAGCCACACTGCTCGTGCCAGCCACATTGGAGGTACGCTTCGCCTTATTCTTGAACAATTTAGTAACCGCGCGCGCACGCAGTGAGCGGCACCAATTGCTAATATCGGCTAGCTTCATAACTCCTCCAAGCTCAAGCTATTTAATGAAAGATAATATTTGGTTTGATTTTGCTACAAACGCAGTGGGATTTTGTGCTTTTTGTTGCTCAAAACGGCAAAATTAACAACAAAATCGGGAAAAACTTACCGAAAATGTTGCTTAAAACCACAAAATCAACAACAAAAAGCGGAAAAACGACGGGTTTTGTTGCTTTAACAGTCCACATAGGATTGAGTCTAGGGTTTTTGCCCTAGACTCAATCGTTATAGACTCAATCGTTATAGACTCAATCGTTTATAGATTTAATCTTATAGACTCAATCGTTTATGATTTGCTAATCAACTGAGCAAATCACGCAGCCTGCTGCTCTTCTTCCTTCTTGCGATTCTTAAGGAATATAAACATACCAGAGCCAACGAGACCGAGGCCAATAAGCGCAAAGATAATCACGCCAGCAGCACCAGTCTTTGGAAGGGTGAACCAGAAGCCACCGTCCTTAGTTGGGACATCCTTGAAATCGTAGACGTATGCAGTTGCAGTCGCTTGATTAGCTGGAATAGTAACCTTTTCAACAGCTGGAGACAAAGCAAAATTATCTGGAGCCGCGGTCTCTACAACGTAGAATTCTTGGTTAACCTTTGCCTTGAAAGCAGTAGTCAAACCAGTTTCAGGCGTTCCAGTTGCAGCGTTCGTAAAGCCCTTAGTAGACTTGTTATCGCACTTGTCAGCGGAACGAGTAGAATCCGCTGCGCAAGCCTGTGCATCTGCTAATTTAGCGAAGATTGCAAACTTAGCTTTAGCAAGAGTCTTAGAAGTATCAGTTCCGTTAACCTTCTTAATCTGGAAGTCACGAAGAGTTACCTTAGACTTAGGATCTGGAGTTGGGTTATTAGGTTCTGGCTTAGGATTATCCTTATTATGACCCTGCTGGAAACCATACTTGTTAACAACATCGCCAGCAGAAACATCACTCTTAAGCGTGAACTTAAGCTTAACAGTTACTTTCACGTCATAGTTAGTTTTACGCTGGTTAGCAATCTCAGTAAGACCAGCATCATTAAACGTAATCTTTAAACGAGAATAGCCATTGTCGATGCCATTTGTACCAGTACCAGCCACTGGCTGTTCAACTGTATAGTATTTTTTAGATGCGTTATCTGTTGTGAGATTCTTAGTTCCAACCAAAACTTCAGTTACAGCATCAGTTTTGGCTTCATATGCATTGGTTGGCACATCATCCCAAACCGCATAGTCTTTGAAATCATCTTTCGTATAATTAGCTGCAGGAGTATTACTGGTCGTAATTGCAGAGGCTTTAATTTCGTATGGAACTTCATCCTTTGCACCAACCATGCCAGTGGTATCAACAGTCTTATCAATAGCATCTTTAGTGTATGCGTTCTTAGGATCAACACTTACATCATAAGTGTAAGTGTTATTCTTTTCAGTTGACTTACGAGTGATTTCTGGAACAGTCATGAAGAATGGGTTAGCAAGCTTTTCATAACCATCGTCAACACTTACTTCTTCAACCTTATACAAGCCGATACCAAGACCGTCGAACTCTGCAACACCGTTAGTAGTCGGTTTTTCGGTTGACTTAGTATCTAAAGTGATACTAGCTGTATCATTTGGAGTTGCATTAAGTGTTGGCACTTTAGCAGCAACTGCTAACCAATCCTCTTGTGATGTTAAATTAAGGTCTTTCTTCTGGTTGTCAGATCCAAGAATCTGAGTTACCTTGGTAATCTTAAACTTAGCGTTAACGTGGGTTTTCTTTATGTTATCGCCTTCATACTTCCACTTGTTAATGGTGATTTTACCAGTGCATTGCTTATTGTCCTGATCCCATGGTGCCTTAGAAGCATCGCAGGCAGTCTGAGCAGCCCAAGCGGAGCTGCCAGCAACCACGGCGCCAGCAACGCACAGCGTGCCAGCCATTGCGAGCGAAGCCACCGCGGCAACGCATTGTTTAGTGAACTTATTCACTTTCTTCTCCTTTATATCAGTGCCCTTTTGGGCAGGTTTTTGAGGAAAATACGGTTATTGTTTAATGTTTATTGTTTATTTTGTGTTGCGATATATAGGCAAGCCACAATCTGTAAGCAAGCCACGGTTCGTGATCGATCCACAATTTGCGAACGAGCCACAATTATTCATCGCGCTAATGTTTACGCGAATCGTAGTACGCAACAAGTTTTAGCGAGAATCGCACCGCAAGCTTGCAAGCCAGCGCTACTCTTTCGACTAGCCGACTAGCAGGATTGCGTGCAAATTTTTTCATCAGCATCGCCACCTTTCGCTACGTCGCCTTAAAGCGCGAAGCTTTTTGGCAGTTTTGCAGATAAAATCTTTAATCAGTGTCTTACGCAACAACGCATCAAGCATCGCGCGCCCCCACTTGGTTTGCTCAAGGAAGAACCCAGCTGCCATCACGCCCGTGCCAATCACGCACAGCACGCTCATCAGCATGTTCCAGTTCACGCAATCTTCCCCGCCTGTCTTCGGCAGCTTAAATTGTTCGACCACGTGTACTTTGAAGGATATGCGATCCCAGTCTCTAGATTGCGCTACGCCAGCAAGTTTTACATTCCACATATCGGTTGATGAATAACTACCATCATTCTGAGGAATACCATCTTTAACAGCTTGATTAAAAGCAGTAAGCGCATTATCTTTCAGTGCAAAAACAGAGCAAACATACGTTCCAGTCTCTTTTGGAGCACCTTCGATTTCTTCTTCCCTGCGAGCGGTTGAACTTTCCACGCTTCCTGCCTGAGTATTATTCGCATTCAGCATTCCATACAAAACATGGTCAGCAGAACAATTTCCATTTTCTCTACAATCTTTCTGCTGAGATTCGGTCGCAAAAGTCCATTCAGGAGTGTTTTCGCCATAATCATGACCCAAATGCATGTTCAATGTATCCTCAAGTCCGCGACTCCACTTATTCGTGTTGTCTTTTGAACACATCATACGTAGATGAATCTTGGTCTTATTTTTTACGCTCCAAGCTTGTACAAACGGATTTCTAATAAGACCAATGCCTTTCATAACAGTAAGATCATTACTACCATTAAGCACACTGTTAGTATCTTTAGATTTAGTTAGACTCATTCGCAAATCGTTACCGCTATAGCCCAAATCAGTTACTTTAACTGGAGCATACACAGGGTTCATAGTATTAGTTGCATTATCATCATGCTTAAACTGGTTATTGCCAGCATCTGGATCTTCTGATGTAGAACCATCTGGATAATGCACAACAACATGTGTCTTATAATGGTCTTTTGGAGTAACAGTTACGTCTGGATGGAATGTAACATTACCATACCTAGAGCCTGCACCTATTCCAGTATCATTACCATTGTGATTAAGCGGATTGTTATTATCTCTAGGAGCATTACTATCCTTCTGACCATTCTTCCAGAATGACCAATCATATGCGTCTTCAGATGAAGATGCAGCACTACCGTCATCCTTCTTCAACTCAAACCACGTACCGTCAGGGAACGATACACTGTCTGATATAGCTCCATACGCAAGCGACTTAGTATTTACATGCTTCCCAGTTGGCTTCTTATTCTTTGGCAAACCAGATTGTACTTCATCACCAGCTCGAACATTTACTTTATCATACACAGGATTGTAGTTGTGAGCTTGAGTGTGAATGTGGATTGGTATTGTGCGAGACTCATAATCGACACCTTTTTTAGCCTTAACAATGTTATTGCCACTGCCACTAATATTCCACTGGAAATCTTTTAAAGGATCAGTATTATTTTTACTTGCATCTTTGTTAAGTTTTTTTACTGCATTATCAAAGTTAGTAAGCAAATTATTAGTATCTTTACTGAACTGCTTCTCTTTAATCGCGTACACTACACACTCGTAGTCGCCAGTTTCCTTTGCAGTACCCTTAATCCATCCGCGAGTACGCTCGGTAGTTTTTTGCGAATTACCGTTAGAAATATAGTCGTCGTATAAATGCTTAACTTCACATTCATTGCTATTTTCTTCGCATTTCTTCTGCTTTTCAGGATCTTCAGTATGATCCCACTTTTCTACATTTTGCATAGTAATTCCAGCAATGCCACCAGATTGATAATGAGACTTAGTGCCATCTGGATTATTCCTATAGCAAATAGTGCGCAGGTTAATTTTACCAGGCTTATACTGTGACCATGAATCAAGCCAACGACCCTTACTATTATTAACTGTAAGTTCCTCGTTCTTACTAAGGTTAATCGTAGGATTATTCCAATTACCGCCACCTTCACGATCACTTACATTCAGGTGTAGATTATTAGCATCTTCATCATGAGAACGAAGTACGTTAACTGAAGCAAAGACTGGCTTACCGTTGTTACCAGAATCAGAATCTTCTGATGTAGAACCATCTGGATAATGCACAACAACAGGAGTTTGATCTGGATTATTCTCACTTGTAGCAGGGAACCACTTGTGCGGACGGAATGTTACTTTACCATATAATCCATCTTTGCTTTTAGCTGAATTATTATTATCAGTATTATTTTGCCCATCTTCAAAGAACGAATAACTCAATGGAGGTTTATGAGCATATCCTTTATACATCTTAAACTCAAACCAAGTACCTTCAGGAAGTTCTCCTTCCTGAACCTCACTCTGGTTAAGTTTTGCTTTGTTAGCATCACGAGCACTCTTTGGACGTTCTGATGTTTTCTTAGTACCAGCCTCCATAGTAATGGTCTCATACTTAGGGTTGTAGTAGTGAGCGTCCGAGTGTACGTGAATTGGGAATGTTACAGAGTCCCAATCAACGTGTCTTTGAGTGCTATTCTGAGGATTTGTTTTATCTTGCTTATCTGTTAATACTCTTTTAACAACATCTTCAAACTTACGGTCACCAGGTTTCTTTACAAAGTCATTTACAGCCGTATCAAACTTTTTTTGTAATTCACCATTTTTTCCATTGTATTTAAGTTCTTTAATAGCGTACACAGTGCACACAAAGTCGCCATTATCTTTCACTTTGCCGTGCAGCCATCCCCAAGTGCGAGCAGTAGTATCATTCTCATTACCATATAAGTAATGTTTCGTATCACACTGTTTTTTATCTTTACAATCCTTTTTTTGCTGCTCTGTAGCTATCTTCCATTGAGAAGTTTTACCACCTACAGCATTAACCAAATCACCATCTTTGACATTTTTTCTACCTGCAAGCTTCAAACCGTTTATTCCATCAAGTTCATAACTTTCAGGCTTACCAGTTTCCCTATTCTTTTTATAGCAGAGCATTCGCTGGTAAATAGTTCCTTGTTTCTTGCTTGACCAAGAGTCAAAAAACATTGGTTTAGTATCATTACTACCATCGCCTAACGTTTCACCCTTACGGAAACGCACACCATTTTTATCATTATCTTTAATAAGTCGTCCGCCATGAGTTTCACTATCATAAACTTTCAACTTCAAATCATCATCTGCAACTTCTGTAAGAGTTACAGAGACAGGAGCGTAAATCGGCTTTCCGAGATTACCAGAATCAGAATCTTCCGACGTGGAGCCGTCTGGATAATGCACAATTACAGGAACTAAATAATCTCTTGCTTCTGTAGTCTTTTCTGGTTTAAACGTAATCTTTCCATACCTTTTATCAGTAGTTTTATCTTTCGCCTCATTACTACCATTTTTCTTATTGCTCTGATCTCCTTCAAAATTCGACCAAACAGGCTTTTCTCTAGAATCTTTATGCTTAGAATACTTTTTAAGCTCAAACCATGTGCCTTTTGGCAAATATGTTCCGTCTTGCACTAAATCCTTTTGGCTTTGATTATCAGCTGCAACACCATTGGCACCAGTTTGGCTTACTGGAGCAGCATTCATTACACCTTCTGTATTACCAGCTTGTACACTTACCTTCGTGTACTGCGGGTTATAATAATGCGCGTCAGAGTGAACCTTAATTGGCACAGTTCTAGATGTATAATCAACACCTTCTCTTAGACCATTGAAAGTATTTGTATTAATGATATTAGTAGCAGAACCGTCTGAGCTTTCAATCTTGGAATCTTTTTTCTTTGCCTCTTCAAATCTCTTCAAAGCATTAGGTTTCAAAGCATAGACAGTACACTGATAATTGCCAATCTTTGTTGGTTTCCCTTTAATATGACCACGCGTACGCTCCATGGTATTGCCGGTGCTATCAAATAATTTGTTTGCTGCACAACCCTGACCATTTCGACACTTTTCCTGTTCTTCATCAGTTGCATGCTGCCAAGGTGTATCACCTTCTATTTTTATGCCATTAATACCGTTAAGATGATACTTCAAACTCATAGGATTCGTAGTATCAGCGCACACAGAACGAATACTAATATCTCCAGGCTCACGTACAGACCAAGAATCTATCCATGGCTGTGGAGTAACATCGCGATTCTTGCGGAATACGAATCCATTGGTGTAATCAATCTCTTGACCATTTTGGTTCTTATGAATATGGAGCTGCAAGTCACCTGATTCAGAAGCATCTCTAGTGACTATTACAGGGGCATTAACTGGATTACCATTATTACCAGAATCAGGATCCTTTGAAGTTGAGCCATCAGGATAATACACAACTACAGGTCTATTTTCAGGTTGATTAGGTTTAGAAGCAGGAACCCACTTATTTGGGTGGAAGGTAACAACACCAGTTGACTCATTCTTAATCTTTGCCCAAGTTGGTGGATTCTGATACTTATTATAAGTTTCTGCTCTGAACCTAGTGCCAGAGGGGAATGCTTTGCCTCCCCTATCCCTAGGAGAATTAGAATCTTTACCTTCACCAGCTTTTACTGTAGTAGTGTCGTAGTACGGATTATACAGTGAGGCTTGTGAAACAACGTGTATATCAACGCCTTTAACCTTCACAATTGAATTGTTCATTTTACAATTGTTAGGTCTAGGGTCAGGATAGTTTATTTGAACATCAAAATGTATGGTTTTCCCTCTATCAGAAGGCTTAGGACTATACTTAACTTCGCCTGTTTTTGGATTAATATATGCTTCACCAGGTTTCATATTATTAGGATTATTAACTCTTGTAACACCATCAGGAAGTTCTTCTTTAGTACCGAAACTGGTCTTTTTAAAAGTAAATTCTATTCCAGCATCAGTTGGAATTACCTCAGACGTAGTTCTGATCCCTTGATTTGGCATGTCCTTGTAATATTTAAAATCGCCGGAATATGAATTGCCAACCCACTCACCAGTGTTGATATACGGCTTTACGGAAGTAACTTTACCGTAAACAGCATCATTTTTAGACTTCTTTGGGAATTGGATATCATCATTATTTTTAGGATTTAAACCAAACTTAAACTCTTCCAAGTCTGGTATGCCGTCACCATCGTGATCATAGGGACCAAAAACTGTAAACTTGTGCTTATCTCCTGTGTAGGAAATCCAACCTGCCATAAAAGGTAATTTATAAGGATCAACGCCATCTTCAACTTCTGCAGTAACAATCCAGCGAATAGAATCTGCATCGTTATCTTGTTCCCAAGATTTAAATAATCTACCAAAATTACCAGCTCGACGCCATGTATCGACTTCACATGTTGCATCTGTACCTAAACCACATCGTTCAATAGAGTCTTTCCAGAAACTATCATAATCAGGATCACCCGGTATGCGCGTAGAATTACTAAAAACATTATTAAAATCGCTTGGTACTTGATCTTTGCCTCGTAATTCCCACGCAAACTTGTTGCCACCAATACCGAGAATAGCTTTTGTACGATATCTCGTAATTCTTATGGTATTATCCTTGATGTTTTTTGGCAAAATAAGATAAAAATCAGGTCTACCACTATACGCATGTTGAAAATTGTCAGAAGTACACACTGCATTTGGATTTTCTATTTTTTTAAGTCTGCATCCATTTGCGTTAAAAAGAACATTCCAAGTGATGGTCGTTTTTTTCTTTCCATTAATTGTTATTGTATCTATATCTGGTGGCTGAACATCGAAATCACGATATACATCGTGACTCGCAACAGAATCAGGAGAAATATATCCATTACCAATGTAATCCCAAGCAACATTAGCAGCATTAGCTTCTTTTAGCGGCGGCACGATGAGCATGGTTACTATGGTGGCAAAGGTGACAATTATTGCAAGAATCATGTTTCGGAAGATATGCGATTTTCTTGCTGTTTTACCTACGTATGAGCTTAATGAATCATTCTCAGATGATGAAGATAAAGAAGATGATGAAGATAAAGAAGATGATGAAGATAAAGAAGATGATGAAGATAAAGAAGATGATGAAGATAAAGAAGATGATGAAGAATTTACTTGAATATTTGAGTACGAATAAATTGGCGCACTGTGGTAGTCGGAATCTGGGCGCGTTGAATAGGTAGAGTCAGAACCAGCAGACGTATCTGCCACACTATTCGCATTGTCAGTATCGCTCACAGAAAAAACCTTCTGCGCAATGCGGCACACGCGAGATGCGAAACGAGCAAACTTTGCAGGTAACATAATCGACTCACCTTCGATTGTCATTTTTGGCTAGTTTGTACATCCTAGCCATTTTGGCAATTTCGGCTATTGCATAAGCAACACCCTGCTTTTACACGAATCCCAAAATTGGGCAGAATACTACACGTATCAAGTACAGAAGTACTAAGAGCATTCAAATACATGAACTAGCATTTAGCAATTGCAGCATTTACAAACAACGCTTAATGCGATTCAACATGTGAGCACAACAATAAAGCAGCAGAACGCGCAGCTTTACTAAAGTACTCAAGCAAAAGCATTTAGCAAATATACCCCCCCCCCCATAACGAATTGCAAGAAAAAATAGACTTTAACAGAACTTTAAGGAAAAGTTTTTACAATCGTTCTCTTTTACAAAAAAATCTATTGATTGATTGCTAATAACAGAATAGTTTTATGTAGTAGGTGAAGTGTTTTGCGTGACCTGCGTGTCGTAAAACCACAACATCTTGTGGTTCGGATGCACACTGACCACAAATCGCCAGCTATGTAGTGCGATTGTACTGAATTTCAGCGTTTTTGATACAAACGCACTACATAAAAGCGCTCAAGCAGGTCGTCGCGCAAACTCGGGAAAGCAGATCATTCGTTCGAGCACTGCAGAGTATTACAAAACGTTACGAGTTTGAGAGCACTGCGATACAATTAACAAAGTCAAAGCAAAACACACGGCAAATAACGCGAAGACACAAATAACACGGAAGGCAGCACTACGATTAGCTTAATTAGGCGGCAGATTCTGCCAGAGTTTATACCAGTTGGCGCACGAATTGTTGTGCGAACATACAAAGTCGCGCAATTAGGCGGCGACGAAAGATTGCAAACAGCCACTGGCAGATCGCAAGCAACCGACGCCAGCGAAGAAACAACCGACGCCAAATCGCAAAA
This sequence comes from Gardnerella sp. DNF00109, assembly GCF_049262845.1. Lineage (NCBI taxonomy): Bacteria > Bacillati > Actinomycetota > Actinomycetes > Bifidobacteriales > Bifidobacteriaceae > Gardnerella > Gardnerella sp. DNF00109. Next base: position 1,238,132 of record NZ_CP058406.1, read on the forward strand.
AATCGAATACCACGACGCGATTGGTCACGTAATCAGCTGGGACGGAGCAACATTGCATCTTATGCGAGACGCGGCAGCAAACGGAAGCCGACCCGAGCAAGAAATGTTCATTGACGCGCGCACAATCGTAAGGCTAAAGCCAATACCCGAGCGCAAACATCGCAGCTAATCTACGCAAGCTATGTAGTGCGATTGTACTGAATTTCAGCGTGTCGTACCGCGTGCTACGCTTTAAGCAAAAAGGCAGGTCGTCGCGCGAGAGAATGTTGCTCTAATTGGCGTGTCGAGCAACAAAAAGCGGAAAGTTTTCCCGACTTTGTAGCTCAAAACCACAAAATCAACAACAAAAAGCGGAAATATCGTTCGCGCACTACAGCGCAATGCGAAGGCAGATCGTCACGCAAAGCGCTATTCAACAACGCCGTTAGAAATCAGCTCGCGCGCAACTTCGCGATACTCCTTAGCAGTCTTATGCTCCGGAGCAAAAATCGTAATCGGAACCGCCGCAACAGTGGAATCCGGCAGCTTAATCGAACGCGAAATAACAGAATGCAGCACGCGCCCCTGGAAAGCTTCGTAAATCCTTTGCAAAACCTCTTCGCTGTGCAAAGTGCGTGTAAACATGGTAACGAGCACGCCGAACACTTGCAAATCTGGGTTAATTCGGTGCTGTACTTTTTCAATCGACTGCATAAGCAGCGCCACGCCTCTAAGCGCAAAGAACTCCGCAGCAACAGGAATAATCACACCATCCGCCGCCGTAAGCGCGTTTACAGTGAGCAAGCCAAGCGAAGGCTGGCAGTCAATAATAATAACGTCGTATTCGTTACGAACTTTGCGCAACACGCCAGCCAAAATCTGCTCGCGACCAACCTCGGTAACAAGCTGCACCTCTGCAGCAGAAAGATCAATGTTTGCAGGCATAACGTCAATGTTTTCGGTGGCAGTGTGACGAATCACATCGTGCACGTCTACAGAAGAATCAAAAAGCGCCGTATAAACCGTGTTATCAAGCGCGTTCGCATTAATCCCAAGCCCCACCGTTGCAGCGCCTTGCGGATCGAAGTCAACAATTAAAACTCGCCTACCGTATTGACTCAACGCACCAGCGATATTGATGGAGCTGGTGGTTTTACCAACGCCACCCTTCTGGTTACACATAGCAATAATGCGCGCAGGACCGTGCGTTGTAAGCGCATCGGGCGCGCGGAAAGTCTCATATTCGCGTCCAAGTAAATCAGTAGGCATAAACTTCAGTCTATCAAAAGGTATGTTCAGTGAATCGATGCGTCGTTGTGTATCTATCTCGCGCGCGGATGACTCATAACATACGCCTCCATAAGCGCATCTGGGCTTATATGCGTATAAATTTGCGTTGTTGTAACGGACGCGTGCCCAAGCAGCTCCTGCACAGTGCGAACATCGGCGCCGCCCGAAATCAAATGTGTTGCAAATGAATGTCGAAGCGTGTGAGGATGCAATTCTTTGCCAATTTTAGCCATTTTGCCAGCGCGCGAAATCGCCTCCCACGCGGATTGGCGAGATAGTGATTTGCCGCGTTTGTTGAGGAAAATCACGTGAGAATTTGCGGATTTTGATGATGAGTTTAATGGCGACTTGAGTCGCGACTTTGCGGTTGCTGGCGACTTTTGCGCGCGACTTGCAAGAATAGGTCTGGCATTAGCTAAATAATCGCGCAACGCGCGTACCGCACACTTTCCAATCGGCACAAGCCTCTGCTTTTGCCCCTTGCCACTAAGCCGCACAACCGATTCCGTCAAATCAATATCCTCGAATTTTAAGCCAACCGCCTCGCTCACGCGCGCGCCAGTCGCGTACAAAAATTCCACAAGCGCACGGTCTCGAAGCGAGACGGCATCCGTGCTACCAAATCCGCCAGCAGCATCGATTACGCGCTCCACTTCGCTAATGCTGAGCACGTCTGGAAGATGCTCCGCTTGCTTTGGCGCTTTGACTTCTGCAGAAGGGTCGCTTGCGATTTGCGCGTTGGAAAGCATGAATTTGTTCCACTCGTGGATGCTTGCGATTCGCCGCGCAATCGTGCGAGGTCCTAAGTTTTGCGATGACATTGCTTGTGATGACATTGCGCGCACGTATTCTTCAATATCTAGTTGCGTGATTTCATTAACATCGTTTATTTTTCGGGCTTCGCGCAGCCAGTTCGTGTATTTTGTAAGATCCGACTCGTAAGCTTCAACGGTTTTTGGCGAAAGCCCGCGCTCCACGCTTATGTGGTTTAGAAACTGCTGGATTTTTGGGGAAAATGGCGATTGCTGCGATTCGGTCATATGTCAATTATATGCCGCTCGAATCTACCACTTCGAGTTGCGTAATGCGCAAGCAACCGCAGAATCGCTAAACGCCACGCCAACAATCTGCTCGCCGCTTTGCGCGCTTTGAATCAGCTGACTTTGCCAATCACCTGCACAATCAAGCGCAAATCGAAGCTCGCGCAAATCGCCAGCCGACTCATCGCAAGCAACCGCGCGCTCCTTATACTTATATTCGCGCCAAGAATCAGCCTTAGCAAAAAACGCGCGCTCATCGCTAGCAACCGCCGAATCGCCATCGCTCCTCTCAAGCATCTTCTTCGCAAAACTCAACTCCTCAATCACACTCCCAAGCAAATCCGCAACATTTCGCCGATTTTCCGCAACCATTGCACGCGTGCGATCTGGATCCGTAAGCGCCACTCGCGTCATATCTCGCCAAGAACCAGCCGACATTTGCAACGCAACATTGCGATTTTCGCTTCCGCACAAAACGTTCGCCAGCGCTGTAGAAACAACGTGCGGCATGTGCGAAATCAGCGCCGCCGAAGCGTCGTGTATAGAATCGTTCAACACAAGCGCGCGATTGCCACACAACGACACAATAACGCGCAAAACCGCCAAAAACCGCCAAAAATCACTATTCTCATCAACGCTAACTGCCCAAAGCGCGCCGTTCAGCAGCTGCACGCTAGACGCCTGCCAACCCGTAAACTCGCTGCCAGCCATAGGATGCGCGCCAATATAGCAATCACCAAGCCCCGCTGCCTTAACCTGCTCGCGCACAAGCCCCTTAACGCTACCAACATCCGTCAAAGTTGTGTGCTGTTTGTTGATTCCGCGCGAAATCTCGCCAAGAACTTCTGGCATAGAGGCAAGCGAATTGCATAAAATCAAAACATTTGGCTGCATGCGCGCAAGCTCCGCAACGCTTTCAACGCAAGTGATTCCAAGCACCCTCGCCTCTTTATACATTGTTTGATGGCGATTATACGCGTACACTTTGCAGGAGCCAGTCGCAGCCAAACGCTTTGCGATTGATCCGCCAATAAGTCCAAGTCCAACAATACCAACAGAAAATTTTTTAGAAAATCCAACATCTTCTACCATAATAATTCTCTTTCTGCACGCATTGTGTTCAAAGCGCTCAAAGCATCAACTAGAGCATCGCCTGGAGCATCAATACACACTCCGCCATTAGGCAGCATCCAATCATTCATAACCGGATTATCTCTATTATCAGAAGGATACACTGCTAAAACTCGCACCCAATCACCATGTTCAACAACTTCTTGAATCATAGCTTTGCACGTAGAATCCCAAGGAGCAGCATCAACAGTGGCAATAAAACTATATAAACCATCTTGACCTTTAATCGGCCTAGACATAAAAGAAGTCATATTAAGACCATGATCGCGCACAACGTCAAGCAAATTTGCTAGCACTCCAGCACCTGTACAACGCGGAATAAAAGCAATAATCGAAGAAAAAGATGAATAGCATTCGCGATGCATACTAACAAAATTGAAAGCCTCATCTCTAGGAGCTAACACTAAAAACTCAGTGCGCGCGCCAGAAAAATCTTCAACAGCTTCACTCACAATCCGCCTATTGTATAAATCAGCACAAATTTTAGGGCACAAAGCAACTTCGCCAGGAACTAAATCCCTACAAGCAGCAGCGTTTGAAGACGCAGTTTTTTCTTTCAATCCATGCTTTTGAGCAAACTTACGGCATTGTGCCAACGCGTGAGGGTGAGCAACAATAGTCGAACAGTTATCGATTGAATCCGACTGGCAAACAACAGCATCAAAACTTATATCAACGCCCAAGCGAGCAATGCCAACCATATTTTTTGCATCAATTAATAGATCTAAATTAGGTATTACTACGCCTTCAATATTGTTTTCCCACGCAATAATACCCAAATCGTGACAATCTTCAATTTTGCTAGCGATATTACGAATATTCTCACACGCAGTTGGAATAAGACGCAAAGCACCTAACGATTTACATTGTTCTTTAACTTTTAAAGCAGCTTGATGAGTAAAAGAACCTTCCGGCCCTAAATAGCATAATTTACGAGCATTATTACTGTTCTTATTACTATTCATGACTATATTGCTATTCATGACTATTCCTCAAAACTACTCTAAGACTGTAAGACTTTAAGACTCTAAGACTGTAAGTAAGACTACTGCATAATGCTATTTTTGCACAAACATGCAGCAAATTCACCTATAAAAATTCACCTATAAACTAACTTACACTTATTTAGCACCGCTTATTTAGCATCAGAGATAACAAAGAATTTATTAGGGATAAAAAGCAAAACTACGTGAACAATAATAATGCCATAAAGCCAAAAATATCCAGCATTTTGCGCAATCCACGGAAGATTATCCGCGCCAAAACCAACGGCAACAAGCACGCCTCGAAACGCGCCAAAAATCCTAAACCATCCAAGCGCAATCATCCACACAACCGAACAGCACACAATTGCGTGCAAAATAAAGCCAAACATGCCACAAAGCATGCGAGCAAAACACGCGCTCAAAGTAACAAGCAAAAGCGCGATTACAAGACCGTACGGAAAGTTGTACATAGCGCCCATTCGATGCGCAAAAGTGCCCAAAACCGCGCAAAATGCCGCCAAAACGCATAAAGCCGCACACTTGCTAGCAAATAGCACGGAATGCGACTTTATGTTAAACATCATTTTAAGGAATCACGCAGCATTATTTTGACGACGCTGCTTAGCACGCCACTTATACCATTCATCACGGCTCAAAATGATCTTGCGCACGCGAATCGACTCAGGCGTAACTTCCACACACTCATCTTCGTTAGCAAAGTCAAGCGACTCTTCCAAGCTCATCTTAATTGGTGGAGTCAAAGTCTCAAGCACATCTGCTGTAGAAGAACGCATGTTAGTCATATGCTTAGCAAGCGTAATGTTAACGTCCAACTCGTCTGGCTTATTGTTAATACCAACGATTTGACCTTCGTACACAGGGCTTTGCGGATCCACAAAGAACACGCCACGCGCCTGCAAACGCTGCATAGCATAAGGCGTTGCAACACCCTTACGATCGCAAACCATGGAGCCGTTTTGACGAGTTACAATCTGACCAGCCCATGGAGCATAGCCTGCAGAAATAGAGCTTGCGATTCCCGTTCCGCGAGTCGCAGAAAGAAGAGCTGTGCGGAAGCCAATAAGACCACGCGAAGGAACAGTAAATTGCAAGCGAATCCAGCCAGATCCGTGATTGCTCATAGAATCCATGCGACCCTTGCGATCCGCCATAAGCTGCGTAACAGTACCCATGTATTCTTCTGGAACATCAATCGTAGTGTTTTCCATAGGCTCGTTAATTTGGCCGTCAATCGTCTTAGTAACAACTTGAGGACGACCAACTGTAAGCTCGTAGCCTTCGCGACGCATTTGCTCCGCCAAAACTGCCAACGCCAACTCGCCACGACCCTGAACTTCCCAAGCATCTGGGCGGTCTGTTGGAAGAACCTTAATAGACACGTTACCAATAAGCTCGCGATCAAGCCTATCTTTAATCATGCGCGCTGTAAGCTTGTGATCCTTACCTTCTGTGCCAGCAAGCGGCGAATCGTTAATGCCGAAAGTCATGGAGATAGCTGGGTCGTCAACGTGAATCAATGGAAGAGGCTTTGGATCGTTCTGATCTACAATCGTCTCGCCAATCATAATGTCATTAACGCCTGCAACTGCAACAATATCTCCAGGACCTGCAGATGCAACAGGAGTTCGCTCCAAGCCTTGCGTGCGCAAAAGCTCAGAAACACGGAAGTTTTCAATAGAGCCGTCTACACGAGAAAGCCCGTAAGTCTTACCCTTTTCCAAAGTGCCATTGTAGATTCGCACTAAGCCGAGGCGGCCAAGGAAGTCGGAAGAATCAATGTTTGCAACGTGAGCCTGAAGAGGTGCGCCTTCCTCGTACTCTGGTGCTGGAATGTTGGAAATAATGGAGTCAAAAAGCGGCTCCAAATTATCATTGTCTGGCAAACCGCCGTTTTCTGGCTGATTCAAGGATGCATAGCCAGCTTTTGCAGCGCAATAAATAACAGGCAAATCAAGAAGCGAATCAATATCTAGGTCGATTCCTTCTTCAACAACGTCTTGTGCAAGACCGAGAAGCAAATCTGTAGCTTCGCTCACAACCTCGTCAATACGCGCGTCTGGACGATCCGTTTTGTTAACGCACAAAATCACTGGCAACTTTGCCTCAAGAGCCTTGCGTAGAACGAATCGAGTTTGTGGAAGTGGACCTTCGGAAGCGTCAACAAGCAGCACAACGCCATCAACCATGGAGATGCCGCGCTCTACTTCGCCACCAAAGTCGGCGTGACCTGGGGTATCGATTACGTTGATTGTAATTCCCTCTGGGTGACCGTACTTTTCTGCGAGCGGGCCAGTGTATTGCACAGCAGTGTTCTTGGCAAGAATGGTGATGCCTTTTTCGCGCTCAAGGTCGTTGGAGTCCATTACGCGGTCTGGCACTTCTTCTCGCTCAGAGAATACGTGCGACTGCTGAAGCATGGCATTTACGAGCGTTGTTTTACCATGGTCAACGTGCGCTACGATTGCCACATTTCTTATATCACCGCGAACAGTCATTACAAACCTCTTCCGTTTTATTTAGCCAAACCTAGACGAGTTTACTCGCGGCTTTAGACACGCCGCTTATGCAATCGCAGATTCACGCAATCGCAGATTCGCTGGCACCTTCTGGCAAATACTTGTCGTATCCTTCTTCTTCCAACTCGTCTGCAAGCTCCGGTCCTGCCGTCTTTACAAAGTGACCTTGCGCAAAAACGTGAACAATATCTGGCTTAATGTACTTTAGGATTCGCGTGTAATGCGTAACCATCATAATTCCCAAACCAGTGCTTTCTTTGGCGCGATTTACGCCTTCCGAAACAATTCGCAAAGCATCCACGTCTAGACCAGAATCCGTCTCGTCTAAAATCGCAAACTTTGGCTTTAAAATCTCTAGTTGCAAAACTTCCGCGCGCTTTTTCTCGCCGCCCGAAAATCCCTCGTTTACAGAGCGAGACGCAAATTTTGGGTCCATTCTTAAGCGCTTCATTGCTTCGTTAAGCTCTTTAACCCACGCGCGCAAAGTCGGAGCCTCTCCGCTCACTTCTGTTTTTGCTGTGCGCAAAAAGTTCGTCATCGAAACACCAGGTACCTCTACCGGGTATTGCATTGCAAGAAACAGCCCAGCTTTTGCGCGCTCGTCTGGAGTCATCTTCAAAATATCTTCGCCGTCTAAAAGCACCTGACCCGAATCCACTTCGTACTTTGGGTGACCTGCCAAAGTGTATGCGAGAGTAGACTTTCCAGAGCCATTCGGACCCATAATAGCGTGCGTTTCGCCAGAATTAACTGTAAGATTTACGCCCTTTAAGATTTGCTTGCGCCCCTCCTTTGTTTCTACAGACGCGTACAAATCCTTGATTTCTAAAGTTGACATGTTTATCTCCTATTCTTCGGTTGCTGGCGATTTTTCCGCATTTACAGATTCTGCGGCTGCTTGCGATTCTTCCGTCTTAGCTAAACGCCTCTCAATCGCAGCCATCAAATGATCTACGATTTGCGGCACGCCAATCTCCTCAATAAGCTCGTTAAAGAATCCGCGCACAACAAGCTTTCTCGCATCCGCTTCGCTCACGCCGCGAGATTGCAAGTAAAACAGCTCCTCGTCGTCGAATCTGCCGACAGAACTTGCATGACCTGCGCCAATAATATTTCCATTTTCGATTTCTAGATTTGGCTCCGAATCGGCAATCGCGCCAGGAGTTAGCACCAGGTTTCTGTTCAACTCGTACGAATCCGTGCCTGGAGCTTCTGGCTTAATAAGCGCGTTTCCAACCCATGTAGAATGCGCTCCTTTGCCGTAAAGCGCGCCCTTATACACTACTCGCGACTTGCATTCTGGGTGATTGTGCACAACCATCGTACGATGCTCAACATGCTCGCCTGGATCCACAAAATACATGCCAAGCATGTTTAAATCGCCCTTTTCGCCACCAAAATCCTGATCCATGCGGATTCGCACAACGTCTCCGCCAAGCGTGACCATTGTGTGACGAAGAGACGCACCAGCACCCACGTGAATCCTATGATTTCCAACGTGTTTGCTGCCTGAATCCCACTCTTGAATGAACGTTGTAGAAACGTGCGCGTTATCTCCAAGAATGATTTCTACGCCTTCAGCAAGCTTTGCAACTCCCGTGTGCTCTACAATAATATCCGCGTTTGTGCAGGAATCGGCTTCAATCACTAAGTGCAAAGCGTCAAGAGATTTCGCAGCGTCTAGCGATTGCAAGTTATTCCCATGAATTTGCAATATTATTGGCTTTGTAACTTCGCCACAAACATGCAAAACGTACGCCGACTTTGCAGAATTCCACGCAACAGCAGCCACGCGATCCGAAGGCTTCATATCTGTATGCGGAGCCTCGTTTTTAGGCAAAATTTGCATCGTTACATGCGAATCGCCATCAACGCCTTTTAGCTCCACAGCAACGTTGTTAGATGGCTTAAAACTATCAAAAAACTCGGAAATTCGCTCAACTGGAGTGTATCGCCAATCTTCCTGCTTCCTAGTTGGAATCGTAAAGTCTTGCACATTAAAAGAGCGCACGGATTTATCTGCACTAGAAGGCATTGCAGCAGGAACCGCGTAAGGATCATTAGGGTCTGCTACAGGAATATTAATTTCTTTTTCCGTCATTTTATTGCCTAAATTCTTTTTCAGATCTTCGCTCATCACCCCACGGATCCTTCCATTTGCAATTCCACAAGACGATTAAGCTCCAGAGCATACTCCATAGGCAACTGGCGACTAATCGGCTCCACAAAGCCGCGCACAATCATGCCCATAGCCTCTTTTTCTTCAAGCCCTCGACTCATCAAATAGAAAAGCTGATCTTCGGAAACCTTAGAAACAGTGGCCTCATGAGCCATTGAAACGTTATCTTCGCGCACGTCAACATGCGGATAAGTGTCGGACCTTGAAAAATCGTCAACAAGCAAAGCGTCGCACACAACTGAAGAGCTAGAGCCGCTAGCGCCCTTAACAATCTTCACAAGACCGCGGTAAGCAGAGCGTCCACCGCCGCGCGAAATCGACTTAGCAACAATCGTAGAACTCGTGTGCGGAGCCAAATGAATCATCTTCGCACCCGTATCTTGGTACTGACCGCGGCCCGCAAAGCTCAAAGACATGGTTTCTGCTTTTGCGTACGGCTCAGCAAGAATGCATGCAGGATACTTCATAGTAGCCTTGGAGCCAATGTTTCCATCAACCCACTCCATTGTGCCACCTTCGCGCACGTAAGCTCGCTGAGTTACCAAGTTGTATACGTTATTTGACCAATTTTGCACGGTTGTGTAGCGCACGCGCGCATGCTTTTCTACAACAATCTCAACGTTTGCAGCGTGGAGCGAGTCCGTGGAATAGATCGGAGCTGTGCAACCTTCAACGTAATGCACGTACGATCCTTCGTCTGCAATAATCAACGTGCGCTCAAACTGCCCCATGTTCGGCGTGTTAATGCGGAAGTAAGCCTGAAGCGGAATATCTACATGCACGCCTTTTGGCACGTACACAAACGATCCGCCACTCCAAGCCGCTGTGTTAAGAGCCGCAAACTTGTTGTCGTCAACTGGAATCACAGTTGCAAAATACTTTTTTACAAGCTCTGGATACTTTTGAACTGCTGTATCCGTATCCACAAAAATAACGCCTTGAGCCGCTAAGTCCTCGCGAATCGAATTGTAAATAACTTCCGACTCGTACTGTGCTGCAACACCTGAAACTAAGCGCTTTTTCTCCGCTTCTGGAATGCCAAGCCTATCGTAAGTTTTGCGAATATCTTCTGGCAAATCATCCCAAGTTTTCGCTTGATCATGGACAGGGCGCACGTAGTATTTAAAATCGTCTGCGTCAAAACCGCTTAAATCCACGCCCCAATCAGGCATCGGCTTTTGTAGAAACGCGCGATAGCCTTGCAAACGAAGGTTTAGCATCCACTCTGGCTCGTGTTTGTCGGCAGAAATTGCACGAACAACCGACTCATCAATACCCTTCTTAGCAGCTTCGCCTGCAGCATCCGAATCATGCCAGCCATAATTGTACTCACCAAATTCGGCAACGATTTGCTCATCTTGGCGAATTTTCTCTTCGTTTACGCGAGCGCGATCTGCCACATACTGGCTCATTTCAACGTCTGCGGCGCTGGATTCGTTTTGATTCGCTACATTCTCATTCAATGATGCGCTTGATTCAGGCTTATTTGAATCATCAACCACTGTTTTACCCTCCTATCAAGCTTATAAATCGATTATACATTTAGCCACGCAACGCACGCTCCGAGATTTTTGACTTTGCGCGATTTTGCCACCAAACGTGACTCAAATCACATCTTTGCATTCTCTGCATAAACGTTGTCCGCATAAATGAAAATAAAGAAAAATACTTTATTTTTTATTGCATTTTTATTAAAATCTTATTTAGAAAGGTGGTAATTTAGATGACAACAAATACAGTGAACATTAATTTCAAGCTAAATGCAGACGATAAACGACTTATGGAAAATGTTTGCCGAGAACTAGGACTTTCAATGAGTGCAGCATTCACAATATTTGCTAAGAAAGTTGGAAGAGAACACAGAATACCATTCGAAGTTTCAGCAGATCCGTTTTACAATCCAGAGAATATAAGTCGTCTGAAAAAATCCATAGCACACATGGAAGAAACAGGCGGAACTATACACGAGGTCCCGCTCGATGATTAAAGCCTGGACAGATGAAGCGTGGGAAGACTTTGAGTACTGGTCTAAGCAAGATAAGAAAACTCTTAAGAGGATCCTTCAGCTTCTTAAAGATATTGATCGCAACGGATACAACGGCATAGGTAAACCAGAACCTCTGAAAGGTGATTTTTCTGGATACTGGAGTAGACGGATTGATGACTGTAACAGAATAGTTTACCGAATCGATGGAAACATAATGAGAATAGTTCAGTGCGGTTCACATTATGATAGATGATCGCAAAATCTACGCACGCGGGAAGGCTTGCGAGTAACGCTGTTTAAGAGCCTGAATAGAAACATGCGTGTAGCGCTGCGTTGTGTTAAGCGATGAATGCCCCAAAAGCTCCTGAACCTCGCGAAGGTCCGCTCCCCCGTTGAGCATATGCGTTGCAGCACTGTGGCGAAGTGCGTGCGGCGCCACATCGGGCACGTTTGCAGCCGCAGCGGCAGCGTGCACAATATCCCTAACAACGCGCTGATCGATACGTTTTGCGCGCACGCCCAAAAACAACGCTGGCGAGCTTGCGGCAGATTTTTCTTGCAGCGCACTCCTCCCACAGTCAAGCCACTTTTTACACGCTTTTGCAGCAGGAACACCGAATGGTACTACACGCTGCTTGTTTCCCTTACCTGTAACTTTTACAGTGTGATTTTCAAAATCCATATCTTGCACATTAAGACCCGTAAGCTCCCCCACACGCATGCCCGTGGCATATAAAAGCTCTAAAATCGCAGCGTTTCTGAGTGCGATTGCATACTCTTGTTTCGTTTTTATTTGCGATTTTAGTGGCGTATTTTCTTGATGCTCGGTTGCTGGCGACTTATCCACAGCATAATCTTCAGAACGATCCTCAGCACAATCCAACAACTTTTCCGCCTGCGACTCGTCTAAAACCGTAGGAAGCTCATTAACAATCTTAGGTGTATTAAGAATTTGCGCAGGATTCGCATTAATTAAACCAACGTGTGTAGTCCAAGCAAAAAAACCGCGCACAGCTACCACTTTGCGAGCCAAACTAGAGCGCGCGTGATTCTTATTAAGCCAATACATCCATTGACGCAGAACGCTTGTAGACACAGAATTCAAATCAGAAAAATCGTTTACACCACACCATTCAAGGCATTGCAAAACATCTACCCTATATGCGCGAAGAGTGCGACTTCCAAGGCCTTTATTTGAACGCAAATAATCAATATACCGATCGGATAAGTCGGAAGCTTCCGTTGATGATACTAAACCATTGTCAAATAATAAATCATTATTATTACGACTGCTAGCCATAGAACCGCCTCAAATCGACTATATTAAAGCAATCAGAAAGATCTAATTACCGCTTTCTCCGCTAGACTTACGCCTTCTATCCAACACGTGCCAAGCTTTATCTGCAGCAGCAAGCTGAGCCTTACGCTTACTAGAGCCATCCGCCTCACCCAACAGCTCGTCGCCGTTTTCATGCGCCAAAACCGCGCGCGCATGGAACACAGGCGCATAATCTGGACCAGAAACCGACATCCTATATTGCGGCTCGTCAAGCCCCATCTCGTGCGCCAAAACAGTAAGCGAAGTCTTCCAATCTAGAGCAGGACCTTCTGTAAGAACCTCCGCCAAAGTGTCATCAATCAAACGATGCACTACAGCGCGCGCCTCGTCAATGCCATGCTCAACAAAAGTCGCGCCAATAAGCGCCTCAACAATATCGCACAAAATCGAGTCTTTTTGAGCGCCGCCATGCTCCATCTCGCCATGACCCAAAAGAATATACGGTCCAACGTGCAACTTATCTCGCGCAACCGCGCTCAAAGCCCACTCCGAAACAGCCTTAGCGCGAAGCTTAGCCAACTGACCTTCCGTCATATCTGGGTGCGCAGAAAACAGCGTTTCTGTAGAAACAAGCTCCAAAACAGCGTCTCCCAAAAACTCTAGACGCTCGTAGTTTTTAGTGCCTGGATGCTCGTGCGAAAACGAGCGATGAGTGAGCGCCTCAACAAGTAAATCTGGCGAAATCGTAGTACCGAGCGCGCGTAAAAGCTCCTGAGTAGGGTCACCATTTTGCGTGTGTCCGTCTTTAGAACGCGTAACACCTATGCTGCTAGTTCTAGCATTTTCTGGATGATTTGGGTTCTGATAACCGCGATTTTGAACGTCATTTTTTACATCATCTTGAATGTCATGCTGATCTTTTGTATTGTTCCCACTCATATTTTCAACATTATAGCGCATGCGTTGAAGTCGTTGATTTACAACCTCATGCAATTTCAAGCTCAATAAAAGCGTGCAAAAACACAAGAACCCTGCCACCCGTCGATGGCAGGGTTCTTTTTTAAAATACAACCTACTTGGTGTGCGCAGAGCGAATTGCTTCGCGATACACGCGACCGCGGAAGTTACCGCAGGTTGGGCAAGCCATGTGAGACAACGCTGGCGAACCGCAGTTCGGGCAGGTAATAGTCTGCACGGCAGAAGCCTTCCAATTGGCGCGACGCGAATGAGTATTAGCGCGCGAGGTCTTGTACTTTGGCAGTGCCATAATCTTTCCTCTATTTCGTTCAACCGATTGAGCTTAAGCGTTCTGTATATTACAGCAAGCGCCATACATTATTCAGAAACACACTACATGGCAGGTCGTCGTTCGCGCGTTACAGCGCTCTATTCCTCGCGGCTATTAGTAGCCGCTCGGCTGATTTGGCATGTAAAGTCCACTGGACTTTACATTTGAGCCAAATCACGCTTTGAAGGAGCTTGAAATGCGTTATGCAATTTCAAGCTCAGTCAAAGCGCAAGTAAGGTAGAGATTCGAGGTTTTTCGCAGCTAGCGAGGCGAGCCTCAGCATGAAATGGTGACTCGCCGAGAGAGCAAGAAAAATCGAGAATCTCGGTGATGAAAGCTACGCAATTGTTCAAGCACGTAAGAGGGCTGGGTGATTCTTGGTCGAACAGTATAAGAGCGGCAGCCGATACCAAATAATCCAAATGATCAACCACTACAAACAAACCTCAATCCAAAAACAGAATCAAAGCCAAAACGGAACAACCGCAACAACAGACAACACGTAATAGGCAGAGCGTTGTGAGACAAGAAACACCCAGCCCTCACACAACAACAAACAAGGATTTTATTCAGGCAGATTGTTGTGATTCAAGCTTTTGCTTAAGTCCCTCAAGCGCCGCAAAACGAATATCCGTAATATCGTGATGATGATCTGGATGCTCGTTCAAGTTTTCTCCACATTGCGAGCAAAGGCCCTTGCAATCTGGCTCACACAAAGGTTTAAGCGGCAGCTCGCTAACCATTGTGTCCCTAATAAATGCCTCGATATCAGCAAAGTCGCCTCCGCCAACCAGTGGATACACGTTTCCAGAATCGTCGCCCTCGTCCCAAATATCAGCATCTTCTAAATCATCATTATCGCCATTAGATCTATTAGATTTAGAATTATTGGAACGCGCACCACCCTTGCTTTCCACCTGTGCAAAGAACGCGCACACATCGACGCTCCAATTCCTATGCAACGGCATCAGGCATCTAGAGCACTCTGCGTGTACGCGCGCTGTAATCGTGCCCTGGAACATAAGCCCATCCACTACGGAATCAAAGTTGCCGTCTACTGTAACATCGCTCCCTGGCTTCACGCCAATAACGCTGTCTCCTATACCTTCTGGCGCCGGGAACACGCGATGCAATTGCATGCTACTTCCTGCTCGTGCCGCCATTTGCGCAACTGGTACCGCCCATAAAGACTGGGAGGGATGCGATGCCATTTTTAGTTCCTTTCTTCGCTTTCGTTTACAACTTCTCCATTAACTTGTCTGTTAATCTCGTCTTGCACATGCGCCGCCGCACGCCTGCGTTCTTCTAGAACTCGCTGACCTGCTTGAACATCCTGCTCTAGCTTGTCTAACTGCTGTTTTAAACCTTCCATAACCGTAGCACTGTACTGATCTGCACCACGCGTGAGTTTATCAGCCTTTGCCTGAGCCTCGTTTACGATTCCTCGCGCCTGATTTCTTGCAATAGCGACCACGTTTTCTTGCCCAGCCAAGAATTTAGCTCTCTCTTGTGCTTCTTCAATCATCTGAGCAGCCTGGCTTTGCGCAGAGCTTACGATTGAATTTGCTTGAGCCTGAGCTGTGCGCAAGCGTCTCTCTGCCTCTCGCATTAATGCACTCGCGCGCTCAAGTTGCACTGGTAGCATGTCTTTTAACCTAGATAAGTAGTCGCCGAATTCTTCGCGATCAATCTTTGCCATTCCAGCAGAAAACAGCACGCCTTTTGCTTCATTTAACGTAGTTTCCATTGTGTCGATTATGTCGTAAACTGTTGTGAATTCTTCACGCGACTTTGTTCGCACTTCTTCGCTTACTGTTTGCGGATTAGCGGCTTTAAACACGTTTTCTTTTTCATCTTCAAATTCTATTGCACCACCGTCTTCGCGTTCACGCAAATCTGGCATTGGGAACAAGTTTTGCGCATTATCGCCAGCAGCCGCAGAATCAGCAGAAGAATCGCCAGCAACCGTAGAATCGCCAGCATTATCATCCTTAGTCTTATTTGCCGCAGGCACTGCGTCGTAAGATTCAAAAGCAGCACTGGGCGAATCATCGTTGTTTGCAATCACTGGATTTAATGGCAACTTTTGGCTGCGATTTGCCGATACTTGGCTTTCCATTGTGTCGTCTTCGTTTTCGCTCATTTTTTCTCCTTCGCTAAGTAGCTGCTCTCTGTTTCTCCTAATAATTTTATTTTATTATTTTAATTTTATGACTTTATTGTACGTATTTTTGTGATATTGCACTTGTTTTAGAAAAAACGTTCTGTAAAAGTGGAACCACATTATCTGGTACCATTCCAGAAACGTCTCCGCCGTGACGAGCAACATCTTTTACAACGGAGCTAGAAACATGTTCCAAAATAGGGTCTGCAGGCAGGAACATGGTTTCTATCCCAGCAAGCTTGCGATTAACCAGAGCCATTCCAAGCTCCGCCTCATAGTCACCATTTTGGCGCAATCCTTTAACTATTACGGTTGCGCCGACTTTTTTGCAATAATCTGTGATAAGACCATCTGTTGAGGCAACAACTATTTTGCACGCTGGCGACTGTGCTGCTCCGCATAAAGGTGGAGCAAATTCCCCGACTGGAAAATCATTTTTTAGGTTTTTAACAGCATTGCGAATAATATCCACACGCTCCGATTCGGAAAACATTGGCGTTTTTGCCGCGTTAACAGCCACCAAAACATGCACTTCTTTAAAGAGATGCGTACAACGTTGTATCACGTCTAAGTGTCCGGCTGTAACGGGATCGTAGGAGCCTGGGCAAACAGCTATAGTCATGCTTTTAGATTACCACGAATCTGCCACTATCCAGACACAAGCCGCAACTAGCATATTTTGCACGAGTTTGTACTGGATTTACTGCGTATTGTGTCGTTCGCGCGTTACAGCGCGCTCACGTCTTCGCCGCACGTAAAGTCCACTGGACTTTACGTTTGAGCGGCTCAGCGCTACGAATTGCCTTTTCGCGCTACGCTCTAAGCGAAAAGGCAGGTCGTCGCGCACTAATCGTAGATAGGCATAGGACTATGATTGGCTGCAGGTAAAAGTCGCTTATAAAAGTCGTAAAGAACGCGCTTTAAGTTTGATTACTAAAATCGCAAGAAAGGATTGAAAATGCTTGATTCTTTTGATTTCTCAAAGTCCGAAGCAAAGTCCGAAGTAAAGTCTTACACAAACTCTTCCGTACTCATGACAGACATGTACGAGTACACAATGCTCGACGCAGCACTAAAAGACGGCACAGCAAATCGCAAATGCGTTTTTGAGATTTTTACTAGGCACCTTCCTCAAGGCCGCCGCTACGGAGTGGTAGCAGGCACAGGCAGAATCCTAGAGGAGCTAGCGCGATTCCACTTTAGTGACGAGGACTTACGATTTTTGCAAGACCGCAAAATCGTTAGTAAAGACACCATTAAATGGCTAGAAAACTACCATTTTAGCGGCAAAATCCGCGGTTACAGAGAAGGCGAAATGTTCTTCCCAGATTCGCCGATTTTGCAAGTTGAAGGCACTTTTGGCGAGTGCACGTTGCTAGAAACGTTGCTACTTTCCGTGCTTAACTACGATTGCGCAGTGGCGAGCGCCGCCGCACGCATGGTTTCCGCGTCTGCTGGAAGGCCGTGCATGGATATGGGTGGCAGGCGCACAAACGAGTGGTCGGCTGTGGCTGCTTCTCGCGCGGCGGTAATCGGCGGTTTTAAAGGCACGGCAAACCTGCTTGCGGCAAAGCTTTACGGGCTTAAGGCGATTGGAACGGCCGCGCATTGCTTTACGCTTGTGCACGATTCGGAGCGCGATGCCTTTGAGTCACAAATTGCAGCACTCGGAAAAGGAACAACGTTGCTTGTAGACACATACAACGTAGAAGAGGCTGTTAAAACCGCCGTGCAAGTTGCTGGTGCGGATCTTGGCGGTGTGCGCATTGATTCGGGCGATTTGTGCGTTATGGCTCGTCGCGTTCGCGCTCAGCTCGATGCGTTGGGTGCTAAAAATACTAAAATCACGGTTACGAACGATTTGGACGAGTATGCGCTCGCATCTTTGCAAAATGCGCCAGTTGATTCCTACGGCATTGGAACAATGCTTGTTACAGGTTCGGGCGCGCCTACTTGCGCAATGGTTTATAAGCTTACGGAGCGCGAGGGCACAGATGGAGTTATGCAACCTGTTGCTAAGAAGTCTAAGAATAAGGCGACTGTTCCAGGGCGTAAGCTTGCGTACCGTTCCTACGATTTTAGCGGCGGTGCGAATGGCGGCGTGGCTAGCAATGGCGTAGCCGATTGTGAGCATGTAATTTCTGGCTCGGAGAGTGCGCTCGCGACTTTTAAGCCGCAAGATTCTTGGGAAGATTTGCTAGTTGACTACGTGCAAAATGGCGAATTTAATACAGAGTTTATGGGTCATGACGCAATTATGCGCGCACAGGACTATTGTGCTAAAGCACTTAGCAGACTTCCGATTTCTGCTCAAAGTCTTATGCGTGGAGACCCTGCTATTCCTACAGAAATCAACGTTTTAGGCTAAAAGCCCAGATTGTTCATCTCTTCGTAGATTTTTTTGCACTCTGGGCAAACAGGGTAGTCGTTAGCTTCGCGTTTTGGAATCCACACTTTTCCACACAGTGCTACAACTGGGCGCCCAGTCAAGCGCGATTCGATTACGCGATCCTTGGAAACGTAGTGTGCAAAGCGGTCTGCGTCACCGCCATCGTCCATTCGCGCTGATTCATCTACCTCTGGCTTTTCAAGTATGCTCGTGCTTGTGCTAGACCCAGAATCTGGGAGGCTTTGTGAATCGTCTTCCATAACAGCGTTCAAATTAGCAGCGTTTGGATCTTCGCTATACTTTGAATCATTTGAAAACGTCATTGCATCCCTTTCGTACAAATCGCGCTTTGTTGATTGCGACTCATGTTTATACAAGCATAAGTCATAATCGCAACAAATACTCGAATCGACAACTTCGAGCTTAACGCGTGAGTTATTAGCTAAACATATAATTGAGATTATGCTTGAAAATACGAACAGAACTCTTACAGCAGCAGCGGCACGATTGCGCCTATATAACACAGCAACGCACAACACTAGCGGGTTTACAACAGTTACTCCTGGCCACGTTGGGATGTACGTGTGTGGCGCAACTGTGCAAAGCTCGCCTCATATAGGTCATATTCGCGCAGCAATCGCCTTCGATGTTGTTCGCCGATGGCTTTTGCGCCTTGGCTACACTGTTACTTTTGTTAGAAATGTTACAGATATTGACGATAAAATCATCAAAAAAGCTAGCGAAAATGGCCAAACATGGTGGCAGCGCGCCTACATTTACGAGCGCGAGTTTACTGAAGCTTACAACACTCTTGGCGTTATGCCGCCTACTGTGGAGCCGCGCGCGACTGGTCACATAAACGATATGGTGGAGCTTATACAGCGCTTGATTAATCGCGGACACGCATACGCAATAACAGGCGCGAATGGCAATCCTACTGGAAACGTGTATTTTAGTGTGCCAAGTTGGCAAGATTACGGCGCGCTAACGCATCAAAATGGTAATTCAGACGGCAGCAATAGCGACGACAAATCCAGCAAAGCCGACAAATACAATCCAGTTGACCCTGCTGACGCAAGCCCAGATAAGCATGATGCTCGCGATTTTGCGCTTTGGAAGGCACCTTGCGATTTTGACCAAAAAGACGCGCGCTGGAACACGCCGTTTGGAGCAGGACGCCCAGGTTGGCACATTGAATGCTCGGCAATGAGCCACCGCTATCTTGGCGATGCTTTCGACATTCACGGCGGCGGACTAGACTTGCGCTTCCCACATCACGAAAACGAGATGGCGCAAACACTCGCTGCTGGATGGAAAAGCGCAAACGTGTGGATGCACTCCGCGTGGGTTACATCTAAAGGCGAAAAAATGAGCAAATCTCTTGGAAACGGTCTTTCTGTTCCATCTGTTTTGGCTCAAAAATCCGCGTGGGTCGTGCGATACGCGCTAGGCGGCGTGCAATATCGAGCAATGCTTGAGTGGTCGGATCAATCTTTGAACGAGGCACAATCGGCTTACGATCGCATATCTAACTTCCTCGAGCGCGCTGGTCGCGTAATCGAAAATCAGCCAGATTATGCGGAAGTTCAAAGCGTTGATGCAGATAATCTTCCAGAAGATTTTACTAAAGCTATGAACGACGATATTAACGTTTCGGGCGCGTTGGCTGCGATTTTTACTGCGATTCGCTCTGGTAACGCGCTTTTGGATGACTATGCGCAAAATCAAAACGAAAATCAAAGCAACGGCATTAAAAGCCTTATTAAGACTTGTGTTTTGCAAGTTCGTGCAATGCTAGACACGCTTGGACTAGACCCCTACTCTCCACAATGGCGCAGCAACGCGCAAAAATCGCAAGATTTGGGTACGGATGCGAATAATGGCGCAAGCGCGGAGCATAAGGTTCTTGAATCTTTGATTGCAAATCAGCTTGAACAA
This sequence comes from Gardnerella sp. DNF00109, assembly GCF_049262845.1. Classification (NCBI taxonomy): domain Bacteria; kingdom Bacillati; phylum Actinomycetota; class Actinomycetes; order Bifidobacteriales; family Bifidobacteriaceae; genus Gardnerella; species Gardnerella sp. DNF00109. The sequence continues at coordinate 1,258,319 of NZ_CP058406.1, forward strand.
AGGGCGATTGCACGCGCAGCTAAGGATTTTGCACGCGCAGACGCGATTCGCGACTCTTTAACCGCCGCTGGCGTTGTAATCGAAGATTGCGCACAAGGGTCATCGTGGCATTTGTCTTAAGTAAAAGCAATGTAAACATAATAAAAAGCAATACAACAAAACATTCCAAACAACCTGTAGAATAGAGCAATTATGGCAGCATTTAGTTCGTTAACAGAAAGACTTTCTGGCGCATTCAAACACTTGCGCAGAAAAGGGAAATTATCCGACGCAGACATCGACGGCACGATTCGTGAAATTCGCCGTGCGCTTTTAGACGCAGACGTAGCTCTAGATGTTGTGCGATCATTTACCGCTAAAATTCGCGAGCGCGCACTAGGTGAAGAAGTTTCTAGCGCACTGAATCCTGCTCAGCAAGTTGTGCGAATTGTAAACGACGAGCTTACAAACGTTTTGGGTTCAGGCGTTGATAGACCGCTGAATTTTGCAAAATATCCACCAACTGTAATCATGCTTGCTGGTTTGCAAGGCGCTGGTAAAACAACGCTCGCTGGAAAGTTGGGCTACTGGCTTAAGGATTCGGGTCATACGCCTTTGCTTGTTGCGGCGGATTTGCAACGTCCTAACGCTGTTACGCAGCTTGAGGTTGTTGCAGAGCGTGCAGGTGTGGCGATTTTTGCGCCAGAGCGAGGCGTGCAAAGTGACGGTGGTAGCGAAGTTGTTTCGGCTGGTTTAGCCACTGGGGACCCTGTTAAAGTTGCGCGAGATTCTATTGACTACGCGCGCGCAAAAATGTACGACACGGTTATTATCGATACCGCTGGTCGCCTTGGCGTGGACGATGCTCTTATGCAGCAGGCGCGCGAGATTCGCGATGCTGTTAATCCGCAAGAAATTCTGTTTGTTATAGACGCCATGATTGGTCAGGACGCTGTTCGTACGGCTCAAGCGTTTAACGAGGGCGTTGACTTTACGGGTGTTGTGCTTTCTAAGTTAGATGGCGATGCACGAGGCGGCGCTGCGCTATCTGTTGCAAGCGTTACAGGAAAGCCGATTTTGTTCGCTTCTACTGGCGAAGGTTTGAAGGATTTTGAGATTTTCCATCCAGATAGAATGGCTTCAAGAATCCTCGACATGGGCGATATTCTAACGCTTATTGAGAATGCGCAAAAACAGTTTGACGAGGAAGAGTCTAGAAAAGCTGCCGCTAAAATATCTGAAGGAACTTTTGGACTAGACGACTTTTTGGATCAGCTTCAGCAGGTTAAAAAGCTTGGTTCTATGAAGAAGATTCTTGGTATGATGCCTGGAATGGCAGCGCACAGACAGGAACTTGAGCAGTTTGATGACCGCGAGATAGACCGCACGGAAGCTATTATTCGTTCGATGACGCCTAAAGAGCGCAAAGACACCAAGATTATTGATGGTTCTAGGCGCGCGCGCATTGCAGCTGGCGCAGGTGTTCCAGTTTCTGCAGTGAATGCGCTTTTGCAACGCTTTGAGCAAGCAGCTAAAATGATGAAGCGAATGAGCAATGGCGGCGGCGCAGGAATGCCTGGAATGGGCGGAATGCCTGGGTTTGGCGGTCCTGGCGGAAAGTCGAAGCGTAAAGACAAGAAGAGCAAGAAGAAGGGTGGAAAGTCTGGTAATCCTATGCGTCGCGAGGCCGAGGAGCGCGCGCTTAGAGAACGCTTGTCTGGAAATTCTTCTGCAAATAGTGCAAATGATGACGCGAATGGCGAGTCTGCTTTTATGAAGAAGAAGCAGGACTTGCCTAATAATTTGCCAGAAAATCTTCAAAATCTTATGAGTGGCGAAGGTGACTTTGCTGACGAAATGCCTGATTTACCGCCTAATTTGGGCGGCGGACTCGCAGGTCTTTTCGGCAGATAACGCGAATAATACGAATAATCAGTAGATGATTTACGCTATTTTACTTGCGATTTTACTTGTTGCACTTGTTTTGCTTCTAGCTTGGCAGCTACTTAGGTGGCTGCCAGCTGGAGCGGATAGACTAAAGCCACTGCCATATGTTATTGCATTGCTTCCAATTGCGCCGTTTTGCGCTGCGCTTGGGCTAGTCGTCAGCGCTGTGGCTGCAGTTGCAACACGATCGCAAAATGAATTTTATAAATCTTATTTATTTTTGTGCGTAGCATATGCGCTGTTGTTAGTAATCTCTTTAAAATCGTATACGCCGTATTGGGCAGTAAGATTGCGGCGAATAAAACAGGAAAAATCGCCAGAATTATCACTAGAAAAATCGAGAGAAATCCGCGTTATGACGCTTAATTGCAGATATGGTCGCGCAAACGCAAGTCAAATAATAAAGTTAGCAAAAACGCATAAAATCGATACGATTCTTTTACAAGAAGTAAGCAAAAAACTTGTAAAAAACCTTGAAAAACTTGGGATTAAGCGCGATTTTCCACATGTGCAATTGGGAAGCGCGAGCGGACATGAAAATGGCGGCTTTAACGCGATTTATACGCGACTAAGCAATGTTAAATCTTTTGGTAAGTCGATTAAGATTGATGCAGCAAACGTGCCAATTGTTACGTCGGTCACTTGCGACTCATCCGCGGAAAATCTTTTAATAACATTCGCTTCGGCGCATCCAAAGTCGCCTATGCGCGGATGTGCGGCTTGGAGCAGCGGAATAATGGCGCTTGCAAAAATCGGCGAAAATCACAATGAAAACAACGTCAAAAAAGTCACAATAATCGGCGGAGACTTAAACTCCACTCCAGATCACCCAAGCTTTAGAGCGCTACTAAAATCAGGCTTTTTAGACGCATCAATGCAAATCGGCAAGCGACTAAAGACTTGGCCAACGTGGCAAAAATGGCCGAATCTTGCACTTGACCATGTGCTAGTAAAATCAACAGGATGCAACGCTATAGCCACAGAGCAACGCGCGATTCGCGTGGATGGAAGCGACCACTTTGCGTTAATCGTTTGCGTTTCAATCCACATCTAGTCACCGCCTTCTTCGCGCGAATAACTATGCTCTTTGCATACAATACCCCACTAAGTCAGGTAGAGATTCGAGATTTTTCGCAGCGAATGAAGCAAACCTCAGCATCTTTGATGGTGATTCGCTGAAGTAGCAAGAAAAATCGAGAATCTCGGTGTTTAAGCAATACGCAATTGCTCAAGCACGTAAGAGGGCTGGGTGATTCTTGGTCGAACAATATAAGAGCGGCAGCCGATACCAAATAATACAAATGATCAACCACTACAAACAAACTTCAACCAAAAACAAAATAAAAGCCAAAACGGAACAACCGCAACTCTAGACTACACGTAATAGGCGGAGCGTTGTGCGAATCGACGACTTCGAGCTGCATAATGCGCGAGAAGTCACCTCGATTCGCTGAGCTTGCTCAAAGTTGAAAGCACAGTGTGCTTTCAACGCAAGCGAAGGCGCGAGCGCGGCTAATCCGCGCGAACGTAGAATTAGCCAGCCCTCATACAACACCAAACAGAGAATTTCGCGCGCTACGCTCTAAGCGAAAAGGTAGGTCCTGTCGTTCGCACGGTCTAAGCGCGCGAACGTCCACGCAATCAGTCATAATAGAAAAGTTATTCGCGTGAATCGAAGCCCTCTTATCGACCACGCGAGGAACAGTGGAACTCGCAAGGAGTGCCCCACACCCGAGCGAAATTCTACGACTCTAGTTATAAGGAGAGCCATTTTGGCAACCAAGATTCGTCTTAAGAGATTGGGCAAGAAGTTCTACGCCTTCTATCGCGTTGTAATTTCTGATTCGCGCAACAAGCGTAACGGCAAGTCCATCGAAGAGATCGGCATCTACGATCCAAACAAGCAGCCATCTTTGATTCAGATTAAGTCTGACCGCGCACAGTACTGGCTTGGCGTTGGCGCACAGCCAACCGAACCAGTGTTGAAGCTGCTAAAGATTACTGGCGATTGGCAGAAGTTCAATGGTCTTGAAGGTGCAGAAGGCACTTTGAAGACTGGCGAAGCTGGTCCAGACGCACAGGCTCGCGTTGAGGCTGTAGAAGCCGAAGCTCAGAAGCTTAAGGCTGCTAAGTCCGAAGCCGCTGCAAAGGCTCAGGCTGCTGCAGAAGCCGCTAAGAACGAAGCTGAAGAAGCTCCAGCAGCAGATGCTGAAGCCGAGGAAAAGGCTGAGTAATTATGCTGGCTCAAGCTGTGGAACATCTCATTAAAAACATCGTTGATTTTCCAGATGACGTGTCCGTGCGTTCTCACGAAAACGCTCGCGGCGAACTCTTGCGCGTGCGCGTAAATCCAGAAGACATCGGTAGAGTTATTGGAAGAAACGGTCGTACCGCTAATGCCATTCGCGTTGTTGTACAGGCTTTAAGCCGCCACAACGTTCGCGTTGACATTATGGACGTACGTAAGTGAGATTGAACGTGGCTAAAAACCAACTTTTTGACGACCCTCAGCAAGGTTCAAACAACCTACTGAGGGTTTGTCGTATTGGAAAAGCGCAAGGACTAAAAGGCGAAGTCACTGTCCAAATTTTTACCGACGAACCTTATGAGCGCTTTAAAGCAGGCAATGTGCTTTACACGCAAGACGGCGAGCGCGAGTTTACAATCGAGTCTGCGCGAACGTTTAAAAGCCGTTGGATTTTGCTTTTTGAACAAAGTCTAAATCGCAACGATGCAGAGGCCTTAAACGGTTTAGAGCTTTACACTAAGGCTCAAAGCGCGCAAGAGTTAGAGCAAGAAAATGCTTGGTATATTAAGGATTTGGTGGGTCTTAGCGCGCGCATTTGTGAGAATAATTCACTTGGAGTTGCGCCGCGTGAAATCGGCAAAGTCGTAGACGTTATTGATGGTGCTCAATCATTGCTTAAAATCCGACTTTCAACTCCTGTTGGCGATGATAAAACTGCGCTAGTGCCTTTCGTTCAAGCACTGGTTCCAGAAGTTAATCTTAAAGAAAAATATTTAACTTTAGATCCTCCAGGTGGATTAATCCCAGGAATCTAAAACACATGATTTAAGCTTAAAGGCTTTATAAAATGCAAATCGACATAATCTCCGTGTTCCCTGAATATTTTCGCATGCTAGATTTGAGCTTGCTTGGTAAAGCGCAAGATAATGGCTTGCTTAAAATCAACGCGTATAATCTTAGAAAATGGACGCATGACGTTCATCAATCGGTTGATGATACGCCAGTTGGTGGCGGCGCTGGAATGGTTATGAAGCCAGAAGTGTGGGCGGAATGCCTTGATGAGCTGCTTTATAATGGAGATGACGCCGATAATGACGATAACAAAGCCGATATTGGCGATAACGGCACAGTTCTAATCTTCCCAAACCCTTCTGCCCCACTGTTTTCGCAAAAAGACGCTACACAATTAGCAAGCGCAAAGCGACTTGTATTTGGGTGCGGACGCTACGAAGGCTATGACGCGCGAATCCCAGAATACTATCAATCGCGCGGAGTAGATGTGCGCGAATATTCCATTGGCGACTACGTTCTTAACGGCGGCGAAGTGGCTGTTAGCGTTATGGTAGAGGCCATTACGCGCTTGATTCCAGGCTTTATGGGTAACCCAGAGTCGATTGTTGAAGAGTCGTACACTGGCGCGGATGCGATTCTTGAGCATCACCAATACACTCGTCCCACAACTTGGCGCGATATTAGCGTGCCTGCGATTCTTACTTCGGGCGACCACGCTAAAGTGGATCGCTTCCGCAGAGATGATGCACTAGCGCGCACGAGCCAGATTAGACCAGATTTAATTGAGAAACTTGATTGCAAGTCGCTTAGTAAGCAAGATAGAAAAACGCTGATTAGCCTTGGGTGGGAGGTTTCTGGCGATTCGCCAAAGCGCGCCAACCTGTAAAATTTAGCTGCGCTAGCGCGATTTCTTACTTGATGTTGCGTGAGGGCTGGCTAATTCTACGCTCGCGCGGATTAGCCGCGCTCACGCCTTCGCCGCACGTAAAGTCCACTGGACTTTACATTTAAGCGGCTCAGCGAATCGAGGTGACTTCTCGCGCATTATGCAGCTCGAAGTCGTCAATTCGCACAACGCTCTGCCTCTTACGTGTTGGTTGTTGTTGCGGTTGTTCCGTTTTGGCTTTGATTTTGTTTTTGGGTTGAGGTTTGTTTGTAGTGGTGGCTCATTGGATTATTTGGTATCGGCGCCGCTCTTATATTGTTCGACCAAGAATCACCCAGCCCTCTTACATGCTTGAACAATTGCGTATCACTTAATCACCGAGATTCTCGATTTTTCTTGCTCTCTCGGCGAGTCACCACCTTCGGTGCTGAGGCTCGCCTCGATAGCGGCGAAAAATCTCGAATCTCTACCGCACTTGGTCACGCTCTAAACGCGAATAAAGGTCAATTAGTAGATTGAATGAACATAACAGCAGTTTCGCCATAGTTGCGCGTGTCGAAAATCTCCCACCCAGCACAAATCTTAGGCGCAACACTGCGCGCGCTACGCTCTAAAACAATAAGCGTGTCAGCTGCGGCACTTACAACGCCCTTACTGACCATATTCTCAATCAAAAGCTCAACTTGCTCTGTCTCTAATGCGTACGGCGGATCCACAAACACCAAATCGAACGCTTCACCGCTGTAGTCTTGTACGAACTGCTCTGCGCGTCTTTTATTTACGCGAGCGCTTAAATCTTCACTCCACGCGCCTTGACTTTGTAGTACTTTAACAGTTTTTGTTATTAACGCCGCCGCAGCTGCGTTCGCTTCTACGCACACGAGTTCTCTTGCGCCCCTAGAAATCGCTTCTACACCTAACGCCGCTGTGCCAGCGAATAAGTCGAGTACTCGAGCACCATCGCATACTCCCCATGAGTCGAGCCTAGAAAAAATCGCCTCTTTTGTGCGATCTGTTGTTGGTCTTGTACATGACTTTGCAGCGCATAATGGCGTGCCTTTAAATCTTCCTGCAATTACGTGCATGTTTTAAGCATATCATTTTAAATTACTTAGACTTGTGTCGAATTTTGTTATTGATATACTTGGAACGGTCATTTGTTTATTTATATAAACAAATGTTGCTTAGCACTGGTTTCTGACGATTTATCCCAAACTACGCTAAACAATGAAGTTCGCTAAAAAGCCTAAGCATAAAATATATAAATCCCAACTACAACTGACATATAACTAAACAACTAAGGAGCTAAAATGACCACAATCATTCTAGATTGCGATCCAGGTCATGACGACGCTATGGCTATTCTGCTAGCGCTTGGCAATCCAAACATTGATTTGCTTGGTGTAACAACAGTCGGCGGAAATCAAAGCCTAGAAAAGGTGACTTACAATGCGCGAGCGACTCTAGAAATGGCACATGCTACAAATATCCCTGTTCACGCAGGCTGCGACCGCCCAATGATTCGTCCTCTAGAAGTTGCTGCTGCTGTTCACGGAGAAACCGGCCTGGATGGAGTGACTTTGCCAGAGCCAACTCGTCCTTTAGATGAGGGACACGCAGTAAACTGGATTATTGACACAATAATGAGTCATGAGCCAGGCACGATCACACTTGTACCAACTGGACCTCTTACAAACATAGCTATGGCAGTTCGCTTAGAGCCACGAATCGTTAGCCGAGTTAAGGAAGTCGTTCTCATGGGCGGCGGCTATCACGTTGGCAATTGGAGCGCAGTTGCAGAGTTTAACATTAAGGTAGATCCAGAAGCCGCTCACGTTGTGTTTAATGAAGATTGGCCTATTACAATGGTTGGTCTTGATTTAACTCATCAGGCACTTTGCACTCCAGAAGTACAAGCTAGGATTGACGCTATCGGTACGCCTCTTTCTGCTTTTGCAAGCGGATTGATGGACTTCTTCCGTAAGGCATACAAGAACAACCAGGACTTTATCGACCCACCAGTTCATGATCCTTGCACGGTTGCATATTTGATAGATCACAGCGTTGTACAAACTCGCAGATGCCCTGTAGACGTTGAGATTAAGGGAGATTTGACGCTTGGCATGACGGTAGCAGATTTGCGTGGACCAGAGCCATCGGCTGACAAGTGCCATACTCAAGTGGCAACTAAACTCGACTTTAACAAGTTCTGGGATTTGATTATTGACGCTTTAAAAGAATTGAAATAATTGAGGTAATTGAAAATAGAGGTTAATTATGACTGAGGTTTCATCTAAAAAACCATCTATGTTGGATAAGGGTGGACGATCAATCGTAGCGCTTATGGTAGCGCTGCTTGTGGCGATTTTCGCATTCCAGCTTAACGCATCTATGCTTTCTCCAGCTCTAGCAACAATGACTCGAGAGCTTAAAACAACGGATTCTCAAATCGCCTTAACGCAAACAGTATTCTTTACTGCAGCAGCATTATTCTCGCTGTTCTTGCCGCGTTTAGCTGATCTTGTTGGACGAAAAAAGGTTCTTACTGGAATTTTAATCTCCACTATTTTGGGTTGTGCAGTGAGTGCTATTGCGCCAAATGTAACAGTTCTTATGATTGGACGAATTCTTCAAGGAGCAAGCGGACCTGTTGTACCAATGTGCTTGATTATGCTTCGCGTGCGCGTTAGCGAAGAAAAACGCTACGCAAAGCTAATGGCAATTCTGACTTCTGTGAACGGCGGTATTGCAGGCGTTGATGCGCTTCTTGGCGGCTGGCTTGCAGGAAACTTTGGCTTTAGATCCGTATTCTGGACTATGGCAGCCATTGGTATAATCGCTGTTCTTTTGGTTGCTTTCTATGCTGAAGAATCCCATGCTCAAGATACGCCAAAGATGGATTGGGTTGGAGTTGTAACCCTTGGTATAGCATTCCTAGCAGCATATCTTGCTATCAACGAGATTGGTAAACTTGCTGGCGCGAATTTGAGTCTTGTAGCAGGTCTTGTGGTTCTTGCAGTAGTATTCTTTGTAGTGTTCTGGAACGTAGAGGGCAAAAACTCTGCTCCTCTTGTTTCTACAAAATATATGAGTCAGCGTCGCACTTGGGGCTTGCTTTCTTGCACGCTTCTTACTATGACTGGCGTATTTGCAATTATGAACGGCGTTGTTCCACAGCTAGCTCAAGATGCTAAGGCTGGCGCTGGAATGGGTGCGGACATCGTAAGCTTTGCAACTCTTACACCTTACGCAATCATCGGCTTCGTGTTTGGACCTGTTGCGGGTATGCTTGCTGCAAAGTTCGGGTATCGTCTTGTGCTGCGTGCTGGAATTCTTGTGAGCGTTCTTGGCGTGGTGTTTGGAATTTATGTTGCAGCCTCGCCTTCTGTTTGGTCGCTTGTAGTGCTTTCTTTGTGGCTTGGTATCAGCTATGCTGGCGTTGCAAACATTATGCTTAACGGTCTTGGAATTGTGCTTTCGCCAAAGGATAATCCTGGATATTTGCCTGGAATGAATGCTGGCGCGTTTAATCTTGGTGCAGGCTTGAGCTTTGCGATTCTTTACGCTGTTATGACTAATTTTGTACAATCTGCTGGAGCATCAGCTGGATATATTGCTTCGATGGTTGCTGGAATCGTGCTACTTGCTTTGGCGTTTGCATGCTCATTCTTGATTCCTAAGCCAGAAGATTGCGAGTGATTCACTAATCTAATTCATTCGTTTTCATTCTTTTAATAATTGCCTGAGAATGTTGCAAAAATCATATTTTGCGCACCATTCTCAGGCAAATTTTTTGCTCAACACCAAAGATAGAGATTTGGTATTTACACGCGCTCGTGAATGTTTTCCATCCTCTCCATTACAAGCTCTGGAGTCATCGACTCGTGCACAGCTTCTACCGACTCTGTGTTAAGAGCTGCGGCGGCTACAGCGAATCGCCCTGTCTTCGTGTTATCAAAATGATTATATCTAGCATAGATCAACGCCGCTGTAGCAGCATCGCTTGAACCATTGTCGTTGCCAACCGCGCGCACGCCTTCTCCACCGTTTCCGTGCGCAACAATCATTCTTTGTACACGTTTTAGCGGTACGGGATAGAACGCTACTCCTTCGTCCGCTACGCCATACGCTACTCCTTCGCGCCCCGAGTTAACAAACACATGCCCAACTCCTCGTTTTAGCAATACCTTAGCGCATCTTACTGCAGATTTTTCGTCTACCGCACAAATGCCTGTTAACGCCTGCGATTCGGCTGTGTCTAATATGAGTGTGTCTATGCAGTGTAGTCTGGAAAGTATTCGTGGAGCTTTTGCATCGGTTATTGCGCGCACCATTATTGGTCTATGATAGTTGTCGCACACCCATTCGAAGGATTTTTGTGAAATGTTGGTGTCTAGTGCAACTATGTCTGCGTTTTCTATTATCGATATTCTTTCGCGCAAGAAGTCTGGTGTCATGTAATCGTAGATGCTCATGTCGTCTAGTGCTAAAAGCCTTTGCCCCGATGCGTCTCCTACATACATGTATGATGCTGTCATTGCATCTGGTAGCTGCTTTGAGTATCCTATTTCTAATCCGTTTACAGACGCGTCGACTTTGAATAATTCTCCGTTGTGGTCGCCGCCGTACACGGATACTAGGCTTACTCGTGTGTTCATTCTTTCTAGTGCCACGGCTATGTTTCGTCCGACTCCGCCTAGCGCGTATCGTACTTTTGCAGCGTTTGAAGTGTAGTCCATTAGGTCTCCGCACGCGATTCCCAGCACGTCCATGCTTATTCCGCCTATTACTGTTACGTAGCTAGGTGGTGTGACTATGTATCCTTTTCCTCTAAGGTATCCTTTGCGAATAAGATTGGAAATGTGTGCAGCTACGCCTGATCTTGTTATTCCTGCTAGGTCTGCAAGTTCTTGCTGACTAATCATAGGGTTCTGTTGAATCCACGATAGAATTTGTTGTTCGCGCTCAGTCATCTTTGCCTCATCTCTCGCGATTTTACCTTTCTATATATCTAGGATATTCAAAAATTGTTTTTTTCGCACGTTTATTGTGAAAATATATATTATTTTTTATTATATTATTTTTTATTTGGCGTTTATTTTTTTATTTGGCGTCTGGGTGCTTAATCGTTATCAGCCGCTTTTAATAGTGCTTTTAGCCTATTAAAAGCGATTTTTGTACAAAACTACTTGGGCAATTTGTGTTTCATGAATCTGATTTCATTAATCTAATTGCTTAGTATTGCTGTGCTGCTACCTTGTGTAAAGTCTAAAACTGCTCCGGCGGTTTGTGGATGTTCTAGTAAGGTCGGGTCGTGTTCTAGTAGCGTGTTTGCGTCCTCTCTTGCTTCTGCAATGATTTTTGCGTCTTTTACTACTCTTAATAGTTTTAGACTGGATTTTCCACCTGACTGACTGTCTCCTAGAACGTCTCCAACGTTTCTTAATTCTAGGTCTTTTTGGGCTATTATGGCGCCGTCTAACGAGTTTTCTACTACTTGTAAACGTTCAGCTGCTAACTGATTGTTTGGTGCGTTTGACACTAGGAAAGCCCAGGATTGTGTGCCTGAACGTCCCACTCGTCCTCTGAGCTGGTGTAGTTGTGCTAGTCCGAAGCGGTCTGCGTCGAAAATCACTATACAACTGGCTTTTGCTACGTCTACTCCGACTTCTATAACCGTTGTGGAAACTAGGATTTGTACTTGTCCACTGTCGAATTTGTGCATTATTTCGCGTTTTTCTTCGTCGCTTGTACGACCTGTTAGTTGTGCGAATTCTACGCCTTTGAATTGTGGTAGGTTTTGTAAGCGTTTTGATATTTGTAAAACTGTGTGGACTTCTCGCTGAGCAATTTGTGTATTTTGGGTATTTTGTGAATTTAGAGTGTATGAGTCTTGGGTCTCTTGGTAGATCGCATCAGCATTATTGTAAGTATTGTAAGTATTATCGTTGTTTTCTTCACTGTCTTCACTGTCTATTCGAGCGCATACAACATATGCTCGCTCTCCTGCATCGATTCTGGAGCGAATGTGGTAGAACATGGATGCCATCTTATGCGAGTCTTCTTCGTTTATTACAAAAGTGCGGATTGGTTTGCGTCCGCCTGGAAGCTCTGTTAAATAGGATGCGTCTAGGTCTCCAAACCATGTCATTGCTGCGGATCGCGGTATTGGTGTGGCTGTCATGACTAACAAGTGTGGAACCGCGTTTCCGCTTATCTTGCGTAATAGTGTGTCTCGTTGTTCTACGCCAAATCTGTGCTGTTCGTCGATTATCACCAGCGCTAGGTTTGTTGGTTTAAAGCTTGCGGAGAAAGCTGCGTGTGTTGCCACAATAATCGCTGGCTCTCCACTTGCTACTTTTGCTAGTGCACTTCGTCTGCTGGCTAGCTTCATTCCGCCTGTTATGAGCGTTATTTCAACGTTTATCCCTGCACGCTCAATCATCTGTTGTAGGTTTGTGGCATGCTGTGATGCTAATACTTGTGTTGGGGCTATTAGTACCGCTTGGTGTCCTGATCCTACGGCTTGTAGCATTGCGCTCATTGCTACTATTGTTTTTCCAGAGCCGACTTCTCCTTGCAAAAGACGACGCATTGGTTTTAATGGGGACTCCTCGGTTGCTTGCGATTCGCCTTGCATATCTGCTGTTATTTCGCTAATAACGTTTTTTTGTCCTTCTGTTAGCTCGAATGGTAGGCTTTCTTCAAAGTGTTTTCTTAGCTCGCTGTTTTCGCACGTGTATGCCTTATTTTCCCCTGATTTTTTGCGTGATTGCAAAACTGCTATTTGTGATATGAATGCTTCTTCGTAGCGCATTGTGTGTATTGCGTTTTCAAAGTCGTTTTTGTTTTGTGGATTGTGGATTGATTCGAATGCTGCCGCGCGGTGCATTAGGTTTCTACTGTTTGTGACGAATTGTGGCAGAACGTCTGGCAAAACATCTGAAAGAACATTTGTATCAGGAACATTTGTATCAGCAACACCTGTAGTATCAACATTAAAATCGCTAGAATCGCAAGTCTTAAAAAGTCGCAATAATCCTAAAATCGTCTCGTGAATATGTTCACTAGATATTCTCGAATTTGCGTGGTAAATCGGTTGTGGCGCGCAAAGTTTTTCAATCCCATCTTCTACACTTTGCACAGAAAAATCATCGCTGTTTTGCACGCGCGCATCAGTATTATAAGCAGAATCATCGCTTTCAGCACTCTTTGCTCGAACAGTTAGAATCTGCGGATGTGTAAACTGTAGTCTCCCATTGAACTCGCCGCTTGTGCCTCCTACAACAACGGTTTGTCCTACTGCAATTCTGCCACTAACCCATTGCACGTATTGTCTGTTCTTTGAAAAATACACAATCTGTGCTTGTGCCGCATCTTGCGCTACGTTTACTTCTAGCCGATATCCTCGTCGCGCTGCCATTTGCACTATGTTTATAGATTGTATTGTCGCTGAGAACGCCACTTCTTGACCTGGCAAAATTTGGCTTAAATGCGCGCGTTTTAGCGGATTTGTGACTCTAAACGGGTAGTATGTTAGCGCGTCTTTTACTGTGATTACGCCTAGTGATTTTAGGGAAGACACGCGTCTCTTGTTGCTTACGATTGACGATATTGCTGTGTTTAGTGTTATGCGTGCTGCCATACTTCGATTATAATCGTTGCGCTACGATTTAAGCGAAAAGGTAGGTCGGAGCGCAAGTGAGGTGGAGATTCGAGATTTTTCGCACTGAATGAGATGAACCTCAGCATCTTTGATGGTGATTCATCGAATGAAGAAGAAAAATCGAGAATCTCGGTGATAAAAACCACGCAAAAGTTTTAGATATTCAGAAGGTTTGATGTATTTCTATACGAGCAATAAAAGAGGAGCGTAGCGACGGGACTTGCGAGGAGAGAAATACTCAAACCTCGCGCAACAACAAATAGGAAAGCGTGCTACGATTTAAGCGAAAAATAGGGAAACAAAAAAGCCCCGAGCACTGCTCAGGGCCTTACATCTAACACGCGATTCACGCCTCAACGCGCTGAACCTTACCTGCCTTAATGCATTTTACGCACACACGAAGGCGAACATTTTCGCCATCAATGGTGGTGCGAACCGGCTGAAGGTTCGGGCGGAAGGTGCGCTTATTGCGGATGTGCGAATGTGAAACGCTGAAACCGGTTTGCGGTCCCTTGCCACATACTGCGCAACGAGCTGCCATAATTGGACTCCTATTTTCTTTGACTTGCAAGTCTTGCGTCGCTCACCCACGCAAACCGCCCACGCGACTAACCGACGCTAAATCGCATAAACAAATAAGCATGCTTGAACGCACAACTACACAAGTATATCACTACGCCCGACATTAAATCACACAGGGCTTATCATCAATCAAAATCCGCGAATTTTCGCGCAAATCCTCAATATTCTTGCATCCAAGCAACGCCATAATCACACGAATCTGCGCCTTCCAAGACTCAATTTGCTCAACAAGCGCATCTTCTCCTTCGTTAATAAGCGTGTGCAAAAATTCGCCAGCAACTCCAGCAGCGCTTGCACCAAGCCGCAATGAGCGCACAACATCAAGCGGCGTACGCACTCCTCCGCTTGCAAACACTTGCATTCGCGCACTATTGCAAGAATCCGATGAATCGCGCGGCTCGCGCAAAATCTCATCGCATTGCGCTATGTCTAGCAACGATTCGACAGTTGTAAGCCCCCAGGAATCGAGGAACTCGTAGCCGCTTTCACGCCCACGCCTTGCGTTTTCAATCGCAACAAAATTCGTGCCTCCGCGTCCGCCAACATCTACAGCGCGCACGCCCACATTTTGCAAGCGCAGCACATCACGAGCACCCATTCCGCACCCAGTCTCTTTAACAACAACTGGCACTTTCATTGAATCAAGCGCGCTTACAATTGTCTCAATATTGTTAAGCCACGCACTAAAATCGCGGTCTCCTTCGCTCATCACAAGCTCTTGTGCCGCGTTTAGGTGGATTTGCAACGCGTTTGCTTGCAAAATTTCTACAGCTTTAATCGCCTGCTCAGCGCTCACTCCTGCGCTTACATTCGCCATTACAAATCCATGCGGATTAAAGCGTCGAATCACGCTAAAAGTCCCTGCAAGCCGCGGATTTTTAAGCGCTGCGCTTAGCGAGCCAGAAGCCATTGCTAAGCCAGTTTTTGCAGCTACCCTCGCTAGCGACTCGTTTATATTTTCGCCTTTTTTGCTGCCGCCAGTCATTGCGTTAATATACAGCGGAGTATCCCATTTTGTGCTTTCGTCAAACACGCTCACACTTGTATCTACATCGCTTAATGCCAATTGCGGCAGCGCGTTTGGAATAAACCGCACGTGTTCAAAACCAGATTCCGCGTGCGCATTGTATTGTTCGCACGCGAGTTTTATGTGATCGTCTTTGCGTTGTTCAATAAGCGAGAGGTCGCTACTTTCATCAAATTCTGCGACTTTCAGATTAAGCGCCTCAATACCGCTGTTTTGCCATTCTTCTTCAATGCGAACAAACACAGCATCAAAATCTTCCGCGCGCGCAATCGCGATTCCGCAATCTCCTCCGCCTGCTCCACTTGTTTTGGACGGCAATCCTGCATCATTGGCAACTTCTATTAGCCGCGTGAGTTTTGGCGTTTCGATTAATGTTCCCGTGATTTCGCCAAGATCTTTCAGCAGCGCACGATTTCGCGCAAATCCGCTTAATAACGCGTCTATGCGCCCATTTTCTAGCGCATTTGCGATTTTTTGCACGCATTTTTCGCTTTGTACGCAAAAATCTTCGTATGTTTTAGAGTAAGTCTTAGCGCTTGTTTTAGAGGGATTGTGCGCGGTTAAATCGCCAGCCTTCACTCCAGCTTTTACACTTCCAACAAGTTCTGCGCTGCTGGCAGGATTCCCCGTCCACCCAACTAAGAGTCGCAAGCCTGCGCCTACTTTTAATCGTTTTACTTCAAATCGCGGCCATTTTTTTCTAAGCAGCTTGTGTAGGCTTGAGTCTCCACTTTCAATCATTTCTATTTCTGCTTCAAGCCATTCGCGATTGTACGCGCGGTACATTACCCATCCGCCGTATGCGCTTGCTGCCACGTCTCCGCCGCTTCCTGACTTTTTTACTAGCGACGATGCAATTATGGCTAGCTTGCACAATTCTGGCGTTGTAAGCGTTAATCCGTACCATTTGCACAGCGCTCGCACAGCCGCCACCGTTACGGCTGCAGATGATCCAAGCCCGTATTTTTTGCCTGTTTTTTTATCGTCTAAATCACTTTCTATTTGTAGATTGTATAGGTTTATGGCTGTATTTCCTTCATCTAGTAAAACGTTTTTTACTTCTTTTGTTTCGCGCGCAAAATCGTCTACTATTTGCATTGCGGAAAATACGTATGAATAGATTTTTTTTAATTTTTTTATTTGAGAATCTTGGTTTTGTTCATCGCTGGTTGCTGGCGACTTTTCCGCTGGCAAGTCGCAAGCATCCGTTGAGTCTTTTGCGCTCATAGTTATATCTTCTGCATCTTTTTCGTCTAAAATAAATTCCCTGCCGAAGATTCCACGCTTCCAATAAAGAGGCTTATAGTTTTTAGACTCACTCGTGATTTTTCCGTAAAATGTTGGTAAATCTAGTTTTTTAAGATTATTTTTTTCGGATTCGTTTTTATTAAAGTCGCAGCTGTTATACGTTTTTCCATGACTATCACGTATTAGTAGGTTGTCATCGTCAACTGTAACTTTTACATAACGATTCACAGCTGCTACGATTGCAGCGCATCCATCTACAACAGCGTATTCGCCTGCTATGTAAAGTTTTCCAGGCGCTAAAGCTTGCTCATTAGTCATGATTCTCTCCGTATGCTAACGCCACTTCCTGGGCGTGCAATAACAAACTGCGGATTGGATTGCGCAAAGCTGCTAAATGACGGCGATTCCTGCGACTCGCGCAAACGCTTAATCTCACTCAACACGCGCAAACTCAACTCGTTTTTAACTCGCAAAACTTGCTCCGCGCTAGTTAAAACTTTAACATTCGGACCAGCATCCATTGTAGCCCAAACTGGAAATCCGCTTTCATCGCGCATTTTTCGCACAACGTTAAGCACAACATGCGTTTCATCTGTTAAATAGTTTACGCTTTCAGCAGCCGCGCGCATTGCGTCGTGCATTCCTAAAGCGTTTCTCTCCGACACTTCTCCCAATGCTTGAATATCACAATTTTTGATAGCTGATAACGCCGTATTTAGGTCTTTTTTGCAGTTTTTGATCCAGTCTGCGTAGATTGGTGATGTTTCTACTGTGCGTCGCATTGCTTCACGGCTTGAAATCTTCTTTTTACTAGAGTTTAAAATAACAGTTACCATTGCTAGTTGAAGCTCTTCTGGTGTTTCGATTGGCTCTGCGTAAGACGTTTCGTCGCTTGCGCCAGCGTTCCATAATACTAATCCGCCGTAAATCGACCTGCATGCTGATCCAGATCCTTTGCGAGCTAGAATCGATAAGTTGCGTGGGCTTAGGTTTAATCCTGCGGCGTATGATGCTGCAGACGCAAGTGCCGCAAAACCAGATGCGCTAGAAGCTAATCCTGCGGCTGTTGGAACTGTGTTTACGCTTACGACTTGTGCTTTGCTCTTAATTCCAGCAATTTTTCGCACAATATCTAGCATTTTTACTATTCGTGCACGCTCTGAACTTTGGAGTAAATCGCCTGTAAAGTTTACTCCGTTTAAGCAAATCGAGTCTGCCTCTAGGCAATCATCAAATCGTACTTTTGTTGTTGTGGAAAATCCGTCTAAAGTCAGAGATAATGAGGAAGTATATGGCAAAATCAGAGTTTCATCTCGTTTCCCCCAATATTTGATTAGCGCAATATTTGCGTTTGCTGTAGCTGTAAAAGCGGCTCCGTAATTACTGTTATTAAACGCATCAATATCATCAAGCACATTAAACGCTATTTTTGGCTCAATTTCAACGTTTTCCACGCGTACCCTTTCTTAAGTCTTTAGTCTTTAAAGCGTTTTTAAAGCATACTAACGAATTAGTTATGATTATTGCCCAATTTCTACAATCCACGTTCTAGCTGCTCCAGCGTTTTTAAGCGCTATGCTTACTTTAGACGCATCCTCCTGACTTTGCGCAATTGCTATAATGCATCCACCTCCGCCTCCGCCTGTAAGCTTTGCTCCTAGAGCACCATTTTCGCAAGCATTTTTAACTAGAGCGTCTAAAAATGGCGTACTTATACCTAATTCCGCAAGAATTTTGTGAGCACGAGTCATGCTCGATCCAATATTTTGTATATTGCCAAACTCTAAATCATTCTCTGCGTTAAGAGCGATTTGACCAAGCTCTTGCAAAAGTGCATTTACGATTTTCGGCTGGCTATCGCGTTTTTTGCGTAATGCTTCTACTGTTACTTTTGTTGTTCCTTTGAATCCCGAATCAGCTAGCACAATCCAAGCGCGTATTGTTGGGCTTATGCTCATTCGGCTAAATTTGCCATCCAAGAAGCGAACTGGCTGCTGCAGCATCGCACTGGTTGCTGTGGCGTCTAATCCAGATGCTTTCCCGTGCGCAACGCGTTCTGCGTCTTGCGTAATCTCGAATAGTTTTTCATCGCTGGCATTAATACTGTAGTAGTCGAGTATTGCGCGGATCACTGCTCCTGCCGCTGCCGCCGAAGACCCCAATCCTCGCTCTGGCGGAAAATCGCAAACGGTTTCTATTTGCAATGCTTCGCCCTGCCAATTGGCGAAACGTAATGCCTCTTGTATTGCGGTTTTAATCGACGCGAATCGCGCAGGTGCGCTTCGTAAAAGACCATCAAATCCTAATGCTTTAAGTGTTATGAGGTTTTGCATCTGGCAGCTAAGGTCTTCTGCTGAATCGCATAATTCTGCTCTTTTGCCTTCGTCTGCTGTGGCGCTTGTGTCGTTGAGTGTTCGTGCACTTGTTACTGTTGCGTGCATCTTAAGATTTTGCAATGGAAGCGCTACTGCGCTGTAGCCATAAACAACCGAGTGTTCGCCAAAAAGAATCACTTTTGCGCAAGTTGTGCCTCTGCCAACGCGATTTTTTGCGCGCGCAACCACGAGCATACTATTGAACTCGTTATTGCGCTCTTTATCACGCTCATTCTTGTGCGCATTCTTACTCTCGCACGGATTGGATGCGTGGCGATTCGCTAAAGTGTTGCACTCAGTCACTAATCCTCCTTTGCGACACATATGGCTTACTTGTTGGCACTGCTTAATTGATGCGCGTTTAAGCTTATTTGCCCAACTTTTATAATCTAGTCGCTAAAGCGATTAAACACCACGATTTGCGCTATACGCACACAACACATTCACATTTCCCGAATTTGCGCGACAACCTGCCTGAGCGCTTAAAGCGTAGCGCGCGAAGGCAATTCGGAGCGCTGAGCCGCTCAAACGTAAAGTCCAGTGGACTTTACGTGCGGCGAAGACGTGAGCGTAGCTAACCTGCGCGAGCGACACGACACGCCGTAAACTCGGTACAAACGCACTACATGATTACGCCAAACTAGGTAGAGATTCGAGATTTTTCGCAGCTATCGAAGCGAGCCTCAGCGTCGCTAGATGGCGACTCGCTGAGAGAGTAAGAAAAATCGAGAATCTCGATGATTAAGCAATACGCAATTGTTCAGACTTGTAAGAGGGCTGGGTGATTCTTGGTCGAACAGTATAAGAGCGGCAGCCGATATCAAACAATCCAATGATCAACCACTACAAAAAAACCTCAACACAAAAACAAAATCAAAGACAAAACGGAACAACCGCAACTCTAGACTACACGTAATAGGCGGAGCGTTGTGCGAATCGACGACTTCGAGCTGCATAGCGCGCGAGAAGTCACCTCGATTCGCTGAGCCGCTTAAATGTAAAGTCCAGTGGACTTTACATGCGGCGAAGACGTGAGCGCGGCTAATCCGCGCGAGCGCAGAAACACCCAGCCCTCATACAACAGTAAACAGAGAATGTCGCGCAATACCAAGTAAGGAATAGTGCGCAACACCAAATAATTAATGGCTTGAAGAAACTATCCCCAAGCCATTAATTCACATTACTCCAATCGTAGCAGCATCACACACTGCTACAGATTAAACTAACGAGCCGAATGCTTCCTACGCTTAGACGCAGCACCAACCACTCCGAGCCCAGCAAACACCGCAGCCAAAGCAGCAAACACCGAGGAACTAGCGCCAGTATTAACACCACTCACGTCACCACGCTTAAGATTCACTCCAGCAGAATCACGCGCCGCGAGCATTCCCGCACGCAAAGCTGCACGCGCAGCACGCAAACGAGCCAAAGCCGAATCAACCTGCCCCTGAGTAGCATTCGCGTCCGCTAACACTAAACGAGCATAATTCAAAGCCGCATTAAACTCACTCACCAAGTTAGAATCAGCCACCACGCCATTAGCATTAGCCGAAACATCACCAAGAGCTTGATCAACCTCAGCCTGCAAAGCACCCTTATCAACAACATTATTAACACTAGTAGTATTCGAATCATTAACACCAACACCAGTATTGTCACCAACACCACTGCCACTATTAATAAGTCTGTTATAAGAATCAATCAACTTTTGCTTAGCATCACGAAGCCTACGAAGAGCCTGATCAACCTGATCCTGAGTAGCATTAAGATCCTTAAGCACACTATCAGCATCATTCAACGCCTGCTGATACTCCGCCAAATCAGCAGCCTTACCAATAATGAACGGAATCGACTTACGGAAGTCAGGATCCTTACCAGCTTCAGTGTTCAAATCAGACTTATCGGTCTTGTGTGAATCAGTAAGCTTCTGCTTAGCATCCTGGAGCTTCTTCAAAGCCTCGTCAACCTCAGCCTGAGTTGCATTAGGGTTCTTAAGAACTGCATTAGCTTCATCCAATGCGCGCTTATAAGCCTCAGCCTCTGAGCTTCCTGCAGCATTCTGATACTCAGGAGACTGAGTGAAATCAGAATCCTTACCAGCTTCAGCAGTCAGATCAGTCTTATCAGTCTTATAACCATCCGAAAGCTTCTTCTTAGCAGCTTGCAATGCATCTAGAGCATCGTAAAGCTGCTTTTGAGTTGGAACCGTTGTTACGCCTTCTGGAAGCTTGGTCTTCGGCTTGCCAGTAGTACGATCGAAAGCTTTAAGAAGATCCCTAGCAGTCTTTAGCTTCGTGTTATAGTCTTCAAGAGCCTTCTTGGAATCTTCATCACCCTTAGCAGTCGCGTTCTTGAACGCAGGAGTGTTCTCGAACACGTCATCTCTAGTGTCTTTATCTCCATCCTTAGACTTGTCAACTTCTTGCTGAAGCTCAGTAGAACTGGTCTTATAATCAGCAAGAATTTTATCCTTGATTTCCTTCAGCTTCTGAAGAGCCTCGTCAACTTCCTTCTGAGATGGAACGTCAGTTACATCAGACTTTGGTTTACCGTCATCACCGAACTTTTCAAGCAAAGTCCTAGCTTTCTTCAACGCTTCCTTATAAGCAGAGATGTCAGCATTATCCTTGCCGTCATCAGTCTTCTTAGAATCAGCGTTCTTGAACTCAGTAGTAGCCTCAAAGTCATCTTTACCAACGGTAGTTACACCATCAGCAGTAGACTTCGCAGACTCATCCTTCAAATCCTTAGCATTAGTCGTAAAGGCATCATCGATAGCTTTCTTTGCCTTTTGCAAGGCTTCCAAAGCTTTCTTAACATCAGCATTAGTTGGCTTTTTATCTGGATCAGCATTCGGATCTGGGTTCTTCACTTTGTTAATAAGATCCTGCGCAGCCTTAAACTTCTCGTTATAATCTTGAAGCTTCTTGGTGGCAGAGTCATTACCAGTTGCAGCATCGCCAGTTTCGGACTGCTTCTTATACAGAGCATTCTTGTACGGAATCGACTCCTCGAATGGAGGAGTTACAGGCTTGCCTGTAGCATCCTTGTCGCCAACCTCCTTTTTAAGAGGATCAACAACAGTCTTGTACCCGTTGGTAACTGTATCCATGGCTGCTTGCAGGGTCTTAAGAGCATCATCGACTTCCTGCTGAGTCTTGCCAGTTGGATTCTCGATGATGTCCTTAGCTTTCTTCAAAGCGCCGTTTTCAGTGGTCTCATCCAAAGCTCCAACATCAGTTTTAGCCTTGGATTGCTTCTGCGTATCAGAGGAGTCATCTTTAAGAGCTGACGCATTCTTATACTCAGGAGTCTTCTTAAAGTCACCATTCGCAAAATCTTTAGCAGCGGTTAGCGCATCAAGATTGGTCTTGTAACCATCAGTAATAGTTTGCTTTGCCTTCTTCAAAGCCTCAAGCGCCTCGTCAACCTGCTTCTGCGTTGGGCGTTCACTGTTCTTCTTGCCTGAATCAGTTGCAGCCTTTACAAGATCGCGAGCAGCCTTAAGCGCCTTCTTATAAGCATCAATATCAGACTTTGCCTGCTGAACATCAGGATCAGTATCTGGCTTAACGCTTTGCTTGTAAGATGCGTTCTTGAACTCTGGAGAGTCCTCAAACTGACCAGCGGTTGGAGTAGTCGCAGTATCTGCCTGAGACTTGTCAGCCTCCGTACTCAAAGCATCCGTATTAGTCTTGTATGTGTCAAGCTTGGTACGTGCTTCATCGAGAGCCTTAAGCGCCTCGTTGATGTCTTTTTGAGTTGGCTTTGCGTCTTGCGGCGTATCGGCGCTGTCATGCCTCTTCAAAAGCTCCTGAGCTTTTGTCAAAGCATCATCATACGCCTTCTTGGCTGCGGCTGCATTTTTATTCTTATCCGTATCAGGAACAAGCTTGCCGTCCTGCTCCTTCATGAAGTGAGGATCAGATGCGTTGCGATATGCGTCGGAATCCTTTGTGCCTTCAACAGCCTGCTCAGTACCCGATGCGTCTTTACCGTTCTTATCAACACTCTTCTTCAGTGCTTCAACGTTAGTATCTTGAGCCTTAAGAGCGTCACGCTTCTCATCAAGCTTCTTAAGAGCCGCATCCACCTGCGCCTGGGTAGCGGTTGGATTCGTCAAGAGCTTCTTAGCATCAGCAAGCGCATCGTCGTAGTCTTTAGCCTTTTTCTTGATATCCTCGTATCCAGATTTATCTTCCTTACCATCAGTACCCAGCTTGTGCGGATCCTTGGTGTTCTTATACGCTGGATCCTTCTGAGTATCGGTATCCTTGTTGATGGATTCCTGCAGCTTATCAGTCTTGGTTGCAAACTCATCCAGTTTCTTAGCAGCGTCGTTGAGCTCCTTAAGAATAGCGGTAACATCCCTATCCAAAGGCTCGCCCTTTGCGTGCTGTTGAATATTATCAAGACAATTAGGCTTTGTGGTATCTACATCTGTTCCAGGAGTAATACCTTCAGATATAGGTTGACTGTCTGCGCCCTTATCCTTATCCATCTTGTTGTCGAACGCATTATGAAGCTTCTTGAGAGCAGCATCGTAAGCATCCTTGGCTTTCTTAGCAGCTGATCCTTCAGTACCAGCGGAAGCGTTTTGATACGCAGGACTTGTAGTAATAGCCAGACTGTTAAGCAATGCAGCAGAAATCTTGCTCGTATCAGTTGCGTACTTATCAATAACTTCGCGCGCTTTTTCAAGAGCTGTCTTGGCTTCATTAATCTGTTCTTGATCTGGAGCATCTTTACCAGTCTTAGCTTCTTCTAGCTTTTTCTTAAGCGCCTTAGCCTTCTGATAAGCATCGTTATAATTCTTAAATGCAGTAGCAGCATCTGTATCCCCTTCCTTGCCTTTATCAAATGCATTGAAGTACGCAGGCATAAGGTAACCGCTAAAGTTGTCCGCAATAGCTTTCGTAAGATCGTTAGCATCGGTCTTGTAACCCTCGTGCAACGCCTTTTCAGCAGCTTCGAGCTTTTGCTTGGCTTCATCAACTTCTTTTTGAGTTGCTTTTTCTTTCTTAAGAACATCGCGAGCATTCTTCAACGCAGTGTCATAGTTATTGATGGCAGTTGAAGCAGCCTGATCATTACCATCAGCCTTGGTCTTTGCATTCTTATAGAAGGTACTCTTTGGGCCATTAGTATTATCAGGATCAGGATTATCAAAACTCTGCTTTTCTGCAGCAGCTAGCTTAGACTTATCCGTAGCTTTAGCATCAAGAGCTGCTTTAGCTTTCTTAAGATCATCAATAGCTTTGTTAACGTCCTTTTGTGAAGCGTTTGGATCGGCTGACAAACGAATTGCGTCCTCTAGCGCATTATCGTATGCTTCACGCTCATTTTCAGTTGAATTTTTATATGTTGGGTCAGCTTTATCTAATTTCTGATCAACAGTAAGAGTATTCAGAGTATCGTTCGTATACTCATACACATGACCATGCTGAGCGATGGCATTATTCAACTCATCTTTGTTGGTAGAGTACTTATCAAGCTCCTTACGCGCAGCATCGAGCTTTGCCTTGGCATCGTCAACAGCCTTTTGTGTGGCGTTGTCGTCAGCCTTTACTTTCTCAGCTTCAGCAAGCGCATCATCATAAGCTTTTTTAGCAGCCTTAGCTGCTTCATTCTTCTTGGTATCAGGCTTTCCATCGTCGGTCTGGAATGCTTGATCAGTAACATTCTTATACTTATCAGTAGTTACCGTACCAGGAGTTGCAGCAGTAGCGCCTTCTGGAGCCTTACCATTGGCTTCAATCGACTTATTCAGCTCTTCCTTCTTGGTAGCATCACCATCAAGAGCCTCGCGCGCCTTATTCAAAGTAATAGTCGCGTTATCAACCTCAGCCTTAAGCTCTTCGGTTAAATCAGCATCAGTTTTGTTACCAACTTTTTCAAGCGTTTTTTTAGCAGCATCAAGCGCCTTATCGTACGCATCTTTCTTCTCAGCAGACGCGTTGTAATACTTAGACTCGGTTGGAGTCTTCTTGTCAGCAGCAAGCTTGTGATCGCCAATCGACTTAGAAAGATCATCCTTCTTATGATTCGTCTGCGGTACAAACACCACGTTGATACCCTTAGGAGTATTGCGCAAATTATACTTGTTCTCGCCATACACGTAGTTGTAGTAATACAAGCTATAAGGCTCAATAAACAAGCGCCCGAGCATGAATTTGCCTGTTTTACCAGCAACGTTTACCTTTTTGCT
Organism: Gardnerella sp. DNF00109; assembly: GCF_049262845.1. Classification (NCBI taxonomy): domain Bacteria; kingdom Bacillati; phylum Actinomycetota; class Actinomycetes; order Bifidobacteriales; family Bifidobacteriaceae; genus Gardnerella; species Gardnerella sp. DNF00109. Next base: position 1,283,277 of record NZ_CP058406.1, read on the forward strand.
GTCATCGTCAAACGTAAAGTCGCCTACACTTGACTGCTCGTCACCCATCTTCTTGTTGGAGTTATCAACAGGTTTTGCAAAACCGCCATAGCTACTACCATTAAGCTTAACAAGATTTAGAACACCAATTGGCTCTCCTTTGTCGTCAACCGTGTAAGACCTGTGAGTATGTCTAGCTTGCCCGTTCGAACCTTCTCGCTTAACAGTATCAATCTCAGTTCCAAGAAGATTCTCTCGCAACTGTGGGTTATCAGTCTTCACATCAGACTTTACAGTAGCTTTCAATAAACCAAGTACGGCTTTCGTATTGATTTGCTCGCCTTTATCTGGATCGTAACGGTAAACCAGAGTCTTGCCATCTTCCATCCAAGCAAGACCTTCATCGCTTGTGCGCCCACTAATCTTGTTATTGCTAGCCTCCCAGCTAAGCGTGTAATCCTTGCGCAAATCAATCAAACGCGTAAGCTCATGCTTCTGAATGTCGGACTCAAACTGAGCATATGCTTTATCGGTTCTGATAGTAACGGTAATTTTATTTTCATTCATACCGTTGGAAATGCCCGTGTTCTGACCACCACTTGCAGTCGTATCTCCCGTAAGATACTCAAGCGAAATCTGCTTTTCGTAGTCTTTTGCACTTAAACCAAGCTCTTGATTGTCTTTATTAGCTTCGTAAATAGCTTTCTTGATTTGCTTCAACTCAGCTTGCGAGTAACCCAAAGGATTAGCAACAACCACTGCCTTAACCTTCGAGGTATAAGAATCACTTGGAATTGCAACTTTATCAGTAGCAACTCTTGTAAGCACTAAATCACTCAAAGGAATCTTTGGATCATCTTGCGGACTTAATCCATCGAAGTCGATTGTCGCAGTACCACTGCTGTCAAACGTAACTTTGTCGGTAGATACGCCGTTAAGTTTTGCAAGATTCTTTCTGATTTGAGTCTTTTGATCCTCTGTAAGCTTGCTAAAATCAACTGTATCCACAACCGGCTTCTCAATGCGAGTGCTATAGCGCACTACAGTAAGAGGTATTTCCGGAGACTTCATTCCCAAATCTGTTACAAGATACGTTTTAAGCTTTCGCTCGCCAAATGAGTAATCTCCACTATCATTAGTTTTATTAATTTCTCCAAACATAGCTCCGTCATAAGAACCCATGCCCTGCGGAATTTTTGCATCTACCGTATCTGGAGTGTTATTAACAGTGTTTTCATCAACGCGTAAACCAACACCTGTTGACTTACTTTGAGCAACAAGCTGATCAGCTACACTGCTACCAGACTTATGTTCAGTAGGAAGATTTACTGCTTTGTGAAGTACTTCTCGTACTTTATCTGCCGTCAATCTATCGTTATACTTTAAGACGATTGATCCTGCTGTTTTTGGCGGAACAAGCGTTGCAACACGGAAGTTATTAGATGTTTTGTCATGCTGCAAATTAGTCTTATCGTAATACAAGAAGATTGAGCGGTTTGCGCAATAGCCTTGACCCGAAGATATGCCGCCATCCCTGAATGGCTGCTGCATAATCAAGTCCACGCTACCGTCAGTATTCGTCTTTAACTCGTAAATTCCAGAATAACTTTGGTGCATTTCATCTACACGATTAGAATCGAATTCGATGATTTTCTTGTAAGCTTCAGGATCATCAGTATTAATACTATCTTTTGAATCTGGAAGAATTACTACGCGTACAACCGGCTTGCCATCCGCACTCTTTGGCAAATGGTACACAACTTTCTGCTTTTCAAGTTGTGTATCAAACGTGTTGCTAGGAGTTGCCCAACCATAAATGTTTGGCAGATTTTGTGAAAAAACTACCTCATCAGGATTGTGCTCTGTGCCAGCGCGATCTTCTTCCTGAGGTACTGTGCTTGCAGGAGTCTCAGGTTGCTTATTTTCATCTAGCGAACGCTTTGTACGACTCTTCTTTGCAACATTTTCTGCAGGTGCGTTATTTTTCGCAGTGGCGCTACTGGTTGTATTAGTCTTATCAGTTGCAGGAGTCTTATTGGTAGTGGTCTTACTATCTACATACTCAGTGCTCGCAGTATTCTGCTCAGCGATTTTCTTCTGCTCAGCATTATTCTCAATTTGCTTCTTACCATCAGTCTTTACTACAGACTGCACAGAAGCATTCTTACTGCTAGTTAAATTCTGTTCGGTCTTAGACTTGTTATCCTGAGTCTCGGCAACATTCTTGTCTGTAGCAACCTTCTTATCAGCCTGATCATTCTTAGCCGCAGAAGGCTCAGCTTTCTTAGAATCCTCAATCTTAGAAGCATCATCCTTCTTAGTAGTTTCGGTCGCAGTCTTATCAGAATCCTTAGAGCCCTCAGCCTCAGCATTCTTCTTAGCAACTAAATTCTGCTCCTTTGTAGAATCATTCGTATTAACAGGAGCAACATTAGCCTCCACAGCCATTGCAGGAGTTGCGCCAAAAGCAATCGCAGCGCCAGCAATTACGCCAGCAGCGCCAGCCGAAAGAGCAGCCACCTTACGCATATCAACAGCCTTTTCAATCGCTTTACTTACTACAGCATCTAACTTCACAGTATTCGCATGCTTTCTGGATTTTGATACCATGATATACTTCTTTCACTTAGTAATCCGATAACGAGGCAGATTCGCATGCCCGCCTATAGACATGCAAAATGCAAATTTTCAACAACGCTAATTTAAAATTTTCATAGCGCACGTTTATAAAATCGCAAGCTATCTTTGTTAGGTTATTATAACAATTTAAAAATTTTTTTGAAGTCAAATAACATATGTTTAAATCAAAAAAGCCTATAGTACCCCCCCCCCCCCAAGCCATATTTTTCAACGGTTTTAGGGATTAATATTTTTTTGTAAATATTTTGAATAGGGGCGTTTTTTCACAACTTTTCATTAACCAATCTAAACATTTGTTATGATACAAATCACATTTTTAGACCCTCTGTAGTGGGTTTTTCTCTTTTATCCCGCGTTTGTTCCCATATTTGGCATTTCGATAAACAAACGCGGGAATACCCCTCGCGAACGTAGAAACACCCAGCCCTCGCGCAACACCAAACAAGGAATATCGCTCGCGCGGATTAGCCGCGCTCACGTCTTCGCCGCATGTAAAGTCCACTGGACTTTACGTTTGAGCGGCTCAGCGCTCCGAATTGCCTTTTCGCGCTACGCTCTAAGCGAAAAGGCAGGTCGTCGCGCAAGCAAGGTAGAGATTCGAGATTTTTCGCACTGAATGAGATGTATCGCTCGCGCGTTACAGCGCGCTCACGTCTTCGCTTGCGTTGAAAGCACACTGTGCTTTCAACTTTGAGCAAGCTCAGCGAATCGAAGTGCATTCGCGCGCTACGCTATTCCTCGCGGCTATTAGTAGCCGCTCGGCTGATTTGGCATGTAAAGTCCACTGGACTTTACATTTGAGCCAAATCACGCTTTGAAGGAGCTTGAAATGCGTTATGCAATTTCAAGCTCAGTCAAAGCGCCCATGCAAGTCGATTCGCAATAAAAAAGCTCTGTGTGAGTCACAGCAAGTAAAACTCGCCACAACTCACACAGAGCCAATGCTTAAGATCAATCCAAATGGATTGCCTCCCAACGCAAATACAACGCAAATCCTACAAAACTCGCAACACTCGCGTGGGAAGCTGGAACACGTTTAACTACTCAGCTACAACCTTAACAGTAAAGGAAGCGCTGATTTCTGGGTGAAGAGCCACAGTTGCTGGGAACTCGCCAGTGGTCTTGATTACAGCAACGCTAATAGCGCGTGCTTCAACGGCGGCCTTTGGTGCCAAAGCAGCAGCAATCTTATCGGCGGAAATACCACCGAAGAGCTTGCCAGACTCGCTCACCTTAGCAGCGATTTCTACAACAGTACCTTCGATTGCTGCCTTAGCTGCAACAGCCTCTTCGCGAGTGGCAACAGCCTTAGCCAAGCGAGCGCGGCGCATTGCTTCAATCTGGGAAGCAGCACCCTTATTCCATGCAAAAGCTAAGCCTTGCGGAATCAAGTAGTTACGTGCGTAACCAGCCTTAACAGTAATAACGTCACCAGAGTGACCCAAGTTTGCAACGGTCTTGGTGAGAATAACCTTGGTTTCTGCCATGTTCTTATCCTCTCAATCAGCGACCAGTGGTGGCGTATGGGAGCAAAGCCATTTCGCGAGCGTTCTTAACTGCCTTCGCGATCTTGCGCTGTTCCTGTACGGTTACACCAGTAATACGACGGGAACGAATCTTGCCGCGGTCCGAAACGAACTTACGCAACAAAGCAACGTCCTTGTAATCAATTTCAGTAATCTTGGCAGCCTTCAAAGGATTTGGCTTCTTTTTGAAAGGCTTGACCGGTGGTTGCGGCCTCTTACGTGACATAGGATGTCCTCTCTCAAATGCGTTATAAACATTTATTTTTGTTTACACGCTAAACTGATGTTTTTAAGTTTATAAAAGTCAATTTTTAGTTAGATTTTAAATCAAATTCTAAATTATGTTTTAGATTAGACTAACAAGCGCCCAACCAGATAGTCGCAAGCAACCGCGGATTAACCGCCATTATCTCGCCTAGTAAGCTAGTAAACTAGAACTCTGGCTCTTCGTCTGATCCACCAAAATCGGAGCTAGCTCCAAACGTTGCAAATCCGCCATTTGATGGAGCAGAAGCACTCCACGGGTCTTCAACGTTTACGCCCTGATTAGCGCCATTTTGCGCATTCATTCCAGCACCAGCAGCCGCACTATTCGCATAATTCGCGCCGCCAGCATAACCGCCAGTGTATCCACCAGCATTCATACCAGCTCCAGCACCAGCGCCCTGATTGAATCCATTATTGTTCCCAGCAAAACCGCCTTTAGAGCTCAAACGATTAACTTGAGCAGTAGCAAATCGCAGGGATGGCCCAATTTCATCAATCATCAAATCGATGCTGTATCGCTTTTCGTTGCTGTTTTTATCAACGTAGTTGTTTGCACGCAACCTGCCCTGAACAATAACACGCATTCCCTTTGTAAGCGTTTGCGCGCAATGCTCAGCTAAGTCTCCCCATGCAACACATCTAAGCGATAATGGTGTGCCATTAATGTAGCTATTTGTTCTTCTGTCAAAAGTCGAAGAATTAGACACAATTGTGAAAGAAGTTCTAACACTGCCGTTAGAACTGGTGGCAGTTTCTGGCTCTTTAGCCAAATTTCCAATCACCGTTATAACAGTTTCTCCAGCCATTGCAGCCTCATTCCCTACTTTAAGACTTTTCTTACTTTGAGATTTTAGAACAAAAATCCAACTTTATTTTGACTTTACTTTGCGTCCTTGCGAAGAATCTTCGTGCGGACTACAGATTCGTTAAGATTCAAAACACGGTCAAGCTCGTCGCTAAGAGCTGGCTCAGCAGTGTAATTCACTACAACGTAGTTGCCTTCAGTCTTGCCGTCAATCTCATAGGCAAGCTTACGACGACCCCAGTAGTCGGTACCGTCAACGGAACCGCCCTCTTTGGTGACAAGCTCAAGATACTGCTCGGTCAACTTCTTAAGACCGCGCTCATCAAGCTCTGGATCGGCAATGAACATCAGTTCATACTTATGTGCAGACATCACCCACCTCCTTCGGACTATTCGGCTGTGGAATTTCCACAGCAGGAGTGTGTTTGCAAATCATTCGCAAATTAAGTTATTACGCAATATTTTTTGCATAATTTTTTGCATATTTAATTTTACGAACAACCTGTTAAGTCTACATCATGCTGGCGACTCGCCACCGCGCAGCCAATCAACAACACTAATGAGCGTAAATATTTCTGTGCTTCATGTCTTCTGGAAGTGCGTTTCTAAGCGAAACAAGCGATCCAGACCTGAACACAGACCTAATTCCAGCAGCAAGAAGAGGTGCAATCGAAAGAACCGTCATATTCTCTAAGCGCTTTTCTTCTGGAACAGGAACAGTGTCTGTCAAAATGATTTCGCGAGCTCCGCAACCTTTAAGTCGCTCTACGGCAGGTCCTGAAAGAAGCGCATGAGTTGCCACCAAAGTAACAGACTTCGCACCTGCTCCTCTAAGCGTGCGAACAGCTTCGCAAATCGTGCCAGCCGTGTCAATCATATCGTCTACAACAATGCAATCTCTGTCTTGAATATCGCCAATAATTCCGTGCGCTTCCGCGTGATTTGGCCTTGTTGTATCTCGAGTTTTGTGAATAAACGCTAACGGCAATCCACCAAGCTTTGCGGCCCACTGCTCCGAAACCTTGATTCGTCCAGCGTCTGGGGAAACAATCGTAGTGTTTTCTAGGCTCATAGTGTTACGAACGTAATCAATCAACACTGGCATTGCTGTTAAGTGGTCTACAGGTCCGTCGAAGAATCCCTGCTCTTGAGCCGCGTGCATGTCAACGGTAAGAATCCTTTTAGCTCCAGCGGAACGGAATAAGTCAAACATAAGTCGCGCTGTAATTGGCTCACGACCTTGATGCTTTTTATCTTGACGCGAATACCCAAAGAAAGGTGCTACAACGTTTATGCTTCTAGCGGATGCTCGCCTTAAAGAGTCAACCATAAGCAGCTGTTCCATAATCCAATTGTTGATTGGATCGGTGTGCGCTTGCAAAACAAAAACGTCTGCGCCTCGAACTGGCTGCGTAAAGCGCACATACATTTCTCCGTTTGCAAAATCGTAGGCAGTTGTTTCTAGAACGTCTATTCCAAGGTATTTGGCAGTTTCTTCCGCAAGTTGCGGATATGCTCTACCCGTTACTAGCATCATTTGCTTTTTTGGAGTGCCTTCAAGAATTGTTGACATATCTGCCTTCCCATTTGCAAAATCGGTAAAAACGCATACGCGATTAGTCTAGCAGCATACAGCGCCACTACTCAAACGCACGAACCACCTGTTGCGCGCTGCCGTAAGACGATTGCGCTCCAAATCCTGTTGCTGCGTATGCAGAAACATATGTTGCCACTTGCGCACTTTGAGCTAAACTAAATCCAGCGGCGAGTCCTGCCAAAACGGTTCCCATAAATGCGTCACCGCATCCCGTGGTGTCTACTGCAGAAACTTTTTGCGGGCATATGCGAACAGCCTTTTTACCATCTTCCGCATTGTAATCTAAAACAACAGAGCCTTCTGCACCAAGAGTCACAACTGCCTCGTCGAAACCATACTCGTGCATAATGCGCGCCGCATCAAACCAGTCAAAATCATCCCAATTGCCATCTTCTGGCTCGTGAATTTTAAGCAATTGCGCCATTTCATGCTCGTTTACAAGCAGTATGCTTGCGTTTTCAATCAACTCGCGTGGCAGCTCGCTTACAAAAGGCGAATTATTAAGTAAAACTTTTACGCCAGCTGTGCGCGCAATTTTTGCAGCCTCCGTTACAGTTTCCATTGGGCTTTCAAGGCACAATCCTAAAACGCTTGCACTGCTAATAGCCTTCTTAACATCTTCTTGACTAATATATTCCACACTTACTTTTGCATTAGATCCTGGAGCATAGACGATTGTGTTTTCGCCAGCTTTTGCATCTACTGTTATTACTGTTGCGCCACTTTTTATGCCTTCTACGTGCAAAATTTTAGACGTGTCTACACCTGCAGATTCTAGCGTGTTAAGAAGGAATTCTGCGTTTTCGTCGCTGCCTACAGCACCAAACATTTGCACATTCGCGCCGATTTTTGCTGCAGAAACGGCTTGATTCCCAGATTTTCCTCCTGGTAGTACTCGCAAATCACTTCCGTTTACAGTTTCTCCAGGATTTGGAAGACGGTCGGCAACTATTGTGTAATCTGCGTTCATGGAACCTACTACAGCAACATGATTTTGACTTTCGCCTATTTTTTTAAGCGCGTTAGCAAGATTTTCGTTGCTTAACGGAGTAGTTTTTTCTATCATAGAAACCCTTTCATAAATATTCATAAATATTCACAGATATTCACACAATTTTAGACGTCGTCATTTTTAGACGACATCGCCCTAATTTTTAAAGCTATGCACAGGCGCTGGAATTCGCCCACCGCGCGAAACGAATTCCTCGCAGCTTTCGGTGTTTACTGGCATAATCGGAGCATACCCCATTAAACCGCCAAAATTGGCCATTTGCCCAACGCTTTTCCCTTCCACAGGGATTATGCGCACAGCAGTTGTTTTTTGATTTATCATGCCTATTGCTGCCTCATCCGCTATCATTCCAGATATTGTTGCAGCTGTTGTGCTTCCAGGAATTGCAATCATGTCTAAGCCTACAGAGCATACACACGTCATTGCTTCTAGCTTTTCTATTCTAAGGCAGCCTGACTTTGCCGCAGCAATCATGTTTGCGTCTTCCGAAACAGGTATAAACGCGCCAGAAAGCCCACCAACGTAGCTGCTAGCCATTATTCCACCTTTTTTAACTTGATCATTAAGCATTGCAAGAGCGGCTGTTGTGCCAGGAGCGCCAACAGTAGAAAGTCCGATTTTTTCTAAGACTTCGCCTACGGAGTCTCCCACGGCTGGTGTTGGCGCAAGCGACAAGTCGATTATGCCAAACGGCACCCCTAGCCTTCTAGATGCCTCTTGCGCAACCAACTGGCCTACTCGCGTAATCTTAAAAGCCGTGCGCTTAATCGTTTCGCACAAGAACGCAAAATCCTTCCCGCGCGCCTCGTCTAGCGCGCGCGAAACCACGCCTGGTCCAGATACGCCAACGTTTATCACAGCGTCTCCTTCTGTTACGCCGTGGAATCCACCTGCCATAAACGGATTATCGTCTGGAGCGTTGCAGAATGCTACGAACTTCACGCATCCGTAGGAGTCTCGGTCTGCAGTTGCCTGTGCGATTTGTTTGATTACTCGCCCAAGTAACTCCACGCAATCCATGTCAATTCCAGTGCGTGTGGAACCTACGTTTGCGCTTGAGCACACAATATCTGTCTCACTCAAGGCTTTTGGCAATGATTCTATAAGCATGCGGTCGGCTGTTGTCATAGATTTTGCAGGCAGCGCTGAGTATCCGCCGATTAAATCCACTCCAACTTTTTTTGCTGCTTTGTCTAGCGCGTGCGCAATTTGCACAAAATCGTCTGGGCTTTTGCACGCAGAAGCTCCAACTAGGCTTATTGGTGTTACGGTTATGCGCTTGTTCACAATAGGAATTCCGTAGTCGCGTTCAATCGCGCAGCCCGTGCTGACTAAGTCTTTTGCAATGCGCGTAATTTTGTTGTACACGTTTTCGCACACTTTTTGCACGCTTGCGTCTGCACAGTCTAGCAGGTTTATTCCCATTGTTATGGTTCTAACGTCGAGTTTTTCTTGCTCGATCATTGAGTTTGTTTCGCTCACTTCCATAATGTTTAGCATGGGTTTCTCCTACTAATACCTAGATTCTGTGCATGTTTGTAAAAATTTCCGCGCGCTGGCAGTGTATGCGAACGCCGATTTCTTCGCCTAGTTTTGCTAGTTCTTCCGCTAATTCGCCAAATTCTACGCTTATTTCATTTACGTCTACAATCATCATCATGTTAAAAAAGCCATTGACGATTGTTTGAGATATGTCTAGGATATTCGCTTTGCGGCTTGCTAAATGTGATGTTACTTTGGCTATGATTCCTACGGCATCTTTGCCTACTACGGTGATTACGGCTTTGTTTTCATCATGATTAGTGGTGTTCATAATCACTCCTATTGGCGATTTTTCTCTTTTATTGGTCTTATTATTTTTTTTATTTTTTTATTTTTATTAGGCGCAAAACCCTTACCGATCGGCGGTTGCTGGCGACTCATCAGCACGTCACCTGATCTGTTTCGATCTAGTAAAGCGCTGGTTTTTGCTCAATGCTTATACTATTGCCCGTTATGTATAAAACGCAACATACATAATACATATGCAAAATACTTATACAAAAACCCGCCACAATGGGCGGGTTTAAGACAAAAACCTAGCTAAGCTATCTATTTAGCTTAATCCATTCAGTCTAATCTATTTAGTCTGACTAGTCAGCTTAGCTAGAATAGTCAGACCGAACAGGCTAAATCAAACTAAATCAGGCTTCTACTGGAGCATTCACATCAGCTGGCAAAGCAGCCTTAGCAGCTTCAACGATCGCCTTGAAGGTTTCAACGTCGCTAACAGCGAGCTCAGCCAAAGCGCGGCGATCCAATTCGATGCCAGCCAAACGCAAGCCCTGAATGAAGCGGTTGTAGGTGATTCCTTCTGCGCGAACTGCAGCGTTAATACGCTGAATCCACAACTTGCGGAAGTCGCCCTTGCGAGCCTTGCGGTCGCGGAAGTTGTAAGTAAATGAGTGAAGCAGCTGTTCCTTTGCCTTACGATAAAGACGGGAACGCTGACCGCGATAACCCGAAGCCCTATCAAGAACAACGCGACGCTTCTTGTGAGCATTAACTGCGCGCTTTACTCGTGCCATAAGTATTCCTCAGCTTTCTTAAAAAATCTTTAATTGCGTCTTCGCTTTACTGCAACTTACTTAGCCAGCAAGCCCTTCAAATTCTTGCTCTGTGCTGTAGCCAAAACTTTATCTGCAGACAAAGCACGACGCTTGCGAGCAGACTTATGCTCCAAGTTGTGGCGCATTGCGCTACCATCGTGCATTACCTTACCAGTGCCGGTAAGGCGAACGCGCTTGGACGCTGCGGAATTAGTTTTCATCTTCGGCATTGCTGCCCTCCTTATGATTCTGATCAGATTCTACAGAAGCTTGTGCTGCGACTGCTGCCGCATCCTGAGTTCCTTGCTTTGCTGCAAGACGCGCTGCCTGGCGAGCCTGACGTTCTGCGCGCGATTCAGCGCCTCTACGACGCTGCTCAGACTGAGTATGAATCTTCTTGCCCTTAGGAGCGAGAGTCATTATTATGTTACGACCCTCCTGCTTAGGGGCAAACTCAATAGTTCCACTTTCGGAAACCTCATCTGCAAGCCTACGCAATAACTCAACTCCGCCGATAGGACGCGATTGCTCGCGACCACGCAGCATAATGGTGACTTTAACCTTATCGCCGCCATTTAGGAATCGAAGAACATGACCCTTCTTAACATCGAAATCATGATCATCAATCTTGAGTCGGAAACGAATTTCCTTAATCTCAGCTGTGCTTTGATTACGACGCGCTTCACGAGCCTTAATCTTCTCGTTGTACTTGTACTTACCGTAGTCAATAAGCTTGGCTACAGGAGGCTTAGCAGTAGGTGCCACCTCGACGAGATCGAGGTTCGCTTCCTTTGCCAGGTTCAACGCTACCGAGGTCGCGATGACCCCCACTTGCTCGCCTTTCGGACCGATAAGGCGTACCTGGGAGACGCGAATCTCTTCGTTAATGCGTGGTTCGTCGCTAATGATGACTCCAATCCTTGTTAAAACAGTGGAACAGCACACCAAAAGGCAAAGATAAATTCAAGTTCACACATCAATCAAAATAAGCACGCAACCTAAATTCATAGCCGTGCGGCTTTGTAGCAATAAATAAATGCCACGTGACCGAAGTCATGAACCCGAAACCACTTTGGGCTTCCAGGTGGGATATACCACTTTCTTGATTACTCAAGCCAAATGTCTATTCTACTTGGAGCCTTGACATTAATCAATGCCAATAATCAACCGTGCTCAAAAATACTAAACAAATCGCAGTAAAACACGCAAAATAAACGCAATTCCGCGCGCGCGATATTATTAAGTCTATGGAGCCTTTAAAGCGCTGCGTTGTTTTAGCAGCTGGAGATTATTACGACCATACGCGCGAACATGTTCCTGATCGCGCTTTAACTATTGCGGCAGATGGTGGCTGGGACCATGCGTGCAGACTCGGCTTGCACGTTGATGCTCTAATTGGTGACTTTGATTCTGTGCGCTTAAAGCTTCCAACAGATGCTGCCATTACACGACTTCCCGCCGAAAAAGATGATCCAGATTTGCTTTCTGCTCTTAAAGTTGGCTGGGCTAAAGGTTCTAGAGAATTCCATATTTTTGGCGGCTTAGGCGGTCGCGTCGATCACACGATTTCCAATATTCAGCTTATGGTTCGACTTGCCGTTAGAGGCGGAATTGGATTCTTGTATGGAGACGGCACGATTGTTACAGCAATTCACAACGGTTCTCTTGACTTTCCTGCATCTAATGGTCACGAAGGCCGCATGGTTTCTGTGTTCTCACACACGCCCGTTTCTAGCGATGTAAACGAGATTGGTCTTAAATATCAACTTCAGCACGCAACTATGTATGGTGATGCCGTTCAAGGCTTAAGCAACGAGTTACTAAACGACACTCCTGCACATATTGACGTTCATGAAGGCACTCTTGTAATCACATTCCCTATAGATGCTCCACTGCCGCAAGTCAGCTGGTTTAAGCGGCCAGTTGGCGATTTGGGAGATATAAACACTAGCATTTCAAGCGCTCTCGCTGTGCCATCAAAATAGCGTAAATAATCGCAAATTTGCGGTGTAGAGAGCAAAAATGCCTCGTAATGCGTCGTACATACCGCACATTAAAATGAACATGTTAGTTTAAATAACGAAGACCAAAACGTATTGTTAAAAATCGCGAAAAATCGCTAGAACTATGCGTTAAGGTTTCACTCAAGGGAGATCCCATATGACAGTCAAGATTGGTATTAACGGCTTTGGACGTATCGGCCGTTTGGCATTCCGTCGTATTTTTGAGCTTCAGGCTCGTGGCGGTCAAGCTGGCGATATCGAAGTCGCAGCCATCAACGATCTGACCACTCCTTCGATGCTTGCTTACTTGCTTAAGTACGACAGCACTCATGGCACTTTCCGCCACGACGACGGCACCCCAGTTGAGGTTACCTCCACCGAAGACGCAATCGTCGTAGATGGTAAGACTTACAAGGTTTACGCTGAAAAAGACGCAAACAATATTCCATGGGTTAAGAACGATGGCGTTGAGTTCGTGCTCGAATGCACTGGTTTCTACACTTCTGCAGAAAAGTCCCAGGCTCACTTGAACGCTGGAGCTAAGAAGGTTCTTATCTCTGCTCCTGCTAAAGACGAAACCACCCCAACCGTTGTGTTTGGTGTGAACCAAGAGATCTTAAAGCCAACCGACAACATTGTGTCCGCTGGCTCTTGCACCACCAACTCCATGGCTGCAATGGTTAAGCTTTTGCAGGATAACTGGGGCATTAAGTCTGGCTTCATGACCACAATCCACGCTTACACTGGCACCCAGATGATTCTCGACGGCCCACGCGGCTCCAAGCCACGCAACAACCGTTCGGCTGCTTGCAACACAATCGAGCACTCCACTGGTGCTGCTAAGGCAATCGGCAAGGTTGTTCCAGAAGTTAACGGCAAGCTTCAGGGTCATGCTCAGCGTATTCAGGTTCCAGATGGATCTGTTACCGAGTTGACCACTGTTCTCGAGAAGCCAGCAACCACCGAAGAAATCAACGAAGCCTTCAAGAAGGCTTTCGAAAACTGCGAGTACTTCGGTTACAATGCTGATAGCATCGTGTCTTCCGATATTATTGGCGACACCCACGGTGGCGTTTTCGATCCAACTCAGACCGATGTTAACACTGTTGACGGCGTAACTTTGGCTCGTACCGTTACCTTCTACGATAACGAGTACGGCTTTACTGCTAACATGATTCGCACCTTGCTTTACTTCGCTGAGATTGCTGAGTAAAGTTAGCGAAACACGGTAAAGCTAATAAAGCTTAAATAAAAGCTATAAACCCCTTGCGGTGACTCATCGCAGGGGGTTTTCGCAAAGCATTTTGCACACGGGGGGTAAAAATGAGCAAAAAACATGCTACGACAGGTAAAGCAACGCCAGCAATCGCACAGTTAGAAAACGCTGGAATTACGTTCCGCGTTGTTGACTATGAGCACGATGCAGACCACATGGATGATGGGTATGGCATGGAAGCAGCGCAAAAATTAGGCGTAAATGCTGAACAAGTGTGCAAAACACTTATGGTAGACACTGGCGAAAAGCGCGTAGTTGGGATTGTGCCAGTAAACGGTAGATTGAGTATGAAGGCGATTGCTAGCGCAGTAAATGCCAAAAAAGCCAGTATGACAAGCCCAGATGTAGCCCAACGCGAAAGCGGCTACGTGGTTGGCGGAATCAGCCCATTTGGTCAGCGTACTCATCACAAAACCGTTCTGGATGCTAGTGTTATGCACTTTGATGAGATTCTTGTTTCTGGAGGCAAACGCGGTCTTGATGTTGTTCTAAATCCAAACGATTTAGTTAGCTTGCTTAACGCAACCGTAGCAGATATATTGGCTTAAGTAATACAATTCGTATTATTAAAACGTTTTCACACAGGGGTGATTTATGAAATCGTATTCGCTACCACCGCGAACAGGCAACCAATACACGATTTGCCACAAAGATTACAAGGCTACAATAACACAACTTGGAGCTGCACTACGCAATTTTACTTGGAGAAACAGCGATATTGTTGTGCCATTTGAAGCTGACGAGTTACCGCCTTGCTACAATGGACAAATACTGATTCCTTTCCCAAATCGTGTAGATAAAGCGTCTTACAAGTTCCAAAACACGTCTTATACTCTGCCTATCGATGAGCGAGATAGAGACACAGCTTTGCACGGCTACGGATACCGCTCATACTGGCAAACTTTAAGCGTTACACAATCAAGTGTGAGTCTTTTATGGCGATCACCAAATATGGAAGGATATCCTTTTGACATTGTTACCATAGCCACTTGGGAGCTTGACGATTATGGGATTCATTTAACGTTAAATACAACCAATCATGGCAATGATGATGCTCCATGGGCTGCTGCAATGCACCCTTGGCTGTGCAACGGATTACAAGGGCATGGAGACGAGATTGATCAACTAAACTCTAAGTGCAAGCTTAAGCTTCCTGCAAAAACGCATGTGCGCGCAAATGAACGTTTAATACCAGTTGGCACAGAAAGCGTGGACGGAACGCGATTTGATTTACGCGATAATCCATTTTTAGTTAATCAGCCATTTGATGATGCTTGGACTGATTTAATTAGGGATGGCGATGAGTGGACTACTGCGATTTTTACGCGAGCTGACGACTTACAAATAGCGGTGAAAGGCGACAAAAGCGTAACATCATTCCAAGTGTGCACTGCAACTGGTTTCCCTGCAGACAAGCATCCTTGCGGAGTTGCTGTAGAACCACAGACGGCATATGCGAATGCATTTAACACAGGAACAGACTTGACTGTTATAGCACCACAGGAAACTGTTGTTAACCAATTTAGAATTTCACCTCTGATTGAGAATATGTGATAGCTGCATATATGTGACATCTGGTGAAAGACAAAAGCTTGAACGTCTTGGCAATGTGCGATAATCCCTAAGGTTGTTCATTTTAATCGTTAGGAGTTTATTATGGGTATGCGTGGACGTAAGCGCAAGGCACGCCGCAAAAAGGCAGCAAATCACGGCAAAAGACCAAATGCTTAAGTTAGTGATTTATTAACCTTTATTTTTGGTGATTTTAAACTATTTTAAAAAAGACGAGCATATTCACTTTTATTGTGGACATGCTCGTTTTTTATATTAACTACGACAAGTCTTTCTTGATATTTCAACGAAAACTCGAGTTGTTGACACACCTTTTGCCGCTTATCTGAATTTTTTACCCCACAACTCTTCACTCTGCCTATCTCTTACCCCGCATTTGTTTATCAAAACGCCAAATATGGGAACAAATGCGGGATAAAAAAAAAAACAAAATACTACAAAATAACCCACTCGCGCAAATCAGCCGCGCTAATGCAAGTCTCTGCAAATTCTACAAACTTTTATCTATCAACTTGTCTAGTTCATTCAACCTATTCTTAGCGTGGCAAATCAACTTTTTCTCATCAATAGTTTTCTTGCCAAAGAGCACTTCCTTAAGAACACTAGCTGCTGTAATATTTGGACTATTTTTATACGAATCAGAATCATATATACATTTTTCGTCTCGCTTGTAAATCTGAATTCTGTCAAATATTTTCGATTGTTCTAATTTCAACAAGTTATCTACTATATTGTTCACAATATTGTCGTGATGATCCTTAGGAGTTGCCCTAGCACTTTTAGGATCTTCCAAATACATTTCCCTGTAGCGAATCAGTGTACTGATCCATGACAATTCAGGTTTTGTTGCGATGACAGCAAGAGAAACACGGTAACCGCGATCTATCAACATTTTTGCAGTGCTGCTAGGCACTTCAACACTGCGCAAAGTACCTTCAATTATGAGATTATATTTTTTAGAACTTAACTCATCAATTAAGCTTCTTACCATTTTTGCTGAAAAAGCACTCGTATATTTAACACTTTCTTTACCGTATTTATCAAGCAACTCGCAATAATAAGGGTGTTGAGTCCTATAGCTATCAGCATCAAGGATTATTATGTTACCGTTAAATTCTTTTTGTTTTATTACATGAATGGTCGTTTTGCCAGCACCACTTTGTCCACCGAGTAAAACCGCCTTAGGATGCAAATCTGCATGCTTATACATTTGTAAAGAACGTAAATTTCTTAACAAACAGTGAGTAAAATACTCTTCGCTAAAATCTTCTATAACCATAGCAAAATCACACTTACCCATATTTTTCTATACGATTGTTAACTATTTTTATTGCAACTTACGTATTCAAGCAAGCGTTCTATGCCATCTAAATATCCGATATAACGATTTATATCTTCAAAATTTGTAGATGTATAAATCTTTGTATTAATTACATCTGATAAATCATCACTAATTGCAATCCATGCATTAGAAGAATCATCAAATTGTATATTCATACTATCCTCGTATTTATATAAACGAGCCAGTAAAAGTGCGCCACGCTCCTTTAAAACTTCAATCTTCATATTCAAATCGTATTTATCAGATGCAGATAATTCTTTTTCATGTACGATATCAAAAAGAGAAACCTTGAATTTATCACAAATCTTATCTATTAACCTAGTTGAAATAGCACTTGTACCATTTTCGTATCGCACAATGCTATTACGAGATACTCCTAATGCTTCAGCTAACTCTTGTTGAGTTATTTTTTTTGAGCGACGTAGTGCTCGAATATTCACAGAAACCATATATACGCCCTTTTATAAAAAATCTGCAATAACAATTAATTCAAAATTAAGATTTAAGATTTATTTGTGATATAAGCATATAACAAAAAACATTGAAGCACCAATTTTGGTGCAAAATCTTTACAAAATTTTTAAACTCTCACAACACATACAAAAATATTAAATTGCTCAATAATTGAAAATAAAAAGGGTCATAAGCCAAAATAAAAGATTTAAAGAAAACAAAAAGGCTCGGAGAGTTGACGCCCCTAGTAGCATCTATCTCCAAGCCCTTAATAATCACAGCACTATTACTGTCCCTAGCAAAAACAGCACTGCTAATTACCCTCAACAGTCAACTCACAAAACCAGCATCACCAGAATCCACTGCGAAAAAAGGAAATTAAGCAAAACAGTAAAAACCAGTAATGCAATCCTGCAAGAAAACTTGCGACAGAAATCAAAGAAAACTACCACAGTTGAGAGCAAAATCATAGAAGTGAGCGCACTGAAAAATACGCAGCACGCTCACCGATAACACTTAACGTGCTTTTTAACTTAGTGACGCATCTTGCGAACAGCAGCACCCATACCAGCAAGCATAGAAGCAGCCAAAGCAGTCAAAGCAACACCAACACCAGCATTACCAAGCTTCTCGCCAGACTTACCATGACCCTTAGCACTCTTAGCAGCAAGCTCACCCTTAGCAGCAGTCTTACCAGCCTCCTGCTGAGCAGCCTTACCAAGCTTGCCACTAGCAGCATCATTCATAGCCTTAGCAGCACCTGGAACATCCTCAAAATTAGGAGCCAAAGGATCAGAAGTCACAACAGGAGGAAGCTGAGAAGCCTCAACACCGAAAGTCACCGCATCGTTATAGCAAGCCTTGTACTCAGCCAAAGCAGCATTATACTTAGCAGTAGAAGCAACAGCCTTAGCCTTAGCCTCAACATAATCCTTATTAGCCTTAGCAGTCTCAGCAACAGCAAAAACAACCTTAGCCTGAGCACGATCTACAGCATCAGCAAGACGCTGAGCCAAAACAGAATCATTCTTAGCAGAAACATTATAAGCTTCCAAAGCATCCTGAGCAGCCTTCAAAGCCTTCTCAGCAGCTTCCTGAGCAGCTACCTTACCAGCCAAAGTAGCCTTAGCCTTCTCATACTCAGCATAATCCTTAGTATAAGCAGCAAAAGCATCATCAAGATGCAACTTAGCAGTCTTAACAGCCTCAACAGCCTTAGCCTTATCAGCAGCCTTCACATGAACACCAGGAACAACAGGCTTTGTTTCAGGCTTGGATGGCTGTGGAGCTGGAGCTGGAGTGCACTGAGCCTTAGCAAGAGCATCCTTAGCATCCTGCAAAGCGCCATTAGCTTCACGCAAGGATACCTCAGCTTCATAAATCTCATGCTTAGTAGGAGCTGCACCAAGAACTGTATCGAATGTGGTGTCAGCAGGAGCAGCAGCAGTGCCATCTACAGCAATGTCAGTAAATGTGGCTGTCTTGAGCTTTTCATTCTTCTTAGCCTCAGCAGCAGCCTTATTTACTTCCTTAGCAGCCTTCTTAGCAGCATCCTTCTTAGCGCCTTCATCATCTTTTCCAGCAGCGCCATCAGCAGCCTTCTTAGCAGCATCGTAATTCTTAACAGCCTGCTTGAAAGCATCTACAAGACCCTTAGCAGTGTTGTAAGCTTCAGTATCTTCAGCGTACTTATCTTTTTCATCAGCGAGAGTACGCTCAGCCTTGTCAGCCTTACGCTTGGCTTCAGTAACAGCCTGCTTAAGCCCAGCAAGCTTGTCAGCAGCAACTGGAGTGCACTTAGGAGTCTCAGCAGCGAATGCTGGGGTTGCCATTGCGAAGCCGGCAAGCAAAGTAGCGCCAGCAGCGAAAGCGGCGATAGCCTTCTTATTCATCATTTTAATTTCCTTTCTTCTTCTCCTCCACGTAAAACACGCGAAGAGAAATTTTAAACATCCAACAACATTCCGAAATATTGTGGATAACCACCATCTAGAGCATCTAGCTAGCAGCTGTTATTAACATACCCCCCCCCCGTTTAAAAAAGTCAAGAGGCAATCACACAAAACAAACAGAAAAAAATAATGTTATACACAAACTAATCCACAATAAAAACTATTTTCATCATAATATTTGTGGATTAACACTAATAAAACCGTAAAAACACATTGTTTCAAGGTTTTTAAAGAATTTTCCCAGACTTTTCTCAGGAAACTACTCGAACAAGAACACTAACACTATAAAACCATTGAAAAATCAACATTCCACACACATCACACACGCAACACGCCGACACCATGCAGCGCCACACAGCGCCACACAGCGCCACGCCAACACAAACCAACATCAAACGAAATGCCATGCTACAAGGCAATCACACCCAACTAGATTCCCGCGTTTGTTCCCTTTTTTAGCAAAATAGAAACAAACACGGACGCGATACCTGCCTTCGCGCTCAAAGCGTAGCGCGCGAATGCACTTCGATTCCCGCATTGCTTCTAAAAATTTGCTGCAAAAGTACAAATTCTCGAGCAAGTGTTGTATACTAAAATCACAAAAGATAACATATATGAGCAAAAATGAACACAGAACTGATGGAAAATGTGCATATCACAATCTGTATGTTTTTCAATCTTTCTATTTCAGCTTTTGCTTTATATGATGATTTTTTGCCTTAAAAAAATATATAGCGACCTTATACAACCAAGTTCGTATAACAAATCTTATGCAATACTTTTGCGTAAAACATGCAAGAAAGGCTTCAAAATGACAGTCCTTGTAACAGGTGGATGCGGGTACATTGGCGCACACGTTGTTCACGCACTACATCAAGCCAAGCAAAACGTCGTCGTAGTGGATGACCTTAGCTATGGCAAACCAACTCGCATCGAAGGCGCGCGACTTTATGGAATGGATATATCTTCTCCAGACGCTGGTGCGCGACTTGCACAAATCATGAAGGATGAAAATGTTGACTCCGTTATTCACTTTGCAGCGCGCAAGCAGGTTGGGGAATCTGTAGAAAAGCCGCTTTGGTACTATCAGCAGAATATAAACGGCATGCTTAATGTTTTAGAAGCTATGCGACAAAGTGGAGCAAAAAAACTCGTGTTCTCGTCTAGTGCTGCAACATACGGCGAGCCTCCTGTAGAGGTTGTTCCAGAAGACGTTGTGCCAATGCTTCCAATTAACCCATATGGTCAAACAAAGCTCTTCGGCGAATGGATGGCACGGGCATGTGAAAAACCATACGGCATTCGCTTCTGCGCCCTACGCTACTTTAACGTTGCAGGCTGCGGACCTGTTGAGCTAGAAGATCCAGCTATACTGAACCTTATTCCTATGCTTCTTGAACGTTTACAGAAAGGCAAAGCGCCTGCAATTTTTGGCAGCGACTACCCTACTCCAGACGGCACTTGCATTCGCGACTACATTCATGTTTCCGATCTTGCAGACGCACACATTGCTGCACTATCATACTTGGATCGCGACGAGCGCAAGTACGATGCGTTTAACGTTGGTACTGGAAAGGGCACATCAGTGCGCCAGATTGTTGAAGAGATTCGCAAAGTTACGAAATTGCCATTTAAAGAGGCAATTCTAGATCGTAGAGCTGGCGACCCACCTCAGCTAATTGGCAGCCCGAAGCGAATCAACGAAGAAATGGGATGGCATGCAAAATACAACGTGCAAGACATAGTTGAATCTGCATGGAAAGCTTGGCAAGCGAATCCAGAACATCATATTGACGTTGATACTTGGAAGCAGCAAGACTAAAACAAGATACATAAAAATAAAGACGCATAAACAAAGACACATAAACAAAATAGCTCCTTCGTAAAACGCAACATATGAATCTAAATCACAACATATGTTTATAAACGAAGGAGCTATTTACATTATTATTTATAATTATTTAAATTTGCATTATTGCCAACCAGCCAACAATTAACACAAAACCACTAAGCACACAAACACACTAATGCATACATCAACACGCATCAACAAAGTTCGCTTCGCATAACAGCTACACTTTCTCCAAGCAATGACGCATCTTGTTCTAATGCTGGGAATCGCACTCTTACAGCCCCAAATAGCTTGCTATCAATCCTGCTGTTAATCGCAAACTGCATATTAGCAATAAAAGTATCGTTAATAATACTGCTATCACCATTTACTACCACATCTTCAATACCATTCATAGCTATAGGAATGGCTAATATCTTACCCAAAGAAGTTCCAGCCTGAGTAATAATCCTATCTTTTTCCGATGGAGCATCCGCAATACGCTGTTGCAAACGCGGAATCGATATAAGTGTTTCCAAACATCCTCGTTTACCATGTCACGTTGCTGACGAATGGTTGATTCTCTCTTGGCATCGTGAATACGTTAAGAAACTTTCCCAAGCATTGCGAGAAATTTCTTGCGGACACAACGAACAAGCCCAACAATATTGGTACGAATTCCTTGATTTTATTAGAAGGGAAGAAAACAATATTCAACCGAATCTTGATGTTTACAGAGTAATCGAAGTAGCTAAAAACTACGCTGGATTCAAGCTTTAATCAAAAATAATCCAAAAGATCAATAAATTACCATTAAGAAGTGCCTTTGATCGTTTCTACAGGTTGAAAAACAAGTAGAGACTTTCAAAGGCACATTTTGTTTATATATTATTTGTTTATACGTTATATGCTATTTATGCACAATATTTATACACAATCTTTAAGGCGATACTACTTAAGGCATACACCATTTAAGGCAGATACTACAAAATTCGCTCACCACTTGATGACGGTACAGCCGAAAGAGCGCGAGGAGCAGCAAACCCACGTTTTGCAAACTCATCAGCAATAGCCTGAGCAATCGGCTTAGCCCTATTAGTATCAACTAAAGCAATAATGGAACCACCAAATCCGCCGCCAGTCATGCGAGCGCCATAAGCTCCCTCATTGCGAGCCACATCAACAGCAGTATCGAGTTCTGGAACAGTAACCTCATAATCATCTCTTAATGAATTATGTGACTGGTTCATCAATTCTCCCGCAAGAGTAATGTCTGTTTTATGGAAAGCCTCAACAAACTCTCGAACGCGATTTATTTCCGTAACAACATGACGCACTCTTCTCATCATTGTTTCGCCACCAAGCTTCTGCACTCGATTAAGAGTATCTTGTAAAGTCTGCTGTGAATCCTCACTATTAGAAATAGAATCAGCAACAGCACGCAAAGATGACACATTAAGTGCTTGAGCAGCCTCTTGACACATCATTCGACGAGCAGCATATTGACCATCATTAAGCTGATGAGGAGCGCAAGTATCTACAACCAGTAGTTCTAGATTATTCGCCGCCAAATCAAACGGCTGCTGGCTCACGCTTTGTAATGGCGTCAAATCTTTCTTGCAGTCCAACAGAAGCGCATTACCTTCAACACATCGCAAAGAAGCATTTTGATCCAAGCCTCCAGTTGAAGCTCCAGCCATTTCATTCTCTGCCATAATCGCCGCATGAATAAGCTGCACGCGCCCAACATCCGAATCAGATAATCCTAAGTCAAATGCATCACTTAAAGCGAGCGCAATAGAACATGTCATTGCTGCAGAAGAGCTTAAGCCTGATCCAAGCGGAACGCATGAAACAAACGCAGCATCAAAACCACGTACCTTTAAGTAGCCTGCTTTACGCAATGCCCACGCTACTCCAATAGCGTATGCTGCCCAACCTTTTACATCTCCAGCATGTAGATGATCAAGATCCGCTTGTTCGATTGACATAGGGTTAACGCTTGAAACTACTCTAACTTTTGTGTCTCTTCTAGGATGCAACGCAACAAAAGTGCGATGCGGAAGAGCGATAGGCAAGCATAATCCTTCGTTATAATCCGTGTGTTCACCAATAATGTTTACTCGTCCAGGGCTTGCCCATACTCCACCATTATCTTGCAAACGCATTCTGCAATATTCGCCAAAAGTCTCGCTGAATAGTGATGTTGCTTGTCTGGCACCATCATCATTCTTCACTGCTTCAATAAATGATACTGGCATAATAGCACTCCTTTGTACTCACAAATCATAATAACATTTAATATTACTAATATAGTTAATAACATTAGCCTAACTAGTCTAACTAGTCTAACTAGTCTAAATCAACCGCACCGAGTTCATGGAATCGTTGTGCAATAAGTTCTGGCGTAGTATCTGAAACCCACGCAGCCATACCAGACTCAGATCCAGCCAAATACTTGATTTTGTTAACATCTCTGCGGAATGAGAAGAATTGCAAATTAAGACGATAATTTTCACGACGAGGGTCATGCAATGGGGCTTGATGCCATGCTGCAATATATGGAAGATCCATTCCCAATCCATCTCCCTTATCGAAGAATGCGTTTCCGCGACGCAATAATGTTGAATACATTTGTGCCAAATCCCAACGCTCTTGGTCATCGAGCTGATCCAAAGAAAGAACATCTCTAACTGGAGCAACATGCACCTCTAGTGGCCAGCGCGCTGCGGCTGGAACATATGCCACCCAACTGTGATTTCTCATTACAATGCGCGAAGCATTATCAATCTCTGAAAGCATTAAATCTTTCAACAAATTACTGCCAGTGCGTTCAAAATAAGCTTGAGTATGTCGCAATTCTTGCTCAAGTCTAGGCGCAATAAACGGATAAGAATAAACCTGACCATGAGGATGAGCTAAAGTAACGCCAATTTCTGCACCATGATTTTCGAATGGGAATATTTGTTCAATGCCATTAATCTGGCTAATTTCAGCCGTTCTAAAAGCCCACGCCTCTACTACAGTTCGCAAACGAGATACTGGCAATTGAGCCGGTAACATATTTTCGTCTGGTCCGAAGCAAATCACTTCACAACGCCCAGCTGCAGGAGCCTGTTTCCATAGTGGATTGCCATTAAGATAATGAGGTTCACGGCTTACACCAGGAACTTGAACCATGGATGGAAAACGATTTTCAAAAACCACAACATCGTAATCAGTGTCTGGAACTTCCCCATCTTGATATGCAGAACCAGGTTTGCGAGCGGCAAGCGGATTGCCCTTAGTAAGCGCTCCAGGGCCAGCAGTGATTGGTCGATTCATGCGCGCTGTAGACATAGGAATCCAGTCTCCAGTAAGAGGATCTTGACGCATTTGCGGAGCTGCATACTGCACTTCATTACCATCCGCATCAATATGCGAGGCAAACCTATACGCTAATTTTCGAGGATCTTTCAATTCGCGCGTTTTAAGACCGCTAACATAATCTGGGCTATCATCAAGATAGAAAAAGTCACGACCGTCAGACAATTTCGTTGCAGTAATGCGAATATGATTGCGAGCATACTCTCCTTGCTTATATGACTTATAAGAATTATAAGAATATTCGCCATTATTATTATCAGTAGCATTCTGATGATTTTGAACGTCGTTAAGTCCGTCGTTAAGTCCGTCGCCAAGTCCGTCATTAAATCCGTCATTGATGTCCATGTTCATATACACCTTTGTCCTTTTGATTTTAAATCTTTTGCTATTTTGTTATTTTGTATTTATTATTTTGTTTCTTTGCTTTTGCAAAGGTAAATCCACAACGACTCCTAAACAAAAAGCACATCTCAACTCTCAGAAAATGTTACTTTTTGTAACATAACGAGCGTTCTTGATGCTATTCTATCATATAATTGTGTACTTTGAGGGCATTTTATTACATATTTTGCAAAAATTCGCACTAAATAACTCATAGACGCAACATTACAAAAAATAACAATCCACCATTTACTAACACAAACTCAGGGTCTGCAGCGCATTCTACGATTAAGACTATGCCAAACAACATTAACGAGCTTATGGAAGCGCTAAACGAGACACAGCAGCAAAGCGAAAAAACGCCACTCAGCCAATCCTTCCTGCTCGGTTTCGACACAGAAACAACGGGCGCAATTCTCGGCGAAGACTCCATTTGTTCAGCAACTCTTGTGCTCAGAAACCCACAAAATAAGACTCACAATGACGTGATAGCAACCTGGTTAATAAACCCGCACAAGCCAATTAATCCAAAAGCAAGCCAAGTCAACGGATTTACGGACGAGTTCCTACAAGAAAACGGTGGGGAACCAACGGCGGAAATCGAAGCATTGGCTGCGGCAGTAAGCCTCGCGCAGAGCAAAAATATTCCACTGCTTGCATACAACGCTCCTTTCGACGTTGAAATGCTAAGACATGATTTAAAAAAATGGGATTTAACAAGCCTGAACAATCGCCCGAATAGCACAATCAACGATGGAGAAATTCTTGTAGTAGACCCATTAGTTATAGACCGCGCTGTTTCCAAGCGCACAGGCAAGCGAACACTTACGCATACAACACAATTCTACGGCGTAGAGCCAATAGGAGACTTTCACGACGCAACAGCAGACACTGTAGCCGCAGTAGACTTGATTAAGCCTATAAGCGAATTACATGAAGATGTTGCAAATCTTGAATTATGCGATTTAATGACATGGCAACGCAAAGCGTATACAAAGTGGAAAAACAGCTTCGACGAGTGGCTAAAATCCAAAGGAAAACCAGCTAGCAGCGGAAACTGGCTATAATTCAAAATCAAGAGGAACAAAATGAGCGAAAAAACAAATCTTCATATAAACCTGCTAGACGCAAGCACAATTTTAAAAAATTACAGACTTCTACGAGAAATTATCCAAAAACGCCCACAGACTAATACTGAAAACTCAGACGAACAAAACAACTGCATAGAAAACAACTGCATAGAAAACAACGATTTCGTGCATATTCGCAACGAAATCTGGTCTATGAACGCGGACGATTTTAAAAACTACAAAAAAACATACAACCACATAACATACGATTCACGAGATATTAAGAAAAACACTCTTCTGTTCATTAAAGGCAATTTTAAGCCAGAATACCTTAAAGACGCTGATAAAAATGGCTTAACTACATACGTTGCCGAACAAAGTTACGCGGATTACACCAATGCAGTAGGACTTATAGTAACAGACGTTCGTAAAGCAATGAGCTTGCTTTCATCAGAATTCTTTGGAAACCCACAAGAAAGACTTAAAGTTATTGGAATTACTGGAACAAAAGGAAAAACAACAACAGCTTACTTCACTCATGCAATTTTAAACAAACATTCTGAAGGCAAAGCAGCCCTATTCTCCTCCGTTGACAATTGCTTAGATGGAAAAACATATGTTGAATCTAATTTGACTACGCCAGAAAGCCTAGACGCATTCCGCATGATGAGCCAAGCCGTAAAAAACGGCATGAAATACCTCGTAATGGAAGTTTCATCACAAGCATACAAAGTAAACCGAGTATACGGACTACACTTTAATGTGGCAGCATTCCTAAACATAAGCCCAGACCACATAAGCCCAATAGAACACCCAACTTTTGAAGACTACCTGTATTGCAAACGCCAAATCGTAAAAAACACTGACGCGCTTATACTAAATGCAGACTGCGCTCACGCAGACTTAATACTCCAAGACGCACAAAACGAATACGTGGACGTCACAACATTTTCAAGAGTACGAAAAGAAGAAATGGGCGAAAACATCTGCAATTGCCCAGAATGCAGCGATAATTCAGACATTCACCCTTACGAAAAAAACGAAAAATACCCAGAACTTATTTGGACAAAATATGTAGCAATGCCAGTTTCATCAGACGCGCAAGAACATTATGTTGCTGTTTTAGACAACGAAAGCAAGAAAAACAAAAAACAATTCGTACCTAATTACACAACTATAGACAAATTCAATCTAAAAATCGCAGGCGACTTTAACTACGAAAACGCCACTGCAGCAATCGCAATCGCAAACGCATTAGGCATAAACGAGAACACAGATCGAAAAGCCCTACATGCTATAGAAAACGTTCAAATATCAGGGCGAATGGAAGTCTTTAAAGACACAGAATCCAATACAGTTGCCATAGTAGATTACGCACACAACTACATTTCCACAAAATCTGTTATCGACTTCGTATACGACAAATACGGTAACAATGATCTTAGAATCACGCTTGTAACAGGATCCACTGGAGACAAAGCCGTTGACAGGAGAAAAGAAATAGTTCAAGCTGCACAAGATCGAATCAGCCAATTTGTGTTCACTCAAGAAGACACAAATGTCGAAGACGAAATGGACATTTGCAAATACATGCAATCTTGCGTAACCAATACAAACGTTGAATCGCGAATTATTATAAACAGAGCTGAAGCTATTGAGTACAGTGTCGAAGACGCAAGAAAAGATGCGAGAGAGAACAACAGACTCAACATAATACTTGCTATCGGAAAAGGCGACGAACGCTGGATAAAGGTGCACAACAAGCATGTTCCTTACGAAGGAGATTCGTTTATTATTAAACGCTTATTTAGCTAAGCACCTCTCTTTAGCTAAAGTCAATTCGCAATGTTTGGATGAATATTAGCGCGCTGATCCTTAGGCTTCTTCAAGTCTGGATTAACGCGCTCAATAAGCATAGTTCGAGCGTCGCCAGCTGTAACAAAACTGCCGCAAATCAACACTCCATGTCCGTATCCAACTCCAAGCTCATCGTCTTCGTCAACAAGATTCACAGCTTCTTGAATAGCGTCTGGAAGATCGTCAACGCGAATCACTCGATCTCTGCCAAATACGTTAACCGCAATCTTCTCCAAATCTTCTGGATCCATAACGCGATCACGCCAAGAGTTACGAGTAACAATAATCTTCGTTAAAATCGGCTCAAGAACACCCAAGTATTCTTCAACTTGCTTATCTGCCATCATTGCCACAACGCCAATAAGCTGCTCAAAATTATAATTCTCCTCGATTGTTTTACGAAGCGACTCAGCAGCATTAACATTGTGGCCGCCATCAATAATAATTGTCGGAGAAGTGCGCACTTGCTCAATTCGCCCAGGAACCTTAACTTGGCTCAAAGCCTCGGCAACCAAATCGCCATCCAAAGCGCCATTTACAGGCAGAACAACCTCCGCAGCAGCAAGCGCCGCCAAAGCATTATGCGCCTGATGCACACCAAACTTGTCAATCGGCACATCTTCATAAGTGCCATTAGGCGTGCGCAAAGTGGCAACTTGACCGCCAACAGCTGGAGTGCGCGAAATAACCTCTAGCTCGCCACTGCCGTCACTAAAGTCGCGTAAAAGCTTGGCATTATTGCTATTTGCCACCTCTTGAATAATCGGCAAAACTTGCGATTCGTGTGGCTGCGGCCCCAAAATCACAGTGCAATTTGGCTTAATAATGCCCGCTTTTGTGCGCGCAATCTCTTCAACCGTGTTTCCAAGCCATTGCATGTGATCCATGTCTACAGGACCAATAATCGCAGCATCAGCATTCATAACATTAGTGGCGTCCCATTCGCCACCCATGCCAACTTCCATCACGGCAACATCCACAGGAGCATCGGCAAAAGCCCAAATCGCCATAGCTGTAAGCACTTCAAAAAAGCTCATGCGCGGCTTGCCATCAGCATCCATGCGAGCGTCAACCATGTCTATAATGTCTTTCATTTGATCAAACACATCAACGAACTGGTCGTCGCTAATTTCCTCACCATCAATCATGATTCGCTCATTTATGCGCTGCAAATGCGGAGAAGTGTAAAGACCCGTGCGCAAACCATATGCGCGGCAAATCGCCTCCGCCATGCGAGCCGTGGATCCCTTGCCATTTGTGCCAGTAATGTGAATTACGTGCATCGATTGCTCTGGATGCCCCAAAATATCAAGGATTAAGCGCATTCTGTCTAAATCAAGATTCGTCTTATTATGCTCTGGAGCGCGTCGCATGATATCACGCTCAACGTCAATAATGCGCTCGCCGCTACTATTTGGATGTTCCATAGACATTTTGTTTGTACTCCCCCTGATTTAACTCTCGCCATACGCTGTGTTCGTTATATGCGACATTCTTATGCTCATTTTTCCAACTATCTAGATTAGTAACTGTAGTGTTTTTGTTAGTGCGTATCGGCGTGTCGAAGTAGCGACACACTACAAATTCGTTAGATTTATCTCACTCATGATGCATTTGTAACGTTATTTGGCTGTTTTTCGTTACATTTGCATCATTGATGAGACATTTGTAACGCTTTTTGGCTCAAATTCGTTAGATTTATCTCACTCATGATGCATTTGTAACGCTAGCGGTATTTCTTGCTTGGTGTCGCGCAAACGACTTTATAGCGCGTTATAAATTTCTGCAATAGTGAAAAATGTTACAAATCATACAAAAAATTATCCAAAAGGCGTGTTAGTGGAAACTAAATGGTAGAGTACTCGATGTCGTTTCCGCCCAGGCTGCGTAGGTCAAGAGACGATTTTAAAGAAATTACAATACGCAGCGTCTAGTAGTTAAGGGACTATTATGAGTGATATTTTCAATAATGAATCAAATAATGAATCAAATTACACGCAATCCAGCACGCCTATAACAGACAAGGCTCAAAATCAAGAAGAAGTTACGCCTACAATAATTAGCAGTCTTCGCTGGCGAGTGGCAGATATATCACTTGGAGCTGCTTTAGCTGCTTTGTTTGGTGTAATCTACTGGGGCTTTACTATTGTGTTCTTCTCCCAGATTTCACCTATTTTGCGAACGGTTTTGCCTGGTTTTGGAAGCATTTTGCATGGCGTTTGGTACATGTCTGGTCCTCTTGCTCTTCTTTTGATTCGTAAGCCTGGTGCTGCGATTTATGTTAATGTTCTTGGTGCTGTATTCGAAAATATTCTTGGTCAACAATTCTCCGCATTCATGGTTCTTGCTTCTGCCGCTTTACAAGCTGTGTTTAGCGAAATTCCTTTTGCGATTGCCAAATATAAGAAGTATAACCTTACCTTAAGCGTTATTGCTGGTGGTCTTACAGCTATTGAATATGGTATTTATTTGATGTTCGTAATCTACCAAGGTAAGTCTGTAAATTATCTAACAATTCACATGATTTGTGAGTTTATAAGCGGTATTGTGATTGCTGGAATTATTCCTTGGATTTTGTTCGTTGCAGTTCGTAAGACTGGAGCTTTGAGTAATTTCGCTTCTGGAAGAGGACAAGCTACAGTAGCATAATTATTCGAGCTAAAACAGCTGGCGACTAGACTAGC
This sequence comes from Gardnerella sp. DNF00109, assembly GCF_049262845.1. Lineage (NCBI taxonomy): Bacteria > Bacillati > Actinomycetota > Actinomycetes > Bifidobacteriales > Bifidobacteriaceae > Gardnerella > Gardnerella sp. DNF00109. Next base: position 1,313,478 of record NZ_CP058406.1, read on the forward strand.
AGAGCACATAAGTGTGCATTGCAATGCGAATTGTATATGAATAGTGTTGCATAGCGTGTTAAACGTTTATGGGTGTGTGCTAATCTAGTCGTTGCTGACTTTGTTAGCGTGGGGCTTTAGCTCAGTCGGTTAGAGCAGCGGACTCATAATCCGCCGGTCCAGGGTTCAAGCCCCTGAGGCCCCACTAGATAATCGCCTTAATGGCGTATAAAAAAGCTTCAACTCGTTTGATTCTAGGAATTACCTAATTCATCTTACAAGTTGAAGCTTTTTGTTTATATTCTTACAGACTACAGTCCTGCTTTAGAAAGATAGTCTGGGATTTCGCTCGTGTACTCTGGCCAGGCTCCTGCTTGAGTGCAAACGTACGCAGCAGTGTTGATTGCAGCACGATGCGCGTCTTTAAGCGAATCGCCAGCCAAAATCCTTGCAGTAAAAGTACCAGAGAACGAATCGCCAGCACCAACTGTGTCATTAACTTCCACATGAGGGGTCGGATATGTGGAGCTTTCTCCCGTCTTAGTAAAGATTGTGCTAAAAGTAGATCCGCCAGTCAAAATCACATAATCCAAGCCGTAGCGCGCCTGGAACCATTTGCAAGCCTCATTGTCTGAAGTTTCGCGAATATTGAACATGTCTCTAAGAAGAAGCAGCTCAGAATCGTTAAGCTTAAAAACAGTAGCCTCTTTTAGCAGAGCATCAATTAAATCTTTTGAATAATGATCGCTACGAATGTTAATGTCAAAGAACTTCATGGCGTTTGGCTTAGTGTGCTTTAAAAGCTCCAAAACAGTGTCGTGCGTTTCTTGCGATCTTAAGCTAAGAGTACCAAAGCAAATCGCGTCTGCTTTGCTAACAAGATCTACAAGTTCTCGCGTATAAACAATATGGTCCCACGCAATGTTTCGCACAATCGTGTATTCTGGAATGCCATTTTTAAGTTCCACATCTACTGTGCTAGTTGGCCAAGCATTGCGCTGAATAACGTGCTTGATCCCTGCTTTTTTAACTTCTTCAACAAGTTCATCACCGAGAGAATCTTCTCCAACCGCACTAATAACATAGCTTTCTGCTCCATTGCATTGCGCGTGATACGCAAAGTTGGCTGGAGCACCTCCAACTCGTTTTCCTTGTGGGAGCAAATCCCACAGTAGTTCTCCAAGCGAAAGAACGATTGGCTTAGTCATTATATTCCTTTCAAGAGCATCAATGATTTTGGCTACAACTTGTTGATTCAACATTTTTACCCGCAGCACGCCGATAATAAAATAATGCTGTTATAACAAAGCGATATAACAACATTATTGCGTTAAGATTAGATAAATTGGGTCTTTAGGATTTTGAACTTTACAACTCAACGGTTAGTTGCCACTTTTCCGCCGAAATATAAGAAAAGTGGCACTAATCTCATCGAAAAAAGTTGCTCTGCCGCACGTTACTTTGACGCGCACTGAGCCATCCAAGCCTCTACATCATCAATCTGCTTAGGAATATCGATAGAAAGCCATTCAGGGCCATTCTCCGTCATCAAAACATCATCTTCAATGCGGATTCCAATTCCGCGCATTTCTGGCGGAAGCATAAGATCATTGGCAGCAAAGTACAAGCCAGGCTCGATTGTGAAAATCATTCCTGGAGTAATCTTCGCACCCTGATACGCCTCGTAGCGAGCTTGAGCGCAATCGTGAACATCCAAACCCAAGTGGTGAGCAACACCACACGCATGCCAACGACGATGCTGCTGACCTTGCGGCGAAAGCGATTCTTCAACGCTAACCTTTAGAATACCCCACTCGTGCAAATGCTCCGCAAGCACGCGCATGCAAGCGTGGTGAATATCGCTGTAAGTGGCGCCTGGCTTAGCCGCCTCAAAACCAGCTTGCTGAGCGTCGAGAACGCACTGGTAAAGCTTCTTTTGCAAGTCTGTAAACTTGCCGTTTGTTGGGAAAGTTCGCGTAATGTCTGCCGTGTAAAGGCTGTTGACTTCTACGCCTGCATCAATCAAAAGAAGATCCCCGCTAGAAACCACGCCCGTGTTGCGCATCCAATGCAAAATTGGAGCGTGCTTTCCAGAAGCAACAATCGTATCGTAGCCAACCTCGTTTCCAACTTCTCGAGCAACGGAGTTAAAAGCGCCTTCAATCATGCGCTCAGAATGCTCTTTGCCTAAAGCTTGAGGTAAACGCGTAAGCATGCGATCAAAGCCTAACTTTGTAGCAGCAACAGCTTTGCGCATTTCACCAATCTCGTAAGCATCTTTAAGCATACGAGCTTCGGCTGCTACTTCGTGCAATTTATCGTCTGCAGCAATATTTGCATCTTCGTCGCTAAATCCGCTCGCTTCTCTTAACTCATCTACACGTGCTGTTAAATCGGAGTCCGCTTCTCGCACAATTCGCACACGCACGCTTTCGGCAGAGCTATTATCGTCGCTAACATTTTTTGCGATTGCGTCGTCAAGCTCCGCAATATCACGCGTTTCAATGCCTGTCATAGCTTTCAACTCTTTGAGTCCTGCGCGAGGACCAACCCAGTATTCACCGTAGTGCGGGTCTTTGTAGAACGCATCAGTGCTATTGTCTGCGCGAGGAGCCACAAAAAGCTGCGGAACGTGAGTTTCGCCAGCCGCTTCCTCGTTACTGCCTGCTTGCACCGGCTCAAGTACAAGAACAGCGCCAGCTTCGTAATCCTGACCCAAGCCAGTGTAGTATGCGAAAGTTGTGTCTGGTCTAAAAGCGTAGTCGCAATCGTTATTGCGTACTTTTGGCTGACCTGCTGGGATAACAAGGCGCTCGCCTGGGAACCTCTTACCAAGCGCTTCTAAGCGTGCTGGCGTGTACTTTGAGGACTCAAGCGGTTCGATTTGTGGCTCCTGGTTATCCCAGCCACTAGTCATAAACTCTTTAAAGGAATCGCTGTTTGGGCGCAAAGATCGATTGTTTACGCGGTCTTGCGCTTTCTGCGTACCATCCGCGTTTAGTTGCTCACCATGTATTGTTGGCGTTGATTGATGCATATCTTCTGCCATCTTGCGACTCCTTGAATTAATCTTTAATCAACCTAATCTTTAATAAACTTAGATTCAATCTACATTTCCCTATTTTCTTATTAGGAATGTACATTGAAAATAGCCATTAACTTGCAAAATACTAAAGCGAAGCGTTGTAATGCTGCACCTTAAGCGTACGGCGAGAAGAATCAAGCTTGCCGAGCACCATACGACGCAAAGCTTGATCCGCATCCTTATGCTCATCAAGCCAGCGCTGTCCGCGCTCAACTAATTCGTCTACATCCGCATAATTTGGATACAAGCCTTCAATCAAAGTTTCCGCCATATGGAATGTGCGATTCTTCCAAATCCACTCAACTTCAGCAAAGTAGCGCTCAACATAAGGCTTAACCAAATCGCCTTTAGCTGTGCTTGCAAAGCCAACAACCACAGCACCCATTTGCATATTAGTCAAATTGAGATTACGCAAAGCCTGTTCAAAAGCCCAATCCTTAGCTTCTGCAGTTGATCGAGCCGCACGAGCTTGGTAAGCGTATTCGCGATTCTCAGTAGTATCGCGCTTTTTAAGTTCCGCGTCAATTCCAGCTTCGTCCAAAGCGTTCACGCCTGCGAGCGCAATAAGAATGCTCCAGCGCAAGTCGTTGTCGATTTCCAAGCCTTCTAAGCGCACGGAACCGTCAAGTAATCCGTTAGCTACGCGCACAAACTCAGCATCTCCAACTTCGCCGTATCCAAGATAAGCCTTGAGCAACTGGAATTGCTCGTCAGAACCTGCAGAAGCTGCCAAAGCCAACTGCCAAAGTTCGTGAGCTACATGCTTTGCGACTTCTGCTTGACGCTCAGGCACCACGTAGTGGCTTGCAGTTACCTTTACTTGACCAAGAGCATAGCGGAAAGTAGTTGATTCGCGCTCAGTTGCCAAGGCTTTAAGGCTGAGTTCCACGAAGCGTTCTGCTGGGAATTCTGCGTCGCGAGTCATATCCCACAATGCGAGCCAAATAAGCGAGCGAGTCAAAGAATCCTTGAAACGATACAAGTTTTCTGCAGCAAACTCAAGCGACTTTGCGTCAAAACGCAACTTTGTGTACGTTAAATCGTCGTCGTTCACGAGAATAAGCGCAGGCATTTTTTCGCCGCGCGCTTCCGCCACTTCCGTCACTTCGCCGTCAACATCTAGTTCGATTCGCTTTGTGCGCTTAATTTCGCCAGTTACTTCATCTACATTGTAGAATCCAACAGCCAAACGGTGTGCGCGAAGAACAGGATGCTCAGCTGGCGCGCTCTGACGCAAACGCAAGGAAGCAATAGTGCCGTCAGCTGCTTCTTCAACTTCGGTAGAAATCGTGTTAATTCCAGCTTTTTCAAGCCACTGAGCACTCCAAGCCTTAAGATCGCGTCCGCTTGTAAGCTCCAACTCGTGCAACAAATCAGCCAAAGTTGCGTTGCTGTATGCATGCTTGCTCAAGTAATTGTGGATTCCTTCAAAGAACTTTTCGCGACCAACGTACGCTACGAGTTGCTTTAATACGGAAGCTCCCTTTGCGTAAGTGATGCCGTCGAAGTTAACGGAAGTGTCGTTCAAATCGTTGATTGGAGCCACGATTGGGTGGGTTGTTGGAAGCTGATCTTGATTAAGCGCCCAGCTTTTTTCGCCAGAATTGAAAGTGCTCCAAGCGTCATGCCATTCTGTTGCTTCAGCAGTTGCAAGCGTAGAAGTGAATTCTGCAAAAGACTCGTTAAGCCACAAATCATTCCACCACTTCATAGTTACGTAATCGCCGAACCACATGTGTGCAAGCTCGTGCAAAACTGTTACAACACGACGCTCAGCATATGCGTCCGTGACCTTGGATTCAAACACGTATTGGTCGCGAATTGTAACCATACCAATGTTTTCCATAGCTCCAGCGTTATATTCTGGCACGTAAATCTGATCGTACTTTGCGTACGGGTATGGCACTCCCCAAGTCTTAGCGTAGAAAGCAAAACCTTTCTTCGTAATATCGAACAAGTAGTCAACGTCTTTTGCAAAAGCGTCTTTAAGTGCCTGACGGCAGTACATTGCCATTGGCACTACGCGACCGTCTTCGTTGTTGTAAGTCGTATGCCACTCAGCATAAGGTCCTGCGCAAATCGCAGTTAAGTAGGAGCTCATTTTTGGAGTTGACTCAAACACCCAGCGCTTCATTCCTTCTACAGCGCCATTTTCCAAAGTGCCTGCTTCAGTTTCGCGGCCTTCCAGCGCTGTTTCGCTCTTAACTGGCATGTTGGAAGTCACAATCCAGCTTTCTGGAGCATCCACGCTAAAATCAAAAACCGCCTTCAAATCTGGCTGATCAAACACTGCGTAAACGCGGCGAGCATCCGGCACCTCGAACTGAGTGTACAAATACACGTTGCCATCGGAAGGATCAACGCTTCTGTGCAAACCTTCGCCCGTGTTGGAATATTGGCAGTTTGCTACAACTTCTACGGTATTATGCTCAAGCAGATTTGCTAGCTCAATTCGACTATCTGCAAAAACCTTAGAAACATCAAGAGATGCGCCATTGAGCACAACGGATTCAACGCTGTTTGCAATCAAATCGAGGAAGCTTGTTCCACCAGCTTTAGCATCAAACTCAATCTTTGTGTGCGATTTAAAATCGCGTTCCCCTTTGCCTAAATCAAGCGCAACATCGTAGTGAATTGGCATTTGAATTGCGCTAAAACGTTCCGCAGCTTCTACGCGAGTCAGATTTGCTCCTGGCATATTTACCTTCCTTTTTATATTTCCTTTATATTTTCCTTATTCTTGATTATTTTCTGAAATATTTGCTACTACTGGCACAATCATTGGCTTCCTACGCAACGCACGCGCAATCCAACTTCCAAGCGTTCTTCGCATAATCTGCTGAAGCTTATACGTGTCTTTCTCGCCATGCATCATAGCGTCTTGAAGCTGGAAAACAATTTGAGATCGAACTTTTTCAAAATCAGACTCGTCTTCTGCAACAGCATTCAAGTAAATCTTTGGACCTGCTACAACATCTGCGCTATCTGTATTTACCACTATAAAGCTAGACACAAATCCTTCTGTGCCAAGGATTCTACGCTTTTCCAGCTCTTCGTCTGTAAGCTCGCCAACGGAATCGCCATCAACATACACGTATCCGCATGGCACAGATCCAACAACGGCGGCGTTTCCGTGGTACAAGTCCACAACATCTCCATCTTCTGCCAAAACAACATTTTTAGGATCCACGCCTGTTTTAACAGCAATCGAACCGTTTGCCACAAGATGCCTGTGTTCGCCGTGAATTGGCATAGCGCATTTTGGCTTAACAATGTTGTACAAGTAGAGCAACTCACCCTCATTGCAATGACCAGAAACATGAATCGCAGCATTATCTTTGTTGATTACGCGAGCGCCCATTTGTACAAGCTTGTTGATTACTTTGTAAACTTCATGCTCGTTTCCTGGGATTAGTGAGCTTGCAAGAATTACGGTATCAAGCTCATTAACTGTAATATCTTTGTGTATTCCGTCTGCGATTCGCCCAAGAGCTGCCATTGGTTCGCCTTGAGATCCTGTGCACATATATACAAGCTTGTCGTCTTGAATATCTTTTGCTTGCTTTAAATCTACAACAGTATTTTCTGGAATATGTAAGTAGCCGAGATCTGCCGCAATAGACATATTTCTAACCATTGAGCGCCCAACGAACACAACTTTTCGACCATACTTGTGTGCAGCGTCTACGACTTGCTGAACGCGGTGAACATGGCTAGAGAAGCTTGCGACGATTATTTTGCGAGTGGCTTCCGCAAACGCGCGATTCAAAGCTGGTCCAATAGTGGTTTCTGGCTTAACGAATCCTGGAACCTCGGCATTTGTGGAATCCGCCATTAATAAGTCAATTCCCTGTTCGCCAAGCTTTCCGAATTCAACTAAATCAGTAAGCCTATGGTCTAGTGGAAGCTGATCTAGCTTTATATCTCCCGTATCAATAAGCGTTCCTGCTGGCGTTTTTACACACACTGCAAGAGCGTCTGGAATGGAGTGTGTTACGTTAATAAACTCCAAATTAAAAGGACCTATTTTTAGCTTGTCTCTGCCTTCTACATGAATCATTTTTGGGTTGATTCTGTGTTCTGCACATTTTGCTTCAACAAAAGCGAGTGTTAATTTAGATCCGATTAGAGGAATGTCTGGACGCATTTTTAGCAAATATGGCACGCCACCAATATGGTCTTCATGTCCGTGCGTAAGTACCAGAGCATCTACTTTATCTAACCTGTTTTGAATGTAGTGAAAATCTGGCAAAATCAGGTCTACGCCTGGCTGCTCTTCTTCTGGGAAAAGCACTCCGCAGTCTATAAGTAAGATATGACCGTTGTATTCTATAACGTTCATATTTCTTCCGATTTCGCCCAATCCGCCAAGCGGAACAATTCTCATTGACCCCTTGCGATATTTTGGCGGAGCGATTAACGCACCATCGCGCTGATCGTTTACCACTGGTGGAAGCGCGTTTTTAACTATTTTAGAACTTTTAGAACTTTGCGTATTTTTGATTTTTTTGCTTGCTTTCAAAGATTCGATATTGTTATCGTTAATCTTGTTATCGCTTGTTTTATTGCTTTTTTTACTTGTATTAGTTGTTTTTTCTTTTTTCACAGTTTTATTTGACTTTTTATTCGTTATTTTTGAAGGTTGGGAGGTTTTTACAGAGTCTACAATTTCTGCAAGAATCTCATCCGTCAATTGCATCGTTGTCTTACTCATCTAATCCATTGTAGCGTTACGCCTCAACGGATTAACACTTAAAAATATGAAGCAAATCGCTTTGAATTTGTCGTAAATAACCTATAAAGCTAAAGCTAAAGCCAAAATGTTAAAGCGTGTGTTGAAACGTGTGTTAAAGCGTAAACTCTAATGCTTACCGTATTTTTTCCAAATCTTGATTCCGATGCCGATTAGTACTACAACGATTGCGAAAATCATTGAACCTAAAATTGCGGAGCCTGATTGAATGTCAGCAAAGCCTGCTGCTGCGAATAAATCTGAACCAAACATTACACACCTTCTAAAATTCTTGTTTATTGTTTATTGTTTTGTTATAAAAACCTATTATTCCTAATTCTACAATACTTTTTTGCAAAAGATAATACTCCGAATTGCCTTCGTGCTACGCTTTGAACGCTCAGACAGGTTGTCGCGCTTATAGCGTAGCGCGCAAGGGTAATTCTCTGTTTGCTGTTGCGAGATATGCGGATTCGTTACATTTGTATTATCGGTGAGGCATTTGTAACGTTTTTTGCTGTGGCATATACCCCTTTTAGTATGAAAAGCGTCAGTGTTGTTTGCGCGTTACAATAATCCACCCAATTGATGCGATTGGAATTGCAACAAGCGTAGAAATCCATGGAACCATCATTCCGCCATGCGAGCTCCACGCGTCAATCGCAAAGCCCGCGACCATTGATCCAAGAGAAGCGCCAGTTGCAGATGCCGTTGGCAGCCACGATAATCCTTCGGTAAGCGAGTGCTCAGGAATCGTGTCTTTAACAATAAGATTTCCAGTTGCAAAAATTGGCGAAACGCATAGTCCGCTTAAAAGCTCAAAAATGCTTAGAAGCACAAGTCTATCTAAGTTAATGTTCATAAGAATAAAGCCAATAGTAAGAAGGCTTAAAAACACGATTAGATGAGACCAATTAGATCCGCGGAATTTGTGAGAACCAAAAATAACAGCTCCAACTAAAGATCCGCATGCAAACAGCGCAAGTTGCAAGCCGATTAATTTGTCTAATCCTTGCGCACGCATTGCTGCAGTAACAGATACGTCAAAAGCGCTAAAACTCATATTAAAAACAAGGAACATAACAACAAGTGGTATGATTCCGCGGTAAAGAAGAACGTTTTTAGGCTTCTTCTTACGATTTTTGTTTTTGAGTTGTTTAAGTGAAAGCCTGTCTATAAGCTTTGTAGTGTTGTTGCTTTTATGTGTGTTTTGTACGTTTTCGCTTTGCTCGCTTATTGCATTTTGCACGTCTTCGTCGTATTTAGGCGCGCTTTCTACTTGCACGATTTTAATAACCGCTGGCTGTGTGTTTTTAAGTGATAAGAACCACGCTCCACCTAGTCCACTTGCTAAAACCGGCACAAAAAGTTGAGATACAGGGTGAACGCTAGTGGCAAGCCATGCTGCAAGAATTGGTCCGAAAATAAACACAATCTCGTCAATTCCAGATTCAAGCGCATATGCAACGTTTAGTAACGTATCGTCGCTTTGACTTTTAAGTGTGTATGCCCAGCGCGTTCTAACAAGCGCGCCGAACGCAAATTGCGTAACTCCCATTAAGATTGCAAGCACAAAAAGTATTGGCAAGGGTACACGTATTAGCGCTGCAACAGCAAAAGATAGCATAGCTACAACTTGCGCGCTTAGAGCAAGTGTTCCAACTTTTCTTTGACCAAATCTATCAAAAAACTTTGCATATAATGGCGTTACGGCTGCTTGTGATAGCACGTATGCGGCACTCATAGTGCCTGCAATAGTCCAATTGTTGTAAATGTGGTTTAGTGCAAGAACGATTCCTAAACCCATCATCGAAATAGGCAGCCTTGCTATTGCTCCAGATATGCAAAATGCTCGCGTTCCTTCAAAAGAGAATAATCTTGCATAATTTGACATAGGCGAAGACTTTTGCTGCGCCGATTTCGATGACATATTCACTTCCCTTAAAATTTGTACGCGTTTAACGTGCTTAACATGATTGATTTTTGAGTATCTTTCTAGTCTACATTATGGCGTCAAAGTTTGCAGATTGATGTTTTGATTTTCCCGTGTTTGTTCCCTTTTTGGTCGATTGGGGAAACAAAATCGGGAAAATCGTTCGCGCATTATGCAGATCGAAATCGTCGATTCGAACGTTAATCCATAGGTATTTGATAAAATCGCATTGAAAACTTGATACCCCCCCCCCGTAGAGCTGTATACTGTTTTCGTATGAAGCAAGGTTTAAAAAAGATCGCAATGGAAGCGAACAAAAATTGCGATTCTCGCACAAAATCTTGTTTAAATAGCAGAGTCTACTATTTTAATCATTAGAAAGAGGAGAGGTTAGTTATGAACGCTAAGCTTGCCGTAGCAATATCTTTAGGCGCAAGTTCTCTTGCATTATTCGGCATGGCAGGTGTTGCCAACGCTGAAACAGTTACTCCACCAAATTCTGATACCAATACGCCACCTGTTGTACAGGCTCCACAAAGTGGTAACGCAAATCCTAGTGGCAATTCAGGTAATGAAAATCCTCAACCTGGAAGCACAAATCCTGGAAACACAAATCAAGGTGGTGCTTCTGGGCAGAATCAACCTGGCAGCACTCCTGCAGGCCAGCAAGTCGGTGGAAATAGCGAGGGAACGAAGCCAGAAGAAAAGAAAAATGAAGCTGCAGAACAAGCTATAAAGGATGCAAAGTCCAAGAGTGAAGACGCTCAAAAAGATGTAGCTACAGCAGACAATGAAGTTAAGCAAGCAAACGAAAAGGCAACTGAAGCCAAGAACACTGCCGAAGAAGCTCAGAATGGTTTAAATGCTGCTAACAAGTCAAAAGATAAAGCAGATAAAGAAAAGACTGAGGCTGACAACAATTTAACAGCAGCTAACAATGAAGTTAACGCCAAAGAGAAAGTAGCTGAAGAAGCTGCAGGCGATGTAGCTGCAAAAGAAAAGACTTTAAAAGACGAGCAAGCTAAGCAGACTGCAGCTGAAGAAGCAAAGAAGAAAGCCGAGAACGAACAGGCTGCGGCTGAAGAAGAAAAGAAAACCGCTGAAAATAATGTTACTGATAAAAACACAGCTTTAGAAAAAGCAAAAGGAACTTTAGAAGCTAAGCAAGACGAGAAAAACGATTACGACAAAAAATTAAAGGAATCACAAGAAAAGTTAGAAAACGAAAAGAAGGAACAAGCTCGTTTAGATGATATAGCTGATAGAGCCAAAACAAAACAAGAACAAGCAGATCTCGCTGTTGAAAATAACAAAAAAGAGCAGCAAGAAAAGCAAAATAAGATTGATGCTCTAAATAATCCGACTACTACCACTAACGAAGAGGTAGAAAGACTTAAGCGTGAAGCATCTGAAGCTGAACAAAAAGCTAAAGATGCTAAGGCAGATGAGGATAAGAAAGATAAAGAAGCTAAAAATAAGCAAAACGATTTAGATAACGCTGGAAAGAATCTCAACTCAGCAGAAGACGCGCTTGAAAAGAACCCAGACGCTAAGAAGTTGAGCGATGCAGAAAAAGCTGTGAAAGACGCTAAGAATGCTGCAGATGAAGCTGCTAAAAATGCTTCTACAACTACAGCAAACTTTGATGGATTCTTGGATTATGTGATTAAAACTTATAAAAATTCTACTAGCAAAGAAGATAAAGCTCTTCTTGCAGACGCTCAGCGCGCTAAGCAGATTTTGAACGGTGAAAGAGTTGAAATCATGAAGCAAGTCCAGAACGGAGACAAAACAGAAAACGTTCTAGACCGCGTTGAAGTACCTATGTGGTATAAGGATCTTGTAAAACTCGGTAAAGTTGGCGGCGCGGATTCATTGCAAAACATGAAGGAAGCTGCAACTTACTACGAGGCACTCAACAAGTTACGCAAAGAAGATAGCGATAAAAACAGCGCAAGTACTGAAGACAAAGCAACTTTGGGCGCTGTTAACGTGCGTCTTAGCTTGATTGCAGAGTCAATTGTAAACTCATTCTATTCTGGTGCAAATCATAATCATGCAATAAACCACCCTGGTTATAAGAGTAGCGAAGTGATGAAAACTAACCCGTACAATGCTACAGAAAATCTTGCGTGGGGCAATTACGACGGAGACTCTAAGGATCATAAGAATCAGGAGTATGGAAGTTGCCATATAACAGCAAATGGCAATACGTCTTGCTCTGTAGATGCTGAAAAATATAACGCTCTTAGCGGCTGGTATACGGTTGAAAAAGAGCGTTACGACAAGGCTGTTGAAGGAACGTTTGTAACTGGCGAAAAAGGTAGTGAAGTAACTCATAAGATTTCTGATGCTGGTAAAAAGGTTCTTAAAGAACATCGTTATGATTTGGGTCGATACATGCGGCAGAATCCAGATACTAAGTTGTTTGAGTCTGCTGATGATAATAGTAAACTCAAGGGCATTTTCTTGGAATCTGTGGGTCATTACACGAATTTTGCTAGCAAAGATATTACTGCTGGCGGATTCGCTGAAAGCGACTTAAGCTTGCAAGAAGTTATAACAACAACCACAGTAAACGGAAAGTCTACCACTAGCAAAGAAGATGTTGTAGGAGATGTAGCTGTATGGCACGGAAGCAACGAATCTTCGATTACTATTGCTAAGTATAAGCAACTTCTTGCTAATTACGAGAGTAGCCTTGATGAAAGCGCTAAGGCAGAGTTGCAAGAGAATGACGCTATAAACAAGCTTAATGCTGAAGCGAATAAAGCAAACTACGATTTGTTTGTTAAAAAGTATGAGCTTCGTAAATTGCATTATGACTTGAACATGAGCGATGCTAACAACTTAGACGCTGCAGATGCCGCTAAACCTGAAGTTGGTTTGCAAGATCAGGAAATTATTGCTCTTGAAAATGATGTTAAAGAAGTTCAAAAGAATATTGACAACATTAGTTCAGAAAAGCAAAAAGCAGCAAACTTTATAAAAGAATATGAAGATCATTTGAATGACATACCTAGTCATTGGCAAAATCCAACTGAAGCAAAAAATGTATATGACAATAACAAACAATATTTGGTGTATGCAGAACAAACTATTGCCAAATTAAATTCTGATTTATCTTCTAAGAAGAGCACATTAGACACCGCTAAATCTGCCATAAATACTGCAAACGCTACACGCACTACTATTGAGAATCTTAAGAAGGCTGTTACAAATGCAAATACTGCGTTTGAACAGGCTAAAACTGATGTTCAAGAAGCAAATAAAGCTTTAACACAAGCTCAAGAAACAGCTAATAGGTTAAATACTGAAGCTACAAGTGCGCAGCAGAAGTATGAAGAAGCTGAGCAGAAGGCTCAGGCTGCAGCTCAGCAGACTAGTGAAGAGCGCAATAAGCAGATTCAAAATCTTCAAGGTGAGCTCGATCAGCTGAAAGAAAAAGCCAAAACTCTGGAGCAGACTGCTAAACAAGCTAAGACAGCTGCTGATGCAGCAAAAAATGATGCTCAACTTCAAAAGAATAAGATTGATGGAGAGTTAACTCAGGCTGTTACACAAGCTAAGCAGAAGGTTGATCAAGCACAGCAGGCTGTTCAAGATGCAATCAAAGCTAAAGATAGTGCTGTTGAAGCTCTTGAGGCAGCAAATAAGAAGGTTACTGCGTTAACTGAAAAGATATCTGGATTTGCTGCAGCAATACAAAAGCACGACAATGAGATTAAAGCTGCTAAAACAAAGGTAGCAACTGCTCAGAGCGATCTTAAAACAGCAAAACAAAAGCAAACTAGCGCTGAAACTGAGTTTAAGAATGCAAAACAAACAGCAAAAGAAAAAGCTGAAGCTGTTAAGACTGCTGAACAAAATGTAGAAAAAGCAATTGCTGCTATTAGTGCTGCTAAAGAATCTGTTAAGCAAGCTAAGATTACGGTTGCTTCTGCTCAATCTGCTCTTGCAGCTGCTAAAACTAAGGTTACACAAGCTAAAACAAAGGTTGAGTCTTATAAGACTAAATTTGCAGCAGCCGTAGCTGCTCTTCCTGAACAAGTTCGAGTGACATATCAGGCGAATTTTGCTGCTGTAACTGGTAACTTTACAACAATGCTAGCAACCCTTAACTCTTGCTCTACTACTTTGAGTTCTGCTACTAGCACGTTGCAAAAATCAGCAGAAAGCCTGTCCAAGGCTGTTCCAGAACCAGCTCCAGAACCACCTGCTCCTGTGCCACCAGCTCCTGTGCCAGTACCAACACCACCTACACCACCAGTAGTACCTGCACCACCAGTGGTACCGGAACATCATAATGAAGGTGGTTCTAATACCAACACTGGCAGTGGAACACAAGAGCAAAACACTGAATCAGGCAATGCTAATCAAAATACTGGTTCAACTAGTGCAACGCAAAATAACACTAGCAGCAGTACGAGCAACAACACGAGTTCTAGCGAATCCTTCGAAAACTACTACAACCAGTATCTTGCAGGATACGCAAACAACTTGTTCGGAAATGAGCAACTCGGATTCCACGCTGCTATTCCAGCTGCACAATCGCAAAGCGCAAACGATGCTAACGGTGCTAACGGTGCAAATGCTCAAAATGCTAATGGCGTTGCAGCGAATAATGTTGCAGGCGCAGCACACGCTAACACTCTTAGCGCAAGCAGCGCTAACCGCATAGCAGCTGCTCTTGCATCTGGCGCTAAAGCTGCAGCTAAAGATCTTGCTAAAGCACAAGATGCTGCTAAGGATTCTGCTGCTAATAGCGAGTCCAATAATGATAATGCAAAGGATTCTGCAAAGAGTAAGTCTAAGAGCGAATCCAATAAGGATTCCAAGAGTGAATCTAGTGAATCCAAGGATGAGTCTAAGAACACTCAAGCTTCTGGCGGCGCACAAGACGGCGCGCAAAGCGCATACAACAACACTACACTTAAGGTTGTTGCAGCTCTAGCGGCTGTTGTTGCAGGGATCGCAGCAATCGGAGGCGGCACTTACTTCGCTCGCCATCGTCGTGCATAATCAAAACTAAAAAACAAAAATAAAACCGCGGTTAACTGGTCTTATAATTGACTAGTCTTCCGCGGTTTTTGTATCTGTCATATACAAAAATCGGCTCGTATCGCTCGAACATTCTCCTTATCTGTTGTTGAAGCGAGGGCTGGGTGATTCTTGTCTCACAACGCTCTGCCTCTTACGTGTAGTTTGTTGTTGCGGTTGTTCCGTTTTGTCTTTGATTTTGTTTTTGGGTTGAGGTTTGTTTGTAGTGGTGGCTCATTGGATTGTTTGGTATCGGCTGCCGCTCTTATATTGTTCGACCAAGAATCACCCAGCCCTCTTACATGCTAGGACTTTTGCGTATCTCGAATCTCCACCACACTTGACTCAGTCATGTAGTGCGATTGTACCTAATTTACGGCGTGTCGAACAACAAAACCCGTCACATCGTTCACACGGATTAGCCGCGCGAACGTCTTCGCTCGCGTTGAAAGCACACCGTGCTTTCAACCTTAAGCAAGCTCAGCGCTCCGAATTGCCTTCGCGCGCTACGCTTTGAGAGCTCAGGCAGGTCGTCGCGCCTGCGAGGAGAGAAATACTCAAACCTCGCGCAACAACAAATAGGAAATGTCGCGCGCTACGCTTTAAGCGCTTATGTAGGTCGTCGCGCGACGACCTACATAAGTAGCAACTAAACGCTAGTCGCGATTAGCGTGCATTGCGCGCATGCGACGAGTTACAAACGCTCCTCCAATTGCAGCAATCATAGTTGCCATCAATCCAGCAGTAGCAACGTCTGCGCCCGCAGCAACGCCTGCATTCCCGCGAGAACGCATGCCCTTTATAACGCGGCTGCGAACAGCTGCACGCACTTTTGCAGCATTGTCTTGAGCATCCGCAAGTGCTTTACGAGCATCCGCAAGCTTAACAGCAGCAGCGTCAACTTGCGCTTGCGTTGCATGCGGATCTGCAGCAACGCGCTTAGCTTGTGCCAAAGCTTCGTCTAGTGTAGCAGCAGCCTGCTTAACGGCAGCATCCGCTTGCTTTACTTCTGGAGCGTTTTCTACAGCGTTATTTACAGCCTTGTTGTCAACACCTGCATTGGCTGCGCCCGCAGTGCCAGTGCCCATTCCTGAGCCTGAAGATGTACCTGCAACACCCTGGGCGCCTGTAGCTGAGCCAGCGTTTGCGTTACCAGCATTACCAGAACCAGGATTGCCAGGCTTAGAATCAGTTTCAGCACTATCAATCTGAATGTTCAACTCGCCCTTATCTACAATGGTAGGCGCATTATCGTTCACACCATAACCTGCTTCAGAACCAGAACCAGCATTACCAGAACCAGCACCAGGATTTGGAAGTGGGGTTGGAGTTGGCTTCAAATCATTCTCAGCCTTCTTCAAATCCTCAGCAGCCTGATTCACCTGATCCTGAGTAGCATTAGGATTATTGTTAACCTCGTTAGCATGATCCAAAGCGTGATCATAAGCCTGCTTCTTATCCGAAGGAGCATTCGTATAATCATCAGACTTCTTCACATCACCGCTACCATTAATACCCTGCTGCAAGTGAGACTTATCAACAGAAGGCGTTGGGGTTGGCTCGACTGGTTTCTTACCATCAAGAGCCTCTTCAGCTGCCTTAAGCTTTGCAAGAGCCGCATCAACAAGCTTCTGCTTTTCAGCTTGAGTCTTAGTTGTTACATCTTCCTCGCCTTGAGCAGCCTTCTTCGTACCAGTTAGCTTATCGATAAGATCCTTAGCATCCTTAAGAGCCTGATCAAACGCATCCGTCTTAGACTTATCAGCATACTTATACTTATCTAAGTCTTTAACGGTGTTATCCTTACCAATCTCATTCTGCAACGCGGTTGTGTCAACGCCATCAAGCGCCTTACGCGCATTTTCAAGCTTCTGAAGTGCGTCGTCAACAGCCTTCTGAGCTTCTGCTTCCTGCTCTGGAGTTCGTGGAGTAGAGTCTGGCTTCGCTTGATCTGCGTTATCTTTTTTAGCTTTATTCAATGCTGCTTCAGCGTCAGAGAGTGCCTTGTCAAAGGCCTCTTTCTTCTCCTTAGAAGCGGTCGTGTACAGAGAATCGCCTGGCGTCTTAGGATCAGCTTTATCATTTGGCTGCAAGTTCTTATCGGACTCAATCTCTTTGTTTAGAGCTTCGGTGTTAACGCCAGCACCCTTAACTGTGTTGTCAAGATCCTGCATGGTCTTAAGAAGATCCTTATACAGCTCATTAACCTGATCAGCATTCTTGGCGTCGCCCTTGGCTTTGTCGAGAACGGCACCAGCTGCGGTAGCGGCCGTATTGAACGCATCCTTCTTGGTCTGATCAGAAGATCCAGTGAACTTTTCGCCCTTAGCGAACTTATCAGCGATCTCTTTCAGCTTCTCAAGACGACCCATGGCAGTATCGGTGTTAGTGGCATTTACGAGTGCATCGTCAATGTCGTCAACACCAGTGTCATTGCCATCATCATCCTTGTGATTACCAGCATCAGTGCCATTGATGATTGCCTTAAAAGCATCCTTTTGAGCCTTGTTTAAATGCTTAAATTCATCAATCTTCTTTAGAGCATCCGCAATCTTCTTGGCTTTCAAAGCACGATTAGCAATACCCGTTGGGTCGCCAAGCTTCTTTGCATTATTGATGTCTTCAATAGCCTTCTGCTTGTCAGCATCTGGAAGATTGCTATCGTTAATACGCTTCTTCTGAGCTTCCTTTTCTTGGTTGAGAGCGTCAGCGTTATCGTTGGTGTTACCAGTCTTATCGCGCTCAGGCGTATTATTCTTGATATCTTCCTTAGCAGCATTAAGCGAAGTATCTACACCATTAACAGCAGTCTTGATGTCAGAAGGCTTTGTTGCGCTATTAACTTTGCCTTTAGCTGTATTTATTTCGTTAACAGCAGCCTCATACTTAGCTTTAGCTTTTTCTTTCTGCTCATCATTCAATGCATTATATGCTGCATCAAGCTCTGCTTTCTTAGCTTCAAGCTTGGCAAGGCCAGCATTCTTGGCATTCTGCTCGTTAATTGCGTTCTGGCGCTTGGCTGCATCAAGAGCAGTCTTAATCTCTTTTGCAGTAGCTGCAGGATCCTTCTTTGCAAGAGCGGTTTCCAAAGCAGTGAGTGCTGCATCCTTCTTGCTTGGATCAGAACCGATTAACTCCTTAAGAGCCTTATCGTCGTTACTATCAGACTTGCCGTGGCTTAAGAATGGAAGCGCACCTTCCTTCAAAGCACCTCGAGCGTCGTTAATCGCCTTGGCCTTTTCGAGAATATTCTTAACTTCCTCAGGAGTTTGAGCATTATCAATTTCACCTGATAGCTTATTCTTATCGCCAGAATCACCATCAGTCAGATTGGTCAGGTTCTTGAGAGCTTCCTTGGCATCTGTTTTATCCTTTTGAAGCTGTTGTTTGTTATGCTCCTCCTCTTCTTTTTGCTTCTTGTCTTCGGCTTCTTTCTTTGCGTTGCCGCCACCCTTGTTGTCGGTTATAGTTTGCTTCTTTGACGGATCGTTTTGGTTATCTTTGCCCTGCTGAGCCGCTTTATTGAGAATTTCTTTGATCGCATCAGGAGTTTGAGCTTGCTCAATCTGCTTCTTATATTCTTCTTTTTGCTCTTTTGTCAGATTAGGATTACGGTCGATTTGCTTCTCAGCGTCCTTCTTCATTTGCGCAAGTGCATCAGGACTTGGCGCAGGGGTTCCCGCCTTCTTCTTGTATTTTACAGAAACGGTAAACAGCTGATTATTATTTTTGTCTTTGAAAATAAGCGTCTTAAAATCACTGTTTGCGTATGTAATCGATGAAATACCTGTTGCGTTAGTATCGGATGCAGGTTCCATTAAGACGGTATCTGTTTTTGGCTTGAGACTCGTAGGAACAGTATACGGCGCCTTATCTCCTGTTAGTGAACCCGTGCCATCGTAATTGGCTTTCAAGAATGCTTCCGCAGCTTTCTTAAAATCATCTTCAGACAGATTTTCTGGGTCGGTAACTTCAATCTCAGGAATTGGATTGTACTTGCGCTCCGCCTTCTTTGCATCGGTAAGCTTGCGGATAAGGTCGCGAAGATCCTTTTCACTCATACCGTCAATCTTGTCATTATTCAGCTGATCAGGATCGGAAATACCAGCGCGCTTCAAATCGTCGTTGGTAAGCTTGTCAGTATTCCTGCGTTTATCTAACAGATCTTTTGCTTGCTTCTTTAGATTGTCAATCGTATTATCCTGCTGTTGTGCACCACCTCTTTTGGTATATAATTCATCTGGCTTGATGGTAATCAAATCCATTATTGTACCAGGATCCCAATCTGGGTCATCGTCATCCAACCAAGGATGACCACTAACCTTAATGCCATTATCAAGACCTAAACTAATAGTTAGCATTGGTCCGGCATTGTTGTTAGTACCACCATAGGGACCCATATTTTTTGTATTAGCTTTTGGTTTCCAATTTGCACCGACAGCAACATCACTCGTAACATTTTGCAAATCAGAATCAGATACATTATCGTAATTGTCTTTTACAAATTGCTTTAAAGCCTTTACAGCTTCTTGAGCAGTTGGTGTATCACCTTCAGTCTCCGTCTTTGTAACCTTATACGTAAAGGTATTTTTCGGATTATCATTATCAGTTTCCGTCTTGGTTTCCGTAGAAGGCGTCTGAGGAGTTTGCGTACCAGGATCTTTCTTAAAGAATACGCTCATTGGGTAGGTAGCATCTTTGTACTTATCAGCCTTAAACGTAATGTAACCCTTACCATCTTTCACGCTATACGAAACATCGGTAATAGTTACATCTGAATTATCTTTAGCGTCCTTACCCTTAACCTTCTTTAAAGCATTTTTATTTGCATCAAGAGCTTGGCTGTAAGTTGTTAAATCTGTTTCCTTCATATTGAATGGATCAAATTTAACTCTTGTTTGCGTCGTAGGTGCTTCAACAATGAACTCTTTTTCGGCAGCAGGAGTTGGAGTTGGCGGCTGAGGATTTGGAGTTGGAGTCTTTGGCTTCTGCTTAAGGAATTGCCACGCGGCGATAGTGGTGGTTGAACCATCTGCCCATTTGATTGTTGCGTCGCCCGTCTTAGAATCAACCGTAACAGGAGCTTTATTGCTATTCTTAGTTTTAGCCTCATCGTATGGCGTAATACCAGTGTTGGCTGTATCAAAAGCAGATACTATATTGCTTACTTCAGTATCAGAAAGCTTTGTAAGATTCTCAACCTCAATCGCATCAGGCACAACGTACGGCGCCCAATCTGAGATCTTTGGCCCTTGGAATACCAAATCTTCAGCAGGAATAGTAAGTTTTGAATCGTCCTCGTACGTAACTTCTACGGAACCATCTTCATTAACTTTGAAGTCATACTGATTATTGGTTTGCTTCACATGCTTCAAGAACTCGTTTGGAGATGAACCACCATTAGCATCAATAATCGCTTGACGAATTTTAGTTTTTTCATCAGAAGTAAGATTCTTCAAATTCACTACAGGCGTGCGCTCAGGCATGACTGGCTTGTACTTATCTTTATCAGTCTCGTCTTTAGAAACAAGCAAGCTAGCTGGCATAGTGCGAGTCGTCTTATCTTTAAAGGTGATAGTTGCAGAGCCGTCCTTATTTATAACAATGCCGTCTTGACCGTCTTTAACTAATTCATCAAACAGAGTTTGAGTACCAGCCTTGCCGCGATTAGCGTCTTCTACGGCTGTTTTAACCTTACCCTTTTCCTTATTGCTAAGCGCATCAAGCTTCTTAACCTTCGTAACCTCTGGATAGTTAAGCTTCAAATGGTCCGCAATCTTTGGCGTATTGTGCTTTTGACCAACAGCATAGTGCCAGTTACCAGCAAAACGATACACGCCAGCAGCAAAACGAAGCGGATTCTCATCGCGCTTCTGCCAAGCATCATCCGTCATCTCGCCAACATAAGTCATATCGTAGAATCGCTGCCCTGCAGACTCCCAGTCTACAAAAATGCCTTGCAAGCCAGCGGTTTGATCTTTGTAATCACCCCACTGATCCTCCGTATTTCCAGCGTTATCGTAACTTCCGCCATTAAGACCAAGCAGCTGCTTCCACCCCTTACTTGCAAGCACATTTTGCTCATCAAAGTAGAAGTTGGAGATGCTTTTCCACTGCTTTGGAGTAGGATATGTTTTCTTAGACACAACGCCGTAGCCGTTTGTATCTGTAAACGTAAACTGCGAAGAGCCAGTTGGCACAAACGGCTGATTTCCGCGCTGATTTGTTAGTTTTTCAACGCGCGTATACGTAATATTTTGAACGTTCTTCAAGCCTTTTGGAACGCCATACCACCACATTGGGCGGAATCGCCAATCGTCAGCTGCGCCGTCTTTTTTGGCACAATTAGAAAGATAATGAACGCGAACAAACTTTCCAAGCGGGTCTTTACCTTCATCCTTGCCCGCCTGAGCATGCTCAAGAGTATCGTAATAATCCACTTCTATGTGGAAACGAGCTTCTGTATAACTTGCGTCTGTTTTATAACCGTAATAAATGTTGTTGCCAGTGCCGTCTACATAACCGTCAGCATAGGCAGGTGAGGAAACGAATACCCCCCCCCCCAAGCACCATTGCGCCAGTCAACATTGCAGCGCAAACGCTCTTTGAAAGAACTGGCTGAGAATCAGCCCCAACACCAGAATTAACGCCAGAATAGTGCTTAACTACACGAATCTTCTTAGACATACTCTTACTCCATTATCTTTTTCTTTGGATTAATGCGCCAACCCGACCGCAAAATCCACATAACTATGCAAGGCATATTTTACTAATTGTTTTATACAATTTAAGATTAATTCATATGATGAATTTTATGCGATTAACGCGCGCAACACACAAAAATCTCGGTGATGAAAATCACGCAATTGTTCTAGCATGTAAGAGGGCTGGGTGATTCTTGGTCGAACAATATAAGAGCGGCAGCCGATACCAAATAATCCAAATGATCAACCACTACAAACAAACATCAACCAAAAAACAAAATCAAAGCCAAAACGGAACAACCGCAACACAAGATAACACGTAAGAGGCAGAGCGTTGTGCGAATCGACGACTTCGAGCTGCATAATGCGCGAGAAGTCACTTCGATTCGCTGAGCTTGCTCAAAGTTGAAAGCACAGTGTGCTTTCAACGCAAGCGAAGGCGCGAGCGCGCTTAGACCGCGCGAACGTAGAAACACACAGCCCTCGCGCAACAGTAAACAGAGAATGTCGTTCGCGCAGATTAGCTGCGCTCACGTCTTCGTCGCGTGTAAAGTCCAGTGGACTTTACACTTAAGCGGCTCAGCGCTATATTCCTCACGGCTATTAGTAGCCGTTCGGCTGATTTGGCACATAAAGTCCACTGGACTTTATTCTTGAGCCAAATCACGCTTTGAAGGAGCTTGAAATGCGTTATGCAATTTCAAGCTCAGTCAAAGCGCTTGGTGCGGTTTACAAACGGCTCGCCCGAATATATGTACAAGTCCTCAACGAGGTCTTTTACGCGGTTCGCATACTTCTCATGATCCTTTTTAGCCCACGTAGCATCTCGCCTAAGCCCATGATAATCGTAGAAACTAACATCGCAAGCCGTATCTGTGTGCAAAAAGTAGCGATTCACTCCGCGGCTGCGCAAATGTTGCATTGTGCGCTTCCACAATCCGCCGCCGACTCCGTGCCCGCGAGCGTCTGGAGAAACAATAAAAAGCTCCAACTCTGCTTGCGTTAAGTCGTTAATATGGCTCATCGCCTCTAACTTGCGCTCAATCTGTCCCATGCCAATCGCAGAATCCAACGCTTTTGCGTGCAAAGAATCGCCTTTGCTAGACATCTTTGCTTCTTGCTCTTCTAGCATCTTCTGAACTTGCTTAAACAGCACTTTATCTCCGTAAACACGCGCAAGAAGCAGCCCCATAAATTTGCCGTTTATCGTTGCAACAGTTCCAAACGTGGATGGCTCTAAATAGTGCAGCACGAATCGCCTAGAAAGATTGCGCGAAGCGTCTGCTCCAACAGCATTCGCAATACCCCATGTGCGCTCGTATTCTTCTACGATTGCGTCAATGTCGTTAATTTTAACTGGACGAAACTCAACCGTCATTTTGTCCTTCTTTTACTTTTACTAACTTTACTTTTACTAACTTAAATCGGCTTATATTCTACTTTTAGATTATCAAAAAAGTTGATTTTAAAAAGACGCTTCACTCAAAATTTCGTCGCGCGTTTTACACAATGCGTGAATCTCGCGATTTTCCGCACGCGCCTCGCTAACGTAGTAAAGAGTGGCGTCAATGCATCTTAAATCAACGTTTGTTGCGCGCGCTAGCAGCATCCTATACCAGTCGAGCTGCTCTAGTTTTAGGCGAATATCTTCCGCGCTTTTTGGCCGCTTTCCCGTCTTCCAGTCAACGATTGTGTAGAGTTTTGTAGTATCGCTAGCGTCTAGTCCTCCTGCAAAAACAGCGTCCAAAGTACCGTTGATGATTCTATCTGCAAACGCAGAATCGTCGATTTGCATTAGAATCGGCATTTCTGCAGCTAGCGGCACTCGTTTTGCCCAACGCGATTCTATAAGCCGTTGCTTCCATTGATTTAATGCGCAGCTTTGCGAATCTGAATCTTTGCGACTTTGATTAAAATCGTCTATAACTTTCTGTCTGTTTTCAGGCGTTTTTTCTAACGATATTCCATGTTTTACAATGTTTTTCCACTCGTAGCATGCGCAAGATTCGCTCGGTGTTGCTGAGTCTACAAACTGTTGCGCCCAAGCGTGGAATTTTGTGCCTAGGTTTGCATCTATTGAAGGAATGGACGGGATTGGTCTAATGCAAGCCAATAGATTGTTGTAAACGCTTGTTTTTGCATTTTGTGCGATTTTGCTTATTTTTTGCAACGATGTTACGTTTAGTCTTGATTCGCTAGATATTTTATTCACTTTTTCGGCTAATTCTTCTAGCGAATAGTCGCAGTCATTTTGTGATGTTAAGTCCGCGTCTTGTATGAAGATTTTTGCCTTGTAGAGCAACGATTTAGGGTTTGTGTTGATGGATGAATCGTATACGGATTCTAAATCAGAATCGCAGTTTTCCACGAGTTTTGCTGATTCTATTAAGGATTTTTCTATAGTACTGCTCAATGTGCAAGGCCATTTAAGTGTTGGCTCTAAACTTGATGAGTCAGACTGAGGCGCGATTTTGCTAAACTCTGCAGCAAATTCCTGAGCATCGTCTCCAGCTATAAAACCGAAAACATCCTGATTTGAAACATCCTGATTTAAGCCATTTTGACTTAAATCATATTCTTTTGATTCTTTAGATTCTGTTTTATTTTCCTCATCTGAATCACAGCGTTGGACTTCGATAGCTCCATTGAGATTTTTAATAGCATTTATTGATTCGTTAAGAAACACTGACGCACTGCGCTTTCTGCCACTTTGAGCGCTATCTCCAGATGTAGCTGATCCTGTTAAAAGAGCAGCGAACTTTGCGCGCGTAAGAGCAACATACATAAGGTGACGCTCATCCATGTGAAGCTGAATTCCGCGCTCCTCACTTTGCGTAAATGGCATAGAATCAACGTTTTGCTGGGATTTATACGCGTTATACACGCGGCGCGTTTCTTCGCTCAAAAAATCGCCAGAATCCGAAGAATCGCAAGAATCTACTTCTTTAACTGCCTCCGCAAAATCGCACAAAGCTTTGATTCTATCTGGCTTAATCTCGTCAAAAATCTTTTGCACACTATCTAAACTTTGCATTGCTTTTTCTGGGTGCATTGCCTCCGCGCGCGTGACTGTATGCGGAAAATGCGGCAAAATGTTGGCATCCACGCGCAACGCAGAAGGCACGCTTGCACCAAACTCAATCGGTATGCGAGCGCTTGCCTGCCCATTATCATCAACTTTTAGCGAATCTCCTTGATTACTTGGAAAAGCGCCCTCATTTAGCCCAACTACAGCAACAGCAGGCCATTGCAATCCTTTGGATTGGTGAACTGTCATTAGCACGACTTGCGCTGGTTCTGTTTGAGACGAAGATGAAACAGAGGATCCTGACTGAGAATCAAGATTTTTTGCTGAGTCAATCCAGCTTATTAGTCCGCGCAAACTTACGTCCTGCCACTCGCCCATTTCCTGAATATATGTTTCTACAATTGCATTTAGCGAATCTAACACACTACGCATGTCGTCCAGCATGATTTGGTTGCTAAAATCCTTGTATTTTAAGGCAGACCCCACTGCTGTATCTATGTCTACATTAAGAGCTTGAACAGCGGCTTGCATTACGTTTGTTAGCGAGTTTCTTTGTATGCCTTCTACATTATGTAGGATTTTACTAAGTCTTTTTACTGCATCAAACCCTCTAATGCTAAGTTTTTGCTGCATTTGATTAACCCACTGGTCGTTTTTCGTGGAAAAATCACGCATTATTAGGTCTGCTAAATAAACTCCGCCATAAATATTTATGACTTGCCCAGATATTTCCCCACTATTCGCCTTGTTTCTAAGATTGCGAACGGCAGAATCCCACTGACTTTTAGGAAGATCTGCTTCTAATAATCCTGCCGACGAGTAAATGTTGTAAAGATATTCCGTGTTTGCGCTATTTGCGATTGCAGCTAATGCCCCCAAATCGTCGGCAGATAGCGCAAAACGCGGTGTAGCTAGAAGTCGCATAAGTGAGTTTGAGTCGCTGTGATCTTGCACTACTTTTAGGAGGCTTAATACATCTTTAACTGCTGGCTTTTCGATTAACGATGAGTATCCTACTATGCTTGTTCTTATACCTGCTGATTCTAATTTTTCAGCATATTTTGGCATATTTGCTTTACTTCTAAATAGTATTGCCAATTGTGGTTCGCGCGATACTTGAGATACTTGAGATCCTTGACTTTCCTGCTTTTCCTGCTTTTCTATAATTTTTTGCGCAAATCGCACTACTGCGTCGATTTCTTCTGCCTGAGATGGCATAAATAGCGCTGCAATCGTGCCATTTTGCGCATCCTCTTTTGGCTTTAAGGTTTCTACTTGCACTTCGCGATCGTCAATGCTGCTAAATCTACGACTTGCGTTTTGCGTTGAATTATCGCCATTTTCTCCGCGCATCGGCTCAGTTAGTGCGTTTGCAACTTTTAGTATAAAAAGCGAGTTTCTGCGTGTAACAGTTAGCGAATATTTGTTTTGTTTATTTATATTAAAGTCTTGTTCAAACTTGCAAAAAGCTCCAGTTGAAGCGCCTCTAAACGAGTAGATTGCTTGGAATGGGTCTCCTACTGCCATAACGTGTGTACGCTTTGACGCCGCAAAATCGCCATCATTATCGCCATCATTCTCCGCATCATTCTCCGCATGAAACAGCGTGTTTATAAGCATTGCTTGCGTTGTAGAAGTATCTTGGTATTCGTCTAAAAGAACTTGCGAATATTGATTCCTGTATTGCGCACAAATCGAAGGAAAATGTGTAACCAAATAGTAGGCTGCGATTGTAAAATCGCTAAATTGTGCCATGTTTACGCGCTTTTTTTCAGCGTCAAATTGCAAAACAAGATCTAACAGTATGTCTCTTTTTACACATGAGTTGTATAGATTCACGCAGAGTTGCAAGCATGAATCATCCCAATATTTTTCGTATTTTTTACACGCTTGTTTAAATTTTTCTGAAGATGTTTTTGTAACGTCTTCCGCACTCATTCCAGCAGTTTTTTTGACTTTTTTGTATTTTGGTATTGCTGGTGATTTAGCAGGTAATGGCGATTCGACTTTCTTGTTTCCTATGACATTTTTTAAGTGTTCTGCAAATTCGTTATTCCACTCTCGTATTTTTTGTACTGCTTGAGGCACACTGGAACAAGTGTTTCCTTGCGCGTCTACACCTATCATTGAGCATGATATTTCAGCACAGAGTTTCATAACATCTGAACATAACGTGTCAAAATCATATAATTTGTTTAAATTTTTATTGTGATTTTGTGGATTATCTAAATATTTTCCGATTATACTTTTTATAATTTCCATGGCACCAGCATCACTTAATGGCATGGTGTTTTGGTTGAATCCAACTAATAATCCGTATCTTCTTACGATTGACTGAAAGAATGCATCATATGTCATCACTTCTGGCTTTAAGAATGATTTTGCTCCGCTTGCACTCACCTCTGCGGAAACGCGACTTAGCAATTCTGCTGCTGCTTTGTTTGTAAAAGTTAGTCCGAGTATTGATTCAGGCGCTACGGAGCTTTGAATAAGTTGTATTACGCGACGGGTCATGGTGTATGTTTTTCCACTTCCTGCGCCTGCAACTATTAACACGTCTTGGTTTGTTGGAGCGTTTATTACGCGATCTTGTTCTACGCTAGGTTTTGATTTTACGGTTGTAACATTTGCATTATTCATTTTTACCTTCAATCATTTCGTAAACCGTGTCTACTTTTCCAGCGCAACCAGGACATACATCTAAACATCTGCAATGATTTTTATGGTCTGCTTTTGGCTCAACAACAAAACTGGTTGACTTAACAGCAGAAGCAGCAAAGAATACTCGAGATATCATCATAAGAGACCATTTTGTTCTCATAGGCAGGTTTACAAAATCCGACCACGCATTCTGGCTCACACCGTCCGCAGGATTTTGCGCATCAATATCTGGAAGCTCGTAAAGACGATTATCATCCGCATACCTGTATCGACTTATCAGTCCTTTAGTGCTCAACGCGCCATCAGCACCAAACAAAGACGGCTGACAAATGTTTTCTGCAACACCATTATCTTGCGCAGGAGAATCTTTGTATACAACGTGAAACAGCGCACTTCGCGCGATTTTTGTATGCTTAAACTTAAGCAATTGTTTAACGTCTTCAACATTTTCGTTACAAAACACAATCCCAAGCTGATAGCAGATAAGTTGTAAATCGTTAAACACCTGCTGCGTTTTAGGAACTTTTCCTGTTTTATAGTCGATTAAGCGAATTTGTTCCGTATTGTCATTTAACTTTCTAATTTCCATGCGGTCAATTCGACCTTGAATCCTCACTCGCAAATCGCTAGACGCGCCATTTTGCCATCCGCCTACTAAGAATCCCATTATTGAATAAAGATCTTCCAAGCTTGTTTGCGTCTTAGACGCACGATTATAGGCGTTTAAAATATCGTCGAATCCAAAAGTGGCATTTATATTACACTCACAATAGACATGTTCAAGATTCCCCAAATCGACGTCTGCAATTGTAGGTTTTGCAGACTTCGACTTTTCTAACGCTGGTAAAATATCAGTAACCACACCGTCTTCATCTTTTTTCGCCATAATCGGGTAGTTTGATCCAGTTAAAGAACCTACAAAATATTGAGCAATCGTATAAAGCGCTCGTCGAACATTTAAATCATTTTTTATAAAACGATATCGGTCTTTTACGTCTGAAATATTGGAATCGCTTGGGCAAATCGAATAATAATGCTCAATCATAGTGTTTGCAACATCTTCAATAGCCTTTTTTTGTAAAGCGCTTATAGATTCAAACGAAAAATCAAAGTCAGGCAATTCGCTAACTTTGTCATTTTTAATCGCAGCAAACGCTTGCAATTGTGGATATTTTTCGCGTAAATACTCGTTGTCTAAATGCTCATCTTGACTTGCCCATCTAGCAGTTTCATGAATAAGCGTGCCGAATTGTGCTGCCGTTCCTCCACGTGTAGGACCTGCAAATTTTCGCTCTAAAAGACAACAGACTGGACATGACCAAAGACTATCCACCATTGATGGAGATAGTGTGATTAAGTTTGATTTTGATTCGGTTTCAATAGATTTCTCTTCGGTCTTAGAACCGTAATTTTTACGAATAAAATCCCAATTTTCTGGATTTGCCGAATCCACTCCATTATTTTTCAAAAGATTCAACGCTGTTAAAGCATCTTTAACAGTAGGATTTCCGTCTAAGTTGTGACTATTTTCTGATTCATATATTGCACGCGCTACTTGTGTTCGCGCCGAGGCAACAAGCCCTCTAGGATCCGCATCCATTACAGCAAAATCTTCACAGAAATCAGTGTATTCACTACTTCCATCCGCATTACGCCAATATATTTCTGGCAAATAGTAGTAGAGAAAATCAGAAGGAACACAATCATCACTATTAACCGCGCTTATAAATAGATGACGGTTGGCGCGCGTAATCGCCATTAAAAAGCTTCGCTGCTCTCCAGTAAAAATCGCTTGTCTATCGTTTACGCAAATTCCAGTAGGATTAGCGTATTCATCTAATAATGATGATTTTTTAGAATTATTAGATTTAAGGTTTACTGAGCCGAAAATCCTATTATTTAACACCATGTTTACTAGAGTTTCTGACCCAAACATTGTGCTTCGAGCCGCAGTATTTGGCCAAACTCGCTGCTGTACGGCTGGAATCCACACATAATCCCAGCGAGAACCAACCGAGCCAGACGGAGTTGTGAGCGTTACAGAATCAGGAGCAGGAGCAACACTGGCAAGAGAATCAGCTTCAATTTCCATTTGACGAACTTGATCAATAAACTGTGTGATTGTTGGTGCCGCTGCAGAATAGTCGCCAGCAACCGACGACTCGTAATAATCCGCACGCGAATCTATGTAATTAAACGAATTAGCATACTCAAATAATCGCATAGCAGCATCTAGTCTATCGTTTGCAAGACGACCTTCATCGTTGTTTTTAAGCGCTTGAATCTGCCACTTTTTAGCGCAATTACAAAGATTCCACGCCTGCCCAAGTATGTAACTAGCCTCGTTTGTTTCACTATTTTGAATTTTTGCTAAATCTTGTTTTAAAATCTTAGACAGTTTAGACGTGATTTTAAAAACGCGCATTAAAGTACGAAGATGAACACTGTTTGGGCGCATTTTTTGCAAAACAGAAAAAATTTCTGTAGTTTGATCAGATTGAGTTTGGTTAGCTGGTGACTTATCAGCTGGTGACTTATCCAATAAATCAGAATCGCAGGAATCAACACTAAAATCATCACAATCCATTGATTTATCAATAGCACAACTATCAATAAGCGCTTTAATTATCAGAAGGTAGCAGGAATCAACACTAAATCGCGTGGAATTAGGGTTTGGATTTGAATCAAAAATACGATTGTCGAAGCTAAAATTAGCATCCAAACCATCATTCTTATAATCAGTCTTATTTAAAAGCTGATTTTGCAGTAAATCCCACTGTCTTATAAGAACGCTAAGAGGGGAATTTTCCTTAGATTTAACCATGTCACTAAGAGAGACAATGGAACGCATAAGCGCTTCTACAGCACTTAAATCAGCACAATTGTAATTATCTGAATCTATCAGAGGACTATCCATTATGGTTTTTATGCGACTTTTCACAAAACGCGCAATCGAAGAAATAGTGCGAGTTCCTAAAGATACGTCTTTAGCTAAATTATCCACGCTATTTTGGCTAAATTGCGCCAATTCAATAAGCGCAAACAGTGCTTTTATAAACGGCTCTTCCCTGAGAGCGCGAGTAACGGACGAGTATCGCACAGGAACACCATCTTTGCGAAGTCGCTCGCCGAAAGCACGAACAGTAGCATTATCGTGAGCAATCACAGCCATATTTTTCCACGGGATTTTGTGATCTAAGTGAGCGCGTTTTATTTGCCAAATAACACAATCCATTTCTTCGCGCGCAGTACGATACAAGTCGCCAGAAACCGAAGAATTTTCTGTTTCTTGCGAATTTGATTCGATTTTTTCTATAGGAAAAGCGCCTTTAACATTTGTCATCTTCCAAGCCCTTCGGGCGATAGGCATTGGCGTTGGCATAAGCGAAGGGATTGAAAGCGAAACCCTGGACGAAAAAAGACTCAGTGGAATTGAGCGACTATTTTGTTTTAGCAAATCTGAAGTATTTGAAGAATCTACATAGTCATTGGGATCATTGGGATCATTGTAAGACTCAGCTACACCGTCAATCCTGTAGTCACAAATTTTAAGTACCGCTGCTTGCATAATACCATGCTGAGCAGCTTCAACCACATAATCTGGGTATGATCCACGGAAGGATTGCACAGATTCGTCTGGGTTTGCCGTTAAAACAATACGAACGCCCAAACTAGATAGAGACTCAAGAAATGCAAGTCCAGCAAGTGTTACATCATGAAAATCATCTACTACCAAAAGACGTGGAAGTGAACATTTAAGCGCAAATAATTCTTTAGAAAAATCCTTTGAAGAGTCAGCTGAATAGTCGCAAGCAACCGACGATTCTTCTGTATTATCATCATATAAACTCTTAAAAATCTCATTCAAAATTTGAACACCGTTAGCCAAAAGTTTAGAAGAATCTAATCTAAAAGCATTTGGATATTTTTTCCGCACACAATCCGCATACTGACTACGAAGTGCAAAAGCCAAATTCCATTGCACACGCAAACGATTAGCAATGCTAGAAGATTGCAAATCCGCCTGCAAAGTTGCAAGCAAATCGGAACTAGAGCCGGATTGCAAATGCGACTGAAAATTAAGGCTATTTAATATTTGCAACTCTGCAGATTCGCTTACAATTCCCATTTCGTCTAACCGAGCGAGCATATCGCGAAGTTGATGAATGAAAGCACTATTTATTGGCAAATCCTGAGTATTTTGAGCATTATAAGCATTATAAGCATTATGCGCATTATGTGCATTCCGATAATCTGTAGAGTCGAACGAATCCATAAGATTATCACTGTTTTGCAACTGCGATATTACGTAAATCCAAGAATCATGTGATTTATAATCACCATCTTGCAAAGATTTAGAATACTCTCCAGAAAAATAATCGTTAAAAAGCGAGCAGATTTTGCAATCACCGCTATCGCCTTGCAAAACATGATTAACATGCATTCGCACTATTTCGCGAAGAATCGCATCTTGTTCAGCGCCGTTAAGCAATTTAGGAGATGGTATTCCAAAAAGCTTATTTCGTGCGGAAATCAGGCTGAATGCAAAAGCGGAAAGAGTGCCAACTGGACGAGACTGGTATGAAACACCAAGATTGCTTATTACGTAGTTAGACATGCGTGCGGCAGTTGCACGATTCTGAGCTGCGGCGATAGCAAAATCAGTGCGAATCGCATATTTGAGTAAAAGCTGTACGGCTTCATCGTATTTAGAGTCCTGCGTATTCTTCCAATTAGCTCGCAAACCGCATAGAAGAGCGTTTAGAGCGAAACTTGACTTTCCAGAATTTGGAGCGCCAAACACCAACAAAACATTGGTGTGACGTTCGCTGGTGTTTTTAAGACTGCCATCAAGCAACGATTGAACAGCATCTAGCGCAGAATCTTCCGTACACATAAACACAATTCTATCAACTGGCTTGCGTTTGTATGTAACCTCGTAGTGCGATTGTACCAAAAAATGCCCAAATTAGATACAATCGCACTACAGCTTTATGTAGTGTGATTGTATAGAGACACGCCGTAAATCAGGTACAAACGCACTACATGGCAGGTCATGTCGTTCGCACGGATTAGCCGTGCGAACGACTTCGCCGCCGTAGAAGCACACCGTGCTTCTACGCTAAGCGGCTCAGCGAGTCGAGGTGATTTCTCGCGCATTATGCAGCTCGAAATCGTCGACTCGCACGCGGTCTAAGCGCGCGAACGTCTTCGCTTGCGTTGAAAGCACACCGTGCTTTCAACCCTAAGCAAGCTCAGCGCTCCGAATTACCTTTTCGCGCTACGCTCTAAGCGAAAAGGTAGGTCGGAGCGCACTATTGTTGACTAAGAAGTCGCGTAGCGCGAGCGTTTTTAATCGCAAGAAATGCTATTCCAATGCCAATAAAAATCAGCGTAAAAATGGCAAGCAAATAAACAACACCCACTCCAAGCGTTGTGGAATTAAACGTGTTTGGCGCAAAACCAAACCATCCTGCAGGAGCCTTGTAATTCAAAAAATTGTACGGCGCTGCCATAGCATGCTCTCCCCATCGCACGCCAGCAAACTCGCTTAAACACACAGCGTACGCAACGTAAGTGAGCGGCGGAATCGTAGCAAAATAAACGTGCGCGCGGCTGGACTTGTACTTGTAATCAAAAAGAACAAAGTCAAAAATCGCAAGCAGCGGCGTTATAAAATGCACGCATAAGCTTGAGCACCCATTGTTCATGTACGCGCCAACAAATCCGAGCTTATTTGTAGGAGCCAAAAAGCACAGGTACAGCGTAAAAGTGACGGCGATTGAAATCGTCATCATAAATTTAAAAATGTACCATGCGTTTGGCTTTGCATCCACCCAGGCTCCAGCGCGCTCACTCTGTTCATCGTTTTTAGATTTAAGCGCACTTCGCGTGTCTAAAATCAGCGAGCCAAGCAGCGCAACACAAATCATCAAGTTAGAAAGATTCGTAAAATACGTTAGTGCCATTGAATCCCAAGACATTGCCATTCCGTAAATGGACGAAACTATTGCAATAATTCGAATCATGGTTCTTGTAACGTAATCTTTGCGCGCCAAGACTAGTGTTTCGCTCATTCTTATCTCGCTTTCAAATAATTTTTAACTCTCATCTATGTTCTTCAATGTTTTACATAAATAAGATTTACTATACTTGACTCCGATCTAGGAATAGCAAAACGTGCAAAATTTAATGGCGATTTTTGTAGATAAGGCCAAACAATCTCCTGCAGCGCAACGGTTCTGCCGAAACGTTGCAATGCTTGCTGTACGTTAACTCGCCACTAAATCCGTTTCCGCTAAGCACAGACGCCAACCATCCGCGCCTACCGAATGCGCCCGACGCGATGAAGAGTGCCATTAATATGCCGAACAAGAAGGTATACGTAATAGCAGCGTTTCCACCAGTAAACGGCAGCGGAATCGGCGACACGTTGATGCCAGTAATCTTTATGTATCCTATGATCGGAGCTGTTTCTTTACTCTCATCATAGCCAACGCTCTTATTATCTGACTTATCTTTTGTCTGCGCGTATACGGCGTAAACAGCCGTATTGCCATGCGTGACAAGCATCTGCTGCAATTTGTCAGAATCTACACTTGCGTTTCCGCTATTATCGCGCTTCAAAATAGGCGTGCAATCTTTATCTTGAGGCTTATTATTGTTCATCCAACGCACGCATACTTGAAGATTCTTCTCAACTACGTCTCGAGAATCAAAATCATCGCTAGCATCTACTAACAATTCTTTGCCGCCCACTTTACCGTTAGTGTCTGGATTACCTGTGAAAGTGAACTTAATGTCATTAGCACTAACCTCGTAAGGTTTAGCCATAGTCGAAGATTTAAGCAAACCAATAGATTCAGCTTTAGGCTTTATTACATCAACCGGCACTACGTATACTGGAAGAAGTGTAGGTGCAGAGGCAACATTCTTAAAATGAGTTTGTGCATCATAGCCATACGTGTTCTTTAAGCTATACATTGCCCAACCGTTAGAAAGCGACAAAGCATAAACTGGAGCAATAGCCTTTTTAGATGTTCCTTTTATGCCATCTGCAGTTTCTATGTTCTTATGTCCGCCTAAAACTTTTTCAAGATTAAATGATTCAGAATTGACACTCGTACAATTTGGATTTGCAGTATCACCGCCCTCACACCATTTGTTCACAGTAATATCTTGAGGACTCATATTCGAATAATTATTACCCAATGTACTGTAATTCATGCCATTAGTGTTAGAAACATTTAATCCGCCACCATAGTTTCCATTACCTAATACTAAATCAGGTATATTGATATACTCATCGTTCAGCGTGAAGAAACCAGAGCCATTGCCGAATTTATCTACTCTAGTTTTGCCATCAGGGAGCTGTACCGTAACTTCCTTACTACCTTCGCCATTTTTCTTATCTGTACCACTTACAACGCGCAAAGATGGTTGAATCTTCTTAAACTCATCTTCACTCATACCAGATGGAACATTCGGCTTAAGAGTGAGAGCATTCTGTAATTGGTTTAAATCGATGCGCTTGTCTTTCGTACTCGCGTTATAACGGTACACAAGCGATTGATGACCAGGCGCGCCAACCAGTTCAAAGCCAGGGTCGCTAGAACGCTCACCAATATATGGCTTCTTCTTATCCCAAGTAATCGTGTAGTCAGCGGCAGAATTACTATCACTTCGCAGCTTAGCAAATCTTGTTACAATATTGCGCCTAGGCTCTGGCGTTACAGTTCTCCTACGCCATCCGCGCGTAAGTATAAACGAGTCCTGCTCGCTACCTACATTAGAGTAATTATTGCGTCCATCATCCTGTTTTTGAGGAGCAACATAGTTCCCACGTTTCCACGTAACTTTCGACTCATTTGCGGCAAGAGTATCGTCATCATCATCTAAGCTAGCGTTACTATTGTCTACACTAACACCACTTCTTGTATTAGTAGCATTATCGAGCGAATCGTTATCACCCGAGTCTAGCCATTTGCCTCCTGCATTTCCGTTGCGCAATACATGATTCACAGCACGCTTTTCGGAATCATTCAGAAGCAGTGGATGCACTTGTACTACTTTCTTATTGACTACGACTGGGAAGAATACACAGTCAGACGGTTCACTCCACACCTTTGGAGCCTTACTTTCAGGACGGCATACAGAACTTCTCTTAGAAGACAAAGAGTCAACTGATTGAACACCTCGCATGTCTTCTTCTTTTGCACTATTTGCTCCGTTTTGAGCCTGACTTACATTTTCACTACCTGAAAGCTTCTTCAAATCATTATTAACAGAAGTAGTTTCATTAGCATCATTTGCTAACTCATCCAAATTTTCGGATTTAACGCCAGGCATATCTGACCAAGGTCCGTAAGATCCAGTGCGATTCCTTGCACGCACTACGCTTCCAGGGGCTAGGAAACCTGATGGGAACAATATTGCAGTTTTATCGCCACCAAATGCTGTCTGATTTAGATCATTTGTACTTAGCCCTTCTGGGAACGTGTAGCCATCACACAAACTCCACCTATCACCTGTTTTAGCTCTACATAATGCCAATGATTCACTAATATCACTATCATCATTTATACCTGTAGTAGCATCTGCACTTCTACTGTATATTGCATTAGCACCAGCATTCCTTAGCGATACTGTATTACCAGTTTTTGCTGCAGCTTTCTTTGCGCGAGCAAAATACACTACGAGTCGAGTTGCATTATTTCCAGAAATCACAGACACCTTATTGCTGTAATTAGGAGCAGAGGCTCCTTCCCAATCATGAAGCCACACGCCAGAACCAGACAAATCATTATAGTGATTACCATCGTATGCTCGCACAACTGGAGCTTTAGCTACAGTCCAATTGAACTTGAATTTGCCTACTACTGCTTCGTCACTCTTGTTTCCAGAGTCGTCAGTTACTTGCGCAATCATCTTGAAGGTTGGAGAATTTTTAGAATCGTTTCCACGCCATTTTTCTATAAATCCGCGCAACAGTTCCTTATTTGTATTGCCTCCTGTTACAAACCTTACGCGAGGAGCTTTTTTAGTTTTCGGATCTGTTGCACCTTCTGCTTCAATGTCTATGCTCAGAGTATCCTTCAAAGCTTTGCTTACACGCGTAGTCTTATCTGCAACATTGAAATCATCATCCAGTGCAAGCAAATCTACTACGTTGAATAATCCCGACTGCTTTGTAATATCAGTCTTGTTCATATCAATAGTCGTAACAGTTCCGCAAGAATTAGCATTTGTTTTAGTAGGATTGCACTCGCCAAGAAGCTTCTTACTAGGATCGTTAGCATCTTTTACTGAAATCCACGGCTTGTTCTTGTCTACTGGCACGAACCACACGTTAATTACATTTGGCGTGTGATCTTTGTCACCCTCGTCTCTGGCCTCTAATTCTCTCCACGGATTACCGTTGAAAATATATAGCTGCGCATGCAAAGGGTATTTGTTACCACTTTTCTTTAGAATAGCAGCACCAATATTAGCTCCAGAATCTTGCTGATTATAATCTTCGCCACCTGGCATAACGTAACCTTGAGGCTGAACAAAATTATCTTTATCAGTAATGTTATTGGTGAATATAGTCTGACCGCCGCCAAGATTACTGTAATTAACTAAATCAACGATATTAGCCCATTCTCCGCGCGCATTATTTACTTTACGAGCGTAGCCAATTCCATCACCACGATTAGGCATGCTGTTGTATCCACCCCACAGCTTTTCTATGGTTGTCTTATTAGTAGAATTAGCATCATTAGTGTTCAATGGGTATAGTGATGGCTGTATTTGGTTTCTAAGCCATCGGCTTTTCTTTGTGCCTTGGAATAAGCTCAAAGCCTCATTCGTGTTGAAGTTTTTATTATCACCTTGGTTAATGTTGAATCTGTACACCAAATACTGTGAGCTATTTTCATCACGACCGTACCACTTAAAGCCATCGTCTGTGTTACGACCGTTTATTTTTCCACTGCCGTATGACCAATCATAATCTGCACGAATATTAACAAATCGCGTGATTTTCTTCTGCTTTGGATCAAGTACAGTTTCCTGATTTTGATCATCTTTAGTGTCATTGCCTGTACCAGTTGCTTTTACTACTTTAAAAGTCTTTTCTGAACCTGACTTACCTTGAGCTGTATTTTTAGTGTCAGGAGTTACAGAAAGGCAGATTTTATACTGCTTTGTGTTGTCTTTACAAGAATATTTATCGCTTGTGCCGCCAAGAGTTTTAGTTTCATCTTTCGACCAACCAATTTCATCTTTTCGGTATTGGAACAAACGCGGATTCTTTTGCTTAATTTTATCTATCAAACCTTGTTTTTCGGAAGGATTCAGCTCATACGGGTTCACCTGAACCATGCCATCGTCTGGCCAAGTCATATCTAATGGCAATGGGTCAGAAGATGCATTCAAAGTTGTTTGAAGCTGAGAAGCATTATTGCCAACACCCGCATAAATTCTTGAACCAATCTCTGCCAAATGCTCTGGGATAGTTATTTCACCAGTTTTTGGATCAAATGTTATATCCTTCTCATAAGGCATAAAGTTAGTAAAGTACGAATGATCAGGTTTATCATCGTTAAGCTGTTGCCAATCTTCACCTGCTTGACGAGTTAACATAATACCGTGGCATGATTTATTAGGACAATCACTAAATATTCTGAATGTATCAGTTTCTCCTACAGGCTTCTGCTTTGGCTCACCTCTTTTCCATATGCGAACAGCTAATACTGCAACTTGCTTAGATTTTGTTAAAAGATTAACTTTACCAACGTATCTACCATTTGGCTGTTTTTGCCAACGAACATTAGGAGCAGTAAACTCATCGCCAGTTATAATAAGCTTAATCTTTTTTTGAACCTTATTTCCAGCATCATCCCAAGCGTGGAACGTAAACTCTTTAACACCAGAATCATTAGATTTAAGTTCAGGACCATTTGTTTCACTTGTAGTTACATAACCTGATTGATCTGTAGCACTATCAACGCCTACAGGCTTAGATTGATCATATTTATTAAAAGCAGTTGCTTTAAATTGTTCACTTGTTGACTGTATATCTGTTTTATTGTTGTTATCTTTTACCTTTTCTTTGGTTCCCATGTACACGTGTTTATCATCGTGACCAGTTACTAGGAATCTAATTCTGCTGCCAACCGATATTTTCATACCATTTTCAGGCACAGATCTAGGCTCTCCACCATTGATGCTAACTTTTACGTCTATAGTCGGCTTCTCATCATCAACATGCGTAAACACAAGTGGTAATACGCCAGTAGACTCATCCCAATACGTTATTTTTGCGTACTTTGCAGCAACATACACTGGCTTTACTTCTGGCTGTTCACCAAATTGAAGCATAATACGATTTTCATCATTAGGATTAGTTGGGGTTGCGTATTCTTCTTTTACAGGATTTGAGAAGTAGTCTTTTGCAAGTTTCGCATATTTTGCTTTTTCGTCGCCAGTTAACTTTTGGTCAACTGTTTTACCACTAGGCGCATCATAAAGTTTCCAAATATAACGCTTTGTATCATTTAGCGGCCTAAGCTTACACTCTTGACTATCTTTATTTTTCGCAGCTGCATCCGCTTGTGCAGACTTATCTGCAGCTTTATCAGCAGCTTTGTCATCATCGCCCTTGCACGGGTCTACTACGTTTACAACTGGTACTCTTACAGCAACCTTCGTTTCTGCATCTTTTAGAGTACTAGACTTCTTAAGTGAACCATCTGCATTTGTCCATTCAACACTATAAATGGCGCGATCTTTAATCGCCGCGTTTGCACCAGAATCTTGGCTATACAAATAACTATCGTTAAGCGGATACTCTAAACCATGAGCATCACCGGGAATTTTACCATCCTTAATAGAACCGTAGTAAACAGAGTCATCTGAATCTGAATATTTACTATAGTTTTCAAGATTATTACTACTATGCGAATCTGGCATATATAAACGCGGATTCAATGCGTGAGCAAATTCATATATTTTACCCTTGTTATCAAGATAATTTACATAATCTGCAGCTTTTCCTAAACTATCTTTAGAAGACCTATATTTTGGATTATCTTGCCACTCTTGAGTCTGCAGTGGTCTGAACACATCCGCTTGACCAATAATATTGTACTTTACTTTTTTAGCAGAACCCATTTGAAGCTTGTCATTCCAATATTGAACAGTCAAATC
The DNA here is from genome assembly GCF_049262845.1 of Gardnerella sp. DNF00109. Classification (NCBI taxonomy): domain Bacteria; kingdom Bacillati; phylum Actinomycetota; class Actinomycetes; order Bifidobacteriales; family Bifidobacteriaceae; genus Gardnerella; species Gardnerella sp. DNF00109. The sequence goes on from NZ_CP058406.1 coordinate 1,352,832, forward strand.
GTGTATGCCAAACTTTGAATCTTTTGTATTAATATTAGTTTTAGGATCTAATGGTTTTCGCCACCATCTGTTTCCACGAGCGTACTTGTTTTCTGACGCATTATACTTTGGCAATAATGAAAGCTGGCCTTTAGCCCAAACTGTATTATTACCACATTGTGCTTCAGTATCTTTATCACACACTTCTTGTCTTGTAGGTTGGAATAACAAACTCGTAACATCAATATTCTTAGTATGAGCCAATAATTGACCATTATTGCTAGTAAAAGGACCTAAATGTGTACCACGAAGGAAGGAGTAATGCGGCACATTTATATCTACAAGATTAGGTATTCCATACCATTGCTGATACAAAGTAGTGTATTCGTAAGTTGTATGGCCTGATCCAATACGATAATTTGACAAAGAGTATTTAGGATTCCTACTATATGGATCGCCTAAACCGTATCTTGAAAGAGGACCATGCCAAGTATCTCCATAATAGCTTCCTGCACCATAGTAGGAAGTACTCAGTTTTCCATATTTACCATTATTCGATGTTGTATAGTGAATATGGTAGCTATAAGGTGATTTGCTCTCATCAAATTGATTACGTAATGCAAAAATCTTTGCTCGTGGCTCTTTATCAGTTCCTCGAAGCTCAGAAAAGAGGTTATCTATCAATTTTATATAAGTGTCATTAAATTTTTGAGTACCATCTGGAGGAAGACGAGTACCAGCTTTATGTTCACCTTCACTTGGGAAACCATAGTTACCAGAATGATAGCAGTCAAAGCCGTAAGAATCACATAATCCAAGTTTACTATTGCTATCATCTCTAGACTTTTGCGTTCCACCTTCAAAAACACCAACATTGTCTATAGCATTTGAATTACCAATTCGATACCACGCTTTATCAAGGGTCTCGCCATCGTTAAGTGTCTCTTTTCTAGTGCCCTCATCAATACAAAAACCGTTTGGATTAACCCAATCTTTTGCGCAACCGCGATTCTTTGCATCAAAATGCAAGCGCTCTACATACTGGTCATACTGACCATTACTTGTGTCGAGACTCTGATCTTTAGGAACAACAAAATAGGTCAAAGCTTTAGCAGCACCATGAATGCGCGCACCCATGTTTACAAGTACATCCCAAATATATCCATTACCATCACGTTTAGGAGTACGTTTCATAAAAATGTAATCGTGAACATCGTCAAGCTGAATACGATTTAAAGAATCAACACCATTTTTATTTTTCAAATAAGCTAAGTTACGTATACGTTTTTGCAGGTATGTTCCACGCGGATATGGAGTAAAGTTTGGATCATTATTCGTATAAATACCCTGAGGTTGATCATAGCCACTATCTTCGCGCCAAGGATTATCTCCACGTTCCATATCAGCACCTTTTGACGCGCGATGACCTGTTTCATCACCATCATCTGTAATGCATTCAGAACGAGCATAATTACGATTACAGCCGGGACGAAACTCCATCCTGCTGCGATCGTAACCCATTTTGTCTCCATTTGAAGATCGTTCTGTATTATTGAATATTTCATTGGAGCGATCCATGCCAAAAGAAGTATAAGATGCACCCTGCTTAGCCATACCTTTGGCAGCGCTCATCATAGCACTGTCAATAAGTCCTTTATCAGACGCATCACCCTTAGCGGCGTTGTTAGCAAGATTATTATTTACGCTTACACCATTTTTCAGCTTTGCAAACGCATTGTTTTGTCCATCGACAAAAACTGGAGGTTGCGATGGCGCAGAAATATCGGCATTATCTGCATCTACATCGGCATTAGGCTTAGCAGCAGATTTAGGCTTATCGCCAGACTTATTGGACTCATGCTTTTTACCAGAATTACCAGAGATAGCCGCATTCGCGGCAGTGCCACTGTCAGCAGCTACAGCGGTGTTTGCAGTTAGGCACATCGGCAGCCACATAGCCACCGAAATCAGGAAAATAAGAGCAGCCTTAGTCGCATGCTGAGCTAAACGCCCTATCAAGACGATAACGCTTAGCAAACCCGTCCAAATACTTCTCATTTGTCCACCTAAACTCTCGTGTGCTAATTTCCACATGCCAATCAATGTATTAAGTTTTAAAATCTTAAATTTTGATGTATTTAAATTTTGATGTATTAAACGCATCAATTTTTTAACGTATTAAGTTTTAACCTATTAACTTTTCAGTTTTTTAAGCTTTGAAGCCTTCGGACGCTTGCCCTGCGCAAAACCATCAATAATCGACTCAAAGGATTCCTGACTAATCCTTCTCGCTTCTTCGGAATCCCTATACATCTGCTTGTTTTGGTCGCCATAAATGCCAAGCCAAAGAGTATCGTTAGTCTGGTCATCACCATTGGCATCACTATGGTCATCACCATTATTTCGATCATCGCCGTTCTGCTTATCGTTTTTCTTCTTTTTCTTCTTAACAATCGGCAGACCAGCCCAGTAAATGTAGCCTCCAACCACACTCAGGCTTGCAATGCTCCCAACAAGCCACCACGGGAATCTCGGAACATCTGGCTTTTTACCAAGCAAAGACTTGTCGGCGGCAGGCGTCGGCACTACGCGCTCCCCCGTGACCAAGATTCTCTGTGTGTTGATTCCAAGCGGTGTGCAAGTAATCAGAGTCACAAGATCCTTGCCTGGCACTGCAGCAATTTTCTTTGTTTCGTCTGGGTTTACAACAATTTTTTCTATCACCTTGTAAGTGAGAATCTCGTCAAAAACCTCGATCGTAAAAGAATCGCCCTTATCTATCTCATCCAATCTCGTGAACATTTCCGCACTAGCCAAACCGCGGTGGCCAGTAATCACGGAACGAGTTCCTAATCCTCCAACTGGTAGAGAAGTTCCGCGCAAATGTCCAAGTCCCTTAAGCAGAGTATCGTCCTGCGTACCGTGATACACGGGCAAATCTAGGTCAATTTTCTTAATGCGAAGGCGAGCCATAAGACCATCGTCATTCGCTTTCAACTGATCCCAATAGTTTTGACTAACGTCAGACGTTTCGCCATGGGATGTTGGAATATTCGTGTTCGCCTCATATATTGCGCCTACGGATAGCTTGCGATTGTATTCGCGCGCGCGAGCCAGCTGCTCATGCGGAGCTGGAATAGCATGCGTGATTAGCTTAGCGTATTCTTCGGCTACTTCCGACATGTGATACTGGCTTAACCACATTGCTGCATGTGGGTATAACAGTGAGGCGAACGATGCGGTTAATAGAAGCGCTGGAACGATAGAAGATTTAGAAAATCTCCACTTTCGCTTATCGCGCTTCTTATGCTTAACCACAACGTTTCGATTTAAGAATAAAAACCTAAGCATTTGTTGCTTTGCGATTGGACTTGAAATTGGATTTACGATTTTATTTGTGATTTGATCTGCGACTTGATCTGCGACTTAATTTTCGATTTTGTAAGCCGATGCGAGTATTCGCGAATCCGCGCAATTCACTCACTTGAATACGCAAACACTCGCATACAGCTTAAATCACAAAACAATCACAAAATAATCACAAAACCAAGTAAGCCTTACGCTTCTTCTTGTTCCTTGCGGCGACGGGTGATGATGTAGAACAACGTGCCGCCCAAGCCAACAATGCCGAATGCAGTGAGCAACACTAAGCCGCGCGCACCAGTCATTGGCAGTGCTGCGAGGATCTTGTCTAAGCCAGTGGCTTTCTTGTTTTCGATTTCCTTAGTATTGTTCTTTGTAGCATCTGCAGCAGTATCTGCCTTCAAAGCAACGCACTTAGGAGTAGAATCAAGCAAATAACCAGCAGGAGCCTCAGTCTCAACCACGCAGTAAAGCTTAGTTGTTACAGCAGGATTAGTTTCCTTTGAATTGTAGACGAACAATCTTACGGAATCTGTACCTTCAGTCTTAGCTCCACCATCAGTCTTTTCTTTAGTTTTTAGTGAAACATTATTGAGCTTAGTTCCAGCATCCTGATTATTCTTCTTAATCTTGCCATCTGAAACAGTAAAAGTGTCATTTGCAGTTGCAGATGTGTCAGTAACCTCATATACATCAAACTTTGCATCATTCAAAGGCAACTTTTTCTTATCACCATTTGCGCCGATTTCTTCCGTAACCTTATTAACAGTCAACGTACCAAAGTGAGCGGTATCATTAGGAATGTCGTCACCACCGCAGTCACCATCTTTCTTGGTTGGTGTACATGGATCATTACCATCACCGTTACCAGTCTTATTATCATCAACGTACGTATTGGCTACGTTAGCAATGTCCTTAACAGTATCAGCAACTTTAGTGACAAGCTCTACCTCAAGCTTAACAACTTTCCCATCAGTGGCTGCAGTATAAGCAGTATACGCTTTATTAAGACCTTTACCGGCATCATTCTTCAAAGAGAACGAAACTACTTTAGTATTAGAATCATTAGTAGCAGTATAATCATCTTCTGTAAGCGGTACTTCATCAGGAGTCGAGAGTTTCTGACCATCTTTACTATAAGTTACAAGTTTTGCACTGCTAATCTTATCGTAAGTTAAACCATTTTCTAGCTTATCCTTAAAACCGATCTTCTCGTACTTATTGCCATTCTTAGGAGCTGTGAGAGGAATCGCAATCTTCCAAGTTATAGTGGTTCCATTATTCGTCGTCAAGTCCTTACGATTTAACTCACTGACTGTCTTGGTTGGACGTTCCTTGCTTGTATCATTCTTTGGATACACATTAACAGCGTAAATCCAAGGATTAGCCTTGTCTTTAGGATTTGGAAGAGGAGTGGTCACAAAGAACGGAGAAACACGCTTTGTAATGGAAACCTTTTTCCATGTGCCGTCTTCTTGTAATTGTGCACCAGAAGTATCGGTTTCTTCGATGTAGTAAAGACCCATAGCAAGATTTTCAAACTTGGCTTCACCTTTATCATCGGTTTCTTTCTCAGTACCATTTGTATCAGCTTTAGCAAATTCAGCCTGAGCGCCATTAATAAAATCGGAAGCCGTCTTTTTACCATTAGTAGCTGTTTCAACTAAATTATCTAAGCCTTTAATCTTTTCCCAGTCTGAAGACTTTGAAAGATCAATCTCATCAGAAGAATTTGTATTCTTCTTCTTTACTCGCCATAGAGTAAACTTAACACCCTTAACTGGCTTCTTATCTCTTAAAGTCTTAACAGTACCATCAGAACGTTCACCAGTTGCAGGACCTTGATACTTGTGAATAATAATGGATGTAGCGCTCTTTTTGCCCTGATTAATATTAGCAGTGTCAACACCCTTAGCCTCACCCTGCGCATAAGCAATAGAGCCAGCAATACAGCATGTTCCAAGTGTGCATACCGCCGCCAAAACAGCAACGGTGCGCTTCAGCGAATTCGTATTTAAACGCATGTTTCCTCTCTTCTTTAGAGTGACATCTCGTTATGAGAATTTTGTGTTTAGAAAGAATCGCCCATGTGATTAGACTTTTCCGCAAAAATCGCATAAATATCGCGAACTACAGATTCCTCTCACTGGACTTCTATGCGCACTAAAGCTGTGCGCCAAACCTTCATTGACTAAAACAGACTAGCATTTTGCAGCGTAAAAATCACCTAAAAATCACCTAACAAAAGCCTACTAAAATAAGCTTTTAATACCCCCCCCCCCGGTATCGTTGAAATATCAGGGTTTTCTCAGCTTAATAAGTGATTAAAATTGTTAAAAATTCTTTCCGAATTTTTGCTAAATTCGCACCTTGGCGTGTCGAATAAACCGCGTCGTTATCGCTTGCGCGAACAGCGCGCGAACGTCTTCGCCGCGCAGAAGCAGTGCTTCTGCTTTGAGCGGCTCAGCGCTCCAAATTGCCTTTTCGCGCTACGCTCTAAGCGAAAAGGCAGGTCGTCGCGCGCGTTTGTTTTTCCCTTTTTCAGCAAATATGACTACAAACACGGGCAAAAATACACAAACACAAGCGAATCAAGTCAAATTGCATTTTATAGCAAAATGTCGATTCTGCAATAAATCATCAAAATAAAATTGTCGATTTTGCAAAAATCTGTTAAAATAAAATAATCGATTTTGCAAAGAATGGCGGAATTACAATGATTTATAACCTTAATCAATCAGCATCTAGCACAACAAACACTGCACGCAAATTTCCACGCAAAATCTATTCGCACATGCTCAATTGGAAAAACTCTTCTAACGGGAAAACAGCACTACTCATAGAAGGACCACGACGCGTAGGAAAATCCACTATTGTAAAAGAGTTTGCGCAAAATGAGTATGAAAGTTACATATTAGTGGATTTTTACACAGCATCTCCAGAAGTAAAACAACTATTTGAAGACCTTTCAGATTTAAACTACATCTTCTTGCAACTCCAGCTTACATATAAAACAAGCCTCAAAGAACGCAAGTCGTGCATTATTTTTGATGAAGTTCAACTCTGCCCAAAAGCGCGCCAAGCAATTAAAGCCCTAGTCAACGACGGAAGATACGACTACATAGAAACGGGCTCACTAATTTCAATCCACAAAAACGTTAAAAATATTCTTATTCCAAGCGAAGAACGCAAACTAAAAATGCATCCTATGGATTATGAGGAATTTAAATGGGCACTTGGCGACAATACAACCATTCCGCTTCTAAAAAAACTCTACGATTCTAAAAAACCAATCGGTCAAGCAGCATGCAGAAAAATGCTAAGAGATTTTAGACTTTATATGCTTGTTGGAGGAATGCCACAAGCTGTTGAAAGCTATATTGAAACCAACGATTTTAGTGCTGTAGATAGAGTAAAACGCGATATTCTTTCACTTTACGAAGATGATTTTATAAAAATAGACCCTACTGGTAAAATATCTGCAATTTTTGATTCTATACCAGCTCAGCTCATGTCTAACACTTCCCGTTACCATGTTTCGAGCGTTCTTGCTGGCAACAGAGCAAATACTGTTCTTGAACAACTAGCTCAACTAGAAGATTCTGGAACTGTGCTAATCTCCCATCATACTAACGATCCTAATTCCGGAATGGCTCAACACAAAGATTTATCTAAGTTCAAACTCTTTCTTGCAGATACTGGCTTGTTTGTTACGTTAGCATTTAAAGACAAGTCTTTTACAAGCAACGACATTTATATGCGATTGTTAAACGATAAGTTGCAAGCAAATCTAGGTTATGTATACGAAAATATTGTTGCTCAAACTTTGAGCACTCATGGACACGAATTGTATTATCACACTTTTATGGACGGCGACGCGCGCTTAATCGCGGACGATACTAATGTTGAGATTGACAATCACGATAATCGAAATAATCACAACAATCGCAGCTATGAAGTAGATTTCTTGATTGCTGATAAGAACAAGATTGTGCCGATTGAAGTAAAGAGCTCAGGTTATAAAACGCATGCTTCGCTTGATACTTTCGCGCGCAAGTTTTCTTCGCGAATCGCACGGGAAATTCTGATTTATACAAAAGACTACCAACATAACGGAATGCTGGAATACATTCCAATAGTAATGACTGAGTTCTTGTAATTCCCCACGTTTGTTCCCTTTCTGGTTGATTTGGAAAACAAAAGCAGGATAAAGTAAACGCAAAAAAAACAAAAAAAAACAAAAAGCCGCTGCAAGATGTGTAAAACAACTTGCAACGGCTAATTCAATTCAGACTAGCAAAATCAAACCTAGAGATTTAAGCAAATCACCCATAAATAATATAGATAGCCTAAAATCGCCAGTTATACCTAGCCTGATTAGTTAAGGTCATCGTCATAATCACCCTGACCACCCTGATCATCAAGGAAGTCATCTGGATTAAACTCATCCCCAAGCTGCATGTCGCCAAAATCAATGTTCGAGAAATCAACATCTCCCATGTTGCTCTCGCCAAAGTTTGACGGAGTGCCATTTGCTCCACCCAAACCAAGGTTTGGATAAACAGCATCACGCACCTCAGGATCTGCAAAGACATCCGCATTACGATAACGCGCCAAACCAGTACCAGCTGGGATGAGCTTACCAATAATAACGTTCTCCTTCAAGCCCTTAAGATCATCTTCCTTCTGGCTCAAAGCAGCTTCAGTAAGCACGCGAGTAGTCTCCTGGAAGGATGCGGCAGAAAGCCAAGAATCTGTAGCCAAAGAAGCCTTTGTAATACCCATAAGCTCTGGACGACCAGCAGCAGGCTTACCACCATTCTTAACAGCCTCAAGATTTGCTTCACGGAACTTAGCCTGATCCACAAGTTCGCCTGGAAGAAGGTTCGTGTCTCCAGAATCAATCACCGTAATGCGGCGAAGCATCTGGTGAACAATAACCTCAATATGCTTATCGTGAATATCAACGCCCTGAGAACGGTACACGTTGTGCACTTCTTCCACAATGTTCACCTGAGCAGCACGAGGACCAAGAATTCGCAGAATCTTCTTAGGATCCACAGAACCTTCAATCAGCTGCGTACCAACCTCAACGTGGTCTCCATCCTTAACAAGCATTGGAGCACGACGAGTTACTGGGTAAACGATTGGCTCAACCGTAGTATCGTCTGGAGTCAAAGTCACCTGACGACCATGGTCAGTATCCTCAACCTTCACAACACCTGGGAACTCAGCAATTGGAGCCTCGCCCTTAGGTGTACGAGCCTCGAAAAGCTCGGTAACACGAGGAAGACCCTGCGTAATATCGCTTGCCGAAGCAACACCACCAGAGTGGAAGGAACGAAGCGTAAGCTGCGTACCAGGCTCACCAATGGACTGTGCTGCAACAATACCAACAGCCTCGCCAACATCAACAAGAGAGCTTGTAGCCAAAGACCAACCGTAGCACTTTGCGCAAACGCCACGCTTAGACTCGCAAGTAAGCACAGAACGAGCCTTAACTTCTTCGACACCATGCGCAACCAAGTCACGCAAAACATCCATCGAAAGCGCGTCACCACACTTTGCCAAAACGGTTGTACCATCTGCTGGATCGAGAACATCTGCAGCAAGCAAGCGCGAGTATGGACCACCATCAGCAGCCTTAACAAGCGTCAAATTGCCATTTTCGTCGCGGTCCGCAATCTTCATCATAAGACCACGCTTTGTGCCGCAATCTTCCTCACGAACAATAACTTCCTGAGAAACGTCCACAAGACGACGAGTCAAGTAACCAGATTCTGCAGTACGAAGTGCGGTATCAGCCAAGCCCTTACGCGCACCGTGCTGGGAGATGAAGTACTCCAACACAGAAAGACCATCACGGTAGTTTGACTTAACAGGACGAGGAATAATCTCACCCTTAGGGTTTGCCACTAAGCCTCGCATACCAGCAATCTGACGAATCTGCATCCAGTTACCGCGTGCACCAGACTGAACCATGATGTTCACGTTGTTATCATCATGGAAGTTCTCGCGCATAGCATCTGCAACCTTATCGGTGCATTCAGTCCACAAGTTAATCAACTCTTGACGACGCTCTTCATCTGTAAGAAGACCCATATCGTACTGGGAGTTAATCTTTGCAGCCTGATTCTCGTAGTCTTGTGCAATAGCCTCACGATTTGAAGGAAGCACAATATCAGAGAATGCCATTGTAACGCCAGACCAAGGTGCTCGAGTAAAGCCAAGATCCTTCAAAGCATCAAGGGATGCGGCTACCTGAGCAGTGGAATAACGTGTAGCAATATCGTCAACAATCTTGGAGAGAACACCCTTTGGAACCTGCTGGTTCACAAACGGATAGTCCTCTGGAAGAGTGCCGTTAAACAACACGCGACCGTAGGATGTGGCGAACAATACAGTTCCATCCTTAAAGCGCTCTTCATGAACAACATCTGGGCTGCCTGGCTCTGGATCTACGACCTTAAGTTCTCCTGGCTCCCAATCCTTTGGTAGCACAAAGTCCTCTGGCACGCGGATTAATACCTTTGCCTGCATGTCAATCTCATGCTTGTCGAGTGCCATTTGAGCCTCTGCAAGCGAAGAGAAGATTCTGCCTTGACCCTTTGCACCGTCTATTACTGTAGACAAGTAGTACAAGCCCAAAATCATATCCTGAGATGGCATGGTAACAGTGTGACCATCTGCTGGCTTCAAGATATTGTCGGATGCCATCATCAAGCTGCGAGCTTCTGCCTGAGCTTCGGCGGAAAGTGGCAAATGCACTGCCATCTGGTCACCATCGAAGTCAGCGTTGAATGCGGCGCAAGCAAGTGGTGGAAGGTGAATTGCTTTACCTTCAACCAAAATTGGCTCAAATGCCTGAATACCCAAACGGTGAAGTGTAGGAGCACGGTTAAGAAGCACAGGATGTTCAGAAATAACTTCCTCAAGCACGCCCCAAACCTCGGAATCTCCGCGATCTACAAGGCGCTTTGCGCTCTTCATATTCTGAGCAAAGCCCTGATCCACCAAACGCTTAATAACGAATGGCTTAAACAGCTCCAACGCCATTGGCTTAGGCAAACCGCATTGATGCATGCGGAGGCTTGGTCCAACAACGATTACGGAACGGCCAGAATAATCAACTCGCTTACCGAGCAAGTTCTGGCGGAATCGACCCTGCTTACCTTTAAGCATATCGGAAAGCGACTTTAGTGGACGGTTCGATGCACCAGTTACTGGGCGACCACGACGACCGTTGTCGAAGAGTGAATCAACTGCTTCCTGAAGCATGCGCTTTTCGTTATTAAGCATGATTTCAGGAGCACCAAGTTCAATCAACCTCTTCAAACGATTGTTACGGTTGATTACTCGACGGTACAAGTCGTTCAAATCGGATGTTGCAAAGCGTCCACCATCAAGCTGAACCATTGGTCGCAAATCTGGTGGGATTACTGGAATAACGTCCAAAACCATTGCTTCTGGCTTGTTTCCAGTAGTCAAGAACGCGTTTACAACTTTAAGTCGCTTCAAAGCGCGCGCCTTGCGCTGACCAGTACCATTGTCGATTTCTTCGCGAAGTTCTACGGCAGCAGACTTAAGGTCGAAGTCCTGCAAGCGCTTCTTGATTGCTTCAGCACCCATGCAGCCTTCAAAATAGTCACCGTAGCGGTCTTCCATTTCTCGCCAAAGGTCAACATCGCCTTCCATATCTCCTGCGCGTAAGCCCTTAAAGCGATCGAAAACTGCGTTCAAACGCTGAATCTGCTCATCGTAGCGAGTACGAATAGCAGCCATTTCTCGCTCTGCTCCAGCGCGCAATTTAGACTTTGCGTTGCCTTTTGCTTCGCCTGATTCTTCCAGCTCGTGCAGGTCTTCTTCTACCTTCTTTGCGCGAGCTTCAATCTCATTGTCGCGGCGCTTACGAAGATTGCCGATTTCCGTATCGAACTCGTCTTGCAAGTCTGGAAGATCTTGGTGACGCTGCTCTTCATCTACCTTAGTAACCATGTAGGCTGCAAAGTAAATAACCTTTTCCAAGTCTTTTGGAGCAATATCAAGCAGGTAACCCAAGCGGCTTGGCACACCCTTGAAGAACCAAATGTGTGTTACAGGAGCCGCAAGCTCAATATGACCCATGCGTTCACGGCGAACGCGGCTGCGTGTAACTTCCACGCCGCATCGCTCGCACACGATTCCCTTAAAGCGCACGCGCTTATACTTGCCGCACGCGCACTCCCAGTCGCGAGTAGGACCGAAAATCTGCTCACCGAACAGACCATCCTTCTCTGGTTTAAGGGTACGGTAATTAATGGTTTCTGGCTTCTTAACCTCGCCGTGGCTCCAGCTACGGATGTCGTCGGCGGTTGCCAGTCCAATCCTCAGTTTGTCAAATGCGTTGACGTCCAGCACTATTATCGTCCTGTCTCATGAAATTGTTTTTCTAAGTTTCTTAAAGTGATTAGTGATTAGTGATTAAGTTATTTCTAATCACTGGCATCACTGGTATTCAGGTTCTTGAATAACTTGATCTTCCTTGGCGGACGAATCTGGTCGTGCACCAATGTTGAAGCCCAAATCTTCAGAAGACGACACCGGATCATCATCCTCATCCTTCATGTCAATTGCCACTCCTTCGGAGTTAAGCACCTCAACATTCAAGGAGAGAGACTGCATTTCCTTGAGCAACACCTTGAAGGACTCAGGAATACCAGCTGGTGGAAGGTTATCGCCCTTGACAATAGCGCCATACACGCGCACGCGGCCGTCAACGTCATCAGACTTTGTGGTCATCATTTCGTGCAATGTGTAAGCAGCGCCATAAGCCTCAAGCGCCCACACTTCCATTTCGCCGAAGCGCTGGCCGCCGAACTGCGCCTTACCACCCAACGGCTGCTGGGTAATCATAGAGTAAGGACCAGTGGAACGAGCGTGAATCTTATCATCAACCAAGTGATGCAGCTTCAAGATGTACATGTAGCCAACAGAAATTGGCTTAGGGAATGGCTCACCAGTGCGGCCGTCAAACAATGTTGCCTTACCGTCGGAACCAACAAGCTTATTGCCATCGCGGTCTGCAAGCGTAGTGCTCAAAAGACCCTTCAAGGTTTCTGGGCGCACGCCGTCGAACACTGGAGTTGCAACAGGAGTGCATGGATCGCCATGCTCAGCGCCTTCTGGCACATACTTCTTCCAAGCAGCCTCAAGGTCTGGATCCAAATTAATATCCCAACCAGCGTGAGCAATCCAACCCAAGTGAAGCTCGAGCACCTGACCCAAGTTCATTCGAGAAGGCACACCCAACGGGTTAAGCATAATGTCTACTGGAGTACCATCAGCCAAGAATGGCATATCCTCTTCTGGCAAAATGCGGGAAATAACACCCTTGTTGCCGTGGCGACCAGAAAGCTTATCGCCCTGCGTAATCTTACGATGCTGAGCAATGTACACGCGAATCATCTGGTTTACGCCATTTGGAAGCTCATCGCCATCGTCTTCAGCGTCTTCACGAGTGATTTCCTTAACAGCAATCACAGTACCAGTTTCGCCGTGTGGCACGCGCAAAGAAGTGTCTCGAACTTCACGGCTCTTTTCGCCAAAGATTGCACGAAGCAAGCGCTCTTCTGGAGTAAGCTCAGTCTCGCCCTTAGGCGTTACCTTACCAACCAAAATGTCGCCAGCTTCCACCTCGGCACCAATGCGAATAATACCGCGCTCGTCGAGGTTTGCAATAGCGTCTTCGCCAACGTTTGGAAGGTCGCGAGTAATCTCTTCGGCACCAAGCTTGGTTTCACGAGCATCGATTTCGTACTCTTCAATGTGAATCGAAGAAAGCGTATCGTCTTGCACAAGACGCTGGGAAATAATAATAGCATCCTCGTAGTTGTAACCATTCCAAGGCATAAACGCAACGAGCAAATTCTTGCCGAGTGCAAGCTCACCCTTGTCTGTTGCAGGACCGTCTGCCAAAACTGTACCAGCTTCAACACGCTCGCCATCTTTAATAAGCGGCACCTGGTTGTAGCAAGTAGTCTGGTTAGAACGCTGGAACTTAGAAAGCTTGTAGCTGGACTGAGTTCCATCGTCGTTCATAACGCGAATAATATCTGCAGAAACGTAGGTTACAACGCCTGGCTTTTCGGAAAGAATCACGTCTCCAGAATCAACTGCAGCACGCCATTCGGAACCCGTACCAACAAGTGGACGCTCCGACTTAATAAGCGGCACAGCCTGACGCTGCATGTTGGTACCCATCAAAGCACGGTGGCCTTCATCGTGCTCCAAGAATGGAATCAAGCTTGCGCCGAGGGAAACCATCTGACGTGGAGAAACATCCATGTAGTCAACAGTGCTTACAGGAACATCGACTGCTTCTTCTTCGTCAACACGAGCAAGTGCCTGAGTGCCAACAAAGTTGCCATTTTCATCGAGTTCCTGATTTGCCTGAGCAATAACGTGCTCGGCTTCGCGATCTGCAGTCATATATTCGACTTCGTTAGTCACATGACCATTAACGACCTTACGATAAGGTGTTTCAATAAAGCCGAATGGGTTGATGCGACCAAAGGTTGCAAGCGAACCGATAAGACCGATGTTTGGACCTTCTGGGGATTCGATTGGGCACATACGACCAAAGTGGGATGGGTGCACGTCTCGAACTTCCATAGATGCGCGGTCTCTAGAAAGACCACCAGGACCAAGAGCCGAAAGACGACGCTTGTTTGTAACGCCCGCCAAAGGATTGTTCTGATCCATAAACTGGCTAAGCTGAGAAGTTCCGAAGAACTCCTTAATAGTAGCGTTAACTGGTCGAATGTTAATCAACGACTGTGGTGTAATCGCCTCAGCATCTTGCGTGGTCATGCGCTCGCGCACAACGCGCTCCATACGGCTTAAGCCAGTACGAATCTGATTCTGTACAAGCTCGCCAACCTGACGGATTCGACGGTTTCCAAAGTGATCAATATCGTCCACGTCTACACGCAATTGCACATCTTCGCCATCACGCTTGCCTGGGAAGGTCTTTTCGCCCGAGTGCAAAGTAACCAAATACTTGATTGTGGCGATTATGTCTTCGCGATTCAAGCTGCGATCGTTGTAATCCGCTTCCAAACCAAGCTTGCGATTGATCTTGTAGCGACCAACGCGCGCCAAATCGTAGCGCTTTGTGTTGAAGTAGAAGGATTCAAGCAAATTGCGACCCGCGTCTGGAGTTGCGGTATCTGCTGGGCGAATCTTGCGATACAAGTCTGTAAGAGCATCATTTTGAGTGTCGATTGGCTCTTTTTCTAGAGCGTCGAGAACAAGAGGATACCCTTGGAATGCCTCGGCAATTTCTGGCTTAGTCATGCCAATTGCCATCAAGAACACGATTGCAGACTGCTTACGCTTGCGATCTACGCGCACGCCAAGAACATCGCGCTTATCAATCTCAAACTCAAGCCACGCTCCGCGACTTGGAATGATTTTTGCGCCAAAAACGTCTTTGTCGGAAGTGCGATCTTGCGTGCGGTCAAAATACACGCCTGGGGAACGCACAAGCTGGGACACGATTACGCGCTCAGTGCCGCCAATAATGAATGTTCCGTGTGGTGTTTGCAGCGGGAAATCACCCATAAACACAGTCTGGCTCTTAATCTCGCCAGTTTCGCCGTTTTCAAACTCTGCGTTTACGTACAAAGGAGCGGAATATGTGTAATCCTTCTCTTTGCACTCAAGCACAGTGTGACGTGGCTCTTCAAAATATGGATCCGAGAATGTGAGGCTCATTGTCTCAGCAAAATTCTCGATTGGAGAAATCTCTTGGAACACTTCTTCTAGACCAGAGACATGAGGCACAGTGTGAGTGCCATTTGCCTCATCTTCTTCGACGCGCTTCTTCCAACGCTCGGAGCCGATCAGCCAGTCAAAGCTGTCGGTTTGCACACCGAGGAGGTATGGCACATCGATTGGCTCACAAATGGAGCCGAAATTCACACGATCCGACGCTTTATGCAATTTAATGCTGTGCTCGTCGGCACGCGCGATGACTTTGGTGGTGTTCGTCGTAGCTTGTTCAGCAGCCAATGGACGTTCCTTTATCGCTAGCTAGTTTTCTTAATCCTTGGGAGCTTTAGAAAATCGCAGCAAACGCGCTTAAAATCAACGATTTTGGGTTTGCGGGCGCCTTCTTCGGTTCCTTGAGTATGCCCGCTATATGACACACCTTGTACAAGGAAACGATTTTACCCCTTCACATCGACTTTTGGCGCCATTTGTGCATGTGTTAGCGAACAGAAATAACCACGGGATTGCTTTGTAATCCTGACACATCCTTATGCGCAATTTGTGCAATGTAAGTTCCGCGCAAAACTTTAGGCAAGTCGGCGTCATCTAAGCAATCCTTGCCGGTAGGCGTTCCGACTGTAGCATCCGTGCTCCATACGATTTTTTTCTCGTACGAATCACCTTTTGCCATTAACAAAGGCTTGAGTGGAATTCCGCACACATCTGATCTCCACTGCGGCTCTATTTTCTGCTGCTTTTCTTGCTTTTCTCTAGATTTATCTGATTTATCTGATTTATCTGATTTATCAGCACTTACGCTGTCTCCAATTGTCAACACCATTCTGCCATCCGACGCATCTATTCTGCAGGAATCGTCTCCTTCATGAACTATGCGAGCAGTAAATTCTACGCTTCCTCCCATCGGTACAGATTGCGATGCTGAGGTTAATTCAATACGAACGTCTTTTGCACTACATTTTTTTATGATTCCAACAGGTCTTGGATCTGGCACAAGTTGTTTAGATAGAGTAACGTCTGAATGTTTGCTTATAGCACTTCCAATTGCAGATATGCCTTTAAAAATGCTAATTATGCAAAAGATACAAAACACTAAAACAGCCAGCAGCCCCACGCAAACTACGATTCGGCGGCGAATGTACATGCGACGGCGCGCAGCACTAATCTTCCGCTTCGGTTTACGTTTTAACACAGGCATAGTCACCATTGTAATGCATGAGTAGTTTTAAGACTATTTTTGACTATAGGCTATTTTGCTATTTTCTATAAGCTATTTTCTGTAGACTATTTTCCGCCCTCAAATCCAAGCTGACGCCACGCTTCATAAATGGCGATTGATGCGCAATTTGTAAGATTTAAGCTTCTAAGCGAAGGACGCATTGGCAAGCGAACCTGTTCCGCAACATGAGGGCCAGCCATAATATCCATTGGGTCTGGAATATCTCCTGGCTCTGGTCCAAAAAGCAAAATATCGTTCGGCTTATACTCAATATCTGTGTAAAGTTTTGTGGCATTTGCAGTAAACGCGATTATGCGAGAATTTGGCATTGATTCCACAAGGTTTTCAAAATTCGGGTGCATAACAACGTGTGCCATATCGTGATAATCAAGACCCGCGCGGCGAAGCTTTGTGTCTTGAAGATTAAATCCAAGCGGCTCTACAAGATGCAAAATGGTGCCCGTTACCGCGCAAAGGCGAATCGCAGAGCCTGTGTTTCCTGGGATTCTAGGCGAATAGAAGCACAAGTGCGGAGTTTGAGTTTGCGCAGTGCTTGCATCTTGCGCGCTTAGCATGGCATCCATAACGCTGATTGGATTTCCGTGCGCGTCTGTTACAAGCTCGTCCGGACCGTAGTTTGACTTTCGGTAGCCGTACTCATACATCTGCTCTACACGATTGACTGGGTTTTGTGCGTCTTGCATACTTTTATCTTCTTTACTTTTATCTTCTTTACCTGTGACTTGCATACTCGTAATAATCACCTCAATAAAATCATCATAATAAAAATAAGCGCAAATCCTGCAAAATCAGCCCACGAGAACACAGCTCCCGTAAACACAACAGCCGTGATTGCAGCCATAACAGGCTCGCTCGCCCCCAAAAGCGTTCCGCGCACAGATCCAACTCGCATAACGCCAGCCAAAAACATCCAATATGCGCCAAAAGTTCCGCCAACAATCGTAAAAGTAAACAGCAAGTACGCGCGCAAATCCAAAGGAGGCATTGTTTGCCATGGCTTCACAAATGGCATCATAATAAGACCTGCAATAATAAACGTAATTCCGTTTACAGTAAGATTTCCCCATTTTGCAATCAATTTAACTGGCATAATCGCAAGAGCCGCCGTACTTGCAGCATCTGCCAATCCCCACAAAAGTCCCATCAGCGGCAGCGAAAGCGAGCTAAAGTTGCCTCCCGTTGCCATAAGCGCAGTTCCTGCAAATGCAAGCAAAACACCAATGTTTTCGCGCATTGTAGGCATCCTTCGAGTTCGCAAACACACGTAAACAAGCACGAAAAGCAGATTCAAACTTTGCAAAACAGTAGCCGTGCCAGAGTTAGTCCAGTCGATTGTAAAAAGATACGCAACTTGCGTTAAAAGCACACACACGATGCCTGTTACGACTAGCATTGGCCATGATTTTTTTGTGCTTAATGCGCCAACGAGTTGCTTGCGATTAACTATTGACGCAACGATTACAAAAAGCACGCCTGCAGCAAGCTGACGAACGCACGCAATCTGCAACGGACTCACGCGATATTGAGACATTAAAATCTTAGAAACAGTGGCGTTTGTGCCCCAAAGCGCGCCACCAAGAATCGTTAAGATTATGCCAATCATCATTGTGCGCGGACTATGATCCACCGCAGGATTTGGCTTTTTAGGCTTTATTTTTTGGATATTCTTTACAAAACCAACATCCATGCTAAACACCTTCTAAACTTAAATCCTGTATTTGCTAATAATCCTGTAGTTTTGCGCATATGTAGTAAGTCGCAAGTCGCAAATATAGCAAATCGCTTACTACATATGAAAAATCTACACTATCACATAATCAACAACACGCAATTGCAAAGGTTGTGTGTGCAATAAATCTATTAAGGTGATTTAAGAATCGCAAAAACGTTAGAAATGTCGCTCGCGCGTTACAGCGCGCTATTCCTCACGGCTATTAGTAGCCGTTCGGCTGATTTGGCGCATAAAGTCCACTGGACTTTATGCCTTTAAGCCAAATCACGCTTTGAAGGAGCTTGAAATGCGTTATGCAATTTCAAGCTCAGTCAAAGCGCTTTACTTGCGTTGAAAGCACACCGTGCTTTCAACCTGAGCAAGCTCAGCGCTCCGAATTGCCTTTTCGCGCTACGCTTTAAGCGAAAAGGCAGGTCGTCGCGCAACGCGCGACTTTGCATTATCCTCAGTTTATGTTATCTTATTTAAGTTGTCTTTCGTTGTGCGTTTAGCACAATGATTGATGTGGAGAATTCGCCTAGTGGTCTATGGCGCACGCTTGGAAAGCGTGTTGGTGTAACAGCCTCACGAGTTCGAATCTCGTATTCTCCGCGAGTAGGGTTTCTAGCCAGCACAATTGGTTGGAACCCTTTTTATATATTTGCCTATGCATCAAAATATATGAACATACACAAGCAGCTTAGCGTCGAACTCAACTGTTAGGCAATTTCTGCGCAGAGCAACCATGCAAAATTGAAGCCATGCTACGTTTTTCCGCACTAGTAACGCTAAGATCGTACTTATACTTAACAGCAATCTGCCTAGCTACATAATCGCATCTAAAGGATTTATTAGATGGCAGCCAATAAGCTGCAGAAGCAGATCCTTTTTCTTGATTCGCTGCTCCTTGAACAGCAAGAAGATTAAGCATATCGTTACCAAACTTAAGCCTCTTGGCATGACTCCATTTCCAGGCTCCTGATTGCCAAGCGTTTTCTAGTGCTACAACATGGTCGATTTGAACAAGAGCACTAGTTTTTCTTCCTCGAACAAAATTAATATTTAAACCGGTATAAGGATCGTGCAAAAGCCCTGATGCTACTTTGCAAGAACCAGAATACTTAAAACGAACCTGTTTTAAATCGCGAGCAAGAACATCTTCTCTAACATCACAGCCATTTTTATCAACATCTGTAGTCCTGTATCCAAAGACACTCCTGTTGTATCCAGACGGATGTGATTTAGCGACTTTTAGCTTATTAAGAAGAGCAGCAGCATCTCCATCAGCAACGTATTCACCAGTAATTTCGCCAACATCATGATTGATTTTTGGCAAAACAAGCCCAATAACAATGCCTATAAGAATAGCCAAAGAAATAAGCCATATAAAAGAGGCTATTCTTTTAGATATAGGGTTACTTGAATAATGCGTATTACGATCGTACTGCATGATTTATATCTACAACCCAAGGGATACGCCTAATAACAACGTCTAGAACTTGTTGAATAAGGCTAATAAGCACAATAATTGCCATAACTGCGTAAACAACATTCCATTGTGGATTCTTAGTGACAATTGGGTGAATAGTGTTAGAAACAAGCATTATTGCGTTCGCAATACCTATAAGAGCAACAGACATAAGAATTGCCTGCATTCTTCCCACTTTACGAGATAATCGCACTCGCTGTTGCGAAAGCTTACGCATTGAATCAACAACACGCTTAACACAATGCTCACCCTGTCGGAAAGCTAGAACCTCATCAATACCAAGTTCTACATCATCAACTTCAAGCTCCACCATCTTTTGTTCTGAATGAACTTTCTTAATAAAACTGCGGAGTCTAAGTCTAAATAATCCTGGAATTATAAACACTATTAGAGCACAAATCACAACAGCAAAAATAGCAATTTGAATATCAAAGTAACATAACAAAACGATTGCTGGAATAATCGACAAAACCATTCCAACACTCATGCTTAAACCTGCCTTGTGCAAATGCGCATGATGAAGATCCACGCCAGCAAAAGATGTCACTAATGTTATGCATCTTAAACATGCGCATACGCTTACGATAAGCACGTATTCTTGCATAGCAAGTCCAAAAAGCGGTCGATTAGCGATAGCGAACATTGCTGCAAAAGTGCAAACAGGTATCAATACTGCGCAAACTATATTGATTGCTGTAGAGAATGCTGAAAGAATCGCAAAAAACGCCTTTTTCAACGAAGATATAGTTGATTTACTTTCATGAGATAAATCTTTCAATAAGCCTTCGTGTTTTGCATTATTAAAATTCTTATTAGAGTTTTCATCAAAACTTTTAGCATATTCGTCTACTTTATTAGCTTTATCAACACTACCATCTGCGAAATTTTCGACATAAGAGCTAATAGAACTAGAACTGGTGTAATGCGAATTATGATATACACTAACGTTAACCAAATTGTCCGCTTTAGAAACGTAGTTATCGTCTGGCAAAAATACAAGAATCGTAGCTTTTTTAGCAACATGACGCAAAATATCACATAAATTCTTAGCTTCATCAGAACTAATATCGCTTGAAGAATAGTCGAAAATATACACTGGAGTTCTACGAATAAGCGCACGAGCCATAATAATTCGTCGGAAAATATCTTGCTTATTTTCAACCTGAATATTGTCTACACGCAAATCTAATCCGTTATAATCCGCATAAACAACACCATCTACATGAGCAGTACGCAATGCTTGCCACATAGATGTAGTAGTAGCATTAGACGATGCCATGAGCAGATTCTCTCGCAAAGTGGCTGAAAACAGATGACTATTTGAACGAACAATAGTAACAAGATCTGCAATAGCACCAGGATTTTCATTATTTAGTGAAACATAAGTTGAGTTTCCAGAAATATCACCAAAATCAGATACCACAAAAGGCGATTCAACATCTACTTCAGAAAAACCATATCTATCACTGTAAGATAGCGCAACATCTGATTTATCGCTAAAAACTACGCCATTCAAAACATTATTAGTAAATAATTCGTAGTATTCCTTTGGCATTACATTCAATTTTCCACTTGAAATATTAAAGGATGCACGCAAAGGTTTATTATTTTCAGTGAAATTGCATCGCACATGAAGAGAAACATTATTAGCTCCATCTGGGATGCTTAGTGACTTTTTATTATCTGAGAAATCTATGGAATCTGCAGAAGCAGAAGATTCTACAGAGTCTAAATTAGAAGAATGAACTTTACTAGAAGCAACACTTTTAAACAAGTTACTAATGTTATTCAAACCTAAAACAGCCCGATTTTTAATATGCATACAGTTAGCAACTCTACGTATTGGATCTACGCTTAGCATAAGAAGTGGCAAAGTTAGCATTGCAGCAGGAAGACCAACAGATTTAACAGAAAGAAGCCAAACTGTAGAAATAATTGCCACACCAGTCATTAAATACGTTAAAAATACGCATAAACAGCGCCACAAAACGCGAACATCTGCAAGAGCAGATACAAGTGCCAAAGTAGAAAAAATTGACGCAAAAACGCAAATAGTGGCAACATAAGAGTTTATTGAAAACATTGCAACACTAACCGCAAAAGGCATAGGAAAAGCAGCAATAATCTGCGGCAAAAGTAAACCATACCAACGTTGAACCCACTCAACATCATCGTTCACGCGAATAGAAGAATATCCCTTAGACCATTTTTTAGAGGAGCTCAAAGAAAGCATAGAACGCAACATTTTTGGTCTAAGCTTCATAGATACGCGAGTTCCAATTTCGGTAGAAATAGTACAAGACTGATGGAACGCAATATATTTTACGATAAGTATTCCAACAAGAGAAATAAGATAAGACGTCAATTCAACAGAGCTTAACAAGGACTTGCCAGTATATTTTGCAGGAATAAGCACTGGCGAAAGAATTCCAACACAAACATACACAAAACCAATATTCGCAAGAGAAGATATAGCAAGACATGCCGCTCTTAAAACAACCAAGTGCTTAACACCTGGAACAAAAGCGAAGAAACGACCAATCATTTAACTATCCTTTTCTTTTCCATAGAAAACTCTTTTAAATTCCAAAAATACTTTCACGCACTACAAAGTACACACACGATACCCTGCAGATTGAATCTACAAATTCGAGTAGCTCGCACTGTTAAAATCAGCTTTAAATCTCTTAAAAACGCTATCTAAACACTCTCTACAAACACATACCCACGCACTAGCTCACTACCCCTTTAGCATTCAAGATTACGCTGAGCATCAGGCATCAACACGCCGAAGAACTTTAGCTTAAATGCCAACTAATACGATGCAAATCACTAGGACCATACTCTAAAATCGCAGCTCTATGCGATTTAGAACCATAACCTTTGTTATGTGCCCAATCATAAATTTTATATTTAGGATCATCAGACAAGCTTGTCATAAGAGAATCTCGAGTCACCTTTGCAATCACAGAAGCTGCAGAAACACTAGCACACTTCTGATCAGCCTTAACTAAAGTGTGAACTTTAACAGGAAAATCAATACTAGGCGCATCAAAAGTTCCAGAAACCTTACCAATATAATTAAATGGTCCATCTAAAATCGCTGCAATATGAGCATTTTCAAGCTTATATCTCATACTGTTTTGCACATCTGAAATTGCACGAATCGCAGCAACACCAAGAGCATAACTTATTCCCCACTCATCAATCTCGCGATTTGTACAAGAACCAACAGCAAAAGCATCGCACCAATTTTCAAGAGGCTCCAATAATCCTTCACGCTTGTGAGCGTTAATAAGCTTGGAATCAGCTAATCCATCAGGAAAATAACCAGAATTAATTTTATCGGCACCAAAAAGAGCAGCACCAACCATAACAGGACCAGCTAAACTACCACGTCCAACCTCATCTAATCCAATAACCCAATCGAAGCCACTTTTTAAAAGGTCTTGCTCAAAGTTAAAAGACGGAACAGCAGCCAAAATCTCCCCAAATCTAATATCTACGCACGTTTAAAAGAACTATTTAGCATCTGACTTATTTCTTACATCATCAAACGCATCGCTATGATTTTCAAAAATACCCATACGATTCAAAGGCCAAAAACGCATAAATGCCACGCCTTCAACCTTAGAAATAGGTACCAAACCATCGTCACCATCATTCTTATGATACCTAGAATCCGCAGAGTTAGCGCGATTATCTCCTAGAACAAATACATGACCAGGTTTAACCTTCACCTTAAACGGGAAGGAACTAGGACTTACACCTGGTTTAATATAAGCAGATTCAAGCACAGGAACACCGTTAACAAGAATTGGGTCACCATCGCCCTTACATTCAACAGTATCCCCAGGCAATCCAATTAGACGCTTTATAAGATCTTTACCAGACACAATTCCGCCGCGACTATTTTCACCTTGAAGCCAATTAGCAGGATCTTCAAAAACAACAATATCTCCACGATTTAGTGGAAACAGGCGAGGAGTGAGCTTAGACGTAACAACATAATCGCCAATATGAATTGTGTCTAGCATGGAGCCAGATGGAATAAAATATACGCCGAGAATAAAAACACGAAGAAAAATAACAACAAGAATAGGCACAAGATACCATGCAACAAGCTCTTTCCAAGATGTTTTAAAAAGCTTGCGAGTACGAACCTTGGACTGAGATTTAGAGGAATCATAATCACTATCTTGATATCCAGAAATATGATTCCCTTTTATTTTTCCATGCCTAGCACGTTTAGCACTGAAGCCAGAAGTTAGACTTGGTCTTTCTTCTGGCTCCGGTGGAACTGGAGAAGGATTTAAGCCGTGACCTGCCACATTAACAATGTGACCATCGCTATTTTGCAAGTCTTCGGCAGACATATTAATCCTTAATGTTAAATCCTTAACCTTAAATAAATTTACTTAGCAGCGCTGTTGTCACGACGCTCGGCAATACGAGCAGCCTTACCACGCAAAGCGCGCAAGTAGTAAAGCTTAGCGCGACGAACGCGACCACTACGAACCAGCTTAATCGAATCGATAGCTGGGGAATGAAGTGGGAAGCGACGCTCAACACCAGTGCCGAAGCTCACCTTACGTACAACGAAAGTCTCGCGAACACCAGCACCCTTACGAGCGATAACAACGCCAGTAAAGGTCTGAATACGAGTGTTGTTGCCTTCCTGAATCTTAACGTTAACGTCAACAGTATCTCCAGGACGGAAAGCTGGGATTTCCTCAGCAGACTTAAGATGCTTAGCATCAAATGCTTCTACAGCATTCACCATGATAATTCCTCCTCGCCGCCGCATATCGACGTAAGCTACATCAAAGTAAGTTAGTCTAATTTTAACTTTTTCAACTTTACTTTGAATAATCCTTCCCAAAAAGTTTGCTTTTCAGGGCTTCCATCTGCCAAAACTTTAAAAAAGCAGGCTAGACTATTGATAAGTCGACTATGCGGCATCGCCTTATCGAAAGCATACAGAACACAAATTTATGCTCAATAATGGACATTATTGAGCATTATTTCGCACTATTTCAGCGCACAACGCCATTAAGCGGCGCCGTCTCAACAGTACGAGTTAATTCGTCATCATCGGCATCGTAGTCAAAAAGCTCACCATAACGACCCCAGCTAATCGCAATATCAAATTGCTGACGAGCCAAGGCGTCCGTATGCTTGCTGCGAAGCAAATCCAAAATCAACTCGCCACGAAGCTTGCCATTGCGGTTTCGGCTCAAAGCCTGATCAATTGCATGAACAAGAGGAGCATGCTCAATTGCAAGACGCGCAAACACCTGCTTGCTGTGCAAAATGTCGGCATTATGCCATTCTTGACCTGCTGGAGTAATAGTAATATGACCATTTTCTGCTGTAAGCAAATTAAGCATTGTTCCAGCATCTACAAGTGGGAACAAATCATCGATTTCGAACGACAGATCCGCAGCCAAATCAGCCAAATCAATGCCATCTGGCTCTTCCGAAATAACGTCTAGCAAACCTGCCATTCCTCCTGGCGTTGCGTTCGGCAGCAAGTGCACAGCAACAGGCTCAGGCTTCGGCTCCCCCGCATCCGCCTGCTCCTCGTTTTGCTTAGCTTCTGCCTCCGCGTCGTGATGCTTTTGAATAAGCATGTCGGCGATTGCAGCAGCTTCTGTTTCTTCCGCATCCGTCTGTTCCACAGGTTGAGAATCGCCATCTGCAGCAGACAAGTCGCCAGCAACCGTTGTATCAGTATTATCTGGCTCAGATTCACCCTCTGGCATAGAACCAGTCAAAATCGCATAAAGATTATCAACCATCGCCTCAAATTCAGCACTATGTTTGTCTCTCGGGCGAGGCAAATCAACTTGCACGTCTGCAATCAAATGCCCAGGATGAGATCCCAAAACCACCACGCGATCTGCCATTTGCACAGCTTCTTCAATATTGTGCGTAACGATTACAACAGACTTGATATCACGCTCTTCACTAGACCAAAGCTTAAGAACTTCCTGACGAAGATTTTCTGCTGTAAGGACGTCAAGCGCAGAAAATGGCTCGTCCATAAACAGAGCATCTGGGCGCAAAACAAGCGCGCGCGCAATACCTACGCGCTGACGCATGCCGCCAGAAAGCTCCTTTGGGTACGCTGTTTCAAAGCCGTCCAAACCAATAGCATCAATTGCTGCGAGAGCAAGCTCCGTGCGCTTTTCTTTGCTAACGCCTCTAGCGCGCAAACCAAGCTCCACATTGTCTTGAACTGTAAGCCATGGCATAAGTGCGAAGGTTTGGAAAACGATTGCCACACCTGGGTTTGGACCAGTAAGCTCGCGACCGCGATACGTTACAGTTCCCTCTGTTGGCTGAATTAAGCCTGCCATTGTTCGCAAGAAGGTTGATTTTCCAGCGCCAGAACGCCCTAGAATTGCAACGATTTCGCCTTCGCGCAACGTAAACGATATATCGTGAAGTACGTGCTGAGTAGTGCCACTATCCGATGTGAAACTTTGAGTTATGTGTTTTGCGTCGATGATATCGCTTGTAACTGAAGATTGTGCAGCAAAGTTCTGCGCATCCTTTTCTGCGGTTTTGTTCAAAGTGTTCATAATATTTGCCAATCTGTTTTGTAAAGTTAAAAAGTTTATAAACTTAAAAAGTTTAATTTTCCGTAGTTTATTTGATTTATTCGATTGATTATTCGATTGATTATTCGATTGATTATTCGATTGATTAGTCGATTAATTCAAAACAAATCTTTTTGCCGAATACCTTTGCAAAGGCGTCCAGAACAGTCGATTACTTAACACCACTATTAAGCTCATAACCGTTACTCCCACAAGCGTTTTTACAGAATCACCAACGGTTGTTGCATTCGTAATATACGCGCCCAAACCTTGAGTTGCCATGTGATTCTTGCCGTATTCCACAATCTCTGACACAATCGAAGCGTTCCAAGCACCGCCAGCGGCAGTAATTCCGCCAGTGCACCAGGATCCAAAAATCGCAGGCAAAACAAGAGTTTTCCACTTGAGCATACGATTTAATCTAAAGCTTCTTGTCATTTCTCTTAAATCGTCTGGAATCGCGCTAGCGCCTGCAATAACGTTAAACAGAATGTACCATTGCGTGCCAAGAGCCATCAAAATAATACTTCCCCATCCAAGGTCAATGTGCCAAGCCATAAACCACATCATTGCAAATGGGAACACAAAGTTTGCTGGGAAGCTAGCCAGAATTTGCACAACAGGTTGCATAATTCGCGAAATCTTAGGATTCATGCCAATATATACGCCTACTGGAACCCAAATCAGCGAGCTCACAAAAATCAACACAGCTACGCGAGCAAAAGTCAAAGCTCCTAACGCTCCAGCTGTAGCGAACTCCTGCAAACCTGTGCGAGTTGCTACAAAGTAAAGCATTTGAGCAGCAAGCCCCAAAATCAGCACAGCCATAACAATGTTGAAAACCAAGTCGCCAAGTTTACGCTGTGATGCTTTACGCGGCCACTGTGAACCTGTGCGTCCGAATGGTCGTGTAATAATTTCAAGCCATTCGCGAATCGGAGAAAACAGCTTGCTAATAACTTCGTCGGCATGCGAATGACGAATAAGTGTCAAAACAGCACTCTTTCGCTCCTCGTCGGATGCGCTTTGAGTTATGCGGAATCGTTCTGCCCAGGCGGTAAGCGGCTTCCAAAGGAAGAAGTCAATCGCTAGCACAACAACAATCATGGATAAAATAGCCCACCAAATGTTTCCAAGCTTGTTTTCTGCTGCAGATTGCGCCACAAAACTACCTACTCCAGGAAGCGCGTAAGTGTGATTGTTTACGGAAATCATTTCGGAAGCAGTAAGGAAGAACCATCCGCCGCCAACGCTCATCATGCAATTCCAAAGCAGCGGAATCATTGCGTTTGGCATATCTAGTACCCAGAATCGCTGCCAATGCGTAAGTTGCAAGCTGCGCACTGCCTCATCTAGCTCTTTTGGCTCGCTTAAAAGCGAACGGTGGAACGAGAAAGTCATATTCCAAGCCTGGCTTGTAAAAATTGCAAAAATCGAAGCGGCTTCAACGCCCATCATCGATCCTGGGAAAATCACCAGCCAAATCGTTACTGTAGCTGAAAGGAAGCCAAGAATTGGAACGGATTGCAAAATGTCTAGCAACGGAATAAGAACCTTGCCTAGTCGGCGGCTGCGCGCTGCAAGAGATCCGTAAACAATCGTAAAAATCAGCGACGCAATAAGCGCAAGCATCATACGAAACACTGATCTAAGCGTGTAGTAAGGCAAATTAATAAGGTCGGTTGAAACCGTGGAAGGTATTCCTTTAGGTCCAATTGGCTGGTTAATGCGCTGCAAAAGGAATGCACTTACGCCGAAAAGTGCGATTATACCAACGCACACAATAATGTCGGACCAAAAACGAGTGTTTTCGTCTACTTGCGTACTAGCACCGTTTTTTCCAGATGTTGTAAATATTGTCATGATAAGTCCTCTGGGAACGCGTATTTTTACACGCGTTTGCCGCTTATCACCACTATTTTTTGCGTTTATCTTAAATTTTGCTTAGAATTTTAGACTTTATTTTAGAAGCGCCTATTTAGCGCGCGGCTGCTGGCGACTTATCCCAACAAATCAAATAAAATAAAATCTTTAATCGCAAAACCTGTAATCGCAAACATTTTGGCGGTGACTGCCGGTTTTTTATATTCATCTTTTGTATATTCAGGGGGAACGTCCGTACTACTACTAATACTGTCTGAATCGTCACTAACAGCATTAACTGTATTAGCACTTTGATTACAACTGGTACTACTGCTACTGTCATGTTTCACGGCAATCACCTCCTCTAGCTTGTGCGCGCCAACGCAAAACCGTATCATCGTATCATCATTGAACCGGACGGCAAGCAAGAAGACACAAGGTGATTTTTAAATCAAAAGAAATCAGCCTTAATCTTGTCGTTCAAGCTTCAGCTTCGCAGGGCGGTGGTGTTGCATTAGTCGAAGCCTTGAAATCGACAACGACTGTTGACCAACTTGCAGTGTCTCCACTGTGTTGCGGCAGCAACCCGTATCCCCGTGGTAGCCTTACCTACCGACCGTGCTCATTATAAATTATCACTGCTCTTGTGTCAACCTATTTTTGAATCGAAGTGCATTCGCGCGCTACGCTCTAAGTGCTCATGCAAGTCGATTAGAGAAAAAGCCTCTTGAAGATTTAATCAACAAGAGGCTTTAAATCAACAATCAAATAAGATTGCTACACACTCACTACTACTTGCGATGAGCGCGATAGAAGCGAATCAAGCTCTGGGTAGAAGCATCCTGAGCTGCCAAAGCATCGTCATCCTTAGAGATTGCAGGAGTAATCTGCTTTGCAAGCTGCTTGCCAAGCTCCACACCCCACTGATCGTAGGAATCCAAGCCCCAAACAGTGCCTTCGACGAAGGTGATGTGCTCGTAGAGAGCAATCAACTCGCCCAAGCTAAATGGAGTCAAAGCTTCGCCGAAGATAGAAGTGGTTGGACGGTTGCCGCTAAATACGCGAGCTGGAACAATCTCTTCTGGAGTTCCTTCAGCGCGAACTTCGTCAGCAGTCTTGCCGAAAGCAAGAGCCTTAGTCTGTGCAAGATAGTTGCCCAAGAAGAGCTCGTGCACATCCTGATCGCCATCCTTAGTAGGATTTGGCGTGTTCACGAAAGCAATGAAATCAGCTGGAATAAGCTGAGTGCCCTGGTGAATCAACTGGTAGAAAGCGTGCTGGCCGTTGGTGCCTGGCTCACCCCAGAAGATTTCGCCGGTTTCGCTTGTTACAGGAGTGCCGTCCCAGCGCACAGACTTACCGTTGGATTCCATGGTGAGCTGCTGCAAATAAGCTGGGAAGCGGTGCAAGTACTGATCGTATGGAAGCACAGCGTGGGAAGCAACCTTGTAGAAGTTGCGGTACCAAACGTTGAGCATACCGAGAAGCACAACAACATTCTTCTCGAATGGGGTTTCAGCAAAGTAGGTATCGATTGCGTGGAAGCCCTTCAAGAACTCTTCGAAGCGCTCTGGTCCAAGAACTACAGCCAAAGAAGTGCCAACAGCGGAATCCACAGAGTAGCGACCGCCAACCCAGTTCCAGAATCCGAAAGCGTTGGTTGGGTTGATGCCGAACTCTTCAACCTTCTCGAGGTTGGTGGAAACAGCCACGAAGTGCTTAGCAACAGCTTCAGCCTTCTTTGCGTCGCTGCCGTCAATAGCACCGCTCTCCTGAAGCTTGTTAAGCAACCAGGTACGAGCTGTACGAGCGTTGGTCAAAGTTTCCAAAGTGGTGAAGGTCTTGGAAACAATGATGAACAACGTTGTTTCTGGATCCAAATCCTTGGTCTTTTCTGCCATATCGTTTGGATCAATGTTGGAAACGTAGCGAGCGCTAATACCAGCGTCAGCGTATGGCTTCAAGGCTTCGTAAACCATGACTGGACCAAGGTCGGAACCGCCGATACCAATGTTTACAACGGTCTTGATGTTCTTGCCAGTAACGCCCTTCCAAGCGCCGGAGCGAACTTCGTTAGCAAAATCGTAAATGCGACCCAACACTTCACGCACGTCGGCAACGGTATCCTGACCGTCTACCATGAACTTACCAGCATCTTCGGCTGGACGACGCAAAGCGGTGTGCAATACTGCACGATCTTCGGTGTTGTTAATGTGCACGCCAGTGTACATCGCCTTAGTGCGCTCATCAAGCTTAACTGCCTTTGCAAGGTCGGCGAAAAGCTTAAGCGTCTCTGGCTTAATCAAATTCTTAGAAAGATCGAAGTGGAGGTCTCCAGCTTCGAAGCTCAACTTATCCACGCGATTTGCATCCTGAGCAAACCACTTCTTCAGGCTCACGCCTTCGGACTGCAATTCATCATAGTGCTTCTGCAAAGCAGCCCATTCAGGTGTTTTAACGGCGTCAACTGGTGGATTGATGGCCATTTCTTGGTCCTTTCATCTTGAATGAAGTGACGTGATGCCTTGTTTTATCAATCTTTAGGCACACTTGAACACGTTTTAATCACAATAATCATCGAGAATCATAGTGAACTATAAAGTAAACACGTGTAAATGCGCGCAAAGTGGAACTTGTGCATCACTATCTTCCAATTGCCAAGATACTCACAAAAGCGGACAGAAATACACTTTGACTAGAACACATGCGAACATTTGCGGCGCGTCATGCTAGACAAATTGCAAATATTAATATATAGTATTTGATTTGTGCGCGAGTCGCGAATGCTTCTCGGGCAAATTGCCACTTTAGCTCAGTCGGTAGAGCGTCTCACTCGTAATGAGAAGGTCGACAGTTCGATTCTGTCAAGTGGCTCTTAAAGTTTCTTTTTCGCTTGTTTTAGGCGATTTAAGCGCGAGTGGCGAAATGGTAGACGCGCAGGATTTAGGTTCCTGTGTCTTACGACATGTGGGTTCAAGTCCCATCTCGCGCACAAAAATGGACCAGATGCTATTGCACCTGGTCCATTTTTTTCTTAAACGAAACAACCAGAGAAAATATTAACTCTTAGTCTAAAACTACACTCCAAAAGCATAAGTCTTAGTATCTTTGAGTGTACCATTAGATGTGTAGGCTTCAAAATGTGTCCAATAAATTCCAGGTTTAGGACTCCACAAAGCCCACGGACCCTTAAATTGGCTCACCCATTGTTTGGCGTTATAGTCATATATTTTGATAATCGTGTAACCATTAGGATTATTTGTAGTAGCACCTAGTAAAACATTGCTACCGCGCCAAGCCGCATAAGTGCCAGAAATCACGGTATCACCTGTAAAAACAGGAGCCGGTGCATTTTGAATCTCATAATGGAAAGCAATTGTTTTGTTACCCAAAGGCTTCTTAGTGAACGAATCACGAACATCACAGTGAAGCCAATAATCACCGTTGCTTGTCACCCAAGAAGCCCAATTGCTAACAGACCAGTCAGAAATAGTCTTCCACTGCTTATTAAGCAAATCGTAAGCAAGCCAACGGTATTCCATATGATTGTAAATACTACTACTTGCTGCAGCGCCTACAGCTATATCGTTACTGCGAATAATCCACGTAAAATCGATGTGAGCGCGGCTTGTAGGCGTAGTTGGCCTAGTACCAAATGCATTTAAATCAACATTACCTTGAATTCCAGATACAGAACCGCTAGAAGTGTACTGCCAGCCGCCTAATGGTGTTGTAATGTTAAAAAGCGTAGTGGCACCATAGCTAGCAACCCAGCTTGTACGATCGTGAATATATTGGGAATTAAGCGGACCGTTTAAATAATTAGCATAAGAATAAACACCTAGATTAGTGTATCCAGCAGAAGCCAGCTGATTCCACCACGATGCGACAATATTCTGATAAACGTATGGATCAGTAGGTGGTTGATGCCCTGCCCACTCCCATCTTTCCAAATCGTAGTAAACAGGGTATGAAAGGTCACTTGGATTAACTCCAGCACCTTGCAAAAGCCTTGCCACATCGGCACCTTCGGAAGCGCCATCAGAAGGCGTTTCAGCGTAGGAATAAACATAAACTCCAAAAGGAATACCTAAACGCTTGCATTCGTTGATATTTCGTACAGCATACTTATCGTAGCCATTATCCCAACCGTAGCTGATGCGAATTATTGCACCTTCTACTCCAGCGGCTTTAGCAGCAGCCCAATCAATTTCATGCTGATGTTCAGAAACATCTATAACACCTCTAGCGTTATAAGCAAACATGTTTCCGTTGCCATCAAAGAATGATTGAGAACCATTGTAATCTTCCCATTCCACACCATAATTTGTTACAGGCAAATAGGCTTTGCGAACAATACCATCAGTTGTTGTGGCTGTTTTAGAAGACAATATTGTTGAATCTTTTGCTTTAGCAGAAGATTTAGACTCGTCTGGAATAGGCTGATTTGAGCTTATTAGACGAACTTTGGAAGGATTGGCAGAATTCGTAGAATTGTAGCGCTTAATTGCTTTTCGCAAATCTCCAACAGTAATAGGCGTAAAACGTCTTCCATCGCTCTTAGCAAGAGGATCTGGCTGCTTGTCTTTAGTGCCAATAATTTTAGGATCAGTAACAATATCGCCA
Source organism: Gardnerella sp. DNF00109 (assembly GCF_049262845.1). Classification (NCBI taxonomy): domain Bacteria; kingdom Bacillati; phylum Actinomycetota; class Actinomycetes; order Bifidobacteriales; family Bifidobacteriaceae; genus Gardnerella; species Gardnerella sp. DNF00109. The sequence continues at coordinate 1,385,477 of NZ_CP058406.1, forward strand.
GTTTTAAGAGATTTCAAATGACCAGTAGATGTAAGAGCATATTTTGAAGAAACTACTTCGTCACTATTCTTAAATGACGACGCCACTTTTGAAGGCAACTTAAAATCAGGATTATTGGCATCACCATCGGCAAAACCATTCAAACGATTATCTTCAGCAGAATTACTATTCCCATTATCTGCACTTTTTATTGCATTATTTTTGGCACTTCTTAATGAACTTCTTGATGAACTAGAAGCAGAGCCTTCAAAAACACCACGTCCTTCAACATTAATAGATGGAGAAACGTTCATAACAAATGCAGCAGCAACAGAAACTAAACTTGCAATTACACGTACAATAATTTGTCCCACAACTCCTCCAGAGATATGCTTTTACGTGTTTTTACCTCATACAACCATAGCAATATGCGCAAACAGTAAAGAATCAAATCGCAAATCAGAATAACGAAAAAACACAAAAATAACTATGACTAATCACGATATATTTAGAACAATCGGAATCAAAGAAATCACAGAAATCAAGTGGAGCGGATGACGGGAATCGGACCCGCGTCATCAGTTTGGAAGACTGATACTCTACCATTGAGCTACATCCGCAATTGCACGTAATGGAATTTTTATAAGACCCCAAAACAGCGACTCGAACAATTATACAGATGATTTTGACATAAAACAACTAACGACACTCCACTTAGATTCTCAAGAGCGTTGTACCACACAATTAACATTCCCGTGTTTGTTCCCTTTTTATGCAAATACGACAACAAACGCGGGAAAAATACACAAAACCATACAGTGCAAATTGCAAAATATCTAAGCTATTTCTAGAATCACAAACGCAGATGCGATTGCAGATGCGTCTTCAAGCAAACCATCGTGGCTCAAAGAAACATGCCATCTAATAGAAAAGCCATTCTGTGCATTAATCATAGGAACCGTGCCTAAAGATTGCATAAGCTTTTCATTAACAGCATCATCAAGATGAACACTTGGGCAACCATAAGAATCATCTAAAATCTCAATACTCGCCCACGGTGTGTTATCTAGCGTGTAAGGATATTTTGCATCTCCAAACGAAGATAAAGCCTCACACCAAGATTTTATAACCGCCTCTTTTCCAGCCCAGCGCGCTGCAATATGCATCGCCTCAGCGTCGTTTTTTGAGTGCGCTCGCATGGCGCACTGTCTAAGCTCTCTCTGAGAAAACAGAGCACGCCAACCATCGCCATCATGCATCTGCTGAGCGAATTGTGCAACGTTTACCAAGTCGTGCCCTATTCCTGCAATCATACACACCTACTTTTAGTACATATACATACTTTTTTATGTTCTACGCAAAAATACTATATAAAATCTTGTATAAAATATATTTAAATCAACAATCACTTGCACGCTTTTACTGCAGTAGCAAACGCCGAAAAAGTCACCGGCAAATGTTTTCCAAAACTACAAAAACGACAGCAAACGCCAGAAAATTACGCACGCTACTACCTGCTTAAGCATGTGTACAAGAAACGCTACAAGTGTGATTAATTCATATGCGAATAAATTACTATAAAACGATAAAATTTTAGATAATTTTAAACAATCCGTCGTTATGACAATATTTTATACATAGAGCACCCCCCCCCCCCCGCAGGAAATTTTACAGTTATGGAACACTTAACAATAAAAAAATTACGACAAAATAGTAAAAATACGATATAATATTATGCAGCATGTATATAAGCGTACTTATTGTCTACCGTTGCTTTATGCAAACACAGAATTCGTATTTGAAGAAGAACTAGACACAAGTTTATATACGACACACATTAAGGAACGTTAAATTAAGAAGCACAAGAATAAAGGATTACGGATTATTATGGCAAATAACAACCGCAAAAAGCATGCACGCGAGCAAGTTGAGAGCTCGTTTAAAAACGTTGATTCATCTTCTGCGTATGCAACCATGCGCAAGGTTTCATTGAGCACACTTGCCACAGTTCTCACTGCAGCAACCTGCTTGGGTGGTCAGCCAATCCTCGCATCCTCTAATATTCTTCTTCCTCCAACTACGGCAGCTTTTGCGCAAGAAGTGCGTAACGCTGATCCTACTCCTTGGCTGCATACGCCAAACATTCTTGAGTTCCAAAGGTATCGCTTTGCTAACAGCAATGGAACAATCGGTCAAATAGGATCCGACGGTTTGGGTGATTACAGTAATACTACTAAAAAGTCGGATATGTATGCACACCTTGAAGAAAACAACGGTGCTAAGTATTTAGTCTTCGATGTGTTCTTTAACAACGACGGTAAAGATATGACTGGCGCTTCCAAGCAACAACAGTATGTTTGGCAAATTCCTTTTGCAGTTGCTGACTTAAATAATGGTTATTACAATGGAGACACATTAAGTGATTTAAGCTTTGATTTTTATAAACGAAATGGCACTAGTCCACAAACAACAAACGCTGTTCTTTCACGCGATTTTTCATTATTCACTAAAGAAAATAGCCAATCAGCAACACTTAGTAAGCCTTTGCAAGATGACCAGCACCTTGGAAATTCTATTTACAAAATAACCTTAGGCATAAGAGGAGGAAACAGCAACAAGCAAGATTTGAGTGATACTTTCCACAAGAATGCAGGCGACGGGGTTATTAGCAATGCTACAACATTAACAGGCGTATATAAGGGCAAGAGCTACGGCATCGGCTTAAGAACTACGAACGTCGACTATGCAGTACACATGCATTGCAAAGTAAAGTTACGTCAAGGAGTCACTCTTGATGACATTCAAGATGCTTATACATGGGCAAATACAAGTACTTATGGTAGAACGACTAACTCAGCATACACCTTTATTTCTGGTCGCGAGCGCTGGAAAGAACCAAATCTTAAGCGCACAAAAAGCGATAACACTGCTCCAAAGCTGTATTTTAATGGCAAAGAGATTAGCGATTCCAACAACAGCATTACCGTGTATCAGGGAGATATTCCTACAATCACTTTCGGCACATCAGATGACAGCGGAAAGGTTAATAGCTTCTCAGTTAAGGGTCTTCCTAACGGTAATGGAGATGTCACTGAAAACAGTAATGGCATGGAAGCAACTGAAGCTAAGCATCACAACCATGTTGTTAATAGAGTTAAGTTTGAATATAAGAACGGCAACACGCCAGCAAATACTGACTACACGGTTACTGTCTCTGCAACCGACGCTTCTGGAAACAAAGCAGAAAAACAAGTAAAAATAAAACTTGAAAACCTTAATAAAAAGTACAAGGAGCCAACTGCTACACCAATTACTGTTGATTGGGGGCATAAGGCAACTAATGAAGAATTAAAGAAACATGTTTCTAATATTGAAGGCGGTGGACAACTAGATTTCAATACTTTCCCAGAGACTAAACTACCAGATATAGCTTTTAATGGAAAAGACACTGCTACAACATCCACATCAGCAAAAGTAATATATTCAGACAATTCGTACCATATTGTTAAGATTCCTGTAATTGTCAGAAAGCCGCTCGCATTGCAACACAAAAGCGAGCTGAAAGATCACGAAGTTAAAGTAAATGTTGGCGACCCTCTTACTAAAGCAGGAAACAAGGTTGACGCTAAGGAATATCTTGGTATAACCGATAAGAAGGTTAAAGATAACATCAAGAGCGCAGAGTGGGTTAATGGCGAGCCTTCCACAGCTGTTGCCGGAAAAAGAGAGTACACTGCTAAAGTCACGTTTAGCGATGGCAGTACAGCGGAAGAAAAGGTTACTTTCACAGTTCGCCCTAAGAAACCTACAATTGAAACTGATTTGACTGGTGTTGCAGGCGTAAAAGGCAAGGAAGTTGTAGTTGACGCTGGTCCTGGCACAGCTGGAAGCACTGTAACGCTTAAAGATAGCAAGGGCAATCAAATTGGAACTGGAAAAGTTGGCAACGATGGCAAAGTTACGATTACAGTTGCTAACGGCATTCCTGAAGGAAGCATTACTGCAGTAACTACTACTGCAGATTCCGTAAGCTCTGACGCAAGCGACGCTAAGAAGGCTACTAAGGATGACAAAGCTCCAACGCTTACTGCTGATAAAGATAGCGTTACCGTAAAAGTTGGCGAAGATCTGAAAATTCAGCTTACTGCAAAAGATGATGTAAAGATTGAGTCTATTGACACAGCAACAGCAACGATGGCTCTGTTTAAAAATGACCCAACAAAGCTGCTTAGTAACCCAACTCGCGCTGGAGTCAAGTACGATTCTAAGAATAATACAGACACACAGAAGAAACTTACTTATACATTCTCTGGCTTTAAGCCTGAAGAAGTTGGCACTTATACTCTTACGTTCTCCGCAACTGATGCCGCTGGTCACAAAACAGAAAAAACTGTGACTGTAAAAGTGGAGAAAAAAGAAGACATTAAGTCAAAGAATATTGCTGTTGACTTAGGTCACAAGCTCACCGAAAAAGACGCCGAAAAAGCTATTGCCAACGGAAGAAAGCTTAAAAAAGCAGGCGCAACCTTCAAGTGGAGCACTGAAACTGGCGGAACTCCAGACACTTCCACTGTTGGCAAGGAAAAGACTGGAAAAGTTATTGTAACTATTCCTACTAACGACAAAAATCACCCACGCGTTGAAACTGTTGCTGTTAAGGTAACTGTTAGGGATAACGAAAGTCCTAAAGTTGCGATTCAGCAAAAGGGCGACGGTGGTACATATAACACCATTGATCCTGGATATCCAGATGGTCCAAAATACCCACCAGTATTTACTATCACTACGTACCGCGGTGATAAAAACGATATTAAGATTACCGCAACAGACAATAGCGGAGAAGTTACAACTCTTACTTTAACGCCTAAAACTCCAGGCGAGACAGAAAAAGCTCCTACTGGAACTGGCGCAACTGCAGATCCTAAGACTTTGACGCTTGACGGCACTACTCCACTCAACACTAAGCCTGGCGAGTATACGCGTACCTTAAAAGCGGTGGATCCTTCGGGCAATCCTAATGAAGTAACTGTTAAGTTTATTGTTAAGCCGCAATCCGACAAATATGGTGATGTTAAAGGCACGCCTGTTACGTACAACATGGGCAGCGGCACAAAGCATCCAGATCCTAAGAGCGGTATTGATCCAGAAGCAGTGAAGAAACTGCCTAAGGACGCTAAGTATTCTTGGGCTAAGGAACCAGATTGGAATAAGCCTAGCAAAGATACAACCGCTACAGTTCGCATAACGTTCCCAGACGGCTCAACTAAAGACGTGGAGACAAAAGTTACCGTTAATGACAATATCGCGCCTGTTATTGATAACCCTGCTACAAATCAGGTGAAACATGACGATAAACAAATGTACTACCAATTTAAAGTACATAAAGATAAGCCTTTTGATATTGAAATTAAGTCTTACGATAACAGCGGCAAGATTAGTAGCGCAACAATATCAACATTCCCAGGCTACGACGGAAAAATCACTGTTGACAATCAAAACGGAAATTCTGCAGAAAAGCCTGCAACTATTCATATTAAGGGCACTGGAAAGCGAGATCCGAATATAACCAATTCGTCAGACAATAAGTGGTCTCGTGAGCTTGTTGTTACAGACGAAGCTGGCAACGAGTCTAAGCTTAAGGTTCAGATTTCCGTATACACGGATGCTGAAGAGCATAAGGCTACCGCATCTAAAGTTGATAATCCTAAAAATAAAGATGCAATTAAAAACGCTATTAAAATCACTAAATATGACAATCCAAATACGCCAATCAATAAGACTGGCATAACATTTGACGTTGGAGATATTCCTACCCAAGATGGAAATTACGCTATTCCTGTAACTGTTAAATATCCAGATGGATCTTCCAGCAAGATTGAAGTGCCTATTGTCGTTAATAGGGAGTCCAACAACTATGACCCTGTTGGTAAAACTATTACAGTTCCATGGAATTCAAAAGAAGATCTTTCCAATAAGATTAAATCCTTCGGTGAAAGCAATGGCTTGAAGTGGAACGGCGACTCTCCAAAGCAAGATCCAACAGTAGAAATCGTCAACACGAAAGACGTTCCAAGCACCGATAAGCCTGGCGAAAGCCAAGTGCAGGTTAAGGTTACGTATTCGGATGGCTCTAGTGACGTTGCAACAGTAACTGTTAAAGTGCTGAAGCCACAAAGCGAAACTTATACGCCAGAAGGTCAAACAATTAACATTGACTACAATAAGACGCCGAATACAGGTATATCCAGCAAGATTACCGGCGTTGGCAAGGATAAAGGCATTAGCTTTGGTAAAGATAAGCAAGGCAAAGATATAACGCTTCCAGAAGGCGCAAGTATTGCTATTGACGACAAAGCTAAGACTGTTCCAGATGGCACTCAGCCTGGTACTTTCGATATTCCTGTAACCATTACATATAAGGATGGCTCTAAAGATCACGCAACAGTAAAGGTTACTGTAGGAAAGCCTCAAAGTGAAACTCATACGCCAAAGGTTGACGGCGGAATCACTAAGAAGTATGGAGAAAGTGGCCCTTCTGACAATGACATCATTGCTAAAGTCACTGTTCCAAACAAACCAAATGGTACAACAATTACAGTTGATAAAGGTCAAACACCTATCGACACTAAGACTCCTGGAACCGTAAACGTTAAGGTTACTGTTAAGTATCCTGACGGTTCTGAGGATCACGTGGAAGTTCCTGTAACAGTTGGCGAGCCAGATAACGAAACCTACAAGCCAAGCGCAGAAGCTATCAACAAGAAGCGTAATGAGAAAGCTCCTGATGCTGATGAAATCAAGAAGGCTGTAAAGACTTCTACAGTTAAGAACAAGACTGCTCCAAAGGAAACAAAAGTAGAGCTTGTAGATCCAAAAACTCCTCTACCAACTACAGATAAGACTGGCACAACTAACGTACCTGTTAATGTCACATATCCAGATGGTTCCAGCACTGTTGTGCAAGTGCCTGTAGTAGTTACAGATACCGATGCCACTGCAAACACTCCTGCAGTTGACCCTGTAGAAGAGCCGTATGGCACTGGTAAAGAAAAGACCAAGAAAGCTGTTACGGATGCTGTAACTGTTCCTGATTTTAAGCCAAAGAAGGATGGCGATAAGCCAAAAGTCACCATCACCAGCAAAGATGAGGATATTCCAGACGGCACAAAGCCTGGCACTTATCACGTTAAGGTTAAAGTCACGTACCCGGATAACACAACTGATGAAGTTACTGTTGATGTGACTATTAAGAACAAGCAGTCGGATACTTTCGAGCCAAAGGTAACACCTGTTGTTAAGCCGTTTGGCAAGCAGGTTACATCTGATGATGTAACAGGCAATGTAACTGTTCCTAATTGGTCAAAAGATTCAAAGGAACAACCAAAGATTGAGTTGAACGAGCCTAACACAAAGCTTCCAGATGGTAAGACTCCTGGAAACTCTACTGTTAAGGTTAAAGTCACCTACCCAGATGGCACGACTGACATTGTTGACGTGCCAGTAACTATTAGCAATAAGCAGTCTGAACTTTACCCACCTAAGGCAGATAATCTTGAAAAAGATAATGGTCAAAAGCCTTCGGACGACGAAATTATCGGCAAAGTAAGTGTTCCTACCTGGCCAACGAACGAAACAAATAAGCCAACTTACTCTATTGCTGATGGCGATAAGTCTAAGATCCCTAATGGAGATAAGGCTGGCAAGTTTGAAGTGCCTGTAACAGTTACGTATCCGGATGGATCAACAACTGTTATTAACGTACCTGTAACTATCAAGGCTCCAACTGCTACAGCTAAAGTTGTGACTGTGCCAAAGGGCGTGGAGCCTAAGCCAGAGGACAGCATTGTCAATAAGGATAAGTTCCCTAATGGCACTAAGTTCGAGTGGGATAACAACGGAAAACCAGACACATCTAAGGAAGGTAACAGCGTAAAAGGCAAAGTAAAGATTACTATTCCTGGATCTGATACTCCTCAAGAAGTTGAAGTAAAGGTTAACGTTGTTGACCCAAGTGCATCTGAAGTCAACGTGCCACAGGGCAAGGATTTGCCAGAAGCTAAGGATGTTATTAAGGATTCTCACGATACTAGTAAGTTCCCTAATGGCACTACGTTCGAGTGGAAACCTGAAGATAAACCAGATACTAACAATCCTGGCGCAAAGAATGGCAAGATTATTGTTACTATTCCAGGTCAAAAGCCTGTGGAAGTGTCTGTAACAGTGAACGTTTTGCCAAAGCCAGAAGCGAATGTTGTGAACGTTCCACAAAATGGCACATTGCCAGAAGCTAAGGATGTTATTAAGGATTCTAGCGATACCAGTAAGTTCCCTAATGGCACTAAGTTCGAGTGGGAAGATAGTGGCAAACCAACTACAGATACCGTTGGAGAAAAGACAGGCGGTAAAGTAAAAGTCACCATTCCAGGTGTAAATGGCAAGTCTGGTTATACGATTGATGTTCCTGTAACTGTGAACGTAAACCCTGCGCCTATAGCAAAGGTAACCACCGTTGCACAGAACAGCAATCCTGATCCTAAGAACAGCATTGATAACAGCACCAAACTCCCTAAGGGAACCACCTTCGAGTGGAAGAAAGATGCTGCTCCAAAGACCGACAAGCCAGGCACTGCTAGTGGCACAGTGATTGTCAAGATTCCAGGGCAAGCACCTCAAGAAGTGCCAGTAACAATTACTGTGACACCAGAACCTGTCGCAAACGACGTAACTGTGTTGCAAAAGAAGAATGGTGACACAACTGACACTACTCCTAAGCCAGAGGATGTTATTAAGAATCATAAGGATCTACCTAAGGATGCTAGTATTTCTTGGAAGAAGAAGCCTGATACATCAAAGACTGGCAACCAACCAGGCGTTGTGACCGTTAAAGTGCCAGGCGAGCCAGATGTTGACATTTCAGTCAATGTGTTCGTTGTGCCAAATCCAGCCGGTAAAACGGTGAGCGTACATGTTGGTGATTCTCCAAGCGCAGAAAACAGCATTGCCAATAAGGATGAGTTACCTAACGGAACCAAGTTTGCTTGGGCAACTAACGGTACTCCAGATACCAAGACAGCTGGAAACAATAAGAGCGGCACTGTCGTGGTAACTATTCCGGGTATCGCAAATCCTGTGAACGTACCAATAACAGTAAACGTTGTGGCACAGAACAAGCCATTTATCAACGATGGTAAAGCCGAAAACAAGCCTGGTGATAAAGGTTCTGCAGATAATGGCAAGACAACTATTACTGGTAAGGGAACTCCTGAAGCCACTATCAAGGTTCAAAACAGCAATGGCACCGCATTGAAGGATGGCGATAAAGAAATAACTGTCACTGTAGATAAAGATGGCAACTTTACCGTTGATGTTCCTCATCAGACCCCTGGCACAACACTCAAGCTTGTTCCAAACAAGGGTGGAGTTGATGGTGATGCAACTACTGTAACCGTCACTGCTAAACCACAAAAGCCAACGATTACGGTACCAACCGACAACCAGAAGAACGACGGAAACGTAACTGTAACTCCGCCAACTGATGACACAACGGTTGTAAAGATTGAAATCAATGCTAAACCGAATTCAATCAATGGTCCAGAACAGCCAGTTCGCACAATTATTGCCAAGAAGGATAACGATGGTAAGTGGAAGATTGACGGAGACGCTCCAGATGGCGTAACTGTTAATCCAAATACTGGCGTTGTTACGATTCCAACAAAGAATTTGGAAGACGGCAGCACTATTACTGCAGTATCTAAGAACAAGACGGACAAACCATCTGATCCTGCTACTGCTGTAACTGGCTTTAAGACTCCACAGATTAGTGAGCAAACGCTAAAAGACAATCCAGATGATTCTACTAAACAAATCATCACTGGAAAGACTCTTCCGGGCGCAACAGTAACTGTTACCGATAACAATGGCAATCAAATCGGAACTGGTACCGCAGATAAAGATGGCAACTTCACTATTACTATCGACAAGCAAAAGCCTGGTGCCATCGTCACCCTCACACCAACCAACGGTAAGGGTGATGGTGCAAAGACGGGCGATAGCGTAAATATTACTATTGGCGGAAATATTACTAAGCCGAATATTGACACTCCAACCAATGGTGGTGCTAGCGTGACGCCTGATCTCACGGATACGCGCGTGAACAAGGTTGTAGTTACTTACACTCCAGAAGGCAGTGAAACAACCGCAACGATTACTGTTGTTGCTGAAGGCGACAAGCATGAGTGGAAGATTGACGGAGACACTCCAGAAGGCGTAACCGTTAATCCGCAAACTGGCGTTGTTACGATTCCAGCAAACAAGATTAAGCACGGTAGCACTATTACTGCGCAATCAGAAGACAGTAGCGATAAGACTGGCAAAAGCAAGTCAGAAGTGGTAACTGCTAAAGTTGGCGAAAAGGAGAAGCCTGCACCAGAACCAACGCCAACGCCTGCGGGTGAGCCGACTATACTCACGCCACAAGATGGTGTTGAGCAAGGTTCCGCAACTGTTACCCCACCAGCAGATGCTGATACTCTAGAAATCACGTATATTCCAGAAGGCGATACAACGACTCCTGTAACAATTACCGTGAAGAAAGATAAGAATGGTAACTGGACTATTAACGGTAATACTCCAACCGGCGTGACTGTTGATCCTAAGACTGGTAAAGTCACCATCCCTGCAACCCAAATCAAGGATGGTAGTACGATTACCGCGCAAGCCAAGAAGAATGGTCAACCATCCAACAAGGCAAACGGTAAAGTAGGAAACAACCCAACCAAGAAACCAACACCAACGCCAGAACCGGCACCGACACCGGAACCAGCACCTGCGCCAACCCCAGAACATGAATCTGGTTCTCATGATTCTGATGAACACACTGGCAACAGTGAAAACAACAGGAATAAGAGCAATAACACTCAGTTACAAGCTCCTAAGTCTCCTGCACATCACTCCTCCGGTCATGTTGCGCAATCAAAGTTAACCAATACAGGCTCTGCAATTGCTGCAGCAAGCACTGTTGCTGCACTCGCAGGCGCAATAGGTGCTGCACTCGCAGTCATTATTCGCAGGAAGAAGCGCGACTAAACGTTGGTGGTGCAACAAATATTAAAATTGAATAAATAATATACATATGCTCCGTGATAAAAGGGTTCGCAAAATTTACGACAACTCTTCAACCACGGAGCATTGTTATATCTGTAAAGCTATAGAACTGTAGGCTACAGAGGTATAAGCTACAGAGATATAGGTGCGACAAATAGATGCCGTTAAATGATCTGGGTACTGGTAGCGGGTACTGGTAGCGAAATAGCATACCACTGCGATAATGACAGCGTACTACTGGCATTAGGTAATATCAGGCGACATACGCAATGCTACACGTACTAAATATGGCATACTGAACTACAGAGCTACTTACGTAATTTTTAACGCAACTCCAATCGCCTTACATTTTCCTGCAAATGTGGTCAAATAAAGCCAGAGCGAAAACAGATGCCGTGGAATAACACAGCAAATGTTTCCACATAACGCCAAAACGACTACAAACGCCGGAGAAAATTCCCCGGCGTTTGTAAGTAAGCAGCAGCTCAGCAGTAGCAGCCGCTGGCATCTAGGCGAGCGTCTGGGTTTAGAGCGTAGTACGGTTTCCTTACTTGGTATTGCGCGAGGTTTGAGTATTTCTCTCCTCGCAAATCCCGTCGCTACTCTCCTCTTTTATTGCTCGTATAGAAATACATCAAACCTTCTGAATATCTAGAACTTTTGCGTGGTTTTTATCACCGAGATTCTCGATTTTTCTTGCTACTTCAGCGAATCACCATCAAAGAGCTGCGAATCGACTTGCTTGAGCGCTTAAAGCGTAGCGCGCGAATGCACTTCGATTCGCTGAGCTTGCTCAAAGTTGAAAGCAAAGTGTGCTTTCAACGCAAGCGAAGACGTGAGCGCGCTGTAACGCGCGAGCGATACGCTTCATTCAGTGCGAAAAATCTCGAATCTATACCTAACTTGGCGCAACCTTGTAGTGCGTTTGTACCTGATTTACGGCGTGTCGTCATACAATCGCACTACAAGGTTGATCGTCGTTCGCGCGGATTAGCCGTGTGATTCCGAACGTCTATTAGTAGCCGCTCGGCTGATCTGGCGCGTAAAGTCCACTGGACTTTACGTTTAAGCCAAATCACGCTTTGAAGGAGCTTGAAATGCGTTATGAAATTTCAAGCTCAGTCAAAGCAAACGCACTACAAAAGTGCTCTCGCGCGCGACGCTTTAAAACTCAAAGCCACAAATCTATCTAAATGCAACTTTATAACGAGCAATAGCTGCAACAAATGTAAGTATAATGAACAGCGCAAAAGTATAAACAATGTTGCTTCCTGTTTGAAGCATAGATCCACCACGCTTTGAAACACCATTATCTACAACAGTTACTTCAGTCCATGCGATTTGTTTGCCACTCTCGTCTACAAGTAGAACAGTGTGTTTACCAGAGTATCCAGCTGGGAATATTGCATCGAATTGAGGCACGCCATTCACCATTCGTACAGTAACATACTTTGAACCGTCGGAGCCTTTAAGCAATCGCGGAGACGAGTAGATGTATGCGTAAGCATATGCAATACCTTCACGATTCAGACGTTCAATAAACTCGCCGTTTTGAATGCGAATGTTTACTTTGTTCACAACTCCAGCATTCGCAACATTATTGTCTCGTACTAGCAGAGTTCCTCTTAGCTCTGACTTAAGCTGCTGCACTGTTGCCGGTGCAGTAGGAGTTGGAGCAGCTGATGATGGCTTAGCAGGCGCAGATACAGCAGAATTTGAGGAAGATTCAGGTTTTGTTTTAGCTGGTTTAGACTGATCTGAATTTTCATGCACATTCTGCTTAGGTTTTGAATGAGTTTGATATTCAGAAGTAGAGTGAGACTCAGCATTAGGCTTAGATTCAATACTATTATTAGGTTCATGAGCAGGCGTATTAGACTTAGAGCCTTGCTGGGATGCAGAACCTGATTCGGAATTACTAGGAGCAGTACCCACATCTGGGACTAAAGTATGTGGAGCAGGATGATTTTCAGTATCAGAGTCTCCAGGAGTTTGCTCACGACCAGGCGTAGATGAATTTGGCTCATGAGTTCCAGGATGAGTTTCTCCAGGAGTTGGAGTTGGAACTGGCGCTGGCTGAGGAGCCGGATTCACAGGATTAGAACCAGGCTGAGGATGAGGGCCAGGCGCTGGAGCCGGATTTGGCACTACAGGACCAGGAACAGGTGGCTGAGGTGATGGAGTAACAGTACCAGGAGTTTGTTCATGCCCAGGAGTAGATGGATTCGGCTTCTGCGTACCAGGCTTAGATTCATCCTTCAACTTATTGATATCCAAAGGATTCATCTTATATTTGAGAACATCATCAACATTAATATTTGCAAAAGGATTGTCGTTCTTCTTTTCAGCATCCTTCACAAGTACTGAAGTCGAAAGAGCAGAAACCTTGTAATTTCCATTGTCATCTACAATAATTTCAGGAACGCTAGATTCTTTAGCCTTTCCATCGGCAATGCGCACGCGATACTTTCCTTTGCCAATATTCACAGTAAATTCACCACTATTAGCATTGAAAATAAACACATACGTTTTACCGTTGTTGTCAACACTAAATGCGTTAATACCATCGCTGCTCTTAATCCAATGCATATTATTGTTAACATCAGAATATTCAGAATCTCGTAAAGCTGGAATCTCGTTTCTTAGCTTTATCAACGCTTTGAAGTACTCGACAGCATCTTCATTCGTTTTAACTAGATCCCACTTAACGGAATTGTCACCGTCGCCAGCATTGTAACTATTAGCATTACCATTCTTGCTTCGTAAGAACTCTTGACCAAGCTCAAAGAATGGCATGCCATGCGCAAACATTACAAGCGAATTAGCAAGCATTACTCGCTTCTTAAGATTCTCTTCTGTCTCATTAGGCAAGGATTTCTTCAACTTATCGTAAAGATTAAGATTGTCGTGAGCTTCAACATATTGCACAGTCTGACCAGCATTCGCGTAGCGCCTACCAGTGCAGCTTGCGTTTCCAGGCTGGCAGCCGTAAAGATTTTGCATTACAAGATTGTCGCTGCCTCTGTTTCCAGACACGAATCCAGCAACATCATCATCTCCTTGACCCTTTACAGCATCACGGAAGGAATCGTTAAAGAACGCAACGCCATTATTTTCAGCAAGCTTATACGCATTAGGCTGAATAGTGCGGTTTTCATAAGGCAATTGGCTCATATCCCAGCCTTCGCCAAGAATAATCGAGTTCGGGTCAATTGCATGAACAGCTTCACGCACTTCCTTAATGGTTTCAAGGTCAATCAATCCCATCAAATCAAAACGGAAGCCGTCAATACCGTACTCTTTAGCCCAATACTTTACAGAGTCAACAATATACTTTCGCATCATTTTGCGCTCTGAAGCAGTATCGTTTCCGCAACCAGATCTATTAGACAAGCTGCCGTCATCGTTGTAACGGAAGTAGTAGCCTGGCACAGTTTGGCCAAAAGCGTTCTTTTGCGCGTTATAAACGTGGTTATAAACCACATCCATAATCACGCGCAAGCCAGCCTTATGCAAACCTTCAACCATTTGCTTTAGCTCCGTAATACGCGTAGCAGGATTTGCTGAATCAGACGCATAGGAGCCTTCTGGAACGTTGTAGTTTATTGGATCATAGCCCCAGTTTTGATGAGGATTATCTTTGTCGTTCTTATCAACATAACTCAAATCTCCTGCTTCATTAACAGAACCAAAATCATACATTGGCATGATTTGCACATGAGTGATGCCGAGGGACTTCAAATAATCAAAGCCAGTTGTCTTGCCATCTTTTTTAGCACCAGATTGAATTACACCAAGATACTTTCCGCGCTTTGCAACATCTACGCCAGAACTTTCATGAATCGAAAAGTCGCGAATATTCATTTCTGCAATAGTCGCATCAGTTGGACGCTTTCCAAATGATGCCTTACGAGATACAGGTGTTGCCATGTTGCCACCGAATACAACGGATCTCATTCCATTTCGCACAGCAGCTTTTGCATAAGGGTCTGGAGAATTATTAACAGTGCCATCTGCAAAATAAACCTTGTATGTATAAGCAGTGCCAGCTTTTGCATAACTCGTAGTAATACTCCACACGCCAAGCTTTCCATCTTCTGTGCCAAGAGTCATATCTTGCTTTTTATCTTCTTGCGCTTTTTCATCAGTTGACTTATAAGTTACTAACTCCACTTTTGCAGCAGTTGGCGCCCAAAGCTTGAAAGTCGTAGAACCATCTTTTACAACAGCACCCAAGTCATCGCCTGTGTACGCATACTTTTGATCAAACTCATCAGTGCGAACAATCTTAGAACCTTTAACAGTTGAAGCAGACACTGTTTTAGGCATTCCACCAACACCCTTAATGTTGATTTCATACATTTTCTTAAGATCTAATTCGTTCTTTGCAGTGATTACGATCCTATTATCCACAACAGCAACTTGCGAAATATCTACTGTCTTGTGTTGATTTTTCTTTGAATCTGTAACATCAGTTACAGTAACATTTTTCTTCTCAACTTCCGAAGGGTCGCCGCTCACGTTTACAGTAAATTCCTTAAAAGACGTAATATCAGCATTAATAGCATTAGCCTTCGTGTTGATTACGTTTGGGCTTAAGTAAACTCTACTATCGCCCTGCATAAGCCAGATTTCAGCATTACCAGTGTTACCATCTTCGCTTAAGGTAATTGCTTTTGCAGGAATTGGGCGATCGCCTTCGCCAGGATCTTTAGAAACCCAATCGTTGCCTTGCATAGAATAGCGCACAATAAACTTTGAATCTTTTATGCCAGAATCATTGTGGAATGTATATTCTGCAATCTTACCGAAATCATCATGAGCCGTAAAATCTTGCTTTACGCCCTTCTCACTACCGTACCAAGTCCAAAGATTCCAACCAGCGTAATCCTTATTTGTTCTGCGGTAGTGAACAGTAACATTTAATGTTTTAATGCTATTAAGCTTGTTAGAGACTTCAGATGGAGGTTCTGCAAAAGTATTTGAATCTCCTCCGTAAACCCAAGCTTCGCCAACACCATCTTCGATTTGCCAGATATTACGATCTCCGCCGTCCTTATGCCAGTCCTGACCATCAACGGGTTTCTCGGTAATAATAAATCCGACTTTTCCGCTCTCGTAAGTGCCATCAGCTTCAACTGCGTAAGTCTTACCAAAAGCGTCTTGACCATTGAATTCATGCCAAGCACCTTTTATCTCTTGACCATCTGCATTTTTAAGACCCCAGATATAGACGCCCATATGGCGATTGTCACCATATTTTTGCTTATAGTGAATAACAATCTTTGTCTTTAATTCAGTAGGCTTTGAAGATGTGTCCTCAACCTTGCAAGGAATGCTAGCAGATTCAGAACCTTTCCAATCGGCATCTACTACATAAGTTTTCGAACCAGCTTGAATTTCAAAGTTTGCTCCAGACTGATTGTTCTTGTTATACCAATTACTTCCACCGTCATTAAATACAGCAGTAATTTGCTTGCCATTATTAGGAATTGTTCTTGCAAACCAACCATCGCAAACTTTGCGCATTGGTCTACCAGGAACTGCAGTCCAAGATCCATTGCCGATTTGATAATGAATATTTACAGAACTTGGATTACCTGCTTTATTTTTAGCATTAAAATAGACAGTTGTTGACTGGTCTTTAGCATCGTCAACATTGTATTTTGGATCAGATTCATCACGTGCTGGACCAGCTTTACTAGCGCTATCTGCTTTAGAATCCACATGCAAAGCAATTGCAGAATAAGGAGCAATAGTCGCAGCAACCTTGCCATCTGTAACTTTAACAGTCTTAGAGCAATTCCCCGCAGCATAAACGTTGCAATACTCACCATTTGGCAAATCAGTAGTATACAAAACTTTCTTTGCGTTTGGAGTATTGTTAATTGCTAAGAAGCCCTTGCCTGCGCGGCTAAATGCAATGTTATTATTGTCACTCTCCTGCCAATTAGTGACTTGAGCACCATTTACAGCATTAAAGAAGCCAACCATTCCACGAATCGAAGTCCAACGCTGAGTGCACTGCCAACCAGTTATTGGAGAACAATCTACATCTTCAACTTTATCTTCAGTCGCTCCAGGCGCACCATCATCCTTATGACCATTCTCAAACCTATACCCCGAGTAAATGTTTGGGTTTCCATATGGGTAGCCAAGCATAAACGCGTTTGCAAGCTCGTAGCGAGGACCATCCTTATAGGTAAGCGTGCGCACATAATTTTCGCGAGGAGTATCCCAATTAGTAACAAAAATCGAAGCTTTATCACTTGGAACAAGTCCATTAGTAATATTCTTTAGATTCGAAATTGAACCATAAAAATTGCTCTTTAATCGGTAGGAATACTGGAATTCGTTGACTTCACCTTCGTTTAAATGCTGATCTGGCTGTATTTCTTTAGCTTCAGAAGGATCACCAATCGTCTCCTGCATCCACCAAATCTTGTCAGGCGTAGTGTGCGCAGCATCAGCAGCAGCTTTCTTAATCGCAGCCATATCTGTTGGAGAAATATGTTTTACTGCGTCGATACGGAAGCCAGCAACACCAAGCTTGAGCAAATGAGCAAAGTACTTACCTAAAGTCTCTCGCACATGCTGCTTTGACGTATCCAAATCAAGCAAGCCAACAAGCCTGCGATTCCACACTTCCTCAGCATTGTTATAGTGCTCAATATTCCTAGCATCTTGATGGAAATCATCCTTTTTATATCCAGCATCTGGGAAATCTTCTTTAGCAGCGCTATATTGGCTTCCACCAACACCCTCTGTATGAGTGTCACCAGCACCAGTCATGTGATTAATAACAGCATCCGCAATGATTTCAACGCCTGCAACTTTGCAAGTGTCAATCATGCTCTTAAACTCATTTTCAGTACCGAGTTTTGACTTTAATTTATAGCTCACAGGCTGGTAAGAAGTCCACCACTGAGTACCCTTTACATGCTCATTTGGAGGAGACACCTGCACATACTTAACACCCTCAGGACCATAAGTTGTTTTGCATTCTTGAGCAATACTCTTCCAATTCTGCTGGAATGCAGTAACAATAACGCCCTTACGGTTAAGAGTTAGATTGCTAGATTGAGGATTACTAGATTCACTACTAGACTCACTACTAGCGCTTGCATTGCCAACAACAGCAAAACCTGTTATTAACATTGCACTCGCTGCAATCATAGAAACTATTTTCGACGCAAGGTGGCGATGAGTGACCATCTGCATATCCTTTCCTCCGTTGGCACAAACATGCTTCTATATTGTTTTATTCCATGCAAAACATGAAAACTATAGGTGACACAACTATGTTTCACTTCTTATTACAACCAACTTTGGTTTACACATAAGATTGCTTATTTTGAACGCAAATCGCCATAAGCACATTGAATTTTTCGCAATTTTGCACGTAAGGAGCTATTGTAACACTTTTGCAATTTTTACAAAAGTCAAAAATACAACTGCGATATTAGTTGCACATGTAGTGCGAACCCGCACAAGCTTGTGTGCGAATCGACTTGCATGGGCGCTTTGACTGATCTTGAAATTGCATAACGCATTTCAAGCTCCTTCAAAGCGTGATTTGGCATGTAAAGTCCAGTGGACTTTACATGCCAAATCAGCCTAACGGCTACTAATAGCCGTTAGGAACAGCGCGGCTAATCCGCGCGAGCAACATTTCCGCATTTTGTTGTTGATTTTGCCGTTTTGAGCAACATTCTCGGGAAAAATCTCCCGACTTTGTAGCTCAACACGCCGATTTGAGCAACATTCTCGGGAAAATCGCTATTGCAGATTAGCCACACTCATGTCTACGCTAGCAGTAGTAGCCGCTTGCATCTAGGCGAGCGTCTGGGTTTAGCAGCATAGCTTTTTCTGCTTCGTGACCATCGTAGCGAGTGCCATCCGGAAGGCGCGTGCCATCCTTCAGCAAGTGACGATTCTCAACAGGCTCGAACAAAGCAGATCGACCCATCATGCCTTCCTCAAATCGTCTCTGGCCCGCAGCCAAACGCGCATTCGCCTTGGTACGCCAATTCTTAAGCGCATCCGCACCAGCGCTAGCTGCCACAGAAGCCTCAAACGCACCAGGGTGAACTAATGCCACAAATCCGCTAACGTGACCGAAGCCGAGCGAAGTTGCGAGAGCAGCCTTCACTGCACAAGAACCTGCACCATCACCAATGCGCATCGGCTCACGCAACCAAACCATGTGGTCGTCGCGCGCAAGCTTAGGATCCACGCAGTCAAGTGATGCGTTTCCAGGGATTACGCCACTTCTAAACAGTTGTGTCAAACCGTTGATTTGGAAGATGCACGCACCACCCTTTGCATGTCCGGTCAGCGTCTTTTGGCTGATTACGAACAGTGGATTTCCGTCCGTGCGTCCGATTGCGTGCGCAAGAGTATTGTGCAGCTCGGATTCGTTCGGATCGTTTGCATTCGTAGAAGTATCGTGCTTAGAAACCACAGCAATATCGTCCGGAGTAACGCCGAGAGCTGCCAAATCACGCACGAGCTTAGACTTAGCTCCACCCATGCCCGCAGCCAAAGCACCCAAGCCCGGAGCAGGAATAGAAGTGTGAATGCCGTCAGCATACGAATGAATGAATCCGACTACGCCAGCAACAGGTAAACCAAGCTTCAAAGCAATATCGCCGCGCGTAACCAAAATCGTACCGCCGCCTTGTGCTTCAAGGAAGCCGCCGCGTCTGCGATCGTTTGCGCGAGAGAAGAATCGTGGATCGATGCCCTTCGCATACATTTCTTCGCTATTGGCAGTTGCGTTCATATTGCCGAAGCCAACTACGGATTCCACACCGATATCGTCAATTGCGCCAGTTACTACGAAGTCAGCTTTGCCGAGAGCAATCTTGTCGACGCCTTCTTCGAGCGAAACCGCTGCAGTTGCGCATGCAGACACCGGCTGAACCATATTTCCGTAGCCGCCGATATAGGTTTGCATTACGTGAGCTGCAACAACGTTTGGAAGCGCCTCTTGCAATACGTCCGTAGGAATTTCGTGGTTAAGGAAGCGATCCAAGTACAGTTTGCGCATTGAACTCATGCCGCCGAAACCGGTTCCTTGCGTGGAAGCAACCATCGACGGATGCACAGATTGCAAAATCTCCGAAGGCGTGAAACCAGCAGAAATATAAGCGTCTACAGTTGTGACAATATTCCACAGCGCAATCGTGTCAACACTTCCAACCATTGAAGCTGGAATACCCCACTTCAGCGGATCGAAGCCCTTAGGGAATTGTCCACCGACGGTTCTGGTCATTGCAGCCCTACGCGGCACGCGAATCATAGAACCTGCCTTGCGCGTAACAGTCCATTCGCCAGATTCTGCATCGCGAGCAATCTCAGTGTGCGATTCGTCAAGCGCCACGTATTCGCGCGCAATTGTTTCTGTTGGAACGCTGAAACTCACGTCGTGATCGAGGAAGATTTCTGCTTCTTCTTCGTTCGCTCCATCCTTGTAGTCGCCGCCCATGCCGGTTTCGAATGGTCGAATACCGGAGCGCGCCACTACTTCATCGCGATATTTCTCTGCAATATCTTCTTCTGGAACAAGCGTGCCGTCCGCATCATACCAGCCTGGCTTTGGTGAATCCTGCCAAGTAAGCAAGCCCATATTCCAAGCCAATTCCAGTACTGCTCCTGCAGAAAGCTCCACGGATCCATCTTCGCGAATTCCAAGTTCTGCTTCGAAACGAGTACGTCCAGAACCCCATGGTCCAAGTTCGCCGACTGAGACGATTACAATTTCGTCTTCTGGACGCGCTGTTACGTTCTTCCAATCAGCCAAGTTGACTCGCGGCTGAGTTGGCACGTAAGGCGTTGGAAGTGCTTTGTTGGTTGATTTAGCAGTTGATTTAACAGAAGATTCTGCAGCTTCTTCTGCAGCTTCTTCTGCAGCTTCCGCAGCTTCAGCACGCTTCTGATCTTCCAGTGCTTCTGCACGAAGAGCATTCAAATCAAGAGGCTCCTTGCCTAATCCACCCGTAAGATCAACGTTCAAAGGCGCGATTGCGGCCTGTTCGCGCGCTTCCTTCGTGCACAAATCGAGCAAACGATCTGCCATTTCTTGCGTTGAGTAGGTAGTTAATCCATGACGTTCAACTACAGCCACAAGCGGATCATTTCCACCCATTAAGCCGGTTCCACGCACCCATCCAATCTTAGGATGCGCAAAAGTCACGCGATCCGACCACACACTTTCTGCATGCGCACGGTTCACAATCGCGTCGAAAGCACTCTTGACTTCGCCGTAAGCACCATCGCCGCCGAACATACCTCGGTTTGGAGAGCCAGGTAACACAACGTGCATACGATGTTGTACATCTGTATCTGCTCCAATCTGTGCAAATCCGGCGATTGCACGCTCCACACCCCACAGCATCAAGCGCGATTGCGATTCAAAAAGCGAACCAGAATCAGCCAAAGTACCGTGAACTGGTGGAGCTGCAAACGGGAAGAACATGCTCGGCTCGTAAGCAGGCTTCAAAATAGTAGTAGTTGCGCCGCTAACTTTCTTCGAAACTGTGCCAACCCACTTTACAAGCGCGTCAACATCGCGATAACTAGACAAGTTTGCTGGAACAAGCCACAACTTTGCGCCCATTTGAGCGTTTTCGCGATACGCTTTCTTCGCCCAAGACTTAACGCTCGGCTTGAAACTGTGCGAAGTTGCGATAACCGTAGCTCCACCCTTAAGCAAGCCCGTTACTACGCGAGCAGCAATCGAATTAGGAGCAACGCCTGTAACTACTGCAACTTCTCCTGCAAAACGAGTTGCTTGAGCAGTATCGGCGTTGTTTTGCGCAAGTTTAGTGCGAGAATCGCGAACAATACCATTAAATATTGTTGCAAGATTGTTTAATTCGCGAGATTTAGAAAGACTTGCAAACCACTCAGCTTCCGAAGCTACTGCTTCCCCTGCACCAAGGAAACTACCAAAATCATTTAAGATTTCAGAAACTTCATTTACCTGAATATCAACATTCTTTCCAGCATACTTGTAGTACAAGCGAGCAACGTCTTCGCGAGCCGAAGCCCAGCGGTCGTCGAAAAGAATTGCCTTTCGCTCATCAAATCGAGGAGCCACCTGCTTTGGCCAATCTGCACCAAGCTCAGCTTCAACAGCAGACACAACAGCAGCATTTTCGTCACTTTCAGTTTCTGCTTTAGGAGCCTCAACACCAAGCTTTGCTAGCACAAACTTAGCAGTTGCAGCAAGTATGCCATCTGCGCCAACAACCTGCTGAGCGAAAGCGTCAAGAGCTGCAGAATCAACAACAGCACCGCCGGCTGCGCCAGCAGCACCAGGCTGAGAAACGCTAACGCCATGAGCTTGAGCAACTTGTGCAATTGCTGCGTCGATTAAAGCGTCAGCTGCAGCAGTATTCTTTGCAGGATCAGTTGAAAGTTGCGCAAGATTTTCACCGCGCACGCTAGCACCTTCACGCGTTTGCAAAACCAAAGCCGCAAGAACGTGCGCACGCCAGCCTTCTCCAAGTTGCCAGACTTCAGAGATTCGCTTGTCAATTTGCGCTGGTTTCACACCGGCTGCACCGAAAAGCGCACGCAAACGTTCGCGCACAATATCGGAAAGCACGGCACCAAAAGCTTTATAGCGAGGAGCAACCGAATCAACTAACTTTTTAAGCGCACTCATTGGAGCTTCTGCAGCACCGTCCACGCTTGCCACGCCAAGCTCGGAACTAATATCCATAAGAAGCTGGTTTCTGCGCGAAGATACGCCATTTGTAAGCGTATCAGTTGTATCAGTGTCGCCGATTTGGTCAAGACGGATTTTTGCACTATACGCAATAAGCATTGAGATTGCGTCGGATGCTTTGAATGGCAAGTCTGCTACAGGTCCGCTTGCGGCTGCATTAGCTGCAGGAGCAGCAGAGACAACATTTGCTGCAGGAGCTGCAGGAGCAGTAGTCGCATCAGCAGTGCTACTTGCTTCTTGACTATCTTCCTCAGTAAACACTTCAGGCACAAGCGAATCAGTGTCAGTCATATAAACGCGACCTTCGTCACGACCAACGTTGTAAACAGTCACTTTTTCGCCACTAAACTCCGGCAAAGCAAGAGTTTTAGCACCAAGATTTGCCAAAGTTGGCGCGTTTCCTAAACCAACTTCAACGTACTCTTCAACGCCAAGACCACCGCGAGCGCGATCGGCAAACATAAGAGCCTGCGTTTCAATCCAACGAACTGGAGAAGCGAACTGCCATGAAAGAAGCTCCGTAAGAAGCAATCTACCGAGCTTCTGCTCATCCTCTGCATAAGATTTCCACGTAGTTTCATCTTCCAAAGCTGCTTCAATGCGCTCAGATGGCACAACATCCAAAATCTTTTGCGCAAATTCTCGCGTAAGCTCAAACGGGCAAGCCACGAGGTTTGGAATGTAACGGCCTACAAGCACAGAGTAATCAATATGCTTCGGCAGCAGCGAATCGAGCTTGTCGCGGAATTCTGGCACACCCTTTCGAAGAATTCGAGAGTGGAACGGCACGTCAATTCCTGGCACAAGCATAAATGGAGGCTTACCGCCATACTCTTTAGCCCTCTTGGTAGAATCTTGAGCCAAAGCTTTCAAACCTTTTATTGTGCCTGCTATTGCGTATTGTTGACCTGCCAAGTTGTAGTTTACGATTTGCAAGAATTCGCCAGTTTGCTTAGAGATTCCTTCAACGTACGCGTTTACACCATCATCGTCCACACCGAACTGGTTTGGACGCAAAGCGCCCATTCGATAGTTGGATCGGCCTTGCTCATCTCGCTCAATCAAGTGATGCATTGTAGATCCGCGGTGGAACACGAGTTCCAACACGGTTTCTAGCGGAATAATTTGAGCGAAGGAGCTTAGCGCATTGTATTCGCCAAGCGAGTGACCAGCAAAATACGCAGGCCAAATATCGCATCCTGCTTCTCTTAAACGCGCGGTTTGCGCAAAAGCAACAGTAGCGAGCGCAACTTGAGTAAATTGCGTTAAGTTGAGCAAGCCTTCTGGATGACGATATGTTACGCCATTTGCTGTTAATTCCTTAGGATTATCTCGCACTACAGCAAGAATTGAGAATCCTAGTTTTTCGCGAGTGAGTTTGTCTGCGCGCTCCCAAGTTTCGCGCACAGCTGGCGATTTGGCGCGCTCATCCAATGACATTCCTTGTTTTTGGATACCCTGACCTGGGTATACGAATGCTGCTCGCGGCGCGCGTGTAAGTGCGCTCGCTTTAGAAACTATTTGCCCGTTTACTCGGCATGTGATTTCTAGCGCTAGCCCTCCGCGGCGTACTTTCCCTACTCGTTCTACGGTAATTTCTACTTCGTCATCAAGCTGCACCATGCCGTACATGTTGTACGTCCAGCCAACAAGATCATAGTGTGCGCCTTTTTCATCCAATGCTTGAGCAACATGCTGAGCTGCTGCTGAAAGCCACATTCCGTGTACTAGAGGTGCGGAAAGTCCAGAGATTGCGGCTCCTCTTTTGGATGTGTGTATTGGGTTAAAGTCACCTGATGTGCGCGCAAAAGCTGTCATGTCTTTAGGTGCGCGAATTACGACGCGTCTAAGCGCTCTTCTAGGCGTGTTGTCTACGCTAAATCCGTGTAATTCTGCCGCATCTCCGTATTCTGGAGCAGACTTTGGTAGTGCTGCACTGTAGCTTCGTCCACGAATCGCGAATCGTTCTGTTTCGTGCGCGATTTTTGTTCCGTCTTGCGCATTGTGAATTATGTGTATTGTCACTACTCGCCCAGAAGCTGATTCGGCGTAATCTTCTGCCCAACCAGTGAGGTTTATGCGTGTTCCAACATATTTTTGCAGGTCGTCTGTAGATAAATCTAGTTCTATTAGGTGGTCTAAATGTACTGCGTTGAGTAGTCCTTCAATTACTGGGTATCCGTCTACCATTACGGATCCTAGTGCTGAGTATATTGTTGGCCATGCTGGACCTACTAGCGCGTCTGGCACGATTCTTGATGCTTGCAAACCTTCTGGCAGGCGTCCAGCTGTAGCAGATTCGTGGTCGATTCCTAGGTTTCTAGAAAGCGTGTATGCTGATTTAACCACGCCAAATGGTATTTCGCAGGCTGTTTCACATGTTGTTTCACAGGATGATTTGTTAGCTTTTCCACAAGCTATTTCTTTTTTAACTTGCTCGCACGCTTCTTGGCTTGCGTCTACTTTTGGCATTTCACTTAAAACATCTCCAGTAATCGCAGTATTTCCAATGCCTGCGGTTGCTGCCAACATGTTATAAACGTGTTTTGGTAGTCGCTCGCGGTCGACTACTGGTATGCTTCCAGCACGCTTTGCGTCTACAATAAGCGGAATTACGATATCTCTAACAGCATGATTTTTGCCGCTGTTCTTTACGCTATTTTTACCACTATTTTCATTGCAGGCTTCGTGCTCATCCCAGAACGTGTCTAGTTTAATGTCTAGATCAAGCTTAATTACGCTATTTTCTTCACTTATTACGGTTATAACATAGTTTTCACTATTATTTTGCGTCTTATAAGCAGGATTATTGGTTACGTGACCAATCCAAGAAATATTCGGACATGAGCGCACATATTCTTCAACATTTTGCGCACAGTCTATTTGGCTAAACGCGTTTTGATTAAAGCCCAGAGGCAAGTCGCAAGCAACCGAACGATTTATAACCGCAGCCTCAAATCTTCCTAAAATATCCGCGATTGGCTCATCCATTGTGATTATGCCTGCAACAGAAATAGGTCCTGGAATTACTCGCACAGCATCCGCAGAATATCGCGAATCTTCCGACTGCCAAAGCTGATCCTGACCCCACCAGCGAAGAAGATCATTGTCAATTACTGGCACAAATGGCATCGGCTTAGGATATTCACGCACCAAGGTTGGGAACCACGCAGCATCCATTGGAACAACGTTCATCGTGCTCGCATTAGGAAAAACTTGCACAAGAGAATCGAGAGCAGACTGAGGATTTTCAGCAACCTGCTTAATATCTGGCAAAATCGAAGTAAATTCGCCAGAATCTTGGCTTATTAAACGCGCTTCAATACGCTGTAACAAATGCAGGTAGCGATCCGCGTAAGTAGGATCTGCCCAAGGATAGCTTAAATCAAGGAATCGCTGCGCAAACTGGGTATATGTCATATTTTCAACATCGCCAAAATATGGTTTTGCAGTAGAGTTAAGCGCGCGAATCACTTCATCTCTGCGGCTAGAAAGCTCTTCTGGATGCTTCATCATATGAACAAGAAGACGACCACAGCGCGCGGACGCATTCTCAATCTCGTAAATATCCGCGTGCAAATGGCTTAATCCGCTTGTTACTCCGCCAACAACCTTTCCAGAAGGCACCCAGCGCTCTCCAATCGGAGCAAACGGATCTTCACTTGCGCCAAGACCTTCCACACACGCATCATTTGCTTCTGTGATTCCAGGCGTTTCCACCAACATGCGCTTAACTTGCGCGCTTGTGTGCGCTTCCTTTGCCGTCATTGCTGCAGTGCCAATCATCACAGCATCTACAGGCATATTTGGCAAGTCGTACTTATTGGACCATTCGCCACTAATGTAATCGGCAGCGCGCGAAGGGGTGCCGATTCCGCCACCTGCTACAAGCACCAAATTATTGCATTCGCGCACTTGAGCATAAGTGCTAATCAGCAAATCATCTAGCGACTCCCAAGAGTGGTGGCCGCCTGCAGATCCGCCTTCTACTTGCGCAATAATTGTTGCTGGCTTAACAGCTTTTGCAATGCGAACTACTTGGCGAATCTGCTCTACTGTTCCTGGCTTAAAAGCAACATACGGGAATCCGTCGGCTTGAAGAGTTTCAACAAGTTCCTTCGCTTCGTCTAACTCTGGGATTCCTGCAGAAATTACTACGCCGTCGATTGGCGCTCCAGAAGCACGCTTTTTTGGAACTATACGTTTGCTGCCAAATTGCAAATTCCACAAATAGCGGTCCATAAACATGGCGTTGAATTCTACGGTTGCTCCTTCTTGCAATTGCTTGCTCAAAGAGTCCATGTGCCTGTCGAATACTTCTTCTGTTACTTGTCCACCGCCTGCAAGTTCTGCCCAATATCCTGCGTTGGCTGCGGCGGCTACAATTTCTGGGTCTACTGTGGTTGGAGTCATGCCGGCAAGAAGCACAGGAGCTTTGCCTGTTAGCTTGCTGAATTTTGTTACAACTTTCTTTCCAGCTGGAGTATCGATTACTCGCGGCGCAAAATCCTCCCAGCAGCCAGTACGCAATAATTCAGCTTCTGCAGCGCTAGTTGTGCTTGCTTTTGCGCGCGCGTTCATTGTCCCGACTTCTACTACGCCAGCTCCGCTTCCTTGTAGTAGCACGTTTGTTAGCTTGCCAAGCACTTCTCCTGGACCCATGTCTAGTACGTATAGCTCTCGCGCATTCACGTTATTTAAAACTTTTTCTATTTGCTTCGCCCAATCTACTGGCTCTACTAGCACAGCGTTTGCAAGCTTTAGTGCAAGTTCAGCATCTAATCCTGCGTCCTTTGCCCAGGCTTCAACTTGTTCTACAGCAGGTTTCATGATTGGAGAATGGAATGGCACTGTAACATCTAAATACTCTGCGATTGGCGCAAAAACCGATCCGCCTCGTTCCTTCATTTCGCGCATTTTTTTGGAGCGCTGCGACTCTTTCTGTGCCTGATTTTGCACGGCTTCCATGTCTTCTGGATATCCTGATAGCACAATGTGATTTCGCGAGTTTTTAACTGCGATTGATATAACGCCTCTGGTTCTTTCTACTCGCTTAATCAAGGCTTTTGCCTGTTCAAACGTAACGCCTTTTAGCGATAGCATTGGTGTTTTTTCGCCGTTTCCACTGATTTCTAACATTCGCGCTTCGCGGTCTGCTGCTGCTCCGATTATGTATGCGATTGCTATAAGTTCAGCTATTTGGTTTTGCGCGTTTTGCCATGACCCTGCTTTTATACGAGCTTCTACTATTTTTGCGGCTATTATGCCTTGAGAGTGTCCAAGGCTTGCAATTGGCTTGTTTACTTCAAAGTTGTAGCCTAGGTTTGTTAAGTCTTTTACGCTTGCAAGCTGAGCAATTGTGATTCCTGGTACGCTTAATTGTGCGCTGGCTGTGTTGATTTTAGAATTTTCTAAAGCATCGAATACGTTTATGTCACTTCCAGCATTTGCTAATAACTGTGGATATATGTTTGATAGTAAAGTTTTTGCTAATTTGTTATATTCGCGTAATTCTTTATTTAATTCTGCATCGTTTTGTGTTTCTTTTAAGGCTTGCACCCATGGTGTGGATTGTCCTGCGAAGGTAAGAATGTGTGGTGTTTGTGCGAGCTGGTCAAATAAGTATGTTGTCATTTTATTTTCCTTTGTTCGTGGGTTTAAGTTTTATTTTTAAAATTTATTTGTGTTTTTTGGATTTATTTATCTTTGGTCGCTTTACGCGCGGTTGCTGGCGACTTTTGAGTGTTTTCCAAATTATTCCCGAATTATTCCCAAATCACATTGGCTGGTTTCCATGATGCTTCCCTGTTCTCGAAACACGTTTTTTACTTCTTAAAATCTTCAAAGAATTAGCAATAACATCTCTTGTTTGCTCTGGATCTATCATTGCGTCAATCTGGCCAGTTTCCAGAGAAAGATTCGCGTTTACAGTGGTATTTTCGTAATTCTCAACAAGCTTTTTTCTTAAAGCGTCAACATCTTGTCCGCGCTCTTTTGCTTTTTGCAAATCCTTGCGATGAATAATGTTCACAGCTCCTTGAGCACCCAAAACCGCTATCTGGCTAGTAGGCCAAGCGTAGTTAAAGTCTGCACCCATAGACTTTGAGCCCATTACAATGTATGCTCCACCAAAAGCTTTGCGTAAAATCACAGTGACAAGCGGAACTTGCGCGTTTGCGTACGCGTAAATCACTTTTGCTCCCCTGCGAATAATGCCCGCGTGCTCCTGATCCGACCCTGGCTTGTATCCAGGAGTGTCTACAAGAGTTACAACAGGAAGATTAAACGCGTCACACAATCGCACAAATCGCGCTACTTTTTCGGAAGAATTAACGTCTAGAATTCCAGCATTGACTTTAGGCTGATTTGCCACTATTCCAACAGGATGACCTTCTATGCAAGCAAAACCGACTACTGCGGATGCTGCGTAAAGCTCTTGAACTTGCACAAATTCGCCATAATCTACGATTGCGCGAATAACGTCTAAAACGTCGTACGGCTGGCGATCGTTGCTCGGAACAATAGTCGCAAGCTGCTTAGCGGTTTCTCTGTCTGCGCGCGTGGCAGCGTATGCGAATGTTGGCGGATTTTGATTGCAATTTTGCGGCAAATAAGCCAAGATTGTGCGCGCATAGTCAATGGCGTCTGCCTCGTCTTCGCCCAAATAGTGAGCAACGCCCGAAGTGGAGTTATGCACATATCCACCGCCTAAATCGTCCATGCTAATCGACTCGCCAGTAGCTGCCTTAACAACATCTGGGCCAGTTACGAACATGTTGGAGTGTTCGCGAGTCATGATTATAAAATCCGTAAGAGCAGGGCAATAAACTGCACCACCAGCGCAAGGTCCAAGAATTAGTGAGATTTGCGGAATTAAACCGCTTGCTTCACAAGTTTTTTTGAAGATTCTGCCATATTGCGTAAGCGCGTTAACGCCTTCTTGAATGCGAGCGCCACCCGAGTCGATTAGGGCAACAACTGGAACTCCAAGCTGCAACGCCATGTCTAGAAGATGGCATATTTTCTGTCCTTCAGCGCGTCCAAGTGTGCCTCCTCGAACGGAAAAATCTTGAGCATAAACTGCTACTTTTTTGCCGTACACTTCGCCAAAGCCAGTGATTACAGCACATCCTGCAATA
Source organism: Gardnerella sp. DNF00109 (assembly GCF_049262845.1). Classification (NCBI taxonomy): domain Bacteria; kingdom Bacillati; phylum Actinomycetota; class Actinomycetes; order Bifidobacteriales; family Bifidobacteriaceae; genus Gardnerella; species Gardnerella sp. DNF00109. The sequence goes on from NZ_CP058406.1 coordinate 1,415,435, forward strand.
TCGTTATTTATGTCTCCACCGTTAAAGCGGCCGATTTCTTCAAACGTTCCCGTATCAAAAAGCAAATCCAAACGCTCTCTTGCCGTGGATTTTCCCTTTGCATGCTGGCGCTCTAAAGCATTCTGTTCAGCGTCTCTAGCAAGGCGAGCCGCGTGTTCTACGGCTGATTTTCCACGCTGAGGCTGCGTAGGCTGCGCATTTTGCATAGTTTGTGCGTCTTTACTAACTTGCGCAGCATCTTTATTAACATCTTTTGCAACTTGTGTAGCATCTTTAGTAAGCGCACTCATTTTGCACTACCGCCTTTAGTCACGTCAATTGTTACAAGCTTTTCGCCTGCTTCTACACCATCTCCAGGCCCTACAAAAATGCCAGTAACTACGCCAGCTGCAGGTGCGTAAACGTAGTTTTCCATTTTCATGGATTCAAGAACAGCAAGTAAATCGCCTTTTGCTACGTTCTGACCTTCCGCAACGTTTACGCGTGTAATCACAGCTTGCATTGGAGCAGAAATCACTCCAGGAGCATCCTTTGGAGTTTCCGACTTGTGAGTATCTCCTCTTAATCCTCGTCCTCTAAGCGGCTGCGATGCGCGAACTGTGCTTCTAACTCGTGCAGAGCCAGTAAGATTGTCTACAATATCTTGCGGAATCGTAAGTTTTACGCGCTTATTGTCTACTTCTATTACAAAAGACTCCATTTTAGTTGGCTTATTTTGCGCGTCTTCACCAGACTTATTGGAATCCAAAGAAGCAGGCTGTCCGCCATTTGCCGCTGCAGCAGTGCGGTTCAAATACTTGTGTTCAAGCCATTTTGTAGAAATATCAAAATCGTGATCTTGCGCTGTAAAATCAGGATCGTTAAAAATTTGCTCAAAAAGCTTAGCAGGAGTAGGCACTCCCTCGACGCAAAGCTCCTTAAGCGCGCGTCTTACGCGAGCAATCGCCGCATCGCGATTTTGAGCCGTAACAATAAGCTTGCCCATCATGGAGTCGAATTTTGGAGACACGCTATCTCCAACTTCTACTCCAGAATCCACACGGATTCCAGGTCCAGATGGCCACTCGATTTTTGTTAGTGTGCCTGCGCTAGGCGTAAGATTCGTTGCTGGGTCTTCCGAAGTGATTCTAAGCTCAAAGCTATGCCCGCGCGAAGGGTGATTTTGCGTAAGCTCACCGCCGTCAGCAATCGTAAGCTGTTCGCGCACAAGATCTAGTCCGCTAACTTCCTCACTAACTGTGTGCTCCACTTGCAATCGTGGGTTCACTTCCAAGAAGTAAACTTTGTGTTGAGATGTCACCATATATTCGCACGTGCCCAAACCAACGTAGTCAACAGCTTCAAATAGGTTACGAGAATATCGGTGAAGCTGCGCGTTCTCGTCATCGGTAAGGAATGGCGCTGGTGCTTCCTCAACCAACTTTTGGTTTCGGCGTTGCACCGAGCAGTCGCGCGTGGAATATATGGTGAAGTTTCCATGCGAATCGCGGCCAACTTGTGTTTCCACATGGCGCGCCTTGTCTATAAAACGCTCAATAAAGTACTCGTCAAGGTCGCCGCCTTGCAAAGCGTCGTGGTTCATGTAGAATCCGCGAAGCTCGTCATCGTTGTGCACAACGGTTATTCCGCGACCGCCGCCGCCATCCGTGCGCTTCATCATAACCGGGTAGCCGTGTGTTTGCGCAAAAGTCAACAATTCTCGAATGTCTTTTACAGGCTCCGATATGCCTGGTACGGGCGGCACTTTAGCGCGAGTTGCCACGCGGCGAGCGGTTATTTTATCCCCTAAATCAATAAGCGCTTCTGGCTTCGGACCAATCCACACAGCGCCAGCATCAATCACCTTTTGCGCAAAACTCGCTACTTCCGATAAAAATCCGTAGCCTGGGTGCACAGCATCCGCTCCGCTTTTATGCAAAATGTCTATAATCGCGTCTTCGTTTAAATAAGTGTCTCTGTACGTGTCTCCAGAAAGCGCGTACGCTTCGCTTGCCATCTCAACATACTGTGCTTGACGGTCGGATGCCGCATAAATAGCTACAGTTTGTATTCCCATTTCTTGAGCAGTGCGAATCACTCTAAGCGCGATTTCGCCGCGATTTGCCACAAGTATTTTTTTGATATTCGTAACCATACGTTACAAGTTATAGGAAATTTGGCTTATAGTATCCGTGAATTTGAACAAAACATTATGCGATTTTTTGTAAACTTCTCCAACGCGCGACTGGTGATTTTTGTCTAATCTTTGATTCAGCAACGAAAAACAATACGAAAGAAGGATATCGTGGCTAATTTTGAATCTAACTCTGATGCAAACTCTAGCGCAGTTGCATCTAAGGCTTTTGGCGTTAATCGTTTGGCTGTTCCATTTGCTAAGGCGTTTTTGTTTACTGTTCTTATTAGCGCTGCAACTATGGCTGGCGCATTGCCGATTCCTGGAACTCCTGTTCCTGTAACTTTGCAAACTTTGGTTTTGGCTTTGGCAGGTCTTACTTTGACTTGGCGTCAGGCTGTTAGCTCTGTGCTTATGTACCTTGCGATTGGTGCTGCTGGAATGCCAGTGTTTGCAGGCGGAAAGAGTGGCGTTGTGGCTTTTGCAGGCCCTAGCGTTGGATTCCTTGTTGGATTCGTGTTCGGCGTAGCTGCGATTGCGCTCGTAAAGTCTGAGCTCGAAGGCGTTGTTAATGCCGCTATGCCAGAGGATTCTGTTGCTAAGAAATTTGCACGATTTGGCGCGTATTTTGCCGCATCTGTTGTTGGTTCTCTTGTGATTTACGCATTTGGATTTGTAGGTCAATCGCTTATGATGCACTTGCCTGTTTGGGCAATCGCCGTTGCTTCTACTGGCTTTATTGTTGGCGATATTATTAAGGCTGCAATCGCTAGCGCCGCTTGCGCAGGATTGTATGGCGCGTTTAAACGCAATCACAATGCGTGATTAATCGCGATAAATCGCATGATGCGTAATGCGTGGTTCGCAATTCGCGATTCGTAATGCATGATACGCAATGCGCAATTAATCGCAAGCGTAACGCGCTAACTATCTAAGACCGCAGTCTCGTCGCTGCGGTCTTTTTTGTTCTAAACGCTAATCGCGCAATCCATAATCCCGCGTTTGTTCCCTTTTTAAGCAAATTCGACAACAAACACGGGCAAAAATAAACAAACGCGGGCTAGCGTAATCAACAACGTAAATTTAAAACAAAGGATTACGAGTATAGTACTCTTTCAAAGAATCTTTAGTAATCACTTTAGAGCAAACAGCCGAGTCATCAACACCTTCACGCAAATCACTCCATGGAGCTTCTTTGTGCGTTCTTTCACTCAACTGACTGCCAGTATACGCACCAAATTTATCGCATACTTTCTCAATAATACGCTTTTGATCATCAGTCAAAATATTGGAATCAGACTGCTCAATATCCGAAAGATTAATCTCGCCTTTACGAATCAAAAACTTACCGCGATGGCGACTAAACAGAGTCGGGGCCACAGGACCATTTCTCCAAGCCTGAAAATTCTCACAAAACAACGGATTTCCAGTAGTGGCTAAACAATAAGCCTGCGAATAATAAGCCAACTTCTGCAACTTCATAGTAGTAACAGTTCCAGTAAGCTCAAGGATATACGCAGCCACATTAAAAATTGTTGTCATACGCACCTCCTCTTTAAACAGCGAATATTTTATAGTATACTTGAATATCATATTTTTAATCTATAAAAATCGAATTGGTAACATAAAACTATTTACTAACAAACAAAGCACTGAAAATATTTTTACTTAAAAAAATAATTGCGTCTTTTATTATTTTCTCAACATTATTTTATACATTATTTGATTAACAATTTATCATGTTTATACGCACTAAGCACAAACAATTATGCTCTTGTTTAAACCTATTAGTGTAAACAAGAGCATAAGATTAAGTAAAAATAACCTGAATAAATTGAATTTATACTATTCTTCACTCATCCACGATGTCACTACTATTTTCATTTTTGTCATTAAGATTAATATAAATATTTCTCATTTCTTCTATTGACTTTGACAATTCTTCTTCGGTATACATAGGATTTAACTTATTTTCAGGATGGTGAATACGATTTCTTATGTATGTTTGCAACGTTACCCTGAGAGTACCATTACTATAATCCATTTTATAGTCTTTATTCTTTTTGATACCTTTTTCGTTTAACCAATTGTCAAACTCCTTTTCGTTAATCCTCTTAGTAGCACCTTTATCAGATTTACCGTCTTTTTGATTGTCATTTTCTTCACTGCATTCAAGCTGCAATGCACCATATAGTTCATCGTGATACTCTACACTTATTTCGTTAAAGGCTAAATAATTTACCTCGTTTAATGAAGGATACTTTAAACAACTTTTTTCTGCAGATAAAATTTTTTTTCCATCATTTTTATTATCACTAATAATTCTTAAATTGGCGTAATCTAATTTCTTAACAATATACGCGCTATGTGTTGTTAATATAACTTGCGCCCCTGGTTCTTTGGCTATTTTTACAAAAGATTCAATTAATGTATTTTGATTATCCGTATGCTGAGACGTTTCTGGCTCTTCTACAGCATAAATTATGCCATTTTTAGCTTGAGATGTTTTGCTTTCTTTAGCCAATCTTTCTGCTTCACTTGTGAAAAAGCTGATAAGTATTAATCTTTTTACTCCACTACCTCTTTTATTGATTGGAATATTGTCATCTCCTGAAATAGATACAGATTTGAATACATCGAACCACTTTAATTTATCTGCAGTCGGTATAACAGGTGATAGGTTGGTAGCTACTTCTAAATTTAAATCTTTCAATTTTTCTAGTGTTCTATTTGACACTTCACGCAAGTTTTCTAGAACTTTTTTGGAAACTCGCTCTAAAATTGCTTTAATTTCAGGATCGCTAAGTATACGTTTTACAGCCTCTTTTAATGGATCTTGTACTTCTGAATCACTATCTGTATTTGATCTATCTGCTTGGAACAAGCTGTAAACTGGCATTTCTATAGATAATTTATCCCATATTTGCTTAGCATCTTCTTTTGAAGCATCTATTTCAACTTCTCTTAATTTCAGACCATCTTTGTCATGTTTTTCATAATAATTCCAAATTGCAGTTCTCATTATAGAATTAACTGTCATATTAGAACACTCTATATTGTTTTCTTTGATTATACTCTTTAAACTAGTGTTCTTTTTAAGTAATAATTCTGAACAATTTTCATTTGTTGGATGCTTAGCTTTAATATACACTTTTGGCGAGCCGCCATCATGATATTTCTTTATTATCTCTAGACAGTCATCATTATTTAATAAATATTCTCTTCTTAATGATGTTTTAAAAGATGAATCAATTTCTATTTCTTTAGGTAAATCTGTAAAAACTACTGATATAACTGTTTCTAAATCTCCATCTTCTCTAGATCTAACATTTACATCATTTTTATCTATTTTGATTATATTCTTACCATCATTAAAGAATATATCTAATGCTTCTAGAACAGTGGATTTCCCTGAATCGTTTTTTCCTACTAATACTGTTAGATTCTCGAAGTTAATTGTAGTCTCATTTTTATAACCGCGAAAATTCTTCAATTTAACAGTTTTTATTTGCATATTAAACCTTCTATATAATATTTATACTTAAAATTTTTAACTAAAAAACGCAGCAACATCTTAATTGCACTATTTAATAGTTATGAACCTCAGTTGGTATAACTCTCTTTTACTTTTACACTTACGAAAGCGCGTGGCACAACAACGTACCACTTTCGTTATTTTATAACCGTTTTTATAAAAATCAAAGCCATAGGAAGTTTTATAGCAAAGGGGTGAATGGTTATATTAACCACTCACCCCTTTACTAATTTCGTATACACTAAGAACAAGTCTTTAGATAATTCTTAACAAGCTATAGAACCACAACCAATTAAGACCAAAGACAAGTTCAAATAGTGCTTAGTGACGCATCTTGCGAACAGCAGCACCCATACCAGCAAGCATAGAAGCAGCCAAAGCAGTCAAAGCAACACCAACACCAGCATTACCAAGCTTCTCGCCAGACTTACCATGACCCTTAGCACCCTTAGCAGCAAGCTCACCCTTAGCATCAGCCTTCTTAGCAGCAGCCTGCTGAGCAGCCTTACCAAGCTTGCCACTAGCAGCATCATTCATAGCCTTAGTAGCACCTGGAACATCCTCAAAATTAGGAGCCAAAGGATCAGAAGTCACAACAGGAGGAAGCTTAGAAGCCTCAACACCGAAAGTCACCGCATCGTTATAGCAAGCCTTGTACTCAGCCAAAGCAGCATTATACTTAGCAGTAGAAGCAACAGCCTTAGCCTTAGCCTCAGCATAATCCTTATTAGCCTTAGCAGTCTCAGCAACAGCAAAAACAACCTTAGCCTGAGCACGATCTACAGCATCAGCAAGACGCTGAGCCAAAGCAGAATCATTCTTAGCAGAAACATTATAAGCTTCCAAAGCATCCTGAGCAGCCTTCAAAGCCTTCTCAGCAGCTTCCTGAGCAGCTACCTTACCAGCCAAAGTAGCCTTAGCCTTCTCATACTCAGCATAATCCTTAGTATAAGCAGCAAAAGCATCATCAAGATGCAACTTAGCAGTCTTCACAGCCTCAACAGCCTTAGCCTTATCAGCAGCCTTCACATGAACATGCTTTGCTTCACCTGGCTTAGTTGGCTGTGAAGTTGTAGTCTTACCACCAACAAGTTTAGCAAGCTCTTCCTTCAAAGCCTTAAGATTAGCAACATCCTGAGTATAACCAGAATTATATGCCGCTAACGCTTCCTTAGCTTTATCTAATTCTCCCTTAGCCTTGTTATAAGCATCTTGCGCGGTAGTAAGTGCAGTATTCAAGTCCTTACCGCTCTGATTCTTTTCAGCTCCGTAAGTCTTATCAGTATCTTCGCTGTCGAAGTCATCAGTCGTCTTTTTATCATTGCCTTGCTTTGCTTTATACGCCTTAAATCCAGCGTCATAAGCAGCGTAAGCAGCAGTAAGAGCCTTATCAGTCTCTTCAAACTTAGCCTTAGCCTGATCATAATTGTTCAGAACATCCTCAGATGGCTTAAGATTGTTATTCTTCATCTTTGTCTCAAGAAGAGCAATAGACGTCTTAAGATCTGCAATCTTAGCATCAGTATCAGCATCAGCCATTGCTGGAGTTGCCATTGCGAAGCCGGCAAGCAAAGTAGCGCCAGCAGCGAAAGCGGCGATAGCCTTCTTATTCATCATTTTAATTTCCTTTCTTCTTCTCCTCCGTGCTAGGAACACGAAAAAGAATTTGCCTTATGCGGTTTCCCGCGTAGCACCAGTTGAACTAGGGATTCACTGGTTGCTGATTCAAAAGATACAACATGCTTTAACAAAAATCAACCAAAACATTCAGCTTACATTCAGGTTTGTTTTGAAGTTTTTCTGAAAATACACAATAATATACCCAATAAAACGTAAAAATTACGATTAATCATATTTAAAAACAGAAAAATATCCAAGACACGCCGTATATAGACTTTTTTTAAGATTCTTTCAGGTTTTTTTAAGGTTTGCATTTAATTGGCGTGTCGTCTATGCCACACAGCAATAGTTATTGCTATTAAAAACTACACAACAATATCTATTCAGACTCATCTACACAACTACAATCAAACAAAATTACGATAAAAACAAGAAAACTACTATAAAAATAAGATAATTATTACAAAAGTTAAAATTATAAACTCTCACTTCATTCGTCAATGCTTGATTGCTCAATATAATCTAATGGTTTATCAATAAACCTTCGAAGCGCGACTTGTGCTGCTCCAAGCAATGCAGACCTTCCACCAACTTCTGACATTAATACTCTAACATTTACAGCTTCGCTGCATAATACTTCAGAAGTAAGTTCTTTACTAATTCTTTGCGTAAGACAAACACCAAATCTCTGCCAAATACCACCTAAAATGACCGTATTAATATCCAGTAGATTAACAGCAGACCCAATTACAGATACTAAAGCTTCTACTGCTTTATCGACAGCGCTGACAACTATCTCATCACCAGATTTCCAACGTTCAAGTAAAACATTTACAGCTTCAATTTTTGTTGCATCACACCCACTAGCAATACGAGCAGTTTCAACCAATGCTCTCCTACCAGCAAACGCTTCCAAACATCCGCGTCTTCCACACCTACAAATAGGGCCATCTAAAGACACAGACACATGACCTATTTCTCCAGCAAAACCATTTTCACCATAAACAACATGCCCATCTCTAACAACAGCACCACCAATACCAATATCTGTTGATATGTATATAAAAGAATCCGAAGGCTTCATAATGCTATCGTTTTTACGCTGCGTAGCAAAACCAGGAATCTGCGCTATAGCTGCAAGATTAGCTTCATTCGCAGCAAACACATTAAGTCTCTCAACAAGCTCATATTGTCCAAGATTAAGGTTTTTCCATCCTAAATTCGGCGACGCCAACAAGATAGATCCATCAATCACAACACCAGGCAAAGCTAATGCACCGCCGAGTATAATGTACCCTAATTCTCTAGCTTTTGTTTCACTATCAAGCACAATATTATTTAGATTATCAAAAACTTCATTAGCAGTGAGCTGCTCCATATCACAATCAACCCATTGCTCGTCAATAACATCACCATTTATATCAACAGCAGCAAAACCATAACCATCAGTATTTATTTGTAATCCAAAAGCACAAAAACTTCCAACGCTCACAGCAAGTGACGTACCAGGACGACCATAATGCACAGAAACGCTATCTGCCTCATGAAGAACCTTACTAGATATAAGTATTTGCACAAGCAAAGATATCGTAGCCTTGGTTAAACCAGTTGCGCGAGCCAATTCTGCACGAGTCATAGGCTCTACAGAACGCAAAATAGTGTCTAAAACAACAGACAAATTATGATTGCGCAAATCATCCTGATTTATACTTCGTAAAGCTGACATGCTACCTCTTTCATTACTGGACAAATTCTAATACAACACATAAATCTAACGCACAAGTAACCAACCTATAGGTCACAATACTAATAGAAAATTCTCCTAAACCGTGCTAAGCTTTAGTTTAGTTCATTCATCTAACTAATTGCAAATCAGCGAGTGCAATTTTTGCGCAATTGCCTTCAGATGAATAGAAAAAATAAAAATGTCAAAAAGAATAACAGTCTACACAGGAGTAACTATGAAACAAATACTTGTTGCTGGAATTGACACATCAACTCAATCAACAAAAATACGAATTACAGATGCCGAAACAGGAAAATTAGTACGTTTCGGACAAGCAAAACATCCAGAAGGAACTAGCATACACCCAGATAGATGGTGGGAAGCGTTCCTAAAAGCAAAAGAACAAGCCGGAGGACTAGATGACGTCAGCGCACTGTCAGTCGGAGGTCAACAACATGGTATGGTACTTCTAGACAAGCAAGGAAACATTGTTAGAGATGCACTACTATGGAATGATACTCGCTCAGCACCAGAGGCTACACAGTTAATCGAGAGTCTACAAGGTAAATCAGAAAAAAACACTGATAAACAAAGCCAAACCCTTGAAGGAAAGCGTAACTGGGTTCGTGCAGTTGGATTATCCCCTGTAGCGTCATTCACTGTAACAAAAATTGCTTGGGTAGCCAATCATGAACCTGAACTAGCAAATAAAGTAGCGGCTATTTGCTTACCTCACGATTGGCTAAGCTGGAGAATTGCAGGATATGGTCCATCTAGCACTTCTAATCATTCTTGTAGGGATACTGTTGGACTTGATAAACTTTTCACGGATCGCTCAGACGCTTCTGGCACAGGATACTTTGATCCAACCACTAATAACTACAGACGAGATTTGATAAAACTTGCATTCGGTAGAGACGATGTAATTTTACCTAAAGTTTTAAACCCTAACGAAATAGGAGCATATGCAGATCCAGAAATAGCAGGTAAAAATGTAGCTGGAGGATGCTTAATAGCTCCCGGAGGTGCAGATAACGCTATGGCTGCTTTGGGTTTAAACATGGGAATTGGAGATGTATCTATATCACTAGGAACATCAGGAGTAGCCGCAGCCGTTTGTCAAACACCAATATACGATATGACTACTGCAGTTGCAGGTTTTGCCGACTGCACTGGGCACTGGCTTCCATTAGCATGCACAATTAATGGTTCGAGAATAATAGACGCTGGATGCAAAGCGCTAAGCGTCGACTACGAACAATTCGCAAATCTATCAGCACAAAGCATACCAGGAGCACAAGGAATTACACTTATACCATATTTTGACGGAGAACGCACTCCAGATAGACCAAATTCTACGGCTAGTATATATGGGTTAACATTAGCAAACACAAAACCTTCTAACATAGCGCGCGCTTTTACAGAAGGATTGTTATGCTCTCAACGCGATTGTTTGGAATTAATAAAATCACTAGGAGTCACAGTAAAAAAGATTCTACTAATTGGAGGTGGCGCAAAATCATCAGCAATACGAGCATTAGCACCATCTATATTAGGAAGTGATGTCACTTTACCAAAAACCGACGAATATGTTGCTATCGGTGCTGCAAGACAAGCAGCTTGGACTCTTTCAGATAAAGAGTATCCACCTATTTGGCAGAATGAAATAGAAACAACTTTGTCTGGAGAACCTAACGAAGAAATATATAAAAAGTATTTACATTACCGCAACTTAGAAAAATAAATAAAATAAATATTCCAATAAGACATTTATTTGAAAATGCTCTGTTATAGCACATTGTTCAATGTAACATAACAGGGCATTTTAATATATGCATGTGTATTTAAAAATATAAAAAGTGCATGCACCTTACGATACATGCACAATTTTGATTACAATAATTTAATTACAATAATTACTAAAGCTACAATTACTAAAATTACTTTTTGCGCTTCTTGCTAATCAAATCATAAGCAACAGCAGCCACAACCACCAAACCTTTAATAGTTTTGACAATAGCGGCATCCGCACCCATAATAGACAAACCCTGATTGAGAACACCCATAATTAATGCACCAACCATAGCGCCAGGAATCGTACCAGTTCCACCAGAAACAGCAGCACCACCAATGAAGCATGCAGCAATAGCATCCATCTCAAATTCTTGCCCAGTTGCAGCGGTAGCAGATGCAAGTCGAGACAATGTTACAACAGACGCTATTGCTGTAAGAACACCCATCGTTAAGAAAATCTTGAAATCAACCAATTTAGTATTTATGCCAGAAAGAATAGCTGCTTTTCTATTTCCACCAACAGCATAAATATCACGACCAAAAATCATGCGATTCAACACGAACCAAAAAACTCCAACGAGAACCGCAATAATAACCAATACTATTGGAATACCGCCTTGCTGAGAATTTCCAGAAGATGCCAATAAATAAGTAATAAAACCAATAGCTGCAACAGATACAACAATTTTCGTAATAGTAAACGAAAGTGGCTCAATCAATAATCCAGTCTTCAACGACTTCGCTCTCTTACGCAGTTGCACAACAATTACACCTACAATGGCAAGAGCACCTACAACGATAGTTAATCCATCATATCCGCCCCAGAATCCAAAAATATTAGGAAGATAATCTTTTGCAATAGCTCTGAATTCGCGAGAACGTAATGGAATAGACTCACCCGCAACAACAGTTGCCAAACCTCTAAAGATCAACATGCCACCTAAAGTGGTCACGAATGCAGGAACTTCAACATACGCTACCCAGAATCCATGCCAAGCACCTATTAGTAAACCTATGAAAAGCATGAAAGCGATTGCAAGCATCCAATTCATTCCCCAATGCTTCATAGCAAAAGCACCTAAGCCACCAATGAATGCAACAGCAGATCCAACAGATAAATCAATATGTGTAGCAACAACAATCATAAGCATCCCGATTGCCGTAATCATAACATATGCATTTTGTTGGAATAATGCAACAACATTATTTGGATACAACAACCTATTTCCAGTCAACACTTGGAAAATAATGATAACAGCAACGAGAGCAAGATAAATACCGTAAGAACGAGCATTCCCCAGCAATAGCTCTTTTAATCCAGGAGCACCAATAGCTGTATTTTTCTTCTTTGAATAAGCAGATATTGATCCAAACATAATATCCTCTTTCTTTGCTACGCAACGATGCGAAGTTTAATTACTAATAAAATCTGATAGATTGAACTATTCAACGGTAAATGACTTCTCATATTCCAATGGAACATCACAAGTCATATACTTCATTAATTCTTCTTGATTTGTCTCATGAGCATTCAAACAAGCTGTAATTTTGCCTTGACTCATCGTGTATATACGATCACATATACCAAGCAATTCTGGCAATTCCGAAGAAATAACAATTATTGCACTACCAGAATCCGCTAACTTGTCGATAATCTCATAAATGTCATACTTAGCGCCTACATCAATGCCACGCGTAGGCTCATCAAGGATAAGAAGCTTAGGCTGAGTTGCCACCCATTTTGCCAATACAACCTTCTGCTGATTACCACCCGAAAGATTGCCAACAGGCATTTCAATAGTGTTACACTTCATACGAAAATCGTGACGATATTCTTCAGCAACTTTCGCTTCCTTATGTCTATCAATAACACCCAGATTACTAACTGACTTTAAATTAGCTAACGACGTATTTTCTCGAATAGAAGCTAATAAATTCAATCCGTAAACTTTACGATTTTCTGTAGCGTATGCCACAGCATGATCAATTGCAGAACGAACAGAATTGAATTTAACCTCTTTGCCACTTAAGTACAATTTACCAGATGCATTAGTGCCATATTGCCGACCAAAAACACTCATCGCAGTTTCAGTTCGTCCTGCACCAATCAATCCAGCTAAGCCAACAATCTCACCCTTACGCACATTGAAACTAACATCATTAGCAACTAATCGTTTTTCATCCAACGGATGATGCACTTTCCAATGTTCTATTCGAAAAGCCTCATTACCAATTTTTGCAACATGCTCAGGATACCTATTAGTAAGAGGACGACCTACCATATGGCGAATCAACTCATCTTGATCCAATGGATGCTGATCATCAACATCAATATGAGTAATTGTCTTACCATCACGTATCACTTGTACAGCATCAGCAATATAAGCTATTTCATTAAGTTTATGGGAAATAATAATAGCTGTAATACCACGCTCACGACGCAAACGATCAATCAGATGAAGCAAATTTGCAGAATCCTCATCATTTAAGGCTGCAGTAGGTTCATCAAGAATTAAAAGCTTTACATCTTTAGTCAAAGCTTTTGCAATCTCAACAAGCTGTTGTTTACCGACACCAATGTTAGCAATAAGATTACTTGGATCTTCATCCAATCCAACAGTTTTCATAACTTCGCGAGCAATACGATATTGTTCAGTATCATCTATAGCAATTCCCTTTTTAATCCTATTGCTGAGGAAAATATTATCAGCAATACTCATATACGGCACTAAAGCTAACTCTTGATGAATGATAACAATTCCTTTTGCCTCAGAATCACGAATCGTTTTAAATTTACAAACATTACCTTCATAAATAATGTCTCCCTCATACGTTCCATGAGGATATACACCAGAAAGAACATTCATCAACGTCGATTTACCAGCGCCATTCTCTCCACATATTGAAAATATTTGTCCACGTCGAACTTTCAATGTTACGTCTTCAAGCGCTGTAACCGAACCAAAACGTTTCACGATATGACGCATTTCAAGGATGACATCTTGTTTGTCAGTCACTGATTTTTCCTTTCTTAATGAAATACGATATTGTCGTAACTGAACCAGTATCAAATGCACTCAGCTACATAATTGATTAGCAGCCGAGTGCTCGACTAGTATCACAAACCAGCATCAGCTGCCGAAATATAGCCAGAATCAACAAGCTCTTTCTTGGCATTCGTTTTATCTACAGATACTGGTGACAGAAGCATAGAAGTAACATCCTTATTACCGTTATTAAAGACATCCTTTGTATTTGGCTTCTTACCATCAACAAGATCTTTAATCATTTTTGCTGTAGCCTTAGCGAGCTTACGCGTATCTTTATACACTGTCATAGTCTGTTTGCCTTGAACAATTGCAGCAACATTAGCCTTTTCAGCATCTTGACCAGTAATAATTGGGAAATAATTCCATCCAGCAGACTCAACAGCGTTAACAGTACCCAACGCAATAGCATCATTTGGAGCAAGAACTGCATCTAACTTCGTACCATCGTTATAGAAGGAATTAATGCGGTTTTCCATTTCAGCCTGTCCCTTTTGCCTGTCCCAATTGTCAATACCTATTGACTTCCAATCATCAAGACTCTTTGGAACTTTGCCGGACTTAGATTTCAAGACACCAGATTTAAAATAAGGCTCTAGCACTTTCCAAGCACCTTCATAATAATATCTAGCATTATTATCTGTTGGAGATCCAGACATCAATTCGACATTAAATGGTCCCTTTTTACCTTCTTTAAGACCAAGCTTGTCTACAATGTACTCTCCCTGCATGCGACCGACATCTGTCAAAGAGAATGTAGCATAATAGTCAACAGCATCGGTGTTCATAATCAAGCGATCATAGGCAATAACTTTTGCACCATTAGACTCAGCAAGCTCAGCAGCAGCACCAGTAGCAGTTCCATCGATTGATGCAATAACTACATAATTTGCACCTTGATTTGCCATATTCTGAATTTGAGAAGACTGTAAATCAGTTTTACCATCAGCATATTGCAGGGTGACCTTATAGCCAAAATGCTCAAGTTCTTTCTTAAGATTCTCGCCGTCAATCTGCCAGCGTTCCAATTGCTGTTCTGGCATAGAAATTCCAACACTAATCTTTCCACTCTTATTAGCAGCCCCACTAGCACCACCACGCGTAGAAGGAGCTCCACAAGCAGCAAATGGCAACAACATAGCCAACGCACCAGCGATACCAATGATCTTTTTCCACTTTTTCATCATTATCCCTTTCGGCTTTGAACGGAATATTATTTAGTAAATAACGACAAATTGTAAAATATCTTTTTCAAATACTTACATACAACCAAGCGTGTCACCCCGAAAAATCAGAGCGACACGCCAAGTTAGGAGGAAGGAAGAGAATGACGCAATAACTCTAACAAATATTTTGTTATTAAATATTCACACTTTTACTCAGTTATACTAGATACAGTTTGAATCACCCTTCTCTTAGAGCATCAATAATGTAATTGTTAATCGTTGCCTTCACTGATTCAAGATGATCAGATTTAGTTGCAGCGATCAACTTTTCTTGAGGAATATCCAAAGCATATTCTTCAAGAGATGACAAGCTGGCTGTGCCATTTTCTACAGTTAATCCAATACCAGAATCGTATGAAGAGTACCGATCTGCCTGTAAATTCTCAATGAATTTATCTTCATGCATTTTTGCAGCGACCAATAAGCCTGCTGCAAATGAATCCATACCAGCAATATGAGAACGGAACAAATCCTCAGCATCAAAAGACGTACGACGTGGCTTAGCATCAAAATTAAGACCACCATGAGGACCAATCGACCCTTCTTGCAAAACTTCCCACATTACAGTTGAAGTTTCATAAAGATCAGTTGGGAATTCATCCATATCCCACCCAATAAGCTTGTCGCCTTGGTTTGCATCCAAAGATCCAAGAACACCTGCTTCTCTAGCAGTACGAATCTCATGTTGATAAGTATGACCAGCTAAATTAGCATGATTACCTTCGAGATTCAGCTTAAATACATCCATCAAATCATATGTTCTCAAGAATGCGATTGCAGTCGAAGCATCAAAATCATACTGATGCATCGTAGGCTCTTTAGCCTTTGGCTCAATCAAGAATTGCGCATCAAAACCAATTTCCTGCGCATAATCATGGCACATGTGGAAGAATTTTGCCATATGTTCTTGTTCGCGCTTCATTTGTGTATTCCACAGGTTTTCGTATCCTTCACGACCACCCCAGAATACATAATTTTCAGCACCTAAGCGTTTGCCAATCTCTAAACTATGCTTTAGCTGACCTGCAGAGTATGCATAAATATCTGCAAATGGAGATGTTGAAGCGCCAGACACAAATCTAGGATTTGTAAACAGAGATGAGGTATTCCATAGCAATTTAATACCTGTTGACTTCATGTTCTCTTCAATTTTATCAACTACACGATCGAGATTGCGATTTGTTTCACGAAGAGTATCGCCTTCTGGAGCTATGTCGCGGTCATGGAAGCAGAAATATCCCACAGACAATTTCTGGAAAAGCTCAAATGCATAATCGACTTTAGCTAAAGCCTCATCCATAGGATCACTATATTTGCCATAATACGGTCTATGAGCCGTACCAGTTCCAAATGGATCAACAAGAGTTTGGTCGAAAGTATGCCACCATGCAACAGCAAAGCGCAACCAATCTTTCATCTTTTTTCCAGCTACAACTCTATCCGCATCGTAGTAGTGAAAAGCTAGACCCTCCTTTGGACCTTGCGCTCTACCTACATATTCGATCTTATCAATATTCCATAAACTCATATTGCTCCTTTGCTCAAACCAGCACGACTTCATGCCGATATCAATATAGTAAAATGATTAACCTAAGTTTGTCAAATGATTTTACTATTTCGGCGTTTCTTACAAATTTACTTGAGACTAGAAAAATAGCTTAATTAAATCAGCAAGCAACACACGCCAATGGACCGATAACTCACAAATGTAAATTGCACACAAAATCAATGAATTATACGATACCAAATACACAACAATATGATCAAAAGGTCAAAACATAAGAACATAAACCCGCGTTTGTTCCCTTTTTTAGCAAATATAGAAACAAATGCGGGAATACTTGCCCGTGTTCGTTTACGCATTTGGCGATTTTGGGAACAAACGCGGGCGAATCTACGACTTCGAGCTTAACGCGCAGCACGCGAATGCACTTCGATTCGCTGAGCCGCTCAAACGTAAAGTCCAGTGGACTTTACGTGCAGCGAAGACGTGAGCGTGCTTAAACCGCGCGAGCAGCATGACCACACTTTACACCAGATTCAACACAAAACATGCACAAATACAAGCAAAGCGGCATGAAGCTCATGTAAAACACAAACTTCATGCCGCCCTATAGGAGAAAGCTACGAGAATTTTGGTTTGCCACTTATACTGTCCACCATAAATCACTCGTAGCCGCGATGACAATGAATCAATAAGTCACATATATAAACCCTTAATTCCGAATTATTAAAAACATATCAATTTTTAAACGCTATATTAACCCCTGCAAAATTTTCTCATTTTAGTCAAAAACAATAACAGCCGCTTCAAAATCATGAAGATTACTTATACACAAGCTATCGCCATCGAACGATATTTTTATACTTTCTGACATAAAAGTTTCTATATTTTTATCCACAAATTGATGTGGAATAGGCAATATAACTTTACAAGGTGATTTAGCAAAAGTATGCAGCACAACAAATAGAGGATTATTACAATCCATAGGTTTCCTTATGATTGCTTGCCAACCTTTAGGACTACGATAGCTGACTATTCCACTACCAATCCAACTACTTATACCGCGATCAATTGTTTTATTAATTTTTTGATACAGACCTATAGCCTTATCTATTAACCTCCATTGCCAATCAGATAAACTTTCAACATCCCCAGATAGGCACAATCTACCTAGAAAACCCGTACAAAGCCTATAAATGACAGCATTCTCATCGAGATTTTCCCTCATCACTGCCCAAATTTGCGATTGTCTCGGCAAAATCATCCTATGCATATTGGCTGCAATGATAGGAGATTCAATACATTCATGTGCATCAGAGAAGCTGGCCATTGAAGCAATTTGCATAAAAGATTGAACTAATCTATGACCACCAGCTGAGCATATTTCAATAACAAGATTAGGTAAAGATTTTCGTATTTCATCAAAGAAAGACATAGTAGCTTGAATATGCGAGTAAAGACCATCACCAAGAGAGTTATAATCACACCTATAATCGCAATCTACGGTTTCACAACCTATGCCTATAGAGTCATTGTAATCCACTTTAAGGTAATCAATTTTATTTTCTTTCAAGAAATCAATTACTCGCACACGTAAGTATTCTCTTACATTTTTATTTCTCATATCCCAAAAACGACGTTGCCCTGACGTTATAGGAACACCATCCCTTTTAAGCAGCCATTGCGTACGATTGAATAAGGATTCTTCATCTTCTCCCACTGCTTCAAATTCAAACCATATTCCAACTTTTAAACCTAAGTTATGAAGCCTTTCTACAACATATTTCATACCGTGAGGAAAAGATTGTTTATCAACACACCATTTACCGAACCTTATTGCAGTATCAAACGACTCATGATCAAACCAACCAGCATCAATAACAACATAGTCAATATCATGCTTACTTATTATTTTAGATTGCGAAAGAACACTTTTCTCAGTAGGCAATCCCCATGTTGAGCAATATTCATTAAAAATTATAGGAAGATATGCCTTCTCATTTTTCGGCAGAGATAAATTCTCACGAGTATGTTCCAATAAACATTGAGATGCTAAGTCAACTCCACCTTGCACTACAGTTGCGATAGCAGAAGGAGCAGTAAAAGATTCCCCAGGGTTAATTGTATGCATCCAATGACCAAACTCACGATCTGCAATACCTCCAGATATAGAAAGACCATTATCGCGCCTATATATTTCCATCTGCCAGCTAGAAGCATGAGTTGTTGATACAGCCCATGTAACATTATTTACAATATCTTCTATTGCAATAAAAGGAGCCCACTCTCTCACGGGGAAAGACCCTACACTTCCAAACCGTAAAGAATTTGCACTATGCTGTTGCCAATCAGGCTCTAGCTGAAGATCTTCTGGTCTTTCTGTGATTAAACGTCCCTCTGCACTCCAAGTACTATGAAGTCTGTGTATTCTCATGCTTTCTGCTGCAAGACCTGTCAATAATGGCGATAGAGAACCTAAAGTAAAACTCGACAACATCTCTAACGTAACGGGTTTATTTCCACAATTTTTTACTTCTGTAGTGATCTCTATAGTTGACGAACAAGCTCCAAATTGCAAATTATGAATATACTGTACATGTCTACTGTCTTCTAATACTGTAGTAATAAACGAAGATTTGCCTCTCATAACGCAATTCTGAGAAACGAAATGCATGCCCTGCACCGTAGATGAATTTCTCATTGTTCTGCCTTGCGCGAAACCATCTGGATAAGAATCACCAACGATTTTCGCTTGTATTAATGGTTCTGGCTTGCAATCATCACGCATTGCTTTATCGGCAAATTTCTCTGGAACCAATATAAAATCAACGTTATCGCAACCTATATTTCGATAAATAACCGATATCCCATTATTTGTAAAAATTTTAGTTTTCAACATCATATTTATTCTTTCACCTGATTAACCACTAGCAACACAAAAGCCATATAAACTATCCATTTTTACGATAACGAGTAGATTCACGAATAACTAATTGCTCTGTATTATGACCTATAAAATGTGGCTCATCTTTATCTATTACTGCTTTACCATTTGACTGATCTAGAATTATCTGAGCAGCATAAGCTCCAAAAAGTTCAAAATCTTGGTGCCATGTCGTTAATGCTGGAACAGATAATCTAGCAATTGGGTTATCGTCAAATCCAATAACATTTATATCTTCAGGAACATGTTTACCAACTGAATATAAACCACGCATAACTCCTAAAGCAATTTCATCATTACCAGCAAAAATAGCAGTTACATCATTGCGCCTGCCAAGAGATACACCAATTTTTTCAGCATCTAATGGATCCCACGAGGTTTTATATGGATTTGGTATTACTGCTCCAGCTTCCTCTAAGGCTTTTTTCCAACCAGATTGCCTAGTTTGCTCTTCATCTTCTTCTGGAGGCGCAACATAATAGACAGTATCTGATCCAAGAGATAACAAATATTTTGTTATCGCATATCCACCCTGATCATCGTGAGTGAACAATTGATACTGTCCCTTACGTCTATTCCCACCAATAAGAACAATTGGTAAATCTTTCTGCGCATTTCTGATAATTTCATCACACGCTATTCCATATCGAGGTTGATCAATTATTATTCCCAATGGATTAGTACTTAATGCTGACTTAATACATTGCTTAAGAGTATAAGGAGATTGATGCTCATCAAACAAAATAACGTTAACCACAACTCCTGATTGCGAAGCTATTCTTTCAACGCCTTTTATGCAACCAACAACGCCATATAGTAAATCTTGACCAGCGAAAAATGTTATTACATTAGATCGCTTTGAAGCTAAACCTTGCGCAAGCAATGACGGATGATAATCAAGTAATTTAATAGCATTAGCAATACTTTCCCTCTTAGCTGGCGTTAAACTCTCAGAATGATTAAGATACCTAGATACAGACGATGTAGATACTTCAGCAAGCTTAGCCACATCACTAATAGATGGCGGTTTATTATTATTGTTCGACCTCTTTGTCACAATATAATCTCCCATCAAAACCACAATTTAATATTAAAACTACTAATTAAATCTAACAACCAATGCAACCACAAATAGCAGCTACTACTTTACTGCACCTCCAGTAATACCACTGATTATCTTTCGCTGTGCTATACCAAAAACTATAAGCAATGGCAGACTCATAAGAACTATATACGCAAAAATCAAATGCCAATTATTAAGATACAATCCAGCGCTAGCAACATTATACAAATTAAGAGGCAATGTACTCATCTTTCCAGAAAGTATAAATAGAGCGTAAAAAACGTCATTCCATATATAGAGTATAAGAAGAATGGTTGCAGTAGCAATTGTTGGTGCAAGAAGCGGAAGAATTAGCATGAAGAATATTCTAATAGGCGAAGCACCATCTACCCTCATCGATTCTTCTAAAGCCGTAGGTATAGTACGAATAAATCCAGTTACAAAGAATATAACTGTAGACAAATAAATACCAACATAAACGCAAATCATTCCTACTGCAGTTCCAGAAAGACCAATCATTTTCAACAGCATCATTACTGTAACTACGGCAGGAGGCAATATTAGCCCAGATATACCTACAACATACAAAGCTGCAACAGGCTTAGTTGCACGTCTTGCTAAAACCCACGAAGCCATTGACCCGACAAATATAGCAATAAACACAGATGGTAATGTAACAATTATAGATCCAAAAAATGCCGCTAACATTTTCCCATCACGTATAACAGTCAAAAAATTTTCAAGCAAATGCCATTGTTTAGGAACAGACATACTAAGTTTCAGTGCTTCACTCTGTGTTTTACCAGCGGTAATTATCAACAGCCAAAATGGAATTGCAAGAAATATAATCATGATAAAAATTACAAAAATATCATGAACTACACGTCGAGCAACGCGATTAATCTTTGATAATCTAACAGAACTATTGGAATTTACAATCGTCTGATTGCGAAAACATAAATTTAACAAACGCATTAACATCAGAAAATATTCCTTTCCCTACGGCGTAGAATATATATAACAGGTAAAGCAATAAGTGCTACTAAAATGAAAAGAATCATACTCATTGTTGTCGATTGAGCATATAATCCTTGCCCAAATGTACGCCAAATAAAGATGTTAAGAATTTCTGTAGAACCACCAGGTCCACCCTTTGTCATAGCCTGCACCATATCGAATCCATTTAATGAACCAAGTAAACTTGTCGCAACATTAAACGTGAATGCGGGAGCTAACAGAGGGAATTTAATTTTCCAGAAAATCTGACCGCTACTTGCACCATCAATATAAGCAGCTTCAAGAACATCTGAATCAATAGTTTTTAATCCTGCAAGGAATATAAGCATTGACAAACCCATCCACTTCCATCCTTGAACGAACGCAATTGTAATGATTGCAGTATGGGTATTAGCCAATAATCCAGTAGTTATACTATGACCAAATATACCTGAGAGAATCTGATCTAGCGCACCTGAATTTTTTAAAACTGCCTGCCAAATATATCCAACAGCTAATGCAGACATAATTACAGGGATAAAAAACATTATTCTTGCTAATCTATTTAACAGAGTATCCTTTTCTAACAAAACAGCCAAGAATAATCCAAATACATTTTGAAAAATAGCAATACATATGGCATAAAACAATGTTATTTGTATATCTTTCATTAAGATTCCGTTTTGGAATAATGAAAGAAAATTATCAAAACCATTAAAATTAATAGTATTTTTAAAAGCAGACCAATCAGTAAATGCATAAACAAAATTCATAATTGTTGGAGCAATAAAGAAAACTGTCAGCATAACACCTGCAGGAATCAAAAAAGCTAAGGGGTAATTTTTTCTCATTAAACTACTATGAGTACCCATAATAAATACCTTTCAAATAACTTCACGCAGACAGATGAATATAATTCAATACCCGCTATAGGTGATTAAGAGATTTAAAAAATAAATCTCTTAATCACCTCATTAATGAATATTTTTAAGAATCAAAACTCTGTTAGAATCCTTTTGCACCCTGGGCTTTTGCAATCTGGGCAAACTGATCTTGCGTTGCTTTAGCTACTTGTTCTGGATTCACAGTTCCATTTATCATGTTAGCGAGATTCAAATAAAGATCTGGATTAGCAATAGCAGCTGACTGCATAGATGGAGCACTATGACCAATAGAATTAGCAGCATCAATCAAAGCTTGAGGAACAGTTGACGGAGAGTCAACAGTCTTAAGAGCGGAAACAAGGTTACGATCATTAACAAAATTCTTATAACCAACAGACATCCAGAAATTCAAGAATTGTCGTGCTGCAGATTCACGTTGCGCGTCACCAGTCTTGAAAGCTACTACTGCGCTTGAAGCTCCAGGAGACAACGACGAGATATTACCAGAAGCAGAAATCGGCAAGAACCCTAAAGTATCATCTATAACTTTCTTATCATTATTGGCTAATGCAGCAGCAATATTAAATTGAGCGTTATTACCAAAAATCATACCTGCTTTGCCTTCAAATAATGCTGCAGCTTGATCATTAAGCGTTGCAGAACCAGCATCATTATTAAACAATCCATCATCAAATAACTTCTTATAATTCTTTATAGCAGTCATAATGATCTTGTCTGTAAACTTCTCTTTGCCGCTATTTACACGATCCCAAAGTCCAGCACGAGCCGATTCTGCAAGTTGAACCTGAACACCCCACTGAGTACCCCATTGAGAACCACCCATTTCGAAGAATGGAGACTGTGCTGCATGCGTCTTTTGTATTTTCTTAGCAGCCTCGAGCAGCCCATCCCATCCTTTAGGAAGATCAGTAATACCAGCTTTTTCAAATACTTTCTTGTTGTACCAAACGCCCATAACATTAACCGGGGATATTAAAGCTGCATATCGATGACCCTTTGTTTTTCCTAAATCAGAAATACCAGACGCATAATTTTTAACCCATGGAGCGTGATCCAACTTCTGTAATTTTCCTGTACTAACAAACCCAGCAAGCATGGAATTTGTAGGTTCCCAAGTTGCCAAATCTGGCATATCTCCAGTAGTAATCTTTGTTTGTACATTATTTTCATAAGTGTCTGGAATTGTTTGTAAATCAACTTTTGCGCCAGTAGCATGTTCAAAATCTTTTATAACACGCACAGGTACTTTATTATCAGATTGACCAACCCAAAAAGTCAGCTTAACTCCTGATAATTTCCTATTTGCATTCGGCCAATAATTTGCAGAAGTTGTAGACTCATCAGAATTATTACTCATAGCAGCAGGATTACCACATCCCGACAAAGTCAATCCTAGACTGAGTACACCAACTAATGCCAGCTGTAGAATAGTTTGCCTTTTCATTGAATTCTCCTTTGAACCTTCTTGGCAATAAACTCATACGCCACTCGACAAAGCTTGTGACACCTTTATAGTAACGCATATTGTTTGAAAGCGCTACCAAAATAATAAAAATAATAAAAATATGATTTTTTCTTTATATATAATGGCTTTATTGCAGTTAACGATAAACTTAATAATAAATTTGAAAACGTTTTCAAATAAAAATCGTTGCACCATTAAAATCAATAATTATTATTAAAAGCTCAAAATTTATATAAAAATTAATTTTTAAATTCATCTATCGAGAAAATAATACTCATAGAGTATTAATTATGAAAGCTATCACACACAATAAGCCCTTAAAAACAAAAAAATGCTTTCGGTTTTGCAAGCCCCTAGTAGCAAACAAAACCGAAAGCAACAACACTCAACACCCAAAACCCAAAAAGCTAAACGAATCAACACTGGGAAGAAAAGAAAAACAATAGCAAACCAATGTTAAAACAATAAAACCAAAGAGAATCGGGAATAAACCAGTGTGATGCTTCCCTACAAAACACCACACTAGTCGTTGAGCGCAAACCTTAAATAAGGTGGTAAATAATGCTTAGTGACGCATCTTGCGAACAGCAGCACCCATACCAGCAAGCATAGAAGCAGCCAAAGCAGTCAAAGCAACACCAACACCAGCATTACCAAGCTTCTCGCCAGCCTTACCACCATGGCCATTGCCACCCTTGGTGCCCATACCAGCAAGCTCACCCTTAGCAGCAGCCTTACCAGCAACAGCGGCTGGAGCAGCAGCCTGAGCCTTAGCCTCAGCCTTAGCTTCAACCTTCTTAGCCTCAGCCTTAGCAGCAGCAGGAGCAGCAGGGAAATCAGTAGAAACTGGGTTCAAAGTGTTAGGATCAGCAAAGCCCTTAACAGCAGAAGCCTCAACCTCAACAGCCTTATTATAAGCAGCACGATAATTCACAAGAGCAGCATTATAAGCAGTAGCAGCAAGCAAAGCCTTACCACTCTTCTCTACGAAATTCTTCTCAGCATCAGCATACTCATGAGTCCTATAAGCATTAGCCCTAGACTGAGCAGCCTTCAAATCAATAACAGCAGCCTTGTAAGCATCAGTATCAGTCTTACCAGCCACGCGAAGAGCCTCTTCACGATCAGCAGCAGACTTCACCTGAGCATCCAAAGCAGCCATCTGAGTCTTAGCAGCCTCAAAACCAGCCTTAGCCTTAACAAACTTATCCTGAGCATCCTTATTAGTAGCATCAGCCTCAGCCAACACAACCTGAGTACGCATCAACTCAGCAGAAGCAGCAGACTTAGACGGATCAGCAGTCTGAACAGGCTTAGTCTGATCTGGCTTGGTCTGATCAGGCTTAGTCTGATCTGGCTTGGTCTGATCAGGATTGGTCTGATCTGGCTTAACATCTCCACCAGTCAAAAGCTTCAAATACTGCTGATCAAAATTAAGAGTAGTCTGAGCAGCATCAAACAAAGCCTGTTCAGTCTCAACATTAGCCTGAGCAGTATCAGCAATAGTCTTAAGTGCTTCAGTTACTTCACTAAGCTTCTTATTCTTTACAGTGACTCCATTAGCACCAACATAAGAGTGATTCGAAGCATCAACCTTAGCCTGAGCAGCTTCTACAGCCTTAGTAAGCTTTTCGCGTTCAGCCTTAACGTCATCATCGGTATCATATGCCGTTTTCCACTCATCGAAGTTCTTAGTCTTATTAGTATCACCCTTAAGTTTCTTCTCAGCGTAAGCAGAAGCAGCATCATCTTTAGCCTTCTTAGCATCCTCAACAGCCTTATCAGCGGCATCAGAAGCAGCCTTAGCAGCAGTATAACGACCATTTGCAACAGCAAGCTCACCCTTAGCAAGAGCAAGTCTACGAGCAGCCTTATTAAGCTCTCTTTGAGCCTTGTGAACATCCTTTTGAGCACGGATCACAGTGAGTTGATCATGAAGATGCTCAGTCTCTTCACTAGCCATTGCAGGGGTTGCCATTGCAAAGCCAGCAAGCAAAGTAGCGCCAGCAGCGAAAGCGGCGATAGCCTTCTTATTCATCATTTTAATTTCCTTTCTTCTTCTCCTCCGTGCAGGTACACGAAGAAAAATTTTAAACATCCAACAACATTCAAAACATTGTGGATAACCACCATCTAGAGCATCTAGCTAGCAGCTGTTATTAACATACCCCCCCCCCGTTTAAAAAAGTCAAGAGGCAGCCATACAAAACAAACAGAAAAAAATAATGTTACACACAAACTAATCCACAATAAAAACTATTTTCACCATAATATTTGTGGATTAACACTAATAAAACCGTAAAAACACATTGTTTCAAGGTTTTTAAAGAATTTTCCCAGACTTTTCTCAGGAAACTACTCAGACAAGAACACTAGCACTACTAAACCATTGAAAAATCAACATTCCACACAACCCACACACGCAACACGCCGACACCCCACCAACACAACACCTACTATCCCGCGTTTGTTCCCTTTTTTAGCAAATATGACAACAAATGCGGGCAAAAAGAAACGAAAGCAAGAACATTTTCCCGAGATTGTTTACGTATTTGGCGATTTTGGAAACAATATCGGGCGAAAAGAAACAAACGCAGGCAAAAATACACAAACGCAAACAAAAAGGGCTTCTAGCCAATCGCTAGAAACCCTGCTTGCGGATGAAGCGAGATTTGAACTCGCGGAGGGTGTAACCCTCACACGCTTTCGAGGCGTGCTCCTTAGACCGCTCGGACATTCATCCATTTTGCGCAAACTGCAAAACGCAGAAAGAAACGCAACTTTTCAATTGTAAACCAACCCTAGAATATACACAAATTTGTGTTGAGAATTTTGCAAACAATCAATCAAGTTCTTCAAGAGTTCGACGAGCGCGAATCGCATTAGCCCTAACTTCAAGTTGATCTTTCGGAGGATATTCAACATATTCCAAAGTCAAACCATTAGCCGCAATAGGACCAGTAGATCCTTCTCGAATCGGATTTTCAATCTTATCCTTAAACCAGTCAACGGAACGCTTACCGCAACCAACTTGTACACAAGCCTGAACAAGAGAACGAACCATATTATGTGCAAACGCATCAGCAACAATAGTAAACTCAATCAAACCATGCTCAATAGGCGGAATATTGCCAGTTGATCTAGAAACAATATCCGAACCAACAGACGCGCAACCATCCAAACAAACGCGATTCCAAACCGCTTTTTTAACGCAGCGAATCGTAGTTCCACCAGGATTTGGACGGGCGAAAGACCCAAAATCGTGCAAACCAACAATCATAGCTGCTGCCTGATCCATGGCATCAACGTTTAAATCGTAGTCAAGTTGTAACACAAAACCACGCATGCGCGGATCCAAATTCTCGCGATTTGCCGCATCACTAATCCTATACACGTATGTGCGATCAAGCGCAGAAAAACGAGCATCAAAACCGCTTGGTGCAATGCTTACACTGTGAATCGAAATATCTTTAGGCAAAACACCACGAAGCCTATATTCTAAAGCTTTTACAGGCGTCAGATTTGTGTGGCAAACACAATTTTGTAAAATATCATCTTCTACATCTAAATGACAAACCTGATAAGAAGCATGAACACCAGTATCCGTGCGCCCAGCAACTGTTAGTCGAAGCGGAAAACAAGAATCGCCATCATGTACACGCAAAACTTTATATAAAGCGTCTTCCAAAGTGCCTTGAACTGTTCTTAAATTCGGCTGCCTAGCCCAACCGTAAAAATCACCGCCATCATAAGCTAAATCTAAACGAAGACGCATCAAAAAAACCTTCCAAAAAATTATACAATTATTAGAAAAAAAAACCGAATATTAGTCGCCTTAGTCGCCTTAGTCGCCAGACTGCAACGATAATCTTTTCAATTCTTATGTTCTGCTCCACCAACACCAGTAAACGCACCCATAATATTACGAATTAACTCATAAGTCTTTGAATCCATATGCGTTGCTATGCTCAATATTTTCGGCAAAAGCTCAGACCAATGCGCAGAAATTTCATCAAAAGTAGGATATCCTAAGCTAGTTAAAGCGTTGTAAACACTATCGATTCTGCGTTTTCGCTCTTCGAAAGGCAAATTCAACATCCAATCATTAGCAGCTTTAGAAACAGCAAGCGCACGCGGAGTTACATGATCACAATAGTCAAAATCTCCGTCTTTAACCTGCCAATACATGCCAAAATGTTGCATCAATCCAATCGACTCAGCAACCGTAACTTTATACGGTACGCCAGTATCCATAATCAATCCAATAAAAGCAGATTGCGGAACAACTTTTTCGATTCTGGAAACAACGCGAGAAAAAACCTTTGGATCAACAACATCCGAGCCAAAACTAGGACCGTCCATAGAATAAATTTTACTGACAAGATCACCAAGTTGTTGATTTTCTGCATCCAAACGCATTGCCGCATATGCAGCCATATTCCCGCCTTTTGAATGACCCACAACAAATATTTTAGGATTATCACTTAAATCGCAATCATTGCTATTTTCTAGATTGCTATTCTTATTATCGCTATTTTCTAGATCGACCTTATCCAGATCGATATTCTTAAAATCATTCTTCTTATTAAACAAATTCGCGAAATAATCGGCAACACTGCTACAAATCCCACGAATACCGCCACTTTTGCAAGAATCTTTACACGCGCGCCTAGATATAGAGAGCAAATATTCTGCAGCAGACTCTTGAGCTGGAACTGGGCAGCGAAAAGCCATATTAAAATCTTCCTTCCACCCAACAAGAGTGTTATCAGTCCCCCTGAAAGCAACAACAAAACATCTATAGCCAATACAATCAGTCAAATCAAAAGTAACTGCAGCAAACTGCTGTTCACACGAATCATCAACCTTCGACTCATCAAAACGCTCAAGAACCTCGCCGACTCGCATTCCCCTATATCGCGGACTAGCTGCAACAGCGAGAAGAAGACTCTTTCGAAAATCATCAACTTTAGCTGAACCAGAGCTAAACATTGAAGAAAAATCCTCACCGCGAAGCAATTCGCTTAAAGGAACGGTTGCTAGTGCGTTAGAATCGTCATTATACTTTGGAATCGATTCAGGCATGCAAACATACGCCAACTCGCATAAAATAAGCGAATCTACGGCGTTGAATTTTCTATCTTTAAAGTTAGTAAAATCGTTATTCACTAAATCGAGAATATTTGTCATATTTCAATAATAATTGATACCAGATATAGAAAAGATATATCAGATATAGAAAAACGGGCTGGAGATAAAACTCCAACCCGTTCAATAAATCTAAAACACGACGACTACTCGTAGAAAGATTTACTTACCGATGCATCAAGATGCTAATCTAAGCTACTCGGCTGCTTCTTCTTTAGCAGCAACTTTAGCAGCAGACTCAGCTTCCTTAACGACAGCCTTCTTTGGGCTTACTGGCTCAACAACAAGCTCAATAATAGCTTGTGGAGCAGTATCACCACGACGAGGAGCCATCTTAACGATGCGGGTATAGCCACCTTCACGCTGCTTCATCTGCTCAGCAATTTGAGTGAAAAGCATGTGAACAACGGACTTATTGCGGATCACGCGCAACACACGGCGGCGCGAATGCAAGTCGCCACGCTTAGCGAATGTTATCAAACGCTCAGCAAGTGGACGAAGACGCTTTGCCTTTGGCAAAGTAGTCACAATACGACCGTGCTGGAAGAGGCTAGTAGCCATGTTGGCCAGCATCAGGCGCTCATGCGCTGGGCTAGAAGCCAGACGAGGCCCTTGTTTCGGTGTAGGCATTATTACTCCTTATTGTCGCAGAATTCAGGTGGGCAAAAACCCGAACATCCAAAAACCACGACGATTGGCGGTGGACTGTTTACTCGTCTTCTGGCGAGAAGAACGTGCCACCTTCGAGATTATTGGCGTCAAAGCCAAGCGGCGAGGCCTTAAGAGACAATCCCATAGACTGCAATTTCTCTTTAACCTCATCGATGGATTTCATGCCGAAATTACGAATATCGAGCAAATCCTGCTCAGTGTGTACTACCAGCTCACCAACAGTGTGGATTCCCTCACGCTTCAAGCAGTTGTAGCTGCGCTGCGTAAGATTCAAATCCTCAATCGGAGTAGCCATCTGAGAATCAACTTCTCCCATGACTGGAGCTGGACCAACTTCAACACCTTCTGCATCGACGTTAAGCTCACGGCAAAGACCAAAAAGCTCAACCAAAGTCGAACCAGCAGATGCAACTGCATCTCGTGGTGTAATAGCTGGCTTAGTTTCCACATCCAGGATGAGCTTATCGAAGTCCGTGCGCTGTTCCACGCGGGTAGCTTCGACCTTATAGCTCACCTTCAAAACTGGTGAGTAGATCGAATCCACTGGAATGCGACCGATTTCGCTGTTTTCCTGCTTGTTCATCTGAGCAGGTACATATCCACGACCGCGCTCCACGGTGAACTCAATTTCAAGCTCACCATCTTCAGCAAGTGTAGCGATATGCATCTCTGGATTGGCAATAGTGACGCCAGCAGGAGGAGTAATATCTCCAGCTGTTGCTTCACCCTTGCCGCTCTTGCGAAGATACATCACTACTGGCTCGTCATACTCACTTGTAAGTACGATACCCTTAATGTTCAGCAGGATTTCAGTGACATCCTCTTCAACACCTGGCAGAGTCGTGAACTCATGGAGAGCACCAGAAATGCGTACCGAAGTTACGGCAGCACCTGGAATGGAGCTCAATAGGGTACGACGCAGCGAATTGCCGAGCGTGTATCCGAAACCTGGTTCCAACGGCTCAATTGTAAAGCGAGAACGCTGGGGATTCAGTGATTCCTCGGTAAGTGTTGGACGCTGTGCGATAAGCACTTTTGTATCCTTTCAGCTTCTGGTCGGTGGTGCACTCGCCGCCCATAAGCGGGTTGGATGGATGGATTCGTAAGAGTGCTCAGACGCGGCGACGCTTTGGTGGGCGAACGCCGTTATGCGCTTGTGGGGTGACGTCGGTAATAGAACCGACTTCAAGACCCGCGGACTGAAGGGAACGGATAGCGGTTTCACGACCGGAACCTGGACCCTTAACAAACACGTCGACCTTCTTCAGGCCATGTTCCATTGCCTTACGAGCAGCAGACTCAGCAGCCATACCTGCAGCGTAAGGAGTCGACTTGCGGGAACCCTTAAAGCCGACATCGCCACCGGAAGCCCAAGAAAGGACTGCACCCGATGGATCGGTGATGGAAATAATCGTGTTATTGAATGTTGATTTAATATGCGCCTGCCCAACCGGTACCGACTTGCGGTCCCGGCGACGCGGCTTGCGCGAGGCTTGCTTTGCAGCTGCCATTGACCCTCGTTTCCTAATGACGAATTAGTTGGTATGTCTAGGCGATGAGAATTAACTCGTGGCCTAGAGCCGACCACCGACTACTATCTGGTGGCCTTCTTCTTCCCGGCGACAGTACGCTTCGGACCCTTACGAGTACGAGCATTAGTCTTAGTACGCTGACCACGCACAGGAAGACCCTTGCGATGACGCTGGCCTTGATAGCAGTTGATCTGAATCTTACGACGAATGTCTGCATCGATTTCACGACGCAAATCGCCTTCAATCTTATAATTAGCTTCAAGATAATCACGCAAAGTGATTAACTGTTCATCCGTAAGATCCTTGACGCGGGTATCCGGATTAACACCGGTCGCGGCAAGCGTTTCCTTAGCGCGAGTACGGCCTACACCAAAAATGTAGGTGAGGGCAATCTCAATGCGCTTCTCATTGGGAATATCTACTCCGGCAAGACGTGCCATTGTAATTCCTTTACTATTACGCAGGTCGTGCACCAAGTCTCCCGCAATCCTGCGGCCTGGGCCTGCGCACCCAGGGTTCAGCTTTAGCTGCGACTTAGCGCCTTATCCTTTATCTTCGCGGTGGGGATCCACTCAGCCCTGACGCTGCTTATGACGTGGGTTGATGCAAATCACCATGACGCGACCGTGACGGCGGATCACGCGGCAATTTTCGCAGATCCTCTTCACGCTAGGGCTGACCTTCATGGTTTTCCTTTGCTTGTACCTTTACTTATAGCGGTACGTAATACGACCACGGTTCAAATCATAAGGGCTCATCTCCAGCACAACACGATCTTGAGGAAGAATACGAATATAATTCTTACGCATCTTTCCAGAAATCGTAGCCAGTACAATGTGCTCGTTCTCAAGCTGAACGCGAAACATCGCGTTTGGCAGTGCTTCAACTACCGTGCCTTCGACTTCAATCACACCGTCTTTTGCCATGAGCCTCGTTCCGTTCCTTGGACGTACTACTTTACGTATCCGAAGACACGCCAATCTTCTATGATACAGTAAATGCGCCCAATACAACACTCGGCGTGTCGCAAAAGGCGCATTATAAATACGAGAAAATCTAAATTTTAAATAAATCTCATACCAAAGACTCAACTATGCGATTGTTGATTTCAGCAATATCGCCAACACCATCAACCTCAACAAGCTGACCACGGCTTTCATAAATATCAAGAAGAGGAGCAGTTTCCTTCTCGTAAGTTTCCAAACGAGTAGCAATTACCTCAGGAGTATCATCTGAACGACCCTGCTCAATTGCGCGCTTCTTCATACGCTCAAGCAAAACCTCACGCTCCGCTTCAAGAGCAACAACGTGATCCAAAGGAGTACCAAGCTCCTCAAGCATAAGATCCAAAGCCTTAACCTGAGACGCATTACGTGGATATCCATCAAGAATCCAGCCATTCTTAGCATCATCCTGAGCAAGACGATCCTTAACAATGCTATTTGTCAATTCATCTGGAACAAGCTCACCCTTATCAAGATAACCCTGAACCTTCTTACCAAGCTCCGTTTGATTCTTCAAGTTGTAACGGAAAATATCGCCAGTAGAAATAGCAGGAATCCCATAATGCTCTGCAAGCAAAGCAGCCTGAGTGCCCTTACCAACGCCCTGTGGTCCCATAATTAGCAATCGCATATTAATCTCCTTGTTTCTTTATGCTCCATCGCAAATCTTAACAACAAAACCTATCTAGTAATACTATTTAGCAACTTGCTTACTATCGTTATGATCAAACAAGAATCCAGCATATTGGAACTGCTCGGTCTGAGCCTTGGCTTGACGCAAAGTATCCAAACCAACACCTGCGATAATAAGAATCGTAGTACCACCAAATGGAAGCTTCATATTAAGGTGCAAAGACATAATCAAAACTGTTGGAATCAACGCTACGAATAGCAAATAGACAGCACCAACAGTGTTTAATCTATTCATGACATAGCTAAGATAGCGACTTGTAGCACTACCAGCACGAATACCTGGAATAAAACCGCCGTATTCCTTCATGTTATCTGCAGTTTCATCTGGATTAAAAGTAATCTCAGTGTAGAAGAAGCAGAAGAACACAATCATAACTGTGTACAAGGCTATGTACCACACAGAAGTAGAGTTTGCTAAATTGGCATTAATCCAACGCACCCAATCCTTACGACTATCACCGAACTGAGCAAGAAGAGTTGGAATAGCAAGAATCGAGGATGCAAAAATTGGTGGGATAACACCACTCATATTGACCTTAAGAGGTAAGTATGTAGAAGAACCGCCATACATCTTACGACCAATCATTCGGCGCGTATACTGTACAGGAATTCTACGCTGAGCAAGCTCCACGAAATCAACAAAAATAAGAATTACAAGCAGAACGCCACCGACAATAGAGAACTTGGTCCAATCGCCATTAGTACCATTGGTTCCCCAACCAATTTCCCACAGCTTTGGAAGGAAGCCAGAGCAGATAGACATGAAGATTAACACTGACATGCCCTGACCAATACCCTTATCCGTAATAAGTTCTGCCATCCACATGATCAAACCAGTGCCACCAGTCATAATCAAAACCATAACCAGTAAGCTCCACATAGAGCCATCTGGAATAACCTGACCACACTGATAATTAAATAGTGCACCAGAACGTGCAGTAACCAAAATGGTTGTGGACTGTAAAATTGCCAAGCCAATAGTCAAATAACGAGTGTACTGAGTAAGCTTTGTTTCTCCAGACTGACCTTCCTTGTGAAGAGCCTCAAAACGAGGAATCACAACCCTAAGCAGCTGAATAACAATAGACGCCGTAATATAAGGCATAACGCCCAATGCAAAAATAGACAGCTGCAAAAGCGAACCACCAGAGAACAGGTTCACCAAACCAATAAAGTTTTCACTAGAAGAGGCAAGCTTAGCTGTGCAAGCACGTATAACTTTGTAATCAACGCCAGGAATTGGAATAAAGGAACCAATTCTGTAGATGATAATCATTGCGAAGACGAAGAGGATCTTATTCCTCAACTCCTTCGTCCTGAAGGCCTGGATTAACGTTTTCACCTGGGTCTTCCTCCCTTTTTTGCGCTACGATCTAGGCGCAACAGTAAAAAAACAAACTCTGAGGCAATAGTTTATATCACGGTGCATACCGATACAGTCATTCCGTGAGTTTAGACAATAAAAAATAATCCCTCCAGCCAAAACTAGAGGGATTATTAAACAGTCAAATCACTGCGTTAATTAGCATTATCAGCTGAGTACATTACTCTTCGCTAACAGAGCCACCAGCAGCTTCAATCTTGGCCTTAGCAGATGCAGAAGCTTTAACTCCCTTAAGAGTCAAAGCAACCTTAAGATCGCCATCACCCAAAACCTTAACTGGGTAACCATCACGCACAGCGCCCTTAACTACCAAATCAGCAACAGTAACTTCGCCACCATTTGGGAAGAGCTCTTCGAGGGCTGCAACATTAACAACCTGGAACTCTTTCTTGAATGGGCTCTTAAAGCCACGAAGCTTAGGCAAACGCATGTAAAGTGGAAGCTGGCCGCCTTCAAAGCCTGGACGAACTTGGTAACGCTTCTTCGTACCCTTATCGCCACGACCCGAAGTCTTACCCTTAGAGCCTTCACCACGACCCACGCGAATGCGATCCTTCTTAGCTCCTGGAGCTGGACGCAACGTGTGCATGTGCAACATTGGTTCTTCATTAGCCATAATCAGTCAACCTCCTCAACGCTCAGCAAGTGGCGAACGGCCATAACCAAGCCACGATTGACTGGATTGTCCTCGCGAACAACGCTCTGGCCAATCTTGTGAAGACCGAGAGTTTGAACGTTCGCGCGCTGACGCTCGGTGGAATGAACCAAACCGTGCACCAGAGTGATCTTCAAGTTAGCCATCACTCACCATCCTTTGCTTGGGCAGCCTTAGCAGCCTGAGCTTCTTCACGAGCCTTGCGAGCTTCGGCAATGCCTGCAGCGCGCTCACGAAGCAATGCGTCTGGTGCAACTTCCTCGAGGGAAAGTCCACGACGAGCGCAAATCTCCTCTGGCTCTTCAAGCTTCTTCAAAGCATCCACAGTAGCGCGAACCACGTTAACAGCGGTTGCAGAGCCCATGGACTTGGTGAGGATATCGGTAATGCCAGCGCACTCCATAACAGCACGCACAGCGCCACCAGCAATTACACCAGTACCTGGAGCAGCTGGACGAAGCAAAACTGTGCCAGCAGCATCGTGACCCAACACAGGGTGGGTTACGGTACCACGAATACGTGGAACAGTGAACATATGCTTC
Source organism: Gardnerella sp. DNF00109 (assembly GCF_049262845.1). NCBI lineage: Bacteria > Bacillati > Actinomycetota > Actinomycetes > Bifidobacteriales > Bifidobacteriaceae > Gardnerella > Gardnerella sp. DNF00109. The sequence goes on from NZ_CP058406.1 coordinate 1,451,003, forward strand.
TTAGCATCAAGCTGACCCTTAGCGATAGCTGCTGGAACTTCGCGAGACTTACCGTAGCCAACACCAACAGTGCCCTTACCGTCGCCAACAACAACAAGTGCTGCAAAGCTAAAGGTACGACCACCCTTGTGAGTCTTGGAAACACGGTTAATAGTAACTACGCGATCCAGAAGCTCTTCGCCGCGGTTTTCTTCACGACGGTTACGACGCTCTCCGCGCTTACCTTCGCCCTTAGAGCGACGGGAACGGCGATCGTCAGTACGCTCCTCGGCGGATGCCTGAGTGTTCTGAGTTTCTTCAGCCACTTGGGTTTCCTTTTCGTTATCGCTCACAGTGCTAGACCTCCCTGACGGGCGCCTTCAGCTACTGCTGCGACGCGACCATGATACTTATTACCGCCACGATCGAAGATTACAGCGGTAATACCCGCTTCCTTCGCCTTGGCAGCGATTAACTCGCCAACCTTGGTAGCAGCTTCAGTCTTCGTACCAGTAAAACCAGCGAAGTCAGAAGTCAAGGTGGAAGCGCTTACAAGGGTAAGACCCTTAGTGTCATCCACAATCTGAGCAACCATGTGACGGTTAGAACGAGAAACTACCAAACGTGGGCGCTCTGGAGTGCCAGAAATGCGCTTACGAAGACGGGCGTGACGACGCAAACGCGCGACTTTGGTACCCTTACCGAAAATCTTAACGCTCATATCACTTACCAGCCTTTCCAGCCTTGCGCAAAATACGCTCATCGCTGTACTTAATGCCCTTACCCTTATAAGGTTCTGGAGCACGCAGCTTGCGAATGTTAGCGGCAGCCTGACCAACGGCCTGCTTGTCAGTACCCTTGACGATTACCTGATTTGCGTTTGGCAATTCAAACTCAATACCCTCAGGTGGCTGAACGGTAATAGTGTGAGAATATCCGAGTGAGAACTCAATGCCCTTACCCTTCATCACAGCACGATAACCAGTTCCAACAATGTCCAAAGTCTTGGTGTAGCCTTCATGCACACCCTTAACCATGGACGCTACGATTGCACGAGCCAAACCGTGCTTTGCACGAGTTGGACGCAAATCATCAGCTGGGGTTAAAACGATCTTGCCATCAGCAACTTCAGCGGTAATACCTTCTGGAATTACATAGGAATCAGAACCCTTAGCGCCCTTAGCACTAAAGGACTGACCTTCAATCTTTACTTCCACGCCTGCAGGAATGTCGACGGGGAGCTTACCAATATGCGATGCCATTTTCAGCTCTCCTTTCTCACCATACGTAGGCGACGATTTCGCCGCCAATGCCTCTGTCGAGGCATTCCTTCTGAGTCAACAATCCCGAGCTGGTCGAGATAATAGCGATACCGAGACCACCAAGAGGCATAGGCAAAGAATCAGACTTTGCGTAACGACGCAAGCCTGGCTTAGAAATGCGCTTGATGCCCTGGATGGAACGCTGACCATTGGAGCCATACTTTAATGTGACTTCCAAAGTCTGTCCAACCTTGGCTTCCTTAGCAGCAAAGTCTTTAATATAGCCTTCACGCTTCAGAATCTCGGCGATATTCGCCTTGAACTTGGAGTACGGCATTTCCACGGTATCGTGCTTTGCCGCGCTCGCATTACGCAGACGTGTCAACATGTCTGCGATAGGATCTGTCATTGTCATGTTGGGCTAACGCCCTTTCTCGCCGTGGTTTCCACCGCCTGTTTTAGTTATTCTTAAAGCAGTGGACCTTCAGCGTCGATATTTACCAACTGGACTTCGTAACACCCGGCAACTCACCGCGATGTGCCTTTTCACGAAGGCATACACGGCACAGACCGAACTTGCGATACACGGAGTGAGGACGACCACAAACCTGGCAACGCGTATAAGCGCGCACCTTGAACTTCGGCTTAGCGGCCGCCTTGTTTTTCAGAGCGGTTTTTGCCATATCAGTTCTCCTTGAATGGGAAACCGAGGTGCTTAAGTAGCGACTTCGCTTCCACATCGTCCTTGGTGGTGGTCACCACGGTGATGTCCATACCACGCTGATGATCAATCGAATCAGGATCAATCTCGTGGAACATTGACTGCTCCGTAAGACCAAAGTTATAGTTACCCTGACCGTCGAACTGGTTGCCATTAATACCACGGAAATCGCGGATACGTGGCAAAGCCAGAGTGAGCAAACGATCCAAGAATTCCCACATACGATCACCACGAAGAGTTACGTAAGCGCCAATAGCCTGACCTTCGCGCAAATGGAACTGCGCAACAGATTTCTTAGCTTTAGTAACCTTTGGCTTCTGACCAGTGATCAAAGTGAGATCCTTAATCGCACCTTCGATAAGCTTGGAATCGCGAGCTGCAGCGCCAACGCCCATAGAGACGACGACCTTCTGCAAACGAGCCACCTGCATAGGATTAGTGTGGCCAAATTCCTTTTCCAAAGCTGGAACGATTTGATCATTGTATTGCTGCTTTAAGCGCGGAGTTGCCGGCGCCTCAACTGTAGTATCGGTCATGCCAGCTCCTTTCCGGACTTCTTAGCTACACGCACGCGCACGGTCTTTACTTTGCCGTCGCGAGCTTCTTGCTTAACAATCACGCCCACGCGGGTTGGTTGCTTGGTCTCTGGGTCAATCACCATAACGTTAGAACGGTGAATTGGAGCCTCAACAGAGACGATGCCTGCCTGCTGACCCTGCTGGGTAGCACGCACATGCTTCTTAACAACCTGAACACCCTCGACGATCAAACGGTCTTCGGCGAGTACACGAAGTACTTTGCCTTCCTTACCGCGATCCTTGCCGCGGATAACCTTTACCTGGTCGCCGGACTTAATCTTGGCTACCATCTCAGATCACCTCCGGGGCGAGGGACACAATCTTCATGAAGCGCTTATCACGCAATTCACGACCGACTGGTCCAAAGATACGAGTGCCCTTTGGTTCACGGCCAGAGCCGAGAATAACAGCGGCGTTCTCGTCGAACTTAATATAGGAACCATCAACACGACGATGTTCCTTGACAGTACGGACGACGACAGCTTTAACTACGTCGCCTTTCTTGACCGACCCGCCAGGAATAGCATCCTTAACGGAGGCGACGATGATGTCGCCGATGCCGGCATAGCGTCGCTTCGATCCACCGAGCACGCGGATGGCAAGCAATTCCTTAGCACCCGTGTTGTCGGCGACATGAAGCCGCGTTTCCTGCTGAATCATTGATTCTCCTTAGTCGAGCTGGTTCTCCCCGCTCACCCGTACCTACTAAACAACAGGCACAGGTGAAGCGCGGAGCCTTGCTGAACTTGTTTACTTGGCGCGCTCGATAATCGAGTCGAGACGCCAACGCTTGGTCTTGCTCAAAGGCCGAGTTTCCATGATACTCACGAGATCGCCAATATGCGCCTCATTGTGTTCATCATGTGCCTTGACCTTGCGTGTGGAGCGGACGACTTTACCGTAAAGTGGGTGTGTCGAACGCTGCTCCAGCTCCACGGCAATTGTCTTGTCCATGGCCTCGGACACGACGTAGCCGCGACGAACCTTGCGGAAGTTGCGCTCTTGGTTCTCAGCCATGCTTACTTCTCCTTGACCTCAGTGGCGCCAGGCTCTTGGCTGATGCCGAGTTCACGCTCACGCAGGATAGTATACATCCTGGCTATGTCGTGCTTGACCGCCTTGAGGCGAGCGCTGTTTTCGAGTTGACCAGTTGCTGCCTGGAAGCGCAAGTTAAAAAGCTCTTCCTTGGACTTCTTTAAGAAGCCTTCGATTTCAGCATTAGTCTTCTCGTTTAAATTCTTGATGGTGTAGTCTGCAGTTCCGACTGGCATCAGATGTCACCGCCTTCACGCGCAATAACACGGCATTTCATTGGGAGCTTGTCGATAGCGCGGCGCAAAGCCTCGCGAGCGACGTCCTCAGAAACACCACCGATCTCGAACATTACACGACCTGGATGGATGTTAGCAATCCAGAATTCTGGAGCGCCTTTACCGGAACCCATTCGTGCACCAAGCGGGTGCTTGGTTAATGGACGATCAGGGAAAACCGTAATCCACACGCGACCACCACGCTTAATATAGCGGGTCATTGCGATACGGGCTGCCTCGATCTGACGGTTAGTGATGTACGCCGGAGCCAGCGCCTGAATACCGAAATCGCCGAAAGCGATAGCGGTTCCACCCTTAGACATGCCGCTACGGGTAGGACGGTGCTGCTTGCGATATTTAGTCCTTTTTGGGATAAGCATCTGCTCACTCCTTCGTTTCCGTTGCGGCAGGAGCTTCAGCAGCTGCAGCTTCAGCTGGCTTCTCAGCCTGTGCTTCGGCAGCCTTCTGCTGGTTGGCAGAGCGTGCGCCACGACGTGGACGACGATCGCCACGGCGACCTTCACGCTTACCCTGCTGGGCCTGCTGCTCTTCGAACTCACGCTCGGTCATATCACCCTTATAAATCCATACCTTTACGCCGATACGGCCGTAGGTAGTCTTAGCTTCAAAGAAGCCGTAATCAATAAGGGCACGCAGGGTCTGCAGTGGAACGCGACCCTCACGATAGAACTCAGAACGGCTCATTTCGGCGCCACCAAGACGACCAGAGAGCTTAATACGGATACCCTTTGCACCTGCGCGCATTGCATCCTGCTGTGCTTTACGCATAGCGCGACGGAATGTAACGCGATTGGTTAACTGTTCCGCAATTCCCTGAGCAACCAATTGAGCGTCAAGTGCAGCATTCTTCACTTCGAAAATGTTGAGCTGTACTTGCTTACCAGTGAGCTTCTCAAGCTTTGCACGAACACGCTCGGCTTCTGCGCCACGACGACCGATAATAATACCTGGACGAGCGGTGTGAATATCAACACGAACGCGGTCACGAGTACGCTCGATAACGATGCGGGACACGCCTGCACGTTCGAGGTCATGGCTCATTTCCTTGCGAATCTTGTCATCCTCAAGGACGAAGTCACGGTAACGCTCGCCGGCTTTAGTAGAATCAGAGAACCACCTAGAGCGATGATTCTCGGTAATGCCCAGGCGATAGCCGAAAGGATTGATCTTCTGACCCATCTTTAGCGATCCCCTTCCTTAAGCGAGACGATAACAGTGATATGGCTTGTGCGCTTGTTAATGCGCGCAGCGCGACCTTGTGCACGAGCGCGGAAACGCTTAAGCGTTACACCCTCATCCACATAGGTTTCCTTGATGACCAAGTCTTGCTCACGGAATGGTTCTCCAGCCTTTTCAGCCTTAACGCGAGCGTTAGCGATCGCGCTTTCAAGAACCTTACGCACTGGTAAAGATGCGTCCTGAGGAGCAAACTTCAAAATGGTAATAGCTTCGCTTGCACGCTTGCCTCGGATGAGGTCGACCATGCGGCGAGCCTTGCGCGGCGTCACACGTACGTGACGAGCGATTGCTTTAGCTTCCATGTGTCCTAACTCTCCTTTAGCGGCGTGCTTTCTTGTCGTCCTTCACATGACCCTTGAAGGTCTTGGTTGGGGCGAATTCACCGAGCTTATGACCAACCATTGCTTCGGTAACGAATACCGGCACATGCTTGCGGCCATCGTGTACGGCAAAGGTGTGTCCAATGAAATCAGGAGTGATCATCGAACGACGCGACCACGTCTTGATGACGTTATGCGTGCCCTTGTCGTTTTGTTCGTCGACTTTCTTCTGTAAGTGGGCGTCGACGAAAGGGCCCTTCTTGATGCTACGAGTCATCTGTTCGACACTCCCTTACTTGCGGTTCTTACCATTCGGACGACGACGAACAATCATCTTGTTCGAAGCCTTCTTCGGACGGCGGGTACGAACCTCGCCCTTGCCCCATGGAGAAACAGGTGGTTTACCACCACGGGTACGACCACCATGAGGGTGATCAACAGGGTTCATAGATTCGCCTCGGGTGATTGGCCTGCGACCAAGCCAACGAGCACGACCTGCCTTACCAAGCTCGATATTAGCGTGGTCAGAGTTGCCAACCTCGCCGATTGTAGCGCGGCAACGAGCGTCCACGTTACGAATTTCGCCAGATGGCATACGCAACTGAGCGTAAGCGCCATCCTTAGCTACGAGCTGAACGGCAGCACCTGCGGAGCGTGCAATCTTTGCGCCACCAAGTGGACGAAGCTCGATTGCGTGCACCACGGTACCAGTTGGGATGTTCTTAAGAGGCAAGTTGTTGCCTGGCTTAATATCAGCCTGGGCGCCAGTCTCAATAACATCTCCCTGGGAAATGCCTTCAGGAGCGATAATGTAGCGCTTCTCACCATCTGCATAATGCAACAATGCGATGCGAGCGGAACGATTAGGGTCATACTCAATATGAGCAACCTTTGCTGGCACGCCATCCTTGTCCCAACGCTTAAAATCGATGAGACGATACTGACGCTTGTGTCCGCCGCCGCGATGGCGGGAAGTCATGCGACCGTAAGAGTTACGACCGCCAGTTTTGCTGAGTTTGCGTACCAACGACTTTTCAGGAGTGGAACGCGTAATCTCGGAGAAGTCCGAAACGGATGCGTTACGACGTCCTGCAGTCGTAGGCTTATAAACGCGGATAGCCATAATGTAGTATTCCTTTACTTTTCTCGGCTAGCCTTCAGTTACCAAAGATATCGATTGTCTGGCCCTGTGCCACGGTGACAATAGCACGCTTCTGATTCACACGACGACCGAAGCCAGTGCGAGAGCGCTTAAGCTTGCCAGCGCGATTCAAGGTGTTAACATTCGTTACCTTGACTTTGAAGATTTCTTCGATAGCCTGCTTGATCTGAACCTTGTTAGCATTTGGAGCTACCACGAAGGTGTACTGACCACGATCGGAAGCTGCATAGCTTTTTTCAGAAACAACTGGCTTTAAAATGATGTCATGTGCTGGGTTATGGACTGCGACCATTTAAATCAGGCCTCCTTAACTTCAGGCTCGGTCTTAGCTGCAACGAAGGCTTCGAAACCTTCCTTGGAGAAGACTACGTACTGAGCGGTGATGACATCGTAGGTGTTGAGCTGATCAGCGAAGATCACATGCACCGTTGGAATGTTACGAACAGACATCCACTCATTGATGTTTTCACGAGAGAGAACAACAGTGGTGAACTGATCCTTAGTTACTGGTGTAAGTGCTGCAACTGCTGCTTTGGTGGATGGAACATCCTTAATACCAAAGTCCACAACTGCAATGCGACCAGCATTTGCACGATCCGAAAGAGCATAACGAAGAGCAGCTGCCTTCATCTTCTTTGGAGTACGCTGATCATACTTGCGAGGAACTGGACCATGTACAACACCACCATGCACCCACTGTGGAGCACGAATGGAGCCTTGACGAGCACGTCCGGTGCCCTTCTGCTTCCATGGCTTCTTACCGCCGCCAGATACATTAGCGCGATTCTTAACCGCGTGAGTACCCTGTCGAGCAGCAGCAAGCTGAGCAATAACGACCTGATGAACCAATGGACCGTGAGCCAAAACGTCTTCGTTGGAGATGCCGAAAATCTCAGCAGGAGCTTCAACAGTTCCGTTTGCATTGCCCTTGGTGTCAGTTACGTTCAGAGTTACGTTTGCCATTTAAATCAGGCTCCCTTCACTGCCGAACGGACGAGAACGATAGCACCTTTAGGTCCTGGAATAGCACCCTTAATAGCTAAAATACCGTTCTCAACATCCGAAGAAACGATTGTGAGGTTGAGCGCAGTAGAAGTCACATGACCCATGCGACCAGCCATACGCTTGCCCTTCAAAATGCGGCTTGGAGTTGCACATGCGCCCACAGAACCTGGACGACGTTCATTCTTGTGCGAGCCGTGAGTACGACGGTAAGACTTGAAGCCCCAACGCTTGATTGTGCCAGCAAAGCCTTTACCCTTTGTAGTACCCGTTACGTCGACTTCGGCACCTTCAGCAAATACTTCAGCGGTCAATTCTTGACCTGGCTTGTAATCTGCTGCATTTTCAGTGCGCACCTCAGCGAGGTGACGACGAGGAGTCACGCCAGCCTTTGCAAAGTGACCAGCCAATGGCTTGGTAACCTTGGTAGGATCAATCTGGCCATAACCGAGCTGTACGGCGCAATAACCGTCAGTTTCTTCGGTCTTAACAGCGGTAACTACGTTAGTAGCGACCTCAACCAGAGTTACGGGGACAAAAAGGCCGTTTTCATCCCAAACCTGGCTCATGCCCAGCTTACGGCCGAGCAAAGCAGTGCGATTCTTATTTTGCGACATTATTTACCCCCCTTCCTACAGCTTAATCTCGATATTTACATCCGCAGGCAGGTCAATGTGCATCAAAGAATCCACAGCCTTTGGCGTTGGATCAACGATGTCAATGAGGCGCTTATGAGTGCGCATCTCGAAATGCTCGCGAGAATCCTTATATTTGTGAGGAGAACGGATAACAACAAACACGTTCTTCTCGGTCGGCAGAGGAACCGGACCCACTACTGTGGCGCCCGCGTTCGTCACCGTCTCGACGATTTTCTTCGCCGATTGGTCGATGACCTCATGGTCATAGGACTTAAGCCTGATGCGGATTTTCTGTCCCGCCATTGCCGTCCGCCCTTTCTAGCGATTCGTTTACTGTTTACCAACCTGTATTAAAGGGCACCGGGAGAATAGACACTAAAGGTCATTCCACATCAGTGCGCAGCCTACAAAAATCAACAAAAATTGCGATTTCTGTTTCTGCGCTCGCTTTTTTGAATTACAATATGCGAGCCTTAAAAACAGGCAACTAAGTAATTAAACCATCAACCTTGGATTAACAAAAATCGGGCGTGTCGGCTATTTTCCAACGAAAAATGGCAGAAAACTACAGCTAGTGCAGCCTCTGCCATTTGCAACTAAATATACAATAATTATTCAATAATCATCTAAATAATCATTCGAAAATCACTTAAATAATTATTCAATAATCACTTAGATTCGCGCTCCAAACGCATACGATGTCCTTCTTCTTGGGAAACACCATAATACGCTGCAATCGCAATATCTTTCATATCTTCGATTTGAGGAATACGAGGATTTGCAGGAGCGCACTGATCTTCGTAAGCACGCATGCCAATCTGATCCAACAAAGACCAATAGTATTCTTCATCCACACCGCATGCCTTAAACGAAGCATCCATACTAAGAAGATTATCTCGATAATTTTCAACAGCGCGCGCCAAATTCTCAACGCCCTCTTGAGGAGTTTTACCAGGATCTATGCCAAGATTCTTTGCAATCTGCTGGTATCGCTCCGGAGCGATGTAGCGATTGTACTTTGGCCAGCTTGTAGGCTCTTGTGGAATTTGACCATTGTAGCGAATCACATAAGGCAGCAAAATTGCATTCGTGTGGCCGTGAGCAACATGGCACAAAGCTCCGATTGTATGTGCCATTGCGTGGCACATACCAAGGAACGCCGAACCAAACGCCATTCCAGCCATAGTAGCCGCATTATGCATTTTTTCTTGAGCTTGAATCTTGCGTTCGGAATTATTGGAATTCACAGAATCGTTAAGATTATCCCAAATCAACTTTGCTGCATGCAATGCCATTGCGTCCGTAAAGTCGTTAGCATAAACAGAAGCAAAAGCTTCCATAGAGTGCGTCAAAGCGTCAAAACCAGAATCGCAAGCCAAGCGACGAGGCTGTGTGCGTGCCAAAACTGGATCCACGATTGCCACCGAAGGCGTAATTGCGTAGTCAGTAATTGGGTACTTGTAGCCAGTCTTATGATCTGTAATAACTGCAAACGGAGTAACTTCCGATCCTGTTCCAGAAGACGTTGGTACACAAATCAAGCAAGCCTTTTTACCAAGAGGCGGAATCTTAAATGCGCGCTTTCTAATATCGAAGAACTTTTCGCGCAAATCAGCGAAGGAAATTTCTGGATGCTCGTAAAGAAGCCACATAATTTTTGCAGCATCCATAGGAGATCCGCCGCCAACAGCAATAATCGTATCTGGCTGGAACTCTTCGCGCATCATTTCGGCGCCGCGTTCAACAGTTTCAACGCTTGGCTCTGGCTCAACGTAGTCAATAATCCTAAACGTTACGCGATTGTCTCTAGCGCGAAGCTGATCAATTACCTTGTCTATAATGCCAAGCTGCTCCATAACTTTATCGCACACAATAACTGCGCGCTCAATGCCATACATGTCTCGCAAATAGCGAACAGCATTCGGCTCAAAATACGTTTTGGCCGGAATCTTGAACCACTGCATATTATTATTCCTTCGCGCTATGCGCTTTATATTAATAAGATTTACTGCTTGAACATTTCCAGAAACAGAGTTTCCACCATAAGAACCACAGCCTAAAGTGAGAGAAGGTGCGATTGCGTTGTAGATGTCACCAACACCACCCAAAGATCCTGGGGAGTTCCAAATGATTCGGCAAGCGTGCATGCGGCTGCCATATTCGCGAGCAAGCTGCTGATTATTAGTGTGAATCACAGCAGTGTGACCAGCTCCGTGAACAAGCATCTTCTCGCACATTTCAAAGCCTTGTTCCTTGTTATCTGCGCGAAGCAAAGCGTGAACAGGAGCCAACTTTTCCATTGTTAGAGGCTCCATCTCGCCAACTTCCTTGCACTCGGCAATAAGTATCACAGCATCTTCTGGAATCTCAAATCCAGCTTCATGCGCAATATATTGAGGAGATTTTCCTGGAACAACTGAATTAAGCTTAGGAGTTTGACCTGAATACGAAGTGCAACCAAACATATACTGTTCAAGTTTCGCTTTTTCATCGGCATTAACGAAATATGCTTTTCTGCGCTTCAATTCCTTTAACAATGGCTCATACACGTCTTTATGCGCAATAATCGCCTGCTCTGTTGCGCAAATCATACCGTAATCAAAATGCTTTGAAAGCACCAAATCGTTTGCAGCGCGCACAACATCTACGTCCGCATCAACATATGCTGGAGCGTTTCCTGCACCAACGCCAAGTGCTGGCTTTCCCGAAGAATAAGCAGCTTTAACCATTCCAGGACCGCCTGTTGCAAGAATTGTTGCAACATCTGGGTGCTTCATTAAAGCTCCCGTAGCTTCGATTGATGGATGTTCAATCCACTGAATGCAATTTTCTGGCGCGCCTGCTTCTATCGCTGCATCGCGCACAACTCTTGCCGCTTCTGCGGAGCATTTTTGAGCGAATGGATGGAAGCCAAAAATAATTGGGCAACGAGTTTTAAGAGCAATTAGCGATTTAAAAATGGCTGTAGATGTTGGGTTTGTGACTGGAGTCACGCCTGCTACTATGCCAACTGGCTCAGCGATTTCATCGATTCCAAGAACATCATCTTCGCGAATAATGCCTACTGTGCGCTGGCCTGCAAGATAATGGGTAATATGCTCGCATGCAAAAATGTTTTTTGTGGCTTTATCTTCAACTAATCCTCTGCCTGTTTCTTCAACAGCCATTTTTGCTAATACTAAATGCTTGTTTAACGCTGCAATAGACGCTTTTGCTACGATTCTGTCTACTTGCTCCTGATTTAATTTTTCAAACTCTTCTAAAGCAACCTTTGCTTTTTTAGCTAATTCATCTACCTCTCGTTTGGCTGCTAATGCGGCTTGCTCTTTTTCATCAAGCACTGTTTCTTGCGCCTTTTCTTGCGCCTGCGCCATTTGGTCCTCCTCGATCATTCATATATTTTTATATTTACATTTCATATGCAGACATTTACATGAAGAATCTTCTTTATAAACACATCTTAAATGTCTAACAATGTGATACAGTTCACAATCTACTTGATTTACTGTACTATTTTGGATTTGCAGCGAGTTGCGCTATTTATGAGCGAGGTTTATCCTCTAATGTTCGTTATTTGTTATTATTTGTGACTATTTATGTGCGATTATCCTCTAAATTTTCTAGAATGTTAGATTTAATGATTACTTATAAACGATTAATAACATTTAGAACATTCAACCGCATTAGATACAAAAATGGCTTCCAGCAAAAGCCAGAAGCCATTGAAAATATAAATTCTTCGCAGCTTAACGCTTTGAGAACTGAGGTGCACGACGTGCCTTGTGCAAACCAGCCTTCTTGCGCTCCACAACGCGAGCGTCGCGAGTCAAGAAGCCAGCCTTCTTCAAGGAAGCACGGTTTGCATCACGGTCAATAGCATTCAAAGCACGAGCAACACCCAAACGGATTGCACCTGCCTGACCAGTGGTGCCGCCACCGTCTACCAAGACGACAACGTCGAACTTACCTTCAAGCTTCAAAAGCACAAATGGGGAATTAACTTCACGCTGCAATAAGCGAGATGGGAAGTATTCCTCAAGAGCGCGACCATTAATAGTCCACTTGCCAGTGCCTGGAATCAAACGAACGCGAGCAACGGCTTCCTTACGACGACCAGTGCCATAGCCTGGAGCAACGGCAGAAGTACCAGTACCTGCGCCAGCGTTTGTCTCAGTTGTATAGCTAGTCAGTTCTTCTTCATTCTCAAGAACCGCGGAGTTGTTGTTATCTACCATAATCATATTCTCCTTACGATTCACTTAGCCTGCTGAGAGACCTGAGAGATCTCGAAGACCTGTGGTTTTTGCGAAATATGAGGATGCTCAGCACCAGTGAACACACGAAGGCGATCAAGCTGAACCTTAGCAAGACGATTCTTTGGAAGCATTCCCCTCACAGCGGAAACGATGATGCGCTTTGGATTCTTCTCCAAAAGCTCAGCATAGCTATCGCGACGAAGTCCACCTGGACGACCAGAGTGAGAATACAATTCCTTGCTCAACTTATTGCCAGTTAAAGCAATCTTATCTGCATTAATGATAATGACGTGATTGCCAGAATCAGCATGAGGAGCAAATGTTGGCTTATTCTTACCACGCAGCAAAATGGCTACCTGGGAAGCCAAACGACCAAGCACCACATCAGTGGCGTCGATAATATACCAGTCATGAGTTAAATCTGCTGGTTTCGGTGTGAAAGTCTTCACAATCGTACCTTTTCTCTATTGTGTTTCGAGCTTTACATCTTCTTGGTTTATAGGAGATATGCTGCTCATAATCCGTGGGCTCCCTGAAAGTCCTCGATGGCGAGTGGGAAAAGCGCTTTGAAGGACCCCTTAGGGAAACACAACAATCTGCAAGTATATCGCCATATGACGACTATTTGCAAGTTTCTATTTTACATACAATGCGGACTGCAACGCTCGCGAATATCAACAAACGCTACAGCCCGCAATTAATCACGCATCTAGAACTACTTATTCATGATTTGCGCTAAAGACTTAACTCTAGGCAAGTCAAATAAGTTGTCTAAAAGAACAGGATTACAATTAGCATCAGCCAAAGGAATACGCCAATTTGGATATTCATCATTGGTGCCAGGCTGATTCTGAGCACGATGTTCACCCGTTGCATCAACAATGGATGCAGCAAGCAGCTTGGAAGGAGCAGCTTTAAGTGCTCGATATAATGCTTCTACAATCTCTTGCTCATGCTCAGATTCATTTTCTAGAGCCTTCTTGTCTAAGAAACCTCCAGAAACAAGCATTTTCAGCATTGCATTATGCTCTTTAACAGCACCAGCGCGGAATTCTTCTACGGATCCCGAAAGAAGATTCAAACGCTCGCGAATATTAACGTGCTCGTAGTTTAAGTAGCCTGCAGCAGGTGGCAAATCGTGAGTATTGACAGAAGCAAGCGTCATTTCGCGCCACTTCTTAGGCTCGCGGAATGCACCATCCCTCTGTTCAAACCACTCAACCGTGCATCCAAGAACCTTATTCTTAGCCAAAACTTCCAAAGTTTCAGCTGGCACAACACCAAGGTCTTCTCCAACTACAACACCATTTGCGCGCGTAGCTTCAATCGCAAGAATGCCAAGCATAACGTCTGCATCATAGTAAACGTAAGCTCCGTCACCTGGAGTAGATCCTTCTGGAATCCACCATAAGCGGAAAAGCCCAAGAATATGGTCAATTCGCACAGCGCCAGCAGACGCAAACATTCCGTGAACCATATCTTTGTACACTTTAAATCCAGTGCGCTCAAGCTCGAATGGATTAAGCGGAGGCTGAGACCAGTTTTGACCCTGCTGATTGAAGTAATCAGGAGGAGCACCTACGCAAGCACCATTGGCAAATCGCTCTGGATTCCACCAAACCTCGGAGCCTGCAGGATGCACGCCAACAGCCATATCCGACATAATGCCAATGCGCATACCCGCATTTTTAGCTGCAACTTGAGCATCATGCAATTGCGTAAACGCAATCCACTCAAGCCAACGATAAAACTCTAGAGTATCTGGGAATTGTTTACATAAAGCGCTAATCTCATCGGAATCTTTAGTAAGATGCTTCTCCCAGCAGTCTTCTCCCTTAGGAGCACCCCACTTATCGTAGCAAAGGCACCAAGTTGCATAAGATTCAAGACGCTCACCCATGTCCTGCTTAAATGCTTCAAATTCTTCGGAGCGTTCAGCAGAAAGTCCAGACTTAAAAATAATCCACAAAGCATGCATTTTTACTCGCCACATGGAGTCACGATCAACAATTTGAGCATCATTATTAAGAGGCTCTACTTCGTTATGAAGATCGTCAACAGTCTTACGATCCTTATCATTAAGCGAATCATATTCTGGAATTATTTCTGGGCGAATATAGGTTACATTAACCATTCCTCTTGCGACTGGCAAATAAGGAGACGGCGTTAATGGTGCAACTGGTTCACCTGCATGCAATGGGTTTACAAGCACAAAATCTGCACCTGTTTTTTTCTTTGATTGCACAAGAAGATCAGCTAAATCTGCGTAATCGCCAACACCCCAAGACTTAGAAGAACGAATGGAATAAAGCTGAGCCATCCATCCCCAAATCTGCTTTCCATCTTTTTCAAGCTTTTCTAGAGTATCAATGCTTTCTGGAGCACTAATAAGTGACGCCTCTTCTACTCGATCCGCAACGCTTATTCGTAGAGTGTGATACCCCATAGGCACGTCTGCTGGAATTGTCAACAAAGAGCTTGCCACAAAAGTGCCATTAACAGGGAACGCAACATCATCTTTACATGGAGAAATCTGCAAGTCACCTTGGTACTGTTCTCCATCTTCCAATATCAAAGTTGCTGTAGGATACTCCAAAATACCTGTGTTGATTATAACAGTGTCTTCTTTACCAACTGTATGCAACACCGTTGGAGCAACTAAACGTGTATGACGTTCCAAAAGAATCTTCTGCATTGATTCTTCAATCGCTTTATCAGTACTTGCATCTACGCACAGAGAGCGCAATACTTTTACAAGCACGTTATCAGCAATCTGATGTTCTATTCCATCCGATCCAACGAATTTGGAGCGCACTCCCATTAACTCAACCAAACGCCTTAATGGGCTTGTTTGCTGAGTACTTTCTTCATTTTTATTGTTCATAGTTTCCATCGTAGTATATATGTGAGTTTTTTATGCAAACGTATGCAATTATTGTTTAATTTAATTTTACACTCAAGACTTATCTAAATTTTTTTATTTATTTAAAACTTTATTTATTTAAAACTTCTAATGCGGCAGAGGAAACATCTGGGTCTTTGTCTTTTGACAAAGCTATCAATGTTGACTGCGACACACCAGGATTAAGCGCCACTGCTCTTCTTACCATTGCGGAAAGTACTGGCGAATCCTTACTTTCTTCACCTACACCAAGTGAGGCTAAGTAATCTAATGTTTGTGCCCCAACGCCTTCGGTTTGAGCACCCTCGAGACGCATTTTCCATGATGTCTGCGGATTGCACAATGCAGCATCTCTAACTTCTCCGCAAGAATCTTTAGTAAGTCTTCCTACTAGCCAATTTTTAGCATTACGATTTTTAGCAACAGCTAAACGAACGTTATCAGATTTATCCTGTGAAAGTTTAACCAAAATATTAGGGAATGGCATCACTGTTGCTAGATGAATACGATCTTCTTCTGGAGTATTTATGTTGCCTGCTACAGCTTCTAGTAATGCCGTAGCCCTAGAAAATTCTGCTTGATCTGCTCTATCTGGGAGTTCTTTTACAGCAAATTCGTGAAGCTCTTTAGAATTACTGGAGTGGCGTAAACGCTCATAAATAGATGTCAAAGGCTCATAAATTTCATGAGAATCGTCATGAGAATTACTATGCGAATCATCATTGTGTTCAAGATTATTTTGATCTTGTATATCACTCATAATCTACTCACCAACCTTTTAGCTACCAATATCCAATATAATGTATCAGTTTTACGACACAAATTCTAAAACCGACAAGGTGAGAAAAACTTTATCAGGAAATCCTACTGTAAACACCACATGATTTAGGAATTATTATAGCTGAAAATGTATTTTTTACTGATTCTAAAAATCTGTCTGACTCTTCAAAAGGAACACAAACCTTTAAATCTACAGAAATTCCGTATTCTTCATCCATAATTTCTGCGTTATGTTTTAACAATAAGCTTTTAAACATTCTTAGCTGAGTATATTCGACTTTGCAAGAAAAACAATTACATTCTATGATATCTGCCATTTTGCTCGACTGTATAGCGCCAGCTGCTGCATGTGAATAAGCGCGCATCAATCCACCAGAGCCAAGCAAAATCCCACCAAAATAACGCGTAACTGTTACAACTGTATCTGTAAGATTAGAAGCCCTTACAACATCTAGAATAGGTTTCCCAGCAGTACCTGAAGGCTCTCCGTCGTCACTCATGCGCTCACACAGTCTGCCATTATTGTCTCCGCACACAGCAGCATAAGCCACGTGCCGCGCCTTAGGATGTTTTAGCCTAATAGACTCTACAAAATCTATTGCTTCTTCAAGAGTTGTTATATGGCAAGCATCTGAAATAAATTCAGACTTCTTTTCCACGAAGGCAAAGTGCGCAGGATTTTCGCATAAATCAGTTACGGTTCGCATATTATTCATACTTAATATTCAAATCGTTTTCAATTCAAACAGTTTAAACGCTATCGATAAATCATACGAAACCGTTAGAATCACAAATCACGATTTATCGTATCTCATTAAATGATCTACAACATCAACAAGTTCAGCAACTTTCTTGTCGGTAACTTTTTGATCTGAAGCATTTTGCGCCGCCTCTAAAGCTTTTGAGATTTCCTGATGAGCAACTATAAGAGCAACAGCTCTAAGAGCTGCAGTAGAAGCAGAAAGCTGCATAAGAATATTTGTATAATCTTCTCCCTTTTCGATCATATTCTCAACAGCATGAACCTGTCCACATACCCTATGTAGACGAACCAACATTTTTTCTTTATCTATGTTGTAGTCGCTCATATAAAACCTCGTAGTATAAACAGTACTTCTTACATATTGTCTATATCAAAATTGTGCGTTGTATAGTATGCATGCATAAACTACGCCGCATCAATAAACTATATCTATAGAAAACGATATCTATAGAATAAATTATGCATATTATACAACGCAACAATTTTATTTGTATTTAATATTTTGTTAATATACAACGCGATATATATTTTTTCCCAAAACTATAGCACCAGCAATAAGTAATACTGCCATAGAAAGCATCAAGACACTCTCAATTTTTATACCAGCATTAAATAAAGATGTGGCACTTACAACACCTGCACGAGCATGCCTGCGCTTATTCCTTTTTGTATTTGTATATTCTGATTGGCTTTCTGCAAGAGACTCAGATCCTAAATCAGATGCTTCTTTTTTAGATTTATTATCATTCTGTTCATCAGTATTTAGGCTGGAAACCGCTGCAGAAGCTGTTCTCTTTGTTGTGCGACCATCTTTTTTATCACTATTCGTATTGCCTTTATGCACAGTTACGCTACTACCAGAATCTTTCTTAGATGACTTATCTGCTTTATCACTGTGAACATTTTTGCTACTCAAATTCTCATTATCGGCATTTTCCGTATTCTCTGCATTCACAGATTTATCTGATTTACCAGCACTACCAGCGTTTCTTGCATTATCTGATTTACCAGCATTATCTGTGTTACCAGCATTCCCAGCATTATCTGATTTACCTGATTTACCTGCGTTTGTTTTATCTACTACGCCAGCATTATTTTCTTTATCACTTTTATCGACTTTGTTACTTTCATTATTCTTTTGCGAAGAACCGTTTACATTTGTATTATCACTATTAACAGCAGAATGAGAATCAGAACCACTCTGAGAACTATCTGCATTAATATTGCTATTTTGTTTACCTTCAACATCACCAGTTTGCTTATGTTGTTTTTGCGAACCAGCATTTTGACCACCTTGATTCTGCGCAGTTTGGGTACTATTGCCTTGACTTTGTGTATTTTGATTAGTATTTGGCTGCGTATTTGACTGAGTATCTTGTTTATTATTTTGTTGCGCACCTTGATCATGAGAGTTTTGCTTGTTGACGATATTGTCTACAACAGCGCCTCCAGCAGACGTTTTTGGATCTATCTCATTCTTAGTGACTTCACCAGATTCTTCTACTTTATTATCATTGTTGTTTACTTTATTATCATTGTTCTTCGTAGATACGTTATCACTTTTATTACCACCATTCGGCTTCGCATCACCACTTGGCTTTACATCACCACTCGGCTTATCACCACCATTCGGCTTAACGTCACCGTTCGGCTTCTCATCACCATTTGGCTTATTACCATTTGGTTTCACGTCATCATTTGGTTTTACATCTCCGACACTCGGCTTAGACCCACCATTCGGCTTATCACCATTCGGCTTTGCGCCACCACTCGGCTTTACATCACCAGCATTACCTGCAGAATTATTATTTACTGTTTTATGCTCTTCTTTTTCTTGAGTAAATATGCTTCTACTGTCTTCATCGTTAAACGCTGTTTTAAACGCTTCTGCTCTAGAAGAACCAGGGAAATCATATACAAACACATACATTCCACTTTCGCCCGAATTGCCAGACTTCAAATTAACAATATCGGCAACTTTCTTTCCAAGCTCTGACTCTTCTTTTTCATTACCCTTTTCACTATTGCCAACAGCACCACTATTACCAGCGCCATCCGCAGAATCTTCCTTTAGCATCACTTTTCCGTTAGCAATCGTATAAACGCCATTTCTAAGCGGAACTGACCATTCGCCAATTTTCTTGTGATTATCGTCTTCCTCAGGCTCTTTATCTGATTTTGGATTTAACTTACTCATAGACTCTTTATCAACAGTGCCATTTTCATACCCAATCCACCACAAGCGAACTTTCATATTTTCATCGCCATCAAATCCATACTCTTTATTGCCTTTAAACATTCCGTAATCTTTTGGCGCGCCACTAACAACAATCGTATCTGATACTTCATTTGAATCTTTATTTTTAGCATTTTTAACATGTTTTATGTTTACTTTTGCCATATGAGTTAAAGTAGATTGTGCTTTACCAAAACCTTCAATAAAATCACTAGAAACAAAATCTTTAACGTCATTATCTTGCTCGTTTTTAGCAATAGTCCAAACCCATGTACCAAATAGTCCAGCATCTTGTTCACCAACTTTATATTCTGTTGCTTTTTCAAGATTTTCTGGTTTCATATCTCCATTTGTTACATGAACAACTGTTTTAGCTTCTTCACCTGATTTAGTAAAGTAAACGTCACTTGCACCTACTTGTCTAATGCTAGAATCAGCGCGCAACTCTTTTATGTAGTCATCTACGCTACTACCCACTGCACGTTCTTTTAGAATATTTTCATACGATCCTACAAAGTAGTATCCGCGCGCACGAATCTTCTTATTTTCAATCCAAGGCTTATTCTCTTCGTTATTAACGCTACTTTTTACATTACCTTCTACAGAATCGCCTAGTTTTAACTTTTTAACTTCAGATTTTGATGTAACAGCTGGGTAAAAATCTCTATGCGCATCAATAGAAATCGAACTATCAATATTATATTTCACAGGAGATTGCGATAATCTAAGCAAGTAGCAACCGCTTTTTGTATCTCTTCTCTCCAAGTTTGGAAGATAATATTCGCCATTAATATCAACTTTGCCTTCTCCAGACGCAACCCAAACAAATTCATCTGAATAATCTTTGTCTGTACGTATAAAACCTTTGCGTTCTGCTTTTAATTCACTATTGTTGTAATAATAGTTATCTTTGAACATAATATTTCCATTCGATGCAGTTATTTTAAAATCAACACCGTCATCACCGTTATATGCTGTTCTTAGAACTCCTTCTGCTTTTACTTTTATTTCACCAGAATTGCCTGAAGTCCCATACAAATTTTCAAATGAAACTTTTGTAGGAATTTTGCTAGCAGCTTCATTCCAAAGTTCATCAGCTTTAGCAGCTATTTCACTAAAATCTTTAGTACTGGTGAACGAATGCTGTTTCGCATTATTCCATTTGTCTTTATCTTCAAAATGTTCATGAATAGCATAAGCAATTGCGACTCTGTCTCTATAGTCACCGCGCCAATACTTTCCATTAACGCTCAGTTTTATCATCATTGCAGCAATCGCAACATCACGATTATTTACTACAGGACCCCAAGAAGTATCTGCAAACGCGTTTCCAGACTCATAAAGATCAACGCAATATGTAATGTCGTC
The DNA here is from genome assembly GCF_049262845.1 of Gardnerella sp. DNF00109. NCBI lineage: Bacteria > Bacillati > Actinomycetota > Actinomycetes > Bifidobacteriales > Bifidobacteriaceae > Gardnerella > Gardnerella sp. DNF00109. Next base: position 1,471,540 of record NZ_CP058406.1, read on the forward strand.
ATTAACTGAATACAATCTATGGTCACCTTCAGCTCCGCAACCATAGTAATTGCTTATATACGTAGGAATATCGTCAAACGCATATGCTCCGCTAATTACACCATTTCCAACAACAATTGCAATAGTCGCCAGCAACGCTGTCAGTAAAGAGAACATTCGCGTGCGCTTATTGCGTAAAAAGATTGGAATCTTTTTACATACATGTTTTCCCATATCAACTCCTTAAACGTTGTTTTCTCTTACGTGACAAACGTTTTGCTAGCCACGATGAACGAAAAATCGCTCATGCTCTAACTATGATTTAGGGATTTAATTATGTAAATAAAAATTTATCAATGTGGTTAAAGCCTATTTTAAAGGCGACTTATCCACAGAGTTATCCACAATTCTTGCGGTTGCTGGCGACTATCCAATGAGGAACAGTGGTTATAGCCCAAAATATCTCAAGGAAAAAAAATTGTAATTACGGGAATCTACCCAAAACGCAAAAAGCTCTAAATCACTGAAAAATCAACGATTTAGAGCTAAAACCGCGGAGTCAGAGAGATTCGAACTCTCGAGCCGCTTACACGACTAACACCTTAGCAGGGTGCCCCTATCGGCCACTCAGGCATGACTCCACTTTGTAGCTATTCAAGATAGCAACAGATTCAGACTATATCACCTCTTGAGGACGTGCACAATGCTTCAGCGACACACCAAACACACAAAAGTGGATTGAATAGCCAAACAGCAAAATTTATGCAGGATTATGGTCTCCTGAAAATGTAATCGCAACAGCCAACATAACTAGAGCCATTCCACAAACATCAATCCAAGTTGGCACTTCTCCAAATCCCATTCCAACAACTGCAGCAATAGCAGGATATAAAGCCTGCATAACAGAATATCTTGCCGAAGACACGCGCTTTAAAAGAACTTGATCCAACAGCGTAGGAATAAAAGATGCGCATATCGCAATAACAACCATCAAAGCTAAAAGCTTTATAGAACCGCCAGACTGTGCAGCCCAAGTAGCTCCTGGCTTAGGGTATATAACATGAGAAATCGCAGGAACTGCAAGTACGCTAGACTGCAACAACCATCCAATTAAAATAGCTACACTAACTCTGTCTATAGCATTAGAACCTCTAGCCAACATTCGCCCAGAGACAATATACATTCCCCACATGGATCCGCCAATAAGAATTGCAACTAATCCAACAAGAAAATGCGGACTTTCATTAGAACCCATAGAAGCGCTTGCAAGAAGCACGATTCCACACGCGGCAATAACTATACCAATGCGCTCACGCCACGTTTTACCTGTTATAACAGCAACCATTAAAGGTCCTACAAACTCGATAGTTACTGCGACCCCCACAGCCATGCAACTAATAGCTAAATAAAACATGGTGTTCATAAGAACAACGGAAATTCCTACTGCAACAACAATTAACCATTCTTTTAACGTTTTAGGCAAAGAATTGCGCGCGCTTATGGTGCGAAAAAGGTCTTCTCCAAGCAATCAAAAACAAAGCCATAAATCCAACGCGATACCACACAGAATACAACGGATCGAGCTGACTAAACGCGACTTTCGCTATTGATGTTGCTAAATAAACCATCGCCGCTTCTACAACAACAATCAGCAAAACAGGCATGCGATTTAGCGCGTTCACTATGATTTGTTTCATACAGCATACCCTACACGGCAGTAGTTATATTTGCATATTTTTGACTATATTTTTCGTAAAATTTATTGCGACACACTATAGATAAAATCGAACGTTTGTTCTACCATAAATCCATGAGCACAGCACCGCGAGTTACAGCAGCTAAACGCGACTGGGGGCATGACACGTCTGGCTGCACAATACTTCATATCGATATGGATGCGTTTTATGCATCACTCGAGGCGGCGCGTAATCCTAGGTTACTTGGTAAACCTGTGATTATTGGTACAGGCTCGCGCTCCGTAGTTTCGGCAGCCAGCTACGAGGCACGTAAGTATGGCGTGAATTCAGCTATGCCTACAGCGCGAGCACGAAGCTTGTGCCCTAATGGCATTTTCTTGCCGGTAGATATGCCATACTACGTTTCCATTTCATCTAGGATTTTTAAGGAGGTTTTTTCAAAAATCACAGATAGGGTTGAACGAGTCTCTGTAGACGAATGTTATATGGATGTTAACTCCGCACTTTTACGCTGGCATTCGCCTATTGTTATAGGCGAATGGATACGAAGCGAAGTCGCGCGTAAGTTTCATATCACCTGCTCAGTGGGAATAGCATCCAATAAATTAATAGCAAAAATGGCATCAACAAATGCAAAGCCAAATGGAATGCTGGTTGTCCCCCAGAACCGCAACGCTGACTTTGTGTCAATAATGCCATTACGAGCAATACCAGGAATTGGACCAGCTCTGGCAAAAAAGCTAGCAGCATGGGGAATAAATAGTATAGAAACACTAAGAAATATAGATGAAAAGACTCTGGAACGAATTGCTGGCTCTAAGATTGTTGCACAAATGCTTTATAACACTTCGCGCGGAATCGATAATCGGCAGGTCATGCCCCATGTTCCAGAAAAATCCATTGGTACAGAACAAACTCTCAATTCTGACACCACAGATATTGCAGCAGTGAAAAACCTGATCAGGCACTGCTGCAATGACGTGGCGCAAGAACTACGCAAACGCAATATGGCAACCAAAACTGTCACGTTAAAGCTACGATTCAGCGATTTGCACTATGTTACTAGATCTAAAACGTTAAGAAACGCAACGGATTCTTCCCATGAATTATATAAGCACGTTGACTCATTGTTAATGGATGCAGACCCTATAGTACACAATCATAAATTAGGCGGAAATAATATTTGCTTATTAAGCCCAGTTAGGCTGGCAGGAGTAAGCGCTAGTAATCTTGTGAAATGCAGCAAAACTTTCATTCAGCCAACTATTAATGACATTCTTGAAGAAAGCAAAAGAGAAACCGTAATAAACAACGATACATACAAAAATTCAACATCAATTAGAGAAAACGCAGTAAAAAATACTTATGCACGAATAAGTCACGCAGAACATGTTTTAGATGCTGTAAGAGAAAAATATGGAAACAATGCGGCGCAACTAGGTATTTAAGCATCTCTTTTAGGAAGAGCAGCTACACGATCTTCATCCCAGCCAGATGGACCAGCTTCTTGCGCTCCACCTAAATCACCAAGTTTGTTAAAGTACTCTACTGCAGCGTCTTTATACCATTCCCACTCTTCTGGAACATCGTCCTCGTAGAAAATGGCTTCTACAGGACAAGCTGGTTCACAAGCACCACAATCAACACATTCATTAGGGTTTATATAAAGCGTACGATCGCCTTCATAAATGCAATCAACAGGGCACTCGTCAACACAAGCTTTATCCTTAACGTCAACACAAGGTTCTGCAATAACATAAGGCATAACAAACGCCCCCCTTCTGCATTCTTTTGCTCTAATGAAACAATTTAACTTTTCTATTATAGTGCAAACACGGCGCGCAAAACTAATTGAGTCGACACGCGTAAAACCGCATGCCGACTCAACGTGATTAGAATCAATAAATCTAAAAATAAGATAATATCTTAATTCAAGATTTTATAATCAATTATTACCTGTCTCTTGAGCAGCTTCTGCACGAGCCTGGTCTTCAGATTCTCCCTGAGCCATCTTTTCAGCTGCAACAGCATCTTGAGCAAACAATGACTCTACAGGAACACCAAGCTTCTTAGCCTTGCGTAACTGCCTTCCAAGCAAAGAATTGCGGTAGGAATAGCCGAAGTATACTGCAAAGCCAATCGCAAGCCAAATCGCAAAACGAATCCATGTAAGCACGGAAAGGTTTAGCATAAGCCAGAACGTAGAAAGCGCAGCAAAAATAGGCAAAACTGGATTCCATGGAACCATAAAGGATCGGTGCAAATCTGGTCTACGCATACGCATAATCGGAACACCAGCAGAAACGAGCAAGAATGCAGAAAGCGTACCGATATTCACCATATCAGAAAGAATTCCAATATCTAATGTAGAAGCGATTATAGCAACTACAATGCCAGAAACAATCTGAATACGTGCAGGAATGCCGCGTTTGCTAACCTTAGAGAAGCTACGAGGAAGAAGACCATCGCGGCTCACAGCAAACACGATACGCGTAAGACCAAGAAGAAGAACCATAACAACAGTTGTTAAGCCGATTACAATGCCAAGAGAAATAATCTTTGCTGCCCAAGTTGCGCCTACAAGCTCAAAGCTTGTAGAAAGAGAAGGAGCCTCTTGCTTAGCCAAATCCTTGTACGAAACCATGCCAGTTGTAACAACAGCAACAAGAATGTAAAGAACAGTCACAATCAAAAGACCAAGACCAATGCCCTTAGGAATGTTCTTGTGTGGGTCCTTAGTTTCTTCTGCCGTAGTTGCAACAACGTCGAATCCAATAAATGCAAAGAACACAAGTGCTGCGCCAGAAAGAATACCAGTAACGCCGTAAACAGCTGGCTGCATGCCAGTAAGCCATTGCCAAAGCGGCTGGCTCATTGTGCCAGAAACGTGGATTCCCTTAACGCTAGCAACATCTGTTGCAGGTGGAACGAATGGAGTGAAGTTAGAAGCCTTAATGTAGAAGAATCCAACAACAACAACGAACAGAACAATACCAATCTTCAAGATTGTTAAAGCGCCATCAAAACGAGCAGAAAGCTTTGTTCCAACAACAAGCATAATCGTAAAGAATGCAACGATAACTACTGGAGCAAGATCGAAAGTAAAATTACCCAGCTTTACAGAAGTAGATACATTAAGACCAAACAAGTGCATTAAATCGTTAAGATAAACGCCCCAATATTTGGCTATAACGGATCCTGCCATAAGCATTTCCAGAATCATATCCCAACCAATAATCCAAGCAATAAGCTCGCCTACTGTAGTATACGTAAAGGTGTATGCAGAACCAGCAACAGGAATCATCGAAGCAAACTCCGCGTAGCACATTGCAGCCGTTCCGCAAACAATACCAGCGATGATAAAGCTAATAATAACTGCAGGACCTGCGTGGAACGCTGCAGCCTGAGCACCAACGGAGAAGATGCCAGCACCAACAGCCACAGCTACTCCCATAACGGCAAGATCCCATGCATTTAACGTACGCTTAAGATGGCGATCACCATCCATTGTTTCTGCAATAGTCTGTTCAACAGACTTTTTTCTCCATATTTGCATAATCCAACCTTCTCTAAAACTACGTCTAAAACATTCCATATAAGGGTATATATGTTATTAATCGCAAAAAATACAGTTCAACACACATTAAGTGCCATCAAACAATAATTTTTACGATATTAAAAGAGCATAGTACTGTGTTCAGCGGAAAATCACAACATAAATCGCGATTTATTATGTTAAATTATGCTAAATTTGTGTTAACAACTTACATTAACAATCTAAGTTAATGCCGATTAGAACAGGCTCTGGAACAAGTTTTACGCCAAAAGAATCATAAACACCATCTATGATTTTGCGCGCTAAATCAACAATATCTTTGCATTTTGCGTTATTGCGATTGGTCAATGCCAAAGTATGCAAAGAAGACAACCCAGCCTCACTTTTTATACCATTGTTTTGCGTAAGCCTAAATCCTTTATGGAATCCTGCATGATCAATAAGCCATGCGGCAGAAGTCTTAACACCCTTAGATCCATCTGGCAAAGTGGCGTCAAATCGCGGAGCGTCTTCTGGAAGCAAATCTGCCTGAGATTCTGTCAAAATCGGATTCATAAAGAAACTTCCACAACTATGACGATCGGCATACTTAGAATCGCCGTCTAACAAATCTCCACAAACATAGTCTTCATTTTGAAGACTAATCGCAGACTCAACACCGCTCTCGCTTTTTGCGTAGCACATCCACTTATTTGCGTAACGCATAGCATCTTCAAGCATGCCCTTAGACGCTCTAACGCGCAAAACTTCGCGACGAATCTTAGATGTTTCCATCCTATCGCCAACTTGCACGCCAAGCGCGTGAGCAAGCTGAGAATGAGCCACAACACCCGTTTTTGAATGCTTTAAGCAAAAAGTAACAGATAAAACAACATATCTAGGCGTTGGGAAGAAGCAATCGGCAGCAACACCAGGCGCCTTATACATGCTTTTTTTAAGAACAGACGTGCGGTATCCAAACTTAAGATCCGCAAGATTCATATAAAAAGTTGTTTTATCTTTACGATCCCAAACTTCTACACATTCAACGCTTTGCGCCACTTCCGCACCATATGCGCCAATGTTTTGCACAACAGATGCCCCAACAGTTCCAGGAATACCAGATAGCGCTTCTACGCCTTCTAAGCCAAGCTGAATCGTATGCGATACAAAATCATCCCAATTGCATCCTGCTTCTGCACTAACGTGAACTAAACAATCTCCACTATCCTTATCAACGCCATCTTCGCTAGGAGCCGCCTCATCTAAAACACAAATTTCACGCCGAGCATCGCGCACAACAACTCCGTTAAACAACTCGTCGCTAACGAGCATGTTAGATCCACCACCAATAACACACAATGGCAATCCCGCACAATCGGCATCTTCTACAGCTTCAATAACAGCCACCCTGCTATTAGGCTCTACAAAACGAGCAATACTACCCCCAACCCCAATTGTTGTAAGGTCTGCGAAAGTTGGATTATCAGATTTCGATAAGGATGATTGCATACTCATATGCCTAATCCTAACAGCACTAAATAACAAAAAACCCCGCAAAACGCGGGGTAAATAAAGCTACAAAACTTCGCCGAAGCTCACTCGCTTAGCGAGTCTCGCGATGGAGAGTATGCTTGCCGCAACGTGGGCAGAACTTGCTCAACTCGAGACGATCAGGCGTATTACGACGATTCTTCGTCGTGATGTAATTACGCTCCTTGCACTCCGTGCATGCAAGCGTAATGCCTGGACGGATGTCTGCGCTCTTACTTGCCATTTCGTTCACCTCTAGAATGTTGTGTGTTGACCAACTCCTGCTGGCCATTGTAGCGAGGAAGAGACTCGAACTCTTGACCTTACGATTATGAGTCGTACGCTCTAGCCAGCTGAGCTACCCCGCCAGAGAGCCTCGAGTGAGAATCGGACTCACGACCTCTTCCTTACCAAGGAAGTGCTCTACCACTGAGCTATCGAGGCGTGGCGGGTAGTGGATTTGAACCACTGAAGCACGAAGCAACTGATTTACAGTCAGTCCCATTTGGCCGCTCTGGTAACCCGCCAATGTTTCCGAACGGAGAAGAATATCTCCAAACGGCAACTTTGTTATTTTGCCACGAACGCGAGACTAATGCAAGATTAAGACACGCCGAAAGGCAAAAACCGCATCTAAATGCAGTCAAAAATATGATTATTTAAGCGAAAAACCATCTTTCTTTAAAGACTCGCATATTTTAAGAACACGGTCATTTGCTTCGGTTTCCGCAATTGTTATGCGAATACCTTCTCCAGCAAAAGCTCGCACAGAAAGACCTGCATCAACAAAACGCTGATTAGCTCGCTCTGTGTCTTCACCAAACGGCATCCAGAAGAAATTTGCGTACGGCTCGACAATATTCCACCCTTGTTCACGCAAACCGCTTACAACGCGATTACGCTCCTTAACAAGCGCATCTACGCGATTGCGCATCTCTACGAGTGCTTGAGGTTCTAAAGAGGCAATGGCAGCCACTTGCGCAATTTGACTTACTCCAAACGGAACAGCCACTTTTCTCATGCCGTCTACAACATCTGCAGCGCCAATAGCGTATCCAATGCGCAAGCCAGCTAAACCGTATGCCTTAGAGAATGTTTGAGCAACAACAACGTTTGGATATTCGCGGTAAAGTTGCATGCCATCTGCCGTGCCTTTTGCGTTGTTAAATTGCACATACGCTTCGTCAATAAGCACCAAAACGTCGCTTGGTACAGCATCCAAAACCTTTCTAGCATCCTCATCAGAAAGTTGCGCGGATGTAGGATTGTTTGGATTGTTCAAAATAACAAGACGCGTGCGCTCATTAATTGCATCAATCATTGCGTCCACATCGTGCGACCCATCTGCGCGATTAGGAATTTTAACGCTTGTAGCACCAGCACCCGTAACAATAATTGGATATGCCTCAAAGCTTCTCCAAGGGTATATAACTTCGTCTCCAGGACCAGCGACTAAGTCTACGAGCTGCGTAATAACCTCTGTGGAGCCGCAGCCAAGCACAACTTCATTGGGAGTAACGCTAAACTTTTTAGCTAACTCTTCTACAACTTCTGTTCCACGCATATTTGGGTAACGATTAATAACACCAAGCGCGCGGTTAGAAATAGCGTCTTTTACGCTTTCTAACGGCTCAAATGGGTTTTCGTTGCTCGAAATCTTATATGCGCGAATGCCGTCTAATGCGGGCGCTGGTTTGCCTTGCTTGTAATTTGGCAAACTATCTAGAATACTGCGGTGTTTGTAATCCATGATTTTATAATAGTCGCGTCTTAAACAAATTAAGCAAAAACGCTGAAAACAGCGGCGAACCGTTATTTTCAGCGTTAAATAGATTCAAATATTATTTGATTAATTACAAGCGATTAGCAAAGCAATCAAGCAAACAATTAATCAAAAATCAGCCAAGGATTGCAAGAACGTCACGAGACGAAACAATTAAATAATCTTCGCCTTCGTAATGAACTTCTGTGCCGCCATACTTGGAGTAAAGAACCTTGTCTCCAACTTTAACGTCCATAGGAATGCGCTCACCCTTGTCGTCGCGACGACCTGGTCCAACAGCCAATACTTCGCCCTGTTGTGGCTTTTCCTTAGCGTTATCTGGAATATACAAGCCAGAAGCAGTTTGAGTTTCTGCCTGAGCTTGCTTAACAATAATCTTATCTTCCAACGGTGTGAGCTTAATCGACACTGTCGCCACCTCTTTCTTAAGAGAAATGTAACTATTCGCACAAATAATATTGACGAGGCTGACGATCACGTCAAAACTATCGCGCACTGTGATTTATAATAGCGCGTTTTTAGCACTCTACCAACTAGAGTGCTAAAATTTTGGAAAATTTTTTAAAAATATGTGTATCTTAATCTATTTTTAAACTTATTTTCATGCAGTGCGACGAGCTAAAACATCTCGCAAATCAGCTTTTCCTAATGAATCTTCAGTAATAACTGGTGGTTCCACATTATTATCGGAAGCTTCTTTAGTAGAAAGCGGTTTTTTAGCTGAAATTGCCTTAGCAACCTGCTTAGTGGACTTTATTTCCAAGCTTAACGGACCATTATTCTTGTCATTTGAAGAAGATTCTGTAGAATCAGACCCAAACGAGAAAGATATTAAATCTTGATGAGATTCAGACGAATCAGACGCGCCAGAAGAATAAGATACATCAGGCAAAGACGATGACTGATTACCAGCAGATACATAACCATTAGCATTCTGCGAATTGACGCGTTCTAAAGCCATACTAATTTCACGCTGCTGCATAACAGAAGTTTCTGTATTGTCTTGAGTATTCGACGAATATTGTGTAACAGAACCTGATGAATAATTTTGATACTCTTCTTCATGAGCTACAACAGAATTGACAATTGCGTCAAAAACTGGTTCCACAATAGATTCACTAGATTCGCCATAACCTTTTTTACCATAGTTTTGCGGCACTCCAGCAGATTTGTTATAAGCAGCAACGCGCGCTTCCCAATCTCGCGCATGCTTTGCCGCAATAGAGCCAAAGTAAAGAACTGTTGACACCATAGCGAATGGTATAAGAGCGAACCAAGCAGAATATAATCCAGACAAACCAGCTACAAGAACCACAAGTGTCAAGAAAACAAGCGAAAAAACCAAAATACGGCGACGACGAACCGCAGCGCGACGAAGAGCACGAATACGAGCCACATGTTGCGGAGTAAAATTATCTCTTAACACCTTTGACTTATTGCTCTTATTTTTAGTGTTCTTATTTTTATTCGATCGCTTCTCTGACGGTTGCATTCCAACCCCTTTCGCCATCGCACCACTACACTCATGGAACAGCGAGGCACTACGCTCATCCACAATATGCAGCGAAGGTGAATACCTATCTTCGCTGTGCTCCAACATTGACTTCATGCTGTTAACAGTGCGCTTAGGCAACCAACCAAACATTAAGGCTATGATGATAATTAATACAATTAACGCACTCACCGATTCATAACCCATACGTATAAATATAAAGTGCGTTACGGATGTGAAGAGCCAAAACCAATTCGGCGTGTCGCAATTATAGGAATTATTACATTAAATTTTTACAAATTACTGCATCTTTTTGCATATATTTTAAGTCATCTTTCATGCGGTGCGGGAATGAGCTAGGATATGTGATGGAAATAAAGATCGGAGGAACCGTTGCCTACTTATCATTACCGTTGCAAGCAATGTGGATATGATTTTTCGGAATATCAATCGTTTGAAGATGACCCAATTACAGTGTGTCCAAAATGCGGAAAACCAGAACTTCGTAAGGTGTTTTCTGCGCCACCAATCAATTTTAAAGGTAGCGGATTTTATCGCACTGATAAATAATTTTTCAAGCAGGTACAAACAATTTGTGGAAATGTGCATAAACAATTTCGCTTATTAACCAATTTGTGGAAAAGTGTATAAAAATCATCTGATTTACAATAGAAAATAACCTTTAACCACATTGACAAAAATATCTTGTAGAAGCATCACCTTTTATTAGATGATGCTTCTATGAGCATGATATCAATATTAAAAAACACATCTAGCACGCATGATGCGCACGAAAATCAAGTGCCAGCCATGCTTTTAAAACGCAGGCAGAAAGCACTTTTGTTAAATGCGCTTACCATATTTTTTATTAGCGTTGCAACACTTATTGCAATAAATATGATTACGAGCTGTCAAGAAACGCAAATCATACCTGTAGCAATTAGAGATATATCTAAAGGCACTCTTATTAAACAAGATGATTTGTCTTATGTTAACGTGCCCAAAAACAGTGTTTTTAATCATGTTATTAACAAAGATTTGATCAAAAATGCTATTATCGCAACCTGCAATATCAAATATGGTATGCCTATCTTTACTAGTCAGATTACACAACAAGCAAAAATTCCACCAGGATTCACAACGATTTCAATAAAACTGGCAAGCAACAACCAAGATTTAAACATTGGAGAAAATATTTCGATAGCATTTAGCAAAGTTTCAAGAGGAGATCACAACGAGAATGACATTGTTCAAGAAAATAAAAACATTTCTTTTATCCACGATGTAATAGTAGTCAAAACAGGCAATTCATCTCAAAACGCGTTACTAGCCATGCCTGCAGAGTCTGCGTTACAGATAATAAATACACAATCTATTATTCCAAACCTTGCGGTTATTGCAATACGAGGATAAAACAGCTTTACCTACCACGTTCACTAAAAACTGCCCAATGAGGCGGAAGCTCTCCAAGAATACGATTATCGTCATCTTTAGAGCGCTGGTCTAAAGTCTGAAAATCCGAAGGCTCCAGCTTAACGCCATCAGCATCAAAAAGCTCAGAGCCTTTACGAACTACTCGATTATGTGTTCTAGAACATCTGCGATTGGGATTATAGTCACTCACTTATAGTCACTCACCTATCACGGCTCACTGATCTTCACCATAAAGCTCGCCTATTCTAGAAACAACCCGCTCAACCTCTTTTTCAGGATTTACGAATGCTCCAACGCTCCAAACATTCATAACAGACCAGCCAAGATACTCCAAATCTTGAGCAAACATGCGATGACGTTCACGCGTTGATTCTATATTCATGAATCTCATATCATCCGTTAAAACAGCAAGAGCAAAAGGCTTATCTGGCAAACCAACAACAAGAGGAATACTGTGTTCCTTATCAAATCCGTAATTCACCGCTACGCACAATCCGCGAGCGCGAATACGATCCGCCAAATCAGTAAACAAAACATTATTAAAACTGTCTACTGAAGAATCAAAAGCCTCCGCACGCGCACCTGCAGCTTCTTCCTTATCTTCTGCCTTATCTTGATCATATTCAGATTTTGCTTCATCAAAATCAGTTGGATTTACTGGACTATCATCCAACTGCTCAGCCCAAATAAGCAATTCTTTAAGCAGCTTAGGACCATCCTGATGCAAACGTTCATCTTCCATATCACTAGATTTAAACGCGCAAACAATATCTAAATTCCTACGAGCTAATGCTAACGAATCAAGAAGTATACCCTTACCGCCTTCTTCTTCCAAAACACCAAATTGTTGCAAAAGCCTACCGTGAGAAGTTTTTGCATAGCATAAGGAAAGAATAACATCCGTAGCGGCAGCACCAACAGACTCACTAGCATCTACAAGACGAACATGGCGAAGGAATCTATTCATATTTTCATCTTTAATAGCAAGAGCCTTAAGCTCCGCTCCTAAACGATTCCTAAACACACTCGTAAGAGTTACAACTGCAAGAACATAGCTGGAAGGAACTACCGTGAAAGTCGTAGCACGCTGTTTTATCAAGGAAACAACTTCGTCAATTTCCCTCTGACTACTCTCAATCAAACCAGTAGACATAACAGGAACACCAGAAGCCTCAACTTGGTGAAGCTTAACTTTACCTTGCATTCTATCTACAGGAACATCGTGACGAAGCGAACCATACCCATGATTTTCAAGGAAATTGGCAAGACGAAGCGAACGCCTAGTAGCACGAGATTTAACATGTACAGAAGGCAAAACACTAATCAAATCGTTAACGCTCTGTGAACTTACCGTATTCTTATGAGCAATAACTACAACTTGGCGTGCACGAGCGAGAATGCTAAGAAGCTCAATATTGCTCAAATGCTCAACAGAATCAAGGATCACAATGTCTACAATCGGCTTAAATTCAGTCATCATAGTCAAAGTAGAAGGCATAGCAACCATAATTGGCTTAGCAGCAAGAAGAAGATCTGCATGAGAATTCATCAATTTGGTAAAAGTCACGCCAGAACTATTACTTGCCAGAGTTGTGTGAAGCTGATTAGCTTCCTGAGACCTAGAGAAAAGAAGTTCACACAAACGTTTTAAAGTCTCTTGTTGAACCATAGGCCCCACAGAGCGCACATGCTCAGTATCTACCTGAACAAAACGGTCAGAAGCATCTTGCATAGCCGAACCATCTTGGTTAGAAATAATCGCGGAAGAATTAACGATATCTTCAAAAACCGTAGTCCACCAAGCCAAGTGAAGCTCACCATCTAACGCAGAACCAGTAACATTACGCCTACGCAAATCGCAAACAAGGTCTTCTAAACCAACACCGCGTAAATCGCGCTCAATCACACACCTACCAGGTAAAGTATCTAAGGAAGCACGATTGTCATGTAAAGCCTGTAAACGCTCATCAAGTTTAGTAAACTCAACATTTTCAAGATCAGCACCCAAACGCGTGGTGGAAAGAACAGCATCAAGAGCTACAAGATTACGATCCAAAAGCTCCTGAGTACTAACAATCTCATCTAACTTAGGCGGTAACACAGGCCACCCTCCATGAGGAACAAAAGTACGCCACTGAGCAGCTTGCTGAGCAACAATCTTCAAAGCCTCATGAAGATCATCTACTTTAGCTCCTACACGCAAAAGACTACGAGCTTCTTTAATATGACGTCTACGCTCCCAGAAGCCCATTACTGTACCTTCACGCTTGCGAACAGCTTTAGGCTTACTTGCTTCAATCATCGCGCTAAGATCACGTTCAAAAATATCTGCTTGGAAAACATCTAAAACTCGGCGAAGATTCTTTAACACCGTAACCTGTCTACCCCATTCGCGTGCGGTAGCAGGAACAGGAAAACCGCAGTTTTGAACAGTTGATTTAACATGTTCACGTGCTGCAGGAAGAAGCTTTAGTAGAACATCTACAACGCGCTGATATACAGCAACAGCCTCATTCTCATTGAACAAAGACGCGCCAAACCACGGGGTATCTTCAGGCTTTATCGTAAATTCTCCAAGCTCATCTGCTTGATGTAATTTTTGCGCCCATTCATCTAAATGACCAGAAAGCGATCTTGCAGCAGCAACATCTAGTCTTACATGAGTACAAGGATGAGTAGGCAACATTGCAATAGCAGCAAGATTTTGCATTGTATGATACGCTGACACACCCCAACGCTCATCTACTCCGTGCAAGTCTCCCAAATAACGATTTAAGCGAGTTTTAACACCAACTAACTCGTCACAAACCTGCTCAAAACGGCTAGAAGCAACGCTTTGACGCGCCCCAACTGCAGCTATGAGCTGAGAATCCACATGTTTCGCAAGGTGAGAATCCGAAACGTCTAGCGCAAGCGAAGAAATCTCATTCGCACTAAGAGCATGACGGAATCGACGCTGTTGTTCCATAACATTTGGAACATATAAAATGGACTTTCCAGCAAGAACACAGCGTGAAGAAATCGCAGCCGCGATAGAAGCAGAATCAGATCCAGCATCCACGTCTAAAGCCAGAGAAACGCCATTAGCAGCTAAACCAGATGCATAACGTACAACATTATCTACATCACCGACTTCATATTCACCATGAGGGTCTACATCTAGAGGAGAATACTCTTGCCTATCATTTGCCGCCAACTCTTGAAGCGCACGCTCATCGCCAGCAACCGCATCAATCATAGTGTTTCCAGCATTCCCAACTTTAAGCGCCTGCAAAATCTGAGCGCTTTCAGCCAAAAATCTGGATCCCGAATCAGTAAAACATCCAAGAACAATATCTCGTTCAATATCAAAATCTGGGAACACGCTGCGAGCAGATGCACAAATTGCATCAAAAACAGCTGACGTTTCTGGTGTTCCGCTTTCATAGTTTGCGCCGTCAAAAAGCGCATCTTCACTAAGATTCACGCCTCTCTCTTGCAATCTAAGAACAAGAGCATGGTTTAAGCGCACATTGCCAGAAAAGTAGATTGTTGCGTATGTTTCATCCTTGCCAGAGTCTCGAATAACTCTCACTGGGTATGTTAAAACTGGCACATGATTACCGCTCCACGATGCCACTCCAACAACAAGCGAAAGCTCCGAAACACCATTTTCGTGCGCCTTATTATCTCTATCTTCAAAAACCCTGTCTAGTCTGCGCCCTGCAGCGCGCAACATTCCAGAATCGCGGAATAACGCCTGAAGAGTTACTTTTCCACTCGCAAAAAGTTGCGCTATCCCAGATGGGTGAGCATGCGTTAATTCTAATTGTGCGGAAAGTTTCGTTATGTCTTCAAGCGGCGAAGGCGCAAGCTGTGACTTGTATTGTTCGCGCCAAGAGTTTATTCGCCTTAACTTTTCATCTCGCGAAGCTGTAGCCTGCGCACTTTCATGCTTTATTTGCGCATTCTGCTCGTAAGCTTCTTGATAATTTTGTTCACTCGCATTATGCGCTTGATTTACTTGGCTTATAAAATCATTCTGTTCGCCGCTCATACTACTAAACTCCCCTGTTTATAAACCTACTGCGTTGCGGTAAGCGTTATACCCACTATTTTGCGCTAAAGCTTCATCTACGTCTGCATTGCCTTGAGCTGAAAGCCAAGCGTATAAATCGTCATAAAGACCTGTATTCATGGCTAAAAATGGAAGTAATTCTTGATATTTTGCTATCTCAAACTGCTTAGAGAAATCAGTGGTTTTCTGAGCTTCTTCCGAAGTGAATCCACCTGCTTGTACAATTTCTTTATGCGCGTTGAATTCTCCATTTGACACTTTTTCGAACACAGACCCTGGTTCAAAAGCTGGAGTGTATTGCGAATCTTCTTGAATATTGACTGAATTGGATCGAATGAATTGTTCATGATTTAGTTGAATTTGAGGTTCATCTTGCAATGAATCGTCGGTTGCTTGCGACTCATCTTCTGCCCCATCTTGTAATTCATTCTCATCTTGATAATTGATTTGAATTTCTGCTATCTCCTCTTGTTCAGTATTCTGATCTTGCGTTGTGTGATCCTCGTTTTCAACATCTACATTTTGTGAGTACTGAATATTAGAATCGTCTTGAACATCGTGAGAATCAAAAGAATCATTTGCAACAACACTGTTGTCAGAAATAGCAGCGTTACCTGCAACAGCACTGTTATCCACAATATTATCTGGATTCACAGTTTCATCACTATTAGTTTTGTCACTACTAGCTTGTGATGCATTAGCTTGTGCTGCATCATCAAAAAGATTACGAGGTTCTGCAGCAGACTCAAAATCTTCACGCACAACAGGAAGAACAACCTGATTAGCAATCACGGGATCGCTTTGTTTTACAGGATTTACTGAAATATCAGCCTTGCTTGCACTATAAACATCATCAGCTTTACCGGCGGCATTTAATTTGGACTGATTATCCCACACTAAATTAGGGTGTGAAACAGATTGTGCACGGAAAACGCCTGTTGGCTCTCCAGCACGAATATCAAGAATATCATCGACCGACAAATCCGAAGCATCTGGCTCTTTAATGGAACCGTAAGCAGCATAAGAGAACAAGTCGCGTACAGGCTCCGCACTATTTTCAGCCAAAGGAACTGGCTCTTCTATACGCACAAAGTCAATTGGCACATCTCCAAATTGCATGCGAACAATGCTATCTGGCATATGAAAATCAACATCTGGATCTAGTCGCAGCAAATCTCCGCTTTCGTTTACAAGATAAGTTCCGTTTGTAGAATGCAAATCTCGAATAGTCGCCACGCCACTTGTGTCTACTATAAGAAGCGCATGCCTTTTAGACATTGAGCGCTTATTGTCTACAATGTCTACACGCATAAAACCGTCTTCGCGCAAAGGTCGTATAGGCTTTCTGCCGATCTCCACAGACTGACCCGCTCCAACGCGCGCCTGCTCGACACCACCTACTGTAATCATCCAACGCTGCAAGGTTTGTCGACTTCCCACGGAACCTGCTCCCTTCAAAAAACACACTACATACTATTGTGTCATGCTTTGTGTATATTGCGCGAATCGACAACTCCGAGCTGCATAATGCGCGAGAAGCGCTTTGACTGAGCTTGAAATTGCATAACGCATTTCAAGCTCCTTCAAAGCGTGATTTGGCTTAAATATAAAGTCCAGTAGACTTTATGTGTCAAATCAGCCTCACGGCTACTAATAGCCCGTGAGGAACGATTCGCTGAGTCTATTAGAGCAGAAGCAATAGCTTGCGTTATATTCGTAGCTCACATGATGCGTTTGTAACGTTTTTACCGCAAAAAACGTTACAAACATCTCACCGATGATGCAAATATAACGAAAAACAGCCAAAAAACGTTACAAATGCCTCACACGCGATACAAATATAACAAACAAGAAAAGTACGAGCAATGTAAGCTATATCTTTTATCTTTGAAATACAAAAAAGCCCTCGTAAAATACGAGGGTTATTCGCTGGGGTACCTGGACTCGAACCAAGAATGGATGAACCAGAATCACCTGTGTTGCCAATTACACCATACCCCAATTGGCAGGCTTCGCGGCTCTTGGAACCGTTCCGTCTTTGTACCCCCGACCGGATTTGAACCGGTGTTGGCGCCGTGAGAGGGCGTAGTCCTAGGCCGCTAGACGACGGGGGCTTCATTTATCTGCTACGCCTCTAGACGCAACAAATGTCGACTTTACAACATAACAGCTCAATACGCAACCGCGGCGTGTCGAAAATACGCTAAAACTCCTAAAAAACACAAAAAGCGGAAATGCAGAATTCCACTACATTCCCGCTTTATACAAAATCTACTTAAGATTTAAAAGCTATTTGCGATTTACAAATGCTCACGCAATCCAGCCAAACGCGCCAAAGTCACGTCTTTACCAACAATTTCCATGGACTCAAACAATGGCGGAGAAACGCGACGACCAGAAAGAGCCACTCGCACAGGGCCAAATGCCAATCGCGGCTTGTATCCAGCTTCTTCAACAAGCTTCTTGTTCAAAAGCTCGTGCAAAGAATCCGTATGCCAATCAGAAGCATCAACACTTTGCAAAGCAGCGAGCGCAGCATCTAGCACATCACCAGCAGATTCCTTAAGCTGCTTACGCGCATCGTCATCTGGCTCAATATAGCCATCTTCGCTCAACAAACTGCCAACCATTCCAGCAACTTCACCAAGCAAACGCACTCGAGGCTGAACAAGAGGAGCAGCAGCGGTGAGCACTTCACGCTCACGGTCAGTTAAGGCATCCCAATTGTCCGCGCTAACTACGCCATCCTTATGCAAATAAGGCACAGAGCGATTTAAGAAGTCTTGCGAATCAAGCATGCGAATATGCTCAGCGTTAATGGAAATTGCTTTATCCAAGTCAAAGTGTGCAGGGTTTGCCTTAACGTCTCGCACATCAAACTTTTCAATCATCTCGTCCATAGTGAACACGTCGCGATCAGGCGCAATAGACCATCCAAGCAAAGCCAAGTAGTTCAGCAAGCCTTCTGGAATAAAGCCGTTATCTCTATGCAAGAACAAGTTGGACTCAGGGTCTCTCTTAGAAAGCTTCTTCTTGCCTTCGCCCATAACGTAAGGCATGTGGCCGTAAAGCGGAGTTTCCTTCGCAATACCCATTTCCATAAGATAACGGTAAAGCACAATCTGACGAGGTGTGGAGCTAAGAATATCCTCACCGCGCAAAACAACGTTCACATCCATTAACGCGTCATCAACAGGGTTCGTAAGCGTGTAAAGCGGATCACCATTCGGGCGCACAATCACATAATCTGGAACAGATCCAGCTTTAAAGGTGATTTCGCCACGAATTAAATCGTTAAAAGTAATGTCTTCATTTGGCATCTTCAAGCGAAGTGCAGGCTTGCGACCCTCCTCGCGGAAAGCTTGCTTCTGCTCCTCAGTAAGGTTGCGATCATAACCATCGTAACCAAACTCAGCTGGGCGCCCTGCAGCAATATTGCGCTCTTTAATCTCTTCTGGAGTAGAGAAGGACTCGTAAGCGTATCCTGCATCAAAAAGCTTTTTCGCCACATCCTTATAAATTTCCATACGCTGAGACTGGCGGTAAGGGCCATTTTCTCCACCAACATCAATACCTTCGTCCCAATCAATATTGAGCCAACGAAGAGCCTCAATAATCTGCTGGTAGCTTTCCTCGCTATCTCGCTCATTATCTGTATCTTCAATGCGGAAAAGCAATTTACCATGCGTGTGGCGAGCTTCCGCCCAGTTAAACAGCGCTGTACGAACCATGCCAACGTGAGGCGTGCCGGTTGGCGAAGGGCAAAAACGCACACGAACATTCTTTGGAAGTTCAGGCTTTGTGGATTTTGTTGCATTATTAGCAACTTCTTGAGTTTCCTCTGTATCAGTCATAGGTTCCATTGTGCCGCGCGTTACGGACGTGCCTATCTAGTCAAGCGCTTGCGTTGATTCCTTATTACCTTCCACATGCGCAAACTTTGCGGCCAATGCTTCTCTGGACTTTCTATCGTCTTCTTCTTTTGCAAGCTTCTTAGCCTCTTCTGGATCCCAAAGTACGTCTTCCTTATGCTTTAACCATTCGCTCTCAAGCAATGGGGCTGCAATTTCAAGTAGCGTGCTCATACTATTTTCGCTATTTTCGCCATTTTCGCTAGCTTTACCACTTTTTACGCAATCAACAAGCTCACGCCATTGATTATCCTTAAACATCATTCGCGGAACTCCCGCGCACTCACACACTTCGTTAATATATAGGAATATAGGCAAAGTTTCGTAAATGTTGCTTGTTTTTTCAATAAGACTTTTAAGAATAGACAGTATTGCTGTAATTTTTTGCGATTCTACAGAATTAAGTCCGCAAAAATCACACTCTTGTTTTGCGCATCTAAACGCATCTTGCAAGCTATCAACACTCCAATTACCTGCAACGCTTAAAGAATCCGCAGCACCGTTGATTGCGTTAACATCATTAGAAAGATTTGATTCAAGCTTGTTAAAAATAGCGCTAACATCATTCGTGTTATTTTCTAGCTCTTCTTGCGCTTCGCTGTAGTCTGGTTCGTAGCATAAATCCATATCATCATAAGCGTTTGCAGCAGCCAAAAGCGCGTCAACTATCTCTTGAGGGCGTCCTGGAATTTCGTCTGCACCTTCATACACAAACTCTGCATCTGGAACAGTAACGTCTAAATCTGTAATAATTCGAGCAATAGCGCGAATCGCCCTAACCTCAAGATTTTCAGCATATTTTGCGTCATTATCTAAATGGCGAGCTTCGCTTAAAGGCCACAATTTAGTTAAATCCGCGGCCGACTTTGCAGCAGACTCAAGCAGACTCAAAGCCTTTGAATCCAGCTTTTCTACAGAATCACCCATAACAACGCTCCTTCGCATTAGCTGTAAAAAACAGTTTCTACGCATCTTTTATGCATATTTTAAAGTCTATTGCTTATTATTCCACACGTTCTATTGCACACGCGCCGCAGGATCCACATATGTGATGGAAAGCACATTCATATTTTCGCAATCATATGTAATTGACGTAATTGACGCCAAAGCCGTTTTGCGTAAAAGCATATTGTGCTCCGCATGACCCGTTTCTAACAAATGACGGTAAGACCATATTGGCGATTCGTGCGTTACAGCTACGATTTGTTCACCTGGGTGATTTTTCACTTGTTCGCACGCAAAATCGCCAACGCGTGCAGCAATACTCTTGTAGGATTCTCCCCAACTCGGCTTCCACAAGTTAGATACAAGTTTCCAATTGTTGTTTTTCCACAAAGCGCCTTCGCCGTAGCCGATTCTTTTCCCTCGAAAATTGTTTTCTGCTTCGATTAGACGATTGTCTAAAATAATCGGGCCAATTTGCAAAGCGCTTGCGATTTGTTGCGCTGTTTCTTGCGTGCGCTCCAAAGGAGACGAGTAAATCGCACTAATTCCGCGCATTTGTGGAACAGTCGCAATGTATTTTGCTGTAGCGCAAGCCATTTTTAAGCCGCGATTAGATAAGTGAAATCCTGGGAGCCTCTCGTAAAGCACGTGATTTGGATTTTCCACTTCCCCGTGGCGCACAAAATGAATAGTCGTAGCTGGCATATTTTCTAAACCTACTTCCAAACCTACTTCCACCCTTTTGGAGTGTGACTTAACGACCATTCGCCCAACTTGTGAGCAAAAGTATTGTCTTTAGCGGCATCATAATCAGGTTTTTGCGACTTTGTGTCGTCTAAAAGCCACTTTCTAATAACAAAATTCCACACAGCTACAACAACTGTTGCAATAAGCTTGCCAATGTTTGTGCGAAGCATGTAAATCGCAGTACCACGCAAAGTTTGTGCCATTCCAAGCGTGCTAAGCCAAATAATCGCATCGTTAATAAGCAAACCAATAACTGCAGAAATAACAAAAATCAGCAATTCCATCCAACGAGCCATGTCTTCGCGGTGCTTAAACACGTACTTCATGCTGGCAATGTAGTTAAAAATAAGCGAGATTATAAAAGATATTGTTCCAGCAACAACGTTATTAAGATGCACAAGAAGAAGCAGGTTTAGCAATACTACGTCAATAATCAGCGCAATGATTCCTACGATTCCAAACTTAACAACCTGTTCAATAAGTTTTTTCATACATTCAATTAAACACGCGGAGGCTAACAATTCACTATAATTATTGCGTAACGCAGGTTTATTATTGCGTAACATAAGTTGCGCAGCACAAGTTTATAAACTTAAAAAATTCATAAAACTTAGCAAAGGAGCGATTATGCCAGTTATTCACACTCATGTTTCTGTAAGCACTACACCTGCTCAGCGCGATGCCTTAAAAGCAGCATACGGCAAAGCGATTAGCGCAGTTCCAGGCAAAAGTGAGCATTGGCTTATGTGCCCGTTTGAAGACAATATGCCAATTTATTTTGCAGGAGACAATTCTAAGCCTGCAGCTTACGTTGAAGTGAACGTTTTTGGCTCTAGCGTGCCAGGATCTGCTTGGGAAAAGTTGACAGAGCAGATTATGGCAGCTTTGAATCGCGAGCTTGGAGTGCCACAAGACCGCACTTACATTCGTTACACTGCAACCACCGACTGGGGTTGGAACGGCGGCAACTTCTAGTCGCAAGTCGCAAGCCTAAAATCTCAACTCGCAAAAATCGCCATATCGCAGCTCATATGAGCATTAATATGGCGATTATTTATTATCACAACTATCTATACAAATAGTTGTGAATTAGTCACTAGGATTGATTGCCAAAATTAGGCTCGTCAACAGTAGACTTAGCAGATACAGCGAACGCATCCGACTCGTCAAAATCAGCATCGCTTGAAGAATAATCATCGCTATTAGCAACGCTGCCTTCAAGATCTGGGCCAGCAGCTACGCGAGCCACTTCTTCCATACCTTTGTTGTCACATAAAACCATACGAACATAGCCAACAACAAATCCAACAGCAGCAGGGCAAACCCAAGCCATTCCAAATTCCGAGAACGGCAACCAGTTTTGAGCAACCAACAACATATCGTTCATATGCAATGCGTTGCGCAAAGCGGATGGCAAACTATTTAAAAAGTCAAATACAGCTGCAACACCAGTAAAACCAAGTGTCCAAGCGTACACAACTTTGGAATTTCCAAAAAGTCGACCACACAAAGCCAAAAGAATCAGCACGATTGACAGCGGATACAAGAACATTAATACTGGAACCGCATATTCGATGATTGCGCTCAAACCAAAGTTTGCAAGGCCAAACGAAACAAGCGTAATCAATACAGACCAAACACGATAGCTAGGACCTTTAGGGAATAGCTTAGAGAAAGTTTCCGAACAGCTTACGATTAAGCCAACTGCCGTCTTTAAGCATGCAAGAGTTACAGTTGCAGCAAGCACGAATAAGCCAACGTTTCCAAGATGATAGCGTGCAACTTGCGCCAAAGTTACGCCACCATTTTCCGCAGGTGGGAACAGCGCGCGGCTACGCACACCAACAACAACAATCGCAACGTAAATCAACGCCATAAGCAAGCAGCTAAAGAATCCAGAGCGGGCAGTATTAACTGCCACATCTTTAGGATCTTTTACACCAAACTGACGAATGGTGCTAACAACAACAATTCCAAATGCCAAGCTAGCTAAAGCATCCATTGTGTTGTAGCCATCTAAGAATCCTGTAAAGAATGACTTATTAACATAATTTCCTATAGGAGCAGCATCCGAAGAAGCACCGCTTATAGGAGAAAATAGTGCAGTAAATACCAAAACAGCTAGGAACACAAGGAAGATTGGCGTAAGAACTTTACCAACCCACGTAAGTATGCCGCTTGGTTTCATAGCAAAGAAGAATGCGAGCGCAAAGAACACTACAGAGAACAAGAACAAGTATAGTTGTCCGTTTCCGTCTTGCGGAATAATTCGCTCCAATCCAACAGTGTATGAAGTTGTTGCACAGCGCGGAATTGCGAAGAACGGGCCGATTGTTAAATAAAGAACGCATGTAAAGAACATGCCGTATTTTTTGCTAGCTTTGCTAGAAAGCTCAAAAAGACCGTTTGCGCGACTCATTGCAAGAGCCGTAACGCCCAACAATGGCAAGCCAACGCCAGTAACAATAAAACCGATTGCTGCAGGCGCAGAATTGTTTCCTGCGTTAGCACCAAGGAATACTGGGAAAATCAGGTTTCCAGCGCCAAAGAACATGCCGAACAACATGACCGCCACGTATGCGGATTCAATAATTGTCAAGTTCCTTTTTTTCGGGGCACTGTCTGTGCTGACACTTTGTGTTGTGACGCTCATGCTACACCTCCTATATGGTGAAAAATTGTTTAAGCATATTATTTAACGCATTGAATAACAAAACTGAAACCGAAAAATAATATTAGGGGGTATACTAATCAATCGCATGTACTTAATCGACAAAAATTTGCAATTTCGCGCGTGTCTACTAGTCAAAAATAAAAGGACGCTAGCGTAAAAACTAACGTCCTAAATAAAAAAGCAAATGCACTAAATCACATCTTGTCTGGAGCAGAAACTCCAAGCAAATCAAGGCCAGATGCAATAACTGTGCGAACAGCCTCGTTAAGCTTTAAGCGAGCTGCAGCGCGTGCTGGCTCTGGGCACTTTGCAATGCGCTGAGCTTCGCGCTCTGCTTCTGGCAAACGATTTTCTGGGTCGCTCAACTCCATTGGCACTACGCGCTCAAGGTTGTACCACTTGTGGTAGCTTGCTGCCAAATCTTCAAGATAATGCGCAACTCTGTGTGGAGCACGCAAATCGCCAGCTTGTGCAAGAGCTGCAGGCCATTGCGCCAAAGCAGCCAACACTTCGCCATCTGCCTCAGTATTAAGCAAGCTTAAATCG
This sequence comes from Gardnerella sp. DNF00109, assembly GCF_049262845.1. Lineage (NCBI taxonomy): Bacteria > Bacillati > Actinomycetota > Actinomycetes > Bifidobacteriales > Bifidobacteriaceae > Gardnerella > Gardnerella sp. DNF00109. Next base: position 1,495,873 of record NZ_CP058406.1, read on the forward strand.
GCTCCATCTGCACTGATTCCAGCATCCGCAGCGTTACGAGCCACATTGCAGCTGCGTGCGTGAGCGTATTGCACGTAATACACAGGATTATCGTTGCTGTGGGAAGCAAGCAAATCCAAATCAATATCAACGCTTGTGTTGTAGTCGGTGCGCGCAAGCGAGTAGCGAGAAGCATCAACGCCAATTGCATCAACTAAATCGTCAATCGTAATAACGTTTCCAGCACGCTTACTCATGCGCACAGGCTTACCATCTTTCATAACGTTTACCATCTGACCAATAAGAATTTGCATGTTTTCGCCTGGCTCATCCCCAAAAGCCGCGCACATTGCCATCATTCTGCCAATATAGCCATGATGATCCGCGCCAAGCATGTAGATTGCTACGTCCGCAGGATTCTGTTCGCGATGGCGTTTGTTACGATAGTATGCAATATCTGCAGCAAAATAGGCGTAATTGCCGTCAGACTTAATAATTACGCGATCCTTGTCGTCGCCATGCTTAGTAGATTCAAACCAAGTTGCGCCATCTTTTTCAAAAATGTCTCCACGCTCACGCAAATCTGCAATAGCGCGCTCAACTTCGCCATCCTCGTACAAGCTGTTTTCGTGGAACCACACGTCGAAGCCAACGCGAAAATCGCGCATTGACTTACGAATTTCAGCAAACATCATTGGCACTGCGCGCTTGCGGAACTCTTCACGCTGCTCAGAGTCGCCCTCGCCAAGCGGCAAACCTTCCTCGTCTTTACCAAGATCAATTCGAGGTAAGGAAAGAACATCAACGCCGTCTGCTTGCGCTTCTTTTATAACAGCATCCGCGATTTCGTTAATATACGCGCCTTTGTATCCGTCTGCAGGCGTTTCTTCGCCGTGAGCTGCAGCAACTAAAGACTTAGCAAAACGGTTGATTTGCTCACCGTGATCGTTGAAATAGTATTCGCGCACAACTTTTGCGCCGTTCGCTTCCAAAACTCGAGCCATAGAATCACCAACTGCCGCCCAGCGAGTGCCACCAATATGAATTGGGCCAGTTGGGTTTGCGGAAACAAACTCAAGGTTTAGGGTTTTTCCGCCCAAGTGCGCATTCTTACCAAAATCCGCGCCCTGCTTTAATACTTCGTCAACAACAGCCGCTGCAGACGCAGAATCAAGCGTTATATTAATAAAGCCAGGGCCTGCCACTTCTACGCGCGCAATACCTTGCGCTTCTTGCAAACGCTCGGCAAAAAGTTCGGCTAAATCATGAGGCTTCATACCAGCTTTTTTAGCGAGTTGCATAGCAACATTCGTGGCCCAATCGCCGTGTGCGCGATCTTTTGGCCTCATAACTGCGAGTTTTTCGGCAGCAGGAATCAAATCTTCTGTTAGACTGCCAGCTTTACCGCTTGCTACTAAATCTTTAGCAATTTTTTCAATTAATTCACTTAAGCTTTCTGGATTCATGGTTTACAGTCTAGCGTTACCGCGCGATGCTTAGTATTTACAATACACAAAAAGCGATGGAGTCAAAGATTAACTTACAGCGCTTTTGTTTTGCAATTAATCGCGAAGCAGCTTACGATTAGTTACTTCGCGATTAATCATTTTCGATTACTTGCGATTACTGGCGATTACTTCTTTTTTGCAGGAGCTTCACCGAGTTCGCTTTGAGCAACAGAAACGTTTACATTAGTTGCATCAGAATCTGCATCTGCAGACGAAGAATCCGCCGCCGAATCGCCAGCATCCGCAGCCTTAACAGCGTTAAGCTTTACTTCTCCAGTAACGCGTCCCGCTTCCGCAACGTCTCCCAAAGTCTCCTCAACAGCCTTATAAGCATTTTCTGCTACGTTCAAAGTCACTTGCAAAATAGGAGTCTTCATAGAAACCTTTGCTTCAGACTTAATCTTTCGCAAAGTAGCCAAAGCCTCGCCCGCGTAAGCCAAAGTGTCTGCAGAAACACCGTTTGCAGCAGCCTCATATGCCTTAGCACATGGCCAGCTAGAGCGATGCACAGAGCCTTCGCCGTCATGCATCCAACTCCACACTTCTTCCGTAGCATAAGGCAAGTAAGGAGCAAGCAAGCGAGCCAAAGCATCGAGAGCAAGACCAAGAGTTGTGCGAGCAGACTTTACAGCAGCTTCGCTTGGAGTACGTCCAGTGGATTCCGCAGTACCATAAGCACGATTCTTTGCAAGCTCAATGTAATCGTCACAGAACTCCCAGAAGAAGGTTTCGATTGCTTCCAAAGCCTTGGAATGCTCGTAAGATTCAAGCGCATCAGTTGCGGTACGAATAACGGATGCGAGCTTTGCCATAACAGAGCGATCCAAAACTTCCGTAACGTCTGCAAAATCCCAATCCGCACTAGCAGACTCAAGAACTTGATGTTCATCGTTTTCTCGGCCAATCGCGAGCGCAAACTTAGTAGCGTTTAAAAGCTTAATCGCAAGTCGGCGGCCAATCTTCATCTGGCCTTCGTCGTAAGTTGCATCCAAGCCAAGTTTTGCAGAAGTTGCCCAGTAACGCACAGCATCAGCACCAAACTCTTCGATCGGCTTATTTGGCACAACCACGTTGCCTTTAGATTTAGACATCTTCTTGTGGTCTGGATCCAAGATCCAGCCAGAAAGCGCAGCATGCTTCCAAGGCAAGCAGCCGTTTTCGAGATGCGCGCGGTCAACCGTGCTAAACAACCAAGTACGAATAATATCCTGACCTTGTGGACGCAAATCCATTGGGAAAGTAGCCTTAAACAAATCCTGATTTTCCTCGCCTGGCTCTTCCCAACGAGTCACAATTTGTGGAGTTAAGGAAGATGTAGCCCAAGTGTCCATAATGTCTTGCTCAGCAGTAAAGCCGTTTGGCTGATCTCGCTGAGATTCATCAAAGCCTTCTGGAACGTCAATAGTTGGGTCGATTGGCAAACGATCTTCGCTAGGCGTCAAAGGATGCTCGTAATCCACTTCCCCATTTTCGTTTACTGGATACCAAAGTGGGAATGGCACACCAAAGAAGCGCTGGCGAGAAATAAGCCAGTCGCCATTCAAGCCGTGAACCCAATTCTCGTAGCGCACGCGCATAAAGTCTGGGTGGAAGCTAAGTTCTTTGCCGCGCTCAATAAGCTCAGCATTCAGCTTTTCGTCCGTGCCGCCGTTCTTTAAGTACCACTGGCGAGAAGTGACGATTTCCAAAGGCTTATCGCCCTTTTCGTAGAAGTTCGTCATACGCTTTGTTGGCTTTGGTTCGCCTTCCATATCTCCAGCTGCTTGCAAAGCTTCAACAACTTCCTTGCGAGCGGAGAACGTGGTTTTGCCGGCAATTTTCTCGAACATTTCACGGCCAGACTCGTCCGTAATCCAATCAGGAGTCGTCATTACAATGCGGCCGTTTCGCTGAATAATTGGTCGAGTTGGCAAACTCAAGTCACGCCACCACTCAACGTCGGTTACGTCACCGAAAGTGCAGCACATTGCAATGCCAGCGCCCTTGTCCATTTGAGCTGCAGGATGCGCCAAAATCGGGACCTTCACCTTAAACAGCGGTGAGTAAACTTCCTGACCAAAGTACTTCTTGTAACGCTCGTCGTCTGGATGCGCGATCAAAGAAGTGCATGCAGCAAGCAATTCTGGGCGCGTAGTTTCAATATAAATTGGCGTACCATCTTCAAAGCGGAACGCAATCTTATGGTAGAAGCCAGGATATTCGCGCGCTTCAAGCTCAGCCTGCGCAACTGCAGTCTGGAATGTAACATCCCACAAGCCTGGAGCGTCTTTCTGATAAGCCTCTCCACGAGCAAGATTGCGCAAGAATGCTTTTTGTGCAACTCGGCGAGGCTGCTCGCCAATAGTGTGATAAGTTTGCGACCAATCAACAGAAAGACCAAGCCTACGCCACAAAGCTTCAAAAAGCTTCTCATCTTGAGAAGTCAAGCGCTCACAAAGCTCAATAAAGTTCTGTCTGCTTACAGGAACCTGATCCTTAGCTTCAATCTTCTTGCCTTCAGTGCCTTCAAAAGGCGGCTTAAAATCAGGGTCATACTTCAACGAAGTATCCACTCGCACACCGTAATAATTCTGCACGCGGCGTTCTGTTGGCAAGCCGTTATCATCCCAACCCATTGGGTAGAAAACGTCAAAACCTTGCATGCGCTTATATCGTGCAATAACATCCGTATGCGTGTAAGAAAATACGTGACCAACGTGCAAGTGGCCACTAACGGTTGGAGGTGGAGTATCGATAGAATACACGGCCTTACGATCGCGAGAATTATGGAATGCGTAAGTCTTAGCTTCGTCCCAATTACTACGCCACTTGTCTTCAAGACCATCAACGCCAACTTTGTTAGGAAGCGGCGTTAAATGTGCGTGTTTTACTGTGTTATTATCCTGTTCACTCATGAACTGAATATTAGAAACTCAGCGCGACAACGTCAATATTTTTACAAATATTTGTAAAAATTATTCAAATCAACGGTTGCTGGCGACTAATCCCAAACCACACGCACTTATATTCCTGAAATAATCTTGGATTTATTTTACGTTTACATCGTGCAATGGTAAAAGTTGATCAGTCATGTTTGTAGGATATCCACTAACATTAGATTTAGCTACCACAATGCTCTTTCGCGCATACATCCAGTTCGAAACAGCGTAATTATTCAACTCTTTAGCATACTGTTTGACATTTGACTCATATCCTTCTGCATTGGTTGATTTCATTGCCTGTGCAAAATATTTCTGCGACTCATGATCTTGGAACAAATAAGTAGACTTTGTATCTGCATACGCTCCAGAATCCAAAGTGTGATTCATCCATGTGAGTGCTAAGTCATATTTACCATCATGAATTCGCTGTTTCATAGTGTTCTCATCTACTTCTTCGACATTCACACGGAAACCGCCGGTAGCGTTTAACTGAGAACCAAGCGCATTACCAATATTGCTCATTCCAAGAGGTACGAGGAATGTAATTTTACCAAGGTAGGCAGCAGAGAAATATGAGAATAGAGATCGAGCTTTTTGAGGATCGTGTGGATAAGTGCCACTTAAATCCTCGTATCCTGGCGACAATGGGGAAATTGGTCCGCGCACAATTTGACCACCAAATGGATCAGCCGATAAAACAGTGCTTACATCCATTGCGTAACTGCTTGCCCTACGAACGTGCTGATCGCAGAAAATAGACGATATTCCAGTGTTATAAGCAATCATTCGTATTCTAGTGCTCTGACCTTCAACAAGTTGAGTATTTGGCATTGACGCCATACGTTTGTTTTCATTGCCATCAAGAGGAACAGCCATTTGAATATCGCCATTCTGCATGGCATTTGCTAAAGATGTATCGTCATTAAAGTATTTAAGAGTTATGCTAGCGCAGCCAGATGCTGTACCCCAATATTTGTCGTTTCTCACAAGAACAAGGTCTGAACTTTTACTATAGCCGTTAACTTTAAAAGGTCCTGTTCCCATAGCGTCTGAAGCGTAGTTTAATGAAGCGCGAGTGTCATATACAATTCCAGCTCTACCTGCTAATCTTCGCAGCAGTAATGGATCTGGCATTTTTAATGAAATGTTTAGAATATCATGTCCTGAGTTAGATACGCTTGTAATATTCGTCAACTTTTCATAGCCTGGATAGCTTTTTGTAATACCTTGTTGAAGTGATTGCAGTACGGAGCCAGAGTCCATTACGTCTCCATTTGCAAACTTCACGCCTGAACGAATCCTAAACTTATAATTCAAACCGTCGGAAGATACGCTCCAAGACTGAGCAAGACCTGGTTTTAAAGCATTATTGCCGTCTCGTTTAATAAGCGTTTCATAAACGTTTTCAATAAGAGCTTGTTGCAGTGAATCACTGTCGTCAGTCCTAATATCTAAGGATGCTGGGGCTGTACGCAAGCCTATTTTTAAAACTGAGCCTGATGCTGGAACAATACTTTCTGGAACTATTGATCTTCCATCTAAAAATCGCCATCCACCCCATGCAACAACAGACATAATGGCAATTAAGACTATAAAAATAACCCACGAGGACACGCCTTTTTTAGCTTTTTTTGCATAACGTGCTTTTCTCATATGTGATCCAGATGAGTATCTTTCAAATTCAGACATAGCCAACAGTGTATATCATCGATTGAATCATACGTAGAATTTATGCAGAAAATAATCTAAAAATACCCTAAGAATATTCTAAAAGTTAATTATATGAGATATTAGAAAAATCCGTTACGACAACCACAACGCAGCTACGACAAAATCCACGACAAAACCTACAACATAACTACAACATAACTACAACATAGCTACAACATAGCTACAACGAAACAGATGGGCACAGAAATCTTAGAGGGCAGTCAGCACAATGCGGATTCCTAGCTGTACATATTTTTCTACCATGAAGAATAAGGCGGTGAGACAAATTAGTCCATTCTTCTGGCGGAAAATAAGATGTAATTTCACGCTCAACTTTTATAGGATCTGACTTAGCTATTTTCCAATCGCTTCTCCATCTAAGCCTTGACGTCACACGCATAACGTGGGTATCTACTGGAAACCCTGGGATACCAAAAGCATTGCCCAATACAACGTTTGCTGTTTTTCTTCCTACACCTGGAAGTTTTGTAAGATCATCCATATTATTTGGAACTACACCATTGAAATCGTCCATAAGTTTTTGCGAAAGCTCTATAATATGCTGCGATTTTACTCTATAAAATCCAAGTTGATGGATGATCTCTTGTACCTTATATATTGGTGCGCGCGCTAAATCTTTTGGCGTAGGATAAGTTCTAAAAAGTTGTTCCGTTACAATATTTACACGTCTATCAGTGGTTTGTGCGCTAAGAACAGTGGCTATTAGTAGTTCAAATGGATTTGTAAAATTTAATGCACACTTTGGATTCGGTATTTCTTCGCATAAAATCCTATACTCTTCACTCATCCTAGCAATTTTTTTAGATTTTCTAGAATTGGAAGATGATTCTTGACTACTATTCACGCTTTGTAATTTAACCAATATAATAAACCACTAATCCTCTACAGGAATTCTAGTCGGAAGCTGCCGACGAATCATTATTATCAGAATCTGTAGAATCTACAACTTCATCCTGAGACTCTAAAGGATCGAAACGATATCCAACATTCCTAACCGTTCCAATAACGTGCTCATATTCAACGCCTAATTTCGCGCGTAACCTACGAATGTGAACATCCACTGTACGAGTTCCACCGTAATAATCGTAACCCCAAACCTCTTGAAGTAGGTGAGCACGAGTGAATACTCGCCGAGGATGCTGAACAAAGTATTTAAGAAGCTCAAATTCTTTATACGCTAAATCAATAGGCTTTCCGTGCAAGCTAACTGTGTAACTCTGCGTATCTACGACTAAATCCCCAGAGCACATTTGACCGCTACTGTTAATTTCCACGCTACCAGAATCAGCTACATGTTCTTTAGAAGTAGATTCAGCCGACCCACCTCGTTGAGAAGCTAGTCTAAGTCTACCTTCTACTTCGGCTGGTGAAGCGGTTGTCAGCATAACATCGCTAACACCCCAAGATGCATTAACAACTGTGAATCCGCCTTCTGTAAGAATTAATATAACAGACATTGTTAAATTAGAAGCACGAACAATAGAGCATAAAGATTTCGCCAAAGACAAATCTTCTCTAGCATCTACAAGAAGAATAGTGTTTTCTGGCATCTTAAGCATACTAGACGGTTCCATTGGGAGCACTCGCACTCTATGCGAAAGTAGAGTCAAAGATGGCAAAACTTTTGCAGGCGCGGCACAAGAGGTCATCAATGTAATATCCGTCATATTGATACCTCCAGAACGCATAGAATTGAATAACAAATTCAAAATCAAGCTGTTAAAAGAGAATTGTAATCCATACTTAAGATACTTAATAAGAATCGAAGCATGCAAGTGTACGCTTACATATAAAATAAGTTAATACGGCTAAACATTTTATTAAAATTATCTTATAAAACGCGATAGGAGCGTAATATGAGCAACGATAACATCGCACATAATGCAATGCACAATCACATTACGATTATTGTAACTCAATTCGTTGCTATAGCTCTTTTAGCAATTGCAGCCATTCTGCCAATAGCAACAACAAAAGCCGTTATAACCGTTTGCGTGATTATTCTTCTTGCTCTAGTTACTTTCTGGCCGTTACAAGGTTCTACAGCAGATAAAGCTATTCCGCTTTTTGCCGGAATCGCATCCATGTGGTGCGCGACATTAGCTTTAAAAGGTTGGCTTCCTAGCAGCGTAATAGATAATACAGAAGTTAGTATGGATAAGTTCATTGCAGCTATTCACCCATATGAACGTTGGGCTGTTAGCTTTGCTCTAATTCTTGTTGCTGCAACTTTTGTTAGCTTTGGTCGTCAAATGCTTAGGGAAGAGAGATCTAATCTGGTAAGAAATATTTCACATTCTCTTACAGCAAGTATCGCTTGTGCAGCTCTTCCAGGATGGCTTTTTTTGCCTTCGATTATTCGTTTCACATTCTCCGTGCGTATTCTAGAACTTGGCATACTGGTAGCAGTATTGGGTTTGCTTGCCGTGATTGTTCTAGCTGGACTTTCTCATCTTTGGGTTAAAGATGCAAAATACAATACTGACATGCTTTTGCCACAAGTTGGTACTGCTTTGATTCCCGTGATGATGGGCGGAATGGTTGTTTACGCAACTGGTTTAGGAATGCTACTAATCGCTTAAATTTTTTAGAATAAAAAAAGTGTCTAACACATAAAAATGTGTTAGACACTAGCAAACGCGTTTCTAAAACGCTCGGAAGATTCGCGACTAATATCGAAAACTACTTTTCGCTTTCTTCAAGACGCTTGCGAGCTGCGACAATTTCCTTTTCAGCCTGCTCAACTCCAGCCCAGAAGTCACCAGGAAGAACTTCCTTACCTGGCTCCAAAGCCTTGTACTGCTCGAAGAAGTGCTTGATTTCAGCCTTGTGATACTCATTCACGTCATCAATATCCTTGATGTCGTCGAAACGAACATCTGCTGGAACGCACAAAACCTTATCGTCTCCGCCAGCTTCGTCAACCATGTGATACAAGCCAACAGCGCGGCACTCAACAACGCATCCTGGGAACACAGAGTTTGGAATCATAACAAGAGCATCGAGTGGATCGCCATCTTCGCCCAAAGTTCCATCAATGTAACCGTAATCATCTGGATAACCCATAGCTGTGAAAAGGGTACGATCCAAGAAAACGCGACCAGTTTCGTGATCAACTTCATACTTATTCTTGGATCCGCGTGGGATTTCTACCACAACATTGAATGTTTCTGCCATGTTTACTCCTTAATGCGTAAAATAATGCGTAAAACACACTGTTTATCAATCTAACGTTTATACACCTAAATTAGACTGTTCAGTCTAACTCTAGCGCGCAGCAAAGAGCACGTAAAACGCGTTGTATAACATTGGCATTTTAGCAAACAAAAGTCGAAAGCAACCGCACTAAAAAATAACAGAGAAAAATCTTAATAAAAACGAATAATTACCTTGAAAAATATTTAAATCCATATTAAAAAATTTCATAAAACTTGCAAAAAACATAAGAAAAATCAAGGAAAAACTAGGGAAAAACTAAGACACGCTATAACTAACTACAGTGTCTTAATACGTAGATAATATGACTACGTTTTGGGCGATGTTAGTCATAAAACAATTCATACCCACATCATGTCCACAACCAAAATTAAACCACGTATTAGCAAGTTGCAGGCAAAATGACAGAGATAAACAACGCAGCTAACACTACAAGCAAACGCAACGCTGCAATAGATGGCATGCGTGCTATTGCTGTTATTGCGATTGTAGCGTTCCACCTACGTCCAATAGTACTTCCAGGAGGATTCTTGGGAGTAACAATGTTTCTTGTTATGGCTGGATACTTCAGCACTGTATCTCTGCTAAAAATGTTTGAAACATCAAATGCGCAAAAGTCGCCAGCAACCAGCGAACAAACCAAAATACCGGTAAAGTCTAAAATATTCGCCTACTTAAAATACTTGTTTAAACGCGTAAAACGAATTTGGCCGTCTACTATAGGGATTATTGCTCTGAGCGCCCCACTAATGTGGCTATTTTCACCAAGTCTTTTAACAAAACTACAATCTGACGCACTAACAGGCGCTAGCTTTACAAGCAATATGGCGTATATTTTACGAAAAGTATCTTACTTTGAACAATCAGGACTACCATCCCCAATAAAACACCTTTGGTATTTGGGACTTATTATGCAAATCTTTGTATTTTGGCCGATTATACTATGGGCGATTCTTAAAATTGTGCACTCTAAATTTGTAAGAATGTGCGTTACGGCGATTCTTATGATTGCATGTTCGTTGGCAAACCTAGCAATTACGATTTTTTATGGAGATGGCCAAACCATTGCGCGCGTGTATTACTCTATTGACACTCGAGCTGGAGAATTCTTAATTGGTGCATTACTAGCAATGTATTGCACATGGTTTAGCGAACGTTCCATTATCAAAATTATTGCAGATGCTTGTAAATATATTGTTGGAAACAAAAGCAAAAAAACACAAATCGAAAAAATAGAGGATTCATCAGAGATAGAAGCGCAAAATACACAAAATACGCAAAATAAAAGCCAATCCTCAGAAGCCTCGATACCAGACGATTTACTAGCAGGATTGCAAGTAAACATGATGGAATCTGATAAAGATGGCGAATATGACGAATCCGATGAATCTAATAATGAAATTGCTGGGGAAAAGTGGCAACAAACCAACGAATCAGAAAACACTGATAAAGTAAAAACTGATCTAAAAAATAAATCAGAATCTGGTAAATTCGCAAAAATAGCAAAAACTCTTCAAAAACCTCTAAGCACACTACAAAAATCGATTATAGGATTGGCTGCGTTAATTTTTATTCTATGGTGCTTAGTGAAAGAAGACGGTTCAAAAACCTGGATTGTTTACGGCGGATACACGATATTCGCAATAGTTTGCGCGATTTTAATGTGGTCCTGCCTACAGAAAAATAGTATTTGCACTAAAATACTTGAAATTGCTCCACTGAAATATATAGGTCTAAGATCTTTTGCGATTTACATAGTCCACTTCCCTATTCTAGAAATACTAAACCCTGCTACAAGAACCACACAGATAACTCTTTGGGAACAGGCAGGGCAATGCGTAATAGTTATTATTGCAGCAGAGGTTTTTTACAGAATGTTCGAGATGCCTCTTGCAAATAAGCATATAACCTTTAGTATTATCCAGAAAGACGATATTATCTCGGATGATATAGACGCGAAAAACCCTGATTTATCTTCAGATACTTTAAACGTTAAAAGTAAGAATATAAGATTGCCGTTTGTTTTAAGAAGAACGGTAATAGTGATTTGTGCAATAGTTGGGCTAGCAATAATTGCAGCGCCAGTTAACTGGAATAGTATTGCGCAAGCGCGAGCTATACAATTAAGACCAGAATTAAACGCGCAAGACGCGAATACTCAAAACAAAACTGCACAAGAAAAAACTGCACAAGAAAAAAATTCCGCTAATACGAAGAAAAAAACAGGCGGAAAGCGCGAGAATATAGAAAAACAAACGCTTCCAACAAAACCATCTGACCATAGGATTCTCAACCCGATTGCAGAAAAAGTGCCAGAAAACATAAATACAAAACCATGGAAAATAGACTCAAAACGCAATGTTTGCACTGCAGACATAACAATGGTTGGAGATTCCGTAACAGAAGGCGCAAAACCATACCTTATGCAAGCATTACCAAACGCTTGGATTGACGGAAAAGTGAGCAGACAAATATTCCACGGAGCGGAAGATTATCAGCAAGATTTAGTTGGGAAACACCCTGGAAGCGTTGTAATCTATGAGCTTGGAACAAACGGACCTCCTAGAGACGAATCTGTTTTGCAAAATATGGTAAATGTTACAGGCGGCAAACCAGTGTATTTTGTAACAACCCGTGTTCCACAGCCTTGGCAAGACGAAACAAACGCAAGACTGCGCGCTTTTGCAGCGAAACGCAAAAACGTTGGAATAATAGACTGGTATGGTTTAAGCGCAGGACACTCCGAATTCTTAACAGACGATGGAATACATTTGACTCCTATTGGAGGTCCACAATACGCGCAAATGATAAGACTAGCCGTGTGCGGAGGATAATTTACTGGTAAATCCTAGTAAGAATCATGGTAAGTCCTGCGCAAATTTTGGTAAGTCCTGCGCAGCAAATCAAGTCGAAACATTACGATGGTATACATGACTGAATTAAGAACCACAATATGCTCGACTGCGCATAGCGAAGAAACAACAGCTTGGAAAAATCCGCTACGCGATCCACGAGACTTGCGTTTGGCTCGTATTGCAGGACCATGTAGTTTAGTAATATTCGGAATTACTGGCGATTTAGCGCGCAAAAAACTTATGCCAGCCGTATACGATTTGGCGAATCGAGGGCTTTTGCCACCTGGATTTGGTTTAACGGGCTTCGCAAGACGCGACTGGACAGATGAACATTTTGTAAACTTTGTGCGTGAAAATATTCAACAACACTGCCGCACACCATTTCGTGAATCAACATGGATTAACCTTGCTAAAGGCATACGTTTTGTTCGCGGAACATTCGACGACGCAAGCGCATTTGAGCGCTTAAGCAAAACCGTAAGCGAATTAGACAGAGATCTCGGAACTCGCGGAAATCACGCGTTTTACATGTCGGTTCCGCCTTCTAGCTTCCCTGTTGTGGCACAGCAGTTAGCAGCATCGGGGCTTTCACATTCCTCCGAAAACGCGTGGAGACGAGTGATAATAGAAAAACCTTTTGGTCACGATTTAACAAGCGCACAAGAGTTGGATCGCGTAGTTTCCGAAGTTTTTGACCCTAATTCTGTATTCCGCATAGACCACTATTTAGGCAAAGAAACTGTGCAAAATTTGCTGGCTTTTCGTTTTGCAAATGCAATGTATGAGCCAATTTGGAACGCTAATTATGTTGACCACGTGCAGATTACTATGGCAGAAGATATTGGCATAGGCGGCAGAGCTGGATATTATGATGGGATTGGAGCAGCCAGAGATGTTATTCAAAATCATCTGCTGCAACTAATGGCTCTTACTGCTATGGAAGAGCCAGTAAGTTTTAGTGCTAGTGACTTGACGGCTGAAAAAACTAAGGTCTTGTCTGCTATACGCTTGCCTAAAGATTTAGCAACAAATACTGCGAGAGGTCAATACGCAGAAGGTTGGCAAGGATCGTATAAAGCCGTTGGATATTTGCAAGAGCAAGGAATTAGCCCGGATAGCACTACGGAAACATACGCTGCCGTGCGTTTAGACGTAGACACTCGTCGCTGGGCTGGAGTTCCGTTCTATTTGCGAACCGGAAAGCGCTTAGGAAAGCGCGTTACAGAGATTGCCGTGATTTTTAAGCGCGCTCCACACTTGCCTTTTGAGTCCACTGCTGTGCGTGAACTTGGTAGTAATGCGATTGTGATTCGCGTGCAGCCAGATGAAGGCGTAACAATGCGATTTGGCGCAAAAGTGCCAGGCGGAACATCTATGGAAGTTCGCGATGTTTCTATGGACTTTAGTTATGGAAGATCTTTTACAGAAAACTCTCCAGAAGCCTACGAGCGCCTTATTCTAGACGTTTTACTTGGCGAGCCACCGCTTTTCCCAACTACACAAGAAGTTGATTTAAGTTGGAAAATCTTAGATCCTATTGAAGATTTTTGGAGTTCGCTTGGTACACAGCCTCAGCCATACCGTGCTGGAACGTGGGGTCCAGCGGAAGCTGACGCTATGCTTGCTCGCGATAATCGCCATTGGAGGCTGCCATGATTATTAATCTTCCTAACACAAACACGTCTAAAATCTCTGCAAAAATCGACGAGCTTCACGAAGAGCGTGGAGAATCTGCAACTGGACGCGTGCTAACTCTTCTTATTGACACCACTCTTAAAGATCTTGAAAACGCACTGGGAGCAGCAAATGCAGCTAGTCGCGAACACCCTTGTAGAGTTATTGCCATTGTTCGCGAATCACAAGTCAATATAGCAGATTCACAAAGCGAAGAAACGCCAAACTTAGACGCGCAAGTACGCTTTGGCGCAGATGCTGGAGCTGGGGAAATCATTATTCTCTACCCTCATAATGGCTTAGTTCGACATCCAGATACGCTTGTTATTCCTCTGCTTGTTCCAGACGCGCCGATTGTTGCGTGGTGGCCTACAAATGCACCAGAAAATCCTGCTAAGGACTTGCTTGGAACTATGGCAAGTAGCAGAATCACTGATGCTCAAAATGCGGACAATACCCTTGAAACTGTGAAAAATTTGCGCAAAAACTGGTCTTCTAAAGATGTTGATCTTTCTTGGACTCGTCTTACTCCTTGGCGTGCAATGCTAGCTTCTATGCTTGATCAGCCTCCGCATTTACCTGTTATTAGCGCTAAGGTTAGCGGTCCAAAGCATTATGTTCCGATGCATTTGCTCGCACAATGGCTAAAAATATCGCTTAATGTTCCTGTTGAAATTGTTGAGGATTCGAGTGCGCATGCAATTACGGAGGTAAGTCTTAAAAGACAAGATGGCGTGCTTTCTTTGACTCGTCCTTCTGGAGAAGAACAAGCAATGATAAGTCTTCCAGGACAAGCAACACAGCCAATTGCAATGCCAATTAGATCTTTAGAAGATTGCTTGAGTGAGGAGTTGCGTAGAATCGATCCAGATGAGATCTATGCTCAACTTGTTCACGCAGATTGTTGCACAATGCAAGATAACGAACTTTAATACAACGGGTAAAAAATAATAAAAGGATTCATTATGGCTGAAGATTTTAGATTTGCGCATAACGCAACAGTGTACGGCTACGATAATCAAGATATTCTAGCTGCTGTTGCTGCGCAAAAGCTTGTGACTTTGATTATGCAATGGCAAAACAATGTTGAAAATCTTAATAAGCCATTCCATCTTTTGCTAACAGGTGGAACAGATTCTATTCGCATGTTTCAAATGTTAGCTAGCAACCCATTGCTTCCAGCAATCAACTGGTCCAATGTTCATATTTGGTGGGCAGATGAACGTTTTGTAGCTTATAACAGCGACGATCGCAATGCGCTCAAGGCTCGCGAGCTACTTCTTAACATGCTTAGCGATCACAAAGTTTTGCAGGAGTCTCATATTCACGAAATGCCTGCAGATGATCGCAATGCGCAAGAAGTGGCGAATGCTGGCGATGCTGAAAACAATGCGATTTTAGACGCAGCAGCACGCGATTACGAAGAAGAAATTATAGGTTTACTAGGCAAAGAGCCTGTGTTTGATTTGGCAATTCTTGGCATGGGACCAGACGCACATATGGCTTCACTTTTCCCAGGATTGCCGCAAATTCATAATCGCGATCGCATAGTTTTAGGCGTGAATCACTCCCCTAAGCAACCGCCAATGAGATTAACTCTTAGCGCACCCGTGCTGGCTCATAGCCGCCGCACTTGGTTCTTAACGGCTGGAGAGCAAAAAGGAAAAGCTTTAATGAACGCGCTTTCTTCGGATAATAACCCAGATTATCCTGCGTCTTTTGCCAACGGCACGGAAGAAATCGCATGGCTAACCACCGCAGAAACTTTGCACGCTGCAATTCAGTAATCTGCATAATATTCAGCAAGTCAAAAATTAAATGCGCTACATAAATTGGCGCAAATGCGAAAATAGCATGTTTAAAACATGGCGCATTTGGGAAAATCTTCATAAAACCATTGAAATATCAAGGAAATCAATCAATTTAAGAATATTAGTAAAATTCAGCAATAAAATATGCTAAAAAAGATCAGAATAGAGTACATGCCTCTGCATAATAATGCAAAGGCATGTTAGTTATAAATATTATTTTGATTTAATCCTGCTTTACTTCTGGGCGATTAGGCTCTGCCCACAAAGTGTGGAATACTCCTGGCTCGTCAATACGACCGTAAGTGTGAGCGCCGAAGAAATCGCGCTGAGCCTGAATAAGCGAAGCTGGCAAACGCTTGGAACGCAAGCCATCGTAGTATGCAAGCAAGCTAGAGAATGCTGGCACAGGAACCCCGTGCTCAACTGCGCGCGCAATAACACGACGCCAAGCAGCTTGAGACTTTTCAATAGCATCCTTAAAGTAAGGAGCAAAAATCAAGGAAACACTCGCCTGCCCAGATTCAAAAGCCTCGGAAACGCGGTTTAAGAATTGTGCACGAATAATGCATCCGCCTCGCCAAATGCGAGCAACAGCAGCCTGGTCAATCTTCCAATCATGCTCAATTGCAGCAGCTGCAATCTCGTCGAATCCCTGAGCGTAAGAAACAATCTTAGAAGCATACAAAGCTTGGCGAATATCCTCAATAAACGCCTTACGCTCAGCATCGTTCAAATCAAAATGCATATCTGGACCAGTCAAGCCTTGACTTTCAGCAGCTTCTCGCAAAGCAACTTGGCTTGAAAGTCCGCGAGCAAACACAGCTTCAGCAATACCCGTTACAGGTATTCCGAGAGAAAGCGCAGACTGCACAGTCCAAGTACCCGTGCCCTTCATACCAGCGTGATCCACCATCATCTCAACCAAAGGCTTACCAGTCTTAGCATCCTTCTGTCGAAGCACATCTGCCGTAATCTCAATCAAATAAGAATCAAGCTCGCCCTTGTTCCACTCGCTAAACACGTCCGCAATTTCGTCAGACTTCATGCCCAAACCACGAAGCATTAAATCGTAGCTTTCTGCAATAAGTTGCATATCCGAGTACTCAATACCGTTGTGAACCATCTTCACAAAGTGGCCAGCGCCATCAGTGCCAATATGGGTTACGCAAGGCTCACCTTCTGCAACAGCTGCAATCGACTTTAAAATAGGGCCAAGAGTCTTCCAAGACTCCTCCGTGCCACCTGGCATCATCGAAGGACCGCGCAAAGCGCCTTCTTCACCACCAGAAACACCGCAACCAACGTAGTGAAGACCGCGCGCGCGAATGTTACGCTCTCGGCGAATCGTATCTTCAAAGTAGGAGTTTCCGCCGTCAACAATAATATCTCCTGGCTCCATAGCGTTTGCAAGCTCTTCAATAACAGCGTCTGTAGGAGCACCAGCTTTTACCATAATGATTGCAGTGCGTGGGCGCTTAAGCGAAGCAACAAATTCTTCAACAGTTTTAGCAGGAACGAAAGCACCTTCACTGCCGTACTCATTCATCAAGGTTTCTGTGCGCGAATAATGACGATTATAAACAGCAACTGTATTACCGTGATGTGCAAGATTTCTCGCTAAATTCGACCCCATAGCCGCTAAACCAACAACGCCAATATTTGCTCTAGCTTGATTTTCCGCCATTTTGCACCTCTATCTTTTAATATTTATAACCGTAATATTTATAACCGTTTTATTATTTTATGATTGCTTTATTTTTAACACTTAACCAATCAAAACACACTTTTTTAAGTTTATCTACCTATATGCACAAGCGTCATTCATACGATCACAAAGCCTACGACATAGCCCACGCGTTAATGGCAATTTTGTGATAAAGATTACATTTTTACTTTTATTAGTCGCTATTAAAAAAACATAAATACCGCTTAAATCTTACAGACACGCGTGATAGCCAAAATTTGGACACACTAAATATAGGGATTAGACATACAACACGCCACTATAAATAGTGTTAAGTGGTAGTAGACTGTTAAATCGTGCCAAAAAGCACAAACTTAAATAATCATAAAGAAAAAAGACTTAGAATACACTCAACGAAGGGAGAAGAACCGTGACTATTACAGTTTTCACCAAGCCACATTGCCCACAGTGCGATGCCACAAAGCGTCAATTCACTAAGCTAGGCGTGAATTTTGAAACAGTAGATTTAACTCAAAGCCCTTCTACTTTAGACCAATTGCGCGCAGCAGGATATCGCCAAGCGCCAGTGGTGATTACTCCAAACTCGTCGTGGAGTGGGTATCGCCCAGATTTGATTGCGCAAATCGCAAGCCAACTAGAAGACGAAAATCAAAGCAATAAAAATAATTAAAGCAATCAACAATCAAAATAATCAAAGCAATCAAGAAGCATAAAAATGTGTGATCAAGAAAATATGTCACAACCAAGCGAGCCAGAAGCGCGCGCACAAGGCGAATCAATCGGAGCTGTAGTCTATTTTTCTTCCGTCTCCGAAAACACACTACGATTCGTGAAAAATTGCGATTTTCCAAGCAACAATGTGAACGTATATCGCATACCGCTTCGACCAAAAGAGCCAGAATTGCACGTGCGCGAGCCATACGTTTTGATTGTACCGACTTACGGCGGAGGAAACATATCTAAAGCAATACCAATGCAAGTGCGCAAATTCCTAAATAATCGCGAAAATCGTTCGTTTATTCGCGGCGTAATATCTTCTGGAAATACGAATTTTGGAGATGCATATTGCGCTGCAGGCGGTCAAATCGCTGGAAAATGCGCAATCCCAAATATGTATTCGTTTGAACTTACGGGAACTCAAGAAGATATAGAAAAAGTAGCGCAGGGAATACCAAAATTTTTAAGGCAATTAAAAGAAACAGAAGAAACGAAATAAACAAATAAACAAAATCAACAAAAAACAGCGTTTGAAAAGCAAAACTAACGCACGAGGAAAGGAATAAACACCATGAATAGCACGGATCCGATGAGCGAATCTACTTCGCTTAATCTTGATCACACTGACGACACCAACACTGCTAGCAGCACAGCAGAGCGCATTCGCAACAGCCGCGACTACCACGTTCTTAACGCTATGCTCGGTCTTTTCGACCCAGAAAAAGGTATTCAGTTTGATAAAGATCAGGAAGCAGAAAAGCTTTACGTTTCGGGTTACGTGCAAGAACACAGCATGAAGTTTGCTTCAACTCATGAGCGCTTGAACTATTTGATTAGCAACTACTACTACAACGGAAACGTGTTCGGCAAGTATAGCAGCGAGTTTCTAGATAAGTTCTACGAGCACGCGGAATCTGCTCACCACACTTTTGGCACATTCTTGGGTGCTTTTAAGTTCTACACTTCTTACGCTTTGAAGACTTTCGACGGCAAGCAATATTTGGAAAACTTCGCTCAGCGCGCAGCTGCAGTCGCTTTGGAACTTGCAGACGGAGACGAAAAAGCAGCGCTCAACTATTTGGACGAGATGCTTGCAGGCCGATTCCAGCCAGCCACTCCAACGTTCTTGAATCTTGGTAAAGCTCAGCGCGGAGAGGCTGTGAGCTGCTTCCTCGTGCGTTTGGAAGATAATATGGAGTCTATTGCACGCGGAATTAACTCTGCTTTGCAGCTTTCTAAGCGCGGCGGCGGCGTGGCTCTGCTTCTTACGAATTTGCGCGAGCTTGGTGCTCCTATTAAGCGCATCGAAAATCAGTCGAGTGGCGTTGTGCCTGTTATGAAGCTTTTGGAAGATTCATTCTCTTATGCTAATCAGCTTGGCGCTCGTCAGGGCGCTGGTGCCGTGTATATTAGCGCTCACCACCCAGATATTATGCGTTTCCTTGACACTAAGCGCGAGAACGCGGACGAGAAGATTCGTATTAAGTCGCTTTCTTTGGGTGTTGTGATTCCAGATATTACTTTTGAGCTTGCTAAGCGTAAGGAAAAGATGGCTTTGTTTAGCCCTTACGACGTTGAGCGCGAATATGGCAAGCCTTTTGCAGACATTTCTGTTACTGAGCATTACGATGAGATGGTTGCAAATCCTCGCATTCACAAGAAGTACATTGATGCTCGCGAATTCTTTATGACGCTTGCGGAGATTCAGTTTGAGTCTGGCTACCCTTACATTTTGTTTGAAGATACTGTAAATCGCACAAATCCTATTGAAGGCCGCATTACTATGAGCAACTTGTGCTCCGAGATTTTGCAAACTCAAGAGGCAAGCACTTATAACGCCGACTTGTCTTATAGCCACGTTGGTCGCGATATTTCTTGCAATCTTGGCTCGCTTAATATTGCTAAGGCGATGGACGGTGACTTGGGTACAAGCGTTGATTTGGCTGTGCGCGCGCTCACGTCTGTTTCGGAGCATACTTCGATTGATTCCGTGCCTTCGATTCGTCGCGGAAACGCAGAGGGCCATGCTATTGGCTTGGGTCAAATGAATTTGCACGGTTTCCTTGCTCGCGAGCACATGCAGTACGGAAGCGAGGAAGCTCTTGACTTTACAGACATGTACTTTATGACGGTTGCTTACCACGCTTATAAGGCTTCTCACGCTTTGGCTGTAGAGCGCGGGACTGCTTTTGCAAGCTTTAAGACTAGCGCTTACGCTAAGCCTGCAGGAAAAGGCAACTACTTCGATAAGTACACTGATGGCAGCCGCTCGCTTGAGCCTAAAACTCAAAAGGTTCGCGATTTGTTTGCTCGTTTTAACGTTGCAATTCCAACCGTTTCGGATTGGGAGCAATTGCGCGACGAGATTTTGCGCGATGGCATTTACAACGAGTATTTGCAGGCTGTTCCTCCAACTGGTTCCATATCGTACATAAACCATTCCACGAGTTCAATACACCCGATTGCTTCTCGCATTGAGATTCGCAAAGAGGGCAAAGTTGGCCGCGTCTACTACCCTGCTGCATACATGACGAATGACAATATGCAGTACTTTAAGGATGCTTACGAGATTGGTTGGAAGGCAATTATTGACACTTACGCGGAGGCAACTCAGCATGTAGATCAGGGATTGTCTCTTACTTTGTTCTTCCCAGACACTACGACTACTCGCGATTTGAACAAAGCTCAGATTTACGCGTGGCGTAAGGGTATTAAGACTCTTTACTACATTCGTATTCGCCAGAAGGCTTTGGAAGGTACAGAAATCGAGGGTTGCGTAAGCTGCACGCTGTAAACCTTATGGTTGTAAATCTTTCGCAAATTAAATCAAAAACTTAAAAATTTTATAAAACGTAAACACAGAATCAGGAGTAATTATGACAGAACTCAGCCCAACTGCGCTCGATCCAACAGAACTTCGCAGTAGCTTAGATAAGCCTTTCGGCACGAACCGCGTAATCGCAGACGACGCTATGATGGCAGATTCCATCACCCCAGCTCAATACCGCTATCATCACGGATCTCGCGTGCGCCCAGTTAATTGGAATAATATTGTTGACGACAAGGATTTGGACGTTTGGAATCGTCTTATTGCTAACTTCTGGCTTCCTGAAAAGGTTCCGCTGAGCAACGATATTCCTTCTTGGCGTTCCCTCACCGATCTTGAACGCAAGACAACTACTCGCGTTTTTACAGGCTTAACTTTGCTTGATACCAGCCAGGCAACTATTGGCGAACTTTGCCAGATTGAGCACGCACGCACGGAGCACGAGCAGGCTATTTACACGAATATTGCTTTTATGCAGTCGATTCATGCGCGCTCCTACTCCTCTATTTTCTCCACTCTTTGCTCTAGCGAGGAGATTGACGAGGCTTACCGTTGGGCTGTTGGAAACGATGTTTTGCAGCAGCGAGTTACAACCGTGCTTTGCGAGTATGAGAGCGAAGATCCACTTAAGCGTAAGATTGCTGCAACTATGCTTTCTTCGTTGCTTCTTTACGCAGGTTTCTACCTTCCGCTTTATTTTGCTTCCCGCGGCAAGATGATGAATACTGCCGATATGATTCGCTTGATTTTGCGAGATAAGGCGATTCACGGCTACTATTCTGGCTACAAGTTCCAGCGCGGTTTGGAACTTAGAAGCGAGAACGACAAGAAGAATCTTGAAAAGTTCACTATGAACTTGCTTGATACTTTGTATGATTTGGAAGTTGAGTATTCTGGTCAGATTTACGAAGGATTTGACTTCCACGATGACGTTTTTGACTTCGTGCGTTACAACGCTAACAAGGCTTTGATGAACCTTGGCTATCCTGCTAAGTACAGCGAAGAAGAAACTCACGTAAGCCCTGAGATTCTTGCGGCTCTTTCTCCTGCAGCCGACGAAAATCACGACTTCTTCTCCGGCTCTGGTTCCAGCTACATTATGGGCAAGTCTGTTGAAACCGACGACGACGATTGGGATTTCTAGTCACTTAGTTGCTTCATTGCTTCGTTAATTAGTTAATTAGTTAATTAATCAGGTTGCTTATGCACTTTTCATAAGCAACCTATTTTTTTATTTAATTATTTAAGAATATTTCCAAAGCGGAAATATTCTTAAATGTTGATTGTTGAGAACGTGCAAACTACTAATAGTAAAAGTTTTTTAAAAAGTTTTCTAAAAGCACTATCGTTAAAAATAGGTACGCTTATTTGTGTAGATAAAATCTGCACGCTAGTATGTTGGTAATTTACAAAACGAGAATCACGAGGAGGTGCTTATTATGACTAATCCTTTGCGCGGTATACGAGAAGAAGATATCGTCAAGTATTTTAAAGATCACAATCTTTCAGTTGATAAGACGTATGTATTTACAATGAAATACGACCCTTGGTGGAAAGATTTAATCAAACTATTTTTGTTACCTAAATTATTCTATGTAGCGCAAGGCGTTGTTGCACGTATTATTGCTGCCACTAATAATGAGTTTATTATTGTTAATCCGAATGTCATTTTAGGCTCGGGTAATCTAGCTAAATTAGACGATAAGTATCTTCGTCGTATTGCGTGGAATCAACTCACTAATTTTGAAGTTATAAGTAAACCAACAACTCAAATAATTCGTTTTACTGCGAATGGCAAAACCGAAGAATGGAGTGTGCCAACGGAAAGTGCTAGCGTATGGCACTTTAATGTGTACAATCTTGATAATTTGAGAAAAACAATACAATCGCACATCTCTTGATAAGCGGATTCCAAAACAAGATATCATATATTGTATGAACACTACTTACGCAATTGTTGATAATGACACGCTTGTATTGCGATATATGCAACTTCTTCTTAAAAGTCGTTTGCCTGAAAACTTTGTTTGTGCATGGATGTGTTCTTCTGCAAAACAAGCTATTCATCGTTGCGTTGCAGAGAATACTCCTGACGTACTTTTAGTAGATATGTCAATGAGAGAAATGAGTGGTGTTGATGTAATTAAGGCAATTCGCGAGCGCAATAGCAATATTGTTTTAATTGGCATTACTTCCTACATGCTAGATGAATACGTATTGCAAGTTGCTAAGTCGGGTGGTCAAGCGCTAGTACATAAAGACAATTTAGCAGACGTAGTTGCAGCCATCCAATCGCGCGCAACAAGCTACGGTTGCCCAGAATTGCCACAATATATTGACTATTTTCACACTCCGCAAGAATCATTTAATATGATTTCTCAACTTCCGAAGACTTCAGTTTTGTCTCCTCAAGAATCGGAAATTATGCGCTTGTGCAAACAGGGGTATTCTACGAAAGAGATTGCAGATCAACTTAATGTGAAAGTTTCAACAGTAAACACGCATTTACGGCGTATTTATGGAAAACTTCAAGTCCGAAGTCGAATGCAGGCGCTTGCTGTGCTCGCAAAGTATTCGCATGACATATAACGTGTAAGAAATTAACGTGTAAAAGTAGGTAGTTATGAAATTATTAACGCGTATGATCAATTTTTTGCCGCATGACGCATGGCAGAAAATTGGAATTGGTGTAATCATAAGTTGTACTTTGATTCTTGAAATTTGTTCCTATAATAATCTTCATTACTACTCTAATTGGCATGCAATTACAGTTGAAATAGTATGGATTGTAATATGCTTATGTATTGCAATATGGCCTCATAAAGCATCTTTTATTGTGCTCATTTGGATGCCGTTGGTAATTATTGCGCCAAATATCAACTACTCATCTATGATGCTTACCATATTGATTTGTTTGGCAATTGCTGTAATTACTCAACCTTGGTACACTGTACTTTCTTCTTGCGGAGTATCTTCATGGTTCTTTATTATCTGCGATTTTCAAAACGCTCATGTGTTAGCGTGGTGGCTTCTTATAACTCTTATTTCTAGCGCAATCGTAAAATACTATATTTCTACTATTCACCAACAGCAGGAACAGTTATTTGCACAGCGTTACAACGTTTTTCAAAAATATGCCACTATTGCTGCAATTCGCATGCACGATGAAGTAACTAATGAGCTTTCCAGCATTATGATGATGGCTCAACAATCTATTGAACCTCAAACGACTCATGACCAAGAGCATGAAAATTCGCGAGAGATTCTTCAACGTGCTACTACAGCTGTTCATAGAGCACGTAATATCATTTCTCTTCTTGACAATGCTACAACTGCAAGCACTGGCGATGCTATGCAATCGACTACATGTTATAAAGATTTTTGTACAGGATTACGCGTTTTATTTGATGGTGAGCAAAAGTCATTTGAGAAGCTTGGCTATATTGGTTCCATTGACTTTAGTAGTGATTTAGCTGCTGAAGATTCGAGATCAGCGCATTTGCCTTTTGAAGAATGTGCTCAGATTGAGTATATTTGCCGAGAACTGCTTGCGAACGTAAAAAAGCATGCTGCAAAGCCTAAAGAATACGCCATGAATGTAATGCTTAATGACAATGAATGTCATATTACGTGTATAAATAGTGCGCAACGAGGTATTCTTGCTAACTTGCAATTAGGATATGGACTGCGTTTTCATAAGATGCTTGCGGAACGCGTTGGCGGAACTTTTAAAGTTATTGAAGATGGCGATTCGTGGATTATTAATGTACACGTTCCGCTTCATGTAGAGAAATAGCCATTGTGCAAGATACTTATTGTGCTTTCTCTTGCGCTTCAATCGAGT
The DNA here is from genome assembly GCF_049262845.1 of Gardnerella sp. DNF00109. Lineage (NCBI taxonomy): Bacteria > Bacillati > Actinomycetota > Actinomycetes > Bifidobacteriales > Bifidobacteriaceae > Gardnerella > Gardnerella sp. DNF00109. The sequence goes on from NZ_CP058406.1 coordinate 1,520,661, forward strand.
ATTTGGACATATTTCAACCGAATATTTGGATGTGTCTGCTGCATGGCAGATGCAAGTAGGCGGTTAATTTGCAATGCAGAATGCTGTTTCGTTGCTATGTTATACACATTATCGTGGCAGATTCTGTTAGATTTGCGATTTTTGCCACGATAACGCAAGAGTCTGATTGATACTAGTTTAGCGGAATAACAACATTGACCAGCCAAGTGTCGTCATCTTTTTGCGCGCTTAAAGATCCACCTAAACGTTCCACAGATTTTTTGTGGAATAGTAGACCTTTGCCAAAAACAAGTCTTTCGCCAAACTTATTCAACGTCGAAATCGAATTCATACACATTATTCTGCATTCGCGCTTATCAACCGTAACGTTCATAGAAAAATCAACGCTAGTATTGCAATGCTTACGAATATTAGTAAGCAGCTCGCTGCACATGCGAATAGCACATTGAGCTTTTTCAGTACTAATAGTTGCAGAGGCAGTAAAATCACCACTCCCCGAACTTTTATCATTCACTGTTAGAGAGCCATAGTACCCAAGCTGCTCGCAAATCTTACGTTCAGCCTGTAAGCGTGCGCGAATATTGCATAAGAAATCAGCCAAAGTCATGCGATTATTGCTATTAGAACTATAAATAAACTGCGTGCTGGCAATATTTGAATCTAAAGAATCATCATACTTATGCTCAGCTTGTTCAAGTAGATTAATAACAAGTCGCGTTTTAGAAAGCGCATTACGAGAATGCTCAACAATCTGCTCTAGCGACTCTTTTGTATGATCACTTTTCTCGGTATACAAAGCATCAGTCGCAAGCAATGTAATATCCGTAATCTCATTGTTCACATCGTCGTGCAATTGCAATGCAACAGAAGCAATATAAGACTGGAACTCACTGCGCACAATATCCATTTTTGCGCGATTATTTTCCTCCAACATGTTCAAATACTTGCGCAAAGCGTAGCCACAAATCATGGAAATAAGAATAAAACAAGGGAAAGTAAGCGGAATGTACGCAATTTTTGCAAAGTACATAATATTCAGCGAAACTATGTACGCACAAAGCAAATACTTCCACGAATCGTAAAAGCCTGCAACAAACATGCTAGCGATCAATGAAAAAAGAAAGCAAGTTGCATTTACGCCTGGTACTGCTAACGTTACGCAATATAAAATCGGAGTTACGAGGGATATTTGACGAGGAAAAGCAATCAAAAGAAATATTGCGAACATCCAAACGTATTGGCACACAGATTGTAATGGATTATGCCACAAACCAGCTGTATTGCAAGATTGCACATCCATTGACACTACAAGAATCGCCAATATTATGAATAAAGTTCGCTGAATTTTCCAGCTTTTAACCAACTCAATAACGCGCGAAAATGTTTTCATTAACATGCGTTATCCGTTTCTTGCAAAAGATTCGGATGATTCTGCGGCGAATCATTAAAATATTGCATATTGCTATTTTGCTCACGATTTTGCATTGCAGCAAACGCGGATATTGCTTGCACTCGGTTAGAAACATGTAATTTTTTGTAAATTCTATGAATATGCGTGTTAATAGTGTTTGGCATAAGACCAAGTTGAGACGCAATCTGATTCGTTGTGTACCCTTTAGCAAGCAGATCCATAATTTTTAGTTCTTGAGGCGGCAAAACGCTGCGCGATCTTGATTTAGAAAGCCTAATAAAAGATTCTTGCGGAGTAGCAAAATCGTAAACAACGTCTTTAACGCAACGGCAGCCATACACATTCTGCTTATCGCAATATTGCAAAGCTTCTGCTAGCCCTTTGAAATTGTCTTTAGCAACCATCGCTTGCCCGCCAACTTGCGAAACCATAGAAGCGTAGGATCTACAATCGTAAGAAGTCATGCCAATTAAAATAATGCTGTTGTTTTTCTCACGAATTGCGCGTATTACGTCTACTCCAGACATGTCTTTCATTGACATATCTATCAGAATATAATCTGGAGTAGTTTTTGCTACTTGGCAATATTTCAAAGCTTGCACGCCTGATTTTACGCACCATTTGCACTCGTACTCGCTTGGCAAAAGCTTGCTGAGCACGTTTTGCATAACCGCTAAAACTAATGTGTCGTTATCTACTATTGCATACGTTTTTTGCATAATGGCTTTCTTGCAATCTTATGCTACTTTTCTTACATTCTACTTTATAAGCATGCGCAAAATAGAGCAAATCGTGTAGTAATAAATGATTACAAGTAATGCATGTAAATCAAATGTGATTATAATGAGTGACAATATGTGACTTTTGGTTGCGTTGAAAATTTATTTTTAATAATGATTGCAGCAGGATTATATGAAAAAACGACTAGTAGTATTGCACTCCGCAGAAGTAGCTGCGATGGCGTTTGCCTCAGCAGCTGCTTTTATGCGTAGCTTTGACTTTTTCGCTTTGTGGCTTGTTCTAGGACTTCTTTCTGTTGCAATGTATTCTTGTGCATATTTTTTCTTGCTCAAAAGCGTTATTAAAGCAAAAAATGCGTATATAGAAAATAATATATCTAAGCTTAGCGGCGCGGGCGCTAACAGCATAAGTAGTGATGTTGAGAATATAGAAAACAACAAAGATTACATAATGACTCTTGAGCGAGAGCGCAAAAAAGTCGAATCACAAAATAATCAAATACTCAACAATTACTCAAATAATTTAATAAATATTATTACATGCTTTATTTGTGGGCTTATTCACGTTCCTTGGATTTATTACTACGGAATTGCAAATGGCGTTTTAACATTAGTGATTCTGTGGCGAGTAATAAAGCGTCCACAAGGTCACCCTATTGATGAAAGCGATTTTTAAAGATTTAAGACTTTAAGGATTTAAGCTTATTGCTGATCTTCCATTGAAAGATTTAATCCTTTTGCAGCATTGCGAAAATATTCTATGTGATCGCCATAACCGTCTGCAATAATAGCATCCTCTTTTACAACAAAAGAGCCATTTTCTAGCACAATATATTTTGTAAAGACTTCTTCTAATTGCTTAGCTAATTCATCAATTTCATCTTGTGAAAGCTCTTCGCTACTATTTTCCGCAAAGTTATCTTCCTGCTTTTGAATTTGATTAATGCTATTTTCACTAACATTTCCTATTTTGTTTACGCTATCTTCTGGCTGCCAAGAGTTTATACCAAAATCACTCATGCTTACACTACCCATATCTGCGCTACTCATGTTTGTATCTCCTTGTATCTGTAACGTATTTGCGCAACATATTTGTGCGTTGCTTTAACTCTAATTACAAACATTTTCCGTGCAATCTTGAGTACTAAGTTCTGAGTACATAATATTGCTCGAAGACTTGCGGCATTTATACTAGAAATACAAAATACATACGAACGATAGGCAGCGTACACAAATTAGCTACAATGCTCACGAACAAAACAGCAAATTGGAAGGGAAACAACTCATGAGCAAGGACTCTATAAAACTTATTAAAAAAACGCTTATTTGGATTCTTAAGTGGGCAATATTTACAGCAATCGAATTCCTTCTTTTGTACGTTGCGATTATTTCTTGGAATCATGATTTTGCACAATTCATGCACGAATACAGAGATGCTATTATTCCATTTATGGCAGCAACCGGAGCCATGATAGCAACAACGATTCGCAACGAAGGAACTATTTTTGAAGTCAAGGAGTAAGGTGATTATGGCGCTAAAACGCAATATTGCAAACAATAAACAATTTATGATATAATTTTACTACGCCGTGACTGCGCCATATTGTAGGTTTGAGGTTAATCTTCAACACGGCGTCTATTTTTATTATTTCAATTTTCAATAATACGGCTGCCACTAGGTACAGCCACTACTCCAAATCCTTCCGCTTTACCTTGACTATTTCTACGAACGTTATTTCTTATCATATTATAAAAAGTTGAATCTCTTTTAGAACATTTTCTATAAACTGCTCCTGCAACTAAATCTGCAAACTGCACACCTACACTGTGATGAGAAGCTGCTATAAATAATCCTTCAATTAGATTGTTATAATCAGCTCGATGTGAGTCATGATTATTGAGTAGATCAAAATGGAAATCATCAAGTTGCTTATTTTGTTTACTATTACGAGCATCAATAACTATCATTCCATAAACTTTTGTACCAGCATTTTTACTTAAATCTTGAAGATAATACTGAAAACGTTCACATATTTTTTCAAACGCAGTGTGATACATATTTTCAGCATTGCCATCTTTATATTTATCGTAATACTCCTTAGTGTTCACTACAGCAGCAATAATTTTAAAATCTTCATTTTCCGAAATCAGCTTAAACAGATTCTCACGCAATTCATTCAATTCATTAACACTCAAATTAGAAAGAGGCGTGGTCTCGTTGCTTAATGGATGATTAATGAAATAACGCCACTTAACTTCCCCCTCAATCCCATATTTCTTTTTTAATCCATGCAGATTACTTTGTAATGATTTCCATTGCGATTCTGGAATGACTAATCCGCCCAAAACAAAATAAGGATTTTGCTCTACAGCATCACGTTTAGGAGCGGTTCCACTCTCGTCCAAAAAAAGAATTTGCATGAGAATATTTTATATGAAATATTCAACATTCTACAGTTATAAACACAGCACAGCTACTATTGCACTATTAATTAGATTATGCAAATATTTATAAACTATTGTATTTAATACAAATACGAGTATACTTTTACCTTCTACAGGTGTAGTGTAGAAACTGTATTAATACGATGCATTAACTAGCGCCCAACTTCAGCGGACAATATGGAGCTAACAATGAGAAGAAATAATAAATATAAAGGCATGCGCATACTTACTGCTTCAACTATCATTGCAGCAATGTCGCTACTTTCTGTATATCCAATAAGTGCATTAGCTATTACCCCCCCCCCCATCAACAGAAGTAACCGTAACTAACCCAGCTCCAAAAACACAACTTGTTGTAGATGGCACAAACGGATCAGACACAAACGATGGATCTGAAAGTAAGCCATTAAAAACTATTCAAAAAGCTCTTGAAAAAACTGCACAAAAACCTGCAAATATTACCATTAAAGGCAATTTTTCACTTAATACACCTGTAGAAATTCCACAAGACATTACACTTTCTATCGATAAATCCGGCGCCACAATAACAGGCTCAAATAATACCAACGATGGAATCACGCTGAAATCTGGTTCCACACTTCGCGGTGACGGCGAATTGAAAATGACTGCATTTAAGGTAGCTCTTACAGCGGAAAAAGGCTCTCTTATTACAGATGGCACATACACTTTCAAAGATAACGCAGTAGAAGACAGTCACGGAATTTACCTTGCGGGAACAGTAAAAGGCACAAGCAAAGATAAATTAAAAATTACTGCTGATGACAAATGTAATACAGGTTTTTATGCTGATGGTATTACTTTCGAAAATGCTACTATTAACGTTAAATCACAAATTCGCACATGGTTTGACGCAAGAGATTTAACTTTGAAGAATTCTTCACTTACCGTAGCAGGCTTTGGAATGTCATACTATGTAAACAAATTAAACATGGACAATTCGGAGTTTGTGATTAATCAAATTGGTTGGAGACACTCAACTGGTTTAACAATTCAAGGCGACTCAACTGTTACCAATAATTCACGAATTGTTGCTAATGCAGGATCTACAGCAGGCATTTCCGTTGGAATATCAAACGGAAAATTAACTGTTATCAACTCTACTCTTGAATTTAATAATGGTGGCACTGGCGGCTTAAATGTAAATACCGGAAAAGTAATTCTCATCAATTCTACAATCAAAGGTGATGGGAAAAATAGTGGAGCGCTTTTTGGAGCTCAGGAAAACGGATCTATTGAACTTAGAGAAGACTGCTTAATAGATAGCCCGGCAATCAAAAATGCAGATGGTGGAGCTGGAACAGAAAATAACTATGTTGTGACTGGAGGCTCGCACATGGTTACATATGCTCCTGATTATCACAGCAACAAGGGAAGCACTGTTCCTGTAAACGGTGAAGAAAACGGTAATGAAAGGCTAAGTCTCTTTACTCTTGCTGATAGTTCTGTGAATGAGATAAAACCAATTAACAAAAAAGGAAATACCTACATATACTCAGTTAAAAAAGCTTCTAAAGATAACGAAAAGCACGTATGGGTTCCAGCAGCAAAAGTGACATTCGAGCTCAATGATACAAAAGCTGAGGATTCTAAAAAAGCTAAAGGAGCTATATTCTCTGACTCTTCAACTAAAGCAAAAGAATCCCTTGCTATACGCGGTTACGCATTAAACTTTGCAAAAACAGTGGCAGGAGGAAGTACTGAAGTACCAGCAAATCCAATTGCTCCTGGATATAAGTTCCTCGGGTGGTTCTGCAAAAACGCTCAGCATAGCGAGCAAAAATTTACTGAAAAAATGATAATTAAAAGCGACACAACAGTGTACGCAAAGTGGGAAAAAGATTCCTCATCTTATGCTGTTCGCTACCATAATTGCGCTCAAGATGATGCAACATACATTGTTAGTGAAACTAGTCCAAAACGCACTAGCAAAGTTCTTTCATTCTACGAAGTTGTTAAAAATAATGCAAAATTTGCCCGAAAGGGAATGGTCTTCAAAGGTTGGACTACCGATAAAAACGGCAAAGGCAAGACTGTAAAAGCAGGTAGCAATATTTCTATATCGCAAAGTGAAAACTTAATTGACTTATATGCAAATTGGGAAGAAAAAGAATTTACAGTAAAATTCTCTGCAAATGGCGGAACTTTCTCCAATAACAGTATATTTAAGACAAATACAAAAGTATTTGAGATTAAAAAAGATAAGCGCGGTGGAGATGTTGCTGTTGTTAAGAAAACAGCAACATTTAGCGAAAACAGGACGCTAATCAATCTTATTAAAAGTTTGGATGATAATGTCAATATAGACACACCTGGCATTAGTGGCAAAGCAGATTCTGATTCAGACACAACTTATACAAATCTAGCCACGCGCAAATACTACACGCTTAAGAATAAAGATGAATCGTACAGTATATTCGGAATTACGATTGGAAGTTACTACTATTGGTTCAAAGACAAGAATGGAACTGAAAAAGCTAGTATTGATAACAATTTACGAGTGAACGACGATCTTACCTTCTACCTTAAGTGGGAGATTAATCCAAATGTTAAACAGATACAACAGGAGGATATTAATCTTCCTGCAGATTTATTAACTGGCGAGAACACAGCAACTACAGCGTATAAAGTTACTCCAGGACAAACTATTGATTTCACTGGCACAATCACAGCTTCAGTAGTAAAAGACCAAATGAAGACGATAGAAAAGAAATTTAACACAGTAAATGCGAAAGATTATGACAAAATTACTCTCGAAGATATGACATCTTCGTTCATGGCTACATTTACTATCCCAGACGGTTTAACGCTGCCTGAAAATATCACAAAAAATACACTTAAGCTCGATGGGTTCTCAGATACTTTTGCTATCCAGGATGTGCAAGTTAAAGACAAGACTGTAACAGTTACTATTAATTTGAAATCTGGCATTACAACGTATGCAGCATTGCAGACAGCAGTACAAACAAATCTTGGCGACGCAATGAAAATCACTATTCCGGGAATAAAGATAAATCAAGATTTCTCCGGAAAAGCTACAATCGTTGGAACAGTATCTGGCTCATTCCACGCAGCTGCAACATTTAATGGAACAACGAAATTATTTGACTTTACTTGGAACGGCTCACAAACAAACGATGGTAAGAACTCTGACGCAGCAGCAGGCGCTAATGATATTTCTCTCACCGTAGAATATGATCCACAAACTCCTCCGACACCTCCGACACCTCCGACTCCACCTACACCTGTTCCAGAACCTACACCTGTTCCAGAACCTACACCTGTTCCAGAACCTACACCTGTTCCAGAACCTACACCTGTTCCAGAACCTACACCTGTTCCAGAACCTACACCTGTTCCAGAACCTACACCTGTTCCAGAACCTACACCTGTTCCAGAACCTACACCTGTTCCAGAACCTACACCTGTTCCAGAACCTACACCTGTTCCAGAACCAACCCCAGAACCAACCCCAGAACCAACCCCAGAACCAACCCCAGAACCAAAATATAAGCCGACTCCAGAAAAAACACCAAACATTACGCCACTACCAAAAGAAAATCCAAATAATAAAATCGTAGAAAAACACAAAAATGAGAATAGCCAACTTCCAAAAACAGGAAGCGCAATATCACTAACCGCTTTTTCTACAATTTTAACGTTTGGACTTGCTGAAATCATAGCAAAAATTAAAGCACATAAAAATAAATAAACAATAATTTCATAAGAAAAAAACAAACAAAATAGGGGTTAGTATTGTAAACAACTGCACCACTAACCCCTATTAATTACACGCAAATATTCAACAATATAATCACGATTATTATAATCACGATTATATTAATAAAGTAAGGTAGTTCAAGATTATTTTGCGGATTGAATTGAAGCCTCTTGGCGAGCAACGTCAAGCGCTTTGTTGAAGGCATCACTAGTCCAACTTGCTCCAGCAACAACCGAAATATGCAAATCTTTTAACGGTTTTCCAACGATTTTTCCTGGAATAGCCTCACTGAAAGCGCTCATGTGTTTTTTGGAGATTGGCGTAAACGGATGAGACGTTATTTGCACACTGCTAATATTTCCATTTGCAACGCTTAAATTCACGTCAATGCTATCTTCTGCAACTGGCCCATACTTAGCTTTGATTTTGTAATCGCCATCTTTGTAATTGCCAGTGTCTGTTTTAGGCGAATTTTGCTGATTTTGCGAATCCTCACTTTGCGCGGAAGCGTGCGATTGTTGAGCACCAGAATCGTAAGATTTCGAAGCATTGCCACTATCGTTTTCGCTTTGACCAGAGTTTCCTGCAAACTCATCATTCATTGGAACGGCACTCGGCTCGCCGCAAGATGCAAGAAACGCACTTGAGCTAGCCAAAACCGCAATCGCAGCAACCGTTTTTGCAATTTTTTTAGACTTCAAATCATCACGCAAATTAGTGCAGCGTGAAACATTGTGAAATATATTGTCTAAAATCATAAATCATCGCCTTTAAATCTTAAATTAAAACTATGCGCAACTAATCATTTAAAAACTAATCATCTAAATTCGCTAATTTAGGTGACTTAGTAGGCTCATGATTTTGCAAAGCTTCCGCAACGCTTTCATCAACATGTGCACTCGTAAACGCAGGCTTGCCACCAATCGCCTCGTACGCTTTGCGCGCAACCTCATTATTCCAACGTTCGCCAACAAGCACACCGTGGTTGAGCATAATTTCACGATCCGCGCATTGAGCAACCAAAGAATCGTGCGTTACAACAATAATCGTAGTTCCCTGGGAATGAAGCTGCTTAAACAAGTCGAGTACAATCTGCTCATTCTTTTCGTCCAAATTACCAGTCGGCTCATCCGCAAGAAGCAACTTCGGGCAGTTAATAAGAGCACGCGCAACGCAAACGCGCTGCTGCTCACCGCCAGAAAGCTGGCTCGGCAAATGATGCGCACGGTCCTTTAATCCCACGCGTTCCAAGGCTTCCATTGCTTGCGATTCATCTACAACTGAATGATAATATTGCGCAACCATCACGTTTTCTACAGCTGTTAAATGTGGCACAAGATAAAACTTTTGAAACACAAGACCGATTACGTTTTTGCGAACGTCTGCAAGCTGACCCGCGTTCAAATCCTCGAGTTTGCGGCCTTGCAAAGCAACGGAGCCTTTAGACGGCGAATCCATGCACCCAATAATGTTCATTAGCGTAGTTTTGCCAGAGCCGCTCGAGCCAACAATCGAAAGCCACTCGCCTTGCGGCACAGTAAGCGACAAATCGTCAACAGCGCGAAGAGAGCCGTAAATCTTGGAAACATGGTCCAAAGTCAACAGCATTTCTGGCTCAGCTTTTGTGCTCTCCAGCTTAGTTTCTTTATTCTCTGTCATATTAAATCCTTAACTAAAATCCTTAACTAAACACTCTAAAATCACTATAAAATCACTATAAAAGCTATTCTTCTCGAAGCACAATCGCAGGGTCTATTTTTGAAGCGCGCAAAACAGGCGGCAACGCAGCAACGCAAGACGCTGCAACGCTAAACACAATAGAAAACACAACCAGCCACCAATTTACGCTCAAATCTCGCGCAAACACCATTGACGCAAGCAATCGCGCAAATCCATACCCCACTGCTGTACCAGCGATTCCGCCAATAAAACCATAAAGCCCAGATTCTGCAGTGAACTCAATGCCAATGCTTTTAGCGCTCGCACCCAAAGCTTTGCGCAAGCCAATCTCATTTCGGCGCTGCTGCACAATCGAAGAAATCGTAGTGCTTACGCCAACCATCATCAACGCAAGAACAACCAGCGAAACAATCCAAAATAGGCTGCGAAGCATAGCAATAATGCCAGTATCTGCCACCGTAACTTTAGTAACTTGTTGCGCACGAACACGCATAGAAGTCATATCGTTAATGCTGCGCACAACAGCATCTACGTTCGGCGCAGAAGACGAGTAAGCAATCACGTCCGCACCGCGCTTAACGCCTGTAAGCGCACGCAAATCCGCGTTAGTTGCGTAAAGCATGGAATCTTCGGCATCTCCCGTATCTAAAATGCCGCAAACGCGGAAAGTTGTGCCGTGAGTATCCATAATATCTGTGGAAACTCTGCCTTCAACAAGCTTATTTTGAGAAGATTTATCTGTTTGATTATCTGTTTGATTGCCTGCTTGATTACCTTGCGATTTTTGCGCAAGGCTATCCGAATCCGAGGAATTATCGCCAGCGCGATACGCGATTGCAATGCGCGAACCAATCTTCAATCCCATAGCCGAAGCAACATCTCGCCCAACCATAACGTTGCCACTGCTAGGCCAAGCGCCGTCCACGTTCCAATGCTTATTAAGCGACTTAACAGCGGAGACATCCACTCCAGCAAGCACGTACGGAGCCGCATTAATGCGCACATTTTCGTAACGGTAGGTAGCAAATCGCATAGCACCTTTTGCAAGAACCATGTCGTTAGTGTGCAAAACCATTGCGCGATCAATGCCATTTTTCCACTCGCCTGCAAGCGGCGTCACAATAATATTCGCTCCGTATGCGCGCATTTCGTCACTCATTTGTTGAGGAACAACAATGCAGATTGCAGCCAAGCAAAATAGCGTAGCGGCACCAACAAGAGTGGCAACTACTGCCATAAGCGCACGCGACTTTCGGCGAAAAACCGCGCCAAAAAGCATAGTCGCAAACATTGCGCCATTAGAAGTCATACCCGAACCAGATTTAACGCCCATGAAGCACCTCCGCAGGACGCACATGCAAAATAGAGCGAATAGAAGAGCCAGCAGCAGCAAGAACAGTAATCGCAAGAAGCACAAACACCAGCACAAATACCATTGGTCGAAGCGAAATCGCAGAACCAAACACGCTAAATCCAATCACTTGCGCAACGCCAAAGCCTGCAATCATGCCAATAAGCGCACCAGCGCACGCAATAACCGCTGTTTCCATAAGCATTAGCCGCGCAACAGCGCCATCGCGCGCACCCAGCGCCTTGAGCAGCGCAAGCTCCCCAGAGCGCTCAGAAATCGCAGCTGCCATAAGATTCGCAACCGCAACAGCCGCCGCAACCAAGCTAAGCGCCGTCATAAGCACCATCACAGCGCGCGTCTTGTTAAGCACGCTGCCTTGCATAGCAGAAACTTGCCGCACTTGCTTTGCAACAGCTCCTGGAATCACTTCTTCAATTTGGTAAGTAATCGAGCTTGGGTAGGCTGTGCAATACCACGTCTCCCACTCTTCTTGGCTAAGAGCCGCTGGATTCTTCGCCGCTTTACGCGCTAAATCGTTTTCTGGCGTAGTCAATGCTTTAACTTCAATCGCCTCAACCATATTTGGCTTATTTGAAAGGCGTTGTGCCTGGCTGGAATCCGCGTAAATCGCGTTATTGTCGCTATCTCCAGAATCGTAGATACCAACAATTTTAAGTGAGATTTGCCTGCTAGAACGATCTAGTTTTATTCGCTGACCAACTTTTAGATTATGACTTTTAGCAAGATTTGTGCCAACAGCAGCCTCGTGCTTAAAATCGCGCGGGAATCTGCCTTCAAGCATCTTCCACCAAGACCGCATTCCTTGTACACCAACAACTGTTGTTTCTCCAGAAGCGAGCGCAAGCTTGCGATTAAACCACGTGCCAACAATCGGGACTACTGAATTAACAGATTTAGCGGAATTAGTGGATTTAGCAGAAGAAGAATTAGCAGATTCGGCAGAAGAATTTGCTTTAAGATTTGCATAAATCGTTAGTTTTGGCGCAAAATTCGTTATGTTAAACGCCCAAAAAATCATTTTGATTTTTGCAGCATCCGATTCCTTCAAAAAAGCGGTAGATTCTTGACTTTCAGCATCCGCCAAAGTTTGAGAAGTTTGCAAAGTTTGCGAATTACTATAGCCTGACTTTGTGCGAGACGCATACAAGTCGTTCACAACAGCATTCGACTTAGGCTGAACAATAATATTGGACCCGTAAGAGCTAAGCTCCGCGTTAATTTTGTCTCCAACGTCGTAAACAACGCTAAGCATTGCAACGCTTACACACGCACTCAAGCACACAACAATCGCTATAAGAACTCGCTTTTTAATCTGCCTTGCAAGAGATCGCGCAACCATTCGAATCATAAACATTTGCAAGCACTCCTACTTAAAGTGCGAGCTAAGCACGTCTAAATCGGCTGTATGAATGGTAATTTTGCCGCCACCAGCCTTGTATGGGAATGGAATCGGGTTGCATCCGCCCTTAAAACCAATAGTCGCCAAATTTATTGCAACATCGCATTTTCGGCATATTATCTTGCCGTCTTTTTCGTAGTAGCCTGCGTCTCCGCAATTTTCGCAAGCATCCAAGCCCACTCCATACGCTCCACCATTTTTCTTGATGATTATAAAGCGCATAACAGTGCCATCTTTAGCTTTGTATTGGAATCTATGCAAGTGACCATCGCTAATTTGCACAAAGTTGATTGTTGCTACGCCATCATGCAACTCGTACGGTTCTGGCGGCGTAAGCGTTGGCTTAATATTCATAAGAGACACACCAGCAGTAAGCGTAAGTATTACTACAATTGCAGCCATTAGCGCCGCAAGCGCAGACCTTCTAGACTTGCGCTTAAACGCTCGCTTTGCGCGGATTTGTGCAGAATTTTCTCCAACTACAGGCGTCTTAAAACCAATTACAAGAGAGGCGAATGCAGGAATCAAAAACACGCAAATTTGCGCCATAATCATAAGCGGAGCGTTGTTTATAAGCCAAACAAGAATGCTAAACGAAAAATCGTCTATATACAGCAAAATACTTCCTTGCATAATTTGCAACAAAGACGTTAAATGCTGAATTAGCAAGATTATCATGCTTAGAATAATTGCGATTCTAAAGGCGACTTTACTGGCGGTCGTGCGCAAAGACCTAACCATAAGACTTATGCAAATCGCAGCAGCCGCGCCAAGAATAAATCCTAGCGCGCGAAGAAGCATATCAGAAGTAAACGGAGGCGTGCTGGAGTCAACGAAAATCGTAAGCTGCAAAATCACGTCTGGAAGCGCGTAAAACACTGTAAACGCTAGGCATAGCGCGCCAATTGCATTGCTTATGTGCAAGGGCAGCGGATTTTTGCGCCATTTTGCAACCGTTTTGCCAGATGCGCCAACACAAACGATTGTGGCAACATCTAGCGGAACAGCAATGCAAAGCGCTGGAAGATTCACAAAATTGCGCTGATTAATCACCACGCTTGCGCGCAAAAATGCAAAAACAAGCGCCGCAACTGTTCCAAAAATCAAGCCAAAAAGTCGCCAACTAGAGCTGATTGGCTTATCTCGCCCCTCGCCAACGCTTAGAGTTGCGCTTAATCCCATTGTAAGCAGCGCAAGAGGGAGCAGCCCTGGAAGAACTGTAACGAACAGCCTGAGCATGTCTCCCTCCTTTGCTGTTTACGTGATTATTCGTTATCTATTTTTGTTTTTTATTTATGCGCCATTTTGCACTATTTATGCATTACTCATGCATTCTATTGGCAAAACTACCACTGGCAAAACTACCACTGACGTGGAGTGTACTTCCAATCGTCGAATGTAGCGGTAATTGGCTCAGTCCAGAATCTGCCAGTCACGCCCGTAGCAGGATCTACATGAAGCATCCAGCCCTTCTTTTCTGGCGATTCGACAGAAAGCACTAACTTGTAGTTTCCAGCCTTATCGAGCTTAACATTTGCGCCGTAGTGAGGACCGTCGGAAGCGTTCATTTGCATAAACGTTCCCTTTACAACAGCTTCACCGCTCGCCTTATCAATAATTTGATAATTCACAGTCAAATCTGGAATAAACTCGCCCTTGCCGTAGCCAAGCTTTGTACCTTCCTTGTTTGCGTGAATATCTGCCTCAAGATGGAAGCTTGCCTCGCTTGCCTTTAAGCCCATGCCTGCTGGGACCATGTCAACTGGCTGGAAGTACACAGCGCCAATCGTAAGTGGGCCAATGTTCTGGTCTTGGTTAGGTCCAACTGGAACCTCTTCAAAGCCTTTGTCTCCGCCCTTATCGTCGGCCTTCTGCTCAGATGCTTGTGGCTTTGCAGCAGATTTTGCCGCGTTTCCGTTTGCACCGCAACCAGTGAGTGTTAGCATTCCTGCCAGCGCTAAGGCTGCAATTGCCATCATCTTTTTGTTCTTCATATCTAACCTTTTCTGTTAGTTAATTATCTGTTTATTATTGCTTGATTTTTAGTTTTGATTTTTAGTTTTGACTTATCCGCGAACGGTTGCTTGCGACTTGTGTGTGCGCAAAATAGACACGCATAGCAGTGCAATAACCACGATTGCAGCTACGACTTGCGCCGAAATCGTTTCAACGTACGGATAGAATCCAAGCCAATCGTTAGTTGGCAAGCCTTGAATATAAACTCCAGCGAGCGCATCACCCTCTATAAGCGCGTGCACACCTCCACCAGCAAAAATCACCACTAAAATGCACATAAGCGCGCTGGTTCCTGTAAAGAATGGACGAATTGGTATGCGAACGGATGCAAAGCGAATCAGCAGGAAGATTACAACCAAAACAGCGGCTGCGGATACAAACCCGCCCCAGATCATGGAGTCTGCTCCACTTGATACAGCAAAAATCGCCTGGTAGAAGATTACAGTTTCTGCACCTTCGCGAAACACTGCTAAGAAGCTTAGCAGCGCTAGAGAAATCAGGCTTCCTTTAGAAACTGCTGCCGTCGTTTGGTTGCGAATATACTCGTTCCAAGCTTGCACAGAAGATCTTGAAATCATCCAATTGCTTGTGTACAGCAGCATAAGCATTGCAAACAGAGCTACAACACCTTCAGTGATTTCTTGCTGCGGACCAGAACCGTTAAACAACAATCCAAATAGCGCAGCAACAATAAGCGAAGCTATGATTCCTGCAACAAGCCCCATGTAAATATACTTAACCATGCTCTTGTGCCCAGATTTAATAAGATACGCGATTATTGCAGCCACAACCAGCAGCGCTTCCAACCCTTCGCGCAACAAGATTATAAAAGCCTGCCCAAAGGAGCTTGTTATAAATTGCATAAACGGGTTGGAGTTAGATGCCGCTCCGCCGTCTAGTTTTGCTGCATCTTCAATAAGCATTGACTTAAGATCGGTCACGAACTTTTTTGTTTGCTCAAACGTTTTGCCATTGTTCATAGCCTGCCTGCACTCTTTGAACTGGTATTCAACAGTGCTTACTCGGCTGCCGCTTATTGCGTTCATCACGTTCTTCTCAAAACCGAGCTTTTCGTAATATTGGTAGTAGGCTTCGTTTACTAAATCAACAGCTTTGGCAACTTCTTGCTTGTTTCCTTTTGCTGCTTTGTACGTTGATGCAGATTTGTCGAGTATAACGTTCATTTCTCGCGCAACTTGGCTCCAAGTTCTACCATTTCGCCCAAGATTTTTCTTTTTTGCTGCATCGAGCTTTTTACGCTCTTTTGCGATTTGCGCGCGCAACTTGGCTGCGTAAACATTCGGCTTATCTAGCTGCGTGTTTGCATCGAGTTGAGAAGCGGTTTGCGCAATATCTCTTTCCAGAGTAGATGCCACTTCACTAATCTGTGCGCTTTGATTTTGTTGATATACCAAAGTTTGCAGTTGCTGGAACTGGTCACTTTGCGACTGCACCTTATCTTGACCAATTGTGTCTCGAACAACGGTTATGAAGTTTGATGCTACGTATACCGAATTGTATGCAGCTTGAAATCTGGTTGCAGCTCCTGCCATATTTGCACTATTGTATTCGTTTTTACCTTGTTCTATTTGGCTTGTAACTGCTGAAGAAACTTCTGACCAACTGTTATAGGTTTTGTCAGCGTCAGTTGCGTAGGCTATTGTTGGCTCTCCAACTAATCCTACTAATCCGACTACTCCCATTGCACAACTTATTAAAATGCATATTGACAACAAAAATGCCGATGCGCTCGCAACTTTTTGGCGCGCTTTTGCACACGCGTGCATAATGTCTCCATATCTCCTTTGGCTCTATCCCCCCATCGAGCGCACACAATTTTTTCTATTTTCGTTTAGTTTTAATCGTTCAAATTTTTTGGCGGCTTTTGCACGGTTTGTATTTCCGTTTTTATTCTGTTTAAAGTCGCTTCGCAAGTAACCCCATGAACATAATATCGATATATCAAGTAGATTGATATAGTTAGACGCAAAAAACACGCAAATATTACAAAAATGATATTGATAATGATAATTATCAATCTTTTTGCGAATCGTATTGAGAAAAGCCAATAAGCCCAACAAACTCATTAAACATGTTTCTCATACTTTCTACAATGCGACTTTTCTTCTCAGCGCGCGCAATCGCCGCAGCGCCAAATCTGCTCATTCTAGGCATTAAATCATTAATGTCTGTACCAAGCTCACTTACTTCGCCAGCGCTAAAAGATTTCTCCATAAACTTGCGAGTCAAAGCATCGTTTAATCCTTCACTTTGCACAAGTTGTTCCAAGTCATGATCATACTTTTGCTCAACATACTCGCTCCAGCAATCAACAATACTCAACTTATTGCCGTTAGAATCGTAAACAGTAATGTTACCTTCAGAATCCACAAGCTTCCCAAGCTCCTTCTCGTTAAGCTGCGCAATAAACCCTTCAATAAGCTTCTTTTTACTACGCAACTGCGGGCTAGAGTCAACTGCCACCCTAATAGAAGCAAGAACATTTTTATCCTTACAATGCTTGCTATGGTAACGTTCTACTAACATCAAAATGTAGTCAATATTTACTTCTACTTGCCGCACAAGCTCCATCTCAAACACAACATCGTCCGTAATGTTTGCAATATCGCCTTTTTGCTCTTTGCGCTTCCACTCTTCATGCAAATCCTGGTAATGCCCCAAGTAATCTTGCATATCGCGCTCTTTGATTATCTCGTTGCCTTCAAATTGATCGAAAGCTTTCAGCAGGTTACGCAAGCGCAGAATATTACCAAAAAGCGATATAAACTTTTTCTGATTCTCTTCTCCAACAATGTCGAAGCCTTGCAGCGGATACTTTTCCATAAGCTCATTTACTAAATCACTGTATCCGCAACGCTCAATTCCTTTAGCGTCAACGTAACCGTTGTAAATCTGCTCAAACGTAGGACAAAGCACAATACCTTGCGCATCTTTATCTCCAAAAAGACTTACCGCTTCGTCAACTCTATAACTCAAATCCCTAAAGCACACAATGTTTCCGAATGTTTTAACGGAATTTAAGATTCGATTTGTGCGCGAAAACGCTTGAATAAGCCCATGCATGCGAAGATTTTTATCTACCCAAAGCGTGTTCAAAGTTGTTGCATCAAAACCAGTTAGAAACATGTTGACTACAATCAAAACGTCAATTTCCTTATTTTTCATGCGAATTGAAACGTCTTTGTAATAGTTTTGGAATTTGTTATTTGACGCATCATACGCAGTATTAAACATTTCGTTATAGTCTTTTATTGCGCTTTCCAAGAATTCTTGCGAATTTGCGTCTAGCTTTGCAGTACTTTCGGAATTTTCTTCTCCAAGAGAACCCATGCCGTTGGCGTACGCCGAAGAATCTGACTCGCCCTCGTTTACTGCATAGCTGAAAATAGTTGCTACTTTTAAGCGTTCGCTTGGAGGCAGATTTTGCTGCTGCTTTTTGAACTCGTTGTAATACGCTTTTGCAAGAGGAATGTCTGCAACAGCAAAGATTGAATTAAAGCCGTTTACGTCAACTGATTCAGAAGATTTTTTAGTCTCTAAAGTATTATGCTTATCTGCAGCAAGTTCTTTAACGTTAATAATGCGCTTGTACTTGTAAGTTTTCTCGTTGCGATACGTTTTTTGAGTAAAATGTTCAATAATATATTGAACAACATTATGCACGCGATCTTTGTGCTTAATTACCTCAGGGCGATTAATATCTTTAACCAATTCGTCGGTTGCTTTTTCCAGCTCGCTAGACGTTTTTACAGTAGCAACGTATTCCACGCGGAATGGCAACACATTTTTATCGTTAATCGCGTTAATGATTGTGTACGTGTGCAAGCACGGTCCAAAGGTTTGCTCGGTTGTAGAAATATGCGCAGCGTCGGATCCAGCAGCGTTCGCTTCAAAAATTGGCGTGCCAGTAAACCCAAAAAGCAGAGCATTTTTAAAGTGTTTTACAATATCTGCATGCATGCCTCCAAACTGGCTTCTGTGGCATTCGTCAAAAATAAACACTATGCGCTTTTTGTAAATTTCATGGATCGGGTTGTTGCTTATAAATCTACTAAGCTTTTGAATAGTTGTTATAATAAGTCTGCGTTTTTCAGTATTGTCTTCTAGCTGTTTTGTAAGCACAGATGTTGACGTGTTACTATTTGCGGCTCCTTTTTCAAACCTGTCGTATTCTCTCATTGTTTGATAGTCAAGATCTTTACGGTCTACAACAAACAAAACTTTGTCAACAAGATTATTGCCTTCTGCGTCTTTCAAAGCTTTTACTAGCTGCGATGTTTTGAAGCTGGTTAGCGTTTTGCCAGATCCAGTAGTATGCCAAATATAACCACCCTTTTGACGCTCTGATGCTGGCGTTTTGCTCGCATTAGCAAACATGTATTTTACGCGATTCACTATGTTTTCTGCTGCAGTAATCTGGTATGGACGCATAACCATCAAGCAATCTTCTGCATTAAAAACGCAATATTTTGTAAGAATGTTAAGAATTACGTGCTTTGCAAAGAAGGTTTTAGCAAAATCGCATAAGTCGGAGATTATAGTGTTTTGAGCATCGGACCAATAGTTTGTAAATTCAAAACTGTTACTTGTTGTGCTTTTGCTAGATCCTTTACTTTTCTGCTCTCTGTAAGCATTATTGCGAGTTGAGTTGGAGTAATACTTTGTTTCAGTACCGTTTGAGATTACGAAAATTTGCACGTATCCAAATAGTCCGCTTCCAGCCCAAAATGAGTCGCGAGCATAACGGTTAATCTGATTGAACGCTTCTCTAATAGGCACACCTCTGCGCTTTAGCTCAATATGAACCATTGGCAAGCCGTTTACTAGAATCGTCACATCGTAACGATTGCTGCGAGCAGGGCCATTTGCATCATTATCGTTTGCATTAACAGCATACTGGTTGATTACTTGCACAATATTCTTGTGAATATTTTCTTTGTCAATAATAGTAATGTTCTTATCTGTGCCGTCATCTTTTTTGAGTATTTTAACGTTATCTCGCTGAATAGTATCTGTTTTCTTAACTATATCGTCAATGCTGTTTGCAATATTTTCTTTGAAAAATCTTTCCCACTCATCATTTGAAAAGTGGTAGTCGTTGAGCTTTTCGATTTGCACGCGAAGGTTTGCTATAAGATCTTTCTCGTTGTGAATGTGAGCGTACTCGTAGCCTTGGGATTGCAAAATGTTAATGAACTCTTCTTCGAGTTGTGCTTCGCTTTGATAACTGCCGTCGTTGCGCGCGCTTGGCGTAAACGTAGACATTACAGTGCTATCTTGATTCTCTAACACGATTTTCATTTTGCTTCCTTCTTTCTTACTTACTCACATAACGCATTGCATATTCTACAAATTTAACTTATCTCCAATGTAAATGGTTAAATATTCCATTTTTGTATTCTTCATTTTTATTCAGAAATTCTTTTATTTCAGTCTCATAATTATGATTGTTTTCTATTTTTGATACTAAATACATTAAATTTACTAATGCTGCAGCAATAGATTTATCCGTATAACCATTTAATAAAGAAGAATTTTTAACATCACGAATTGAGGGAGTTGATATTACAGTTTCCTTATACCATAATCTACAATGATGAGAACACAAATTACGCAAGTAAACTATTGAATGGATTGCTTCAGAAGATTTACGAATTTCTGTTTTTAACCCCATTGAATCAAAAAGTTTTCGCAACACATTAGTATCTTTATACAAAGAAATCATTCGTGAAATAGTATCAAATGGAAAAGCTTCAACGGCAGCCCATATTGGTATAGGTTGTTTCTTACTCTTATAATGTTTTATACAAACTTCGTTAGATTTTTCCAGCCATTTGTTCATATTAGATAAAAGATTATTTATGCTTATGTTAGATTTTTTAATATATGAATCTGAATTGAGGTATGTATATGCTCCTCCAGAGTTTGCAACGTGATATGCGAATCTAGATCTTAATGTTAACTCTACTTGTGCTGTACCTTTAAGGATAATTGTTCGCAATTCTTCATCCATTTTGTATGGCACAAGAAAATCAACATCTTTGCTACCTGGCTTAAACTGATTATTGCCAGAAGAAGGATCGATTTGAAACACTCGAAAATATCCAGATAATCTATAGTAGTTGCAGTCATACAGCATACTTTTTAAATTATTTTCATCAGTAACTACTAATTCTCGAGTTTTCATGAGTTGAATCATATCGTCAATAGATTTTGGAGGCTTTGAATTAGCTGAAAAACAAGAAGAACCCCCAGGTTTGAGCACTGTTAGTAGGCTTAGGGGGCTGCTATTACTGGCAAGTTTAGCAGACATTTCTTACCTCCTCAATCTCTTCGGCGAGTCTCACTAGAAATGTAATTTATGTAAATTCTAATACTAAATACGCTTTTATAGTTTACTTTACATAAATTGTGCATAACTAAATTACGCACGCTTGAAGGTAAGGAGTTGATCGCGGTAGTACTCGTATTGCTTGCGTCTAGCTTCAATTTCTGCAGGCAAACCTTGAGTTAAATCATTGCACAATGAGTCAAAGCGATCCAGAATTTGTACGATTTGGCGCTGCACTTCAAGAGGTGGAACGGGGAGAACTAACTCCTCCAAGTCAGACTTGTTAATTGCAGGAACTCCGCCATCTTTCTTAAGAGACAATATTGCATACGAATTATTTGACAAGCAATAATACAGATATTTATTTAATACAAAATCAGCATTTCCAGCGATTTTATAACATAAAGGTCCAAGCCAAAACTTATTTTTTTGATACCCAACATAACCAATACCACCTTGACCTCTAGAAGGCGTTGTCACCACATCCCCATCACAATTCCAATCTAATGAATATCCAGAATTAGTAGTTCCCGCATTAATATATTCATACAAAGAAGGTGATTCTTGAATATCACTTAATTTACTGCCAGTTGAAATAAAAGCAATATCGCCAATCTTCTTATACTCCACACCGTTAAGGCAGTAGTGTGATATAAGCGAGCGAAGAGGATTATTGTCGTCAAATGTAAGCAGTGTATCTCGATAGTATTCGTATTGCTTTTTACGAGCTGTAAGCTCTGCTGTAAGCTCTGCTGTAAGCTCTGTAAACGTATCTAAAATCCGCACAATCTCCGCTTGAACCTCAAGCGGCGGCACTGGGATTTCAAAATCTTCTGTTATATGTAAAGAAATTTGAGGCAACGATCCCATTCCAGAAGCTGCATCACGAAAATATTGAATGTTATTTTTTAACAGGTAATACAAGAATTTTACGCGAATCGGATTATTTGAAGTATAAGCCCACATCTCATTTTTGAAAGTAAATGGTTTATCATAATAAACAGCATCAATAACACCTCTAGACTGCACTAAAACTGCTGGAACTCTCGTAATATTTGCTTTAGGTATGTCTGATTCATGAGCATTAATAACAGTTTTACCGCCAGCAAATATCCTAATTTCGCCATCTTCAGAAGCTATTTCTTTCATCTTACTTGCAGTAATCGGCGTACCTTTAATACGAAGATATGTATCCTTAACCTTCTTATACTCCACGCCATTCGGGCAAAGCTCAGCGATTAACTCCTCAAGCCTGCTAGTCATTGAGCCACCTCGCTATTATCAAAGTTAACGCTGCCAGCTTCAATCTCGCTTACAATCTTCTCAATCTGTTCGCGCAACTCTTGCTCGCGAGCGCAAACCGTTTTTAATTGCGTATTAAGCTCTGTAATATCAATCTTTTCGCGAGTATCTTCCGCTTCAACATATGTGGAAACGGAAAGATTGTACTTATTTGACTCCACTTCTTCCAAAGACGCAACGTGCGCAATATGCTCCACATCTTGCCTAGAAGTGTACCACTTAACAATTTGCTCAATGTTCTCGCAAGAAAGCTTGTTGCTATTCGTTGACTTTACAAACTCTTGGCTGGCATCAACAAACAATATTGAAGTATCGTTTTGCTTGTTTTTGCGCAAAACCATAATGCACGTAGCAATCGAAGTGCCAAAGAACAAGTTGCTTGGAAGTTGAATCACGCAATCAACAGCATTATGTTCAATTAAATATTGGCGAATCTTTTGCTCAGCTCCACCTCTATACATAATTCCTGGGAAGCAAACAATTGCAGCAGCACCATTTTCTGCCAGATGCGCCAAGCAGTGCAAAACAAACGCCATATCTGCCTTGCTTTTTGGAGCAAGCACGCCAGCTGGAGCAAAACGAGGATCGTTAATCATCAACGGATTAGAATCCCCTTCCCAACTCGTGGAATAAGGCGGATTAGAAACAACTAGCTCAAACTTTTTATTAGCATCGATTTGCGGATTTATAAGAGTATCGCCGCAAGTAATCTCAAACTTGTTAAAATTCACATCGTGCAAAAACATGTTCATGCGACACAAGTTGTAGCTAGTAACGTTCTTTTCCTGACCGTAAAAACCGCCATTAATATTTTCAATGCCTAGCACTTTTTTGGCTTTTAGCAGAAGCGACCCGGATCCGCATGCTGGGTCGTATACGTCTGAAATGCTTGATTTTCCAACTGTTCCAAGGCGCGTGAGCAGCATTGAGACTTCTGCAGGCGTAAAGTATTCGCCGCCAGACTTGCCAGCATTAGAAGCGTACAAGCCCATCAAATACTCGTAAGCGTCACCAAAAGCCTCAATAGAACTGTCGGTTACACTGCCAAGCCTCATCTCACTAATCACTTGCAATAACCTCACAAAACGCTTATTTCTGCCTTCAACAGTATCTGCAAGCTTAATATTATTCACATCGTAATCGGAGAATAATCCCTTAAAATCACCAGACGAATCAGTTCCTTGAGACGACGCTTCAATATTGCGGAACACGCGGCTCAACGTTTCGTTTAAATCACTATCTTGAGGAGCACGCTTCAACACATTGCAAAACAGTTCGCTAGGAAGTATAAAGAAACCTTTAGCCGAGATCATTTCGCTGCGAATAGGCTCGGCATCTTCATCGCTTATTTTTGCATAATCAAAATCTGGATCGCCGCCTTCAGATTCATGCTCGTTTTTATTGATATAATCGCATAAATTCTCGGAAATATAGCGATAAAACATTGTGCACAACACGTATGCTTTGAAGTCCCAGCCATCAACAGAACCTCGCAAATCGTCGGCAATCTTCCAAATCGTGCGATGCAATTCCGCGCGTTCTTCTTCTTTGCGAGTGTCCATCCTACTGCTCCCTATTCGTGCAATTCGTGCAAGCGTATGCGCAATATTAAATAAGCTAATTAAACAAGCGCAATATTACGCAATATTACGCAATAATTAAATAAGCGTTCTTTAATATTCTACTGTAAACGCGCACAATCAGCAGCGATAGTATTCGTATTGCTTGCAACGAGATTTTATCTCGGGAAATAACCCCCTTTGGACTATAACCCCGGAATCGTCTTTGTGTTGGCGTTTGTTGTGCGTGTGGGGGTTTTGAGTGTTGAATGTGTTGCTTTCGGTTTTGTTTGCTACTAGGGGCATTCAAAACCGAAAGCTTTTTGTTTTTGTTCTATTTGTTTCCATACTGCGTTTTGAACGTTTTACGCGTTTTGTGTATAGCTAAAAACTTATACGCGATTTTGCAAGTCACATCTGCATTTGTTATTTCACTGCATTGTTATTTAGTACCCCTTGTTATCTCATCTCTTTTTTGCCAAATTGTGTTATTGCAATCAAAAATACAAACACAGATATTGCAATTGCACATGGCAAAAATGGTATAAGATTAAATCCGTTTCCTAATCCTGTTGATGTAACTGCATGTAGAGAGCGGGAAACCATATATCCGCTGTAACAATAAGGATAAACTACCCAAAGTGGAGTATTTGCTATTAATACGCCAGGAATTACAAGAAGTATATTTAATCCAACGGATAACATTGACTTTTCAAAAAGAACAGTAATCGCCCACATGACTATTACGCTTGGAATCATAGTCAAAAACAGATCTAAACACCATTTTAGTAGATACATAATTGGGAGCGTTTCTGTAACTCCTGTGCTACTGGTTGCAAACAATCCTGCTATGACGAATACAGCAAAAAATACGACCATTTCCATAAGCAAATAAAATAATAGTACGCAAAATTTTGCAGCAGAAATCGCGTATCGACTAACAGGCAGTGCCAGCATTTTTAGTATTCCGTTATTGCTCGTTTCTCGTCCGGCAATCATCACGCAAATAACAATCATACTAAGAGGAAGCAAATAGTATGAATAGACTAATGCGCTTTGAATAAACATAGCAGCCCATGCGTGTGTATATTCTGGAGTGAAGTATCTATGAAGGCTTGCTACACCAGATCCAACCACAATTAGTGGTGCAATAAAAATCAAAGGAATAATTTTACTACGCTTTACTTTCTTAAATTCGATTCTAAGAAGTTCAAAAAATCTCATTTTCATAATCTCCTTATTCGTAGTGCAGCTTCTTAGCTGCCCACAATCCAGAACATAAAAACAGAAGTGTTTCAACTATTGATACGATTACGACCGTAGTATTAGGTTGCGCGCTCATGGCAACTGCTGGTTTTAGCATAACGATAAAAGGTGATGCCATAAAAAGCACGATGTCTGACGAAGCCAATGCCATGCCGCTTAAAAATCCTGCTACACCAATTCCAAGCGTTACCCACATGTTTTCAAATCGTGATGATACAAAAATCATAAAGGACAATACGGGCATTGATGTAATAAATGAATATGCAGCAAAAGATATAAGAGTACTTACATTAAACGTGCCTTGTGGCAAATCTGTTACACCGATTTTTGCAAGTGCTAAATTTTGTATGCAAATAGCGATTAGTAACAGAACGGTCAGCAGCATAAATTTGCATAGGTACATAGTTGGAACACTCATAGGAAGCATATGCATCTTTTTTACTGCATTTCCCTTAAATTCCATGTTGTAGATAATGCATGCGGCAACTATTATGCCGAACATGTTTAACACCATAATCATGCCGTAAAGCTGTGTAAGAAGAATATCCATAGGAGCTAAAGGCAGATTTAATAATGTACTTTTTCGTACAATGAAATTCACAAAAGCGTAAGCTGCTCCCATAACGCCAATAGCAATCATAAGAGCTATAAAGCCAGTTCTCTTGCATTTTTTGAGTTCGATTACAAGCGTTTTCATAGTCTTGCACTCTGCTTCCTGAGTGTATTGTCTTTATCAATCATGGATAGGAACATATCTTCCAAATTGTCGGCAGCAAAACCAGATCGTAATGCGTATTGTCGTAGTTCATCTAAACTACCTTCAAATAGTAAGTGTCCGTGATTAAGTATTCCAATATCATCTGCAATAAGCTCAATTTCGGATAGCATATGAGAAGAAATAAGAATCGTGCAATCGTAAAAATCTGGAAGCGACTTAATTAGATTTCGGATTTCGTGTATACCAGATGGATCGAGTCCATTTGTTGGCTCATCTAAAATCAAAATAGGTGGTCTACCAAGCAATGCTCCAGCAAGACCAAGCCTTTGTTTCATGCCAAGTGAATATTTTTTTGCAAGACGGTCTCCAAACTCAGAAAGACCTACTAATTCTAATGCGTCATCAACTGCACTCTTAGGTAGTTCTAAAATACGACGTATAATGTCAAGATTTTCTCTACCTGTTAGATTTGCATAGAAAGATGGGGATTCAATAAACGAGCCTATTTCTTTCAAAATAGGTATGCGGTCAGCAGGAAACCGCTTTCCGTCGATTGTAAATACGCCTTTTGTTGGAGCTGTAAGTCCTAGGAGCATTTTCATTGTTGTAGATTTTCCAGCTCCATTTGGCCCAAGAAAGCCATAAATGCTACCTTTTCGAATATGAAGTGAAACATCATTAACAGCAGTAAATGATTTATATTTTTTTGTTAAATGTTCTGTTGTAACAATATTGTTCATGGCAATATCTCCTTTCAGGATTTATGATATTGCGTCAACCTTTCTACAACATTCTCTTCACCTTACATCTACCTTACATTTTTATGCGAGGTCAAAAAATGAATATTCACATGGCATAATATATGTTAGGGGGCGCTCCATGAATCAGGATGATTATTTGTTGAACAAGCATATTCTGCTTGTTGATGACGAGCAGGAACTTTTAGATATGGTTGTATCCATATTAAACGAATACGGTTTTCATAATATAACTACTGCAAAAAGCATGAAAGATGCTGTAGAAGCAACACAAACATTACGTCCAGAATTAGCAATACTTGATGTTATGCTCCCTGACGGTAATGGATTTGAGTTAATGGAGAAGATAAAACAATATAGTGATTGTCCTGTTTTGTTTCTTACTGCTTGCGGTGAGGATGAAGATAAGTTTAAGGGATTTGACTTAGGAGCAGATGATTATATTGTAAAGCCGTTTCTTCCAAAAGAGCTAACGTTTCGCATTATGGCAATTTTAAGACGAAGCTACAAGAGCGAAAATCCCATTGTTAAACTGAAAAATAGTCAGATTGATTTTTCTTCTGCAGAAGTAATAAAAAATAACGAACATATTCCACTTACAGCCAAAGAACACGATTTGCTTTCTGCTTTATATAGAAATGCGGGACGTATCGTAACAATTGACGCGTTATGTGAAGCTGCATGGGGTGATAATCCTTTTGGATATGAAAATTCTTTAATGGCGCATATACGTCGTATCAGAGAAAAAATAGAACTCAATCCATCGCAGCCTGTTTCATTGGTAACAGTAAAAGGTTTAGGATACAAGCTGATTGTGGAGTAAAGCAGAATGAAAAGCATACCAAAACTAATACAACGCTTTATAAGTATTTTTCTACTAAGCACTGTGCTCATAGTATTAATGAATATTATTGCGTTTGTTGTACTTATAGGGAGTTACGCACCCGATAAAGAGATGTCTCCCTATAACATAGCAAAAGAGACGGGAGAAGCATTACAATTATCCGCAAGTGGGGATTATGTATTATCAAAAAATATGTCTTCCAAATTGACAAATTCTGGCGCATGGGCAATTTTGATTGATAATAATACGTTAAGAGTCGTATGGAAAACAAAAGACGTTCCTGCAACTATTCCAAACGATTATACTTTGTCTGATGTAGCTAATTTGAGCATTGGCTACATTGATGGTTATCCAACTTACACTGGTGATAATAAGAATGGAGTTGTCGTAGTCGGATTTCCGCACAAAAGCTTTTGGAAACATACGCAACCAAGTTGGAACTACAGTTTAATCTCAAATTTTCCACAGATTGTTTTAAGCGTATTCTTCATCAACATTTTGCTTATTCTTGGAATTTATTTAATAGCTAATATAAAACTACTAAAATCAATTAATCCGATTACAAAAGGGATACAACGTTTATCTAGTGGAGAAAGCGTGCATATTCCAGAAACAGGAGCACTTTCAGAAATTTCATCTAACATAAATTCTGCTTCCGATATTTTGCAAATACAAAAAGAACAATTGAGAAAAAAGGAGACTGCAAGAGCGAATTGGATAGCTGGAGTTTCGCATGATATTCGTACTCCGTTATCTATGGTTATGGGATATGCGGGACAGTTAGAAAATTCTCTCCATATTTCGCAAGAAGATCGTAAAAAAGCGACGATGATTATTAAGCAAAGTGCAAGAATGAAGAATTTGATTAATGACCTTAATTTGGCTTCAAAACTTGAATATAATATGCAACCCATTATGAAAAAAGAAGAAAATATTGTTGCTGTTGTTAGGCAAGTTGTTGTGGATTTTATGAATATGGGTATGCAAGATGAGTTTTCGATTAAGTGGGAAACAGATGCTAAATTGACTGTTTGCAATATTAATGTAGACAAAGATTTATTAAAACGAGCAATATCTAATCTTATTCAGAACAGCATATCTCATAATGAAAATGGGTGTACGATTTATGTATCCGTTGCTGCAAATAATAACAATTGTATTATTTGCGTTGAGGATAATGGTATAGGTGCTTCAGATGAAAAAATCGAAAAGCTTAATCATGCACCGCACTATATGATTTGCGATACAAGTACTGTAGAGCAACGGCATGGTTTGGGTCTGCTAATTGTTCAACAGATTATTAGCTCTCATAACGGAACGGTTGATATAAGCAGAAGCAAACATGGTGGGCTTAAGGTTGAGTTAACAGTGCCAAGTAAAAAATTTGGGTTATAGGTCTTTTGGCCTATAACCCAAATATCCAGTACTTATTAGTTGTCTTTTTTGTACACTACCAGAAATAATTAAGCCGCTATCTCTAAGATGTCGCATTAAAGAATCAACTGTTTTATAAGACCTTACGCACAATCTCCTTCTATGCAATTTTTTACTTTACAGTAAAATTTATTTTACAATTTTACTATGCACGTTTGAAAGTGGAAGCTGATTGCAACGCTACCGTATTGCTTGCGTCTAGCTTCGATTCTTGCAAGCAAGATAGCTCGCATAGTCATTATTGGGCATTAGTTGGAATTATTCAGCATTACTCAACATCACTCCGCAAAAAAGTGCGCTGGGAATGCACGCGTTTTGCGAAGCGTTTTATTAGGCAGCATTACAGCAAACTCAGCACTGGTGGTTTGCACGATTTTTTGCAAATCGCTTTCTTGCGATACAAACAACGCACTAGCGAGTGCATCGGCATAAGCTGTTGGAAAATCGCAAGTTTTAGCAGGAATATAAACCCAGCTTGCACATAAATCGCAAGCAGGAATGCCATCAAGCGCATTAATCAAGTGAGTCGCAATTAAATTAGACTCAAAGCCACTTGCATCTTTGCCTAAATAACTTGCGTCTTTTACTTTCCAACGCCTTCTTGCGCTAGACGACGCACACAACGCTCCGCTTGCGATTGATGCCACTGCAACTGCTTGAGTTGTGTCAAACGGATTTTCCAGAGCAACTTTTATTTGGTAATCTTCATTGCTAAAGCAAGCGCGCATATCACCGCCAGCGTTTACCAAAAAATCAAAATTCGCAGGAGAATCGCCGCTAAGCTCCTCTTTAATAATCCGCGTTACAAGATCTACAAAATAACCTTTACCCGCTGCACCAAAATCAAGCTGCACTGGCTGATTCGTGTGAAGCGTTACGCTGCCGCAATCTCGCGAAATATTCCCCCACGTAACTGGCAAAGCGCGGCGATAATTAGCCCAACTGTCACTATCATCACTCGCGCTAGCTGCCGACTCTGGAACGAATTGCACAGAATTGTTGTAGCCAAGTGCAAGCAAATCCGCGCCAACACACGCATCAAAAGCTCCGCGAGTGGCAGCGTAAAACTCGCTATAAAGCGTAAAAAGTGGCCCAGCCCATTCTGGAAACTCAAAATCGCCGCCATCAGCCGCACAAGCCATGCGCGAAACAAGCGAATCTGCACGAAAGCGCGAAAGCACCGATTCATACTCTTCAACAAAAGTGCGAATCCGCTTCTGCACGCGCTGCGAAATCGGCTTGCTGCTAGAGATAATAATCCCCGTTCCAAGCGCGCGCTCAATCGCAACAACGTTCCTAAACATCATTTGACTCACTCCCAACATCAAACACTCTATCAATCATCAAAAACCACAACAATATCCCCCAAAAGCCACAAAATAGCAAAATGTCGTCATAGTTTACAGAAAGCCATGTTCTATGCCTACATTTTGGCAAAATGAAGGCATAGCGTACAAAAAATACTCATCTATACCGACATCGTGGGAAAAATACTGCATCAACAACTATATTAAAATTGATGGTAAAGTCAGCATAAATCACAAATCCTCACTTATATGCATGCCAGATCGCAATTATCTTTAATATTTTCACATCAGCATATTGCCAACGAAAAATACTTACAAAATATAATAAATATAATATTTATGTACTTTACCTTGGTAGAATTTGTCTAAAAATTAATCAACTTATTGAATTCTGTCGAATAAGAAAAATTAGAAACAATATTGACATTCGATATAGTAATTGCAAATCATTAAGACTCTTCAGGAAAAAATCAAATATATTATCATCGCATAAACAAGACTTACTACAACAACCAACATGCTTGCAACATGCCGGTAAAGCTTTTGTATTATTGCAAAAAGATTAATATGCCGACAATGACTTTATTAGCTAAAAATACATTACAACGGTATGAATAATATAAAAATAAACTTACTTTTTGTATTTAGCACTTAATTTATTATTAAATTGTACATATAATTATCCCATATTATTCAGTCGTATATGAAAATCGAAAATTAGTCTACTAACTTATGCAGCTAAAGATGATTATCATGCGTGAATGGGAAAATGATGAAAACAGATCAATTAGGCATGACCCACAAAGATCATCAAGCTTTAGACGTTGCAAAGCTTTATTACAATGGATTATCTCAAGCTGAAGTGAGCGAAGTTTTACATGTTTCAAGGCCGAACGTGTCAAAATTATTATCTCATGCTAAAAAACGTGGATTCGTAAAAATTACAGTAGAAGATCCAAGAGAGAAAGACATACATCTTATAGAAACATTAAAAAAATATTTTCAACTTGATGAAGTTAGACTTGTCTCTCCTATAAGAGGACGCGATACAAATCTACATAAATCATTAGGAAAAGCTGGTTCACAACTCATAGCTGGTCTTCTGAGAGATGGAGATACAATTGGAATATCTTGGTCAAGGACGATCGATTATGTTGCTTCACAAATGCCAGAGATGCATTTTAATAACATACATGTTGTTCAATTGCGCGGAGACATGTCTTTGCCTTCTATGGATCTTTCTATGATGAACGCATTAAAAGCATTCCATATCGCTTTAAATGCCACTATACATACAATTGCTTATCCAATTATTTTTGAATCTGTTGAAGCTAAACAGGCTGTAGAACGTCAAACTGGCATAAGGAATGTGATTTCTCATGCAGAAAAAGCAAGAATTGTCGTCTATAGTGTTGGTTCAAATGAATCTACATCGCCTCTTATGTCTTCTCCACTCATAACAAACAATGAGAAAAAAGAATTAACTGAAAATTCTGTCGGCGATATTTGTTCACATTTCGTAGATAGAAATGGTAGGGTTTGCTTACCAGATTTAAATGCTCGGACTCTTACGATTTCTTTGCCAGAATTACGGCACAAAGAGCAACGCATTTTAATAGCAGGCGGAAATGAAAAATTAGACTCCATTTATGTTGCATTGACTTGTAAATATGCAAATCGATTGGTTATAGATGTACCAACTGCGCACAAACTAGCGTCGATATGTAAAAAGAGTAACAATTCTTAAAAATTGCACATATGTTCTGAAATTTTGTTCAAATACGTCTCCTGAACTACTACACTCTATGCCTAGAGAAACTGAGGTAGTTTCTCTAAAGTCAAAGGAGACAAAATGGAAGAAAAAGCTAAATACATAGATCACACATTGTTAGCTCCCGATGCAACAACAGAACAGGTCATAAAAATCTGCAACGAAGCTAAAAAGTATGGATTCTGCTCAGTATGCATAAGCCCATGCAGAGTTAAACTAGCTTCAGAGCTCCTTAAAGATAGTGACGTGAAAGTTTGCACTGTAATTGGATTCCCTTCTGGAACGCATTGTACAGAAGTCAAAAAGTTTGAAACAGAACTTGCAATCAAAGAAGGTGCAAATGAAATCGACATGGTTATTAATATAGGAGCCGCGAAAGAAGGCGACTGGGGATATGTAACCAAGGACATTGAGGCAGTTGTAGAAGGTGCAAATCGCCAAGCTATTGTTAAAGTCATCCTTGAAGTGTGTCTATTAACAGATGAAGAAATAGTAAAGGCCAGCAAATGCGCACAAGAAGCTGGCGCTGATTTTGTTAAAACTTCAACAGGCTTCTCTACTGGAGGAGCGACAGTACACGCTGTTAAACTTATGCGAAAAACTGTTGGACCAGATATGGGCGTTAAAGCTGCTGGGGGAATTCATACATCAAAAGAGATGAACGAAATGATTGAAGCTGGCGCCAACAGGATCGGAGCCTCTGCTGGAGTGAAACTTCTCTCAGGAGAAGAATCATGATTACACAGCAGTCAGATTTAGCAAATGAAGAAACATTTGCTACTAATAACACTTGGGGAATTATAAAAGATAAAACCATACAACTAAAAGATGGATATCTAAATAAAACTCCTATTTTTCAATACATGCTATTATCGATATGCTTCCCAATGTGGGGAATCGCAGCAAGTCTTAATGATGTATTAATCACTCAATTTAAGTCGGTGTTTTCACTGTCCGATTTTGCATCAGCATTTGTACAATCAGCATTCTACGGGGGGTATTTCTTAATCGCTATACCTGCGTCTAGAGTAATTCGGCATTCTAGCTACAAGGTTGGCATACTGATAGGTCTTACCGTATACATAATTGGATGCTCATTGTTCTTCCCAGCATCCACTATGGCAACATATTCTGTGTTCTTAGTGTCTTTATTTGCAATAGCAGTAGGTTTGTCATTCTTAGAGACATCATGCAACACATATTCATCGATGATTGGAGAAAAACGACTTTCCACTTTGAGATTAAACATTTCTCAAACTTTCTACCCTCTAGGGTCTATCGCTGGTATTCTGCTAGGAAAGTATTTAATCTTCACAGAAGGTGAATCTTTACATAATCAAATGGCAAAAATGAGTGTGGCAGAGAGCCAAAAGTTTGCCAGGGAAATGTTACAAAGGACTCTACATCCATATAGGGTTATCATTTTAATCCTGTTAGTAATGCTAATTATTATTGCTATAACACAATTCCCATCTTGCAAACCTACACACACTGATGAGGATGCAAAAGATAATGCATCAATAGTGGAAACACTACGCTATCTAATAAAAAATTCTAGGTTTAGAATCGGCATTCTAACACAATTCTTGTATGTAGGAATGCAGACGGCTGTTTGGTCGTTCACTATTAGACTTGCTCTCAATATAAATCATGGTTTAAATGAACGCACCGCAGCAAACTTCATGATCTTTTCATTCATTGGATTCTTCGCAGGAAAGTTTATTGCAAACTTACTTATGACGAAGATAAATCAAGATCTTGTGCTTATTGGATACTCAGCATGCGGATTTATTGCATTAGTGTATGTAATACTTGTTCCAAATATGACTGCCGTATATGCAGCAGTGTTAGTATCAGCACTATTTGGACCATGTTGGGCAACTATTTACTCGCGTACTCTGGATTCCATAGAAGACAAACGTTTCACAGAGACTGGCGGCGCGGTAATTGTTATGTCAATAATCGGTGGAGCAATTGTTCCCGCAATACAAGGACTTGTATCTGATCACACTGGCTCTATGCAAATCTCATTCATAGTTGATTTAGTCTGCTTTGCAGCGGTATTCATCTATTTCTACTTAACCTACAAAAAATCTAAAAAAGAAAGCTGAATGTCATGTCAGAATTTAATATTAATCTTTTCGAATCACAATTCACTGAATCAGTAAAAGAAATATTACACAATAATGAATGGTCTGTTACCACGAAACAATATCCTCAAGGTATTGCATCCTTGACAATACATAATTCTAGAGGATATGTTGAAGTGCTCCCATTCATGGGACAGATTATTTGGGATGCAAATTTTGATGGTAAAAGTTTGAGAATGGATAACATGTTCTCAAAACCTAAACCAGCAAACCAAATTGTTAACACATACGGGTGCTTTGCATTCCATTCTGGACTTTTAGCTGCAGGGTGCCCTTCTCCGGAAGATACGCATCCTTTACACGGTGAATTCCCATGCTCGCATATGGATAATGCAAAATTAATTATTACCGAGACATCTATAACAATTGAATCTTCCTACGAATACTTACAGGGCTTTGGTGATCACTATGTTGCAAAACCTTCAGTAACTTTACACGAAGGTTCTTCAATGTTTGATATTCATTTAGAAGTAACCAATAAGTCACTATATGCGTCAATGCCACTACAGTACATGTGCCACATGAACTATGCATTTGTAAAGGACGCTAAAATAACACAAAACTTTGGCAATGACACATTCAAGTTACGAACATCTATTCCTGCTCACGTAAAGCCAACTCCAAGATGGACACAACTTAATGAAGACATACTAAGTGGTAAAAAAGATGCTAATTCATTAGTAGGAGCAGAAGAATTTGATCCAGAAATTGTCTACTTTGCGGATGGAGTAAACAAAATTACGGACAATGCAATTATTGATATGGTTGCTCCAGACGGTACTACATTCGAAACACAATTCTCCACGCAAGAATTCCCTGTTGTGACCAGATGGATTCTTTACAATGCAGATCAAAAAGTTGCAGCTTTTGCTCTGCCTGGAACATCTAGGCCAGAAGGTCGCGAAGCTGCTAGGAAAGCTGGCACATTGATTCAATTAAATCCTGGCGAAACAAAGAAATTCACTGTTCATACTGGAATTAAGGAGAAGTAACAATGGAAATTGCAGTAGTTGGATCAAATATGGTTGATTTGATTTCTTACATAAACCGTATGCCAACAGATGGAGAAACAGTAGAAGCCCCAGACTTTCACATGGGTTGTGGAGGAAAAGGTGCTAATCAAGCCGTAGCAGCATCTAGAATGGGCTCAAAAGTATTGATGGTAACAAGGGTTGGTAACGATGTTTTCGCGGAAAACACAATTAACAATTTTGAGAAAAATGGTATTGACTCTAAATTCGTAATGAGAACAGACGCTACATCTGGAGTAGCCCCAATCTTTGTAGATCCACAATCGCGAAACTCAATAATTATTGTCAAAGGAGCAAACGCAAAACTTAAGCCAAATGATGTGGAAAAAGCTCGCAGTGAAATCTCAAAATGCAAACTGATAGTTCTACAGTTAGAGATTCCTCTAGAAACTGTATATGCAACAATAAAAATGGGTGCGGAATTGGGTGTACCAGTCCTACTGAATCCAGCTCCAGCAGATCCAGCTTTATCACTAGAGAATATTCGCAATTGCGAATTTATTGTGCCTAACGAAAGCGAGCTTTCTCTCCTTACTGGAATGCCTGTTGACACTAGTGAAGATATCACTAATGCAGCTAGAATGCTATTACAATCTGGCATTCCTAATGTAATTGTTACATTAGGAAGCAAAGGAGCCCTATTGGTAAATAGCGAAGGCGAAAAGATGTTTAAAGCTGATGCACAATCCGCGCAAAATGCAGTTGACACAACTGGCGCTGGCGACGCGTTCATTGGATGTTTCAGCCATACATGGGTAAAGACCCATGACATAGAAGCATCTATAAAGGCAGCCAACATATATGCTGGAGATGCTGTAACCAAACGAGGTACACAGTTATCTTATGCTACGGCAGAAGAAGTTGGATTGGAATAGTTTATTATAAACTCAATATACACTAAAATTAAGCGTATAGCCCAAAAGTTGGGTTGATTATACTCTATATAGTTATCAACCCAACTTTTTGTGTTATACAATGGAAAATTGCTATTGTATCTTCCCAGACCAAAATTAGGGTTAATTGATTAATTTGCCTTATCATACATCTAATAATCAAACAAAAAAGAATGTAAACAACAAAAATGTAGTCAAAAATAATATCAGTTTATTAATGCGTGCTCACGCAAACGCGCAATCAGTGTAGCAATGGCATACAAGCTATATAAAGCTTTTAGAACAATCCCAGACTTTTGGCTCAACCTTCAACGCGACTACGATATTCTGCGATTTGACGAATCCAGCATGGGTAACATCACGCCAATCGTTTCAGCGTAACATGATTTACGCGCTTTAATGCCAAGCAAATCTAATTTCGCAAAACAGAGCAAATCTAATTTCACAAATTTGAAAATTTTTTAATTTTGCGAAATGAAACAAACATCGCTTGCCTCACGCAAACATTTCATTCGCTTTTTTAGAAAGCTCATACCGAAGAGGGCGTTCGCCAATAGAATCAACCATTTCAAGCTCAATCAAACCGTTAAGCGCGCTCACAATCTTTCTCTCACCAATCTTCTCATCAATTGCATTACCAACGTATTCGCTTAGTTGCTTGCGAGTCATTGGAGTTGGATTATACGAAAAAAGCTTATTTTGCAACAAAATAGACAGAGCTTCACGCTGCACTTTAGAAATTTCTTCCTCTGGGAAAAGCTCACGCAGCTTACCCATACAGTAAATAATGTGCTTTAATTGCACACTAATATTCTCAAACACTTCGCTCTGTGCTTTTTTAATATATTCCAATATTGTGCAACAAAACATAGTTAAATCATTGCAATTAAACAGTTCTTGTGATTTAGAAAAAGCAGCATAGTATCCAAATTTTTCTGCGTAAATTATGGAGCTTAAGCTCAAAACCGTTGGCATTGAAAGCTGCTCATGCAATTGCAAAGCAAGCAAAAACCGCCCAGTTCTGCCGTTTCCATCATAAAATGGATGCACGCTCTCAAAAGCATAGTGGCACATGCACGCCTTGATAAGCGTTGGAACTTCGGCACTATTCATCAAATGCAATAACTCAGTTATATGCTTTTGAATTTCCGCTTCCGTTGCATCGCCATCGTGCACTACATTATTTGCACCATCACGAATACTTACTTTTCCACTCCTAAAAATCTCACCATCTGGAATATTATTTGCTTCTAATTCGCCCTGCATAATACTGTCGTAGATTTTTCGTATATCTTGCAAGGTTTGTGGAATCGAAGTGTCACATTCACTTGAATCCGCAAGCTCGAGAAAAAGCTTAGTAAATTCACTAAAACGAGTATGCTTATTCTGCTCGTTTGCGGCATCAAGTGCTTTGGAAAGCTCTTTTCTAGTGCTGTGAACACCTTCAATAATGTTGGTATTTTGCACTTCTTTTGCTATAAGTTGCATTAAATATTCGCGTTGAGCAAACCATGGCAAATCGTTCCACGCTTTTTCAATGATTTTTTCAGCGCGCATAATATCATCTATGTACGTTACAAGATCCGTTACACACATTGCAAAAATCTCATGGCCATCAAATACGATTCCAGAACGATACGTCACAGGATTATCAATGCGCAATCGATATTCTTCTTCCGCAATATCACAAGGTTTTGCATTACTTTTAGACATCGCAACTATTTTGCGTATTGTTTTGTAATCCATAATGCGACTCCATTTACGTTATTACGTTTACATTATTGCGTTTACTCTATTGAAGATTTTGTAGTAATGTCTTGCAATGTTTTGCTTGCGATATTTTTGTTTACAAGCAAATAATGCATTTATTACAAAATGATTGCATAGCTAACGTAAGAATCTATTCTATACCTACATTTTGCCAAAATGAAGGCATAGCGAGTAAAAAACATTCATTTATACCGACATTTTGGCAAAAACGCACTATAGAAACATCGACAGCGTCGGTAACATCAACATAACGCCACTCGTTTCGGCGCAGACAACACCAATGCTATGCACGCAAAAGTAAAGATTCGGGATTTTACGCAAACATACGCCCCCACTTTCAAAAGTGAAAAAATATTAAAGTGTTGAAAGTAAAAATACGTGTTTGCTTTCAAAAGTAAAAATACTACGAGCTTGAAGATAACATTAGCGACGACGCAACGTTAGAGCGCGAACTTTCGCCACTAAAAGCAATAAAAGACTCATACACTAAAATCCTACTTGCAAACACTCGCCACGATTCTTACGACATTGAAGGAATCCGCGTAATAGACATAGCACAATGGCTACTTGGCACAAAGTGAGTAAAACATAAAAAGGGTTTGTTAGAAGTAATCTAACAAACCCTTAAAACCAGAAGGAAGAATCCCGTCCCTAGCAGGAAACAACCAACCAGCAACAAGCATCAAGCACAATCAAACAGCAACCAAAACTCCACATGGTAAGAAAAGGAAATTTTCGGCAAACCACACGAAACCCAAGCCACTATTTGAAAGCTCGTGATACGCGTGAAGCAAAATCAACACGCGCATCACACGCTCAACGCAAGCCTTTTTAACTTAGTGACGCATCTTGCGAACAGCAGCACCCATGCCAGCAAGCATAGAAGCAGCCAAAGCAGTCAAAGCAACACCAACACCAGCATTACCAAGCTTCTCGCCAGACTTACCATTACCACCCTTAGCAGCAAGCTCACCCTTAGCAGCAGCCTTAGCCTTATCAGCAGCCTTCACATGAACGCCAGGAACAACAGGCTTTGCTTCAGGCTTGGATGGCTGTGAAGTTGTAGTCTTACCACCAACGAGTTTAGCAAGCTCTTCCTTCAAAGCCTTAAGATCAGCAACATCCTTAGTATAACCAGAATTATATGCCGCTACCTTTCCCTTGGCTTCATTAAACGCAGTCTTAGCCGTGTTATATGCAGTCTTCGCAGCCTCAAGTGCATCACTTAAGCCCTTACCGCTCTGATTCTTTTCAGTTCCGTAAGTCTTATCAGTATCATCTTTGTCGAAGTCGTCAGTCGTCTTATCCTTATTGACTTCCTTTGCTTTATACGCCTTAAATCCAGCGTCATAAGCAGCGTAAGCAGCAGTAAGAGCCTTATCAGTCTCTTCAAACTTAGTCTTAGCCTGATCATATTTGTTCAGAACTTCCTCAGATGGCTTAAGATTGTTATTCTTCATCTTTGCTTCAAGAAGAGCAATGGACGTCTTAAGATCTGCAATCTTAGCATCAGTATCAGCATCAGCCATTGCTGGGGTTGCCATTGCGAAGCCAGCAAGCAAAGTAGCGCCAGCAGCGAATGCGGCGATAGCCTTCTTATTCATCATTTTAATTTCCTTTCTTCTTCTCCTCTGCGTTAGGGGCGCAGAGAAAAATTTGCTCCACAATCCACAACATATGGATAGTGGTTTAAACACCAGCCAAAACTAGAAGCAGCTAGCGTTTGCTTATTAACATACCCCCCCCCCGTTTAAAAAAGTCAAGAGGCACCCACATAAAACAAACAGAAAAAAATAATGTTACACACAAACTAATCCACAATAAAAACTATTTTCACCATAATATTTGTGGATTAACACTAATAAAACCGTAAAAACACATTATTTCAAGGTTTTTAAAGAATTTTCCCAGACTTTTCTCAGGAAACTACTAAGCAAGAACACTAACACTATAAAACCATTGAAAAATCAACATTCCACACAACCCACACACGCAACACGCCGACACCACGCAGCGCCACACCAACGTCAAACCAACACCACACGAAATGCCACGCTACAATACAATCGCTCACAACTAGATTCCCGCATTTGTTCCCTTTTTAGCAAAATAGAAACAAACGCGGGCAAAAAGAAACAAAAAGCAGGAGCCGCGATAAATAATCGCAAACTCCTGCTTATCTAGCGTACCTTATTACAAAAGTCAGCCTTAGATTAACTTAGATCACATTAAATCACCTTAGCGTTAGGCAACACATTGCCGTCCTTATCAACGTTACAACTGTGCTCAACAGCAATAGTAATATTGTCTGAGTCAACAGAAAAGAATCCGTCAGTCACCTTAAAAACATGACGAACGCCATTCAAATCGTCAACCTTTACAAATCCGTGATCAATCAACGCAAGCACAGCCTCATGCCCAGGAAGAACACCCATTGCGCCATTCACAGAAGGAATAACCACAAACTTGGCATCGCCTTCCCAAACAGGATGTCTGGCTGCAACCACACTAACGTGCAGCGTTTTCACTTGCTTTTCTGCCATAATCACGCACCAAACTCTTGCTTCATATCGTGCCAACGACGCTCAAGATCGTCGATACCACCAATGCCAGAGAACGCCTGCTCAGGAATCTCATCGTAAGTACCATTGCAAATTCGCGTAAACGCCTCAATGGTCTCATCAGCTGGAACATAAGAACCTGGACGACCAGTGAACTTTTCAGCCACATAGAAGTTCTGACCAAGGAACTGCTCAATCTTACGAGCACGGCTCACAGTGGTCTTATCCTCCTCACCAAGCTCATCAATACCAATCAAAGCGATGATGTCCTGAAGCTCCTTATTACGCTGCAAAATAGCCTTCACACGATTAGCGCAATCGTAATGAGCCTGACCAACATAACGCGGATCAAGAATTCGCGAAGTAGAAGTCAAAGGATCCACAGCTGGATAAATACCCTTAGCCGCAATATCACGCGAAAGCTCAGTAGTAGCGTCCAAGTGCGTAAAGGTTGTTGCAGGTGCAGGATCGGTGTAATCATCTGCAGGCACGTAAATAGCCTGAAGCGACGTAATAGAATGACCGCGCGTAGAAGTAATGCGCTCCTGCAACGCACCCATTTCATCCGCCAAGTTTGGCTGATAACCAACTGCAGAAGGCATACGACCAAGCAACGTGGAAACCTCAGAACCTGCCTGAGTAAAGCGGAAGATGTTGTCGATAAACAGCAACACATCCTGATTCTGAACATCACGGAAATACTCAGCCATAGTCAAAGCAGTAAGAGGCACACGAAGACGAGTCCCAGGAGGCTCATCCATCTGACCAAAGACAAGCGCTGTTTTCTCCAAAACGCCAGCCTCAGCCATTTCGCCAATCAAATCGTTACCCTCACGAGTACGTTCGCCAACACCGGCAAACACAGACACACCACCGTGATTCTGTGCAACGCGCTGAATCATCTCCTGAATCAACACAGTTTTACCAACGCCTGCGCCGCCGAACAGACCAATCTTTCCGCCCTGAACGTAAGGCGTAAGCAAATCGATAACCTTAATGCCTGTTTCAAACATTTGAGTCTTAGACTCAAGCTGATCGAAAGCAGGTGGGTTGCGGTGGATTGGCCACCTTTCAGTAACCTCAATGTTCTCGCCTGGCTTAGCGTTCAAAATGTTACCAGTTACGTCAAAAACATGACCCTTAGTAATATCGCCAACAGGCACAGAAATTGGTCCACCAGTGTCTCTAACTAAAGCGCCACGGACCAAGCCATCCGTAGGCTTTAAAGCAACTGCACGCACAGTGGAATCACCAAGATGCTGCTCAAC
Organism: Gardnerella sp. DNF00109; assembly: GCF_049262845.1. Taxonomy (NCBI): domain Bacteria; kingdom Bacillati; phylum Actinomycetota; class Actinomycetes; order Bifidobacteriales; family Bifidobacteriaceae; genus Gardnerella; species Gardnerella sp. DNF00109. The sequence continues at coordinate 1,562,447 of NZ_CP058406.1, forward strand.
TTCCAATGTAATCTCGTGAACAGTATCTCCCTCCGTATTTCCAACGGTGTTGATATCCACTTTGAGAGCATTGTAAATATCTGGAAGATAGCCGACTGGGAATTCAACGTCAATCACGGAACCCTGAACACGGGTTACACGACCAGCCGTTGGATCGGCTTCCTTTGCATCTTCTGGAGGTGCTGTGGTCTGATCTTCAGCCATATGCTCCTATTCCTCCTCATTATTCAGCGCGTCAGCGCTGCCGATAATCTCGGTAAGTTCTTGTGTGATGGAAGCCTGGCGAGAAGCATTAAGCTTTCTTGTCAAATCCTCCACCAAATTGCGGGCGTTATCTGTAGCCGTATGCATAGCATTCTGTCTACTAGCTGTTTCGGAAGCAGCAGAAGTAAGCAAACATTCGTGTATACGCGATTGAATATACTTTGGCAAAACCGAATCCAACACTTCGTCTGGACTTGGCTCAAAGCAATATTCCACAGCGTCCGGATTACTGCGGCTAACAGCTTCTTCTCGAGCCGAAACCGCACCCGTAGACGAAAGCGAAGCCGAAGGGCCAGAAGCTGCCTCGTAATCTGGACGATGCATAGCAAACTCTTCGCCGTCCTTTAAAGGAACCAGCTCAACTGGAAGCATGCGCAGAGTACGAACCTTCTGCCTCACCATGTTTATAAACTCGGTGAATACAATGTAAAGCTCCGAAACTCCTCCATCTTCTTCTGGAGTCATATACGCATCCATTAAAGTATCGGAAATTCGCTCCGCAATAGTCACATCAGGATGATCAGTAGACCCTTCCCAAGTGCCTGCAACATCGCGATTACGATACTTGTAATAGGTTGCGCCACGGCGACCATACACGTACAGCTCAGCGTGCTTTCCTTCCGCATCCAACTTTGCGAGCAACGCCTCGGTTTCTCGAATAATCGAAGACGTAAACGCGCCAGCCATGCCACGGTCTGAAGTTAACGCCAACACGGCTACGCGATTACCCGAACGTTCTTTACCAAAAATAGGATGCTTAATATTCGCTTCATGATGAGCTACCAACGCCTGCACGGCATCGAAAATTGCGTCGCTATAAGGCTTAGCATTTAGAGCGATATCACGCGCTTTTGCTATATGAGAAGACGCAATCATTTCCTGAGCCTTAAAGATTTTACCTAAAGACTGTGTGGAAATAATTCTCGATTTCAATGCAAGTTGGGAGGACATACGCTACTTCCCCTCAGATTCACGATTATCCGACTTCGGCTTTGCAACAAGCTGCTCTTTTTCAACTGGAGCAGGGTTTTCAGCTGGAGGCAGAGAATCCTTAACAATCAAAGGCTTACCTGCAGAAGTCTTAAACATCCTACGGAAGTCGTCAATTGCAGCATCAAGCTTCGATTCTGTTTCTTTGGTGAAATCTTCAGTATCGCGAATCACTTGCAAAATGTCGGTTCCCTTATCGAGATAATCCAATAATTCGCTTTCAAAACGCAAAACATCTTTTACAGGAATGTCATCTAACTTTCCGTGTGTACCAGCCCACACAGAAACAACCTCTTGCTCCATGGAACGAGGCGAGAACTGCTTCTGCTTAAGCAACTCGGTTAAGCGAGCGCCACGAGTGAGCTGAGCCTTGGAAGCTGCATCCAAATCGGAAGCGAACATTGCAAAGGATTCCAAAGACTTGTATCGAGCCAAAGAAATCTTAAGCATGCCAGAGACCTTCTTCAAAGCCTTAGCCTGAGCAGCACCACCAACACGAGACACGGAAATACCAACATCGACTGCTGGACGCTGACCTGCGTTGAACAAATCGGACTGCAAGAAGATCTGACCATCAGTGATAGAAATCACGTTGGTTGGAATGTATGCAGAAACGTCATTTGCCTTGGTCTCAATAATTGGCAAGCCAGTCATTGAGCCGCCGCCCATATCGTCGGAAAGCTTTGCGCATCTTTCTAGCAGACGAGAGTGAAGATAGAACACATCGCCTGGATACGCTTCACGCCCAGGTGGGCGACGAAGAAGCAAAGAAATCGAACGATATGCTTCTGCTTGCTTAGACAAGTCGTCGAAAACAATCAAAACGTGCTTGCCGTTGTACATCCAATGCTGACCGATTGCAGAACCAGTGTATGGAGCAATGTACTTAAAACCTGCAGAATCCGAAGCTGGGCTTGCAACGATTGTTGTGTACTTCATAGCGCCTGCTTCTTCGAGGCTTTGACGTACAGATGCGATTGTTGAACCTTTTTGCCCGATTGCTACGTAAATGCAACGGACTTGCTTCTTTGGATCTCCACTTTCCCAGTTTGTGCGCTGGTTAATAATCGTATCGATTGCGATTGCTGTTTTACCAGTTTGACGGTCGCCAATAATCAACTGACGCTGACCGCGACCAATTGGCGTCATTGCGTCAATTGCCTTTAAACCAGTAGACAAAGGCTCGTCCACAGGGTGACGATGGATCACGTCTGGAGCCTGGGCTTCAAGAATACGACGCTCCTTGCACTCGATTGCACCTAGACCGTCGATTGGATTACCCAATGGGTCTACAGTACGACCAAGATAGGCGTCTCCCACTGGCACCGATAACACTTCGCCAGTGCGGTAAACTTCCTGCCCTTCTTCAATGCCCGTAAAATCGCCTAGAATAACCACGCCAATTTCGTGAGCATCAAGGTTAAACGCTAAGCCAAGGGTGTCGTTTTCGAAAGTGAGCAGCTCGTTTGCCATGCAGCCAGATAATCCAGCTACGTGCGCAATGCCGTCACCAGCCGTAACAACATAACCAACTTCTTGCGTTGGCATGTCTGCCGGCTTATACGAGTCAACGAACCCGTCAAGTGCCTTGCGTATAAGGGCGGGATCAATAGATAGTTCCGCCATAATTCTCCTTATTTAACTTATTTCACTGCCTGTGTCCAAGCACCATTTCGCGCAGAACGCTGCAACTGCTTAAGCTGCATCAACATTGTGCGGTCTGTTACTTGATCGCCAATACGTATACGCATTCCACCAAGCACGTTTGGATCCACAATTGGGTTTATGTAGGCACGATGACCCAACTTGTTGCTGTAAATCTCAATCAAACGCTTGATTTGCTTATCCGTAAGAGGCTGAGCGGTTGTAACCGTAACCAAAGTTTCGCCTGCTTCGCGCTCAAAACCAGACCATGCGCCTCCAAAGCTGCCCGTTTTACCGCTTTCGGCGCCGCCATGCCAAGTACCTACAAGATAGTGCATAATGCGCAGCACAACAGGATGCGCCTTACCTCCAATAAGCTCGTCAATCAGTCGTGACTTATCTTCCGAAGACCTATTTGGATCGGTAATAGCGTCAGAAAGCTCTGGATACTTTTCTAATGTATCCATCATTGTCGAAAGCTCATCAGATATGCGCTGAGCTTCGTCATGAGCATCTGAAATGGCTTGCGCAAGCGAAGAGCGTGATAAGTTTTCGCTTACTCGCGATGCCTTTTCTGGCATCCTTACCTCCTCATTCATGCAAAACTTAAGTAGTAATTAAGCAATACTAAAAAATCGTTTTAGCTACTCTTTTAACTACTTGTTTTGACCCGAACTCTTAACGTCTCCCACTTCATCAATAACATGATCAATGATTTTGGAGCCTACGGTATCGTCATCTAGCTTAGACGCAAGAATCTTTCCAGCTAATGCTGCAGCGAGTACCGATACCTCTCCTTGGAGGCTAGTCATGGCGTGCTTATGCTGAGCCTCAATGGAATGCTGAGCTTCGCTAATGATTTTCGCAGCGTCCTTTTCGGCACGCTGTCTTGCTTCATCAACAATCTTGGAAGCTTGTGCGCGAGCCTGTTCGCGAGTTTTTGCGGCATCTGCTTGAGCTTGTGCAAGTTCTTCTTCCATCTGGCTCTTTAACTCATCAGCTTCACGCTGCGCGTTTGCTGCTTTAGCCATTCCGCCTTCGATTTTTTCTGCACGCTCATCGAGAATTGCCTGGAATTTAGGCATAACGAACTTGTAGAAAAACGCTGCAAGAATTACCAAAACAACTAACGACCACACTACGTCGTAAGGCTCAGGCAAGAACAACGCCAAACCATTACTCTCAGATGAATGTGCCATGGCTTGTCCTTTCTATTCTTTCAACACTTTTATATTTGTGCTGGAACGAGTTGTTTCGTTCGGTTCATTTTCCCATAATGTAGGCAACGAATCCAAGCAAGCCCAGAACCTCGATGAATGCCAAGCCAACGAACATGAACAGCTGAATACGGTTTCCGACTTCTGGCTGACGGGCAGTGGACTCCATAGCTTTAGCAACAACGATTGCCATGCCAAGTGCAGGAGAGATTGTTGCCACAGCAAAGCCAAGAATGCTCAGGTTACCGATCAGTCCTGCTAGAGCGATGATGTTATTCATTGGTTTCCTTTCTGTTAAAACAGTAACCAGTATAAACCCATAAGATGTGTAAAATCTGAGAGTTAAGCTAATGCACTATGCAACAGCAACAGCAGATTTTTCTTCTTCCTCTGGGTAACTTTCCGAAATGTAGACGGATGCAAGCACGGTAAAGATAAATGCCTGCAATCCTGCTACCATAATTTCGAATAGGGTAAACAGAATGCCACCAAGCAGCCATAATGCACCGCCGAAGGCAAGGAGTTTATTGCTGGAATCCACCACAAAGAAGTTGGTGAATACTAAGCAAGTGGCCACCAGCAAATGGCCAGCAATCATATTCGCAAACAAACGGATTGTAAGCGAAAGTGGTCGCACAATTATTAATTCTATGAGCTGCAATGGCGAAAGAATAAAGTAAATCGGCCATGGCACGCCCGCTGGGAATAATGCTTCACGGAAGAATCGCAAAAAACCTTTTTCGCGTATGCCAGCAATAAGATATTGGCATACAACCCATAAAGCAAATACAAGCGGACCAGAAATGGTTGCGGTTGCAGCCATATTCAATCCTGGAATCACAGAACAAAGATTAAAGAAGAAAATTGTTATGAACAATGTAGACATCATTGGCACGTAGCGCTTGCCACGTTCTTCGCCAATCATCTCGTACACAATGTTGTATCGTACAAAGTCCATTAGGATTTCTAGCACGCTTTGGAATCTACCTGGAACAACCTTTGCGCGAGCAGCACCAATTCCAAAAACAATCATAACGATTACTGCCATAAGCACACGCACTAAAATAATGCGGTTCATTGCAAATGGTGTGCCTTGGAACAAAATCTCCGGAGGTAAAAACTCATCAATCTTAGGCAACTCTGGATTTTCTGAAGCTAGCAATACTGCCGAATTCACAGTGCCAGCTAAGACTCCGATAGCTCCACTCATCAGCTCCTCCTTATAAGGCGTCGTTTATATCGCTACTCACGTCTGGTTAATACCAATCCATCAAAAGCTAAGTTGTATAAACAGCAAATCCTGAAAATCTATTCGTTGGCGTGCGTACGAAACGAAAATACATCTCTAAAAAGCTGATTCTACTCTTGGTTCGTACATTTAAGTCATATCGTTGATTAATAACGAGTTTTGCACTTATAACAGAATTAGCAAGTCTATAGCCAATTGTTTATTGTACTCCACTTCTGTTTAGAATTAAACTATTTTTAGATTTATTTGTTGTATTTATTTTGCACAAAAATTACACAAATCTTCGGTTGCTGGCGACTAACAACACAAAAAAAAACAAATAGAAACACGCCGAGAACTTGACAAATAACAATTTGCACCTATCGTAGATAGAGCTGCTAAAAGTAGCCGACGCGGGGTGGAGCAGCTCGGTAGCTCGCTGGGCTCATAACCCAGAGGTCCATGGTTCAAATCCATGCCCCGCTACTAGAAAGCCAAGAATCGCATATTTCTCACGAATGCGAATCTTGGCTTTTCTTTTACTTTTATCCATCAGGTGCAATCATCCATAATCAATAAAGGAGAATTGCTAGGCGGCGACGCGCACGATTCAAACGCTCATCGCCAGCTGGAAGCATCGCAAAATACTCAAGCATACGGCTTTTAATCACATCTGCACTATCGCGATGACCAGCAAGAAAATCAAGAAGCCTACTAAAAGCATCTTCAATATGACCATCAATCATATCCACATCTGCTACAGCAAGCTGAGCGGAAGCATCACTAGGATTATCACCAGCAGCCTTGCGCACAGCCTCCACATTTGTGTTTGCATTTCTGCCAAGAAGCAATGCTTTAGCGCGTTCGCGAGATGCCAAAGAATCATTCGGGTTAGCCTGCAATACTTTTTCATACTCACTTGCAGCTAAAGCATAATCGCCATTCATAGCCGCCTCATGCGCAATTTTGTGTTCTGGTGGAACATCAGAAGAATCTACAGAATCCGCAGAATCCGCAGAATCCGCAGAATTATTGCCTACACCAGAATCACCTGCAGAATCACCTGAATCAACATAAGGAGCCATCCCAGCTACACCAGATTTTTCCGCAACTTTAACCAGCTGAGGCAGAATATCATTACAAATCTGCTGCAACTCATCTGCACTAGGCAATCCCTGACAAATAGGCATTGGTCTGCCTCCAACCAATCCATATACAGCTGGAAGCTGCTGTGCGCGTAAAGCTTGAGCAATTGATTGGCTTTCATCCGCATCAATACGAGCAAGCTGCATTCTGCCATCTAACGCAGTAATAGAATCCGCAAGTTTTTGTGCTAAGTCATAAGAAGTTTCATCGCTTTTTTGCCATACAAGCAAAATAATTGGAAAACTTACAGAAGTCTGAACCATTGCCTGAAAAGTTTGTTCATTAACATCAATCACATACCCACAAGCAGGAGGCATCTTAGACTGAGGTTTTCCTGACTTTTCAGCCGCTTCTCGTTTTGCAAGAGCTTCTGCTTTGCGCTTTACACCTTCCAAGTCCACTGCTCCAGCCAGAGAGAATCCGCCTGGGTTCATACCCATCGATTGTGAATCAACCATAATTTCCTCTTTTGCTTATATTGCTTACAACTTTGCTTACATTTCTTATATTGCTTATACAACTGCTTACAGGGCTTCTACCTTTATAGGCTGACGCTCCGCTCCCACAGGCACAATCTGCGCATTAGAGCCAGCTGGTGGAACAACCATTGCTACAACATTTACGTAAGTCACACGCATTGTAGAAGTAGCTTTAGCATTTCCAAACAAAGCTTTCTCCTCGTCAGACGCTGGTCTTGATTCTCGACCTTCTCCAGCTCTCCTAGTCCACACGGAGTCAATACGCGCAACTACTAAATCACTACCATCGCTTGCGCGCATAACGCTAATCTGATTTGGAACTGAAGCAAAAACCTGTTCTTGAGAACCTTTGTTTCGCTCCATTCCTGCTTGAACAGTCTTCGACAATTCTGCTAATTTTGCGCGCAAATAATCACTAGCAAAACTCTTTGCAAATTTACTAGATTCTCCTTGCTGCAGAACATCAGCATAAGCCGCTGCTGCCGCATGAGGAGTCATAACAAGACCAGAATCATTTGCTTTACCCATTGAAGCGCCGATTGAAGAAACAGGGAATTTTGGCAGACGCACACCAGGGAACAGTCTTGCAACTGCCCACAATTTATAGTTTGAGCGTGCCCTATCCTGACGGATCACCAACAATCGCTTAGACTGCTGGTCTTTTGTTGTAGTAGTAATCGTCATCAAATCACGAGGCCAGTTTGCATTCGTAGGCACAATAGTCTGAGCAACTTCACGAGGAATTGTTGTTTTTGGATCCAATTTTCCTGTTTTAGCTGCAATCGCAAGCTCACTAGTTCGCACAAGCATTGCAGGACCACTCATATAGCCATCAAGATTACTAGAATTCTTCTCTTCATTCGCGCGCTCTAGAGACCTCAAAACTCTTAAACGTATATCTTTTTCTCTAATAGACGTTACGTTTGGAAGCTCCTTTGTGCTATGCCCCTCAGCGGCTTTAGGAACTTGACCATCGCAAGCGCTAAGAGCAAAACACATAATTAGCGTCATTATTGTAGCGAATGTAAATCTTACATAATATTTGATTTTATGCGCATAAAACATGGTCATACTTACTTTCCACACTCACTTTTGCTCATTTCCACGCGCATTATTTTTACGCTTACGATTCTGGTTATAGTTTGAATTCGTGTTGCCACCAGCGTTTCTGTTATTTGCATTATTTTCGCCGCTATTTCTATTACGATTATCTAATTCGTTAGATCGACGATTTTTGCCATATTTTTGCCCGCGCTGACTATGCTGATTATTCTGACTATTCTTACGCTGGTCGCGATGATTACTCAAATCACGATTATTCCCTTGATTTCGCGACTTGCTGCGATTATTTGACTTTTCATTGCTTGAGTCGCAAGCCTCCGCTGATTTACTACGATTATCCCTATATTTGCGATTTTCTACATCTCTACTACTAGAACGACCATCTTGATTGTCATGCGAATCACGATTTCTTCTACCATATCTACTATTGCGATTGCCGCGATTGCTATGACTCGACTTTCTAGAATTATTATTGCTACTATTCCCTGAATATTCCTTTGAAGATTGCTTTTTATTAGAATCATCATTCAAAGAATCTTTGGAATCACGTATAGCATCTTCATCTTTAAAAGAATCATAGGAAGATTTATCAGAAGAAGCATCAGAAACTTCTAAAACAGTAGACGAATCGCTATCATTCTTGGAAACATCCGAGAATGATTCACTAGCAAAACGAGCAAAATAAGACTGCAAATCTTCTTTAGAAATCACAGCAGTTTCATCCAAAGATGGAGTTGGAGAAGAATTTAAACCAGACTTTACGTTTACAGACAAATCCACGGTTGCTTGCGACTTTGCAACACGAGTTTTTGAATGAGAACCATGACGAGCATGAGAAGCTGAAGAACCTTTATGCCTTGACTTCTTATCTTTAGCAAAACTGCCAAAAATACTAGCCATTGTGCCAGCAAAAGCATCTGAGAATTTAACTTCTTCGTCTCTGGAGACACTTTCTACAGTAATAAGACCACTTCTACTAGCCACCAAACGCTTATTACGCCTGCGATGTGGAGCCATAGCGAACACAGAAGCAGAAAGGACACAAAGCAGAGCAAACAGTGCTCCAACAAAATACAAAGGAGTTGCAAAATCTGGAAGATTGTGTCTACGCCAACGAAACTCTACGAATGCTTCAGGAGAATTTTTACCTAAGTCAATAATCAGCACGCGTCGAGAAATCCTTGCACGCAATGCGGATGAAACTTTTTGATGATTCGACTGGCTATTTTCTTGATTTGCTTGATTTGCTTGATTTACAGCATTGCCACTGCTCAAATCTCCAGGAACAATGTTCTCAGATTGTTCAAAATCTTCCGCATTAACAAACAATTTAGCCAAACCCATTTGGCAAGTAGCATTAGTCCACAAATCTGAATCTTTAAAATCTACATCTTTAGAAGCCTTAGAATCAGAGTTATTCGCGGAATCTACAGAATTTTTGTTATTCACATCTGACTTTGCAGAATCATCCGCCTTCATAGGGACAGTAGAAAGATTCTCCCAATCTTGCAAACCAGTTATTCTCTGTACAGAGTAGCCACGAGTCCACCCACGAACATCTTTAGCCAAACCAACTGCTACACAAATCGGCTTACGAGTATTAAGAGCCGCAACACTAATTTTTACGCGGTAATCCACAAGATTTAAAACACCTGGATCCGTAACAATGTATCTTGAACCATACACGTTTGTATGAGCCGAAACAATAGAGTTTGGCTTCCAAACTGTGGCATTAAGAACACCAAGAACAATACTAAGCACAGCAAGCAACCCAAAAATAGGTGCCACGATTCCTCGCATAAACTTAGCTCGTTTTGTAGGTCGTTGCATCAAACCTCTTTCTGCATCCTAATCAGCAATAAATCATGCATTATGCTTGTAATCAGAGCATGAATTCTTTTTGATATTCGCCTTAATAATCGTCATATCGTATTTGCTCCTATCTATTCTACAATCTTTCATAATCTTTTATAATTAATCGATTGTTATATTTATTAATCTTTTACAATTCTTCGTAATATTTAATATATTTGCTACTGAATAATTAAAATCAGACTCAAGCGATAGTCTTAAACCTATGAGAAAAACCAGATTATACACAATCAAATCTTTTGCAATACGCGCAATTAGCACAATTAGCGCTGCAGCCTTGTGTTTTACAATGGCATCTTGCAGCGGGAATAGCACGAATGATAACGGAATGGCAGACCCAGCCGCGAATGCTGCTGGAATGCAAGTTTTAGGCGGCGTTAAGGCTAGTGGAACTTTAGGCAAACAACCAAAGGTCGATATAACTACTCCTATAGACGTAAAGCCAAATTCTTACGCCATTTTGCAAAACGGAAACGGTGCTAAAATCCAAGAAAATAGTCGCGTATGCGCTAATGGCATTGTGTACAATGCTAAAAACGGCAAAGAGCTTATGAACACATGGAAACAAGGCAAACCAGATTGCTCAATCGTTGTTAAAAAAGGCGTTACGAGTAAACCTTATTATGCACTGTTTAAGGGAAGAAAAATTAATTCCACGATTGCATTTGGTGTGCCTGCAAATCCGCAAACTAAGCAAGATGCGTACGTAATGGTGTTAACTCTTGTTTCTTCAATGAAATCTCTTGAACGCGCAACAGGCAATAAAGTTAAGGATATCCCTGAAAATCTGCCGAAAGTAACTCTGAGTAAATCTGGAGAACCATCGTTAGATAAGAATAACTACGTGCCAGATGGAAAGTTGGTTTCTCAAACTTTGATTGAAGGAACTGGTAAAGAGGTGACCAAAGAAAGCACTGTAACCGCTCATTACACTGGCTGGACTATCGATAAAGACGGCAAATTGCATCAATTTGATTCGTCATGGAAGCGCGGCACGCCTGCAGACTTCTCTCTTGCAGGTCAAGTGATTCCAGGATGGACTAAAGGCTTAGCTGGGAAGAAAGTCGGATCTCAAGTTCTTTTGGTAATTCCTCCAGAAGATGGCTATGGCAAAGAAGATAAGAAGGATGCACAAGGAAATGTAACAATTCCTGCAAATTCAACGCTTTACTTTGTTGTAGATATTCTCTATGCTTCCTGATCTATTAATCTCTTAATGATTAATTCTCTTAGTGATTAATTACCAATCAAATCATGCCGCGCTTGAATAAATCTTGCGCGGCATTTTTATACGTAAATTTACGTAAATTTCGTAATAAATTACAGATAAAGCAAAAAATCGCTAAGCTAAAACAGGCGAAGATCGTTAGACTCAACACCGCGCATTTCATCGTAATCGAGGATTAAGCAAGTAAAGCCACGATCCTCAGCCAAAACTCGCGCTTGCGGGCTAATAGTCTGCGCAGCAAAAATACCTCGAACTGGTTTAAGCAACGGGTCTCGATTCAACAACTCACAGTAACGAGTAAGCTGCTCAACACCATCAATACCACCGTGTCGCTTAATCTCAATAGCAACATGAACACCGTTTGAATCCTGCGCCATAATATCCACGGGGCCAATAGCAGTAGGATATTCTCGGCGAACCAATGTAGCACCATCGCCAATACGCTCAATTTGCTCAGCTAAGTAGCGCTGCAAATGGTCTTCTACACCATCTTTAACAAGACCTGGGTCTGTGCCTAAATCATACGAAGAATCGCTATAAACGTGTTGCAGAACAATGCGAAGCAGGTCATTGCCCTTTTTTGCAGCAATTTTTAAAACAGTTCCATCGCCAAAAACGCGCGAAAAGTCGAAAGCCTCCGTGCTACAAGCGCCGACAGCACCATCTGAAGAAACAGAACTCGAATCGTCGTCTTCACAAGAACAATCGTTATCTTTAGAAACATTTCCATCAATAACGCGCATAGTACAAGGAGCAACCATCCAATTAAGTGGCTTATAGGACCCTAACTCTGAAAAAATCAGTACACTACCATCAGCCTTAATAAGCAACACGCGCTTAGCCACTGGAAGACTTGCATTAAGCCTACCCGTATATTCTGCACTACAATCCGCAACAATAATTCGCACACAAAAAGCGTAGCATAAATCGCGTAACTACTTGCACAAAAACTATCTGCCCAAAGCCGCCGCTAAATCGCGATTCTGCCAGCGCTGATGCAACGCGCAATAGCCTCCAAAAAGCAAGAGCCAAATAATGCCGCCAATTGCCGATCCGCGAGTGTCTTCGCTAATAAACAGCGTTATGTACACAAACACAAAGAATGCAATAGTAAGAGAATTAAGCAGCTTATAATGCGGCATAACAAAACCATCTGGCATAAAATCAGCAGAAGCGCGGTACTTTCTGTGCGTAACCATAATCAAAATGTAAATCATGATTATTACTGCCGAAGACGCAGAAGCAAACACAATAAACGCGCCATGCACTCCAGGAATTGAGTTAATAATCGGAGAGAACAGGATTAGCGCAGCAGAAAAAATGATTGCTCGTGCAGGAACTTTAGTGCGCGAAACTTTGCGCAAATGTGAAAGAACAGGAGAATTAGATTCTAGCGCAATTTGATACATATGCCTTCCTGCAGAATAAAGCAGCGAATTAAGCGCAGAAGATGCGGCTGTTATTACCACAAAGAACACAAGCGCCGAAGCCCAATGAAGCCCCGCATATTGGAAAACCATTATAAACGGAGACATATAAACGCCTTTAGAATCGGTAGCTTTAAATTGTTGCCAAGGAACAATTAGCATGATTGAAGCAAGCGCTCCAACGTAGAAAATCAAGATTCGCATAATAATCTCGTTGATTGCCTTTGGCAAAACTTGGCGAGGATTCTTAGTTTCCGAAACCGTAACGCCTACAAACTCAATAAGCTGGTATGCGTAGAACACCATTTGGAAACTCATCAAAAATGCCAACCATCCATTTGGCATAAGCGAGAAGTTGTTGAAAATATTGTCAAAGCCTGCGTGGCCTGCAGGATTTGCAACGCCGCTAATCTGTGTTGCAGGGTAATGGTAGCCAATAATAACCATAACTGCAGCAGTTGCAATAAGAGCCACAATCAACGTGATTTTAATCATTGAGAACCAAAACTCTGTTTCGCCAAATAGCTTAACAGCAACCAGATTTATGCACACTAAAGCAGCCAAAAACGCTATTTCTATAAGCCATTTCCAGCTGCTAACGTCTATGCCAAAAGTTTGGAAAAATGTAACACAATACGTACTTACAGCCGTAATCTCACTCATGCCAATAAGCACAAGCACTATCCAATACGACCATCCTGCAAAATCGCCCCAGCCTTTGCCCAAGTATTTAGTAATAAAACTAATAAATGTATGCTGGTTTGGATCCTTGTACATAAGTTCGCCAATGCCGCGCATAAGCAAAAACATGATTAAACCAACAATTATGTACACAAGCATAATGCTTGGACCCGTAAGACTAATGGATTTGCCAGAACCTAAGAATAGTCCCGTGCCGATTGTTCCGCCTATAGCAATGAATTGCACGTGTCTTTTTGTAAGGCTGCGCTCCATCTTGTTAGTGTGACCATTGTTAGTTTGGTCAATATCACTCATTGCTATAACTCCATTCTTTTAGGCGTGAGCTTTCAATTTTATAAGAACCCGTAAATATTTGAATTTCATTATTCAACTTTATTCAACACTTTTAAGCGAACTAACAGGGTCAATGCGGTCTAACGCGGGATTAGTTGACCATTGAACAATTAAAGCAAAAATCAGCGTTGCAAAGCCAGCAATAACATAGCTTAATGGAGACACTTCAACCTCAAAATACAGAGAAGGCATGCGCAAAGCATTTGTTAACAAGCCTGCAACCAATCTTCCAAGAGGCAAACCAACAAGAATACCAATTACAGTAAGAGTAAGCATCTCCTTATGCACGTAAGCATGAACTTCTCTACGATAAAAGCCAAGAACCTTTAAAGTTGCCATCTCTCGCGCACGTTCCGAAATATTAGTGCTTGACAATGTAAACAGCACAGCTAACGCCAAACCTGCTGCAAGAGTTACTATAAGCGCAACCACAGCATTCATTAAATCAAAGCTAAACGAATGTTTCATGCGCGTAATGTTCATAACAGCTAACACGCCATCCCTATCTGCCACATGGTCTGCGTAACGCATTCTTGCATCATCGTCTCCACGAAGACGCATAATTAGCGCATTATTCTTAACATTTTTTCCATTTTTAAAACCGAATATTCTTTCATAGCAGCGAGAAGTCATATAAATATTTGAACCAATAAGATTACGCACGACTGCACGCAACTTCACTTTTGCGCGCTTAAAACTGGAGTTTGTTATTGTAATATAGTTTCCGCTCGCAATTCCCAACGACGATGCTGCACTCTGTGAAAGAAGCGGACCATCATCATTAAGTGAAATATTTTGCAAATTATTGTTAACATCTTGTAGACGAACCATATTAGACAAAGCTGCGGCATCTTTAACAACTACGATTTGTACGCTTTCAGAATCTCCAACGATTTTATTATGCGAATTGTTATTGGAATTGCTATTAGATTTACCATTATCTGCATCGCTTTTTGCGATTTCTCCAGAGCTAATGTAGGCAGGCAAAATGGTATCAACAAGATTGCTGGATTTATCTTTTTGCACACTTTTCTTCATATTTTGAAATGCATCTGGAGTGGAAATAGAAATCATATCGTAGCGGTAAATGCCGTCATATTGGCGGATTCCAAGAGTGGCTACAGTATCGTTTAATGCTAAAGCACACACGATTAATGCCGTGCAACCAGCTACACCGCCAATCGTCATAAATAGTCTGCCTTTAAAACGAGCCAGATTCCTTATAGATACTTTGTTGAGGAAACTTAGACGATTCCAGATAAAAGGTAAATGTTCAAGAAGCACGCGAGCACCAGCTTTTGGAGATTTTGGACGCAATAATGCCGATGGTACTTGCCTTGTCTCCCTCCAGCTTACGATTATTGTGCATATTGCAACTGGTATTACAAACGCGAGTACACAAATCGAACCATAAAGCCAATCGTATCGTAAAACAACTCCTGGAACTGTGTACAATCCGCGCAAAATCTTAAGTAGTAAAGATGGAATTGCTAAGAATCCTAGAATATCGCCAATTCCGCCGCCTACTAGACAGGCAAAAATCGCAAAGAAAGCGTGCCTTGTTATTGCTGCGCAACGTCCATAACCTAAGCTTAAGTACGTTCCAATTAGTCCTCGTTCTTCTTCTACCATTCTTGCCATGGCTGTTAGGCTCATCATCATTGCCACTACAAGAAAAAGCACTGGGAAAGCGTATCCAAGAGATTGAATCGAGGCAACATCAGAACGCAAGCGAGTATAGCTCCCGTTTGATATGCGAGCAAAAATATGCCATCTTGCTTGAGGAACATGCTTTTGCACTTCTGTCTTAATTTTTGCGTAAATTTGTGCGCGAGCCTTAGCTAAAACCGAGTCGGGAGCGTTTTTAAGCATTGGCATATTGGCTATAGTTTGATCTACTTGTTGATCAGTCTGGTCTTTTACAACCTGATTTGTGCGCGCCTCTTGGCAATCACTCTGCACACTGTCTTTAATTTGGTTTGAAGCATTTGCCACAATTGCGCGATACTTTTGCGAAAAATCGTTAACGCGTCGAGCCTCATTTAGGCGCACATATATAGCTGTGTATGGAAGATTATTTGTGCTTTCAGTAATCGCAGAGGTAAAAATAGGGTAGCGTGATATTACGGAATTGCGGAAAGCTTTTGATTGATACCCGTTTGGATTATCCAAATCGTTTACGTCTAACACACTTCCTGTAATTAGAAGCTTATATTTTTGATTTTGAATCGGTTGATTAGACGAATTAGGCTGATTAGTGACTTGTTGCATACTCAAAAACAGTGTGCTACCAATTCGCAATCCGCTATCGTGCAAAAATCGTTCAGTTACCACAGCTTGACGATTGTTTGTTGGCATATCGCCACGCATCAAATGCAGACGATTCAGTTTTTTAACATTGTGATTATATTGCACAACGTTCATTGCATAAGACAAATTGGCATTATTCGAAGGATGAGCAGTAGCTTTAAACGACTTTCCCGCCTCTGCTTCACTAACAAATGGCAATTTTTTGATTGCTTTAACATCTTTGTCAGTCAAACCAAGCGTAGAAATAATTTGTAGGTCGTAAGCTTTGAGCTTAGAGTAAGTATCATTTGCTCCAAGAAGCATGTCGTTGCATCCTGCATAAATGCCAGTCATAACTGCAACGCCAAGCATTGCTATAACTGCTAGTATGCAAAAACGACGCCATTCGTGGAACCACATTCTAATAGCACTAATAAAAACCATTGGAAAAATAGAGCGTGAGCGCTTATTACGAATCGCATATTTACGCTTGATTTTCTTAGATTTTACAGTTTCGCTACTCACTACAAACCACCACTCTACAAATCACCATTCAATATCTGCAATTGCCGTAGGATTTTCTTGTACTGTTTCGCTCACGACTTTTCCAGAATGGAATCTCACAACTTTATGAGCCATAGGAGCAATAGCAGCATTATGAGTAATAATAAGAACCGTCATTCCTTCTTTTTGGCAAATATCTTGCAATAATTGCAAAACAGCTTTTCCGGTTTCATAATCTAGCGCACCCGTAGGCTCATCGCATAAAAGCAACTT
Organism: Gardnerella sp. DNF00109; assembly: GCF_049262845.1. NCBI lineage: Bacteria > Bacillati > Actinomycetota > Actinomycetes > Bifidobacteriales > Bifidobacteriaceae > Gardnerella > Gardnerella sp. DNF00109. The sequence goes on from NZ_CP058406.1 coordinate 1,579,105, forward strand.
AGGCTTTTTAGCAAGTGCGCGCGCAATAGAAACTCGCTGCTGTTCGCCTCCAGAAAGTTGTGCTGGGAAATTATTAAGTCTTTTTTCCAACCCTACGTCAATAAGTGTTTGAGCTGGATCAAAATGATCTGAGCAAATTTGTGAAGCAAGCTCCACGTTTTCTAACGCCGTCAAGTTTGGAACAAGATTATAGAATTGAAAAACAAAACCAATATCTTCTCTTCGATACTTTACAAGCCCACGACCATTTAGCTTTGTAATATTTAAATCACCAACAGTTACGCTACCGCTTGTTGCCGTATCCATACCGCCTAAAATATTCAATGCTGTAGTTTTACCTGCGCCCGAAGCCCCTAGTATTACGGTGAGCTTACCGCGCTCGGCTGTAAAACTAGCATCATCTAGAGCGCGCACAACACTTGATCCAGATGGATACTCTTTTACAACATGATCAAAAGTTATGTATGCCACAATACACCTTGCTTACTTACTACCTAATGACGCTTTTTCTATCAACTTCTTAATTTATTAGATTAATATTTAATACTCTTCATTGGAATAGAGATACACCACGACGTGCTGTACAATATGCGTTGCCAAGCCAAGTATGCCTTGAATTTGGCCATACAGCTCCAAGACGAGGAGCACCTTGACTCATCCAAATACTCGGCACTCTTCCATCGGAACTTTTAGACCCAAGAAGATTAAAACCATTTTTTATTTCAAGCCAGTCTGGATGCTGAGTAACAACCGCCAATCCTTCTTCTAAAGTCAAAGGAAGACGCTCGTCTGAATCTATAAGTTTTCTGGCAACATCTGGCTCACGATTCAAATACGATGTACCTGTATGAGGGTCTAATGCCAAGTAAAACGGACCTTCTGGAGGCTCAAAACCATCTTGTGGCAGGAAACTAGCTATATCTCTAGGCGGCATTGTTGTAAAACCAGCCATACGATCAATACTCGTCCTAGAAATTAAGGATTCTGGCGAAACTAGCTCACGAGTAGGCACAAGAAGAATATTAGTACCCAAATCGCTTTGATCAAGAGCGCGAATAAGCGGCAAAGCTAAAGCACGAAACGATGCAGCACTCATATCTGCAACATCTGGGTAGCCAAGAGCAACAATACGATCAAGCTGCTTTTGTATTTCTTGCGAAGCTATAGACATAATTACATTTTACGTAAAATTTTTTATAATAGCGAATTCGCGCAGGTCTAATCAATCCACAAAGTGTCGTTTTTTAGCTACGATTTCCGCCAATTGCACAGCATTAAGAGCAGCACCCTTACGAAGATTGTCATTTGTAATAAACATTGCCAATCCACGCTTTCCATCAACCGCTTGATCTTGGCGAATACGCCCAACATAGCTCGCGGATTTTCCTGCAGCAAGCTGAGGAGTAGGAATATCATCTAGCGCAACGCCAGCGGCCGATTTTAGCACTTCGCGAGCCATATCTGGAGTTACATCGCACTCAAATTCGGCATTAATGCTCATTCCGTGACCTGTAAAAACGCCCACGCGCACGCATGTGCAGCTTGCTGCGAGCTTTGGCAGATGGAGAATCTTACGACTTTCGTTGCGAAGCTTTTGCTCTTCGTCGGTTTCTTGCGATCCGTCCTCAACAATCGCGCCAATGAATGGCACAACGTTGAATGCGATTGTGCGCGCAACTTTGGTTGGCTGCGGAAAATCAATAGCATCTCCATCAAACACAAGCTTATCCGCGCCCTGATCTAAGGCAGCTTGCGCTTCGTTCATAAGCTGCAATGCTCCAGCTCTGCCAGCTCCAGAAACTGCCTGATAAGAAGATACAATAAGTCGCCTTAGACAAAAAGCGTCAGAAAGCGGTTTTAAAACAGGCATGCACGCCATTGTTGTGCAATTAGGATTTGCCACTATTCCACGCGGAATATCATTTAAATCTTCTGGGTTTACTTCTGCAACTACCAGCGGAACATCGTTATGCATACGCCATTGAGAAGAATTATCTATTACTATTGCACCCGCATCTGCAAATCGCGGTGCCCACACTTTGGATGTTCCGCCGCCTGCGGAGAAAATCGCAATGTCAATTCCACTTAAATCTGCTTTTTCTACATCTTCTACAACAACATCTTTACCTCGATAGTTCAAAACAGTTCCAGCGGAGTGCGCGGAAGCCAAAAATCGCAAGTTTTTAATTGGAAAATCGCGCTCATATAATACGCGACGCATAACCATTCCAACCTGACCCGTCGCACCTAAAACCGCAAGGTTTACGCCTGTATTGCTTATGATTGCCATTTTGTCTCCCTTATTTTGCGTGTTTTTGCGCGATCAGCGCCCGCTTCCTCCATAAACAACGGCTTCGACTTTGCTTGCGTCTAATCCGTAGGCTGTGTGAAGCGCACGAACCGCTTCGTCAAGCTGTTTTACTGGAACAATCGCTGCAATACGAATTTCTGATGTAGAAATCATCAGAATATTAATACCGTGATCGCTTAGCGCTGTAAAGAAGGTTGCTGCGAGACCAGAATAGGTTTTCATTCCAACGCCAACAACTGCGACTTTGCCAACAGAAGGGTCCACGTCCATAGACGTAAATTGCAATTCGCCGCGCGCGCCCTGCAAAACCTTGCAAACGGCGTCTAGGGACGAGCTTGGAGCCGTAAGCGATATGTCAGCCGTTTCGGTGGATGCGCTTGCCTGAGCAATCATGTCTATGTTAACGTCTGCAGCAGCAAGAGTTGTAAACACTTTTGCAGCGTTTCCAGGCTTATCGGGAACGCCTCGAAGAGTAATCATAGATTCGCTTCTATCGTGTGCAACGCCAGAAATCACAGGGGTCTCTGGGCCTAAGTCTGGGAATAAATCGCCCATTGTTGAGCGAATGTCTACATTTGTTATTTTATTTGCCATTTTTGCCGCCTTATGTCTATTGCCTATGCGTTCTGTCTGTTGTTATGCTTGTGTCTTCTTTAATAAATAATTAGCTTAAATTCGGCAAACTCTTTGGATTTACTCCACTCGGCACAATTAATGTTCCGTTTCTGTGCGAAAACGAGCTGCGAACATGAAGAGGCATACTGAATCTTTGTGCGTATTCAACGCATCTCAAAGCTAACACTCGAGATCCGCAAGATGACATCTCAAGCATTGAATCATAATCGATAACAGGAATTCGCTTTGCGGTTGGAACAATTCGAGGATCTGCCGTAAATACGCCATCAACATCTGTGTAAATCTCGCAAACATCTGCTCCAAGAGCAACAGCAAGCGCCACTGCCGAAGTGTCTGATCCGCCTCTACCAAGCGTTGTGTCGTCACCAATCTCGCTGATTCCTTGGAATCCTGCAACAATAGCAACACTGCCTTTTTTAAGCGCATGCTGAACACGATCTGGCTTAACAGCGCGAATATGAGCTGCTCCAAATTGCGCGTCTGTCATAAATCCAGCTTGAGAACCAGTAAAAGAGTATGCGTGCGAGCCTTGAGCATGAATAGCCATTGCTAGAAGACTCATGGAAATACGCTCTCCTGCAGTCATAAGCATATCCATCTCTCTAGCAGGAGGATGCGCATTTACACTCATTGCTTGGTCAATCAAGTCGTCTGTGGTATCTCCCATAGCGGAAACGACAACAGCAACATCGTTACCAGCAGCTTTTGTATCAAGAATCCTTTTGGCTACACGCTGAATTGCGTCCGTATCTTCTACGGACGATCCACCGTATTTCTGCACTATAAGAGCCACTGTAACCCCTTATGTTCAGCCGTCACTATTATCTAAAGCACGCTAATGCAATAAGAATTAATCCAAATAAGACTAATCTAAAATTAGACTACCAACTGTGCTCTATCTATTTTTAGTTTTAGAGATATTATGAGTGGCGTATATACAACAAGCGGTTTCTTGCGACTTATCAAACGCGTTTGCTTATGAATTCACAAATCTTCTATACTTCTTGTCTTCCTGCAAATGCGCGACCAAGAGTTATCTCGTCTGCATACTCTAAGTCTCCACCAACTGGCAATCCGCTTGCAAGTCGCGTAATACTTATGTCAAGCGGCTCAAGCAAACGTGCTAAATAAGTTACTGTAGCTTCTCCTTCAATATTTGGGTCAAGCGCTAAAATGACTTCTTTTACTTGCGCGTCTTTTAAGCGCTCAAGTAGTTGCGTTATTTTTAAGTCTGCAGGTCCAATGTTTGCCATTGGATTAATGGCACCGCCCAAAACGTGGTAAACGCCAGCGTATTCGTGAGTTCTCTCAATGCTCATAATGTCTTTGGGCTCTTCTACAACGCATATTTTTGTGTGATCTCTTCGCGGATCTTGGCAAATAACACAAGGGCTTTGCTCGCAAACATTTCCGCAAATTTCACAAAATCGCACATTCTCGCACAAGTCACTGATTGCGTCAATTAAATCCTGCGTTTGTACATCAGATGATGAAAGTATATAGAATGCAATTCGCTGCGCGCCTTTTGGTCCTATTCCTGGAAGCTTAGAGAACGCATCAATAACTCTGCCTATTGCACCGTCATACGATGACACGTTATGCACTTTTACTTACTCCTCTTGCTTTCGCTTATGCAATCCTGAATTTTTAGGATTTTTTGGATCACTTGCAGCGAATTCTTTTACAGATTTCACCTCAAACATCTTCTCTAAATCATCTATGCTCAAATTGGTTGCAGACTCTAACGATTCGTCCTGCATGGAGCATTCGTCTTCTTGAGCGCCGTTTACCCCATCAGAGATTCGTACTTTTGACTCATTATCTACCTGTGATTCTGAATTTGCGCGCTGAAGATTTTGCTGGCTTATCTTCGACTTTTGCCCCCATTGCTGCGCGTTAGATGCAGCGTTATCTGCATTTTCTGAATCGTTTACTACTTCAGCATTAAAATCTGCATTCTGCAATGCAGCAATCGCATCTCCCATTGGAGCAGATCCCATACCTGCCCATGCGTCATCTTTCTCAATATCTAAATCTAAAGCACTTTCTGAAATTGCAGAACCAGATAAATCGCTAGCCTCCGCACCAGCACTTGAATCGTCACTAGAGCCAGCATCATCGCTACTGGAATTCGAATTATTTGAATTTGAATCAGAACTTTTCTCGATTATTTTTCCGAATCCTTTTACGATTCCAGCTTTTCGCATAAGCAAGTCTCGCTTAACTTGTGCCAGTCGTTGCGGAGTCATTCTTGCAACAGACTCCACTTTTTCGCCGTTTGCAGCTACTAAATCTGGCGCTATTGCAACGTTTTTTCCAAATGCGTCTTTTACTTTGTTCATAACCACAACTGGCACTTTTTTACCATCGTAAGGTTCTGTTGTGCAAATCGCGAGCGCAAAAGCATGTTGGCTTATAGGCTGGTCAAAAGTTAATACAAGCCTTCTTTTTGATGCATTTCCATCGTCTAATCTAACTTTTGGAACGCGATCTCTCTCTACGTATTCACGAACATCGTCTGGCAGATTTTTAACCAGATTATCCCAAGTTTCGTCCACGTCAAGCTCTTGTGTTGTCTGTTTTTCAACGGTTGCAGTTGACCAATTCGCTTGCGTGTTATTGTTGATTTCAGATTTATCATCAAGAATTACCGAAGGATTTTCAGCAATTTTTACTGGATTTACTGGATTAACAGGATTAACTGAATTTACAGCAGAATTTGAACCAATAAAATGCCTTGCAGAAGATGCAGGATGCGAGGAGGACTTTGCAAGAGATTGATTAGTGGCTTTAGAAAATGGTTCCTGCGCAGTAGTACTAGATTGCATATCAGCAAGAAGTCTAGCCATAAGAATCTCAAGATTCATTCTAGGAGAAACCGCATTTGCCATTCCCGCAAAAGCATTATTGACGATTTCTGCCATTTTGGACAAGCTTCTCAAAGTTAGCTGACTTGATTGTCGTTGCAAATCTTGCATGTCTTCTGGCGATAAATCGCCTAACAAGTTTTTAGCACAATTTGGACCAGCAGAAACCAAAAGCAACAAATCACGCAATCGTCCGAGAAGATCTTCCACAAACTTACGAGTGTCAAATCCTCCGACTACCACTTTTTGTACAACTTCATATAATTTTGCACCGTCTTTTTCAATAAGGGCATCAATAACATCTGCAATAAGATTAGAAGGCGTAAAACCAAGCAAAGCAACTGCTGAATCTAACGAGATAACACCATCATCTGAGCCAATCATAAGCTGATCTAAAACAGATAATGTGTCTCGCATGGATCCGCCGCCAGCGCGCATAGCAAGCCGCAAAACGCCCTTTTGCGCTTGAATACCTTCCTTCTTGCAAATGTCTTCCAAATACGGTCCCATTACTTCTGGAGGAACAAGTCTAAACGGATAATGGTGGGTTCTAGAACGTATAGTTCCAATCACCTTATCTGGTTCAGTAGTGGCAAAAATAAACATAACATGCTCAGGCGGCTCTTCCACAATCTTCAGCAAAGCATTGAATCCTTGCGGAGTTACCATGTGCGCTTCATCAAGAATAAAAATCTTATATCGATCGCGCGCTGGAGCGAAACCTGCACGTTCGCGTAATTCTCTAGCATCGTCAACACCATTGTGGCTTGCAGCATCTATTTCTACAACGTCTATTGAACCTGATCCGCCTGTTGCAAGATCTTTACAGCTTTGGCATTTTCCGCATGGTTTAGAAGTAGGACCTTCTTTGCAGTTAATACAACGAGCAAGAATACGCGCAGAGCTTGTTTTTCCACAACCGCGTGGACCCGAAAATAGGTAGGCGTGCGTTATTTTGCCTTGATCTAGCGCTCTCATAAGAGGAACGGTAACTTGATTCTGTCCTATCACTCCTTCAAACGTGTCTGGACGATACCTTCGATACAATGCAAGTGCCATAACTATAACCTACCGTCGCCTGAATATTAGCTCAACTCTACTTGAGCAAAGTTTCTGTTCTATTCTAAACATTTAGACATTAACATGCTAATTGCCTATTAACATGCTACATTATGACCAATCGCACGAATCCATGATGTTTTCCACACTTATTAGTCACAATCTATTAAACCAGCTCTAGCTGTTACATTTATCTTATTAACCATAGGAATTCGTAAAGGCATACTTAGACTGATTAATACGTCATCATCTTTTTCAACACAAGATTCTATTTTCCCATTATTTGCCTTTGCTGTGCGCTCTGCAACTTGACATGCATCATCTTGCATATTTCTCATAGCAACTGCACCTGATATAGCCGATGCGTTTGCAAGAGCGTAGGCTCGGTGTTTTTGCACCAAAATTGACCCTAGAGTCGCACAAACAACAAGCATAGAGCAGATTACTATTACCAATCCCATGCCGAGCATAGTTCCAGAACCACAATCTGCTCTACGCAAATGTTTAAAACTGTAATATTGCGTATTTAAAATGCTTAATCGCTTACATATTTTTTGACTCATATTAAAACCTGGCTAATGCGAGCTTCTACAGACAATGGCAATACTTTTAAAGGGTCTGGCACAACTGGGCAGCTTACAACAATATCTGCCGTATTCCCAACATATTTGACTTTTACAGAACTATTAACTCCAGATACTTTAGATACTATATTTTGCGCATCTTTAGAATTGTGATGCGAAGCAACATAGTACGCTACTTGACCTGCTGCATCATGGCAATTCATTGTATTTACTACTGATTTACCAACAAAAAATAACGTTAAAGCAAGTACCACAACTGCAGGAAGAATAATCGCAAATTCTGCGGTAACAGCCCCAGAATCTTTTGAATTATTTATCTTATTACAATTATTCTTAGTCGTTCTCTTATCTAAAATGTTCAAAAATACATAATTCTCCATTTTGTCTCGTTTCTTTTCGCATTAGTTAAAATCCCACAAAAAATCACATAAACATCACGGTCAAAAAAACTTTATAAGTGTTTCATCTAATGTTTTTCAAAGTATGTTTTAAGTTTCACGCAATGCTTAACAGTTTTATAAATGACTATTTACTTAAAACTAGCTAACATGTAGAGCTTTTGTAACAAGATCACCGATAGCCGTACGAACAGCATCTGATTTGGCAATAGCAATAAGCGCTGTAGCAAAAGCTGTGGCAGCTATAAGAACAACAGCATATTCTGCCGTAACAGCCCCATCATCACACTGCTTTAAATCTTTGCTCAAACGATTCTGCATGCTATTACATGCTTGTTCAGCTTTAATTAGTCCTTCATTCATCCGCATTGAACACATGCAATACCATGTTGACAATGCAACAGTAATTGATCTCATAATCACTCACCGTTACCTTTCTTTTTGTTGTTTTTATTATTTTTCTTTTATTTATGTACCCAATATTGGGATACAAATTTTTTATTTTTTAGATTGTGATCAACACATAAATGCAGATACTGTCGGCAAAATTCCGACGAAAATAAACGCTGGCAGAAAACATAACCCAACCGGCAAAAGCAGGCGAACAGAAAGCCTAGAGCTTTCTTTTCTTGCCACGTTTCGCATAGATTGCTCATAATTTTGTAAAATTGCTATGAGTACAGGAACAGGAGAGCTTCCACAACTCCATGATTCTCTAAGTGACTGTCTAAGCCACATACTTAAAACAAAAGATGCAGATGGATTTTTGTCTTTTTTATCGAAGCACACATAAGGAGCACTCCAAGCTTCTATCCAAGTATCTCCAGAAAGTAGTGCTTTAGAAACATTCCTTAGCCAAATCCCTTTTCCTCCAGGAATAGATGACCCAACAGCGTCAAGCGCTCTAGTAATTGCGACTCCACTTTTTAAAGCAACTATCATCATTTGCAAACCCAAAATTGGATCTATATCTTCAACTTTGTTACACCTAAAATCGTAATTGTCTCTCATAGAAATCGCAGGTTTACAAGCGCGCTCATAGCACGGATTAAGAATCATCTGTCTAGTAAAAAATTTGCATAACGTAACTATATAAGCTACTAAAATAATCCAGACGATAATTGCCTTAAACATTTTCCACGATCCTTAATAACCATTAACTCATTAATCGACATTAGAAACAGCACTCAGCATTGCTTTTTTAGATGACTTCATGATCCATGTAACCCATAAAAGACCGATTACATAAAACAATAAGCCAATACCTAAGAGTGCGTATCCTCTAGAACTTGTAAAAATCATCAATATTGGATTTACACCCAACAATTGTCCAGTAAGAAGAGCCAAAAATGGTAGAGCAGTTAGCAATCTAATAGTTGCTTTAGGCATCGCAAAAACTTCTGAGCTTAAATCATTAACCCTCTTATTGGCATGATAAGAGTCAGAAACAGCTTGAACGCAATCAGTCATAGAGCATCCTATAGAACTGCTCAATTCGTATACAGACATAAGCGATTGTGCAACCTTGCGCATGTCTTTTCTAACTTTACTTCTTTGGCGAGCGCTAAGATTTTTAATCCTATTAGAACAGCGAGAATCAATCCATTTAAACACCGATTCAACGTTTATAACTTGGAAATAGCTTTTGCTGTTATTGCTGTTGTAATTGTTATTGTCATTATCGGTCTCTTCAATAAGTCCATTGCGATTCTCATTATTGCTGTCTCCTCTTATAATCGATTCAAAAGAAGCACCAGAACGCAAAGAAGCAATAAGAGCAGCTAGTGATTCTTCAATACCCATTTTCAAAAAATCCTTTACTGTCGGTATCAATTACAGAAACAACCCTGTATTCAACGGTAAATGCCATTTAACAGCAAAATTTTTCCAAGCAGACGTTGCCTCTATCTGAGCAGAAAAATTACTATCCTTAGAATTAACGCAATTTTTTAATCTTAAAATTGGCACACCTTCTAACGCGCCGGAATCCGTAGAACGCAATATTCCAAGTTCTTTTACAACTCGCATACCATTTACTCTTTCTACATGTATAACAACATCAAAAGCATCAGCGGCAAGAGCACATAGTGCAGAAGGTTCCAATCCTGCAAGAAGTCCTAAAGACATTAATCTGGCTGGCACCTTTTGGACTTTATCAGCATGCAAAGTTGTCATTCCACCTTTATGACCACATGTAAAAACGCGCAATAAATCAGCTATTTCTTGACCTCTGCACTCACCTAAAATAATTCTGTCTGGTCTCATCCTCAAAGTTGCCTTTACAAGATCCGACAAGCCAACGCTGCCTACTCCTTCAACGTTTGCTTCTCTTGTCGCTAAAGACACATGATCCTTAGATAATGAACCTAATTCTCTTGTTTCTTCAACAGTCACTATTCTGTCTTTTTCATCACAAGAAGCTAAAAGAGACTTCATTAACGTTGTTTTACCAGAGCCAGTGCTTCCCGTAATCAAAATATTCGCACGTTGAGTTACCAACAGATAAAGTATTCTAGATAATTCAATCGGAAACATTCCTCTACTGCTTAACTCTGTTAAACAATAGCGTTTTAAAGCAGGAAAACGAATCGAAATAGCAGCGCCACTTAAAACTATTGGAGCAATAAGAGCGTGAACTCGCACTCCTACTGAGCTAGAAGCATCTGCGATTGGGCATGAATCATCTAATCTTTTGCCCAATTGTGCACAAAGCCAAACTGCATATTCTCGCAAAATCATAGGATCATCAAATGGAATTCTTGGATTGTACTCTTGCAAACCAAAACCTTTATCTACCCAAACGTGACCTGTGTCAGTAACAACAATATCTGTTGTTTGAGGGTTATCTGCAAGTTCTTGCAGAATACCAAAATCAATATCTTCTAAAACCATGCTTACCCCTTGATATTTTTGAGAATCTTCCAGATTCATATGATTGTGGATTTGATTGTTTATATTGCTGCTCAGATTGTTTTCCAGATATCTTTAAAGACGAATTAGAGGAATCTCCAAGCAACCATGTTGTTATTTTTTCTATTGGAATTTTGGCGGATTTTGGAATATCTCTTATACCGTAACCAGATATTATATCTTCGTACATTTTAGGATCGTGACCAATTGGACCTTCTACATCGCAAAGCAAATAATCACAAGCTTCATTAACATTTACAGGGCAAAACCTTTTAGAAAGACCACGCGGATTTAATCCTGCAACAATAGAAGTTAGTTTTCTAGAATAATCTTTATGGTCAGATTCTAGACTTCGCCAATATGCGCGCAATCTGGCAAGACCAAGAACACTAAGCTCTGCAGCAAATATGGTTGGAACTTGCGCCAAAGTTGGAAGATTCTTTAAAAGTCTTCTTGCTGAAAATCCAGATCCAATATCAACAATTACTACATCACAAGCGTTGGAAAGACCTCTAATAGCAGCTTCAATAACCCATGGCTTAGGCTCTTCACTTTTCCAAGGAGCGTAAGCTAAAATATCAACGTTATTCCAGTGCAGAAGTTCACAACGCAGTACATATCCGTCTAATCGTCCTAAAGGAGCTTGAACCTCTTGCAATCTTCTACCCTCGTCTTGCTCTAATCCCAACAAAACATCTAATCCGCCGTTAGAAATATCTGCGTCGATTAGTGCAACAACATATTTTTTACTAGATATATGACTTGCCAGAAGAGCAAGAGTAGTGCTTAAACCAACTCCATCATTTGCCGATGAACCGATTACAACATTTTTTGGAAAAGGCTTTAGCGAATAGTTCAAGCTACCAATATTTTCTTGAACACTATGATTATCGAATGCATCAAAATCACTACGAACTGAAGTAGAAGATACACCAGTCGCGTAATCTACATGATTTGTGTAATCTAAATGATCCACATGATTCGCATGATTCAAAGATACGATAACAGTCGAATCTTCCAGCTTGTCACTATCAGATGTACTTTTGCGCATACTTTTTATCGCACTCGCCTGAGGCGGGTACGTTTCTATAATGCGCGGAACGCAAGAAGGAGCATCGTAATTATCAATAGTCATATTGTCCATGTGGCTATTGAATCGCATACTAAACCATTAGGCAATACTATTTAAACAATGTGGTTAAAGGATCAATAAACGTTGCAATTCCGCCAAAAAGTTATCCACATTGCTGTTTTTGTTGGCTGTTTTTGCTGCACTAACGTACGAGTTTTGGATTGGAAGCCATATATCTTTCAAGAAGTTCGCCATAGATTGGCTTTGTGCGCAAAATATCGGATACAAGAAGCGCAATAAAGGCAGATGCAGCAACTGGTAGAGTGTGAATCATTGTTCCCGACATTTCTACAGTTAGCAAAATCGAAGTAAGCGGAGCCTTTACAGAAGCCGAAAGCGTGCCAGCCATAACGCACACTGTAAAAATAGGCATTAGCTTTGCGTCAATGCCAAGAAATGGAACGCTTATTATTGCGCGAGAAGCAACGCCGCCTGCAAGCGCTCCAACAGCAAGAATTGGCATAAAAATTCCGCCAGGCGCGCCGCATCCAAAGCTTGTAGAAGTAAATAGCATTTTTGCAACAAACAGAATGCACAGAAGCGCTATGCTTACTTTTCCATATTCGGAAAGCTTAACAAGATTCGAGCCTCCACCTAGAACATCCGGCAAATACAAGCCAACAGGGATTGCGATTAAACATGCTACAGATACAGGAGCCCATTTTGGCAAATACTTATACAATGTTTGCAATCCAAGTAAGGATCTGTTCATTAGAGAGCCAATAAGTCCTGCAAAAATGCCAAGTGGAATCAACCAAAAATGAAGCGCCATTGACAAGTCTGGAATTCTTCCAAAGTCTAAAACAGGTCGAAGCCCAAAGCATGTTTGAGACACAAAATCAGCGCAAATAGATGCAGCAGCAGCTCCCATAAGAACCGTAGAAGACAATCCGTGTTGAACTTCTTCCATAGCAAACATAAGTCCAGAAAGTGGAGCGCTAAATGCTGCGGATAATCCAGCTGCAGCTCCAGCAGTTACAACATAATGCTCTTGAGTATCGTTTTTATTGCCTTTTCTAAAGATGCGAGACATCATTTGTGCGCCGCAAGCTCCGATTTGAATCGAAGGACCTTCGCGCCCAAGAGACAAGCCAAATAGCGACCCCAACAATCCGCCTACAAATCGAACGGGCAAAATAGTGTTCCAACACATTTTTAGCCCGCGCTGAACGTATCCAACAACTTGTGGAATGCCGCTTCCAGACGCCATGCTTTCTTTGCGACTCATCCAGCCAATAAAAAGACCAGCAGCAATTGCAAGAACCACGCAAGGCACAATCCAAAGCATGTTTTGCAATATTTGCGCATACATCCATAGCGCAAAATCAGTTCCATACTCAATTCCAAGTCTGTAAGTTGCTACAAGCGCGCCAGAAACAAGACCAACAACTACGCCAGCAAGAACCATCTTCCATCTAAGATGCTTAAGCGTTTTAAGAACGCGATCAGAAAAGTCGCGCAAAAAATCGCGTATAAAACCGCTTACGTTCTTCAAAGCCACAATAAACCTATTCTTAAATCAAATCGCAAACAAATACACAAAGCATTCTAACATTTTAATAACACAATAAACGTTAATTAATAAAATACGTTAATTAATAAATAAAATACGTCAATTAATAAAATTCAAAACTTAAGACTTTAGAAGTAAAAACATTACAAAACACGGTCCAGCGTATGCAATAAATGCGCATAAGAATGGCACTATTAGTTCGCTAACAAAAAGCCATAGTCCAAGCTTGATTTTCTTTAGCTTAAACAGGCTTACGACTTCTAAGATTGCGGTTGAAAACGTTGAAAATCCGCCTAAAAATCCCAATGCACACGTGTAAATAATAGTCGAAGCAAAAGTTAAATCGTATATAATCGAAGAACTTAAAAATACAACTAAGCCCATTATAAAAGACGCAAAAGCGTTGATTAGCAAAGTCGCGATTGGAAAATCATGGTTATAAACGCGCCCGATTGCGTCAGATATTGCACAACGAAGAACAGCACCAAGTCCAGCGAAAACAACAGGCAGCCAAAAAAGAACATATGCGTAAGACATCATTTTGCACCACCTTTGTTAGCGTCTATTTTATTGATGCCGTTTGCTTCGCCAGAATTGTTTACGCCGCCAAAGCCACTCAAAGCAGAAAATTTATCTCCGATTATGCTTCCAACAAGCACTGCTAAAACGCCAAGAACCATAGACAACGCCATAATGGCAATTACTTCTACAATGTTCATTGCAGTAAATGCGGAATGCGCGCCCTCAAAAGCAAAAGTAGACATTGTTGAAAGTCCGCCGCAAAATCCTGTGCAAAAACCGTATTTTATTAAGTCTTTGTTCTTGCTGCGCAATCTTTGTGCAACAAGCGAACTCACTAAAGCAAGAATAAAACATGCCAAGATGTTAGACAAAAGAGTTGCAAAAGTAAAGCGGCTAAAAAGCATAGAATATCCCGAGTCCCAATGCATGCCGTACGTAAAACCACCTATTTCACTACGCACAAAAGCGCCAAGCAATCCACCAATAAACACAACAAAATATGTTTTTGCACCAAGTGATTTACGCTTGAGCGCGTTATGTGAATTGTGGCGATTACTGCTTGGAATACTCATAGTTTTTAGCCGCCTTAAATCGCTATTTAAATAGCCACTAGTCAATCAGCGAATGAACGCTAATAATGTGGTCGCGCTGAGGACCAGTACCAATTGCCGAAATGCGGCACTTGGAAAGTTCTTCTAAGCGCTTTACGTAGCTTTGAGTATTTGCTGGCAATTCTTCAAACTTGTGAATTTGCGAAATATCCTCACTCCATCCTGGAAGCATCTCGTAAACTGGCTTAGCGCTAGAGAACAGAGACTGATCTACTGGCATTTCGTTCATTCTCTCAACGCTTCCGTCAGCCAAAGTTACATCGTAAGCTACGCAAACTGGAATTTCTTTTAAGCCAGTCAAAACATCTAACTTGGTAAGAACAATATCAGTTAAGCCATTTACGCGAGTGGCATAGCGACTTACAACGGAATCAAACCATCCGCATCGGCGAGGGCGGCCAGTAGTTACACCATATTCGTGACCCTGCTCGCGCAGCCAATCGCCACTTTCATCCAAAAGTTCCGTAGGGAATGGACCTTCACCAACACGAGTGATATAGGCTTTAGCAACTCCAATTACTCGCGTAATACGAGTTGGACCAACGCCAGTTCCCGTGCAAGCGCCTCCTGCAGTAGGATTTGAGGATGTTACAAATGGGTAAGTTCCATGATCGACATCCAGCATAGTTGCCTGACCGCCTTCAAAAAGCACGGTTTTGCCATTTTCCATAGCCTGATTCAGTATAAGCGAAGTATCTGCAACATAAGGCTTCAAACGCTTTCCAAGCTCCACAAGCTGTGCTGTAACATCATCAATATCTATTGGATGCTGGTTGTAAAGTTTAACTAACATTTGATTCTTTTGATGCAAGCTAGCTTCAACCTTATCCCTCAAATGCTCTGCATTAAATAAATCATGCACACGAATACCAACGCGATTAATCTTATCTGCATAAGTCGGGCCAATTCCGCGACCTGTTGTACCAATCTTGTGCTTGCCAAGGAACCTCTCCGTAACCTTGTCAATTACGCGATGATAAGGTGTAATCACATGCGCCGACTCGCTCACTTTCAAACGAGAGCAATCAACACCTCTAGATTCAAGTGCGTCAATCTCCTCAAACAGAACCTCTGGGTCTACAACAACACCATTACCAATAACAGGAGTTACATTAGGGCTGATTATACCGCTAGGAAGCAAATGCAAAGCGTAAGACTCGTTTCCCACAACAACAGTATGTCCAGCGTTATTACCGCCATTAAATCTTGCGACAATATCTACCTTAGAACCAATTAAATCAGTCGCTTTGCCTTTACCTTCGTCACCCCATTGAGCGCCAATAAGCACAATTCCAGGCATGCTGAACCTCCATTTTTGGGCTAACGTTGCCCAAATAAACACAATTCCTACGTGTTAAGACTAGCGCAAAGCCAATACCGAATTTAATTTGCAACTTGATGAACTTATAAGGCTTTACCGGCAGAGCCAAGCTGTACACAGGCTTCAACAACACGCTGAGCCATTGCTTTTTCTGCCTCTTTGCCCCAAGACCTTGGGTCGTAGAGTTTTTTGGCTCCAACTTCTCCGTCGATTTTAAGAACTGAGTCGTAGTTGTGGAACATGTGATCTGCTATCGCTCGAGTAAACGCATATTGTGTGTCTGTATCGATGTTCATTTTTACTACGCCGTAGCTTACAGCTTGCGCAATTTCTTCGGGAGTAGATCCAGAACCTCCATGGAATACCAATAAGAATGGTTTTGTTGGCACACCAAACTTGCGATTACATAAATCAAGCTTGTACTTGTTGTATACAGCGCTTTGAATGTTGTCTAGCAACTGTGGTCGCAGCTTGACAACACCAGGCTTGTATGCACCATGCACATTGCCGAACGTAAAAGCAGCCATATATCTTCCGCTCTCTGCCAAACCTAATCGTTCAACTACTCGCATAGCGTCCTGCGGCGTTGAGTATAGTTTTTCATCAATGTCTGCTCTATGACCGTCTTCTTCGCCTCCCACGGCCCCAATTTCAATCTCTAACACCGTATGAGCCTTCGCCGACGCCTCAAGCAATTCTTCCGCAACGTCTAAATTGTGTTCAAGCTTAACTGTGGATCCATCCCACATATGCGATTGAAATATCGGCTCTTTGCCGTGCGCAACTTGATCCGCCTCATAAGCCAAAAGTGGCTTAATCCAGTCATCTAAATAGCCTTCTGCGCAATGATCCGTATGTAAGGCAACGGTAATATTTGGATACTGCGCTGCTACTTGATGCGCGAATTGAGCAAACGCTAGCGAACCGACAACACGATTATTTACGCACTGTCCCGAAAAATACGCGGACCCCCCAACGGATACTTGAATAATTCCGTCGCTTTGCGCTTCTGCAAATCCTTGAAGTGCAGCGTTTAAGGTCTGCGTGCTAGTAACATTAATTGCAGGGTAGGCGTATCCACCTTTGCTGGCGGCATCAAGCATTTGCGCGTAACGTTCAACAGTTGCGATAGTCATATTTTTATTATGACTCTAAGCGCGCATATTTTTTTAGATTTTGCTAGATTTTTACTAAATTTGACTAGATTTTTGATTAGATTTGTGGCTATTTTTAACTATTTCTGGCTATCTTTTATTTCTTGATGGCGCTTTTTTGCGGCAGCTACAACAAAATGTAAATATTCGAGCGCGATTTCTTCTTTTAATCCAGATTCTTCAGCAATTTTTTTAAGTCGATTTGCTTGGCGATTTTCTCTAGATTTATCTTCCGCAGCAAGATTTGCGCGAGCTTTTATTTCTCCGACTTTTTCCGTAACTTTAAAGCGCTCTGCAAGAAGTGAAACAACTGCATTGTCAATATTGTCAATCGATTGACGCAACGCAAAAATCTCGCTTATTGAATCGTTGCAATCATTGCAACTCTGTTCAATCTGATGCTTGCGCGCGTCAACCGATTCTTTAGGAAATTCACACATATTACTTCTAATCGAAATAAGTCTGCAAAACCATAGTTGTTTCTGTGCTAACTGGCACAATCCTATGAATCGTGTTAATTAGCTCTTCTAGCTTGCTAGGTGTAGCAACACGAACTACGAGCATAAAACTTGGGCTTCCAGTGATAGAATAGCAGGCTTCAATACCTTCAATATCTTTCAACTTGGCTGGAACAGATGCTTCTTGCTCAAAGTCAAGAGGCGTTACAGCAACAAATGCGCTTACTGGCAAGCCTCTGCGCTCATAGTCAATCAACGCACGGTAACCAGTGATAATTCCTCTGCGCTCAAGCTTTTGTACTCTAGATTGTACGGCAGAAACCGATAATCCAGATGCTTTAGCTAGTCTGGTTAATGTTGCACGACCATCATGTTCAAGAATATCTACAATAATCGCATCTGTAGAATCTATAGGAGCAACTGTGCTCACATTAGCGTTCAAGCCAGAAGGAATATTATTTTCAATCTTATGAGAGTTTCCTGTCATACGACCTCCATCCTCATACAGCGCATCTTCCTGAATACTGTTGTAGATTTCAGATTGCGCTACCCTGCAGTCTCTTCAATCGTATCGTATTTTTTAACGAAAAAGAACAAAATTATATAAAAAATCACGGTTTTTCACATTAAATATCAAATGTTTATGGGAATAAACTTTTGACAAGTAATTATAATTATTTAATTTTCATTATTTACATATGCATAATCAATAGTAAAAATTACCAAGAATAGTGTATTTTATAAGAAATTAATTATATATAAACGTATATTTTTTTATTTTAAAACACAAAATAAGCTTGTAATAAAAACAGTATTAAAAAATAAACAATAAAAATTACCCCTCGATTGATCAAACCAAGGGGTAGTTAAAGTGTATTTTTTAAAGTTATATTTATAAAATTACACGAACATAACCTACTTAAGCAGCGGTTGCTGGCGACCCGCCATTTGTAGAGTTATTCGCTTGCTGCACAATCGCTGCGAGAAAATCGCGATTCGACGCAGTTTTCTTTAAGCGTGGCACCAAAGTCTGATAAGCCTGCTCTGGCTCAAGTCCGCCAAATAGTCGCCTCAAGCGATAAATAATAGGCAATTCTTGAGCAGGAGTAATCAACTCTTCGCGGCGCGTGCCAGAAGAATTAATATCCACTGCTGGGAACAAGCGCTTATCTGCCAAATCGCGACTTAAGCGAAGCTCCATGTTTCCAGTGCCCTTAAACTCTTCGAAAATAACTTCATCCATCTTTGAACCAGTTTCCACCAAAGCGGAAGAAATAATAGTCAAAGAACCGCCATTTTCAATGTTTCGCGCGGCACCAAAGAACTTCTTAGGAGGGTAAAGCGCCTGAGCATCCACGCCACCAGAAAGAATACGGCCAGATGCAGGAGCAGCAATATTGTATGCACGAGCAAGACGAGTCATAGAATCAAGAAGAACAACAACATCTTGGCCAAGCTCTACAAGCCTCTTAGCACGCTCAATCGCAAGCTCCGCAACAGTAGTGTGGTCTGATGCTGGACGGTCAAATGTAGAAGAAATAACCTCACCCTGAACAGTGCGCTCCATGTCGGTAACTTCTTCTGGACGCTCGTCTACAAGAACAACCATCAAATGCACTTCTGGATTATTAACAGCAATCGCGTTCGCAATATTTTGCAAAGTGATTGTTTTACCAGCCTTAGGAGGCGAAACAATCAAACCACGCTGACCCTTACCAATAGGAGCCACAAGGTCAATGATTCTGCCAAGCATACGATTTGGCGTAGTCTCCTGCTTTAAGCGCTCTTGCGGATACAAAGGCGTGAGCTTAGCGAATTGTGGACGATTCTGAGCATCTTCTACGCTCATGCCATTAATGCTGTCAACGCTTTGCAAAGGAACAAATTTTTGGCGCTGATTCCTACGATCACCTTCGCGAGGAGCACGAATAGAGCCTTGAACCGCATCTCCCTTGCGCAAACCATACTTTTTGATTTGGCTCATAGAAACGTAAACATCATTTGGACCAGGCAAATATCCAGAAGTGCGCACAAACGCATAAGATTCAAGCACATCTACAATACCAGCAACTGGAACAAGCTCTTCTTTTGGTTCCTCTCTACGAGAAGCTGATTCACGAGACTCGTGGTCTTCACGAATATCATTGCGATCAGAACGATCATTCCTCGTAGGTCGATCTTCACGCTCTAAATGATCAGAGCGATCCGAGCGGGAATCGTAATCATCTCTATCGCGTCCACGACCACGCATACGGCGTTGATACCTGTCATTCCTATCTGAATGCGTATCATAATCGTCATCGCCATTAGAACGCGAAGCTCCGCGTTGCCTGCGAGATTCAGAATCACGATTTGCATTAGAATCAGAAGACTTTTCACTTGGCAAAGTAGCAAGAATCTGATCTAAATCATCTTCCGTATCATCTGCATCATCCGAGTTATTTCCGCGATAATTATCTTTAAAATCAGACTGACGACGACGCTGAGATTGATTATCACGCGTAAACTCACGACGACGCCTAGACTTACCGCTTCTATTTGAATCAACAGAATCATCAGAATCAGAAGATTCAACAGAATCAGGCAAGCCGAGATTTTCTAACAAATCCTCATCGGCAGACTTGCGAGCAGACTCACCACTATCGTCATCAAAATTGCGACGCGACCTAAAAGATGAAGATGAATCGTATTTAGACTCATCCTCATCATTAAGTGACGAACGACTATCCCTAACAATGCTTTTAGGAACATGTACGCTAACTCCTGCTGGCGCATCCCCACCATTGCGCGCAGCGGTAAGCGTAGCGATCAAATCTGGCTTACGCATTGTAGACGTACCGCGCAGGCCCATTTGCTTCGCAAGATCCTTAAGCTCAGAAAGCTTCATATCATCAAGATTTTGGCTTGTTGCCACAGTTATACCTTTCCCTAACCCCAAGAAACAAACTACTTGGAGCTTTACATGGAAGATTTCGGAAAAATCCGTTGTGAATACAACGATAAGCACATAACAATGTGACTTAATCGCTGATAAATGTATGCTACTACACTCATGCGACTCACAACAACACGGCGTGGCAAAAAGAAAAAACGCTACTTCTTTTCGTGATATGACTTTTCTGTATTAACAGACCAAACATTATCTTTAGACTGTTTTCCACTGTTAATATTAGACACGGCTTCAATAGCAGTAGCCATAGAATGATCCTGGTTATTGTAACGATGCTGACCATTTCTACCAACACAATACAAGTTACCAAAACCATCCAAATACTTAACAAGCTCAGGCATCTGAGCATAAGTATCGAAGTAAGCTGGATAAGCCTTTGGAACACGCTCACGATGCGCATCCAAAACATCATCTTCGCCATCAATAACCTGCATACGAGTAAGCTCATCAATCGCAGATTTACGAGCCTCTTCGTCGCTCATATTCCAAAAATCATCGCCCTCATTGCAGAAGTATTCAAGACCAATCCACACAGTGTTGTCAACATCCTTAACGAGATATGGGCTCCAGTTGTTAAAGATTTGCAAACGACCAACTTTGTATCCTGGATCCTGCACATAAATCCAGCAATCAGGCACAATAGGAGGGTTACCTAACGTTGGAATATCAGTCGTATTACGCAAACGCATACGCTTAACAAGAAGTCCAACGGTTACGAAATCACGGTAAGGCAAGCCTTTAGCAACTCGTTGTAATTCGGCTGGAACCTGCACAGACTCATTTCCTTCGGCGCCATGCTCAATAGCTGCAACCAAATCTTTTATTGGCATAGAAGAAATAAACTGATCCGCATGAAGTTCTTGCTGCAAACCATCTTGATTTTCAACGACAACACTAGAAATTTTACCGTCGCACTGTTTAATAGCAACAACTTTTGCATCTGTTAAAACAGTAGCGCCATTTTCACGGCAACGACGTTCAACAGTCTCCCAAAGCTGACCAGGACCAAGCTTAGGATACCAGAATTCTTCAATCAGTGAAGTTTCAACTTCCTGATTTGCCTTCTTTTTCGGCATAAGCTTAGAGAAAGCATTCTTTAAAACTTCAACAATGCTCAAACCCTTAACTCGCTGAGCACCCCAATCTGCAGAAATCTGACTTGGATGCCTTCCCCAAAGCTTCTCGGTATAGCCCTCAAAGAACATAGAATACAGCTTTTTGCCAAAGCGATTAATGTAGAAGTTTTCGAGGTTTGTTTCTGGCAACTTGTGAATCATAGACCAAAGGTAGCTAAAACCAACCTTCATAGTAAGAACAAAGCCCATAGAGCGCAAAGTAGACGCAGAAAGAGAGATAGGGTAGTCGAAGAAATGATGATTCCAGAAGATTCTAGAAACGCGATGACGCTTAAGCATAACCTCATCTTCGACTTCTGGGTCTGGGCCGCCATTCTCTAAATCGTGGTGTCTGCCAAGTTTTTTGTCGTCGTAAGAAGGAGCGCCTTGAAGTGGCAGCATATCTCGCCACCATTGCATAATTCGATCATCTTTAGAGAAGAATCGGTGACCGCCAATATCCATGCGGTTTCCGTTGTATTTTACAGTGCGAGAAATTCCGCCAAACTCTTTAGATGCTTCAAGAACAGTTACATCGTAGCGGCTAGCTCCGCCATCTTTTACAAGCTCCCATGCAGCCGTCAACCCTGCCGGACCGCCACCAATAATCACTACAGATTGTTTCTGGGATTGTGTATCAGTCAATTTTCCTCCATACCTAAAAGACGCTTTATAAAGTCAAAATCGCAAAATTGCAAGCACGTATCTATATTAAAATCTAAACATAAGCTTTACTAGCATACTCTTATCATGCGATAGATTCTGGAATATCGATATCTGTTTTCTGCACTTCTTCCACATTTACGTCTTTAAACGTAACAATACGAACGTTTTTCACAAACCGCGAAGGGCGGTAAACGTCCCACACCCAAGCGTCTGTTAATTGCACGTCAAAATACACATCTTGACCTGCAGAACGCACGTTAAAATCCACCTTGTTTGCCAAATAGAATCGTCGCTCAGTTTCTACAACATACGTAAAAAGCTTAATAACGTCACGATACTCCTTGTACAACGCAAGCTCGGCGTCAGTTTCGTAATTGTCGAGATCTTCAGCGCTCATCGCTTCCCTTCCGCATTATTGCCATTAGTGTTACGCTTACGACCGCGTCCTATAATACGCCACCATGCGCGTTTAGAAGAATCTTCTTTGACTGTAGCCGCATTATACGGCCACGATTCGTCGGAATTATCTTTGCTAACAGGTATTGCAATTGAATGCTCATGCGCACTTAGCGCTTCACAAACACCAGGATTATCTTCAATAACGTGCAGACCAAAAGCGTCTAAAGAACGAATGGCATCATATTCATCTACGAGAGTGTCCATAACAACAAAATCTTGATATTTTTGATTTTGTGAATCCCACAAAGCATCTCTAGCTGTTCCAGTTTTTACAAAACCAAGAGACTGATAAACAGAAAGAGAACGCGTATTCGCTGCTGGAACACCAACCCAAATCCTATGCAATGCTAAACCAACTGTGTCTGGAGCAAAACCATACGTCATAACTCTAGGCATTGCATCTCTAGAATACCCACGACCCCTATAATCGCGTCCTAGAATCACCTGAATTCTAGCGGATTTAGACCAACCATCAATGTCGATCAAAAAAATCATTCCAATAATATCGCCATTGGTATTTTTAGCGTCATCAATAAGATCTGGCACAATTGACCATGCGATTGTTGGGCGTGATTGAGCATCTCCAACAACCCCAGCATAATCAGACATACTTTTATCATTATTGCCCAAAGACCACTGCACAGAACGCTCAACCCACGCATGAACCATAGCACGTTCAGATTGTGAATCCTTGCCAGTTATAACAGCCGCACCATCAAAAGCATGTAATGAATCCATCCTAGCTAAATCTTCGATGGTTGCTTGCCTAAGACGAGCCATCTCGCCGCGTATTGACGGAATTACAATACTTTCTGGTAACTCTCGAGAGTTTGTAGAGTCAGCATTGACTTCCTGCATATTCACCTGTTTCCTGTACCTAATTGACCTTGCGTTACAAAAAGTTCTACAAAAAGCATAAGCAAAATACAAATGCGTAAGCAACTACAATATAAGATTACACTTTTTGCACTCTACACAATGCTATAAAACACAAGGTTAAAACGCAAAGCATAAAATGCAAAAAGTGCATCTATAAACTATTCTTTTCTAGCTAAATTTTAATCTAACTAAAATTTAAATCAGCCTTTAATCTTTGCCATCACGATCTTAGTAACAGCCTTAGCATCAGCCTGACCTTTAGTCGCACGCATAACAGCGCCAATAATTGCGCCCATCGGCTTCATATTTCCAGCCTTAAGCTTTTCTGCAACTTCAGGATCAGCAGCAAGAGCAGCGTCAACAGCAGCTTCCAAAGCGCCGTCGTCGTTCATAACCTTGAATCCGTGCTTCTTAACAACTTCATCAGGCTTACCCTCGCCAGCCAAAACGCATGCAACAGTTTGCTTAGCGAGCTTATCGTTAAGATTGCCATATGCAATTAGCTTTTCAACTTGCGCCACATCTTGCGGAGTAATAGGCAATTCTTCCAAAGTTACGCCACGAGTGTTTGCTTCGCGAGCAAGCTCACCAAGCCACCACTTCTTAGCGCCAGCAGCACTTGCACCAGCTTTAACGGTTTCTTCAACCAAATCAAGAGCATCCGCGTTAAGAATATCTCGCATTTCAAGATCGCTAATGCCCCATTCGCTTTGCAAACGGTTACGGCGCTCGCGAGGCATTTCTGGCATTTGTGCCTTCATGCGCTCAATATGCTCCTTAGTGATGTGGAGCATAACCAAATCTGGGTCTGGGAAGTAGCGATAATCGTCGGCGTCCGACTTTACTCGGCCGCCAGCAGTAGTCTGAGTTGCCTCATCCCAGTGACGAGTCTCCTGCAAAATCTCGCCGCCTTCGCTCAAAATAGCAGCCTGGCGACGAATTTCGTATTGAAGCGTCTTTTCGATTCCGCGGAATGTGTTCACATTCTTAGTTTCCGAGCGCGTACCGAATGAATCGGTTGGCTTTCTGCGGAGCGAAACGTTTACGTCTGCGCGCATATTGCCCTGCTCCATACGAGCATGGGAGATGTTGAGAGCGCGAACAATATCGCGAATAGCGCGCATGTATGCGCCTGCGATTTCTGGAGCGCGGCTGCCAGCACCTTCGATTGGCTTAGTTACAATCTCGATTAAAGGAACGCCTGCGCGATTGTAATCAACCAAAGAATGATTTGCGCCTTCAATACGACCGTCAGCGCCGCCAACGTGAGTATTCTTACCAGCATCATCCTCAATGTGAGCGCGCTCAATCGGAACTCGGAACACAGTGCCATCTTCCAGCTCAACATCCAAGTAACCATTGCCATTAGTAGGCTTATCGTACTGGGAAATCTGATAATCGCGAGGCATATCTGGGTAGAAGTAGTTTTTACGAGCAAATTGGCTCCACTCAGCAATCTCGCAATGCAATGCCAAACCGAGCTTAATCGCGTAATCAACTGCAGTCTTGTTTACAACTGGCAAAGAGCCTGGCAAACCAAGGCTTACAGGAGTTAGCTGAGTATTTGGCTCGCCACCAAAAGATACTTCTGCTGGGCAAAACAGCTTTGTGCGCGTGCTAAGCTCAACGTGAGTTTCCAAGCCGAAAACTGGGTCAAACTGCTCCACAGCATCGGCGTATTTCATAAGTTTTTCAGCCATGAGAATCCTTCTTATTTAAGCTTTATTTCACTTTACTTAGCCAATGAATCGAGCCAACCAGCTTTAAGCGACTTCCAGATTGGGCCGCTCCACTTTTCTTCGAGCGCTGCTTCCAACGCTGCTGCAGGCTTGTACATCTTTTCATCATGGCATTGCGGAGCAATAATCTGAATGCCAACAGGCAAGCCATCATCGCTCAAGCCAGCTGGGAGGCTCAAAGCTGGAACGCCAGCCATGTTTGCAGGAATCGTAGCAATATCGTTCATGTACATAGAGAGTGGATCGTTCATCTTCTCACCAAACTTGAATGCCGTTGTAGGGCTTGTTGGGGAGACTAGAACATCTACCTTATTAAACGCTTCTTCAAAGTCGCGAATAATAAGCGTACGAACCTTTTGTGCAGAGCCATACCAAGCGTCGTAGTAGCCAGCGGAAAGTGCGTAAGTGCCAAGAATAATACGGCGCTTTACTTCGTCGCCAAAGCCAGCTTCGCGAGTTGCAGCCATCATGTTTGCAGCAGTTTGAGGCTTATCTGCTGGTGGCATTACGCGCAAACCGTAGCGCATGCCGTCGTAGCGAGCCAAATTAGAGCTAACTTCGGAAGGCATAATAATGTAGTAAGCAGCCAGCGAGTAAGGGAAGTGAGGGCAGGAAACTTCCGTAACCTCTGCACCCATATCCTTAAGCAGCTGCACAGCCTCATTAAAGCGAGCTTCAACGCCTGGCTGGAAGCCATCGCCACTAAGCTCCTTAACAAGACCAACTTTTACGCCCTTCAAATCTCGGCGAGCGCCCTCGCGCGCAGCCTGAGCCATTGGAGGAACAGGAGCTGGAATCGAAGTGGAATCGCGCCTATCGTTGCCGCCAATAATCTCTTGCAAAAGTGCAGAGTCAAGAACGGTACGAGAAACAGGTCCAATCTGATCCAAGGAACTTGCCATAGCGATTGCACCAAAACGGCTAACACCGCCATAAGTTGGCTTTGCGCCGACTGTACCAGTTAAAGCACCTGGCTGACGAATAGAGCCACCTGTATCTGTACCCAAAGCAATAGGAGCCTCGAATGCAGCAACAGCTGCAGCTGAACCGCCGCCGGAACCACCAGGAACACGCTCAGTATCCCAAGGATTGCAAGTAGTTTGATAAGCAGAATGTTCTGTAGAAGAACCTTGAGCAAACTCATCCAAATTAGTCTTGCCGAGAATTGGCATGCCAGCTGCTTTGAGCTTTTCAATAACAGTAGCATCGTAAGGCGGAACCCAGCCTTCAAGAATCTTAGATGCTGCAGTAGTAGGAATGCCCTTAGTAACAATCATGTCTTTAATGGCAATTGGAACGCCTGCAAGCTCAGGTAAGCCTTCGGCTTCGCCATTAGCGTTCTTTTTATCAAAAGCATCTGCTTGTTCAAGTGCAACATCTGCAGAAACATGCAAGAATGCTTTGATTTCTGGCTCGGCTGCTTCGATTACTGCCAAGTGAGCTTCAACAAGCTCGCGGCTAGAAACTTCTTTAGCTTTTACAGCTTTTGCCATATCGGCAGCAGAAAGCTTTACTAAATCTTGAGTATTAGTCATGTTTATTCCTCCCCCAAAATTCGAGGTGCTACAAACATGCCAGACTCACTTCTAGGAGCGCCAGAAAGCGCTTCTTCTTGAGTCAATGGCGTAGCAGGCTCGTCTGGGCGCAAATACGCTTCAAGAGGTACTGGATTTGCAGTAGGTGGCACATCTTCGCCAGCAACTTCCTGCACTTTGTTAATAGATTCTGCAATGACGTTTAATTCGCCTTGCAAGCGACTGATTTCTTCGTCGCTAAGCGCAATCTGGGATAGAACGCCCAGATGCTCAATTTCTTCGCGTGTGAATGTTGGCATAACCTCAACTATATGTGTGATGCGTGACCTTCTTATAGAAGAAAAAAGCAATATTGATAAAAGATTTACACACGTTACTGTAGAAATATTTTCCCAATTTTAGAACATGATTGTCGATCCATATTTTCTAGGGAAAATTATGTGTAATATTAAAAAAATTTTATTAGTGAGACAATAAGCGAAATAACAATTATTATCACATACAGTTTTCATAAAATTAACGAGTATAAAATAGTGAAGACGAGGGTCTATGCATGTCAACACGCCATGAAATGGAAATAATTCAATAAAAGAATGTTGGCATTCCAACCTTCTTCATACGTTTATTTGCAGAATAAAAAAATTTGTTTTATTTCACTATCCCAGAAATAAAAAAGCATGTAATAATTAAATGCTATGAGATATTAAGCTAATGCAGCGAAGCATTCCATGCATAGAAGCAAATAAGTTACGGTATCTCATAAAAAATAACATAAAATATAAAATTGAAGGACACATATGAATAACACAAAGTTCTACCGTAATGCAGCAATGTTGCTCCTCGCGGGCGCAACTATTATTCCACAATGCTTAGCAGCACCAGCAATGGCCGCTCCTGCAGCTAAGGATTCTGAGCCAACCGCATCTTGCGCAGCCAAGAAGGACTCGTTGAATAATTATTTGTGGGATTTGCAATACGATAAAACAAACATTCTCGCCCGTCATGGCGAAACCATTGACAACAAATTCTCTAGCGATAGCTTCAACAAGGGCGATGAATTCGTTGTTGTTGAGCATCAGAAGAAGAACATCACAAATACAACTTCAAACTTGTCGGTTACTTCCGCCAACGATGATCGCGTATACCCAGGTGCTCTTTTCCGCGCTGACCAGAATTTGATGGACAATATGCCAAGCCTGATTTCCGCAAACCGCGCTCCAATCACGTTGAGCGTTGATTTGCCAGGCTTCCACGGCGGCGAAAGTGCTGTAACTGTTCAGCGCCCAACCAAGAGCTCTGTAACTTCCACAGTGAACGGCTTAGTTTCCAAGTGGAATGCACAGTACGCTGCAAGCCATCATGTTGCAGCTCGCATGCAGTACGATTCTGCAAGCGCACAAAGCATGAACCAGCTCAAGGCAAAGTTTGGTGCTGATTTCGCCAAGATTGGCGTTCCGCTGAAGATTGATTTCGACGCTGTGCACAAGGGCGAAAAGCAGACTCAAATTGTGAACTTCAAGCAGACCTACTACACCGTAAGTGTTGATGCTCCAGATAGCCCAGCTGACTTCTTCGCACCATGCACTACGCCAGAAAGCTTGAAGAGCCGCGGAGTAGACAGCAAGCGTCCGCCAGTATATGTGTCCAACGTAGCTTACGGCCGTTCAATGTACGTAAAGTTCGACACCCGCAGCAAGAGCACCGATTTCCAGGCTGCTGTTGAAGCTGCAATCAAGGGTGTTGAAATCAAGCCAAATACCGAGTTCCACCGCATTTTGCAGAACACTTCTGTAACTGCTGTAATTCTCGGCGGCAGCGCAAACGGTGCAGCCAAGGTTATTACCGGCAACGTCGACACGTTGAAGGCTTTGATTCAAGAAGGCGCAAATTTGAGCACCTCCAGCCCAGCAGTTCCAATTGCTTACACCACTTCCTTCGTCAAGGATAACGAAGTAGCAACTTTGCAAACCAATAGCGATTACGTTGAAACCAAGGTTTCTTCCTACCGCGACGGCTACTTGACTTTGGATCACCGTGGAGCTTACGTAGCTCGCTACTACATCTACTGGGATGAGTACGGCACCGAGATTGACGGCACTCCTTACGTGCGTTCTCGCGCTTGGGAAGGCAATGGCAAGTATCGTACAGCTCACTTCAACACCACTATTCAGTTCAAGGGCAATGTGCGTAACCTCCGCATCAAGCTTGTTGAGAAGACCGGCTTGGCTTGGGAACCATGGCGTACAGTATATGACCGTTCCGATTTGCCACTGGTTCGCCAGCGCACAATCAAGAACTGGGGCACCACCTTGTGGCCACGAGTTGCTGAAACTGTGAAGAACGACTGATACTTATCACAATTTCAAAAAATAACTTAATAAAGATAATTTAATAAATAATAAATTAAATATAAGTGAATACAATTAAGGGCTTTATCTTGTAGTCGGTTACGAGATAAAGCCCTTGTTGTTTGCTAAATATTATTTGTAGTTAAATATCGCGATGTTTTTCAACAACGTGGCCAATTGCATACATGACTACGCCCCAAGCGAGAACCACCAAGCCTGATTGCCACCATGTAAAAACATATGCGTTTGGTGGAAGTTGCCGCCCAGAACTAGCGGAGACTCCTAAGAATTGGCTTGCAGCATTGCCTGGCAAAATCTGAATAAGTATTGAAGTCCACTTCGCAAAATTGCTTGCAAGCATAATAATGCTAACAATGGCCTGCAGAATCATCACGGCTCCAATAACGCACATAATTCCGCCAGCAGTTGACTTGCAAATCATGCCAAAACCGTAGGCCATTGCTGACACAACAACCATAATTGCAGGAGAGCCAAGGAACAGAGTAAGCGGCAATTTCCACACGTTGCTTCCCGATAATCCGGAAATGTTATCTCCCATAAAAGCTAATTCTGCAGCAGCTAAAGAAACTGCCATTGCAATAAGTTGGGCTACAAAAACATAGATTGCAACCGCAATAAACTTAGCCGTAAAGAACATACCCCTTTTAGGTACAGCCGTAAGAGAAGCCTGAATTGAAGTCGTAGAATGTTCCGCAGTTACAGCAAGCACTGCAAAAATCGCCAAAACAATCAAAGATATAGAAGCAAAGCTAACGACCAAGCGGAAAATGCTTTCTTGAGATGCAATAAGGTCACTTTTATCGCTCGGTCCAACAGTAATTGCAGCGCTTGATTTACTTTGATTTGCTCCATTCTTAATGTCAACTTTAGACATTGCTTTCTGCACAAGCGCGATTATAAAGCTGAAAATTACTGGCAAAACAATTGTTAATGCCATGCACCACCACGTAGACGCAAGTCCGCGCAGCTTAACAATTTCAGATTTAAGCGTGTGCATAAATGTAAGGCGTAAGTGCTGAGCGTTCATGCTACGGCCAGTCTTGTATGCGTTAGATTGATATGCATTAGATTGGTGTGCGTTAGATTCAGCCAATTGCACTTGCTGATTTGCTACTTGCTCACTCATTTTGCACTCCCCTGATTATTAAATTGAGCTACACTTTGCTCAGCAGGATTTAAGTTTCCGGAAGGAATAGTCCTAGTCACGTACTGCTCTTGGCCATGCGTAAGAGCCAAATATGCTTCCTCAAGCGATGCATGCTCTTGATTCAGCTGATAAACCATGATTTGATTATCTGCAATTTCGCGAGCAAGCTGATTAAGCTCGCATCCTGTTATTCTGAGGAGCTCGCCTTCTTGAACGTCTTGAGGAGTGCGAACATCTTGCAAAATCTTGCATTCAGGATGATTTTGAGCAAGCACAGACTTTAGCTTTTCGCCTTCTGGAGTCACAAGTCGCACAGCGTGCTGCGAATGTGCATTAACAAAATCTTGTACTGTTGTACGCTTCAAAATTTCGCCATGCGCAATAATCACAAGGTTATCTGCAGTAAGCGCAACTTCGCTCATTAAGTGCGAACTAAGTAGTATTGCTCGACCTTGGCTTGCGTAATACTTGCACAATTCGCGAACCCACTTAACGCCTTCTGGATCCAAACCGTTAATTGGCTCATCCAAAATGAGATTGTGCGGGTCTGCTAAAAGCGCTGCAGCAATCGAAAGACGCTGGCTCATGCCAAGCGAGAACGAACCTGCTTTGCGGGTTTTAACACTTGATAATCCAGTAATATCAATCACTTCGTCAACGCGCTTTTTTGATATTCCATGAGTTAAAGCCAATGAATACAAGTGATTGTAAGCGGAACGACCTCTGTGGGCAGACTTTGCATCAAGAACTGCTCCAACTTCCGTCATTGGGGATGCGATTTTTGCGTAAGGTTTTCCGTCAATAAGAGAAGTGCCACTATTGGCGTGAATAAGATTTAACGCGCAACGCATGGTAGTAGATTTACCAGCGCCATTAGGACCTAAAAAGCCCGTGACTCTACCGTCTTCGGCGACGAAAGAAACGTCGTTAAGCGTTGTTTTTGCGCCGAAACGCTTTGTAATATGTTGGAATTCTAACATAGCTTAACAGTATCACAAATAAAAAAAAATACACATTAAATGTAAGCGTTTATGAGTACAGACTGTTGAATTTTAATTAATATTTAGCAATTTGGTGCTGCATGTTGCGCAATCCACGCGTGCATGGAAACAGCCGCAGCAGCTCCTGCGTTTAGAGAGCGAACAGAGCCAAATTGCGAAATATAAACAACGTCATCCGCCATCTCTAGTGCTTTTTTAGAAAGACCTGGACCTTCCGCGCCAAAAAGCATAAGGCAACGTTTAGGGAACTTGTAGTTTTCCATAGCAACAGCGCCTGGAATAATGTCGAGCGCTATAACGCGCGCGTTTTTAGCGTCTTGTTCCTTAATATTTGCGATTTTTTCGGCTTCTTTATTGCCTTCTGCTTGTGCTTTAAGCAAAAGTTGATGCGCTTCTTCTGCTTCTTTAAGCATATTTTCGCGCCAATTAGTTACTAGAGTTTCAATAGTTGGGCAGCATTCAACGTATTGGTATAGCTCGGTCATTAACGAGCCTTTACGATTCCATTTATGAGGCCCTACGATATACACTTTTTTCGCAGTAAACGCGTTTGCAGTGCGAACCATAGAGCCTATATTAAAATCGTGAGTCCAATTTTCTACAGCTACTTCAAACTCATGACGGCCTTTAGAATCGAGATCCGCTTTTATGGCTTCTACTTTCCAGTACCGGTAACGGTCTAGGACGTTACGTTGGTCGCCTTCGTCTAGTAATTCAGTGCTAAACCGCGCATCATAATTTGGCGATTCTGGATTATCTGGACGAGGTTCACCTGGATGCTCGTCTTCCCATGGGCCAACTCCTATAGGTCGAAATTCTGGCTCATCGGAAGCTTTTGCAGCCAAAGTAATTGGATTCGGTTCGTGCATGTGTGAGTTTTGCTCCGTTTAATACTTTTTCTTAGTATTGGCAGCTAGTAATTGCAACTAATCTTGGCAGCCGTCAGTTGCGCAATCGCCTGTGCAACCTGACTTGCAATGACCGCCACAGCAATTGTCTTCACAGCAAGGCTCAGTGCAACCATCGTGAGCGCAATCACCAGTGCACTCTACTTTGCAATGACCACCGCAGCAGTTATCTTCACAGCATGGCTCAGTGCAACCATCATGCTTGCAATCACCAGTGCATTTAACCTCGCAATGACCGCCACAGCAGTTGTCGTTGCAGCAATCGTCGCGATCTGCATCTGCACGTAATTCTTCTTCATCGAAAGCTTGAACAAATGCCATTTTAGTACTCTCCTCACTTATTGGATTTACTAATTGAAGATGCCTTGTGCCTTGTTCGTCGGCGTCAACACCACCAATTAATGCAACTATAGCAAGAATTTGCGCGCCTTGCTGATTAACAATGCCAAAATCAAGACTTAATTCATTTCCGTGTCGTAAAGTCACAAGCGAAGAAGTTTGAACATACGATTTTTCAGAGAGCCAAGAGTCAAGTAACAATACTCGCTTGCCTTTAACAGACGGACCTTTTGTTGCAGGAAAAACAAAATCCATAACAAAGCCGTCGAGTGCAATTCCTTTACGTTCTGCAGCATGAATAAGTGCAAAAACCATTGGAACTGCAGCGGCAGTTAACGCACCAACAGCGTCAACATCGCGCTCTAACGAATACCCAGCTTTCTCAATTGAGTCAAAAAGAACATCACCAACTAGCTTAGAGCCGCGCTGAGCAAATGTAACAGAAAACAGTTCGCTAAATGGTTTCGCGCTCATATCTGCATAAAGCATGCGTTTAAGTTCCGCGCGTTCCTCTTGTAATTCTGTCATTTTTGCACTCCTTAGCGTTTAGAGTTCTTCAATTTTTTATGCTTTAATGTTTTTACGCTTAATGATCTTCTACTGATACTTCTGGAGCGCTCAGCTCTTTAACATCAGCTTTATCGGAATCTATAAGATCTATTGAAGCAATAACTTTACTTTGGTCTAACTTCTGAAGTTTACGCGCTGTTACCAACACTCTAGACTCAAGTGAGGAAGCAAACTTATTGTAAGCTGCGACTGTTCTTGCCAAAGATACGCCAAGCTTTGAAGCATTTTCTCCAAGAACCGCAAAGCGATCGTACAATTCTCGAGATAAATCGAAAAGTTCTTTTGCGTCATCTGTAAGACTTTGCTGCTGCCATGCGTATGCAACAGACTTAAGCACAGCCCACAAGGTAACTGGGGAAGTGAGGGCTACTTTTTGCGCAAAAGCATCATCCATAAGTGTTGGATCCGCCTCAAGGGCCGCCTGAAGCAATGCTTCGTTTGGAATAAATGCAACTACAAAGTCTGGTGCTGTTTCAAAAGCCTGCCAATATGCTTTAGCTCCTAATGCTCTAACGTGCTCTCGCAAAGCCTTAGCGTGCGCTTTTAGAAGCTCACTTCTTCTAGCTAATTCTTCGTCGCTTGCGTTATCTGGGATTTCGCAAGCGCGCTGATAATCCGCATATGGAACTTTTGCATCAACTGGAATTGTTTTGCCTCCTGGCAGATGCACAACCATATCTGGCCTCTGCTGTTCGCCATTTACTCCCGTTACAACAACCTGCGTATCAAAATCAACATGCTCAAGCAAACCTGCAGATTCCACAATATTCTTTAGTTGAGCCTCGCCCCAAGCTCCGCGAACCTTATTATTTCGCAATGCTGCAGAAAGCGAACTTGTTTCGCGGTCAAGCCTTGCTTGCTGCTCGCTTAAGCCTTTAAGCTGAGTGTTCAGCGCACCCATTTCTTGCTTACGCCCTTCTTCAATCTGCGAAACTTTATTCTTCAAAGCTTCGAGATTGTCTTTTACTGGAGCAAGCGCTTCCAAGACTTTGCCTTGCTCTTTCAAAGTTTTCTCACGATTTAACCGTTCGCGTTCTTCTCGCTCTGTTCGCAATTGCTCTTCGCGATTCACTCGCAATTGCTCTGCTTGCTGCGCTTTAGCAAGTTCTGCTTCAACAAACTTTAATCGCTCAGCAAGCTGCTCTGCTTGCGTGCGATATCGTATAGCCTGATTGCCATTTTCTTGCGCTTGCGCGCGCGCTTGTTCATACTGAGAGTGCAATTCGTTAAATTCGCGCTGGTTTACGCCATTAGCGCCTTGCGTTCCAGAGTTGTGCTTAACAATAGCCAGCACAACAATGGCGGTTATTACAACAGCAACCACCATTAAAACAAGCATCACAATATTATCGAACATACGTTCTATTAAACACTACTGGTTCGACTTTTGAAACATAATTAGACACGCGTATTATTGCATAGAAAAATAAGCGTTATGCAACAAAATAGCGCGCTGCATACTGGAAAATAATCCAATAAACAGCACGCTTTGTTTTATTTGACTACATTATTTGACTACATTAAAAAATGCAGGCACTACGCAATCTTTAGGGTCACATGGTCGCTAGTATTCTCACAATCCGCAACTATGCGAGCACCATCATGTACCTTTCCAGAAAGCAGCAATCGCGCAAGTTGATCGCCAATTTCCGTTTGAACTAATCTGCGCAACGGACGAGCACCATAAACTGGATCGTAGCCATGCTCTGCAAGCCAAGCGCGAGCAGAATCGCTCACATCCAAGCTAATGCGGCGGTCGCTCAAGCGTGCAGCCACTTGACGAACTTGAATATCCACAATTCCACCAAGCTCTTCGCGGCTCAACGGATGGAACATAACAAGCTCATCCAAACGGTTGATGAACTCTGGCTTAAACTCAGCATGAACAGCGTTCATAACAGCCTTGCGTTTAGCAGCATCGTCCAAGCCTTCTTGCACAAGGAATTGCGAACCCAAGTTTGATGTCATAATCAAAATCGTATTCGTAAAATCAACCGTTCTACCCTGACCGTCAGTCAAACGACCATCATCCAAAACCTGCAACAAAATGTCGAATACTTCTGGATGTGCCTTCTCAACTTCGTCAAAAAGCACTACAGAATACGGGCGTCTACGCACAGCTTCAGTAAGCTGACCGCCTTCCTCGTAGCCAATGTAGCCAGGAGCAGCACCGATTAGACGAGAAACGGAAGACTTTTCCATGTACTCGCTCATATCAATGCGAACCATTGCACGCTCGTCGTCAAACAAGAAGTCAGCAAGAGCCTTTGCAAGCTCCGTCTTACCAACGCCAGTAGGACCCAAGAATAGGAACGAACCAGTCGGGCGATTCGGGTCTGCAATTCCAGCACGGCTTCTGCGCACAGCATCCGCTATAGCCTGGATTGCTTCGCTTTGACCAACAACGCGCTTAGAAAGCTCCTTTTCCATGTTGAGCAGCTTCTCATTTTCG
Source organism: Gardnerella sp. DNF00109 (assembly GCF_049262845.1). NCBI lineage: Bacteria > Bacillati > Actinomycetota > Actinomycetes > Bifidobacteriales > Bifidobacteriaceae > Gardnerella > Gardnerella sp. DNF00109. The sequence continues at coordinate 1,614,710 of NZ_CP058406.1, forward strand.
CCTTGCATCAAGCGGCCAACAGGAATACCCGTCCATTCGCTAACGACTCCAGCAATAGAATCAGCATCAACCTGGTCTGGAACCATCGGCTCTTTCGCTTCACTCTTAGCATTAGCAGCAGCCTGTGATTCCGCTTCTTCCAAAGCTTTTTGAATGCTTGGAATTTCGCCATACAAAATACGGCTTGCCTGCTCCAAGTTGCCTTCGCGCGTGAATTTGTCGGCTTCTACGCGTTTAGCGTCGAGTTGCGCTCGCAAATCGCCAACCTTGTTATGGCCAGCCTTTTCCGCATCCCAACGCGCCTTCAAACCAGCAAGCTTTTCGCGCGAGTTTGCTAATTCTTCTTGCAACTTTTCTAAGCGTTCGCGCGCAGCAGCATCTTCCGCCTTCTTTAATTGCATTTCTTCCATTTCAAGACGCGTAACTTTGCGCTGCAATTCATCAATCTCTTCTGGCGAAGAATCAAGCTCCATACGTAAGTGAGCTGCCGCTTCATCCACCAAATCAATCGCCTTATCTGGAAGCTGTCTGCCAGTAATATAGCGGTTTGAAAGCGTTGCTGCAGCTACGATTGCATCGTCACTAATAGTCACCTTGTGATGTGCTTCGTAACGTTGCTTAAGTCCGCGCAAAATCGTCACCGTATCTTCAACAGATGGCTCGCCAACAAACACTTGCTGGAATCTACGTTCAAGCGCCGAATCCTTTTCAATATGCTCGCGATACTCGTTAAGCGTAGTTGCGCCAACCAAGCGCAGCTCGCCGCGCGCAAGCATTGGCTTAAGCATATTGCCAGCATCCATTGAACCTTCTGCAGATCCTGCGCCAACAACAGTGTGAATTTCGTCAATAAACGTAATAATTTGACCGTCTGATTGTTGAATTTCCTTCAACACTGCCTTTAAGCGTTCCTCAAATTCGCCGCGATACTTCGAACCTGCAACCATCGAAGCCAAGTCGAGACTGATAAGACGCTTGTTTTGCAAAGTTGTAGGCACATCTCCTGCAACGATTCGCTGAGCCAATCCTTCTACAACTGCCGTTTTTCCAACGCCTGGCTCGCCAATTAGCACAGGATTATTCTTCGTGCGGCGAGAAAGAATCTGAATCACGCGACGAATTTCCTGGTCTCGTCCAATTACTGGATCGAGCTTTCCTTCGCGAGCGCGCGCAGTCATATCAACCGAATATTTTTCGAGCGCTTTGTAGTTGCCTTCCGCATCTGGGCTTGTAACTTTCGCGCCTCCGCGTACAGTTGGCACAGCCTTGCGCAACGCGTCTGCGGAAACGTTGTGCTTTTTGAAAATATCCGCAACTGCATTCGGCGCGCTTGCAACTATGCCAATAAGCATGTGCTCTGTAGAAACGTATTCGTCTCCCATTGTGCGCATTTCTTTTTCTGCCTGGCTTAGCGCAGCTAAAAGCTGACGGCTTGCGTCTGGCTTAGTTGTAGTTGAGCCAGTAGATGAAGGCAGTGCCACTAATGCGTTGCGAATTTCAGCGCCGATTTGTTGCGCATCTGCACCAGCCTGTGCAATAAGCGCGCGCACTACGCCTTGCTCTTGGCGAAGTAAAGCATCTGCCAAATGTAACGTATCAACTTGCGCATTGCCAGCTGCCGCCGCGCTTTGCACAGCATCACTTAATGCATCTTGCGCTAAGGTCGTAAATTTTTGTTCCATATTTACCCCCATTTGCACCGCTATCTAGCGGATTTTAGGTGATTTACGTGCACTTTTTGCGATTGCACTCAAACCACATTCTGTCAATTTCTAAAACTTGAGTCTACTACACTCAAGTTTTGTTTTCAAGATGTTTGTGGCGTTTTCTTATACAACGGTTGCTTGCGACTTTTCCTAAGTATTTTCCTAAGTATTAAATATGTCGTAATCTTAAAAATATGAGAATTGCACGTTTTTCGTATAATGAAGTTCCGCAGTACGCTTTCGTTCAAAAAGACGAAGCAGACGGTAAGGATTATTTAGTAGCGCTAGAAGGCCATCCACTAAGCCCTCAAGGAGTTAAACCAACAGGTAAGCGCTACGAGTTAGACACCGATGGCGTGCGCCTGCTTGCACCAGTAATTCCTTCAAAAGTCTACGGATTGGCAAAAAACTACGATACGCGTTCTGCTGAAGAGCGCGCATCTTCTGCTGTGTTGTCAAGTCACACGGCAGCAGACATGGTGATTTTTACAAAGCCGAGCACATCTGTAATAGGACCTGACGATCCGATTGTTATTCCGGCTTTTTCGAACGATATGAATTTTGAGCCAGAAGTGGCTGTTGTTATGGGCAAAATCGCCAAAAATGTGTCGGTAGATAAGGCAATGGACTACGTTTTTGGCTTTACATGTGTAAACGACGTGACTTTGCGTGATTGCGCAGGCAGCGATCCAATGTTTACGCGCGCAAAAGGATTCGACACGTCTTGCCCACTTGGTCCATGGATTACAACCGAGCTAAATTGGCGAGACGCGCATATCTCGTTTACGCTTAATGGCGAAAATGTTCCGGAAGCTGACGGCACTACAGCGCGATTGATTCACAGTATCCCAGAGCAAATTGCTGCGATTTCAAGCTTCTCAACGCTTCTTCCAGGAGATGTTATTTTGACTGGAACGCCGTATCCAGCAGGAACTTTGCACGCTGGCGACGAAGCGATTGTGCATGTAAATGGTATTGGTTCGCTGCGCAATGTGATTATGCATGCGTGAGAAATTATTGATTTGATTTAAGACTACACAAAGACTACACAAATGCGCGCGGGCCAAAGATTGCCGAACCGATTCTAACCATTGTTGAACCTTCGGCAATCGCCCACGCAAAATCGCCGGACATTCCCATTGAAAGCTCTAGTTTTGAAGAGTCTTGCGCGAGTTGTTTACTTACACAATCTCTAATTTCTCTCAATTTTGCGAAACCACTTCTCACTATTTTTTCATCATCCACGCGCGCTCCAAGCGTCATGAATCCGCGCAAATTAAGCGCCGGCAAGCTAGATATAGCGAGCGCTTCGTCAATCGCGCATTCTGGCGCGCATCCGGATTTCGTAACTTCTCCCGAAACGTTCACTTCCAGCATAACGTCTACGCGAAGTCCCAAATTTTGAGCGCGAGCAGATATTTTTTGCGCAAGATCAATGCTATCAACCGACTGAATCCCATTTGCAAGAGGCAAGACTTTGTTTATTTTATTGCTTTGCAACTGACCTATTAAGTAGAGCGGAATTTCGCCGTTTACACCAACGCTTAAATTCTCGCGCGCAGCTTCCTTGCGTAAAATTTCTGCTTTTGCAACAATTTCTTGCGGACGATTTTCCCCAATTACGCGCACTCCTGCTCTGAGCGCTGCCATGATTTCGCCAACATCTCGCGTTTTAGTTGCAGCAAGCAGCGTAACAGACCCAGCTTTGCGCCCGTAACGCGATTCGGCTTGAGCAATGGCGTCTTGCACGCTGTGCACGCCGTCGGCAATTTGACGCGCGCGAACACAATCTACCTCAGTATTCGCTAAATCTTTTTGCGTCATATATGCCATTTATTGCCCCAATCTATCATTCTAAATACATAGTTTAGTCGAGGAAGGGCACGGATTTGTCTGCTAAGTTTGCGCGAACAGAATTCCACGGCGTTTCGTCGCTTTCAAACAAAGCGAGCGCATCTGCAGCGCTCATATCTACTGGGCGAGTTTGCCCAGGATTTTTATATCCCAAAAGATACATGCAATAGCCAATCATGCGCTCGGCGCTCCAACCAGCTTCTCGAAGTGCGCCAACATCAAGCGAATGTTTACTTTTGGCAAGTCGCTCGCCTTGAGCGTTATCAATTAGTGGCAAGTGCGCAAATTGCGGACGCACATAGTGCACGCCGTTAGCCGCAAAAAATCCAGATTTTTCAAGCAATTCACCAATCCAAATTTGAAGCGCAGCAGAACGAAGCAAATCACGTCCGCGCACAATGTCGTTTACTCCCGAAAGCACATCGTCAACAACAACCGCAAGTTGATAAGAAAAAACGCCATCCGCGCGACGAATCACCATGTCTCCCAAGTCGCGATTAATGTTAAACGATTGCGCACCAAAAATCGCGTCTATAAAACTCACATTCGCTTGGTTTAAATCAGCAGTCGGTACAGCAAGCCGCAAAGAATGTTGTTGATTATTTTGCAAACGCTTTTCGATTTGCGCCAAGCCTTGCGCATTTTTGCGAAGATTTCTGCACGTACCGGGATAGCGTATAAAGCCGTCGCCTTCTTGCGGCGCTGCAATCGCGCGAATATCGGAACGCGAGCAAAAACACGGGTAAATCAGGGAATTCCCGTCTCCGTCTTGCAAAGATTCTAACGCATCAAGAGCTTCTTGGTAGAGTGCAGTGCGCTCATGCTGATAAGTCGGCTCACCAACCCAATCAAGCCCAGCCCACTTCAAATCGTCAATCACTCGCGCGCTTGCATCTTTTGGCATTCTAGCAATATCGAGATCTTCCAGACGCAAAATCATGCTTCCACCTTGCGACTTTGCAGAAAGCCAAGCAGCCAACATTGCTACCATATTGCCAATATGCATACGCCCAGAAGGAGTCGGCGCAAAACGACCAATTGCAATAGGTGACTTAGAAAACATGATTTCGTCTTTCTAATATCTTTCTTAAAATCTTTCTTAATAAGCACAAGTTTGCAAAACATAAACTTGCAAAATAAAAAGCGCGTAACGCATTCATACTAGCATCACGCGCTTCTTACAACCGCAATTAATCACAATCAATAACAGTTAAAAGCAACTGTTTTATGCAAATAGCGACTTAAACATAAGCACGCCCAAGATTGCGCCGGCAATAGGGGCTACGACTGGAATCCACGCCTCGCCCCAACGAGAAGAACCCTTGTGTGGAATAGGCAAAATGGTGTGGAGCAAACGCGGCATAAGGTCTCGAGCAGGATTCAAAGCAGGACCAGTCGGACCACCCATAGAAGTCACCAATCCCCAAACAACAAAGCCGACTACGATTGATGCTCCAGCCAAATTCTTCTCTCCCCAAGGAGAAGTAAGGCAGCAAAGCGCAGCCAAAACAAGCACGAGCGTGCCAAAGAATTCGTTTAGGAAGTAGTTAAGCTTGTTATTGTAAGCATCCGTAGTGCAGAACGTGCCAAGAATAGTCTCTGGCTCTTCGGTTTCGTTGTAATGTGGCAAATAAGTTACGTACACAATAAGCTGACCGACCAATGCACCCAAAAGCTGAGCCACAATATACGGAAGTACGTTTGCCCAAGGGAACATTCCGCAAACAGCTTGCGCAATTGTCATAGCAGGATTTATGTGCGCGCCAGAAATTCCACCGAACATTAGCACTGGGAACATAACGCCAAAACCATAGCCCATAGCAATGTTTAGCCAGCCTGCGTGATGACCTTTAGTGTTTTTAAGTTCAACATTGGCAACGGCTCCATTGCCAAAAATCATAAGAATGGCAGTGCCAATAAACTCAGCTGCCAACATTACTGTAAATGAGTGTTGCATGGTCCTTCGATCCTTCTTAATTGTTTTGCTGCTTTTGCTTTTGTACCACATCTCATTTTCAAAGAAGCTAAGAAAATGAATCCAGCAATTATTATTCCAACAATTATTCTTTGATAGTTTCCCCTATGAACACGACACTGCGAGTAAATATCAAATAGTCATATATCAAAAGAGGCCCGCCACACTGGCGAGCCTCTTACTTACAAAAACAATCTTCAGCGGTTCTATCTGCACAACATCCTCGTTGCAACGGTAAAGTCTTATGTATCCGTCCAACGTAATTGGAATCTAACATCCATACATTTTCTGTGGTCTACCGCTCTTTTAATTTGTTCTTGTGATTCTTATTATTACTGTTTTTTGTTCTTTAGTAAAGTACAAAATCATCTTTGTTCGCATATTGTAATTAGTGTTCATTCGCACATAAAAAATAGATGGTTTTGCATCATTTTGTGAATATGCAATGGTTGTCATGTTCAGATGCGTTCACATATTGCAATTATCGGCGTGTCGAGCCGCATAGCTGCCGACACTCAGTCGCGCACATCCCTTACAGTGCATACAATTACGGAGTATGGTACAAATTTTTGACGCTCCCTCAAAGGCGATTCTGCGCGGTCAAATTGCAGAGCACATCGCCGAAGACGAAAAGGCAGAAAAGCGTGAAGCTCGTGAGGGCGAGCTACCGTTGCCAAAAGATCGCTTCTTTGACCGAGAATTAAGCTGGTTAAAGTTCAATCGTCGCGTGCTTGAGTTAGCGCAAAATACCGATTTACCACTTCTTGAACGCGCTAATTTTGCAGCCATCTTTGCCTCCAACCTAGACGAGTTCTTTATGGTCCGAGTTGCAGGCTTAAAGCGCAGAATCGACTCAGGAATCGCAGTAACCGCTGCAAGTGGGCTTAGCCCGCGTCAGCAGTTGCGAGCAATTAGCGAGGTTACACATCGTCGTCAAGATGAGCATGCGCATTATGTTATTGACCACATTTTGCCAGAGCTTGCTAAGCAGCGCATTGTTATGCTCAGTTGGGACAAGCTTACGCAATCCGAAAAAGATAGACTTTCAGACTATTATCGCAAGCAGGTTTTCCCAGTATTAACGCCACTTGCAGTGGATCCTGCACACCCGTTCCCATATATTTCTGGCAAGTCTATTAACTTGGCTGTTATTGTAGAAAATCCAAATTCTGGAAAATCGCATTTTGCTCGCGTAAAGATTCCAGATAATTTGAATCGTCTTGTTCCAGTTGACGATTTAACCGACGAAGAGGGTCGCGAAGAGCGCTACGGCTTTATTCCTATGGAAAAGTTGATTGCAGCACATTTGGAATCGCTTTTCCCAGGCATGATTATTAAAGAAGCGCGATCTTTCCGCGTTACGCGTAACGAAGATATTGACGTTGAGGAAGACGATGCAGAAAACTTGCTCAACGCTATGGAAAAGGAGCTTTTGCGTCGTCGTTTTGGGCCGCCTATTCGTCTTGAGATTTCCGACGAAGCTAGCCCATTCTTGTCTCAGTTGCTGGCTAATCAGTTGCGAGTAAGCCCAGAAGAAGTATATCGTTTGCCTTCGCCGCTAGATATGACGGTTCTTTTTGAGTTGCAAGCGCTGGATCGCCCAGATTTGAAGTATCGTCCGTTTATTCCTACTACAAATCGCCAAATTGCAGAAGTTGAAACTAGCCATGCGCAAGATATTTTCGCTTCGATTCGCGAGCATGATATTTTGCTTCATCACCCATATGATTCGTTCTCTACTTCTGTTCAGGCGTTCTTGGCGCAAGCGGCGGCAGATCCAAAGGTGCTTGCAATTAAGCAAACGCTGTACCGCACGTCTAGCAATTCGCCAATTATTGACGCTCTTGTTGACGCAGCTCACGCTGGCAAGCAGGTTCTTGCGCTTGTTGAGATTAAAGCGAGATTCGACGAGGACGCCAACATTGCTTGGGCGCGTAAGCTTGAGCGCGCAGGCGTTCACGTTGTGTATGGCATTGTTGGATTGAAGACGCATTGCAAGCTTTCGCTTGTGGTTCGCCAAGAAGCCGAAGGATTGCGCCGCTATTGCCACGTTGGTACTGGCAACTATAACCCTAAGACGGCTCGCCTTTACACAGATTTGGGCTTGCTTACTTGCGATCCTGTAGTTGGTCAAGATTTGACTCGCTTGTTCAATCAGCTTTCAGGTTATGCTCCAAAGTCAAGCTTCCATCGCTTGCTTGTAGCTCCTCGCACAGTTCGAACGGGCATTATTGAGCGAATTCGCAGGGAAGAGGCAGCGGCTCTTGCTGGAAAAGAAGCGTGGATTAAGATTAAAGTCAATTCTGTTGTTGACGAAAAGACGATTGACGCTTTGTACCGCGCGGCTCAAGCTGGAGTAAAGATTGACATTGTTGAGCGTGGAATTTGCTCGCTAAAGCCTGGCATTGAAGGATTGAGCGAGAATATTCGAGTTCGCTCTATTCTTGGCAGATTCCTTGAGCACAGCCGAATCTATGCTTTTGCTAATTCTTGCGGTCCGCAAATTGGCGATGGTCCTGCAAGTGGCCCAGAAGTGTGGATTGGCTCGGCCGATTTGATGCATCGAAATCTTGATCGCCGCGTTGAAACACTGGTTCGCATAAGCGCTCCAGACCAGGTGGAAGCGTTGATTCAGTACATTGATTTGCAAATGGCTGATTCAACAGTTTCTTGGTGGATGGATGGAGATGGCACATACACGCTGCATTCTCGCGATTCCGAAGGTCGTCCTCTAGTCGACAGTCAGGAATATCTAATTCATACTCACACACGCAAACCTCGAGGTGTGAACTGATTGCGAGTAACTAATAAACAATAGGCAAAGAGCCAGATTCAGCAATATGATTCTGGCTCTTGTTGTATTTATTGCTCCCTTTAATCTGACTAAATCTCAAGCATTCCAGCAGCCAAATCGCTAGCCACGAACGTAATAAAATAAAATGGCATAGTCGCGATTTTCTGATTTGCATCATAGCCATAATTATTTTTAGAAACTTTTATTGCAAACTCAAACTTGTTGTGCATTGCAAACTTATTTAAAGAATTAAGAGTTCCTCTGCCTTTTTTAACATCAATCGGGAAAAGCTTGTTATTTGATTCAATTATAAATTCCAATTCTGAATCTGATTTTCCGCGCCAATAAAACAGTTTTAAACCATTTGCGCTAAGTTCGTTTGCAACGTAATTTTCGAAGAAAATACCAGATAGCGTATTGTCTCTTTCGTTTGAAATAAAAGATGCTGCATTAACTCCGCTTTGATACGAGAACATGCCAATATCGCACAAAAATAGTCGGAAATTACTTTCGTTTTCTTTCATAAGCGGCGTGGTTATATGCTCTTTGAGTTGGAATGACTGATTAACAATATGAGTCATAAGCAGCCACTGAATGGACGTCGCAAAATCTCTAGTTCTACTATCTTTTTTAATAAGACCAGCTGAAAAGTTTTTTGATTCCTTGTTAAGCTCTCTAAAAATATTCTCAAATAAAAGTCGAGATCTTAAAATCGATTCGCTACTTGCTTGATACAACTCCATATCTGCAAGATAATTGTCATAAAGCGAGCGCAAAATCTCACGCGATTCTAGTAAATCTTTACGTTCAATATATGCTTCTACTGCTTCTGGCATACCCCCAATCAGCAAATATTTATACACTTCATTTAACGCAAGATTGTGAATTTCTGTAGGCAGCGCTTGCTTAGAATCATAGGCTTCGCGCACCTTTGAATATAGAAGACTATTATTGTTTAGTAGGAACTCACCAAAAGTCATTGGATAGATTGTTATCTGGTCAATTTTGCCTACTGGAAAGAGGAATTGACCAACTGCTGATTTCGACGAATTTTGCTTGTGAGCTTCGCGATGCAATTTAATTCGCACCATTGAACCCGTTGCAATTACGTGAATTTTTCTAAAATCTTGGCAAAAATATTTAAGCGACGAAATAATATTTGGGCATTCTTGGATCTCGTCAAAAATCAGCAAAGTGCCTTCATCTATAGCCTTGGAAAATCGCAAAGACAAGTATTCTATAATCTTTTCTGCGTTTGCTGTGCTTTCGCAAAAGTTACGAACCTCATCTTCTTTTTTAAGATCGATGTAAATATAACTATTTTTATAATATTTTTCCGCAAAAAGTTCTTTTACTAGATACGTTTTGCCAACCTGGCGCGCACCCCATATTATTAGCGGCTTGCGATTCGGCTTGCTATTCCAGGCGATTAATTTTTGTAATGCTAGTCGTTCCATGGCTTACTCTTTTTAATGTTGATATTACAACGATTATAGCATTATTTGCCAGTTTTAGGAGGTTTTTTGAGCAATTATTTGCCAGTTTTGGGAGGTTTTTTACGCCATAATTTGCCAGTTTTTGTAAGTTTGGGAATTTAACGTCGATTACGTTTAGTATAAGTTACCTACCGCACACATACGAACAACAATCTTATTTTTTGAATTTTCAACTACTTTTATGTAAATTTCATACAAAAAACTGTTTGTAGATTGTAAATATGACATTTTAGGATATTATTATATTAAGGAATATCGCTGTAGATAGTAGATAATAATCAGAAAAATTTTGATGCTACTTGTAAACAAATAGCAAACTTAGCACTGGAGGCAACTATGTTGCTTAATTTTAGCGTAGAAAACGCACTAAGCTTTCGTCAATCGCAACAATTCAGCATGCAAAGAACCGTACATGCAAAAAACGGTTCGTGGCCTCATCCAGATGTATCAACTCTTGCAGCCATTTACGGAGGGAATGCCTCAGGGAAAACAAATCTGCTAAAATGCATAACATTTCTAAAAAATTTTGTGGAAGGAAGCTTCAAGGCCGGTAACTCAAATTCAAAAATAAATGCACTCCCTTTTCTTTTAAATAAAGAGTCTGAAAATGAACCGTCAACATTCTTTATAGAATTTATTGCAAAAGATAACAACAGATATAAATATTGGTTTACCTTCAATAATGATTACATTATTGAAGAGGCACTATGGCTTTTCCGCTCTACAACAAACAGAAAAACTGTGCTGTTTGAACGAGAGCATGGCAAGCCAATGCGATTTGGCTCAAATCTAAAAGCCATAGGAAAAACTGTAGAAAAAATTACAAGAGACAACGCATTATTTCTATCTGCAGCTGCAGCATCAGGTGTACAAGCATTGCAAGCTGCATACGAAGAAATAACTTCTACACAGCAATGCAGAACAGTTGACTTTGATAAGTATTCCAATAATTTGATAACAGTTTTACAAGAAAATCCAGATTTTGCATCCAACATTAGCACGTTGCTAAAATATGCAGATTTAGGATTAAAAGGTGTAACAGTCCAATCCGAACAGCTAGATGCTAAACAATCAGAAAAACTAGCGAGACTCGCAAATCTTCTTAATGAACTTGACGGAGACAACAATAAACTTACAAATAACACTTCTGAAAACACTGAAAAATTGCAAAAATTCAGTGTTTCACGTTTAATGTTTACACATTCTGGTCAAAAAGATTGCCAACTTCCTGAAGATTTTGAATCTTTAGGAACTAAAACAGCATTATTGCTATTTGCTTTCGTTATAGATGCATTATCAAAACATTCCATACTTCTAATCGATGAAATCGACACAAGTCTAAGCATGCAATTCGTGTCTGAAATACTCAAGCTTTACAGTAATCCAGAAACGAATCCTAACCAATCGCAATTAATTTTTACTACTCACGATTTAAGTCTTATTAGTAATTCTGGAACCGACAAAACTATTCTCGACAGAGATCAAATTTGGTTTATAGAGAAAAATACATTAGGCGAATCTTCACTACATCCACTTACGGAATGGGAAAACCGCAATGTAAACTTTGGTAAAAACTATCAACACAACATATACGCTTCAGCACCACAACCGTCTCTATATGATGTTTTTGCGGAAATACTTACAAATACTAACAGAAGCTAAAACACTACCAGTATTCAAAACTATATAAAACACTAGTATTCATGAGGAGCGGGCTATGGTTCATGTTCCATCACACGGCCGTTCGAAGAAACAGTCGAAACGAAATAAAAGATTCCTCATTGTTTGTGGCGGTGTAGTTACAGAGTTTGAGTATTTTAGCTATATAAAATCAGAAGTAAGTAAATATTGTGCTACATCATGGGATATTCATAAATCAATTAACATAGAAAAAGAGGGCGTAGATCCACTCACTTTAACAAATTATGCGATTAAACTTGAGAGATTAGACTGCAAAGAAGCGAAAAAAGAAAACTACAATCCGTTTACACTGGTATGGGTTGTAACAGACGTTGATGAATTTGGAGAAAAAATTCAACAAGCTCAATCTAAGTCGGATTCAACTTGTGGGAAGATAAAATTAGTAATTTCCAACCCTTGCTTCGAAGTATGGCTTATTGACCATATAAAAAGCTGTCCTCTTTCTTGCACAGAAACGCGAGATTGCCAAAAAGAAGCAAAAGAACTTGGGTTACTTCACAACACTACTGGGAATAAAAATAAGCATATCCAATTAGAAAAATTAACTGGAAACTATAAGAATGCTTTTAAAAACGCAAAGCAGCATATGCAAACCGAACAGATAGAAAATCGCAAAAATCACCCTTCAGTAACTCAAAAGTCAAACTACGCTCCTTGGACAGATGTTCCAGAAATAGTAGAAACAATATTAAATGAATGCAAGCGTGTATCAGGAATAGATTTGTCAGAAAAATTGTGAATTAATGATGTAACTACATATGTCTTCATTACTGTTATTAACAGCAATAATCTAGATGTGGGTGAGATGATGGCGCAATATTGATGAGTCATCACGTCTATGAGTGAATTATCACAGTCACGGAAGTTAAAATGACAGTCACAGCGCTTTTATCACTATCATGACTGTGATAAACGTAAGCAACGTAAATATGCGAAAACCAGCAACTAAATTGACTCTAACCAAATAAGCGAATAAACGAATCGTAATAAATAACCAGGCACAACTAAAAGTTGCGAAAGAAAACCGCTAAAATAGTGAATATGAGTGTAGTAACGACGCGATACGTTGAGGCTGCTGGCGGAATTATTTATCGCAAGCGAAATACAATAGACAGCTCAAACACAAGTGACTTGAAAAAAACAAGCAATCAAGCGAGCATGATAAGCGATGACGACTTTGAGCTTTGCCTTGTTTACCGACCAAAGTATGACGATTGGAGCTGGCCAAAAGGCAAGAATGAAGACAATGAGTCGCATCGCCATACAGCTGTGCGCGAAGTTGGGGAAGAAACAGGCTACGCAGTAACACTAGGACCTCACATTGCACAAATAGAATATCCGCTTGAAAACGAAGGCAAAAAATCAATCTCAAAAAGCGGTGCGAAAAACAGTTCACAAAACAACAATAAAACAGAAGTAGTTAAGCGAATCCACTACTGGATGATGCGCGAAATAGACGAGAATGCCGCAATGAAGCGACTACCAGCATTTGGTCCAATAAAACCAGCAAAACCTACTGAAATTGGCAATGTTATATGGCTTACTCCTTCTAAAGCTCGCAAAAAACTCACACACGATAGCGATAGAAAAGTTTTAGATGCTTTTCTTGAAAAGCTACACGATGGTCAAACTGAATATAAGACATTGATACTAGTACGACATGGAAAAGCTGAATCACGTAAATCATGGCAAGGCAGCGAAGCAACTCGTCCAATCACTCCTCTTGGATCTGCAGCATCCTACGCTCTAGGTCGTGAGCTTGCTTGCTATGCTCCAAATCGAATTGTCTCGTCACCTTGGAAACGTTGCGTGGAAACTGTTGCAACTTTTGCACACGATTCTTCTCTTTCTATAGAGCAGATTGCGGAACTTACTGAAGATCATCATGAGAATAAACCAAAATCTACATTATCTGTTCTTATAAGTGAAATACAAAATCTTGATTGCAACGCAAAAAACACAGAAGCAAATATTAACAATTCAACAGTTATGTGTTTGCATCGTCCTATTATCGGCACTTTCTTTGACTATTTGCGAGGAATCACAAAACCGCGGGCGCATAAACGTATACTTAGCCAAAAATCTCCATACATGCCTACTGGTAGCGCAATAGTTTTGCATATTAGCAATACTTCTAAAGGCGCTCGCATTATTGATATTGAAAAGGTGTTACCAATTGTCTACTAGCTTTAATTCACAATCGAGTTCTATTCATTCGAGCAGATCTGCTTTTATGCCAAGTCCAATAGGTGCAAGTCGCCCAAGCAGACCTGCACAAATGGATCCTGCAATGCTCGCGCAAATTGAAGGCGGCACAGATCCACAAATTGTAAACGAAATCAGCCACACTTCAGCAGCAGTTCTGCTTAACCGCGTGCATAAAACACAATCTCCAGAGATTGTGGAACGCGTACTGAATTTGGTTGAGAATGAGGGCATTGAGGTCATCGCAGACTTGTGGAGTCAAGCGCAACCTGATTCGCTCCCTGGAATGCTTTTTAGGCTATATTTGCTTCGGGGGTCTTTGCGTAAGCAGCGAGAAGCATATGCGGAGTATTGGAATCTTGGAGAACCTTCTACAACTAGCGCTTCCGCAATTACTGGAATTGACGAAGCTCCTACAGGAGAAGATATTGCGCGACTCGCGGATTCTATTCTTTCTGGTGCTTTTACGGGCGATTTTGCTGTTGCTCTATATCGAGCTTCTGCGTTTACTGCGATTATTTCGCGCGGAATGCGTTCTTACGCGAAAAAATTAACACAGAAGATGAATGATTCCAAAAGAGATGATTCACAGCTTATTGCTAGCGTTTTGCACAAATCTGCAAACGTGCATGCACTTTCCTTATGCTTCGCTAATGGAGCTAAATTATGGCGACTTGGCAAACTCGATTAGTTTATTTGTTATCACACTGCGTTTATTGGTTATACCATAGCGCGGCGCGCTGAAATCTAAAAGCATGTATACTCGGGAAGTGACGCTGGCTTGTGTTTAAGCCCCGGGCTCCATTTTTTGCCGCTGCGAGCGGCGTTTGCGCCGACAGGCGCTTTCGCAAGTCAGCGTTTTTAAGTATGTTTTAATTTTCCAGCAATTCACAAAATTCAACCTTCATTAACACTTGTTTATATTTTTTCTAAATAGTCACGGCACGCCGATAGCTTAACATGCCGCGCTTGCACTAATCTAGAAGGTATGGATCTTCATGTTTTACATCATCCGCTGGTGGACCACAAGCTCACCGTTTTGCGTGATAAGAATACACCTTCTAACATTTTCCGCGAGTTAGTTTCCGAATTGGTAACTCTCGAAGCATACGAAGCAACCCGCAATTTGGAAGTTAGCGATCGCGAGATTGAAACTCCTATTTGCAAGATGACTGGTAAGCATTTGAACCGCCCGCGTCCAATGGTTGTGCCAGTTTTACGCGCAGGCTTGGGTATGCTTGACGGCATGACTCGCCTTCTTCCAACTGCTGAAGTTGGATTCCTTGGTATGAAGCGCGACGAGCAGACGCTCGATATTGTCACTTATGCCAACCGTTTGCCAGAAGATTTGACTGGTCGTCAGTGCTTCTTGCTGGACCCAATGCTTGCTACTGGCGGCACTCTTATTGCCGCTACGCACTACTTGGCAGAGCGCGGCGCTAAAGATGTTACTGCTATTAACATTTTGGCAGCGCCAGAAGGCTTGGAGCGCATTGAGAAGGAGATTGATCCTTCTATTGACTTTAAGGTTGTTGTTTGCGCTGTAGATGAGCATTTGAACGACAAAGCTTATATTGTTCCAGGTCTTGGCGATGCTGGCGATCGCTTGTATGGCTTGATTGACTAATAATCACTAGCTAAATCAAACGAAAGCTAGAATATAGAAGCTAGAATCAAAAACTAGAATCTAAAACCACAAAAAGCCTGCTGATTGGCAACACTTTGCAACTTCAGCAGGCTTTTTG
This sequence comes from Gardnerella sp. DNF00109, assembly GCF_049262845.1. NCBI lineage: Bacteria > Bacillati > Actinomycetota > Actinomycetes > Bifidobacteriales > Bifidobacteriaceae > Gardnerella > Gardnerella sp. DNF00109. The sequence continues at coordinate 1,630,186 of NZ_CP058406.1, forward strand.
TATTTACATCTTTAATTATTTGCCAGTCTCATATTCGTTTAATTTTATTACTATTAAATTCCAGTTCGTGAATACTCCATAACACCATTGAGACAACTACGATAGATGCAGCTGCAACAGTAGCAACATTAACTTGCGGTCCACGATCCATTGTGTACTTGACCATTCCACGATTCAAAACATGTACAACAATAAATTGGCCAAAGAATATTTCAATAAAGCCAGCAAGTATTAATATGCTATCAATAATAATTAATATTTTCTTACGAATTAATCCTCTATTACACAACCCAACAATCATTTGAATTATTGGTGAAATAATTGAAACTAACACAACACCCAAAAGACTTAAATCAAAATCTGCTGGATACTTTCCTGGCATTTTAATAAGCAATAAAACTGCTAAAAATACAAAAGATAATGGTAAAAACCATTCTTTCCAATGTTTAACGACGAACACGATAATAAGCTCCTTCACCATTGAATGAATACCAATTCTTATCCCAATCTAAATAATTTTCAGTGTGTTGAGCTATACGCAATCTACCGTTGCTTTTTAGGAATACAAACCCTATGTGATCGACAGTACCATCATTACTTTCATCAACACCAATAAAATCTCCATCCCTAACATTATCTACTAACATTCCCCAATAACTTGTACTAAATCCATACCCCATATAATTTTTAAAAACATTGGCATTAATCCAAGAAACCGAACGATCTCCTTTAGCTTTCCACCACCACCCTTTAAATACATCATTATACTTATCCATACCAATACCACCAGCATATAGAATTTGCGAAGCGAAATTTGTGCAATCTGACGGAAATATTAACTTACTTTTTTCTTCACCATATTTTGGATTTATTTTCCGCGCCCATTCTCGCGCATATGCTCTGGCCGCTTCAAGATTTATGCCTGAATTTCTCTCAGTAAGTAAAGGTTTGCGAGGTGTAACCTCCTGCTTTGATGGAAGCCACAATTTTGCAATATTAATAGCTTCCTTTTGTGTTAGTTCATTTTTTAATACTTTTAACTCTAATTTATGCAATTCTGATAGAATCTGATTATTTTCATATTTATTCTCATATATATCTAGAAATTGCAATATTTTTGTTACATTATTGTTATCTTTATGCGAGGAATTAAAAAGAGAATTCTTGTAAATAGTAGCTGTTTCTTCACTAAGAGAAGGAAGCATAGCTTCGCTCTGTATTCTTTGTAATTCTGTAAAATATTTTGAAATATAGAACTTTTTTACTAACTCTGGATTTTCATAAGTATCTAGTAAAGAAAAATACATACTCTGAAATTTTGTCTTATGCTGCTTTTTGGGAAAATCTACATAAGTCTCTGATTTATAGTCAGATGATTCAGCTTGAGCAACATTAGTAAATGACAATATTAAAATAATAGAAAATAGCGCAGCTATAAATGTATAATGTAGAACAACTTTGTTTTTCATATATAACTCCATTATTATATAAAATCCCTTTTTACTATTTTATCACAATAAATACCAGTTGTCAAATATATACAGCGGCTATGTAATCATATACTCATCAGTTCTATATTTAAATAGACTGCTGATTTGCAACACTTTGCAACTTCAGCAGGCTTTTGCATTAATTGATTACGCAATATTGCGTCAAATCAGATAATATGACTACGCTTTATTCACAGCTCCTTTATCATATAAAGCCTCTAAAGCATCGCGCAAAGCCCCACTGTAGCTGATTCCAGCTTTTTGCGCCCAAGTGTCAAGCCAAGCTGGAACAGTAACATTTTTACGAACTGCCTGAGAACCGTATTTTGCAGCATAGGAATCCATATCAAGCGCAACCATAGATAACTTTGAATTAGGATTTTCTGTAACAATATCACTAATATCACTAGCTTCTGGAGCAGTATTGCCACTTTCGAGTTCTGTAAGAACCCATCCGCTTGCTGCATCTTCTGCCATAATCAGAGCCTCTGCAAGATTACTACCGCCAGTTACACACCCTGGCAAATCAGGAACTTCTGCAACAAACCCCCACTATTATCTTCGTATGGAGTAAGAATAACAGGATACGCTAATTTCATCATTTCACCTTTGTTTCACTAATTCCTGCCTGACGCCAGATTGACTTAACAACCGATGGGTTAATGCGTAGATTATACACACTATGCGCATAAAATAAAATAATCAATCAAATTTTTACTAAATCATGCATATGTCTATGTTCATTTAGTGAGAACAGATTTTACCGCGGACGAGTTACAGCAACTTCGCGAGCGCGATCTGCTAATTTGTCTAATTTTTCAAGCTCCGCGCGCTGAGCATTAGTCTGCTTTGGTGCAAATTCTCCGTAACGATTCTGCGCAGCTGTACGAATTAAAAAGTCAGACAAACGCGGATTTTTTGGCAAAACTGATCCGTGCATATAAGTGCCGATAACGTTGTATTTGCGCGCACCTTCCGTATGATCTTCGCCGTTATTTCCGCAATTTTCGCCATCAACCGAGCCGAGTGGCTGAGTATCACCCTCCAAGCTTGTGCGGCCAGAATGATTCTCGTAGCCCACAATATCGCCAAAATCGCGGCTATGCTCAACAAGGTTTCCAATCATGCGCACGTCTTGACCAACCGTATGCTCTCCGAGTACGCCAATGCCTTTAAGCTTTTGGCCTTCAATAGTCTCAAAGTACTCTCCAAAAAGCTGGTAAAGACCGCAAATCATAAGCATTGGAACGCCATTTTTTGCAAGCTCGCGAATCGCGTCCGCGCGCGCAAATAAATCATCCGTAACTCTACTTTGACCATGATCTTGACCGCCGCCACCAAGAACCATATCTACTCGCTTTGGCCAATCATCGCCAACGTTGTACTCGTGAAGCACAGGCTTGTAACCGTACAATTCCGCTCGACGCATAATCGTAAGTACATTGCCATAGTCACCGTAAATATTCATGTCTTTCGGGTACAGCGACACAATATCTAATACACGATTTTCGGCTTTATTAGTAGCATTCGCTTGACTAATATAATTAACATCACTCATATCATTCATGACGACTACTTTCTTGCTACTTTCCAACTCCAACGTCTTTAACGCTTGCGATTTGCCCCAACGTAGATCGCACGCGAAGCATAGCAGTGTATGTGCAATATATGCGCTTAGCATTTTTAGCATCACTACTAAAATCGCCATTTACAAAGGTTTTAACATCTTCTTCTAAATCAGTGTTCACATTTCTAGAGGCAACTTTGTCGTATTGTAAACGCAAAGCCATATCCCACGCGCGCGTGCCAGAAACACAAGTGACTCCAGTGCCACTAAAGCATGTAAAATCAACGTCCCACAGCCAGCTCATGTCTCGCCCATCCGCGTATTCGTCACAAATCGCAATCATTGTGTCATGATTTGCAGGCTTATCCGAAGCGAGCGCAAGTCTAAATCCAATAGGATTTTTCACTAGAACAAGCTCCACAGGAGCGCCGTTAACTTCGATTACTTCGCCTCGACCAAATGCTGGCGTTACGCGAGAAATAGATTCCATAAGCGCATCGTCGTCGAATTTTGCGAGTGTTGCATCTTTTTTAGCAGCATCTGCCAAAATAGCGCGCACAATCGTAGACGCAGCAGCCGCGTTAAAAACGTTATACACGCCTCGCAGCTTAACGCTAGTGGTTTTTCTATGCCCATCAATCAAAAAATCGGCTTTATTATCTGCAACTTTTGCCAAAACAACATCTGCATGCGGAAGATTACGCGAATCGCCATTAAAATCGCCACACAAATCACTATGCAAATCGTCGTCAGTTGGAAACATGCTTCTTAGCGATTCGTCCAAACCGAAATATTTTACCTTACAAGACGGCAAAACATCTTTAGAAAGCGCAAAAATTCGCGAATCTTCGCGATTTAACACAACTACTCGCTTAGTTGCGTGCGCAACATTGCTCAACAATTTAGCTGTAGTGTCAATCTCGCCAAATCTATCTAACTGATCTCGCATAACGTTTAGAAGAAGCGAATAGCGCGGCTTTATTTGATTTACAAAATGCACCGCATAAGCTTCATCAAGCTCTAAAACAGCTATATCCGCATCTAACTTTGTGCCAAAAACAGGCATTTCTTGCACCAATGCTGCTACAACTCCGCGTGTAAAATTCGATCCCGTAGGATTTGTAAACACGCGCAATCCAGCATCTCTAAGCATAGACGCAACCATGCGAGTTGTAGTGGTTTTACCGTTAGTTCCAGAAATTAACACAACACCATAAGGTAATTTTCCTAGCGTTCTAGCCAAAAACCCAGGGTCTAGTGTTTCCACAACTTTGCCTGGTAAAGCACTTCCTCCGTGGTTTGTCGCGCGCGAAATCATCCTAACCAATTTCCCTACAGCTGGCATTATGAATCCAAAACAACAGCGTTTTACCACTTTATTTTTGACGATCATCAATCCCCCTATTAACTCTACTGCTGATATGCCTGAGACTGATGCGAATCATAACCTTGAGCATCATTACCTTGCGAATATGATTGCGGCTGGTATCCTTGCGGCATATCTTTAAACTTAGACGTTGCTCCAAGAAAAGCTAGATTGAACGTTTCTGTAGGACCATTACGATGCTTTGCCATAATAATGTCTGCTTCGCCTGGACGATCTTCTTTGTTGTAAAAATCAGGTCTATGCACAAGAAACACAACGTCAGCATCCTGTTCAATAGATCCCGATTCGCGCAAATCTGAAAGCTGAGGCTTTTTATCGTTTCGCATTTCTGGTCCGCGGTTTAGCTGGCTTAGCGCAACAACTGGCACTTCTAGCTCTTTTGCTAAAAGCTTTAATGCACGCGAAAACTCCGAGACCTCTTGCTGCCTCGATTCGACTTTCTTTCCAGAAGTCATAAGTTGCAAATAGTCGATTACAACTAGCTTTAGATCGTTCGTTTGCTTTAGTCGTCTGCATTTTGCGCGAATTTCCATAAGACTCATATTTGGGCTATCGTCTATAAAAAGCGGAGCGTCTTTCATCTTTGACCAAAACGCATTTAGCTTAGTCCACCTATCTGTTGTAATGTCTTCCGAAGTTCCGCGATGCATTGCAGTCATTGGAATATCTGTTTCGGCTGCGATTATTCTTTGAGCAAGCTCCAACTTGTTCATTTCTAGCGAGAACACGATTGTTGTCATATTGTGATGCAACGCTGCAGAACGCGCAAAGTCGATTCCAAGAGTTGACTTTCCCATTGCAGGCCTACCAGCTACGACTACCATTTGCCCTGGTTGCAAGCCTTGCGTCATATCGTCAATATCTCTAAATCCTGTTGGAACGCCTTTTTCAATCTCGTTACTTTGCAACTTGTCTAATTGTTCGAGAGCATCTTGAACAACAGGACCAATAGCAGAATAATCCTGGTGAACTTTGCCAGAACTCATCTCGTAAACTTCGGATTGTGCAAGATTTACAACGTCTTCTGCTTGATCTCCCGTGGCAGAATACCCCATTTGCGCAATCTTTGTTCCAGCAGCAATCACATTTCGCAAAATCGCATTTTTGTGTACAATATCCGCGTAATATAACGCGTTTGCAGCTGTTGGAACTGATGCAACTAGACTATGCAGGTAGTCTGCTCCACCAATTTTCTCCAGGTTTTCGTCTTTTAGAAGCTCGTTTGCGACTAAAACAACATCTACTGGTTGTGAACCAGAAAATAAGCTTATGATCGCGTCGTAAATTGTTTGGTGTTTTGGCACATAAAAGTCTGCTGTTTCTAGGATTTGCGAAACTTCGCCAATGGCATCTTTGCTCATTAGCATTCCACCTAAAACGGCCATTTCCGCGTCTTCGTCGTGAGGCGGAACCTTGTCAAACAAAATACTGTTATATGATGCGTTGCCTGACTGGTTTGCGTCATTTCTACTTGACTTCCACATATCATTACCTGCCATAGAATCGAGTATAAACGCCCGCACGGAGCACACCAACAAAAGTTGATATAAACCAACACAAGTCGCAAGTTGAATATTTCACATATTTGAATATTTCACATATTTACATACTTACAGACTTGCAGACTTCATCCAATCATCTGTTTTAACCCTATGAGAATTTCCTAAAGCTCTTCCACCAATGTATACAAGGTTCAGAGCCACCCACAATGACACGGTTCTAATTATGTCAGTAGAGCAGAAAGCTATATTTACGAAGCACATTGCACTAATCGCAAGAAGGTACACAATAGCTGTAATCGAGCACGATTTGGCCAAATACTTGTGGTCTCCAGCTCCGATTAGCACTCCGTCTAAAGCCCACATAAATCCAGATAACGGCAAGAAAATTCCAAGAATCGTCATTCCTATTGAAACTAAAAGTTGTATTTCTACGTTTGGGCTAAATAACGGGGATAGTAGCCATCCTGCAAATATCATTAAAATTCCAACGATTACGCTACTTAATGCTCCTACTTGTGCGCATATTTTTGTGATCATGTTAGCGCGTTTTAATAATCCAGCTCCAAGCGCAGAGGCGACTATTGTTTGAGCTGCAATTCCTATAGCGTCTAATATGTTCATAACAAAATTCCAGCAAGAATTTGCAACTTGGTATGCAGCTAAAGTATTTGTTCCAAGACGAGCAGCCGCTGCAACAGTGGCAACCATGCACGCGCGCAACGCCAATGTGCGTATAAACAGCGGAATACCACTTCCAGCGCTTTTAAGTATGCTATGCGCTTGCGGACGCAAACGTGCTTTTTCACGAGCTGCCCAAAAAATCGCTGGAAGCGTTAAAACAATACCCATATACCATTGCGCTATCATTGTTGCTATTCCAGATCCAAAAATGCCAAGATTCATTCCAAACACAAATAGAATATCTAAAATAGCGTTTAGCACAGCTCCACTTATTGCAGCAAAAAGTGTGATTTTTACTTTGCTAAGTCCTCTGAATATGCCATTTGCCGCGTAAATTAGTAGCATCGCAGGCAATCCTGGCATAACAGTTTGAGTGTAAATAATCGCGTTTTTAAGCGTATCTCCACTTGCACCAAAGCTTTGACAAAGCGGACCTGCGAACACCATTAAAACAAGCGTTAAAACAACACCTAACCCAAGAGCCAGCCATAGACCGTCCATTCCAACGCTTAGTCCTTGACGATTTTTCCCAGCACCCAATAGTCTCGCGACTTGGCTTGTGGTGTTGTATGCCAAAAACAGGCATAGTCCCGTTGTTGTTAAAAGCACAGTTGATCCTATTGAAAGCCCTGCAAGTTGCGTTTTGCCTAAATGACCTACTATTGCGGTGTCTATTAAAACAAACGCTGGCTCTGCAATAAGCTGTCCAAATGTAGGAATAGCTAGAGAAAATATATGCTTCAGTAAATCTTTTTTGTTTATAGCAGATTCTTTATCTTCTTGTCTATTGGTAGCTGCGTTACTCTTGGCTATTGTCATAATGCACTATTGTACTGTCGAAAAAACTTATTAGATTAAGTATTTAATAAAACTATTATTTTTATTACTTTTATTATTTTTATTACTTATTACATTACTTTTCTAAATCTGATGTTCGGTAGCTTGCGACTTTTCCTTTTTATTTCGCTATCATAAATATTTTCCAATTGCAAATCAAAATTGTTTTTGGAAAAGTTATCCGCAGGATATCCACAATGTTATCCCCCATTTGTGTATAACTTTTTGAGATACACACAGCAACACGCCTAAAATGTGGATAACTCAAAGTTTTTATCCACATCACTTAGCCCGTGTGTGTCATAATCTTGAGATATTCACACCAATGGGGGATTACTTTACACAAACTTTGATATTTTATTGCTTCTTTTGAGATTTCTTAGAATTACTTCTAGATTTATCTGACTTATTTTCCACAGAACTAGAATCAGATTCTTCTGAATTTTCTGACTCTTTTCCATCATTTTCAGTTTCAATCTTCTCTTCGCCCAATTCAACTTCGTCTTGCGATTGAGCAGAAACATTATCATCAGAATGAGCTGAATTATCGCCAGCAACCGTTGAATCACCATCTTCATCTACAGAATCACCATCTGCGTCTACAACTGATTCATCAACAGAAATAGCTACTGGAGTAAGAACTGCCACTTGGGTTTTCCCTTCTTCAGAATCAGCAACTTCTACAACAGCTCCAGCTCTAGCTTGAGCAATACTCGAAAAGTCATATGCGCGCTCACCCTGATCTGCCAAATCAACACCCTTACGCTCTTTAGCTTCCGATATTCTCCAACCAAAAAGCTTCTCTAAACCAAATGCAACTAAAGCAGTAACTGCACCGGAATAAAGAACAGTGATTACAAGTAAACAAATCTGCGCGATAAGCTGATGCCAGTCACCAATGCAAAACAGTCCGCTACTATCAGCAAATAATCCCACTGCAAAAATACCGATAAGAGCAGCGATGCCATTCACGCTCACAACATGAAGCGCTCCATCATAACGCGCAAAAGTCTTAGAATGCGTTGCAAGGCATGTAACGACACCAACAATAACTCCTAATACCATTGCCCATAAAGGCGCAATCACATCTGCATCGGCAGAACTAGCGGCCAAACCCGCCATAATTCCAGACGCGGCGCCAACAGCAGTAAAACAACCTGAACGCAAACGCTCTGTAACACCCCAAGCAAGCATAGAAGCAGATGCTGTAATAGTGGATGAAACCCAAGCATATCCAGCAACTCCAGGAAGACCTACAGAAGATCCAATCATTAAGCCAAGCCAGCCAAACCAAATAATAAAAATTCCCAGAACAACAAACGGTACATTATGCGGATGGCGTTTTAGAACATTTACAGAATTATCAGCAACATCACTAACAGCTTCAACAGAACCATTAGAATCTTCTGCCTTAGAAGATGATGAACCCGTATTAGTCTCTAATTTACTAAATCTCGCAACGTCAGCCCACAATGCACGAACCAAATTTCCCTTATGCTCAAAATTATTACTACTGTTACCTTGAACAGTAGAGGATTTGGTATGAAGCACAAATCGCTTTAACGGGAAGTGCGCATGACCACCAATAATTAGCACGATTGCAAGCGCAGAAACTGCTGCAGTCAGGTGCAGCAACGATCCTCCAGCAAAATCATGTACTTGAATTCCTAAAGCTTGTGATATTGCGCCATTAGGAGAAAGCAATCCCCCTCCGCAAACCATATGCGCTAGAGGAGCAAATACTAAAGTGACCCATACCGCCACGAATATAAGCCAAATTGCGTATTTTACGCGTCCAGCCAACGCACCAGTAATAAGAGCAACCGCTACGACAGCGCACGCTAATCTAAAGGCTGCTGGAATACCTCCGCCCGACAAGCCTGTGTTTGCGTCCATAGAAGTAAAAATTCCATGATCTGCAACCATTGAATCACGTAGAAGCAAACCACTCACAGGATCACCCACAACGCCGCCAATCATGTCTTTACCAGCGAAAGCCATTGACCATCCCCATAGCGTCCAAACTATGGTTGTTACCGCAATAGCTCCAGCAGAAAGCATCATCATATTGACCATAGATGTTGCTCGTTCGCGACCGCCATAAAATAGAGCAATCCCTGGCGTAATTATAAACACTAAAGCAGCGGCCAATAATGCCCATTGCGGATCCATTGCGGTCATCTTTCACCTCACAATACACAACCCTCGGCGGTTATGTCTTCAATATTCTATTTTATATGTTCTTTTATATTCTACTCAACTGGCGCTGCGTGATTAATAACTAATTACGATAGATTAATCCAATATTCCATCCACAAAACTTTCTGGATCGAATGGAGCTAGATCGTCTGGACCTTCTCCCAATCCGACAAGCTTCACAGGAACGCCTAACTCTTTTTGAACAGAAACCACGATACCGCCTTTCGCGGAACCGTCTAACTTAGTTAAAACCACACCTGTAATTCCAATTGCCTCAGCAAAAACTTTTGCCTGGACCATGCCATTTTGACCAGTTGTAGCATCAAGAACCAAAAGGACTTCATCTACAGGAACAGTTTTTTCAATAACTCGGCGAATTTTGCCAAGCTCGTCCATAAGATTTGCCTTATTTTGCAGCCTTCCAGCCGTGTCTACAATCAAAACATCTGAATTGGATTCCTTAGCTTTGGCGGCACCGTCAAATGCTACAGAAGCTGGATCTGCACCGTCTTTTTCGGATCGAACGATTTTAACACCTACAGCATTTGCCCAAGTTTCAAGCTGGTCGGCAGCTGCAGCGCGGAAAGTATCTGCTGCAGCTAATATTACAGAACGATTTTTAGAAACCATTAGTCGCGCAAGCTTTCCAGCAGTAGTGGTTTTACCAGTGCCATTTACACCAACCATCATGATTACGCTTGGCTTATGAGCTTTAGAAGAATCCGCATTTAGGCTTCTATCTGTTTTGGCACCAACGATATCCAGCAATTTTGCACGAAGTATTTCACGTACATCTTGTGCGCTTGCTGTTCCAGAAATCCTAGCATCTTTTCTAAGTGATTCAACCAATTCATCACTTGCCTGTGCTCCAACATCTGCCATTAAAAGCGTATCTTCTACATCTTGCCAATCGTCTTCACTAAGATTATCTTTGCTCAATATATTGAACAGAGCACGACCAAAAGGATTCGCACTATTAGCAAGTTTAGAACGCAATCTTGTAACTCGAGAGGCAACGTTTTCAGGCGCAGATTGGTCAACATTACTATCACTTTTAGCTACGCTAGGCAGTGGATTATCTTTGCTAGTAGGTATTAAAGGACCTCGCGACTTACTGATAATTCTCAGCACAACTGCCGCAGTCACTAAAAGCACTGCTAAAACAACTGTGCCAACAGTGGACCATATAATCAAATCTAAATCCATAACTATATTCATATAATAAAGACTATGAAATTAAAGGGACAGTTGATTAGAATGTAACGAAGACTGTTGCTACAGTAAGCAAAAATCACGTAAATATTAGCATTTTAATACAATGCTTTTGTAAGTTAATTTTGTAATCAGAAATTGAATTGGGGTATTGCGTATGGAAAACTCGCCATTGATTGATGTTTATGGAGCAGATTGGTGTGGCGATTGCATCAGAGCTAAAGCTGCGCTTAATAAGTTTAATGCTGCTTTTACTTGGCATAACATTGAATCTGAAGAAGGCGCCGAACAAAAGGCTATTGATATTAGTGGGCAGAAGCATATTCCTGTCGTTACTTTTAGCGATGGAAGTTTTATGGTTGAGCCGACTGCAACTCAGATTAAAGAAAAACTTGAAGAATTAGGACAGATCAATTTGTGATTTTTGCCTGCAATTTTGCAGCAACTTGCCACAAAACACACGCTACATGTAGACATGAGTTGGATTAGTCTACAAAATGTAGTATACTTGGCATTTGTTGCCCCTTTAGCTCAATTGGCAGAGCAGAGTCCTTTTAAGTCTTGGGTTGTGGGTTCGAGTCCCACAGGGGGCACTTTTTTATACTCATTTGCATTTCGAAGCACTGCCTGCACAACAGCAATGCTCTCACCACGTAAAACTATGTCATCACCGCAAGAACATTGTTGCACACGAATAGAATGGTTTTGTAATGTTGAGGCGGCTTCGGCATTAATTGCATATTCAGTCGCACCTAAAAATATATCGTCAACAATATCTTTTGAACCGTATACAAAAACATCATCTAAATCAAGTAAGCTAACAGACGGAGCAAGCACATGTCCAAGTGAACGACCTGCTTCCTGTAGCATTGTCGTCCTGTCTAAAGGATTCTCATTAATTCTTCTTCGTAAGTTTGCTGCAGATATAAAAGTCTCTAAACAACCACGCTTACCACACGTGCATTGTGGACCATCTGGATCAACAACTACGTGACCGATTTCACCTGCAGCATGATGACTCCCCAAAACGAGCGAATCATCGATTAACAATGCTGCGCCTACGCCAACAGCGATTTGAACAAAAATGCCAGTTGCTCTGCCAGCTCCACAAAAACGTTCACCGATCAAAGCACTATTCGCATCATTATCTACCGTACAGAACTTACCAAAATGTTGTTGAAACATCTTGCGCAAAGGCACATTCTTCCACCCAAAATTCGCAGTTTCAACTACTACACCATCTTCATCAACAATACCTGGGACAGCAACACCAAAACCAAGTATATGTGAGGCACCATCAAGTAGTGACTCAGCCAAAGCAATTACAGTTTCAGGCGTAATAGCAGTAATTTTATCAAAGGATTTTTCAACTCTAGTTACAATTTCACCGCGTAAATTCATTACAGCAGCTTGCAACAAAAATGGCATTGATAAGTCCAGAACAACCACATTCCAATATTGATCATCTACACTTACTAAAGTTCCTTTTTTACCAGGTCGCGTTGGTTGTTCATATCCATTTTCCATCAGAAAGTGTTTATCTAACATGTCAGACACGACTTCGCACGCAGCAACTCGCGATAATCCAGTTTTCCTACCAATTTGTGCTCTAGACATAGGACATGATGAAAAAATTTGTCCAAAAACCATCATGCGATTATTGATTCGTACATCAGCGGGTTCATGTTTTTTAGTAACTGTCATAGAAGGTGATAGAAAGCAAGACAAGGCATTATCATCAGTTGTTCCAAACATGACACTCCTCAAGTATAGGGCTGTTGCAGCATACTGAAAGTAAGTACTACATCGTACCATCCCACCAATAGGCCAAATCATCAGGAAAAATGTTGTCAGCACATGTACTCACAACAAAATTTCACAATAAACTATATTGTACACTCTCAACCATTGTAGCCAGCTGTAACACATACGCGCTAGGCATAATTACCATAATTATTAACAATAATTTCATCCCAATATACACACAAGTATTTGTATATTTCTTGGACTTTACAACAAATAAATAATTTGTTAAGATAGTTAACATTGAATGTTCCTACGACATAGATGCCGCCGGCAATCAATACACAACTCGTCAAAGTCGACAAGTAAAGCTTCAAAGAAAGGAAGCGCCATGCATAGTGGAAAGAAAATTATTGGCATCATTGCAGCAGCGAGCGCCGCTCTACTATCGCTTGCTGGATGCGGTAACACCAATAACTCGAGTTCATCAGCGCAAGTTGATACTAAAACACCTGTTAACCTCACTGTGTGGACTGGTAATACAACACCAACAAAAGCAGCAGCAGCAATATTTGAAAAGAAATATCCAAACGTAAAAATTAAAGTAGAAACTGTAACAGACGCTTATCAGGCTCTGGATACAGCCATTCAAGCTGGATCGGGAATTCCAGACGTTATGGAATTTGAGTACTTGACGGTTCCTTATTTCGCAATTCAAAATAAACTTGTAGATTTAAGTACTCTTGGCGCAAATAATGATAAAGGCACATTTGTGAAAGGCGCATGGCAGGACATCAGCTTCAACAATAAGCCATACGCAATTCCAATGGATTACGGCCCAAGCGTCATGTTCTACAATAAGGCAATATTAGAAAAAGCAGGAGTAAGCAAAGTACCAGAAACTTGGGAAGAATATTACCAAGCAGCTAAGAAAGTAAAAGCACTCGGAGACAAGTACTACATAACAAATGACGCAAGCGATATCTTCACATTGCTATCCCTTGTATGGCAAGCTGGAGGGCATCCATTTAAGGTTAACGGAACCACTGCTCACATTAACGTAAAAGATCCAAAGATGCAGGAAGCTGTATCTTACTATCAGAAGATGATTCAGGAAGGCTTAATCGCAACTAATATCAAAACTTGGTCCGATGATTGGAACAGAGCTTTAAACGATGGAACTATTGCCACACAAATCATAGGAGGATGGTTCACCTCTAGCATTAAAGATCGCGCTCCAAAACAAGCTGGAAACTTCCGTGTTGCCCCTATGCCTCAATGGAAAGCGGGCGAACAGTTGAGCGCAGAAAACGGCGGCTCTGGCTTTGCTATTCCAGCGAAAGCAAAGAATCATCAATGGGCTTGGAAATTCTTGCACTTCCTTGCCTACGATAAGGAAGGCGTAAAAGCACGCGTTGATGCTGGAGTATTCCCTCCAAATGTTTCCGTACTTAAGAATAACGAATTCCTCTCTTCTACTGACCCTTACTTCGGAGACCAGAAGTACCGTGAGCCTATTGCCGATTCAGCTCAAAAAGTAGGAGAAGGATGGCAGTACCTTCCGTTCATGGAAAAAGTGCGTGATCTATATGGTGACAATATGGATTATGCAAAAGTAGCCAAAGGCGAATCACTGCAAACTCAGCTAGAAAACTGGGCTAAGCTGTGCATCGACTATGGAAACAAACAGGGCTTCACAGTAAGCAAATAATGTTTACTAATAATAGCAAATAAACTCATTACCATTTAAGGTGCTGTTGGTGCTACAACACCAACAGCACCTAATTTAACTGAAAAGTTTTTACATTGGGGGAAAGCAATGATATTGAACACTTCTAAAAATAAACGAGCAAATTTAACACGGCAACGCAATGGAATTAAACGCGAAGGAGCTGCTGGTTGGATGTTCGTGCTTCCATTTTTGCTTCTCTTTACCTTCGTGTTTATTATTCCACTTGTATACTCGATGTACATTAGTTTCTTCGGACACCAATTAATTGGCGGAACCGTGTTTGTCGGCGCAAAAAACTATCTCGAACTTTTGAAAGACCCATTATTGTGGCAGGGTATTGCACGCGTCCTCATATTTACAGCAATCCAAGTCCCTCTAATGTTAATAATTTCCATTTGCCTAGCGCTTGCTATCGATTCGAAACGTCTATATGGTACAAACTGGTGCAGAATCTCAATATTCATTCCATACGCTGTTCCTGGTGTTATCTCCACATTAATGTGGGGGTTCATCCTTGGAACTAGGTATGGTCTGTTTAAGAATTTTAATGAGATATCTCATACTGATATAAATCCATTTTCTCCTTCATTTATCATGATTTCTATCGGAGTAATGATTAGCTGGGCTGCTATTGGATATAACATGCTCATCTTCTATTCTTCATTAAAGGCTATTTCACCAGATCTTTACGAAGCTGCTGTAATTGACGGCGCAAGCTATCGCCAAATAGATCGTTATATCAAGCTTCCAGAGATTAGAGGCTCACTGGCTATAACTACTATCTTCTCAATAATAGGTAGTGTACAGCTTTTCAACGAGCCGCAAATTTTGTCAAAAATGGTTGGAGGCACTGGCATTACAACCAGTTGGACACCAAACTTATACATTTACAATCTAGCTTTTGGTGACTCTTCACAGGGATATGCTGCTGCAGCAGCATTGATTATGGCAATTATTGTCATTGTCGTTACATTTACGATTCAAATTCGCAATATGCGCAAAAATGTCACCGCTGATTAACCATAGACGAAATATGCAACGAAGCATCCAAAAGGAAGAACAAATGATTAATACAACAAAATCATCAAATAATCAGGCAGCGATGCCTCCACTCACGAGGTTCTACACTGTTGAACATCCAAAGAAGAGTCCAATGATGACATTCTGGGTGTATCTATATCTATTATACGCTCTCGTTCCATTTGTTTGGCTATTCATAAATGCTACAAAAACTAAGGCTGATTTTGCTTCTACATTCGGTCTATCATTTGGATCCTCATTCGCTCTATGGGACAACATAGTAGAGGTATTTACATATAACAATGGCATTTTCGCACGATGGATTCTAAATACGGTCCTATACACAATAATTGGCACTATCATTTCTGTATTGTTTGCAACTATGGGAGGATATGCTCTAGCAAAACTCAATTTTAAAGGCAAACACTTTATTTTGCTAACCATCTTAGGATCTATGGCAATTCCAGGAGTACTGCTTGTAGTTCCACAGTTCTTGATTTTCTCGCAACTTGGTTTAACAAACACTCCTTGGGCTGTAATAATTCCATCTCTACTAAACCCATTTGGTCTATATTTAATGTGGACATTTTCAGGGCAAAGTGTTCCAACTTCTCTTATAGAAGCAGCACGTATCGATGGTGCTGGAGAAGGACGCATTTTCTTCCAAGTTGCATTACCACTTATGAAACCATCATTGGTAACAGTGTCATTGTTCGCATTTGTTTCTATTTGGTACAATTACTTCCTTCCATTGATAATGCTGAAAGACTCTAAATGGTATCCATTGGCATTAGGTCTTGCACAGTGGAATGCTCAAGGCAATGAAGGTGGCAATATGCCTATTATTCCAAACCTAGTCATTACCGCATCTTTGCTAGTCGTATTCCCACTGATTCTGCTCTTCTTGGCATTGCAACGCTACTGGCAATCAGGCTTAGCAATTGGAGCTACAAAAGGGTAACCAGCTAAATCTGCTTTTATTGCTTCTGACAGTTTTATGCTGTCAGAAGCATAATTAATCTATACGTATTCTTAACTTTTACTAACACGATTTGGAGCATGTAATGGCTAGGCCATCTATTTATAATGACAATACTTGTTGGGATGAGCCAACATATACTTGCATATCTTCCAACTATGCAAAAACTGATTGGATAACAAATCCTCAGGTTTTTGCCGTTAACACTATTTCAGCGCATTCACATCATCATTACACAATAAATGACACCATACCAATACAGTCACTTAATGGAACGTGGGAAGTAAAGCTACTTTCTTCCCGTGTATTCAACCCTGAAAACTTAGATGAGGATATTAAAAATTACGAAGATTCTTCATATCAAACAATCTCAGTTCCATCTCACTTACAGATGAACGGTCTATTAAAACCGCAATACGTTAACGTTCAGTACCCTTGGGATGGTCATGAGGACGTTAAAGCACCAAATGTTCCTTCCTTAAATCATGTGGCAATTTATAAGAAACATTTTGTTTTACAAAATAATCTTAAACAGATTTTGAACGAAGAAGGTAAAGCTACTATTACCTTCCATGGAGCACAAACAGCTATTTATGTATGGATTAACGGAAAGTTTGTTGGATATAGTGAAGACTCTTTTACGCCGAGTGAATTTGATATTACTCAATTTTTAAAAGATTCTGAAAATAGTATTGTTGTAGCGTGCTACGAATTTTCTAGCGCATCATGGCTAGAGGATCAAGATTATTGGAGACTACACGGAATTTTCCGTTCCGTTGAACTGTGTGCACATCCTTCCACCCATGTATCAAATCTTCATGTTGATGCAGATTATAGCAATGATACAAATACTGGGAAACTCGCATTCAGAGCAAACATAGAAGGAGACAATTTAAAAGATATTACACTGCATACTTACATTACAAATCATAAATACAGCAACGATAAATTCACAAATAATAATGAGATTTTGTGGGACTGCACGCTACCTGCACAAACGATTACTGAACTAAAACAGACTACTATTACTAAAGCACTACCTTGGAGTGCTGAATACCCTGCGCTATACGACTTACATATTGATGTTGTAAGCAGAGAATCAAATATTATTGAACATGTAGTGCAGCCGATTGGTTTTAGACATTTTGATATTGAAAACGGCATAATGAGATTAAACGGAAAACGCATTATTTTCAAAGGCGTAAACCGTCATGAATTTAATTGCGACAGAGGCCGAGCAATCACATATGATGACATGGTTTCCGATGTGCTTTTTTGTAAGCAACACAATATAAACGCTGTACGAACTTCTCACTATCCTAATCAAGATGCTTGGTACGATTTATGCGACGAATATGGGCTATATATTATTGACGAGACTAATTTAGAGACACATGGAACGTGGTCAGATGGGCGCGGAAACATAACTCCAGAATGCGCTATTCCTGGCAGTAGAGATGAATGGCGTGCCGCGTGCGTAAATCGCGTCGATAACATGATTAAACGCGATTACAATCACCCATGTGTGCTGATTTGGTCTCTCGGAAACGAGTCCTTTGGTGGAGACGTATTTCGTTCTATGTATCATCATGCTCATGCTCTAGATGCACATCGCCCAGTGCATTACGAAGGGCAGACTATGGATAAGTCTTGGCGCGATACTAGCGACATTGAAACACGCATGTATGCTCACGCAGATGAAATAGAAAAATACGTGTCAAACAACCCAGATAAACCTTATATATCTTGCGAATACATGCATGCTATGGGGAATTCATTGGGAAACATGAACGAGTATGTTGCTCTTGAAAAGTATCCGCATTACCAAGGTGGTTTTATTTGGGATTTCATCGATCAGGCAATAAGACAAACCCTACCAGACGGAACCACGCATTTGGCATATGGTGGCGACTTTGATGATCGACCTACCGATTATGAATTCTGCGGCAACGGTCTATTATTCGCAGATAGAAAACCAAGTCCTAAGGCCATTGAGGCTAAACAACAATATGCAAATATAAGACTATATCCAAACGAAAATGGTGTTCGCATAGAAAATCATCAGCTTTTCATGAATACTGAAAATTACGTATTCTTGGCAAAATTACGCGTTGACGGCAAAATTATGTGGTCTCAACCATATACGTGTAATGTGGAACCTGAAAATGATTTTGAAATGCCCATAGAGTGGCCATTAGAACAGTATCAAAGCAGTGGGGAAGAAATTACTTTTGAAGTTTCGTGCACGCTTGCAAAATCTACACGTTGGGCACAAAAAGGATACGAATTATCGTTCGGACAATACACAATATTAACTAAAAATTCAGAATCACAAGCTAAGCAAATATCAAATGCACGATTACATAAAGATGGCACTGTTACTATTGGACGCTGGAACGCAGGAACACGTAACTCTTCGATCGAAACGCTTTTTTCATATTCACAATGCGGGCTTATTTCATACCGTCTTGACGAACGAGAATTTGTGATTAAACGTCCTTTGATCACTACATTCCGAGCACTAACAGACAATGACCGCGGTTGCAAGCATGGTTTTGAGCGTGCTCAATGGTCTGTAGCAGGTAAATATGCTAAATGCGTAGATCAAACAGCTGAGAAGCTCGACGACAATACGCTACAAATTGTATACAAATATGAACTTGCTAACGCAGATCATACAATAGTGAATTTAACATATGTGTCTAAAACATCAGGAGATTTACACATTGAACTAAATTATGTTCCTTCTGGAAAAGATTTACCTTCCATTCCAGCATTTGGATTGGAATGGATGCTACCAATAGAATACAGAAACCTTGAATTCTACGGTATTGGTCCTGTTGAAACATATGCAGACCGCACCAGTGCGGGACGTTTAGGGATTTGGAAAACAAATGCTTTTGACGATTTTATGCCATATCTTGTTCCACAAGAAACTGGCAATCATGAAAAAGTAAGATGGGCAAACGTAACAGACGATTCTGGGCATGGCATGCGTATTCAGCGGCATAATAGTACTAGCAACTTCTGCGTAAGTTTACTTCCATACAGCAGCACTATGATAGAGGAAGCACAACATATAAGTGATTTAGGTGACTCAAAACATATGTTCTTGCGAATTCTTGCAGCACAAATGGGAGTCGGCGGCGATGATTCGTGGGGCTCGCCTGTGCATCCCGAATATCATTTGCCTGCCAATAAACCATATTCTCTAAATGTGGATTTGCAATTATTCTAACCCTCCCTCCTATAACCAATACCGCTGATATAGTTACAAAAAAGTTTCTATGTCAGCGGTATTTTATTGCTATTGAAATAAATTTATATCAGAGTTTTCTTTTCTACTACTCGTCTTGTGCAACTAGTGGATAGCATGATTGAAGAGCTACATATTGACGAATACTAGTTATTCTCACAGTTAACGATACTGCACGAATCGCGTCAAAACGTAGAATTTTGCGATATCCTATGGCATGAACATCTGAAACATGATGATTTACTCCACATTCATCAACAACGTGAATTTCAGCTGTTTCAACGTGTTGTCCTTTACTAATATCTTCTTCAATAACTAAGCCATCAATATAAGTAGGTTCAGTAAATACCATACGAAAATCAATCGGCTTAGAAGATGACAATGCTGTACCCTGTTTTCTGTCAACCAAGTACTTTGGATTTCCTTCATATGTATTAGGACTTAAAACTTGTATTGATAATGCTTCATGATCTCGTAATTCGCGCCCATGGAATTTACGAATCTTATCGCCCAATTCTTTTAAAATTTTAACATCAGAATCTGCTAACAAACCATGACGTGTCGGTGGCACATTCAACAAAAGTGTTGAGTTACCCCCTACAGATTTACACCATATATCAAATAATTCATCAGAACTGCGAACATTATTATCCTCATTATCGTGATGGAACCAACCTTTGCGAATAGAGGTATCAACTTCTGCTGGATACCAAGCAAAATCGCCTTCGTAGTGTGCAAGCGCCTTACGAGACCCTAAATCTTCATCAGTAGACGCAAATTTGCGAGAGAACTTACCATCATCTGATTGTTGTGATTTTGAAGAGGTTAATTCAGCACTACGTAATTCTGTAGGTAATACGCTCCACTCATTAGAGCGCGTATGACCAGCTTCATTGCCGCACCAACGCACATCTGGACCGCAAACACTGATAACAGCATCTGGCTGCAGCGCCCGGACTGTATTATAGATTCGTTGCCAGTCATAAGTTTGCGTTTTACCATTCTCACCCTCGCCGCAAGCACCATCAAGCCATACGGAAAAAATAGG
Organism: Gardnerella sp. DNF00109; assembly: GCF_049262845.1. Classification (NCBI taxonomy): domain Bacteria; kingdom Bacillati; phylum Actinomycetota; class Actinomycetes; order Bifidobacteriales; family Bifidobacteriaceae; genus Gardnerella; species Gardnerella sp. DNF00109. The sequence continues at coordinate 1,650,839 of NZ_CP058406.1, forward strand.
ACCATAGTGCGTTAGCAATTCAACAAGTTGATTAATATAAAAATCGTTGTAAACTTTGCCAGTGCCATATGATGATTCTGTACGATCCCATGGTGAAAGGTATACGCCAAATTTCATATTATGTCGATAAGCTGATTCACTAACTTCGCGCACAATATCTCCTTTTCCATTTTTATATGGAGAGGACGCAATGGTATGCTTGGTGTACTTTGAAGGCCACAAGCAAAAACCATCATGATGCTTGCAAGTTAGAATCACGCCGGTCATACCTGCCGATTGTAGAGCATCAAGCCACTGGTCAACATCTAAATTATTTGGATTGAATATCTTCGGATCTTCGTGACCAAGCCCCCATTCACGATCTGTCATAGTATTCATTCCAAAATGAATAAAACCATACATTTCCATGCGCTGCCAAGAAATTTGACGTGCTGTAGGCCTTACATTTGCTAAATAATCCTCATTCATGCTGCCACCCTGCTTTAGCGATCAATGCAACTTCACATCGAACAATCAATTGTTTACTATATTAACAAAAAACAAGGATGTGCGCCAGTTAAATCATTATCCGCATATTCAAAAAGCAGTATTCTAAAGTCTTTCAGACATAAAAAATCCCCATGCACAAATAGGCATAAACACTAAATACACATGGGGATACACTAACAGAATAGACTAATTATATACACCTATAATGGCTATTTTTGTCGCACTTTCCTACTATGTCTAACAAGTAAATGAAAAGCAAAAAATGTTAACGAAAGCACCGAGACGCCAGTCACACTACTACCTCCAGCAACCAACATGCCACGAGAGCACTTCTCACGTTTTTGACACAAGCCATTCTTACGAATAGTAGGCTGCTTATTTTCGCTCATTCTCAGTCCACTGACATTCGAATCACTTGAACCATAAGAATTATCCGACTGTCTTGAATCAGTAGAAACACCACCTGAATCAAGAACAGACGGACCAGACATAGACTTATTCCGCTTAGCCTTTGACATACCATCATGATTATCACCAGACTCCAACGTCACACTTGGACCATAAGAATTATCCAACTGTCTTGAATCAGTAGAAACACCACCTGAATCAAGAACAGACGAACCATGCTTAGATTTTGGAGTCTTCTTTTGCTCAGTCTTAGAAATCACTTTAATTTCACTAATAGTTGGACTACCCGGATGCCCATTATACATATCAACATTCGGATATACCTCATCTATCTGCACACGCAATTCGCTAGCATATTGAGAATTCTCGAAATTGATATCACTGAGATCTTCCTTTGCAGCATTATCTTTTCCATATATTCTTTTCCATGAGCTCTCACTATACGCTGAACGATCACACTGATTTTTTGTCCATAAGGAGAATTTTTTAATGCGATGGTTCACGTTACCCTCAACAAATTCTTCAATTTGCACAGCATCGAACTTAGCATTGCACCCTAATGTGATATCAAGCGTCACTGGATAATTTGGATTATCTGGAGCTGCCCAACGCGTAGATATGTCACCGTCAGTTAAGGATTTAGCAGCATACTCCGGCTCAGTACGTGATTGACTTGCTATAACATTCTTATCTTTCGCAATGTTCTTTGGTTCTATATCCTCAATTTTTTTACGTTCATAAGCTGCGTTATTTTCCAACCAATACAGCAATCGAGCACGACCTCCGCCAACACGTTCTAGTTTTACATCCTGCTCATCATCACCATCTTTAAGCGGAACTGTCTTAGCTATGTATGTACGCGGATCAACCTGCATGAGTATTGCATTTCTAGAAGGTCTTTTTACAGTAAGCGTGATATCCTGTGCCGTTTCAGCATAAGAACCATTATCATTACGTGTTGATAAATAATATGATGGATAGCGAGTATCACCAGTTAAAGCATTAACTACCAACAATGCCTTTGGTGCATATTTACTTTCACCAAAAATCTTTTTACGAATTTCCTCATTAAGATCTTTTAGTGTTGAGAAATGACCGACAAGCACATCTCCAGGTTTTCCGTTATTAACAGTTCCGACATTCTTTACGGTAATCTTTTGCAACCCAAATTCTGCATTCGCTAGCTTTCCCTCCGTGCTGTCAAAAGCTCCCATACGGAATCCCTGAATATTCGGAGCAGATGCACGATCTGCATATACGCCAGATTTCAATCCTGCATACTCATTATTCATTGCAACCAAGTATTTCCCAAGGCCCTGCACATCTTTGAAAATGCTAGAAAACTCGTAGAAGCTTCGCGTTGGAGCTCCATCTTGGTCAATAATCGAACTGCGATCATAAGCATTATATTCCATACGGAATAGCCCAAACCATTTTTGGCCAGTAGCTAATCCTATCATAGGAACAATCGACTTTTGAGAAGCAGAAACATTAGCATCCCAGTTGTAATCTAAATATTGTCCAAATAGAACTGGCTGACTGCAATCACCTGTCAAACCCTCTAGGGCTGCTTGTCTCTGAGAAGTCCATAGCTTATTCTGCAACATGTTTGCCACAATTTTACTTGGCTTTGGACCTTGACCTGCACCATAATAATATGTATCCCACGAAACAAGATCAGGCTTTGCTGTTTTGACAAAATGACTCATATTGGAATGCGTTTCCCAACCAAGACCAAGAGCTTGATTAGAATGCACTATTGCCCCAGGATACCTATTCTTAGACCAACTGAACCATCGATTAAATTTCTGTACTTCACTTTCGCTATAACCTCCCTCATCACCATATTGAATATCAACAAGACTATTAGCATATGGCTTCATTTCTTCAGTCAAAAAATCTTTAGGTACACTATTTTCACCCATACTATTGCCACCCTTTGGAGCTTTAGCAAGTGACCAAGGCACACCTTTCCCTAATTGCCGCATCAATGGAGCATTAAATAAAGGCTTATCATAGAACATAGGGAACGATCCGCCAGTTAAACGGCGTTCTGCATCGTTATAAACTCCACGCCCATAGCCTTCAGAAGGTACCCAAGTTGGCAATAATACACCGTATTGCAATGCCAATGCTTGTGCACGATTCACACCATATTTATTTTCATTTGCATTAAAACTGGTATATTTAGGTTTTTCATCAGGTACTTTAATTTCTTTTGGATTCTGACCCTCAGGCAACCCCCACACTTCTACTTCTTCCAATCTCATCCCAGTGGCACCTATTCCGTTTTGCTGTGGATCGTGAATTTTGGGCTTGTTAAGCCACACACGTATATCTTGTGTTTTATGATAACCGTTCAAATCCCAATACCATAAGCCATCACTATCACGCGTAAGGCTTGCATTGGTGACAACCGTATTCCAATTGTCACCAGCTTTGACATCAATAGCAACAGAATGCCCTCCTTGCCACCCAGGGGAGCCAGCTGGCATGGTCGGCCAACCATAAGCTTGTATACGTCCTACATAACGAGGGCTATTTAAATGAATTGTAAAACCAGTTGATTTGTTAGACCATTCAGCGCTATCTTTCAAACTCGTAGTATTCCAAGAAGTGGCACGCATACCATCCGTAACAATTAGATTGTCATTATCATTTGCACCATTTATCTTCACAGTTGCATTAATTTTTTCATTGCCACGGAAATCTGTGTCAACCTTTGTCACATTTACAACATATGTACTTGCAGCATTACCAACAACAACTTTTGCAACTATAGCATTAACACCTTTTGTTAACGGAATGCCCGATACTCTTCCATCAGAATCCACCTTGCGGCCATTGATAGTAGCCGTAGCCCCAGTGGGCAACTTAACTCTGGCAGACACAGAGGTTGTATGATAGTATGCAGTAGATTCATAAGTATATTGCGATGGACTGAAAGTAACTGGCTTACCAGGAGCACCAAATGGCAATTGATCAATGAAGAAATCAATAGGCGCAGCTGTTGCATCACCCCGTCCTTGTTTCTTCATATGTTCAACTGGTAAACATGGAACAAGTTTGATGTCTGAAGCCGACATATCTTTTTTGCTACTATCAACTGCTTTAAAACCAACCAACGTCAATATTGGCTTATTGGTAGATTTAAACGAGATAATTTGCGGCTCATTGATACCTTTTAAACCACCAGTTGCAATCAATTCGCCATTATTAAATTTCGTTTGATGAACTTTAGAACGCCAATTAATATCTTTCTTATCAGATGGATTTCCTGGATCTTTATCGAATGCAAAAACACTATAAACACCTGGCGCATTCGAATTACCTTGCACTGATTCATACGATGGCCGCGCAGTATACTGAATTCCACAAACCTCTCTATTAGTATTATTTTTTATAGCGAGAATGTGTGGGAAATTATCGTATCCACCTTGCCATTTTGTTGTCCAAAACGTTTTAGCACTATCCACGCTCCCATCGCTATCAGTAAGCGCAGAAATGGTACCATTTGGCTTTTTCTCACCATTTTTTTCTTCAGAACTTGCCCACAGTATTGAGGGATGGAATGGATCAATTGAATCTTCCTGTGGCACTGAAGCTTGTGCAATCATCGGACTAGCCATACTGATCGACAAAGCAAATATTGCGCCGCCTTGCAACAATCGTCGAAACTTCATGGGATTCCTTTCTTCATTAAGCCAGCCATCCACATCTCTTCATCGAAATGTAAATATGTGTACCTCAAACAAAGATAAAATCGATAAAAACGCACACACATTTGTGCGGTTAATGCACAAATGACTGAATTACATACGGGCTGCCATCGCTGCCAGCCACAGTTATAAATAATCAAGAGCAACAATATGCATCGCATATACGTATTGTTTACACTCATTATAATAACCAGAATTAATTGTATACTAAGTTAACAAAAAACACCATACACTCAAAACCACAAGTTTTATCAATACACAACTAAAAACACTGCAGCGCAAAATAAGAAATTACAAAAATCTTATTTACAACAATGCAGTGTTAAAAAATACTCTAATCAGAATCTCTGGTGGGGTTTATTGGTATAAGGGTTATTTATTCTCCAGCGAAAACCACACCTTTTCGAAGCATAATATTCGCATATTGAGCACGTTCACCAGTAGCAACCACACAATACGCATTCTTCGCTTCATCATAAAATGCAAAACGCTCCAAGGTTCCTATGGTATTAGCGCCGCGCTTATCAAAACCAGAAATAATATCTTCATAGTCTTTCCAAATTGGAGTTTCACAAGAATCCCCTGGAACAACTTCCATAAGAGTAACTGGCTTAGATGTGTACTGGTCAAGAGGCATAAGCTTCAATATCGCTTTTAGCAATTCTGAAGTACCATGACCATCACAACGAACAACAATTGCATCTTTTCCTACCGATTCGGTTGGAAAATTTCCATCTGCCAAAACCAAAACGTCTCCATGTCCCATTTCGCAAAGTACTTTCAATAATTCTGGCGATATAATGGGATCAATGCCCTTTAACATAGAAATCTCCTTTGATTTACACAATAACTATTTCCGTTAGTTGACAATCATTGGCAACTAATAGGTTGAATAATATCACACGATATTAATAAAAAATTCCATAATTATAGCAAAATATTCTTTGCTGATTAAAGAAAAATATGAACTAACTAGTGAATTCAACTAGCCCAAACACTAGCGTCTTGGTCATCTTCATCAATATCGCGAGTCATAGGAGACGAAGTGGAATACGTGTACTCATCATCTACCACACCAGAATCAGCATCCGCATTAATCGCGGCCAAAACACGCTTGTCCATCTTATATTGCGGTAAAACGTTCTTAATATAGCTTGTTACAGCGTCTTGCATAGAAACATCATGCCCAACGCGTTCCGCCATAAACCAACGATGATCTAATACTTCATGGAAGAACTGTGCAGGTTGGATTTGCGATCTAAACTCAGCAGGAATCATGCGTACCGTAGGCTCAAACACCTCACGCATCCAATCAGTAGCAACAATCTCCAACTCTTCGCCCTGGCGCCACGTAGACGTACGATAAGCATCTAAATCATTAAGAAGCCTACGAGCCTGATTCTCCTGAACATCAAGACCAGTCAAACGAAGTAGCTTACGTGAAGCATAACCAGCATCCACAACTCGTGGACGAACCAACACTCTTCGCCCATCCACAGAAGTCTTCATTTCCAACTCGTCAACATAAAAACCAAGCTCATTAAGCCTATTGACTCGTCTTTCAATACGCCACATTTCGTCTGGGCTAAATTTGTCCACATCTGTAAGCGTGCTCCAAAGAGAATGATAACGGTCAACTAGCCTATCTCCAATGCTAATCTCATCAACCTCACCAGGCAAAAGTTGACCAGAACTTAAATCCATTAGTTCGCCAATTATGTTTGTGCGAGCTAAATCAATATCGTATTCACGCTGACCTTCTGTAAGGCTTCCATGCAAATCACCTGTTTCAGCATCAACTAGAAATGCTGTAAAAGCGTCCGCGTCTCTTAAAAATAGAACGTTAGAAAGAGAAACATCTCCCCAATAGAATCCCGAAAGATGCAGACGAACCATAAGCACAGCAAGCGCATCAATCAAACGCTCTGCAGTATCAGGTCTTAAGGTACGAGCAAACAGAGCGCGATATGGAAGAGAGAATTTAAGATGACGAGTTACCAGCATTGCCTCAAGCGGTTCACCGTTCTTATCTTTTCTACCAGCTACAACCGCTATAGGAGTAACGGTTGGAAGCTCCAATTTGCGCAAACGCCTTAAAAGCTCATATTCTCGTTCAGCAACTTGACGAGTAATTTCCTTCATTGCATACACTTCGTCACCTACGTGCACAAAGCGCACAACGTGCCTAGAGATACCGCGCGGCAAGTTTACAAAAAGATTCGTAGGCCATTGAGATAATGGAAGCTCCCACGGAAGCATAAACATTTGAGGATTAGAGCTTGCGGCAGTAATCTTCAAAGCTTGAGGCTCTGCAGAAGATACAGTTTCATCCTGCGCAGATACTGATGTTGCTTGCATAGCACGTGGATCCAATAAAGGAGTATCGTTCCATTCCATAAACTTTAATCTACCCGTTAAGTTCGAACGCCAATAATTGAATAATAAATCGCAATCAAATTATAACTAATCGCATTATAACTAATCGTAAATAATTCAAACGATGCGAAAACGGGGCTCGCGTAGCGAACCCCGCCATACCCTTATACAGAAATCTTGGGCACTTTAGACAAAGCACCCAAGAAAACAGCAATTAGTTCAAACGCAGCTCTGTAGAAGGTGCAAACAGGTGCATCTTGGATGGATCAATCTTGATCTTTACAGTGTCACCGACCTTTGGAAGCGCACGTGGGTTCACGCGAATCGTTGTGAGCTTGTTCTGGTCACTCATCATTGTAGACGCTTCTTCTGGAGAACCATCAGTGATGATGTTTCCGTAAATATAACCGTCAGAGCCAAGATCTTCCACGTTCACAACCTTCAAGGAGAAGGCATTTGGATCATCAGAAGTTGCCAAGCTTGCATCTTCTGGACGGAAGCCGACAATAATCTGACCCTTATCTTCTTCAGTAAGCTTATCAACAGCTTCTGCTGGAAGAGTGATGGAATCTTCGCCAATTTGAGCTTTGCCATCAACAACTGGATGCTGGTTGATGTTCATAGATGGGGAGCCAATGAAGCCTGCAACGAAGACGTTCGCTGGACGATCATAAAGCTCGGTAGGAGCACCAACCTGCTGCAAAACACCAAGCTTGATTACAGCAATACGATCACCCATTGTCAAAGCTTCAGTCTGATCGTGGGTCACGTAAAGGGTAGTGACGCCAAGCTGACGCTGCAATGCTGCAATCTGTGTACGAGTCTGTACACGAAGCTTTGCATCAAGGTTGGAAAGAGGCTCATCCATGAGGAAGACTTTTGGTTCACGAACAATTGCACGACCCATTGCCACGCGCTGACGCTGACCACCAGAAAGTGCCTTAGGCTTACGATCCAAGTACTCAGTCAAATCCAAAACCTCAGCAGCCTTTTCAACACGCTTGCGGATTTCTTCCTTACTTACGCCTGCAATCTTAAGAGCAAATCCCATATTGTCTGCAACAGTCATATGTGGATACAATGCGTAGTTCTGGAACACCATTGCAATATCGCGATCCTTTGGCTGCATTGTAGTAACATCTTGACCACCAATAAGAATGCGACCTTTGTTAACCTCTTCCAAACCAGCTAACATTCTCAATGTAGTTGACTTACCGCAACCAGATGGGCCAACGAGTACAAGGAACTCGCCATCCTTAATAGTCATGTTCAAATCATCAACCGATGGCTTGTCATTGCCAGGGTAAATACGGGTGACATGATCAAATACAACTTCTGCCATGATATTTTCCTTTCATCGGCAGGTACGTGCCGAACGATCCGTTGTGAAGGGTGTGCACTCAAGACCCCAAGTCCTACGTCGGCGGCGTCAATCGTCCACATTTACTTACATGGTTCATTGAAGGTTCTCTTCGTTGAGCCATGCTCTAATATATCATGTTTATTTAGTAAAAACAGCAAAATTACAGTATTTTCTAGCATTTCGGCGTGTCGAACAGATAAATCACATATAAACAATGTTTAACAAACACGCATTAATATGCATTAAATATATAAACATTTGTTTATAAAATTTTGTATAAATTTTCCACCAAAACGCATAATTGGCATACTCTCCCATTACCATAATGCATTATGGAAGATGTGAGCATATTTGATTTGCGTTCTGGTCAAAACATTGGCGGATACACGCTAATTGAACGCTTAGGCGGAGGCGCTATGGGGTCTGTCTGGCGCGTTCACGATGATGGTGGCCAACTTTACGCAATGAAAATTCTGCGCGCATCTATGTTAGAAGATCAAAGTGAAGATTTAGATTCATTAGAAAACACTAATCCTCAAGAACAAGCAAGACTTAGACTTAAACGAGAAGCTCTAGCTTTACAAAAAATTCATCACGAAGGCGTGTGCTCAATAGTAGATATGGAGCTTGATGCTTCCATAGCCTTTATAGTTACAGAGCTAATTGATGGGCACAATCTTAAAGAAGATGTCGCTATTAATGGTCCATATGTCGCAGACGATTTAGAACGACTCGCTCATAAGCTAATCGATGCAGTAAAAGCTGTTCATAACGCTGGAATAATACACAGAGACATTAAGCCTACAAACGTTATGATTTCTACAACAGGACCAGTTTTAGTTGATTTTGGTATATCTATGGGTCAGGGCGAATCACATGTAACACGCACTGGTTTAGTTATGGGCACCCCTGGTTTTATTGCTCCAGAAATCATTGAAGGATCAGACTCTGACGAGATTACGGATTGGTGGAGTGTTGCTGCAGTTCTTGCTTTTGCTGCAACAGGAAAGCCTGTTTTTGGAACAAAACCAATAATGGCGGTTTTGGAAAGGGCAGCTTCAGGAAACGCTAATCTTAATGGACTCCCTATAAATACTATGCATGCATTTAGATCTGCATTGAGTCCTAAAAGAAGCGAACGCTGTACTCCCGAACAACTTGAGCAAGCTATTTACCAAGATGCGTTAAATCCCCTGTCTTTACAGGAATCTAACTACCCTTTTGACTATACGGCTGATGGGTTAACCGTACCTAATCAGCTAACACAAACTCGGATTATGTCAGAAAATCCTAGAAAAATGTGGGTTTCTGAAGATACTAAAAGAAGTGATTTTACAACAACTGTTAATACAACACGTTTTAATACAGATTCTGATGACTCTACAAAAATTGTTGATAGACAAAATTTCAATCAACAAGATGTTGATGAGCAGAATAATGTTTATCAAGATGAACAGGAATACGAGAATAAGCAAGAATACGCAAAAAATTCTGAACAGTGTAACATACATCCTAAAATAAGCAAATACATGTTTCGCGGAACATTTTTTTTAATAATATTTGCAATACTTTCCTCATCTATTTCAGTATTCTCTATTATTGACGCACTGTCTGCAAACATTATTCTTATGCTTGTTACAGCCACAATAGGATACAATGTTTGCGCGCAATTACGCAGACAATCCGCAAATGATTCGACCGGTGGAAAAGATTGGCTAATAAGAATCGGGAGTATACCTTGGCATTTTGTACGAGCGTCTATTTACACGATACCTAGATTAGTCACAATGATAATTACAGGTGTTATTGGCGCATACATCTACCCACTTATGATTCATGCAACTCCACAATTAATTAAATTCAAAATATGGTTTATTACCATACATTTTCCAACTTACTCTCCAGAGGTTTTCTCTCAAACATCAATTGGATATCTTATTGGTTTTATAGCAGGATGGATTATTGCTTTTATTTTAGGGAAAACTAAGATCTTCAGAATCGGGGCAGGAGCAATTCTCGGAGCGGGAAAAATCTCAAACGAGCAAGAAATATAGACAGTTGATACCGTCAACTAGACTATTCTGCAGATATTTTTATTCCACGAGAACATCACCAAATTTGCTTGTACAGAAACCTGTGAAGAAAGGAACAACATGCCAAACATTAATCAAAACAGCATGCAGAATCACAATGGTAAGGATCTTAAAGACAAAAAGGCTAAAGAGTTACGCCAGCAAACTATTGTTGGAATCGTTGTTGTGGTTATTTTACTTGGCATGATTGCTGCGATTGGCATTACGGCTCTTAATGCAAACAATATGGAAAATCAAAAGAAAATTGAGCAGGCTCAACAAGCAAGACGCGCTGTTAAAAAACTTACGACTAACCAAAAGCCTAAGTACGCTAACAACGAGGGCGGAATTTTAATCAGCAAAAACGGCTATGGAACAACAGTTGAGAATGCTCCAACCATTGCAGTTTATGCTGATCCACTATGCCCTGGGTGCGGTAATTTTAATCGCGATTCCGATCAAATGCTTATTGCCATGATGAAGGCTGGTCAGATTAACCTTGAGATTCACCCAATGTCATTCTTAGATCGAATTTCTAGCGACCACTATTCAACACGTGTAACTGGCGCAATCGCATACATTTCGTCTAACGACGACAATCCTTTGCATTTGCTTCAATTTATTAACAACATTTTTGCTGAAGATTTCCAGCCAGAAGAAGGCGATGATTATAAACCTGTAAGCAATGAAAAGCTTATTGAACAGGCAGTTAAGGCTGGAGTTAGCAAAGAGGTAGCAAGTAAAGCGTTTGATAGGAATTATCTCGCTTGGCAAGACGCTATTAATTCCGATACTCCAAATCGTAAAGCTTTGTGGAATGTTAGCGGACAAAATAAGGGAGCTATGACAACTCCTACAACTACTATCAACGGGAAACTTCTTGATATGGTTGAAGTTAGCAAGAAGAAGCTTAGTACACCAGATGCAATTCTTAAGTCTATTGGGTTAGACAAATCTAAGGTTGGAGTTGAAGGTGTTATGCCAAAAATAACTGACAAAGATCAGCCAAATCCTATTGACTAGTTCTTGTTGATTAGTGTTTCAGCGCAAACAAGTTGCATTTTGGCATTGGGTGCTGGTACACTAATCAATGTTTTGCGCGCAAGCTAGTTATTGCACGCAGAGACGTGCCTCCTTAGCTCAGATGGCCAGAGCGGCCGCCTTGTAAGCGGCAGGTCGCCGGTTCGATCCCGGCAGGAGGCTCTGTTTTATTCTTCTACTTGTTAAAATACGATCGTTAATAGTGTTAAGTTGAAGGCTTTTGGCAATTTTAGTAAAATTTGCATTAAAGGGTTAGAATTAAAGCAAATACGTTTATAGATTTGTCGTATGATAATTTATAAAAAGTAAGACTTATTCATCATAAAACATAAAATAAAAACTTACAAAAGATTTGCATTGTAGACTTTGCTTGAGTAAGTTCTCGGAAATCTTCCCCCAACTCAGGATTTCCGAGTAAGAGGGTGGAGCGTCCCCCAACCAGCTCCTCCTCTACGGGGGCGGGAACAATCCCCTTCTCTCCCGCCCCCATTTTTATGATAGATTTCATCAACATTTAGAAGCTTTTAGCTCAGTTGCGAGCATTATATATAATTAAAGTTCAGTTTTACTTTGGAAGTGAGGTTGAATGGCACGCAGATGGACGCCTCAGAGGTTTGTTGTAATGAGAAGAATACGCATCCTTGTATGCGTTTTGGCTCTTATTATCTCAAGCACTGGGATTTTTACTCTTTCTGCGCGCAAATCTGTAGCTCTAATTGTCAATGGTAAAACAAGAATTGTAACAACCTATGCGTCTACTGCACAAAGACTTCTGCAGGAACAAAAAATACCCGTTAAAACGCATGATCAAGTTATTAGTACTTCGGGAGAAATTCTTGCAGATCACACAACTGTAACTGTTAGGAGCGCTTACCAAACTTCTGTAACAGTAGATGGCATAACAATACCATTTTGGACTGTTGCAACCAGCGTAGATCAACTAATTGGATTCTTCCAAGCAAATGCAGATCATGCTGCAAAAATCACAGTAAATTTGCAGAATATTTACGACAAACTCACTGGAGGATTGTCTATTAACAAAAAAGGACCTGTAGAGGTTATTTGCGATGGCAAATCTAGGATAGCGCCAGATGGAACACTTCCAGCAAGTTCTATTCTCGATTCTCTAGGAATCGTTTTGGGAAAAGAAGATAGAGTTACCGTAAGCGAAAATGGATCACAAACCGTATTACGCATTCTTCGCGTAACTCATGGAAAAGAATCTAGAAATGTCATCGTTCCTTTTAACACTAGAACGATAAATGATCCAAATTTGCCATCTGGAGTGAGAGTTGTTAGACAATCTGGAATAAATGGCGAGCGAACAGATTTATACAATGTGACTTATGTTGATGGTAAAGCAGAAAGCTCTGTATTAATAAAACAAAACGTGATTACTCCTACAACAGATCAGATTGTTGCTGTAGGTAGCAAACCTAATTATCAAGCCCCTAAGCAGAATAAGCAAAGTAGTAACAACACTAACGGAAAGACTTCACAAAAACCTTCTAGCAATACTAATTTGAATAAAACTAACACTAAACAAGAAATAAAACCACAAGAATCTAAAAAACCTTCTCAAAATAGTCAATCCCAACAAAGTGTGCAAAATTCTCAAAACCATAACAATAGTAATTCACAAAATCAGCATCAATCTAATGCGAATAATCAGCAAAATCCTTCTTCCTCTTCTCAAACACAAGCACCTGCAGCATCACAGCCAGCATCACAAACGCCAGCTCCCGCTCCTGCAGCCCCACCAGCACCTGCTCCACCAGCCAACAATCCCAATGGCATGGTTCACGCCACTCCTGAGCAAGCAAAGCTATATGCTCAAGCTGCATGTGCTCAAATTGGTTGGACTGGTGCAATGTGGGAAGATCTTGTTAATTTGTGGACAAGAGAATCTCACTGGCGTTGGAACGCAGAAAATAAAAGCTCTGGCGCATACGGAATACCACAATCTCTTCCAGCAAACAAAATGGCGAGCGCAGGAGCAAATTGGCACGAAGATGCATCAATACAAATAACGTGGGGAATTAATTACATTAAAAGCAAATACGGGAATCCTAGCGAAGCATGGAAGCATTCAGAAAAGTTTGGATGGTATTAAAGTTTGGATGGTATTAAATTGACACAAAATAATATTAGTGAGCAAGAAGGCTCTCTTCTTGGAGCCGCTGACATTCGTAGGATTGCAGCAGAAGAGGGTATTACTCCTACTAAAAAATTCGGTCAAAATTTCGTTATTGACCCTGGTACGGTTAAGAAAATCGTTACTGCGTCAAAAATTAATTCAAACGATTTTGTTATGGAAGTAGGCCCTGGTCTTGGCTCTCTTACACTTGCGATTCTTCAAGCTGGCGCAAATCTTACGGCTGTAGAAATAGATCCTCCGCTTGCTAAACGTTTGCCGAGTACCGTTAAAGAATTTATGCCTAACGCCTTAGAACGATTTAATGTGATTCTTAAAGACGCGCTCGAATTAAACGCTCAAGACGTTCCCAATTTAGCAAATGCACAACACTTTACTCTTGTTGCCAATCTTCCTTATAACGTTGCAACCCCTATTATTCTTACACTTCTTGAAAAGTTTAATAATCTTACAAGTTTCCTTGTAATGGTTCAAAAAGAGGTGGCAGATCGCCTCTGCGCTCAACCAGGCACAAAAACATATGGAACTCCAAGTGTAAAGTTGGCTTGGTATGGCGAATCTCAAAAAGCTGGTTTAATTGGTAGAAATGTATTCTGGCCTGCTCCAAATGTTGATTCTGCTCTCGTTTATTTTGAAAGAAATAACGAGATAAGAGAAGATGAGCAAGAGCGAGAAAAAGTGTTTAAAATTATTGATGCAGCGTTCCAACAGAGAAGAAAAACACTGCATTCTGCTCTTAAAGGCATTATTTCTAATGAATCGTACGATATTGCCGAAATAGACCCAACTAGGCGTGGAGAGACCCTTACATGCGCAGAATTCTTGGCTCTTTATAAAGCTTCGCAGATATGAATTATTTTTAAAAACACAGTCATACATAGTAAGTAAAATTGCTAGTATTGTTTTGTGTATAAAACATTATGATTTATGCATAATTGCAAGTCTCGTACAATAAGATACGCAACAGAAACATAGTACAGATCGGAAGTTAGCATGACGCAATTTTACGACGAGCGGCTGGCGCGCAGAGAGTTCATGTATCAAAAGAAACGATTTGTACTTACTACTGTTGGAATTTGTGTTGGAGCAGCGTTTCTTCTTGCTGTTCTAGTGCAATGCCATGTATTTGGTATTGCTGCCTCTAAAACTCCAGAAATCGACCCAAATTATGGAGTTCAAGCGCCTTGCCCTACAAAAAATAAAGATGAGAATAAGGCTACTTATATCGATAATCGTGCTGTTCCTATTCGAGTACTAAACGGAACAAAATTCCGTGGATTCGCAAGAGCGGTAGGAGAAGGACTACGAAACCGCGGTTTTAACCTGATTGAAGTTGGAAATAGCGAAAAAAGTGTAAAACGCACAACAATCTACTTTGGTAAGAAATCAATTAATGAAGCTTATACTTTAGCTGCTAACTTTAAAGACGCTATTTTGCGAATGGACGATAGACAAGATAAGCTAATTGACGTGGTTTTAGGCGTAACATTCAACAATCTTAAACCTAAGACTGATGTTCCTGCAGCAGGTGCAACAATAGTTGAAATAAAAGGATGCGCTGATTTTAACTCTATGAAAAATCTTCCAAAATCCGCAAATCATAATCCAGTTCAATAAGTTTTATTCAACAACATGATGTTAAATAAAGCAAAATAAAGTTAGAATAATAAAACTTTACTTATTTAAGCTACTTATTTAAGCTGGAATACCATTTCTTTAATTCCTCAACAGCAATATCGTGATCTACTGGACCGTTATCAAGGCGATAATCCAACATATGCTTATATGCTTTACCAACAATAGGACCAGGTTTCAAATCAAGCAATTGCATAATCTCATTGCCATCTAGGTCTGGACGAATCGCGTTAAAATCTTCCTGCTTTTTAAGCTCTTTAACTCGCTCTTCCATCTCATCCATAGCCTGCTCAAACATCAGCGATTTACGCTTGTTCTGTGTAGTTGCATCCGCGCGGGTTAGACGATTTAATCTCTCATACAAGTGTCCTGAATCCTTAACATATCTGCGTACAGCAGAATCAGTCCAAGGCTCGTCAACATATCCATGGAATCGCAAATGCAGATTCACAAGCTCGCTTACATCATCAATAATATGATGATCAAAATGAAGAGCTTTCATGCGTTTGCGAGTCATTTTAGCTCCAACAACATCATGATGGTGGAAACTTACTTTTCCGCCTTCTTCAAATTTTCTAGTACGAGGTTTGCCAATATCATGCAAAAGAGCAGCAAGTCTCAAAGTCAAATCGGGTCTAGGAACCGCGCCTTCGTTATCTGTTTCTAATGCTATTGCTCGTTCAAGAACCATCATTGTATGCTCAAAAACATCCTTATGCCTGTGATGTTCGTCAATTTCTAAGCGCAATGCAGGAATTTCTGGCAAAACCCTATCTGCAATACCAGACTCGACCATAGCTTCAATACCAGCACGAGGATTAGCAGAAAGCAGCATTTTTGTTATTTCATCGCGGACGCGCTCTGCAGAAACAATATCCAACCTAGAAACCATATCTAAAATAGCTTCTGCAGTATTTGCTTCAATAGTGAAACCAAGTTGAGCAACAAAACGAACAGCACGCATCATTCTTAAAGGATCATCGTCAAAAGATTGACGAGGATCTACTGGAGTACGCAGAATACCTTTTGCTAAATCATTCGCTCCACCGAATGGATCTACAAATTCCAAATCTGGAACACGCAAAGCCATTGCGTTCACAGTAAAATCACGCCTAGAAAGATCACCTTCCAAAGTATCGCCATATTTTACTTCTGGTTTCCTAGAATCTGGCTCATAGTCATCACATCGGTATGTTGTTATCTCGACTTTTACTTCTGTTCCGTCTTTTCTGCGACGCACAGCTCCAAGCGTGCCAAATTTTCGACCCATATCCCAAAAGCCATCGTGCCCCCAACTCCTAAGAATATGCTCAAATTCTTCTGGTTTGGCAGAAGTGCAAAAATCAAGATCGTGCGACGTTCTATGCAACAACATGTCTCGTACAGGACCGCCTACAAGAGCCAGCTCATAATTATGTTTAGCGAATAATCTACCCAACTCCATGGCTTCAGGCCAAACTTCAAAGTTCACAGACACGCTTGGAAACACCCTTTCAACAAAAATCAAACTATATTCCAGCATACCGTTACCCCAATGCACAGCGGATTGAGTAAGGTGGAGTGTATGGTTACCCCAGCAGACTTAAGACGCATGCTCGCCAGAGCCTCGGATAATCATGCCCAAAATACGCCAGATATTCGAGTTACACCACTTGATATCGCTAGAATGAAAAGCAAAATACAGCCTCAACAGGCAGAAGAAGACGAGTCAATTTTCGTTGATATTTCAAGCTTTTCGAGCGATTATCACGTTGAAAATATTCATGTTGATATAACGGAATCTCGCCAACAAATAACATCATTAGAGGCACCTTCTCCAGCTTTAATGCCTCAGAGAAGAGTTAACGACGGTCCTAAAACTTTTGCCTCTTTAGATGCTCAAGACTTACCTATTGTGAGAGAATATTCCGCTGGAGGACTAGTTTTTGACACCCTTGGGCGTGTCGCGATTATAGCTCGTCATTCAAGAAGTGGGCATATGGAATGGTGCTTGCCGAAGGGTCATATAGAAAAAGGCGAAACTCCTCAGCAAACAGCTGTTAGGGAAATTCATGAGGAAACTGGAATTCTTGGAGAAGTAGTGGATTCTATTGCTACTATTGACTACTGGTTTACTGGAACAAGTCAACGTGTGCATAAGCTAGTTCATCATTTTGCTTTGAAATATGTTAGTGGAGAACTATCTGTTCTTGGAGATCCAGACCATGAGGCAGAAGATGCAATTTGGGTGGATTTCAAAGAGCTTAATGATGTTTTAAGCTATCCTAATGAACGCAAGATAGCGTGGATGTACGCTAAAAAGGCAAATAGGCGGTCTAATCGTGATTAATGTGATTGATTTTGCAAACAACCAATTACGGGAGTTACAAAAAGTCACTAATAAAATCGCCCGTAAAATGTTTTATTTTAAAAATCCTACTCAATTTTGTTTTAAATTTAGTATTACTTTAATTCTTGTAGTACTTTTGCTTGCTATTACACCGCTTTATTGTGTTTCAAATACAGCTTTTGCTTACGAATCATCGCAGAATACAAGCCATTTATCTAACGTTAATCAAGCTTCTGTAAAATATTACGAATCTTATAATTCCAAGGATAAGGGTATTTCTTTACAAATAGTTAAATCAACTTCAATTCTTACAGACAAAAGCGGATACCATATAACCATTTTGGTTAAAAATACTGGTTCTCAAGATTTTCCAGATGGAAAAATTCAGGTTGCATTTAACCCTTGGTACACGTTTATGTCTAGGACTGATTTGCAAAAATGGAGTCAAGCCGAGTCCAGAATCCCTACTCCTCAGCTAATTGGCGAAGTTAGCGTTCCAGCTCTTGCTCGTGGCAAATCTTATAACGCGCAAATTGATGTTGACTCAAACAGCCCTAATCTTTCTAACATCCTTTATTGGGGACCAAAGCCTCTTTCTGTAACGTATTCTTCATCGGATTTTAAGCATTATTCTTCTGTAAAATCGTTTGTAACACGAGCAAATATTGGCGTTAAAAACATACAAACACCTCCGATTAATGTCACATTGCTTATTCCTATAGTCGCTAAAGCATCTGACTGGCGTTATGAAATTAACAAGCAGAATATTTCTCCTTCGATGAATATTCCACCTAGCGAATCTAATATTGTTTCTAAAGAGGAATCTAAAGCAGATACTAAAAAAGAAAATTCGGACAAAACTAACACAAAAACAGTTGCTGGCGACTCTTCCCAAGTAAGCAAAGATTTAAACCAATTTAAAGACAATAGAAAAATAAGGTTAAGCAAAAAGAGCATAAAGCATATTGCTTCTTTGATATCTCTTGCACAAAAGCATCCTCGATTACAAACGATAGCAGATTTAAATACTCTTAAATCTTCTGGAATTAGCTTCACTCCTTCTGCATTTATGCAAAATAACGGTTTTGACATAAGTAAATATGCTGAAACAAGTAATTCTTCTTACTACCAATCATCTGGGATTGACGCTGAGTCTTGGAGTGAAGAATCGTCAATTCCAAAAGATCATACAGGTAAAGCGCCAAAATTCGAGTCATACGCTTTTCAAACAGGCGGAAAATGGACCTTAAAGGCACTAGAACAGGCTAAAAGCAATGGTTATAAGACCGTTGTGGCAACAAACGGATTTGATGCTTTAGCGCACCGTTTTGCAGTTAAGAATGGCGTGTATGACGTTCAGACTTCTTTTGGAAACGTAAAAGTGCTTTCCTCGCAAGAAACTCTTAGTGATTTGGCAAACGAAAAACCAACAAGTAGTAGGTCAACTGGCGAAAACACTAATGCTGGAAAACTAAACAGGATTATTGCTCAAAGCGCGTTTTATCAGATGGAACAACCGTATTCTTCAAGACACTTGCTTATAACATTCCACCAAGATACGCCATCTTCTTATATCGATTCTGTTATAAGCAATTTGGAAAAATCTCCGTGGATTTCCCTGCTAGATTTAAGATCTTTATCTAACGCAAAATCTTTTTCTAAAGAATATCTTGGGTACAATCCAGTTCCTAAAGATAGTGCGATATCAAACGAATCTATAATCAATAGAAAGTCAATTCTAAATCAACTATCTTCAGATAGAGAAAACATTAAACAGTTCATAAGTGATATTCTTGACCACGGTGAATTAAATAATCATCACGTTAATGAGTCAGATGTTCAATCTCTTGCAAAACAAAACGCAAAACTGAAAATTAACCAGAACAGCAATATTTGGAGTAAGAATCTTCTTAAACTTTTTGATGCTATGGCTCAACGAGAAGTAAATGATAGTAGACCAAATAATGTTGATTCTAAAGGCACTCATAATCTATCCAAAATTTTAATTTCTGGAATACATATTATTCCTCCAAAAGATGTAACGCTTGTAAGCGAAACAGCAACAATGCCGATTACGATCAGCAATACTAATCCATACCCTGTTAGCGTATATCTTACTTCTTACACTAATTCAATGGAGATAGTAACTCCTAGAAAAACTCCAGTTAAGATTGCTGCAAATAGTGAAACACAAATTATTCTGCCACTTAGATCTACAACTTCTAGTAAAGCTAGAGCAATTTTCGGACTAGAAGATAGAAGCCATCGCGCTTTCTACAATCATAAAGAAACAATGATTACAAGCACGCTGCAAATCAGCGATAAAAGCGGTACGATTATTATAATATTTGCCTTCGCGCTTGGAATTTTAGGGCTTTGGAGGCAGTTCCACCGTAAAAAGGATCCAGACGAATGAATTCAGTAGGCCGCAACTCAATCATAATGGCAAGCGGCACGGCAGCTTCAAGAATAACTGGTCAGGTTAGAACTATATTACTTGCTGCAGCCCTTGGTACTACAGGTCTAGCAGCTAATGCATATCAGGCTGGGTCCATGATCCCTCAGCTTATTTACACTCTTGTGTCTGGTGGCATTTTCAATGCTGTTTTAGTCCCACAAATCGTTAAAACTCTGGAAAAACAAGATGCAAAAGATAGGTTAAATAAGCTTATAACCTTTGCGATTATTCTGCTTTTAGGCGTAACCGCTTTAATGGCAATTGCCACACCTGTTTTAACATGGCTCTATGTTGGATCAAACCAATCCATGATTGCTCTTACTAACGCTTTTACGTTATGGTGTATGCCTCAAATATTTTTCTATGGACTTTACACCGTGCTCGGTCAAGTTTTAGCCGCAAAAGGCAAGTTTGCAATGTATGCGTGGAGTTCCGTTGCAGCAAATATCGTCAGTTGCGTGGGCTTCGGCGTTTTTATTGCAATTTTTGGCAGAGCAAGCAGGCAGCCAGTGGGTTTTTGGAACAACACTACTATGCTTCTTACTGCAGGATTTTGGACTTTGGGTGTTGCAGCTCAGGCGCTTGTTTTATTTATTCCTCTTAGAAAAATCGGATTAAAATACAAACCAAGTTTCGGCATTAGCGGCATTGGTTTGCGTTCAATGGGCCCTGTTGCAGCATGGAGTTTTGCAATAGTGGCTGTTAGTCAGCTTTCTACAATGGCAACTACTCACATAACTACAAGCGCTCCTTCTGTAGCAGAAAAAACGTTGGGGTTAAGTCAATTTGATGTTGCTGGAAATGCTACTTTTCAAAACGCATACACAATGTTTATTCTTCCTTATTCGCTTATCGCTGTGTCGGTTGCTACCGCTGTTTTCCCTAAAATTTCTAGATCAATAACAAACCATGATTTAT
The DNA here is from genome assembly GCF_049262845.1 of Gardnerella sp. DNF00109. Lineage (NCBI taxonomy): Bacteria > Bacillati > Actinomycetota > Actinomycetes > Bifidobacteriales > Bifidobacteriaceae > Gardnerella > Gardnerella sp. DNF00109. The sequence goes on from NZ_CP058406.1 coordinate 1,671,802, forward strand.
CAACAGTTCGTGCAGATTTAAGCTCTTGTCTTAGAAATGTAAGCATTTTAATGTGCTTCTTTAGTGTTGCTTTTATTGTGATTCCAATGCCTATATCTTTGGCTCTTTTACCTTCAATCAGCATAAAAGAAGCGTATCTTATGGCAAATCCGCTTATGATGCTTTCGCTTGGATTGCCTTTATCTAGCGCGTATTTGATTATTCAACGCACATTCTACGCTTTTGAAGATGGCAAACATCCGTTTATGTTTTGTGCAGCACAATTATTTGTGGAACTTATTATTGTATTTTCTTGCATACAATTCCTTCCGCCAAACTATTGGGTTACCGCTTTAGCTGCAGCCGCATCTTTTAGTTATATTCTCACTTTTCCTTCGCTTGTTAAAATGATTAGATCTCGTTTTAACAACGATTTAGACGATAAGCAGCTTGTTATTACGCATCTAAAGGTGCTTGCAGCTTCTATAGTATCTATTCTTGTTGGAATTTTGTTTAGAGAATTTATTTACAAATGGATTTCTTTAGATTCACCAAACCTCCATGGTGTTAGTCGTTGGTTGCTTGCGATTTTTGTTTGTGCAATTATCACCATTATTTTGGCGATTATTTACATATCTATCTTGTTACTTTTAAGAACGAGTGAACTGGCAGGTCTTATTAATCCAATTCTTAGAAGAATCGGTGTAAAACTGCCATTTTTGTTGAATCTTGAAAACATCAATAAAAGCAAGTTAAATAATAAACAGACTAATCATAGTGAAAATAATAAGAATGCACATACTAGGATTATTAGATCGAAAATAAATCAACACAGTGAGCGATAATTAAATCAAGATAATTAAATGCAGTAACTCAGGGCGTTTCACTAGATTCTACAGTTACAATAATTTGTGGGATTTATTATGTAACGCATTATTATTCATTACTCATGTAGGAAGACGGGGAGTAGATGAAACCTCAGTTGGGAGATATTATACTTGATCGCTACGCTTTAGTATCACCTTTGCGCGAAGAAGCGGGTCTTCAAGCATGGCATGCTAGCGATCGTATACTTGCTCGCGATTGTCAGCTTTTTATAGTACGTGATTCTCGTTTTCTTCCAGAAGTCAACACTATATCTTCTACTCTTGCTCTGTCCAGAATACGCAAATTTACGCCAGTTTTGAAGCTTCATCATATAGATGATGTCGCTATTATTATAACCGAGCTGGATTCTGGAGTAACTTTAAGCGATTATATGAAGCTACATAGTTCAACACTTAGCTATGAAGCAATACGTTCCATAGTTGCAGAAACAGCTAATGCGCTTAGTAAACTGTTAGCAGATGGAATAACACACTATGCTATTTCTACGAATACCGTAAGGCTTACTGATTCTGGAGTAGAACTGGCAGATGCTCCGATAAGCCCTCTTTTAAAAGATGTGACTATTGAAGATGAAAAGCCAAAAAAGTCAGCAGAAGATGGGGAGTCTGCTGTAGAGTCTGCCGACGAAGGTTCAGGTAACGATTTTAACCATCCTAAAGCTCAAAATAAGAGCATAGAAAATATTGCTACGCATCAACTTTCAGCATTGCTATATGCTCTACTAACTAGAACAAATTACACTCAGAATAATTCTGTATTTAATCTTTCTAGGCTTACAGATGGAGTGCCTAGTGAATTTTCTATGATTTGTAGAAGAGGACTTTCTTCTACAGAAGATTCCAATATTATACCTATGGCATCAATAGGAGAGCTATTAGCATTACTTGGATCTTATACTCCTGTTAGAAAACTTTCTGATAAAGATATTATTTTTGATAAAACTACAAGTAAAGCCTCCGTTCAAAATGCGTTATTGCTTCCAGAAGACGATAAAAATCTTCTTGATTTTCCAGAAGGATTAGCCCAAAATGAGGACTTGCTCGAAAATAAATTATCAGAACAGGAGTCCAATAACAGTCTTGACTCTGTTGAGAAACTAGATGATAGTAAACAGGGTAAATCCAATAAAAATGCTGGTTTTACAGGCGGATTGTCTGCAGCAGGAGCTGGTTTAAAAAATGCTGGAAGAACTATAGGAGCATTAAGCGCTCTTCTTAAAAGAAACAATAAGAACGATTTAGATAATAATTCAGATTCTTCTACAGAAACTGACTCTACTGGAACAGATTATGACTTCCATGATATTGCTGCCGCAGAAATGGCTAATATTTTAGCACCTACGGAACTTGATGCAGATGATTCTATATTCCACAACCTATCTTCCACATACACAAGTTTTCCTAGTTATTCAGAAAGCAAGTCTTCTGATGCGTTAAATAATGAAGAAGCAGAAAAATATAACAATATAGAAAACGAATCAGATTCTAAAAACGATTATTCACAAAAAGATAATTTAGCTTCCCCATTAATGCCTAGAAGATTTGATTTTGAAGACCTTCTCACAGATAACACTAAACACACTGAGCTGATGTCTAGACCACAAAGTTTACCTTTGGAAGCAGAATCAACAGGTAGGGTTCCAGTTGTAGATAGTAATGGGCGTTTTATTGCTCCTGGAGAAGAATCTGCACGCGCTTTGCGTGAAGAAGAGTTGGAAAATGGTGACTATGAAGATTATGATGGCGGTTCTTTAAAGTCATCTTATTCTTCAATGCCTCCTAGTTTCCAGCCTCATGAGCGTCAGGAATCTCTGGAGTCCAAAAAGAATTCTGGGCAGAATGGCGTGGATATAGCAGACGCAAAAATTTTTGGCGGTATTTCAACAAAGGTTCTTGCAATCAGTGTTGTTGCAATATTGGTTGTAGTGGTATTCGCATTATCTTTGCATAGTCTTTTTAATTCTCATGATGCTCCTTCTAGTTTTACAAAATCTAACTCGTGGGATTCTCAAAGCGTAGAAAATGTTCCTTTTGGAAGTCAAGGTGTTCTTCCAGAAGATAAAAGTGATTCGTCTAAGAATAAAGCAAAATCTGATTCCAATGCTGTTTCTAAGGCTGATGCAAACGCAAAGAAAGACAAATTAAATAAAGAAAACAAATCAAATAAAAGTAAGCATAAAAAACTTAATAAGAGTAAGAAGGTAAAGCAGGTTCCAAAACCTAAAATGCCTACTAACACTACGCCTTATCCTATAGATGTACAACAATTCTTGGATTACACGGCTAACCAGAGAGGTTATGGCTATTACATGCATTTGGCTCAACCTCAAGAAGCATATCGTTTTGTTGTTTCAATTCGTTCTTCTGGAGGACATGGTTATTTGATTGCGAATTCTAAAAATGATCCTAGTGCTGGAGATAAAGTTGCTGATTTTACCTTTGATGCCAGTGGTGTAACAGATGTAAAGTTCAAAAAACCTATTACGGCACAAGACTTTATTTTGTGGGTTCCAGAGGACTCTATGCCTCAAAACAGCCTATACATTAATTACGTAAAAATTTACTAAATTTTATTAAGATTATTGAGAATATTAGGAATATTTTATGGAAAAACTAAACAAAAAAGTAATAATTATTGGCTCTGGCCCTGCGGGTTATACTGCGGCATTGTATTTAGCACGCGCAGGCTACACTCCTTTGGTCATTGCTGGAGCATTAACTCCTGGTGGACAACTCATGAACACTACAGAGGTTGAAAATTATCCAGGATTTGTAGATGGAATACTTGGACCAGATTTAATGGAAGCTATGCAAAAGCAAGCAGAAAAATTTGGAGCACAAATTATATTAAACGATGTCGTGTCTGTAGATTTTAAGGACGATTTGAAGACAGTTACAACAGACGATGGAGAAACTTATACAGCAAATGCAGTAATCATTTCTACAGGCTCGCAAGTGCGAAAATTGGGGGTTCCTGGAGAGCAAGAATACTCTGGACGAGGTGTTTCTTATTGTGCAACTTGTGATGGATTCTTCTTTAGAGGAAAACCAATCGTTGTAGTTGGCGGAGGCGATTCAGCTTTTGAAGAGGCATTGTTCCTAACTAGATTTGGTTCTTCTGTAACATTGATTCATAGGCGCGATTCATTCCGTGCTTCTAAAATCATGATTGATAGAGCTCGCAAAAATGAGAAGATTAAATTTGTTTTAAACTCTGTTGTTCAATCAATAAATGGTTCCAATGAAGATGCTCAGTCTGTAACTGTAAAAAATGTTGTAACTGGAGAAACTCAAGATATTGAAGCATCTGGTATTTTCGTTGCTATTGGTCATCTACCATCAACCTCATTCTTAAATAACTCTATAGCTCTTAACGAAGATGGAACTATTTCAGTACAGGGTGCATCTACTAAAACATCTATTCCTGGTATTTTTGCTGCAGGAGATGTGGTAGATAGCGTTTATAGGCAAGCAATATCTGCAGCAGGAATGGGCTGCCGCGCTGCTCTTGATGCTCAAGCTTATTTAAATGATTTAAGCGAATAATAAATTATGTTCCACGTGAAACAAAAAGCTTCAATGAATTACTTTAAAAGTAATTCATTGAAGCTTTTCAGTTTGTATTATGTTAATTTATGTTGCTAATCTTTTTTGTTTACTAAAATGTCAAAAATCCTTTGCATTTCTTCTGGAGATGAAAATACAATTTCGATTCTTCCATGGTTTTCTGTGCCCTTAATTGCAACTTTTGTAGAAAATATATTCTCAAGTTGTTTTCTAATAGGAGAATGCGCCCACTTATTATTTCTTTGAACCCTATTTCTCTTAGAAGACTCATCACTATTGTCTACTCTAATAGACACAATCTCTTCAGTACTTCTAACAGATAAGCCTTCTGCAATTATTCGTTTTGCCAATGATTCCATTTCTTCAGATGTAGGCAAAGCAAGAAGTGCGCGAGCATGACCTGCAGAAAGAACACCAGATGCAACATGCTTTTGCACGCTAGCTGGAAGATTTAACAGACGTAAAGTGTTTGCTATTTGCGGACGTGATTTAGACACAGATTTTGAGAGTTGAACCTGTGTTAATCCAAAATCATCAATCATCTGAGCATACGCTGCAGCTTCTTCTAAAGGATTTAAAGCAACTCTGTGCAGATTCTCCAAAAGAGCATCTCTAAGCATATTCTCATCAGAAGTTGTTCTAACAATTGCTGGAACTTTTTTAAGACCAGCTAATTGAGTTGCTCTCCATCTGCGCTCACCCATTATTAATTCATAATGAGCATTATGCGTATCCTCTTGATCTATGTTATTAATTTTTCGCACAACAATAGGCTGCAAAACTCCAACTTCTTTGATTGATGCAGCTAATTCTTGAAGCTCTTCTTCATCAAAAATCGTACGCGGCTGGTGAGCATTTGGAACAATATCAGTTGGATCTAAATATGCTAAATAGCCGCCTTCAACAGGTTTTAATTCTTTATTTTCCGCGTTGTGTTTTTCATCAATTGTTTTATTAAAAATTTTCTTTTCTTCAGTTTTTTGTTTTGAAGACACAAACGTTTTAGACGCAGAATCACCAAAGAAAAAGTCAATTGGTCTAGTTACATCGTCAATTGATGGCATAGAAGATCGCTTTGACGAATGCTTATTTTTATTAGCAATCGGCGGCACTGTTTCACGTGAAACGGTGGTTTTTTGAACATTATTTTGACCTTCATGTGGAGAAATTGCTTTATCAATACTAGGAACTTTAGTTTCACGTGAAACATCGTTAAAAACATCTTTTTGTATTAATGTTTCATGTGAAACATTTTCATTATTTTTTGCCTCAGCATTAACAAGAGCATTTTCCCCAGGTAGTGCAGGAAATAGCGCCCCTAACCCTTTGCCTAAACGAGATTTAGTTGTACTCATTATGCATTACCCTCTCTTTTAGCGTCAATTACAGCTAAAATAGCATCAGACTTATTTGCTATCTCTAACGCAGCTTCCCTATACGACACTGCTCCAGTTCCGTGTGGATCATAAGTTATAACACTTTGATTAAAACTTGGTGCTTCTGGTATTTTGACAGTTCTTGGAATGGTAGTATTTAGAACAATATTTGGATAATGGTTTTTAACTTCTTGAAACACTTCTCTACCAAGAAGAGTTCGCTTATCAAACATCGTTACTAACATTGTTGAAACAACCAGCGTAGGATTGTAATGTTGTTGCACTAATCCAATTGTCCTAATGAGTTGTCCTAATCCTTCTAGTGCATAATATTCAGCTTGAATTGGTATTAGCATTTCATGAGCAGCACACATCGCGTTAATTACCAAAAGACCTAGAGATGGTGGACAATCAATAAACACATAATCGTAGTGCTCATTATTATTGCCAAGAAACTCATTAACAGCATTTTTAAGAAGATTATTTCGATCTTCCATCTGCGCAACTTCTAGTTCTGCTCCACTTAAATCAATAGAAGCAGGAACAACATCAAGTCCTTCAATATCTGGGCAAGTTTTCTTTACTTCAGCAATAGTTTTTCTTCCCTCGATAACATCATAAACAGAGGGATCTGCTGAAGAATGAGGTATATTCATAGCTGTGGAAGCATTACCCTGAGGGTCCATGTCAATCAACAAAACTTTTGAACCACCAATAGCCATAGCTGCAGATAAATTTACAGCCGAACTGGTTTTGCCAACACCACCCTTTTGATTCGCAACAGCAATAAATCGCGTTTCTTTAGGCTTAGGAAAAACTACCCCATCAATGGCATGAAATCGGCTTGATATATTAGCCAATTCACTACCTAAGGAAGATCCAGAATCTCCAAAAATACGCTTAATCGTATCTTCAGCTGACTCCACCATAACTTCATCCACCCCCGACCACCTATGGGAAAATTACCATAATTTAACCAATTTAAACCTTAGTATTTTCAAGTTTCGTTTCTTCTATGGACATAAAACACAGCAAAAAGAGCACAAGTTTCACGTGAAACACGTGCTAAATATAAAGGAAAATGACGAAAGATAGAAAAACAAAATAAACTATATTATACGTATTTTATACAAACATTTTTACATAAAAATATTTGTTTCACGTAAAACACTGGAAGATTAAAGTTTCACGTGAAACGAATTATTTTATATGTAATTAATAATATGAATTATGCTTTGTCAACTAATACAACAGTCGTAGATTGAAGACCATTTGCAACAGGAGCATCAACAACCCTAGGATTCACACCCTTCGCTTTTTTGATCATTTTTGCGGCTTTCTCAATTTCAGCCTGGGCAGATTTTCCCTTTAACGCAATCAGTTGACCATGCGTATTTAATAGAGGGATAGTCCACCCTGCTAGTTTTGTCATAGGTGCTACAGCTCTACACGTTACAACGTCAAACGGTGATATATCATGAGATTTTATTTTTTCAATAATTTCATCTGATCTTCCGTGAAAAATAGTGACATTGTCTAATCCCATAAGTTCTACACATTCTTTTAGCCAAAGAACGCGTCTTTCCATAGGTTCAATTAATGTTACATCACAATCAGGCAAACATGCTGCTATAACAATACCAGGGAATCCACCACCACTTCCTACGTCTGCTATAGATTTTTTCTTAGACTTTTTAATAGCTTCCTTAATAAAAGGAACAACAGCTGCAGAATTTAATATATGTCTTTCCCAGAGAATACTCATATCTCTAGGTCCAACTAATCCTCTCAGCAAGCCCTCTTTTTGAAGTTTCACGTGAAACATCTTACATTTATCAAGAGCATCACCTAAAACTTCGCTTAGCAATGGTGAATTTTCTAATTCATCAATTGTCTCTTGAGTATTATCGTTATTATCTTTATTTAAATTTTCTTCCATACTTCCCCGCGCTTATCAAATAAAAAGTAACACAATAAAACATTTTTTGTTTCATTGTGTTACTTTTATAGTGTTTCAACAGCCTCGTGCAATCATGAAAATTGCAAAATCTTAAATCAGTCTTCTATATACTCTTCATCTACGTCAACAGCTATATCATCAAGATCTTCGTCTTCAACTGCACTTACAGGCATATAAACGGTTACATAACGATGTGGTTCTTCTCCATGAGACCTAGAACGCAGACCCTCATCTCGCACAGTGTCATGAATTACTTTACGTTCAAATGAATTCATCGGCTTCAATTCAACTGGATCCCCAGTCTCACGAACCTCATCAACAGCATCCAAAGCAATATCACGCAAATGCTGACGCTTACGCTTAAGGAATCCATCAACATCAACAATTAAATGAGATCTCTCACCAGTTTTTTGTTGAATAGCTAATCGGCTAAGCTGCTGCAATGCGTCAACAACTTCTCCATCCCTGCCAATCAAATGCTTAATATCGGAATCATCATCCGCAACAATCTGAATCATCGGTCTATTGTTACGAACACCCATTTCAATATCGCCCTCATAATCAGCAATATCTAGAAGTCCTTCTAAGTAATCGGCAGCTATATCAGCTTCCTCATTGAGCTGGTCAATGCTTCTAGTTTCGTCTTGCGCCATTTACATACTCCTTAATTGCAATAAATGTCAAGAATCACAATTCTGTTTACAAGTGTAACTGAAGATAAATCCAAAATTACCTACTTGTTTATTCACATATTTTTATCTATTTATTTTTTCGCTTACGCGTAGGCTGCTTACGTTGAAACCCTTCGGCTTCTCTACGCTTAGCTTCTTCGCGAGCTTTTTGAAGCTTTTCTTCTTCAATAGATGGCAATCCTTCACGTTTACGACGTTCGGATTCATTCTTATAATCTCGTTTTTCTTTTTCCTCCGCAGCTGGAGAACCTGGAGTTGGGAAAGCATATACCTGCCAAATAGAGCGAAGCATATTCATAATGTTGTTTACAAGCCAATAAACAAGCATTGCAAATGGAAGAGCGAATGCAGAGAAAACGTAGATTAATGGGAATCCCCACATCATAAGTTTTTGCATCGTATACTGGGGACCCTGCTTCGATTCTGGCGGAAGATTCTTACGAATATTGTTAAATTGCATGTACCACATTGCAGCACACATCAATATAACAAAGATTACAATAACAACTTTTCCGCCCGCTTGAACCGTCATAAACGTGTCGGAAACACCAACGCCAAACACATGAGTTTTAACAAATTGCTGTGCTGTAGCAACATCAAAAGCACCAAGAGCAGTATGCTTGCCTCTAGCAATAAATGGTATAACGGAAAGCGTGTACCAAATACTCATAAACGCTGGACCTTGAATCATCATTGGCAGGCAGCTTCCTGCAGGATTTGCGTTGTTTTCTTGATACAGCTTCATCATTTCTCGCTGCATGGCTTCTTTGCTAGCAGGATCGCTTTTACCCTTATACTTTTGCTGAATTTTCTTCATTTTAGGAGCGATTGCTTGCATATTGCGCATACCTTTAATGCTTTTTATAAAGGCAGGGAATATGCACGCGTGCACAACAAGCACAAGGAAAACGATTGAAAGTACCCAAGAGAATCCAATTTCATTCATCCCAATAAGAACAAATAGCTTGTGGAAAAGTGACATTACTTGAGTCATAAGCCATTCAACTGGCGTAAGGATTTTATAAAACCATCCCCAAATTCCGTTATCAAGTAAGAAATGATCTTGATTAAACATTAGTTATCCTTGTCTTCGTCAGCCAAGGGAGTTAACCGTGGCTCTTCATGCGCTTTAGACCAGGCGCAACGATAAAAAATTGAATATTTTCGTGGTACGTCGTCAATACTGCAGCTAGTCCATGGTCTACAGCGCAACAGACGTAAAACGGCTAGAATACCACCCTTAAACGCCCCATAGCGGCTAACGGCTTCTATAGCGTATCTTGAGCACGTTGGATAATAACGACAGCAAGCAGGTCTTTTGGCAGAAATCACGCGTTGATACCAGCGAATCGCTTTTATAATCAAATTCGCTACAACACTATTTCTACCGCTCATGATTCATCACTGCTCCTGCGAGCTTGCTTTACTATCACTATCTTCGCTAGTTTTTAAGCACATAGTTTGCATGAATTGATTTTGATCTTGAAGATTTTTAGCTATTTTGCCGAAAATCTTTTTGATTTGCTCATTCAACGAATCAAACGAAGATTGTGCAGCAGTAGGTTTTGCACGCAATACTACATCGCAACCATATGGAAGCAACGACTCGTGCTCTTTTGCTATTACCCTAAAACGTCGTTTTACCTTATTTCGAATAACAGCTTTTCCAACTGATTTAGATACAGCAAGACCTAACCTTAAAGCAACATCATTTTTTTGAGGTTGCTTTAAGGTATCACAAAATGCCGCGGGAGTGTTTTCAAAACCCGTGGCAATATCATCTGGACTTACTTTTCTGTCTTCGTTAAGCGCGTCTAATACGGTTACACATACACGCATATCATAATGCGCGACTATATCCCGTGAACACACTTTGCGTCGTTTTTTGAGCACCGCAACAAAATCGCGATGGCTTTTCAGCCTATCCATGCTTTACGACGCGTCCCAGCTCAGGCAGAAAGTGTCTTGCGGCCCTTGGCACGACGACGGTTAATCACTGCGCGACCAGCACGCGTACGCATGCGAACGCGGAAGCCGTGCTTCATGTGACGACGACGGTTGTTAGGCTGGAATGTCCTCTTCATAACTAACGCTCCTGTATTTAGCCATGCAAAAGCATGGCTCCGTATGAGTCAAGCTATACCAAATTACTATCACCCCTCACCAAGAGCTAAAATTTTATTAATTATCGTGTTCTAAATAGGACTTTTAGAATAATTCTTATTCTCTAAATAACTTTATAAATCTATTAAAAAACGTAAATAGTTCGTCTTAAAATCGTTGGAAAATGTGGATTACTAAGTTTTACATTATCCACAAATTACACACATGTTATTAACATACAAGTATTTTCAACACGCTAGGCTGTGGATAACTTCTTAGGGTCGGAGTAAACATATTCTACTAGCACTCTTTTCACACATAAATGTGTATTAAAAAAATACACTGAGTTGTTAATGCGAAAAGGAAATTACTTTTGATTGGGGGTGTAACATGTCTGAAGCCTTTGAGGATCCTAGTGCTCAAGCCGCCATAGTATGGTCTAATACTCTCGCCGTGTTGCGCCATAATGCACTTCTAAGCAATCGGGATAAAAGTTGGTTTGAGAGTGTAAAACCTGAAGCTATTTTTGGAACAACAATTGTTTTATGCGTTTCTAATATTGAGACTCAGCAAGCTCTGCAAAACGAACTTAGTTCTGCTCTGCTAACTTCTTTGAAAATTTGTACTGGAAAAGACATGTTTCCAGCATTTAAAATTATCCAAAATAGTGAGAAAGAGAATAACAATACTTTACAAAATGTAAGTAATACTTCAAAAACTTCTCAATCGCTAGATAATACTACAAATAATAATTCTGATTCGTCAGATTCTAATGATTCTTCTGATCCTAAAAAAGTTGAATCTTTTTTGGACGATTCTTATGATTCAATTCCTGTACAGAAAGATTTTGATTACGCAACTGGTTTGAAA